>NZ_FNJP01000011.1:0-3391 GCF_900104165.1 Phyllobacterium sp. YR620
TGCCGAAGACCCTCGAAACCCTCGCCAAGAAGATCGCCGACACCACGGCAGCGCTCGACAAGCGCCTGGCGCCCTATTCGGGCCCATGGGAAGAGAGCCTCGAATTCCTGCGCCCGCGCTCCGACGCCCCGCTGACAAAATATGTCAATCTCTATATAGGTACGGGGGTCAACGGCGATAGCGGGTTCTCGGGCAATCTCAGCCCGAGCGCCCAGCTGCCGTTCGGCTGGGTCAATTTTGGTCCGTCCATGAACCGTTCAGGCTTCAACGGATCGGGTGGCTACCTCTACAGTTCGACGACCATCCCTTACTTCTCGATAAAGCACCTTAACGGTCCCGGCTGCACCAACCACGGCGAAGTCGCTATGTTGCCCAACAATACGGCTTCTACGATCAGCGCTTCGTCGGGTCCGAGCTTTGACCGGGCCAATGAGTTCGCCCAGCCTGGGTACTACAAGGTGAAATTCAACGGCTCCAACATCACCACCGAGCTGACCGCTACGCAGCGTACCGGCATGGTGCGTCTCACCTATGACAACAAGGACAAAGCCTTCCTGCACTTCGATGCGCGGATCAATTCGCAGAATCGTGCGGGCGTGCCGGCGAACATGGTCGACCTGACCGTCGATCCTGCCGGCAAATCCCTGTCGGGCAAGACGGTCGTCTCCGCCTTCTGTGCGCCATGGGGCGGGGGCTGGAACCAGCCGGTCTATTTCTATGCAGCCTTCGACAAGCCCCTCAAACCCGCGGCCGATACCGTCAACGTCGTTACGCCGAACAAGACCATTGCGCTCCAGTTTGATCTGGGCGACGCAGACAAAACCGTGCTCGTCAAGATCGGCACCTCGTCGGTGAGTGTCGCCAACGCCAAACTCAACGTGCTTGGCGATGCCCAGTTCAAGGGCGAAAATCCCGGCTGGTCCTTCGACGACATTCGTAAGCTGGCCGATGATACCTGGAACAAGCGTCTGAATACCGTCCAGATCGATCTTGCCAAGAACGATCCCGCCAAACTGACCGACAATCAAAAGAAGAAGATAATTCAGTTCTATTCCTCCCTGTACCGCGTATTCGGCGGGCCGACCGTTTATAGCGACGTCAATGGCGAATACCGCAGTTTCCGCCAGGCAAAGATCAGGGACGCCTCCGGCCAGGAGGTGTGGCCGCCATACGATGACGAGTCGAACGGAAAGAAGGTCTTGAATACACCTATTCCCGAGCGCGAAACCGCAAAAGTCTCGGATTACACCTACAAGAAGGCCGACGGCACGACGGGCGGCTACAAAACCCACTATTCCGGTTTCTCGACATGGGACACCTATCGCACGCAGGCGCCGTTCCTGGCGCTCGTAGCGCCAGACGAGGCAAGCGACATGATGCAGTCGCTGGTGGCAATCGCTAAGCAGTGCGGTAACTTTCCGCACTTTGCCGACGGTTCCGACGATGCATGGGCGATGTCGGGCCACAACTCAATAACCATTGTATCTGGATCATATGCCTTCGGTGCGAAGAACTTCGACCTCGCAAGCGCGGCCAAGTTCTTCAAAGAGGCGACGTTCGATCCAAACAGCGCCTGCAATAACAAGCGCAGTTACAACACCGGCAGCTGGACGACGGAAGCGCAGGTGAAGCATTATTTTACGAACGGCTATTTTTCGGACGCCGCTGTCTCGACGGTGGACAGTTCCATCCATGACATGTCGGCGGCCGCCTTCCTCAAGAGCATCCCTGCGGCTGCACTCGCCGATGGTGGAGTAACGCCGGCGGATATCTCAGCGCTCTTCGCTCGGGCGTCCAACTGGACGAATGTCTTCGACGATGCATCCAAGACAATCAAGGATCGGGCCGCAGTGACGGTGGATGCCGCCGGGGTGGCGATGAAAGGACCATTCAAGGAAGGTATCTACTTCCACGAAGCCACCGAACCCAACTATTTCTGGTCTTTCGGGCACGCCTGGTCTGACCTGATCAACAAGCTCGGTACCGACCGATCAACCGCCAAGCTCGCAGCGATGACCAGGTTGAACACTTTGTTTTCCCTAACGCCGGACCTGTCCGGACCAGAGCCGACAGCGAAACAATTCAATGGCGGCGAGAGATCCATCAACTACTATGTCGGCAATGAAATGGCCTTCTCCGCACCATGGGCCTACAACTGGGCGGGTTCGCCGAAGCACGCGCAATATGTATTAAAAACAATTCTCGACAAGAACTTTTCCAACGATCCCGGCGGTCTTCCCGGCAATGACGACGTCGGGGCGCTGACAAGCTGGTACGTCTTTGCGACACTCGGCATCTATCCCATCATTCCTTCCCAGCCGGGTTTTGCTATCTCCACGCCGCAATTCGACGGCATCAGCTTCTGGATGCCCAACGGCAAGAAGCTGCGCTTCTCGACCGGCGGCAAGAGCGCCCTTCTCGATGATGTCCGCTTCATTCAGGACATGAAGCTCAACGGCGCCACCTATCAAGGCACCTGGCTGCCGCTCGACAAGATCAAGGATGGCGGGCGGCTGGCCTACACCCTCTCCAAGACCCCGACAGGATGGGGCGAGGATGAGGCTCTCACTCCGCCCTCGGGCCCGGCCGGCGACTACTCGAAGCCGACGGCCAATCCGCTCCCCGGCGTTCAGATCGTCCAGTAGAAAATCTGGAGGGGCCGCTTCGGCGCCCCTCCTGCAATTCCGGGTGAGCGGCTGCAGCGCCGATATTTCGATTTAAAAAACGGTTTTCATTACTGATTCATTTGGAGGAATTCATGACCATAACGCGAACACTGCTTGCCGGGCTGCTCGGCTGCACCATGCTTGCCGGATGTAATTCGGATGACAAGAAAGACGCCGAGGCAGCATCGAGCACTTTTGCCAGTGATGTCGATGCGCTGAAGCAGGACAATGCCAAGCTCAGTGCCAAGGTTGGCGAGTTGCAGGCGGCGGCTGCCGGCACGGCCACGGTGAGCGTCACGGTCGGCCAGCTGCAGAGCGACCTGCAGACGATCACCACCGACCTGTCCACCTTGCAGGCCAGGGCGAGTGCAGGCGAGGCCGAGGGCGGCGCGCTGACCGGTGAGTTCAAAGGGCTGCAGGAGCGGGTTGACGCGCTAACCACCGCGCTTTCCACCCTCGACAAGTCGTCCGTCACCCAGCAACAGCTCGATACGCTCACCACCGGCCTCGCCGGGGTGAAGACCACCCTTGGCGCCGACATTGAAGCGCTCGACAAGAAGGCAGCCACCAAGGAACAGCTCGACAAGCTGGCATCGGACCTTGCCGCATTGAAGACGAGCCTCACGACACTGTCCGACCTGCAGCAGGCCGACCACAAGCTGACCGTTTCCGCCACGGCCTCCAAGATCAGCACCATCGACTTTCCGGCAGCTTCCGACCGCCTC
>NZ_FNJP01000007.1:0-239116 GCF_900104165.1 Phyllobacterium sp. YR620
CAATCGACCTACGAATTGTGGACTGAAGTCGATCCGTCAAAGACTTATCTTTCTTTCACCGGGGACAATCCGCGCAGGCTCAAAAAGCTGGACGACATACGTGCAATCGGTGTCGACGGGACCGGAAGAACGGCGTTCAACATTGTCGTTCCCGCCATTGACCGCACCCAAGCGACGGCTCCCATGCTTCACACAGCCCAGGGTTTGGCGATCCTTGCCAATATGCCGAACCAGACGGTGACGGTCTCGTCCACCCTGCCGGCAGAGCAGTCGCCCGGTGCGCTGACGGTCCTTCTTGGTACCGACGAGGAACTGCAATCCCTCGCGCCGTGGGCAGGAGACAGTCGAACGGCGCCTGGCGTGGCATTCGTGGACGACCCTGCAAACGGCAGTTCGATACTCCGCTTTCGCGGCGCCGATTGGCAATCTGTCACCAATGCGGTTGCCGGGTTCGTCGACCCGCTGAAGCGCGATCTCAGCGTGCCGCGGACGTTCATTTCTACCCAGACATGGCGGTCACCCGACGTGCCGCTTTTCATTTCTTCATCGCGGGTAAAGCTCAGCGAACTTGGGGTGGATACGAAGAATTTCACCGGACGCCGGCTGCGTACGGAATTTGCAATTGGCGTTCCTTCGGATTTCTACGCGAACGAGTATGGAAAGGCGACCATTCTCCTCGACGCCGCCTACTCGGAAGACGTTTTGCCGGGCAGTCAGATCAATATTTACGTCAACGACAATATTGCCGCCACGCTACCGATAACCACTTCAGGCGGCGAAATCCTGCGGCATTTTCCGATCAGCTTCACCATGCGGCACTTCCGGCCCGGCGTGAACCTGATCACCATCGAGGCCGCGCTTACCACCAAGACGGATTCCATCTGCGCGCCTGGATCCAACGCATCCTCGACGACGCGGTTCGCGCTCTTCGATTCGTCTGAATTCGTCATTCCAAGTTTTGCCAGGATCGGTACCCTCCCCAACCTTGCCGGCTTGAGCGGAACGAGCTTCCCCTATAACCGTTCGAGCAAGCCATTGCCTGTCGTGATGAACAACGCCGGGGAAAAAAGCCTGTCGGCGGCCGCAACGCTGCTTGCCCGCATGGCCGTGGCTGCCGGACGGCCGATGGAGGTCGATCCGAGGGCTACCGCGAATTCCGCCATGAATTCAAATGCCCTGTTTATCGGCGCCATCCCGCAAATCGAATCGAGTGTCCTGACGCAGACCGGGATTTCCGAAAACACTCGGACGATCTGGAGCGCCGTCAAAGGCAATGTCGAACCGGCACCAGAGGAAAATACCCAAAGCGACTTCAACGAGTGGCGCGAGCGGCTTTCCGGTAGAGGTTGGCGCGGCCAGATTTCTTCTTTTGACGACTGGCTGAACCGCACGTTCAACATTTCCCTGGCGAGCCTCATGACCTCCGATGAGAGCGATGCGCCCTATACGCCGGAACCTGCCGCTACGCTCCTCGTTGCCCAACGGCCAAATCCGAACGGCGACGGGGTGTGGACAGTGGCAACGTCGGCAACAGACGACAATCTCATCGAGGGCGTCCGCGCCCTGACGCGGCAGGATCACTGGCCCGAACTCCAGGGCCATATTTCCATCTACAAAGCCGGCACCGACGAAATGCAGATGGTCCCGGTGGGTAACTACACCTTTGTTCAGTCACAGCCGCTGTCATTTTCGAACATGAGACTGGTCATCGCCAATTGGCTTTCCGGCAATATATTGTGGTTTTCGTTAATCCTTGTTGTCCTTGCCAGCGTGCTTGGCATCGCGACCTCGCGGATGCTGGCAAATCTCGGGAGGCGCATATGAGAGCCTATGCCTGCCTTCTATGTCTTTTGCTCGCCTGGGCCGGCAGCGGAGTTGCGATGGCGCAAAACTTGTCGGGAACCGTGAAACCAGCGGATTGGGCCGCCTATAAATCACGCTTCATTGATGCAGGTGGACGGGTGATTGATGATGCGAACGGCAATATCAGCCATAGTGAAGGCCAGGGTTATGGATTGCTGCTCGCATATCTTGCCAATAGCAAGGCGGATTTCGATCTGATCTGGTCATTTACAAAAACCGAGCTTTTGTTGCGCGACGACGGTCTTGCCATGTGGAAATGGGATCCCTCGGCAAAACCGCACATTGCCGACAGCAACAATGCCTCCGATGGCGATATTCTGATCGCCTATGCCCTGTTGCTGGCGGGAGGCGAGTGGGAACGCAACGATTTCATCGGCGCCGCAAAAACGATTATCGGCGGGATCGGCAAATCGAACGTTGTCAAATGGCAGGACCGCCTTCTCCTGCTGCCCGGTGCCAAGGGATTTTCGGAATCCGACCGCACTGACGGTCCGATCATCAACCTGTCCTATTGGGTCTTCGAGGCCTTTCCGAAATTTGCCTCGATCGACAAGACGACAGACTGGATGCAATTGAGCATGACCGGCGTCGGGCTTCTCAATAAGGCCAGTGCCGGTCCGCGGTCGCTGCCCACAGACTGGATGTCAGCCAAAACCCAGTTAAAGCCCGCCAAGGGATTTCCCGCGGAATTTGGGTACAACGCCTTGCGCATTCCCCTCTACCTTATGCGTGCCCGCATCTACGACCGGGAATTGCTTACGAGGTTGCGCAAGGGCATGACCTCGGAAAGCGGCCAGGTGGTCATTACCGACAGCGACAGCGGAAATGTGAAGGAAACGCTCTCCGACGCGGGGTATGCGATCATTCCGGCACTCGTCGCTTGCGTGCTGGACAAGGTAAAGTTGCCGGAGGCCGTACGCTCGTTCGAACCGTCTCTATACTACCCGTCAACGCTGCATTTATTATCGCTTTCGTTCGCCCATAGTCAGCATCCGGAATGTTTATGAAGAAGCCGGTCCTCATCATCGCACCCCTGATGGTCGCTTGCGCCGCAGCCTTTGCGCTTCAGCAAAGCTATCTGCCGGAGTCGGCGACGGCCGGAGAGACGATCCGGTCGGCGCTGATGGGAGGCGCAAAAGGCAGTTCCGCCCAAGCGGATTCAGCCGGTGAATATGTCATCGCGCAGTCCGGCCGAACGCCTGCTCGCCGCACGCAGCCTGCACCGGAGCAGCCGCCTGCTCCCGCGACGACGCCGAAAGTCGATGAAACCGCGCTGCGTTATTTTGCCCGCCAGGGCGATCAGCGCCGGTTGGCGGCGGAGATCGCCCGGTTGCGGGCGCTCTACCCCGATTGGACACCCCCCGCCGATCCCCTCGCCGTGCCAGTTCAGACCGATGCATCGCTCGATGCCATGTGGAAGCTCTATGCCGACGGCAAACTCGCCGAATTGCGCAAGGCCGTGCAGGATAGGCAGAGTACAGAACAAGGCTGGACACCGCCCGCCGATCTGATGGACCGATTGGACCTTGCCGAAGCGCGCGAGCAACTGATCAATGCCTCCGACCTGAAGCAGTACGATACGGTGATCCGCGTCGGCGCGGCCCATAACAGTCTGATGACCTGCAGCGAGATCGACGTGCTGTGGCGGACGGCCGAAGCTTTCGCCAAAACCGATCGCGAGGCCCGTGCGAAAGCTGCCTACGCATATATCCTCGAGACCTGTACCGATCCGGCTGAACGGCTTGCGACGGTGCAGAAGGCGCTGCCGCTCCTGACGCGGCCCGATCTCGACACGTTGTTGGCAAAGGCCAAAATCCTGCCCGACGGGAAGAGCGAATTCGATTCGATACGCGACGACCTTGCGCGCAAAGCCATCGCCGACGCAGGGTCTGACCCGAAACTTGTCGTACCCCAGCCCGATATCGAGCGGGTGGAGAAACTTGCGACCGCTACAACGGGGCCTTCCGATCCGCTTATCCTCGGTTGGTATTATCTGCGCCGCAATAATTTCGAGGCGGCAGAAAAATGGTTCAAGCTTTCATATGATCGCGAAAGCGCGCCGTCATCCGCGCAAGGCTTCGCACTTGCGATGATCGCGCGCTCGCGCCCGGCAGAAGCCGAAGCAGTCATGTACGAATGGCGCGACAGCTCGGACGACACGAAGGCGGTCTACATGGCTGCCGTGGCAAATCTTCTGGCGCAGGACCCGCCGGTGGAGATTGCGCCTGCGATCCTGCAGCGCATGGTGCCGGAGGTCGTGGAAGCAAAGGATGCCAATGCCGCGCAGCAGCTCGGTTGGTACGCTTATCTGCTCAATCAGTTCGAGACCGCTTCAGGCTGGTTCTCGATGGCCCTGCAGTGGAAGCCGGACGACGAACCATCCTCCTACGGGCTCGTACTGACGCGCCAACAGCTCGGTGATGCGGCAGGCGTAGCGGCGATCCAGCGGCGCTGGGCTGGTCGCTCGGAGCGCATCGCGCGGCTCGGTGAACAGCGCAAGACGCGGCAACCCGGGCTAGCGCCCTCGCCCGAGCGGTTCGGCGACACGCTGGAGCAAACGCAACTGCGGCCGACCCTGACCACGCCGCTTGCGCTGCAGGATATGCCAGCCCCGATTTCCCCTGCCAGCCCACCGGCGGCGCCTCGGACGCTGGCGGACCAGGTCGCCGAGACCATTTCCCGCCAGCGAGCCGACGCATACGAGCAGCCTGCACTCCAAACCGAGCAGGCGCCCCGACCGAGATCGCCGGAAGCGCGTCCGCGTCAAGCGACGCGCGCGGCCACCAACAATGCCGGCGCGCGTTCGGTCCGCGGCTGCACGACAACGATCGACCCGCAGGCTCTTTCACCCGAGAACGCGTTGTCGCGTGGCTGGTGCCTCATGGATATCAATCGCCCACTCGAGGCAGCCGCAGCATTCGAACGCGGCCTCCTGAGCCGGTCTGAGGCACAGCGGAGCGACGCAGCCTATGGCCAAAGCCTTGCCTATCTGCGTGCCGGTCTCAGCGACAAGGCCGCGGTGGCCGCCTCAAAGGCTCGCCAGCAGCAATCCCGCCAGATCGAACTCGACATCGCACTGCTTTCGTCGCGCGCAACGGAGGCCTTCAACGCCGGCCGTCCGAACGAGGCCATCCTCGCACTCGACCAGCGGGCGCGGATCGCTCCCGAACGCACCGACCTCATGATCCTGCGCGGCTATTCCTACATGAAGTTGAACCGGCTCGCCGATGCCTTGCGCATTTTTGAGGCCGTTGCGGCGACCGGCAACAAGGAAGGCTTGCGGGGGATAGCAACGATAAGGGCGATAAGGAACAAAGAGTACTGAGGGCAGTGCAGCTTCTCGTGAATGCCAACGGATCACGAACGTCCCAGAATGTGTTCGACAAGACGAGTTGCTTCGTCGGCGACCGCCAATATGATGCCAGACTTGCGTGTCGAGCCGAAATCCAGTCCCGCGAAGTAGAGGCCCGGGAGGACCCCGACGCCATCCTTGTGAATCGGCTGTCCGGCAGCGTCGAGCGCAGCTGCAAGTTTCACATAGCTGAAATCGCCCTTGAAGCCGGTGCACCACACCACGCTCGTGATACCGAACCCGGCAAGATCGAGCGAATTGATGGCGGGATCCGGCCGATGCCACTGGACCGTCTCCGCTGCGTCAGGAACCGGAACCGGCGCATCGATACCGGCTCGGGCGATATATTCATCGATAAAGCGTTTGGCACTATCCGAGGCTTCGTCTCCAAAGCGAACATTTGCTTCGACATCGTCGGCGAAAGCGAGGCGGCCATGCACAACACCTGTCAATCGCCCGAGAAGCACAATCCCCTGGGCGGCGAGCGCCTGAAGGCTTATCGTGTGCTCCGACCCGAGTACACCACGCGCCGGGATGCGTCCGGCCGACCGAATGATCTCCTCTCGCCGCAGGTCGAGAAACCCGCTTTCATCCAGCCAGATCATGATATCGCGCCCGCGGTAACGCCGTGGGAGCCGCCCGACGCGGCTCGTCGCAAGGAACACCGTCCGACCCGCTTGCGCCAGTTCCTCAGCGATCTGGGCCCCTGATTGGCCGCTTCCAACCACCAGAACCGCTCCACGCGGCAGATCGGCAGCACTTCGATAGCCCGAAGCGTCGACCTGATAAATATCAGGCGGCATCGCATCCGACGAGACCGGACGCACCGCACGATTGAGGCTGCCGCTTGCGATGATCACGTTGCCCGCCCGATGTGTGCCGCGTGAGGTGGTCAGCCGATAGTTGCCATTCTCGTGCGTAAGTTCGCTCACTGCTGTGTCGGGCTCGATAGGCAGGCCGTTTCTCCCGGCGAAGTCCTCGAGCAGGGCGACGAACTGGTCGCGCGTTAGGCAGCCGTACGGATCCTTACCCTCGTACCGGTCTCCAGGCATTGTAGTCTGCACGTTGGGCGTATTCATATGAAAGGCATCCCACCGCTGCGTGCGCCACGTCTCTCCTATGCGACCACGCTCCACCACGCTATGGCGCAAGCCCCGTCGTGCCAGCCAATAGCTTACACCGAGGCCCGCCCAGCCGGCCCCGATGACAACAGCGTCGAGAACATCGCCACTACCATCCATTTGCTGCGGTGATTTCATGATCGGCATCCCCCGAGCCATCCCCGCTCGGTATTAAGCCTTGTTGACCGCAACTAGTCCAGCGCCGCCGGTCTCTTTGCGATGAGCTATCCGCTTGGTCTGCAAGGAGACCCGGGCGGGAACCAAAAGCAACGGTCGTAAGTTGCTGCTCAAAGGAGATACCGATGTCAAACACTGGCAAAAACCGAGACTCCCAGAAGACCCCAAAGGCGGACGCCAAGGGACAATTTGCCCGCACGGGCCACGGTTCGGACAATGACGGCGTCGTAAGTGCGAACCCCCGGGTGCTTTCGGGAAAGTCGGATGGTGACGCGACATTCAAGACAGATGCAAAAGCGAATGAACGTGACAGGCGTGCACCGGCGAAATAATCGGCGGTGCTTGCTGGCCGATCGCGATCACCGGCTGCAACGATCTCGGCATAAAGCCACCATGCGATTATTTTCGTTCAACCGAAGACCGTCTCAACAGTTGGAAACCGCTGAAATTCTGGAGGCCCGGTACTGCGCTTCCCGTCCGGCTTCTGCCATGTCCGGTGCGGAACGTTCCAGGAATCGTGCCGTTAAGAACTTAAGACAATACACGTCGACGTTTAAGATCGGTCGGAGAGGGTTGAATGCGTTTCCTGCGAAACAATGGGCTGACAATTGCGCTTTTTCTGGCCTTTGCCGGGAGCGTGGTCGGCATGATCTGGTCCGGTTGGCGGCAACAAAACCAGGAGTTGAGTCTTCATGGGCAAGCGCTCCTGTCTCTGACCGGCTACCTGTCCGATGAGGCATTCTGGTCCGCTTTGTTTGAGAACTGGGAAAGCGAGTGGTTGCAGATGGCGACCTACGTCGTATTGACGGCTTATCTTTTTCAAAAGGGCTCTTCTGAATCGCGCGATCCTGACAAGCCTGAAAAAAAGCAGGACCCCGGCAGCGGAAGCTGGATTTACGATCATTCCCTGGGATTGGCACTGTTGGCTTTATTCGGCTTGTCCTTCGCCGGGCATTTCTTCGCAAGCCTCGCCACTTACAACTCTGAGGCCGCCTTGCACGGGGAGGCGGCGCTAACGCCGTTGAGCTATATGGGCAACGCCCAGTTCTGGTTCGAGTCGTTTCAAAATTGGCAATCGGAGTTCTTCTCGACTGCCATGCTTGTCGTTCTGTCCATCTTTCTGCGGTATCGCGGGTCCCCTGAATCCAAGAAAGTTATGGCGGCTAATCAACAGACCGGAGATTAGCGGCGGCGCGATCTCTGAGATCGCGGTCCTTGTGACCAGATATCGGCAAGCCATCGCGCGGTGTTACGGAACGCTAGTGTATCTCCCGCGTTGGAAGCCTGTAGATATCCCACTAGGAGAACACACTGATGGCCGACAAAACACTCGAAACATTGTTTCATGAAACGTTGAAAGACGTCTACTACGCCGAGCGCAAGATTTTGAAGGCATTGCCCAAGATGGCACGTGGCGCAACCTCGCCCGACCTAAAAGCCGCTTTTGAGAAGCACCGTGGCGAGACCGAAATCCATGTCGAACGTCTCCAGGAGGTATTCGAGATTTTGGGCAAGCCGGCACGTGGCAAGACTTGCGATGCTATCGAAGGTATCCTCGCCGAAGGCGACGAAATCCTCGAAGATTTCAAGGGGCAGCCAGCTCTCGATGCGGGCCTGGCTTCAGCCGCGCAAGCCGTCGAACATTACGAAATGGCCCGCTATGGGACATTGGCCCGCTGGGCCGGCGAGCTTGGCTTAAAGGACGCACAGAAGCTTCTCGTCACCACTTTACAGGAAGAAACGAAAACCGACGAAGCTTTGACCGCATTGGCGGAAGGCGCTTTGAACCCGGCAGCGATGGCTGCCTGATTCGACAGGGAGCGCTTTCAAAAGGCGCTCCCCTCTTCTCCAGCGTCAATGGTCCATGTTGCCACCGGACAGGCCTCATGCGCTGGGCGATATCGACTTCCCATAGCGGTCGAGCAGGACCGCGACATCCTTCAGAATCGCTGTCAGGAGTCTAGTCCTGTCAATCGCGATCGTCAGGTCCCGACGCTCAAACAGCGCTATGCAGATCTCGCCGGGATCGTGTCGCGATTGATAGGCCAGTCCGTCAGGCTGGTCGGGATGATCCCATAGTGCGTCAGCCCACTGCCCGCATGGCTCATATGGCCCTGTGGAAATCGCGTTGTCCGTGCCCAGCGCCTGCAACCCCGTTCCGTGCACCCGCACGATACGAAGATCGCGTTGCGATCTGAGTTCGGTTGCGGCTCGACTGGTAATTTCGGACGCGGGCACCATCAGCCGTTGCGGGTTACGCAGGATCGTTTCCGCCAGTGCCCCGCTTAGTGACATTCCCACATAGAGCACTCCGAAGCGGCCGCCGGCGCTGTCGAAGCGATTTGTTGGCGAGCTGCCTTTTCCCGGTCCGAAGAAGACGGGGGCAAGTGTGGAACGGTGGATGCGATGCAGCACCGTTCCGGCAGGCAACAGGTCGATTGGCAAGGGCTTTGTGTCGAGCCAGGCAGGCGGTGGCGGCGCGGCCCCGGAAGGGCCACGCTGATCAGTGCTTGCCGCCATCAGGCAAAGCCATCCGATCCATCAGCGCGGACAAGCCGCAAGACGGCGTCCACCTCTCCGTGCCGCAGCGCCTCAAGTGGCGATCGACCGCCAAGCACTGTGTCGGGAGCAAGCAAGAAGTCGAGAGTTGCCCACGGACCTGCCGACGCAAGGCCACGCACGACATCGGCGATCCCGGCAATCACCTCACCCTCATTGAGTTGGCAGGCTGGGTAGCGCCAGTCGCCGCCTTCGCGAACAGCCAGCATTGTGTTCGACCGCCGTCTCTTGTCGACCGCCTGTCTGGTGATGCCAAGGATTCGGCCCGCTTCGTCTGCGGACAATACGCCGCCCGCAAGCTTGAGCAGCCGCTGGCGATGTTCGACATTCCGGGCGAGCGCCGGGACCAGTGGATCGAGATCGGTCACCGCCGATCCCAGTATATCCGAGCGGCTGAGTAGCTGGGCAAGCGAGCCGGCGTCGGTCGGGGCGGCAAGCGCATCCGTCAACGTCTTCGCCGACGCATTTGCGGAGATGCGCTCCAGCGCTGACATTGCCCGTCGCAGGAACGCCGCCTGGACGGAATTCGGATCAGCATGAATATTGAGCGTCAGGGTCGGCGCAGCATGTTCGCGGGCCATCGCGACCTCCAGTGGTTGTCTTTGTATTTATATGGTTCAAGAATATACAAAGTCAACCTACTACGAGGCCGCGCGCACGAGGTCGATGCCGTTTGCGCTTGCCCATTGTCCGATGTCCTGCCGCGTCAAGGCGCATGCCATCATATCCGGAAATTGATCCGGCGTGCAGGCAAAGACCGGACAATCCATCGCGGCGATCGCGCTGGCATTGCGCACGTCGTAGCTCGGCCGGCCGTCGTCGGACAGCGCCAGCAGCACGATTACGTTGACGCCCGCCTGCTTGAATGCCGCTACGCGCGCCAGCATCGACGCTGCATGCCCGCCCTCGCAGAGGTCCGTGACGAGAACGAGGTGCGTCTTGCCTGGCCGGTCGATTTTGGTCTCACAATAGGCAAGCGCAGCATTGATATCGGTGCCACCCCCCAGTTGAACCCCGAAAAGCACCTTTACCGGGTCCGCCAGCTCCTCCGTCAGATCTACGATAGCCGTATCGAAGCAGATGAGTTTCGTTGAAAGAACCGGCAGGGACGCCATAACCGCCGCAAAGATCGACGCATAGACGACGGATGTCGCCATCGACCCCGATTGATCGACGCACAGCACGACGTGATCGAGATCGGCTCTCGTGCGGGTCTTGCGGGCGAAACCGATCAGCGTCTCCGGCACCACCGTGTTGTAGCGCTCCTGGTAGTGGCGAAGATTGGCACGGATCGTTCGCGGCCAGTCGATATCGGCGTGCCGCGGCCGACGTGTCCGCCGCGACCGGTTGAGAGCGCCGGACAATTTCTCAACGGTCTTTGCCCGAAGGCGCTGCATCAGTTCCTCAACGACCTTGTCGATCACCATCCTGGCGGTCTCCAGCGTCCTTTCGGGCATCGCGCCTCGCAGCGAGATGAGATCGGCCACGAGATGCACATCTGCTTCCAGTGTCGCAATGAATTCCGGCTCCAGCATCAGTGCCTTCAGATTGAGACGTTCGAAGGCGTCCTTCTGGATAATCTGCACGACCGGTGCGGGGAAGAATTCGCGGATATCGCCGAGCCAGCGCGAGACCTTCGGGGAAGAAGCACCGAGCCCGCCGCGCTTCCCCCGCGTCTCCGACGCGTAGAGAGCAGACAGCGCGTGGCCAAGTCGCTGGTCGCGTTCGCCAAGTCCATCCATGTCGTCATCGCCAAGTGCCAGTTTCCAGCGGCGGATTTGTTCCGAAGTCATGCGCTTATTCCCAGGATTTGCTTCAGCAGCGGGAGCGCGCGTTCGAAGGCGGGATTCTCTTCGCTCACGGATCGCACTGGCCTCCGCTCCTTTCTGCCGCCCGCGATGCGCTCAAGCACTCGCTTTCGGCCGACGGAATCAAGGCCGGCAAGGGCGCGTCGGAAGAGCGGCAGGCTCTCGACGAAAGTCTCCTCGTCCAGTCCGCAAAGCCACTCGTCGATCAGAAAGAGCAGCGTCTGGTCCTGAATAAGCACGTCCGCGGACCCGGCAACGAAAGCTTCGATGAAAGCGCCGGCGCGGGACGGCATTTCACCAAGCACATGCCGCGAGAAGGCAGCCGACACCTGCAACTCATCCCACAGGCCGAGATCATGCAGGCGGCGCAGGCTGAAACCGATGAGAGGCGCAAGGGATTGCGCATCATCGACCATAAGCGCGAGTTGACGCCGCCAATCCTCGAGCAGTCCTGAATCCCCAAAAAAGCCGACGGCTTCGTCGTAGGCGCGCATTGCATTCAAGCGCTGCAAGGTTGCCTCGTCGTCGAGTTGGCGAGAACCGACGCGGACACCGGCATTAGCTTCTGCACTAAGCGCCGTGATCAGGGCACGCAATTCCAACTCCGGCAGCTTACGGGCGGTGCCGTAGCGTACGATACGCACGAGAGGAGCGACGGCGTTCATCACGTCGGTAATATCGTTGTTATGCACGGCGGTCGCCTGCAAAAGGTTGATGCAGGTGCTGGCGGCTTGCGGAAGATCGGCAACCAGTGCGTAGCGGACAAGTTCGGCAAGTTGCGCAATGCCATCCGTTTTGTGAGCGCGTTCGACGGTTGCGGAGGCCGCGGCCTGCTCAATGGTAAGCCCCCAGACCAGGGCTTCTGCCAGGCGGACAGACATGTCGGGAGACCAGGACACGCTCCAGATCTCGCGATAGGTTCCCCGGCCCGCCTCGGCGTCAATCAGGCGGCCCCAATTAACGCGGATAAGATTGAGACGGTGCAGCAAGGTCGATTTGAGGAGGCCTGCCTCGCTGCGAAGATCGAGCTTTATTTCGCTCGGCTGCTCGTCCGGCTTGAGCCGCGTCTTGCGGCACCAAAGCTCGAAATCCTTCGCCAGCGGCATTTGCGGAACCGCCTTATCGATCTTGCCTATACGGCTGTCGATATAAAGTTTCCGCTCGATCATCGCCAACTGGATATCGTCTCCGTGGCAAAGGCTCGAAAGGGATGCATCCCGCATTTCGGCGAGGCCAGGCATGCCGATCCCGCGCATGCTTGCAAGTGCGAGTGCGAGGCGCGCGGCCTCTATGGCGGAGGCCGTCGAAGCGTCGAACCCCTCCTGCCGTAAAAGCGCCGCTGTCCGGGCCTGCCAGCCCGCCGCAAAGGCCTCTGGTCCATCGTGACGGTCGCCCGAATAGAGGTCCCAAAGATGGCGATACCATCCGGGAGAAACCACGCCTGCGCCGTATCCGGAGGCACGGCTCAGCCGCCCATCGCTCCAGGGCGCCCAGGTCGCTTCGACCTTTATTTTTGGAAGGTCCTTTATGATTGCACGGTCCTCGGCAGCGGACGTGGCTGTGCTCAGCCCGCCGATGTGCCAGGCGCCTACCACCACCGCGACTTCGCCATCGTGCTGCTTCAGCGCGTCCCTTATGTGGATCCGCATGAAAGCCTCACGGCGCTCTTCGCGCAGCCGCTCCGCAGCGCTCCTGTCATCGTAGCCGCCGGGATACTTTCGCAGTTCGGTCATGGCCGTTTCAATGGCGGCGAAGATGTCGAGGGGCGACTGGCCGCCACCATATTGTTCGATCAAACCGTTCCAGAAGGTTTCCCCGTCACTGTATCCGGCTGCGCCGGCCAGCATATCGAGAGGATCGAGGCGCCCTGCGTGACCGGCGTCGTTCCCGCTTTCGTCCGCTTCAGCGTCAGCGTCTGCTGCGTCCTCTTCGCGCCCGGCCTTGGCGAGCGCCAGCGAAACAGCGGCGGGCCAATCGATGAACCGCACCGGACGGGCGCGCGCGATGGCCCATTGGATCGCAACCCACTCCGGCGAGAAATCGGCAAACGGGGCAAAAGCCGCATTGGCAGCTTCTTCAGCTGCGTAGAACAGCATCGCCAGCGGCGGCTTCATGCCGGGGAGCGCCGCATACTGGATCAACGCATCGCCCTCGGGCGGGCCCTCGATCAGCACACAGGCGGGATCGAGCGCATCCAGCGCACCCTTCAACAGGGCCGCCGAGCCCGGGCCGTGGTGGCGAATTCCAAAAAGATGCGCCTGGCGCTTCACGGCTCAGACCACCTCGCGAATAGCTTCGTAGAGGTCGCTCCAGCCATCGCGCGTACGCAGGACGGTTTCGAGATATTCAGACAGCGCAACGCCGTCCTGCACCGGATCCTTGACAACAGCACCGACGATGTTTGCAGCAAGCGCATTTGCATCGATACGGCCATTGCCAAAATGCGCAGCTTCCGCCCATGCCGACACGCCGACGGAGATCGCCTCCGCGGTTGAAAGCGTGCCGGTCGAGGTCTTGAGCTTGATCTTGCCATTCAACGTCTTGCCGTCGCGGATCTCCCGGAACAGGACAACGATGCGGGCGAGTTCCTTGTCCGCAGGCTGGATCGCCGGCAGTCTGAGATTGTTGCCGATCTCGTTGACGCGTTTGACGACGATCTGCGTCTCCTCCTCCAGCGTGCCCGGCGACGGCAATACCACGACGTTAAAGCGGCGCTTCAAAGCCGAGGACAGATCGTTCACCCCCTTGTCGCGATTGTTGGCGGTGGCGATGATGTTGAAGCCGCGTTCAGCATTGATCGCAATGTCGAGCTCCGGCACTGGCAGGGTCTTTTCCGAAAGGACGGTGATCAGCGTATCCTGCACCTCCGAGCCCATGCGGGTCAGTTCTTCAAGCCGAAGAAGCGTGCCCTCTTCCATCGCCCGTACCAGAGGCGTCTTGACCAGAGCCTCCGGCGACGGCCCCTTGGCGAGGAGCAGCGCATAGTTCCAGCCGTAGCGGATCTGGTTCTCGTCCGTGCCGGCCGTGCACTGAATCAAACGTTGCGAGGAACCGGAAATTGCGGCGGCGAGGTGTTCGGACACCCAGGATTTGGCGGTGCCCGGCAAGCCGAGCAGCAGCAACGCCCGGTCAGTCGCAAGCGTCGCGATCGCCGTCTCGATCAGCCGTCGGCTACCGACATATTTGGCCGAGATAGGCGTTCCGTCGGCAGCATCGCCGCCCAGTAGATAGGTAGCGACCGCCTGAGGTGAGAGCTTCCAATTGGTGGGACGGGGACGGTCGTCGCCCTTCGCGAGCGCCTCCAGTTCGGCCGAGTAAATCTCTTCCGCAGGACGACGAAGTAAAGCTTCAGACATCTATGGTCTCCAATTTGTCCATGAGATCGAGAAAAAGGATGGCGTTGCCGCACTCCGCCGGATCGAAGGCGGCAAGCTGGGTGCGAAGCAGGGAGCGCATCGGTGCCGGGCACATGATGGCCATACTGGCTGCGATATCCGCGTCGAGGTACGTCTTTTCATTGCCGAACGATTGCCATTGCTTGGATCGCAGCAGATCACTGAAGAGGGCCTGTGTCGCCTCGCCGCCGAGAAAACGCGCCAGCTGGCCTATGATCCACCGTGCAGTGTCGTTCGTCCACCTGTCCGGGCGGAAGATATAGGCGGCCCATACCTGACGCATCTCAGGCGGATATTGCGCCAGCAGATCAGCCTCCAGCCGCATGAACGGCTCCCAACTGGCATGGAGATGACCATCGCTGATCAATTTCACGATATCGAGGCGCTTGTCCTGTGTGGCCATGAGCAAAAAGGCGACCAGAAGTTCGTCTTGCTTGGCTGCTGCCACCATCGCCTCCACCGAGAGCGACAGGGCGTTGGCGAGTTTATCCAGTCCGACCGGGCCGAAGGTTTCGTTGAGCCAGGCCATCACGGTGTTTTCCCTGACCGTTGCGGGCAACTCCAGCGTGAGGCTTTTCTTCTTGAAAAGGATGCCGGACTTCGTGACCTTGATGCACTCCAGTGCAGCGCGCAGGGGCGGATC
Source organism: Phyllobacterium sp. YR620 (assembly GCF_900104165.1). Taxonomy (NCBI): domain Bacteria; kingdom Pseudomonadati; phylum Pseudomonadota; class Alphaproteobacteria; order Hyphomicrobiales; family Phyllobacteriaceae; genus Phyllobacterium; species Phyllobacterium sp. YR620. The sequence continues at coordinate 14,919 of NZ_FNJP01000007.1, forward strand.
GTCCCCTTCAAAGGCGGGCAACCGGACGAGCAGTCTTGCAGCAAGGTCGCGCACGCGGGGCGCGCGATCCTTGTCGAGACCCTTGAGAAAAGGCGCGTCGGCTTCCGACAGGTTCTCCCGCAAAGCTTCGAGAAGTCGTACGCGGCTTTCGGCGCTTTCCGCCTGCCAGGCCGTTGTCACCAGGCCGCGCGCCGCTTCCGGGTCCGATTTGCGGCGTTCCTGGATGTATCCCGCCTTCACCGCGGGCGTCGCATGCATCCAGTTGCTATCATGCAGACTGTCGGGTGCGAAGTAGTTCTGCTGCTGCGTGACAGGGACTTCCCGCTGCGAAAAGGCAAGGGCTTCGGCGCCGAGATGCTCCGCATATGCCCTCACCATGGTCTCGAGCTTTGGCAGGTCGAACGGATGCAACCGAAGCCTTCTCTCGGTCAGTTTGCGAACGATGGCCGCTGTCAGCCGGCTCGATGCCTGGTTCTTGGGGGTGAGGAGCCGCAGCAGAAGCTTTCTTGCTGCGTCCGGAACGATTGTCGCGTGATCAACGACAGGTATCCCGGCATCAAACTGTTCCGGCGATAAGGGACGCTCAAATCGCATCGCCTGGCCCGCCAGCGCGAGAGCCTGCAGGGCGTCGCTAACACCTGCCGCGTCGAGCGGCAGACCATCCTTTGCGCCCGAGAGAAGACGCGGCACGATCACATCTGTCAGACTGGATACGTTCACGCTGTCCACCGCCCGAGTATCGTTTCCGCCCAGAACAGCGTGAACTCATTGCCGTCCCAAAGACCTGCACCGTCGATGTTTTCCAGTTGCAGAAGCGGCCAGACCGCATCGGCTTGCGATTTCACCACCGGCAGGCAGATCGTTTCATCATCGAGATAGATGTTCTCCCCCGAGGTCCGGAGCCGGGCCGCGCGAAACATCACTGGAAAGTCACCGAGCCAGGGCTTTGCAATCAACGCATCCTCATAGCGGCCGTAGGCCGATGCGAGGTCTTCGGCGGGAAGGTTCAAAGGTGCGTCGGACGGCATGGTGCTCCCGGTCTGCACCGCAATCTGCGCCCGCAGCGGAACGCTGGACGGATAGAAGACGAGCTCGGCATCGAATGTATCGCCGATGCCATAGACGCCCGCGGACACGCCTGCAGCAACCGGGACGTATTCGATGAGAACGGCGGGCTTGTCGTTGCCCTGGAGCCAGGTTTCGATACGCCGCAGCTTGTCAGGCTGAATCTCGCTGCGGGTAGCCCAGACGCGCCAGGTGTCCGATATGCGGAGCGCCTCCTCATCATCGAGCAATGCGGCACGCGTGATGTTCCAACCAACCATCTGGCGGACGTCCTGACGCAGTGGATCGGCGAGGTCGGCCTGACGGCGATAGGCTGCGGCCAGAAGATGCAGCATTGCAAGTTCGGTGATTGCCGCAGTGGGACGGGCCGGTGCGGGAAGCACAAAAAGTCGCGTCGACAGGGTATCAACACGCAGCGCCAGGCCGGGCGCCTTGGCATCAAACAGGCGCTGTGCCATCACCCGGCATGCGGCCGAAGCTTTGGCCGGAAACGCGGCAATACCGCCGTCCAGTTGATCGCCAAGCCAGATATCCAGTTCATCGAGACCATTGGCGATGGAAGCCTCACGCTCGATCCGGCTTCGCTCGCGGGCAGCGGCGGCGCGGGCATCCGCTTTTGGATCAGCCGGCGCCTCGGCGTCTTCAACCGCCTCGATCGAGACCCGAGGTTTATTAACAGCGTTCGTGGCGGGCCCGGCAGAAGGGCCACGGCGGCGCGATACCCATTCGGCGACCCACTCGGGAGCCGCTGCGGTCGCAAATGCTGCCTCGCCTTCAGCCCGTATCCACATGAGCGCGAGCCCGTGCTTGCAAGGAAACTTTCGGCTTGGGCAACTACATTTGTACCCGGCGTCGACTTCCGAAACGACTGTCCGGTAGGGCGTGGAGCCGGACCCCTGGCACTCGCCCCAAACCAGGCCAAAGCCGTCCTGGGCGAGCGTCGGCCAATTCGAGCGGTTGAGGAGTTTCTTCGCAGCCGCAAGCGATGCCTGATCCGGCGCAAGCGCTTCGAGCCTTGCCAGGGTCAGGCTCAATGAACCCTCCGGCACGGTTGCATCTGCCTGGGGCTCTTCATTCTCGCTCTGCTTTGCGAAGTTTCAGTCCGGTCTAGCATAGGCTTTGATTACAAATTCTTGCGTAAAATTCGTCTAATACAAGCTAATTGCCGCAATCCTACGTTACGTCTCATCCCCTAGTAAAGCAGCCCAAAGTTGTCTTTGGATGTGTTCGGACGGAACGCTTCATCAAGCTGCGATCAGCCCGTCCGGATTGCGTATTCTGCCGGTTCACTCCTAGGCGCCTTGCGCCTCGGCCAGGAGACGCAGATCGGCGTGAAACCGTTTGATTTCCAAGTGCTGGCGCTCGAGGTCCGGCAGGCGCAGCAGGTAAGAGGGATGAACCGTCGCAAGAAGCGATCGTGTACCATCGAGCGGCATCAGGACGCCTCGAACATCGGTCAAGCGTCCTTGCCGACCGGTCAAGGAGGCCAATGCGGTCGCCCCAAGAGCAACCACGAGTTGCGGCTTCACAAGATCGATCTCCTGCCGCAGCCACCATTTGCAAGCTTCGATCTCGCCGGCATTGGGCTTTTGATGAATGCGTCGCTTGCCTCGCGGCACATATTTGAAATGCTTGACGGCGTTGGTAACGTAGACGTTTCTGCGATCGATGCCGACTTCCGCCAATGCCTTGTCGAATACTTTGCCAGCCGGACCGACAAAGGGGCGTCCCGCCAAATCCTCCTGATCGCCCGGCTGTTCCCCGACAAACATTATCCTCGCATCGGCCGGGCCTTCGCCGAATACGGTTTGCGTAGCGTTGCAGTGAAGCGGGCAGCGGGTACACCGCCGCGCTTCTGATCCAAGCTCGTCGAGCGAGCCCGGGACAGGGGTTTCGTGCTCCCCGGAAATTCGAAGCGTCGTCGCTTCCTGCAAGCGATCGTGGAAAAGCGGCGGCAGCGTGGGCTGCCGCTGTCGCATTTCCATTACGCTTCGTTCGGCGTTCCCCACGAGCTCAGGTATCAAAACTGCCTCGGGAAGGTTCTTCCAGTACTTTTTCGGCATTTCCGCCCGCATTGCCTTTAGCTTCAAACGTGCCGGATTGAAGATGCTCGCGTAATAGGTACGCCAGAGATCGTCGGTCGCATCGGAGGCAGTCGACTTTTCCGCAGGCTCGCGTGACGTGACAAGATTTTGGCCGTCCCACATCATCGACCCCCGGGGTGTGGCGATGATCCAATCCATATCCGTGAAACGCCGCTGGAAAAACGGCGCCACACGCTCCACGATAAAGTGGTCGGGTTCGAACCACGCCACGAACTGTCTTCGTGCGCGGGCCTCCTGGTGGACGACCTCCTTGAAGCGAACAAATGCCTTCATCTTGTGCCTGTCGCGCCGTACCGATTTTTCCAGTTTCAGCGCTGCCGCCACGTCCTCGTCGGAAGCCATGTTCAACAGGCTCTTGTCACTCTGCATCCGCGACAGGATCCGGTACAACAGGCCAAACCGTGCGGGGCTGCTGTGGCAGATAACTGTTTCGGCGAGGTCGATGAATCTTTCAGTTGCAGTGACGGCATGGGACCCGTTCGCCGCTTCGCCAGCGTCGGGGATCGAAAGGCCGAGCATGTCTGATGCCCCTGCGGCATCGCTCCACATGACGTCGTTGGGTTCAATGCCGTGCGACAGCAGGCGCCGCGCGGCATCGCGCCATTCGATGAAATCTCCCCTGCCCTCCAGAATGACGCTTCGCATCAGAGCAATGCGAGTTGTTCGGGTTTTCTTTGAAACATGTGGTTGAGGTCGGCACTGTCTATCAGCCGGTGCGGCGACCAGCCGTCAGCGACAATGAACGCCTTGACCTTTTTCAACGACACGCCAAGCCGCTGCAAATCTTCGAGCCGTAAGCGCCGATGCCGCCGCCCCGAAAGGATCGCCTTGACCGTCTTCGTTCCAAGCCCGGGAATGCGCAGCAGGATTTCGCGCGCCGACCGGTTGATATCCACGGGAAATCGCTCACGATGCGCCAGAGCCCAGGCGAGCTTTGGGTCCATGTCCAGATCCAGCATTCCGTCCGGCCGCGCCGATGTGATTTCCTCAATGTCGAAACCATAGAATCGATAGAGCCAATCCGCCTGATAAAGCCTGTGCTCGCGTTCGAGCGGCGGCCGGATCAGCGGCAGGTTCTTGGACGCGTCCGGGATGGGACTGAACGCGGAATAATATACCCGGCGCAGCTGGTATCCACCGTAAAGGCGCGAGCTGGCGCGCAGGATCGTCGCATCGCTGGCCCCATCTGCGCCGACGATCATCTGCGTGCTCTGGCCTGCCGGGACAAAACGCTTACGCCGCTTTGTCTGCAGGGTCGGCTCGTTTGCCGCCTCGATTTTCAGCCGCAGGTCGGCCATCGACTTTCGTATTTCGCCCGGTCGCTTGTCCGGTGCAAAACGGGCAATACCCGAATCCGTGGGCAATTCGATGTTGATGGAAAGGCGATCGGCATAAAGCCCGGCCTCCTCGATCAAATGCGGCGAAGCGTCGGGTATCGTCTTCAAATGAATGTAGCCGCGAAAGCCGTGGGTCGTGCGCAATTCCCGGGCAACGCGGACCATTTGTTCCATGGTGTTGTCCGATGAGCGGATGATGCCCGATGAAAGGAACAGGCCTTCGATATAATTGCGCCGGTAGAATTCGAGCGTGAGCCAGACCACTTCCTCTACCGTAAAGCGCGCCCGTTCCACATTGCTCGAAGATCGGTTGATGCAGTACGCACAGTCGAAAATGCAGAAGTTCGTGAGAAGAATTTTGAGGAGCGATATACAGCGGCCATCGGGTGCATAAGCGTGGCATATGCCTGCGCCCTCGGTCGATCCCAATCCGCCCGACCTGGACGAGTCACGCTTCACCGTTCCGCTGGAGGCACAGGAAGCGTCGTACTTCGCAGCATCCGACAAGATGGCCAACCGCTGTTTCAAGCTCTTCTTCATATGTTCATGATATGTTCTTGGGGCAACCAGGTCAAGACTGAGCTTTATCAGAAAAGGAGCGCGCCAATCGGAAGCATCAACCCTACACCTCATCGAACGCAGGAAAGCGGTTCCCGGCCGATCCGACCTTGTTTATTGAGCCCACCTAAATCTCGCACCGGCGGCCCTTGTGGATCAGAGGAGCGCCGGCTCGCTTTGCTCGAAGTTATCGATTAATATGTTGCACTTGAAACTTAGCGTTTGACGCCGCCTGCCAATGGTTCTCTAACTGGGTGCAGCGCTGGGTCTTTCTGACGGCATGCCAGCGCTTGCGAGCGTCAATGCTCCCGCCATCACGAGCAGGAGAGCGATATGGCCAAAGGTCAACAACGTAGCAACAAGGAAGTTCGAAAACCCAAACAGGCGAAGGCGCAGGAAGTGAAAGCGGCGGCGCCTGCGGCCTTTAGCACGACTGCGAAGCGCCTGGAGAATCCGAAAGGGCGCTGACGAAAGGCGAATTCGACTATCCCCTCTCGCGGCGCAGCGCAAGAATATGCCGGATCTTGCGGGCGAGTGCCTCACGCTGATAGGGCTTGGAAAGAAGTTCCACGCCCGGGTCGAGCCGCCCGCCATGAACGATGGCATTTTCCGTATAGCCCGACGTAAAGAGCACGGCGATCTGCGGCAGGCGCTGGCGAGCCTGGCGCGCAAGCTCGGGGCTTCCCAGCGGTCCAGGCATAACGACATCGGTAAAGAGCACGTCGATCGGAACGCCGCTCTCGATGATCGATAGCGCGCTCGCCGCATCCTTGGCCTTGAGCACGCGATAACCGAGGTCGCCCAGCATTTCGACGACGGTCGCCCTCACCTCCTCGTCGTCCTCGGCGACGAGGATCGTCTCCGTGCCGCCGATCGTCGGGCCAAGATCGGTCTCGATCAATTCGTCTTCGTTCTGCTGCGCGCGCGGCAGATAGAGTTTTACCGTCGTGCCCTGGCCAACTTCCGAATAGATCTTGACGTGACCGCCTGACTGCCTGACGAAACCATAGACCATGGAGAGGCCCAGCCCAGTGCCGCGACCGACCGATTTCGTCGAGAAGAACGGTTCGAACGCCTGGGCGAGGACGGCGGGCGTCATGCCCGTCCCCGTATCCGTGACCGCCAGCATCACGAATTGACCGGCTTCCGCCTCCGGATTGCGCCGCACATAGGCATCGTCGAGCGAAGCATTGCCGACCTCGATCGTCAGCTTGCCACCATCGGGCATGGCATCCCTCGCGTTTATTGCGAGATTGAGCAGCGCGTTCTCGATCTGCGCCGGGTCAATCATGGTATTCCATAGCCCGCCGGAGCGAACGATCTCAATCTCGATCGATTCACCGATGGTCCGTCGCATCATGTCGCCCATACCGGCGATGAAACGGCCGATATTGACGACCTTGGGTTCGAGTGCCTGCCTGCGTCCGAACGCAAGAAGCTGGCTCGCCAGCTTCGATCCGCGGCTTACGCCCGCCAGGGCGTTTTCGATCCGCCGTTCGCCCCGCGCATTGCCGGCCATGTCCTTGGCCAGGAGTTGCAGATTGCCCGATATGATTTGCAGGAGATTGTTGAAGTCGTGGGCAACGCCGCCGGTAAGCTGGCCCAATGCTTCCATCTTTTGCGACTGGCGCAGTTGTTCTTCCGTTTTCGAGCGCTCGGCGATTTCGTCGAGAACCCGCTGCTCCAGCGTGGCGTTCAGCCGTTGCAGCGCCTCTTCCGCGTTACGCCGGACGGTGAGTTCGCGATCGGCCGCCTGAAACAGCCTGGCGTTGTCGATGGCTGTCGCTGCCTGACCCGCCACGCCGACGAGGAGCGTTTCATGATCAGGCTGGAACTTGCCAGGTTCGTTATGTCCGAAGAACAACCCGCCGAGTACCTCTCCGGTGCGCGAAGTCACGGGTACCGCGAGATAGCTTCGAACCGGCAGATGGCCCTTTGGCATGCCCTTGTGAGGAGCATTTCGGCCATAGCGCGGATCTGCGATAATATCGTGAGAGAGTACGACGCCCTCGCCCTTGAATGTCGGCTCGAATACCGCCGTATTGCGCGGCATCGGAAATTTCGAAAAGGCATCCTTGTCGACGCCGGAGAGCGCGTAGAGCATGTAGCTCTCGCCCTCCTTGTTGAGAACATTGTAAAAGAATGCGCCAAACTGCGCGCCCGTCAGCTCGACGCCTGCGTCAGTCACCATCTGGACCACTTTGCCAAGATCAAGTTCGGCGGCAATATTGGCGCCGGTGCGGTTCAATATCTGAAGCAGGCGCGTTTCATTGCGAAGGGCTTCTTCGGCTTTGATCTTCGCAGTCGTCTCGACTACGATCGCCATGACGCCGCAGGGAACACCGTCCTCGTTGATCAGCGGCGAATAGTCCAGATTCATCCAGACCCGTTCTGGCTTGCCGCTGCGATGAAGGACGAGTTCCTGATCCAGATAGGCGAGCGTCTTGCCCGCAAGCCCGACCCTCATGACATTGTCGTTGAAATCGGCGACCTCCGGCCAGCCTTTTCTCACCTCGCTGCCGAGCAGCTGGGGGTGTCGCCCGCCGGCAAAGCGCGAGTATGCGTCGTTATAGATCATGATGCCGAGTTCGCCCCATAGCGTACTGGTGAATGAAGAATGAGCGAGATCGTCGACTTCAGACTTTGCGGCCAGGCGTCAATTGGGCCGAGCGGGGTCAAGGTCCAGTCGTAGGCTGCGATCAGCCGGGCAAGTTCACCATCGACGCGCAGGAATGTCTGATCGTTGACAAGTGACACTCCTTCTTCAGCGCGCATATCGGCTCCCACAGCTCCAGGCGTTGATCAATTGCATGGCTAAGGACGTTAAGTCTTTGCAACTCCCCTGCAAAACGCACTAACGCAAAGGTGTGAAAGGTGGTTCCCGGCGCTGTCATGCCGATCCCTCCTGCCGCCTCATTTCGCGAGCGCCTTGGCGATCTGTGATGCAAGTTCCGCCTGCGTATACGGTTTGCCGAGCCGTGGCAGATCAATTCCCGAACCGGGCGGCAGGTCCGCATAGCCGGTTGCAACAAGGATCGGCAGTTGCGGATTGAGCGACAATGCGTTTTCCGCAAGTTCAGCACCGGTCATGTGCGGCATGGAGTAGTCTGTGATCAAAAGGTCGATTTCCTTGCCACTTTCGAGGAATTTTAGTGCATCGGCGCCGGAATTTGCCTCGTAGACCTCGTGCCCGAGGTCCTCAAGCATGTCCACTGTGCTCATGGCGATCAGAGCGTCGTCGTCGACAACCAGTATGCGCGCCCTGACGCCGCTGCCGGCGGTGCTGGCCTCTTCACTGACAGGTTCTGCTTGCTTCACGGCACCGGTAACCGGTAGCCAAAGCTCTGCGGTGGTCCCTTTGCCGATACGGCTTGTCATACGGAGCGCGCCCTTGAGTTGGAGAGCAAGGCCGTGAATCATGGAAAGGCCCAGTCCTGTTCCCTTGCCGAGTTCCTTGGTCGAAAAAAACGGGTCAATCGCGCGCTTCAGCGTTTCCGGCGCCATGCCCAGACCGGTATCGCTGACGCCCAGAATGATATAGTCGCCGGTACCAAGGTCATCGGTCGTCGCAGCGATGTCGGCACGCCTGAGGCTGACGACGACGGCGCCGCCATCCGACATCGCGTCGCGTGAGTTGACCACGAGGTTGAGGAGGGCAAGCTCGATCTGGTTGGCATCGGCGAGCACCGGCGGCAGGGCATCGGGAACGTCGTAGCTGATGTGAACTCCGTTTCCGACGGATTTCGCCAGGAGGTCGTGCATGCCGCCGACAAGCGCCACCAAATCGGTGGGTTCGAGCTGCAGGTCCTGGCGGCGCGCGAAGGCAAGCAGACGCTGCGTCAGGGCGGCGCCCCGTTGCGCCCCTTGCAAAGCGCCGTCGACAAGCCGCGCCGCCTTTGAATTGTCGGCAACCGACTTGCGCAACAGGTCGAGATTGCCCAGCACCGCCATCAGCAGATTATTGAAATCGTGCGCAACGCCGCCGGTCAACTGGCCGATCGCTTCCATCTTTTGCGCTTGCCGCAACTGGTCTTCGGCAACCTCGCGCTGGCGGATTTCGTCAAGCAGCGTGCGGTGAGCCTGTTCGAGTTCACGCGTTCGCTTGAAAACCCGATCCTCGAGAGTCTCATTCAGTTGGACAAGTTCGGCCTCGGCGATTTTTCTGTTGGTGATATCGGAACATACCCCGACCAGCCGCTCGGGCTGGCCGAGCCTGTCGGAAACGACGCGTGCCCGCGCGTCGGCCCAGTGGGCGCTGCCGTCCGGCCACACCGTCCGGTGCTCGACCTGGAAATCGCGGCCGGTGCCTTTCGTCGTCGCAATGGCCGTGAGGACACGTTGCCTGTCGTCAGGATCGATGCTCGCAATGAGATCGTCATAGGTCAGTGCCTGATCGGCGCTTCGACCGAAGATGCCCCTGAACACATCGGATGTGATCAGTCCGTTGTTGGCAAAATCGAGTTCCCACGTGCCGAGATTGCCGGCGAGAAGCGCCGTTTGCAGGCGTTCTTCGCCCTCGCGAAGTTCTTCGAGGCGGCTGAGGGCCTCATATTGCCGCCCGCGCGCCTTGAGCGCCGTCTTGGCGACACTGACAAAGGTGGTGGCATGAAACGGCCGCTCGAGAAACGTCACGTTGCCTAGAACCTCGGATAATCGCGCGGCCGCTGGATTGCGCTCAGGACCGCCGCCGCGATGCGTCACGATTATGAATGGCAGATCCGACCAACTCGGCTGAATTTCAACCCATGCCGCGAGCGGCTTCAGGTCGGCGTTCCTTATGGCCTCCTCGGTAATCACCACAAAGCTGGCGCTCTCGCCAAGTAGGGAGGTCAGCACGTCGAGGCTCGGACAGACCTCTGACGCAATTGACGCTTCCGCAAGAATGGCCCCAGCAACAGCCGCGTCGCGGCCCATCGGAGCGTGTATAAGCGCCCGAGTGACATGATCGTTAAGAATTTTCATCCCCTACGCCCAACGCCAGCAGCGGTTCGGCCTTGCCGACGAATGTGGGAACGCCGCGCAAAACACCTTGGAATTCATCAAGAGGCTGGCCGAGAGAAAGGCCGTTTTTCGTTATTCGGAATTCGCGGATGGTATCCTCGTGATTTCCAGTGCGTTTCTTTATGACAGATACCGCACGCCGAACTTTCCCACGCGCCTCGAAATAGCGAAGCAGCACTACCGTATCGGCAAGGTACGTAACGTCAACGGGCGCCTTCATGTCGCCGACAAGCCCGTGCTGCGCCACCGTGAGAATGGTGGTCGTACCCTGGCGGTTCAGATATTGCAGCAATTCGTGCATGTGCAGGACCAGGGCGTTTTCCTCGGGCATCGATGCCTGATAGCCGTTGAGGCTGTCGATGATCACGGTCCTTAGGTTGGCGCTATCGACGCGCTCCCTCACCCTATGTGCAAATTCACCCGGCGAAAGTTCGGCTGCGTCAACCTGCTCGATATGAAGGTTGCCTTCGTCGCGCATCTTTTCGAGGTCTATGCCGATGGCGCGGGTGCGATCGAAGAGAAGGCCCAATTCTTCATCGAAGACGAAGATTGCCGCTTTCTCGCCGCGCCGGATGGCAGAAACCACGAATTGCAGCCCAAAGGTGGTCTTGCCCGTTCCGGCAGGACCGAGAACGAGGCAACTCGATCCGCGCTCGAGCCCGCCGCCGAGAAGGTCGTCGAACTCTCCGATCCCGCTCGAGAGGCGGTCACGTGTAAACTGCTTGCGATGTTCGAGAGCGACGAGGCGCGGAAAGGCGACGACGCCTCCCGTTTGAATGATGAAATCGTGATAGCCACCGCGAAATGCCTGACCACGATATTTGACAATGCGCAGACGCCGGCGCTCGGAACCATAGTTCGGTGCCAATTCTTCAAGCTTGATGACGCCGTGGACGACGCTGTGCACCGTCTTGTCGAGCACGTCCGAGGTCAGATCATCGAGCAGCAGCACCGTTGCGTTGCGCTTGGCGAAATAGTGCTTCAGCGCCAGTATCTGCCGACGATAGCGCAGCGAACCTTGCGCCAGCAGGCGGATTTCCGAAAGGCTGTCGAGAACAACGCGCTTCGGCTGGAGGCGCTCGAACGTCTCGAAGATTGCCTTTGTCGTTTCGCCAAGTTCAAGATCGGATGAATATAGCAGACTTTGCTGTTGATCGGCGTCCAACAGGCTTTCGGGGGGTACCAGTTCGTAAACGTCGATGTTTTCATCGATGATTAGCCCATGGGAGAGCGCACCCTCGCGCAGTTCGTCCTCGGTTTCGGACAATGTGACGTAGAGGCCTTTCTCGCCTGCCGCAGCCCCTTCGAGCAGAAAGCGCAAGGCGATGGTCGTCTTGCCTGTGCCTGGATTTCCTTCAAGCAAGAAGACCCGCCCTTCGCTCAAGCCACCCGACAAAATGTCATCCAGTCCCGGTACGCCCGTGCGCGCTTTTTTCGAAGTCGTGGGTGCAACCATGCTTTGCTTCGTTCCCTTTGCCATCCAATAAGCACACGCAATTGCTCTCGCTACCTAGCGTAGCAATTGAATGAAGGGCGGAATAGAGAAGTGCGCCCCCTGCGCTGTCTGAGAGCCAATAACGTAATGGCGAGCCAATCGTTCCACGCGGCTCGAAATTATAGACAATTAGTATAATGCAGCCAGCCGGCTGGCCTGACCCTTTGCTATGTTATTTCGGATTGACGAAGCTTCCCGGTTTGGCATCGTGCGGCAGCGACCAGCCGAAATAGACTTCAACCGCGGCAATCTTGCCATCGCGGATTGTCAGTATCTCGGTATTGCGAAACCGGTGTCCATCAGACCGCTTGCCCTCATAGGTCACGAACACCTCGTTGCCCTGCGCCACAAGGTGGATGAAGCTAAATGCCTCTATGCTATAACTCGTCGGCCAGCAGCGCTCAAAATAAGTCTGCCGGTCGATGCCGTTGTCGAGCGGGCTGGTGAAATGAAAATCCTCGGCGACGAGGCGCTCCATCGCATCTCTGTCCTTCGCCACATAGGCGTCGTAACTCGCGCGTGCGACGGCAATATTCTTGTCCACCATCACGATCTCCCTAAGGCAATCGTTTGACTACTGCGTTCCATTCGGCTTGGCCGGCTGTTGATCGCCTCCCGAACCCGTCTGCGGCGTGGGATTGGTCTGCGCCGGAGTGTTTACCGTGGGCTCGTTTGTCGCCGGAACTGGTGGCGATGCGGTCGTGCTGTTGTCGGCTTTCGGCGTGTTATCGGTGGTTCGGCCGTACAATTCCGCAGCGCCCCAAGCAACGATGGCAAGGAGCAGGCCACCGATGAGAATCTTGAGCACCGGGCGGCCGGGCGGTCCCTGACGGGCCTCGTTGGCAGTCTCCTGAACCGGAGCTTTCGCCGTATCATTGTCCATGACGACATCCTTTTCATTTAGATAGGAACCGACGAAACAGCGGGAAGTTCCGTTGCGCCCGACTTTCCGCAAGTGTAAAGACGCTCCCCCGACGATTGCCGGGGGAGCGCTCAAAATTCATGCCTTCATCAGAGCGGGCGGTATTCACGCGCTCGCTCGCGTTCGCGGACGAGCTCTTCTTCCGTAAGATCCGGATTACGTTCGTCAAACCCCTGCCAACCCTCTTCCCGATACATTGCGCGGCGCGCGTTGACATCGACCGGAGTGTTGTCGTCGAGGATCGAGCGGACAAGGTCGGTCTGGCTCTCTTCCGCCTGGACTGTAACCAGCGTCCCGCCTCGGCGAACGCCCTCAGCGTAGACGTGAGCATCTTCCTCACTGACACCAGCGCCTGTCATCGAACCGATGATCCCGCCGGCGGCGCCGCCCGCAACTGCGCCTGCTGCTGCACCGGCTGCCGTTGCAGCAAGCCATCCGGCCGCCACCACGGGTCCAACGCCCGGAATTGCCAGCATTCCAAGACCGGCAAGAAGGCCACCGGCACCGCCTACAACAGCGCCAACGCCTGCGCCGGCCGCTGCACCTTCGCCCGCATTGCTTTCTCCGTCACCCGCGCTGCCGCGGCGCACGATGCTTATGTCTGAAGACGCGACACCCGCATCTTCCAGGGCGTTTACGGCCGCACGCGCATCATCATAATCGTCAAACAGTCCAGTAACTATCGTCATTAGGATTCTCCCTTGATGTCTTTATTTGGCGGATGCTGTGATATTGCCCTGGAAGTCGAGCTTTACCTCGACCGACTTTCCGTCCTTCATGGCAGTACCAGTCCAGATCCCGTCCTCGCCCTTCGTCAGGCCACTTACATCGGTGTAACCTTGCCCTTCGATGCGTTCCTTGGCCTGACCTTCGGTGAAGCTGTTTGCACCTGGAACTGGAGCCGCGGGATTGTTTGTGTCCGGCGTTGCAACCGCCGGCGTCTGCGCGTCCGGCTTTGTGGTTGTGTCCTGGGCATAAGCTGCCGAAAGAATGGAAAGTGCGCCAAGCGCAAGTGCGATACGTTTCATGGTTTCTCCTTTATATGATCGGCGATCATGGAAGAACTAACCCATAGATCAGCGTGAAGTTCCGCGCTGATCCGCGGCTTGAGGGCAGTTTATTTTTTTGCCCTTCCGGAACTTTTGGGGCTGTGCTGTCATGGTTCCATAGCTGCTGCCCCGCGGTAGGTTTCGGACAGCGGGGCCCCAAGGGCCTCCGCACGATGGGGCAGTGTCACCTTCGCGCTGAGGATCGCCCGGAAGGTGCTTCTTTCTAGATTTGAACCGGCTTGACGTTGTCTATTCTAATGTTTCCACTGATAATTCCGCGCGCAAGGTCGGTTCGATCGCGCTCTATTTCGATGACCGAATAGAGTTTGTCATCTCGGAAGGCGCTTGCGTTTATGGTGGTAACATCGTCCGCCGGCGCCGCGTCGATCTCCATGAAGTCAAGTTCGCCGCCCGCAGCGACAATCCTGGCGTCGCCTGTTGTTCGGGCAGCGACCGTTACTTCGCCCTGATAGGGCGAGTTTTGCCATCGCGGATCATCCGCCGACGCAGTGGGGACCAATCGGTAAACGTTGAGCGCCTCGCCGCTTCCAACTTCTGACGAGGTCCGGCTTTCGGCATCGGCAATTTGCGCTTGGCTTTCCACGGACTGGCCAAAGCTGGTGGGACTGCTTCTTCCTGTCTTATCTTCTTGACCAATGGACATAGCGAACCTCCTGTTGAAAGTTCGCCAACGCCACCCCGCCGGGATTGTTCCACACCCGGGGCGTCCCCGAAATTGTAAGCGGCGTGAGATCCACAGTCGATTTCGACGGCCGCTCGGGATGGGCGAGTCATCAGGAAGGACGTCTAGCCGGTCTTATCTTCCCACATTGTCGAGCGGAGAAGCGCCTGCATTTGCTCAGCCAGGTCCAGTTCGCCTCGCGCCTCGATTTCCAAAAGATATCGAGCCTTAGCCTTGCGGTCCGCTTCGCCAACTGCTGGATAGGCGCAGACAGCCACCAGCGCCTTTTCTTCGGCTCGGCTGGCACTTTCGGGGTCGCGGCTGCTTCTGACGATTTTTTGGAATGCCGCGTACATAGCTTTGTGCGCCGCGATGAGCGCCCGCAGATCGCGGGACAATGGCAGATCCCGGTCTGTCGATGCGGTGGCGGGCACCGGACCCGCAACCGTCGAGGCGATGATTGCACCGCCGGAATTGAGAAAGAAGGCGCGGCGATTGATCCTGGACATGACGTCTCCACTTCACTTCAACGCAGTCGCGCGATCGTAGCACGCCCGACGGCACGTTCATGTCAGGAGAGGTCGGAACACAAGTGTCTCGCTTCTTTCTTACCCTTCACAACGCATCCGGTTCGTATTCTCGCGGGCCCTGCTCTTTTGCGAATAGCACACAAGCGCCATAGGATCCCCGCGGGTCGTAAGCGAAGCCTTTTGCGGCGAGCGCCTGCGTGATCTGACGGATGCCCGACAATCCGTAGAGGTGATCGTGCAGTTCAAGAAAGACCCGATCAATGCCGGCAAGCTCAGACTTGCAAAGCAGATCTTGTTCGGCGCCCTCAATATCCATGACGAGAACGTTGATGGCGTGGTGCGCGATGAAATCATCGATATTCGTTGAAGTCAGCGATATTTCGCGTTCGTAAGGACCTTGGTTTTTATCCATGGAAGACATCCAGAGATCCTCTCGGACATAGAACGGGATGGTGTGCGGTTCGCCCGCTGCCAGCAATCCTTGGGACAAAACCACGTTGCCGACGCTGTTCGCACTGATCACGCGTTGAGCAAGTGCTGCTGTCGATGGATTTGCTTCAAACGACCACACCTGGACACCTGAAATCTTTGCGATCAGCGAAGTGATCACTCCGATCCCTGCCCCCAACTCCAGCACCCGGTCATTCGCCCTGACGGCCTTGAACACCCACTTGGCTTCCTTTGCCTCGTAGCATCCACTTGTAAGCGCCTGCCAGATAACGGGTGATACTTCGTCTGATGCCAGTGGCACCGTAATTCCGTGGACGGTCAGCAATTCGAACTCAAACTCCCTTGTTGCCTGAGGATGGCAGGCGTTGCCAAGCGGCTAGCTACCCCTGCCAGACACTGCCTTCACATCAACAAGACCTTCATATTCAGCCAAGCTTACGCCATTGCTGGCCTGGCGGAGATGGTCCAGTTGCGTCGCAGGTACGGGTCTGCCGATCAAGAAGCCTTGCACCTGCTCGCATCCAACCTGTTTGACGCAAGCGAACTGTTCCTCGGTTTCGATACCTTCCGCTATTGTCGTCATCCCCAGGCTTCGTCCAACGCCCGTCACCAGTTCCACGATGGCGAAGGCATCTGCGCGCGTGGTGACGTCACGGATGAAAGAGCGATCGATCTTGATCTTGTCGAAGGGGAAGCTCCTGAGACTGCCAAGCGACGAGTATCCCGTGCCAAAATCGTCCATCGCAATCTGGATGCCGACCGCCTTTAGTTGCGTCAAGGTCTCGAGCGTCTGTTCATTCTTGTCCAGGAGAACGGACTCGGTAATCTCCAGCTCCAGCCGGTCTGGATCGAGGCCGCTTTGAGTGACGATGGTGACGACGCTCTGAATGAGATTTCGACTGCGGAACTGAACCGGCGAAAGGTTGACCGCGACTTTAAGCGACCGTGGCCAACGGGCAGCTTCCGTGCAGGCCGTCCTTAAGACCCAATCACCCAATTCATGGATCAACCCGATGTTTTCTGCCACCGGGATGAATTCGGATGGGGGAACTTGCCCACGTATCGGATGAAACCACCGCAGGAGGGCTTCATAGCCACAAATCTCACGTGTAATCGTGTTCACTTGCGGTTGGTAGAATATCTCGAGTTCGCCCTTCCGTAGCGCCTGTTTGAGATCGGCTTCGAACGACTTCTTTTCCGTCAGCCTTGTTTGCATCTGGGATTGGAAGACACACGCATGCCCGGAGCCAAGCGACTTTGCTTCGTAGAGCGCAAGGTCTGCCTGTTTGAATAATTCATCAGTACCGGACCCGATCACCGACAGGGCAACGCCGACACAGGTGCCGATCTTTATCTCACGCTCGCTGACAAGGTAGGGAAAGCTGATTTCATCCATGACATCACGGGCAAAATCAAAAGCCTGCTGCTCGTTCAGCCCCGCGGTCAGGATGGCGAACTCATCTCCGCCCAACCGGCAGACGAGGTCGCCTTCGCCACCAAGCTTTGTAAGGCGGCTTGCCACACCCTGGAGCAGGCCATCACCGACGTCGTGGCCCAGCGTATCGTTCACATCCTTGAAGCCGTCGAGGTCAAGGAGAAAGATCACAGCGGTTGGTCCACCGGCTGTCGCTGTTTTCAACCGGTTTTCCAGATCCTGCCGGAACAGCACACGATTGGGAAGTCCGGTCAGGGCGTCATGGTGGGCGACATGTTTCAGCCGGTAGTTCTGCAGCTTCAATTCGCCCGAAGCCTCGCGGAGATTGTCTGTGAGGTCCTTCATCTTGCGGTGAGCACCGTCAAGAAGGCTGTTGTGGCGCAGAAGGAGAACAACGAGACCCACCCCGCAGAGTATGAGCCCGCCCGCAAGGCCCGTATAGATCAGATGGAGCTGTCGCAATTCCGCCTGGGCAGCGTCTATCAGACCGACATCATATTCAACCGCGGTGGATGCAAGCGCTGTCATAGACGCATCGAGGGCGGCCATGGTTTTCAGCGTCGCTTTGAGGCCTTCGGTATCGAGGGTCTCGAACCGCTGATCAAGCACATCGAGCACCTTGGTCAGCTCTGAAAGCAGTTCGCGGCGCTGCGCGTCATCCTCGATAAAGCTATGGAGACTACCCTGCTTGAGCAGCTGCAACCGACCGATCATAATATCAAGACGCAGACGAACCTCATCGCGATCGGCGTCGTCCATACCCATGGCATAGGCCGCCACGCGATGTTCGAGCCTCATATATTCGGAGACAGTCTGTCCGATGGCCCAGGAGTCATTATAGCGGGCAAACTTCTGCAGCGCAGTCTGCCGCTCTGCAATGACATAGGCGATGTAGGCCGTCGCCACGACAAAGCAACAGATAATGATCCCTAGAAACCGTTTCACTGCGTCTCTACTCGATGATCAGTTTGGCCACCTGCCACGCGGATCGTGTGTAATAAGTCTGACTTTGCAGCTGCGGATCACTTTCGTAAGGATAGACAATAAACAACGGTCCCTTATCGCGGACCGGCATATATTCTCCATCGCGCTTGAGGGCGAGCACGACCTTAAATTTCTTGAAATCGTCCAGCGGAATCGTCGTCACGTAGTCGTTGAGCGCAACCGCCGTCACTTTCGTTCCGGTGGCGCCGACCAGTTCCATCAGCTTGTCGAGCGGCACACCCTCGAAGCGTACACGCTTGTCATACCAAGGCGTTGTCGTTTCAATGGTCTGCAAGCCGATGGCTTCCAGCATCGCACGGTCGAATTCGGCCGTGGAACCCTTGTTTGTGTTTTCAATTTTCCCGGAAATAACCAGAATAGGCTTGCCATCAGGCTTGGCAAGTGAGTCAGCATACGCGCCCGAAATCGTCGCGATCGACAAGGCCAGGTAGATGATTAGGCGGATTAGGCTCATTACATTTCTCCATGATCCATTAGTTTAATAGAGCAAATGAGCTAGACCAGCATTAAAAATAAACATCGGAAGCAATTCGCCGCACAGTTTCTTCGCATACCGACCCGCAGCACTCCTCAATCCGGCATTTTGAGGTGTAGGGTGCGAACGAACGAACCCTTGCGGGAGAATCAGCCACCTCTAGCCAATATCAGCAGAAACACCCAGAACTTCGCGGAGCATTCATGTTCGACCACGTCAAATTCGGCGTCACCGACTATTCGGCAAGCAAAGCATTCTTTCTCAAGGCGCTCGAACCGCTCGGCGTAGCGGTCGTCTCGGAGGGGTCGCCGACATACGGCGTCGAAATGAGTTCAAACGGCAAGGCATCGCTTTGCCTGTACCAATCCGATGAGAAGCCAGCGCATCTTCACTTGGCATTCACGGCCGAAAATCGAAAGCAGGTCGAAGCTTTCTATCGCGCGGCTCTCGAGGCGGGCGGCACAGACAACGGTGCGCCCGGTCTGCGCCCGCACTACCACGCGAACTACTATGCAGCTTTTGTCATCGGACCGGACGGGCACAACATCGAAGCAGTTTGTCACACAGCCGAAGCCTGAAACTTCGCCCTCACTTCATGTTGACAGTTTCGCCGGCAGTGTAGAAAACCATGGGAGGGCCGTACTCGTCCCCTTGCTTCACGTCCTGGCTCCAGGCAATGACGCCTGCATGCTTTGACGCCAAATCATCGGCGGCCGTCTGCGCCTCTTCCTCTGCGTCGAACCGCTGCGGTTCGCCGGATCGAAACAATTCTCCAGCTTCACCCTGATCATATACCGCTACAAAATAAACCTGTTTCATCCCATCTCCTAAAGGCACTGGACGATTTCGCCGAAATCGATCCCCAGTTCATGACAATTCTCGTTGTTTGTCAGACTGAAACGCGCAAGCCAAATGCGTGTTCCAAAGGAGCGGTCGACCGACTCAGCCAAAGACGTCCGATTTTGGAGGCGATGCCTCGTTCACGACTGTTGGACCGCGGCGACGGCTTTTCAGATCACATCATCCAGGATTTTCGGTGGGCTATGGGCTTCGTTCTGGACAGATACCGCTACGATCCCCTCATCCTCTGCCATCCACGCGTCCAGGAGGGTGTAGGCAACCGCAAGCAGGGTCGGTCCCACGAATATTCCGAGAATCCCGAATGAGATCAGGCCACCGATGACGCCTGCGAAGATCAGCAACAGCGGCAGGTCCGCCCCTTTTCGGATCAAGAACGGCCGCAGGAACCCGTCCATTGTCCCGGCGATGATGGCAAACAGCAAAAGTACTGTCGCCCAGAGGGTGTCGCCGCTGTAGTACATCCAGAAAACGGCGGGCGCCAACACCAAGGCAGGGCCGATCTGCATCAGGCAAAGGACAAAGACCAGCGCCGTCAATACGCCAGCCAATGGTATGCCGACGACGAGAAGCCCGATCGCGCTTACGGCGGTCTGCGCGACAGCCGTGACGACCACGCCGAGAGCAACGCCACGGATGGCCCGGCCAGCAAGACGTACCGCCATTTCACCCCGGTCACCTCCAAGCCGATGCCCGAACCGGACGGCAGTCGCTGCCCCCTGCTCACCTTTTGCGTACATGATGGCGGCTATCGCTGTCGTCAAGAGAAATTCGAGGACCATGCCGCCAAGACTTCCCGCTGCCGCCGCGAACCAGTGCGCAAAGGAACCGGCGTAGGGCTGGAGCCTCGGTCCGAGTTCATTCACGCCAAGGCGCCCGAGCCGTTCCCAGCTGTCGTGCAGCCGCTCTCCGACCAGCGGAATTTCATCAAGCCAGATTGGCGGCTCGGGTAATTTGAGCGCAAGCGCGGTCTGGATGTTGTCCGTGATGCGATCCATGTTGTCCATGATGAGACTGATTGCCAGCAAGAACGGCACGATAAGGACAAGGAGAAGGACGACAGTCATGACAAACACGGCAACGCCGCGGCGGTTGCCCGTGTGACGCTGCACCCAGATCATCAGCGGCCAAGTGGCGATGACCAGGGTCAAGGCCCAGATGATTGCCGCAAGAAATGGCAGCATGATCCAGATCGAGCTGACAAGCAGGCCGCCAATAAAGAGGACCGCGAGTGTCACCCGGGTAATATCCTGGTTTCGAACACCGGTCGAAGGAGCAGTTCCCATCAGCTGATCGTCTCCCGTCCGCTCTGGCCCGGAGCCAGCCTTGCCATCGCCAGTACCTGGTTTGAGTACCTGTGCTCGCCTGTTATCTCGATGCCCAACCAAACAGGACGCGGAAACAGGTCGCTTTCGCTTTGCAACTCGATTTCTGCAACCGTCAGTCCCTGGTGGATGCCGTGGTATACATCAATTTCCCAGCGCTGGCCTGCATCGACAAGTTCATGGCGGGTCTTTTCAACAACAACGCCTATGCAGTGACGAAATATCTGAAGAGCGTCCGCGTAGGGTATTTCATATTGGAATTCTTCGCGTCGAAGTGGGCCGAGACGAACCTTTACCGTGAGTGTCGCACGTAAGTCATCGATGGTTCGAACCCGCACCGATCGCTGTGCGGCTGCCAGCAGGTAGGCTTGGCGCAGAGTTGAACCGTTGGAGGCGTATTTCCTCCAGCGTTTGTCCTTGACGAGGTATTTGCGTTCGATCTCGATAGCCAATTTTGCAGTTCCAGTAAGTTGTGGTTCAGTCCGTTAAGTTCGGTCAGGGCCGGCCTTAAGGATAGCCCTTGGACCCGAGCGCTTCAGCGATCTCCCTCGCGAGACTATCGGCCATCTCCGCGAATTCATCGCGCCGTTTCTCACGAATATTAACAGGCAGGTGTTGAGCATCTTCAAGCGCGCGTTCGGCTGCCGCGAGGTCGGAGCACAGCTCCTTAAATGCTTCGTTTCCCAGCATGAGTTGTCGAATGCGAAATGCGGATTCCGGAAATCTGCGAAGAGCCGCAGCCAATCCATCTTCCCGCTCCGTGTCCCAGGATCGCGGCGTCATCGGTGCCTCCGCTGACTGCTCTCGTTTGTCGTCCCATAGTATTGGAATAACTTCAGTTAGAGGCGTAAGATACTGTACCATACAGCCGTAAAGGACGGTTGCTTGTTCGGGGAAACAAAGGGGTGAGCGTTGCCGCTGACGGCGTGCCGGTAGACAAGCAAGCTCTGCCGACGGATGCCGATGTCCTTGCGCAGCTTGATCGCATTCGATCGAGTGCCGAATTCGATGTGCCTGAGCGCGCGCGCAGATTCCTGACCTATGTTGTTGAAGAGACAATAGCGGGCCGCGGCAACCGGATCAAAGCCTACTCGATCGCCATGGAAGTCTTTGGGCGCGATTCATCGTTTGACGCGCAACTGGACCCCGTGGTCCGGATCCAGGCGGGTCTGATCAGGCGCGGCCTCGAACATTACTATCTCGTTGCCGGCAACGACGATCCAGTCGTTATCACCATGCCCAAGGGCGGCTACATTCCCATCTTCTCGCGCAAGGATCCGGTAACGGCGCCCGAGAGCTATTTTAGGCCGATTCATGGAAAAAACCTCGGCCGCCTCTTGGAGCGCGCGTCTCCTGGCAAATGGTCGGTACTGGTCTTGACCGCCATTGTCATTGGCTCAGTCATGTTCGTTGGCGGCTATCTGTTTCACCTGGACCCGCTGGACCTTACGGGCGGAAATAGTATCAGGCAGGCTGGACCCGACATCCCGAAAGTGCTGGTCGAACCAATCGAGGACCTTTCGGGAACACAGCGCTCTGCAAATATTGCGCAGGATTTGACTGATGAAGTCATCAGTCAGCTTGCGAAATTCAAGGAAGTCGTCGTCGTAGCAGGACGCTCATCCGACGCTTCCAGCACGTTGTTTAGGATCAACGACACGCGGCCAAGCTTTGCGTTGCAAGGGCGTGTCCGCATCGACGGGGAGAAGCTTCGTTTAAGCACCCGGCTCATGAATCGCGCCGACAGCTCCATTGTGTGGACCGGCAACTACGAGAACGACCTAAAAGCCGAGGGGTTGGTCCAACTTCAAGGCGACATAGCCCGTTCCGTGGCCACCGCGCTGGCGCAACCTTACGGCATTCTCTTTCAGAAGGATTCGGCTCAGCTCGCACAATCACCGCCAAATAATATCGAGGCCTATACCTGCACTTTGGCCTATTATCGCTACCGCGCAAACCTGAATCCGCAAACCCACACTGCGGTCCAGAACTGCTTGAAGCGGGCCGTCGAGCGCTATCCGGGCTATGCAACTGCCTGGGCACTTCTTTCATTGACCTATCTCGATGAGGTCCGCTTTCGATACCGCCTGGACTCGGTGCCTGCCCCGTCGCTGGAGCTTGCGGGCTCCGCCGCAAAGCGGGCCACCGAACTCGATCCGCAGAACGTACGCGGTCTGCAGGCGGAGATGCTGACGTACTTTTTCCGGGGTCAAGTCCAGGAGTCACTGCAGATCGGCGCGCGCGCCTACGCGATCAACCCCAACGACACGGAACTATCGGGCGAGTATGGATTTCGCCTCGCATTATCGGGAAAATGGGACGAAGGTTGCAAGCTGATCGCCTCGGCGGTGTCGCGCAATCCAGGACCGTCCGGATATTTCGAGGCAGCGCTTGCCGTCTGCTCATACATGGCGGGCGACTATGTTGCGGCCGAACAATGGTCGCAATTGTCGGACCTTGGCCCCAATCCGATCTTTCATATCATACGCATGGCGATCCTTGGAAAACTCGGCAAGCGCGAGGAAGCCGACATCGAACGGAAGTGGCTTGAACAAAATGCTCCGGCTTTTCTCCCGGACATCAGGAATGTCGTCGCCACGCGCATCCTTCGACCGGAAGACCAGTTGATCTTTATCGATGGACTGAGAAAAGCGGGCCTTACAATCCCGGGAAACTAGCCGCTTTGCTGCCCGCTCTGTAAGCGGGCGCCGTATATTACACGATGCTACACGTATTGGCGTTCGCATCGGTCTACACTCTAGCCACATGAAACGGGCCCTGCGCCCGCTCGAGGGAGGTAGCCGTGTTTCTCGATTACTCCGCGTTGGGTGTGCTCTTGTTCGTGGTATTGACCCCGATGGATGGGATCATCGCCATTCACAATATCGATTAAGATGGTCGCGGCAACGCACCCTTGGCCTGTTTTTAAGAGCCTGGCGGGCTATCGGGCCAATTGGCTGGGACGCGACATCGGTGCGGGTCTTGCGGTTGCCGCCGTTGGATTGCCGAGCGCCATCGCTTATCCGGCAATTGTCGGCCTACCCCCGGAAACAGGTATTTACGCCAGTATCGCGGCACCAATCGCGTATGCACTATTCGGACCGTCGCAAAGGCTCGTACTCGGACCCGATGCGGCCACCATGACCGTGCTCGGCGCCGCCATCGCGTCAATCATAGCGTCGATGCCGGCGGACGCAGCGGTTGACCGCGTAACCATAGCTTCGGCGCTGGGGCTCGCGGTCGGGGGAGTATGCCTGGCAGCCCGGCTGTTGCGGCTCGGGGTCGTTGCCACGTTTCTGTCCCGCCCTATTCTGGTCGGCTTTTTCGCTGGCATCGCGATATCCATTGTCGTCGGTCAGATTGGCCGGCTGACGGGAGTGAAAATACAATCCGAAGGGCTTGTCGCACCCGTGCTCGAGCTGATCGGCAAAAGCGCCGAAATCCATTGGCCGTCCCTGCTGCTCGGTGCCAGCATGTTCGTTCTCCTGCAAGCGGCAAACAGATTACGGCTCCCCATTCCCGGGCCAGTCCTTGTCGTCGTCCTTGCCATGGTCCTCTCGGCGCTTTTTGGATTTCGCGAAATGGGCGTGAAGGTGGTTGGAGACATTCCCCTCGGACTCCCATCGTTTTCTATTCCCTCGTTTCGTGGGCTGCCATTGGACAAGATGCTGCTCGGTGCTGCTGCGGTTTTTCTTGTGAGTTTTGGCGCGGGCATTATTACGGCGCGCAGTTTCGCGGCGCGCTCGGGTGAAGCGGTCGACGCCAATGGTGAACTGATTGGGCTCTCGGCCGGCAATATTGCTGCCGGTCTCTTCGGCGCATTTCCGATCAGCATGTCGGACTCACGGACGGCGATCGCGTTTGCGGCGGGCGGCAGATCGCAAATTGTCGGGCTCGTCTCGGCAGCTACCTTGATCGCCACGCTGCTCTTCCTCGGAGAAGCATTGCGAATTTTGCCCTTGCCAGCGCTTGGAGCAATCCTAGTATCTGCGGCTATCGGCTTGATCGATATCGGCGAGCTGAAACGCATCTGGCAAATCAGCCGGCCCGAATTCGTGTTCGCCATGATCACCATGTGGGGCGCGATAAGCTTTGGCGTGCTCAATGGGGTGGTCATCGCTATCGCCGCGACCCTGGTCTACTTGTTGCGCAAGTCGATGTATCCGCGCGACGCGCAACTCGGCCGCATTCCTGGCCGCGACGGACTTTATAAGCTGCATCGCTCGCCCGAGGCCGTCCCGATACAGGGTCTCGTGCTCTACATGATCCAGGGCAGCCTGCTTTTCGTCAACGCCGATTACGTTGCGGAGCGCATCAAGACCACGGTCCGCAAATTGGCGCCCGGATGCCGCTGGTTCGTCATAGACGCCAGCGCAATCGTCCAGGTCGACAGTACGGCCGCTGCAATGCTCGATGAAATCAGGGAGGAACTTGCTGCCAAAGACATCAGGCTGTGCCTTGCGGAGGTCCACACCGAGGTGAGGGAAATTCTCGAGCGCAGCGGCGTGATTGAGCGTATCGGCACGCAATATTTCTTCGATGATTTGGAAGACGCGGTCGCTGCTTTTCAGACTGAAGCAGAGCAGCCTCGCGCCCAAGAAGGATTGTTGTCATCGGCATTGCCGATCCACGTTTCGGAGTTGAAAAGATGAGTAAGGACAATCACAAATCTGCTGCCACGGAAGGTGACGACAAGAAGGGTTTCAAAGACCGCTACAACAAGGAGATGAGAAAGCTGCAGATCGAGCTTGCGCATCTGCAGGCGTGGGTAAAGAAATCAGGGGCCCGTGTCGTCATTCTGTTCGAGGGGCGCGATGCAGCCGGCAAGGGGGGCATGATCAAACGGATTACCGAGCGCGTGAGCCCGCGGGTTTTTCGTGTCATCGCCCTGCCAGCGCCAAGTGATCGGGAAAAATCCCAGATCTTCATGCAGCGCTACATTGGATACCTGCCCGCTGCCGGGGAGATCGTGATCTTTGACCGGAGCTGGTACAACCGGGCAGGCGTCGATCGCGTGATGGGCTTCTGCAGTGAAAAAAAGGCCCGCCGCTTCCTTGAGCTGGCTCCGCGTTTTGAAGCAGCCATCGTCGAGAGCGGCATCATTCTGCTGAAGTATTTCCTGACAGTCAGCGAGGAGGAGCAAGACCGCCGCTTCCGTCGTCGCATTGACGATCCATTGCGGCAATGGAAGCTCAGTCCGATGGACATAACATCCTATCAGCGGTGGTGGGATTATACGCGGGCCTATGACGAAATGCTCAAAATGACGGACAGCCAACACGCGCCGTGGTGGATCGTGCCATCCGACGACAAGGAGCGCGCGCGTATAAATTGCATTTCTCACATCCTCAAATCGATCCCTTATGAAAGGGTCAAGTTTGACGAACCCGATCTTGGCAAACGCCAAAAGCGGCCCGGCGACTACATCGACCCCGAGATGACCCTAAACGTGGTTCCGAGGATTCTCTAAGCGACGAGGTGCCGGCCTCATATTCTCGACGAAGTGGAGGAAAGAGATGTCTGACAAAAAAGAACTTGACGTGAACGCGATGCCTCCGAGTGCGACGGAACTTCGCCAGGAAGTTAAGAAGCGGGAGTCGGAGGAGGCAAAAAAGCAGGCGAAAGCCAAGTCCGTCCAAGAACAGAAGATCGCCGATTTCGCCGAAGACTTTCTCAAGAACCATGTCGGTGAGGCGGACATTCTCGCTGTACGCCGCGCCGTGGCCGCTGCGGTCGAAAATGGTAAATTCGAAGCCATGGTCTATACCTTCTCCTCAGACCTTTGTTCGGACAGCGGCCGGGCGATCAATAGCGGCGACAAGAGCTGGCCTGATACCCTTCAGGGGAAGGCGAAGGAATTTTACGATCGCTACCAGAAATTCGGTAAGCCGCAAGGGTTCAGGCTCAAGGCAATGATCATCAGTTTCCCCAATGGAATGCCCGGCGACGTCGGCTTCTTCCTGAATTGGGGTTCCGATCTAGGCAGCTGAACAGCACGTTACTAAAAAGGGAAGCCGAAACATGAAGTTAGCGCTTTTGCTGGTCTTGCTTTCTGTGTCGCCGGTCAACGCAATGAGTGCCGCCGAACTCTTGAAAGCCGATAAGGGATACGCCTCAGGCTACATTTTCGGTGCGATCGAATATCAAATTGCCGTCGCATGCGATGACGATGTCTCGGTGCGCCGTCAGGAAATTCGCAAGTGTCTGGTCGACGGCAAATTCATGTCACAACAGCTCTATGGGACAGTCATCAGCTTCATCAAAATTCATCCTGAACAAACGAGCGCGGTGGGTGCGATCGTGCACGCGGTGGATGAAATTTGCCCGCGCTCCGGGAGATAAGCAACAATGTCAGCCACGAACGCCTATTTGTTGAAATCAGCGATTGCCATGCGCCAGATCTCGTTGGCATTGGCGATCTCGTGCCTCAGCGTTTCCGCCCTCGCGGAGGCGCCATCCTTCGCAAAACTTCAAGCCATGTGCGGCAATGTGAAGGACCCCTTGGACCATGGATATTGTGTAGGATTTCTTGAAGCGGTTGCGCTTCGTATCGTCCACGACAACAAGCACTGCACGGTCCTTCAAGAATATATTGACCACCCCAACTCAAGCCTCGCATTCCCGGATTTGATCGCAGACGTGGACCCCAAGGAATATTCAGGGAGCGCTCTCGAAGGCGTCGAGAAGTATTTCCTCAACAAAGGGTGCATGTAGGTTATCGGTAAGGCAATGAGCGCGAAAGCCAGGGAAACGCGGCGCATTTTCTTCAGAGAGTTCTTTCGCCAGCTCGGCGTTGTTTGGCCAATCCTGTCCGGAATTCTTTTGTTGATGGTGGGGTTTGGGCTCGTGATTGGCAGAATAGAAGATTGGCAGGCAATGGACACGCTCTACTTCACCTTCGTTACCGGCCTGACAATAGGCTATGGTGATCTCGCGCCGACCCACGCTTCATCGCGCTTGCTGGCTGTCGGGATTGGTTTTTGTGGAATCGTCATGACCGGGCTCATTGCGGCGGTCAGCGTGCAAGCGCTTATAGCCGCAGCCACAGCCAGAAAGCCATGACTATCATATGCAGTGGATTTTCGTTTCGCATAATTTTTAATTCAAAGCAGAGCACAGGAGAAGATCATGCATTTATTCGCTTGGACTACCCTAGCAGTCGCTGTCCTCGCCGTTCCATGTGAGGCCGCCGTCACAAAATATGGTTCGGCGGCGGGCTGGGACATATATGTCGACGACACCATGGGCCCTGGTTGCCTTATCATGCGGGATAATCCCGATGGTGAAACACAGGCGCAGATCGGTATCGATGCGACCGCGGCCCCCCGCGGCTTTCTCGCGCTTTATACCAAGACACCCACAAAAATTACCGCCGGTGAAAAGCTTGATGTCGTTTTCGATGTCGATGGTCAGAAATACACGGGCGTAGCCAAGGGACAGCAGATGCAAGGATATGACGGCGCATATGTTCCGTTCGACAACCTCGATTTCATCTACGATCTCGCCAAGAAGAAGGCGCTGACGATCACCGCGAAAGGACGCAAAACCGTGGTGGTAAATCTCACTGGCACCGATGACGCGTTCAAGGCGTTGCGGGCTTGCCAGGCCGCCCAGAAATAGCCGGAAGCCCGGTTCCCCGCGGGAGGGGCCGATAGTCTTATGACCGTGACATGGGACCGTTCCATGTCACGGTCATATCGTGGCGAGGGATTAGAGAGCTTCTGAGGGCGCTTTTTGCTCGTTGTCGCTACTCTGGAACTGCCTCCCATGTCTTGTCCGGGTTGAAGGAATTGATTTCCTTCACCAGTTTCGCGGTTCCGGGCCCAAGGTCTTTTTGGTAGACGATGCCGTGCTGACTGACGGCGAACGTCATGACCCCGGTCTCGCCATATATTGCCGGCCAGGCGATCAAGGCGTGCCCGGCAATCATATTGCCGTTGATGACGAAATTGTATTTGCCACCGGCAATATTGCTGCCTTGGGACTTGAGGATGCGATAACGATAGCCGAAATATCCGTGGTCCGATGCCGCCGCACCCTGAACCCTGGCGGGATCCGCAAAACGTCCCGCCGGACTTTCTTCGCCACCATCAGACGTCCAATAGAGGCCATCGTGCGCGTCCTTCTCGCTGATAAGCTTCTGCGCGAACTCCAGAACGCCATCACCATCGTGATCTTCTTCCGCGTACGCAGCCTGCGCTACGAGTTCGTCGCGGCAGGTCTGGATCGCCTGCAGCTCATTCTCGCCAATGCGGCGCGCGAGCACTTCCTCAAGGCCGGCTACGGTATCGAACTGCCAGCCGGCATCGTGCTTCACCAGTGGAAACGGGAACGGCCAGACCCGGTTGCCGAGGACCACTTCCTTCGAGCCGTCTTTGCGGTCTTGCAACGTAGTTCGTTCCTTGGCCGCCTGCTGCAGTTCCGAGAGCCGATCGCCGATGTCTTCGGACTTTCCAGCTTGTTCTTCGTTCAGTCCGAGTAACTTTGCCAAAGCGGTGATGTCCTTTGCCTCAAGTTCCTTCCTGAGCGCGTCCACTGCTTCGTTGGGCTCCTTGAAAATCTGGGAATCGGAGCCAACGAAGCGCTGGAGCGATGCCTCCGCCGCGAATGATGCAGGCGCGGACAGCGTTGCGAGGACGGCGGCGGTAATAAGCATTTCCATGGTTGTGCGGAACATTTGGAATTCCCTTCAAACTGTTGCATCAACGGCGACCGCCGCCGCCTCGTCCACCCCCTCCTCGGCCGCCGCCACCACCACCTCGGCCGCCGCCGCCGTGGGATATACGTGGTCCTCCACCGCCGTGTCCCATTCTTGCGCCACCGCCGACGTTGCGACTGATGTTGCCGCGCTGCGACGCGATGCGCGTGTCACGGCCGGGTCCATAATTGCCGAGTGCGCTTGGCTGCCGTGGACGGTTGTCGATACGGCCCGCCGCCTTTTTGGTCGGACGATTGGTGTTCTTGACCTGGCCCGCCGCTTTGCGCGGTCGGTCAAGATTGGCGGCCTGGCCCTTGTTGGGACGGTTGGCTATCGCCTTTTGCCCCGCATCGCGTTTGGCGATCTGACCCTGCAACTTTTCTCCGGACATGCCGCCCGCTTTTTGTTTAAGGCCCTGCTGCACGTCGCGCCGAATATCGCTGCTTTGAACTTTCGCCCGTGCTCCTGCAAGGTTGCCAGGGGCATTTTTAGCCTGCAGATTGTTTTTCAGATCAACGCGGTTTGCCTTGTTCTGCCGAATATTGCTGGCGACTGAATCGCGATCGAACTTGAATTTGTCTCGATCGAAGTTGATGTTGCCGATATTGTTCCTGTCAAAGTGGAAATCGTCGCGGTTGATGTTGTCGATGTCGATATCGATATCGTCCCCACCCCAGGAGTCCCAGTTGTCCCAATCAACCGCTGCGCCGAAAACTGCACCGGTCACGAAGCCGGGCCAATAGGGCGCATAGGGGTAGTAGTATGACGGATACGGATCGCCGTAGACGATTGGCTCCGTCGCAACGTAAGCCGGGTTTGTCAGGATCACTGGGTCATAGGTCGGAACATAAGTGACTTCCTTTTGCGCGGGGCGAATAATGACATTGTCGTTCTTCGTTTCGACGACCACCTTGCTGTCCGATTTGATCGTCCCGTCTGCCACCGCCTGGTCGCGCAACTGCTGTATCGCGACCAGGACGTCCTTCTGCTGGTCGGTAATCGCCCGGCCAAGCTGTTGGGTCCATTGGAGATCGTCATTCATCATCGTCAGGACAGTGGGATAGTTGAGCAGAGCAATGATGCTGCCGTCCAGGGCTGGATCAGGTTTGAGGTCAGGTTTGCTTTTTACTTGATCCATGAATCGCGCGGCCTGCACGATCTGCAACGGGTTAATGCTGGCGGACAGCACCAGTGCCACAAGGTCGTCGGGGTAAAGGGCAATGCGGGCAACGAGCGTTTCGAGCTCGTCCTCCGTTAACAATGTTTGTTCCTCGGCTGCAGGGGTAGCTGCCGTCGTGTTCGGGGATTGTGCGGATGCGCTGCCCATCCATGGGCCTGCAGACAGCACAAATCCCGCGAGTATTACGAGGGCGACTTTATTCGCGTAGAGCAACATCACGGTTCTCCTCCCGTGTTTACATATACAGCGTCTCTCCGCATCCCCCGGTTCCCGCCGAAACTCACGGGGATTGATGAGAACAATAGAAATCATCAACAAAAGATGAGGCTGGGCCAATCTGACGTCCTGGATCACCCTGGTCATGCCAGCAACATCACCAGCACCATGCCCCAGATGGTCAGCAGCGTATTCCCCACCGCATAGGTGACCGTATAGCCGAGGCCGGGGATCGTGCTCTTTGCCCGGTCATTGATCATGCCAAGGGAAGCGGTGGTCGTGCGAGCGCCTGAACAGCACCCCAAAAGGATGGCGGGATGGAACCGGAACACGTATTTCCCGACATACATGGCGAGGACGAGCGGAATGGTGGTCACGACGATACCCCAGAGGAAGAGGCTGAA
Source organism: Phyllobacterium sp. YR620 (assembly GCF_900104165.1). NCBI lineage: Bacteria > Pseudomonadati > Pseudomonadota > Alphaproteobacteria > Hyphomicrobiales > Phyllobacteriaceae > Phyllobacterium > Phyllobacterium sp. YR620. The sequence continues at coordinate 45,709 of NZ_FNJP01000007.1, forward strand.
ACCGAGTTGCTTCAATCCCGCGACAAAACCCGGTCCGGAGGAAATTCCGACCACCGCGATGAAAATATTGAGGCCGACGGAATTCATGAACCAGACGGTCGATGAGGGAATGCGGCCAAACGTTGGATGTACCGAGCGCAGCCAGCCGAAGAAGAGCCCTGAAATCAACGCACCGCCTGACGTCGACAGAGTGAGCGGAACGCTGCCGATCTTGAAGACAAAGGCGCCAACGAGCGCACCGATAGCGATAGCCCCGCCGATGAAGGCGACATCGGCGATGTCGGTCTGCCGGTCTGGTACTCCGAGAGCCTTGGTCGCTGCTGTGGTATCCTGGGTCCGCCCCACGATTGTAACGATATCGCCGCGGTTGATTTGAGTGTTCGGCAGGATTGGGATCGATATTGCGGTGGCGCCCCGCGTTATCTTTCGCAGAAACACACCACGTGCTGACGGCATTTTTGCGAGTTCGGCCAAGGTCTTTCCATCAACCTCCTTATTGGTCACAAATACGTCAACGCCTTCAGCCGGAACCGCCAAAAGCTGCGGATCGTCGATTTCTTCGGCGGTGTGGCCAATGACATTTACGAGTACTTCGCGGCGCCCGGCGACGGCGACGATGTCGCCCGCCTGAATCACAGTGTCGGCGGTGGCGTCCAAGAGCTTGCCGCCGCGGCGTATGCGCTCGATGAAAACTCGTTGCTCCGGAAGGAGTGCTTCGGCTTCGTGCGCCGTCTTGCCGACTATGGGTCCGCCTTCGCGCACCCGGTAGGCACGCAATTCGTAGTGGTGCCAGGCCGTACCAGCGCCCCCGATTTCCTTGTCACCGCCGCCTTGTTCCTGCTCGTAGCGCTTGCACTCCGCTTCTAGATCGATCCCCAGCAAGGCGGGTCCGAGAAGCGCAAGCACAATAGCTGAGCCTACGGTGCCAAAGATATAAGTAACGGCATAGGCAACAGGCATTGCATCAAGCAAGGCCTTCGTCTGGTCGGGCGGCAGCGCTAGACGATTGATGGCATCGGTTGCAAGCCCCATGGAAGCCGAAATCGTCTGCGAACCCGCGTAGAGGCCGACAGCGGAGCCGACGTCATAACCCGCGAGAATTGCGCCAAAATAAGCGGTTGCCAGACAGAACAGGCAGACAACGACCGCAAACAGAGCCTGAGGAATCCCGTCTTTAGCGATGCCCCTGACGAATTGCGGGCCAACGCCGTAGCCAATGGCGAACAGAAACATCAGGAAAAATGTTGCCTTCAACGGCGGCGAGATGGTGATGCCGAGCTGTCCTATGAGGACGGCGGCAATGAGGGTGGCCGTCACCGCGCCTAGTCCAAGGCCCTTATAGGTGAAGGACCCGAAATAGTAACCGAGCGCAAGAGACAGGAAAATGGCGATTTCGGGATAGCTACGCAGCACATTAACGAACCAGTCAATCATCATGCCCCTCCCAGAAAGCTAAAAGAAGCGCCCCGTCATCCAACAATTTGGAACGGTCCATCGTTGTCAGCCAGAACAGATCAATCATGCGAGCTTTGCACTGCGGAGCGCAGGGAAAAAGTAGTATCCTGTATCATACTGTATGGTACGTGCTGCAAACCTGGAGGGTTTGCTAGTCTCGAGTGTGACGACTTCAAGTAATTTGAAGAGTTGCACTATGGCTTATCAGCTTCCCGATTCTGCTCGCCGAAGTGAAAGCCGGAATGAATTTTCCAAAACTGACGTGGCTACTTTGTATTACCGGGGAGGAAGACCCTATGACAGTCATCGATTACCGCGACTACGAGAAGATGAGCCCGTTTGAAATAAAGGACGGCTTGATCAAGCTCGCCAAACGCAGTTCACAGAAATCCGCAAAGGTGCTGCTCAATGCAGGCCGCGGCAATCCGAACTGGATTGCGACAAGGCCTCGCGAGGGGTTCTTCCTGTTTGGCCAGTTCGCCTTGTCCGAATGCCGCCGTACAATGGACAACCCCACCGCTGGCGTTGCCGGCATGCCGCAGCAGAAGGACATCGCCGAGCGCTTCAAGGCCTGGATCGAGAAGCATGCCGATATGCCGGGGGCAGACTTCCTGACGAAGATGGTTGCACATGCCGTCACGGCTTTCGGATTTGACGCGGACGCCTTTGTCTTCGAGCTAACGGATTCGATCATTGGCGATAATTACCCTGTGCCTGATCGCATGCTGGTCCATGCCGAACAGGTGGCGCACCGCTACCTCATGTGGGCAATGTGCGGCGACAAGGTTCCACCCGGCAAATTCGACCTTTATGCGGTGGAAGGCGGCACTGCCGCGATGTGTTACATCTTCAAATCTTTAATCGCCAACCGCATCCTCAAGAAGGGCGATACGATCGCGCTAGGGACGCCCATATTCACGCCTTACATCGAGATCGCGGAACTTGAAGACTATGCGTTCAAGGCCGTTCACATCAAGGCAACGCAGGAGCATCGCTTCCAATACTCGGACGAGGAGATAAAGAAGCTCGAGGATCCAAAGATAAAGGCCTTCTTCGTCGTCAACCCCGGCAACCCTACTTCGATGGCGATCGATGCGCCTACAATCAAGAAGATCGTGGATCTCGTAAAGAAGAAGCGGCCCGACTTGCTGCTGCTGACAGACGATGTCTATGGCACCTTCGTGCCGGGCTTCCGCTCATTGATCGCCGAACTGCCGGAGAATACCATTGGCGTCTACTCGTTTTCGAAATACTTTGGTTGCACTGGCTGGCGGCTTGGCCTTATCGCCATCCATGAGAAGAACATCCTGGACGAGATGACAAAAAAGCTTCCGCAAAAGGAACTGGAGGCTGTCGACAAGCGCTACATCTCGATCACGCTCGAGCCCCGCAAGCTCAAGATGATTGACCGGATCGTTGCTGATAGTCGCGACGTCGCTCTCAATCACACCGCAGGGCTGTCCCTGCCGCAACAGGTGATGATGACCATGTTTTCGCTCAGCGAATTGATGGACACCGAAAAGCTCTACCAGAAGGCGTGCATGGATATCTGTCACAGCCGCGTTGATAGTCTTCTTGAAGGCCTGCCGCTTGATGTCCAGCCAAATCCAAACTTTGCCTACTATTACGGCACGATCGACTTCGAATTCTGGCTGCGCAGATATGTCGGCGACGACATGGTGAAGTGGCTGAAAAAGCATGTCCATCCACTCGACCTCGTCTATCGCCTGGCGGAAGACCATTCGATCGTGCTTCTCAATGGCGGCGGTTTCGATGCTCCGAACTGGAGCGTCCGCGTCTCCTTCGCCAATCTTTCCGATGATGTCTATGACGATATTGGCAGAGGCGTCCGCGCTGTCGCACGTGGATACATTGATCAGTTCAATGCATCGAAAAAGGGAAAGTAGGCTTGGCGCGTCCAATTAGCCGGCAAACTCACTGTCGATCGTGCGAACTGACAGACGATCGACAGAGGGCACCATTTGGAGGGCAATATGTACAGGGTTCGAGTAGCGCTTTTGGTCACGCTGTTTGCCACAGCGACCGGATATGGTGCGCAAGCAGCCACGATAAAGGAGCTCCAGGGTGCCTGGGCGATGAAAGGTAGCAAATGCGAAGAGATCTTTCAGAAGGTCGGCAGCAAAATCGAATTCAAGGATAGGATTGCTTCAACCACAACCGGCCTCCTCTTCGCTGGCAACAAGGTTGCGGGGCCAATGGCGGTCTGTACGGTCACGAAGATTCGAAAGAAGTCGTCGCATCTTTCGGCCCAGCTATCCTGTGAGACGTCGATGATCGTTGAAAACGTTTCCGTCGGTTTCGACATTCCCAACCCGTCGGAGCTTAAGCGATTCGATCCCTTCGGCGAGAACACGTATGTAACTTACCGGAAGTGCAATTTATAGCGGCAGCAGGCGGCATGGATTGACAGAACGAATTGTCTGACCTAAGTCAGATAAATGCCATACGACCCAGTTTTTCGCGTCCGTCGCTTCAACCGTGCTGTCACCGCCGAAGTCGGAGCTCTCGATACCTCGTTCCTCGGACGTGGCCGTCCGCTTGGCGCGGCACGCGTGCTTAATTTGATCGGTCAAGGACAATCGGATGTTGCAGCTATCCGCGATGATCTCGATCTCGACTCTGGTCTCATGAGCCGTCTGCTGCGCAGCCTTGAAGAGGACGGTCTCATTGAGACTGTATCCAATCCGCAGGACGCGCGTCGGCGCATCGCCAGGTTGACCGAAACCGGCCGCTCCGAATTTCGGGCATACGAAGCGCTTTCCAATGCGCAGGCGACAGCATTTCTGGCGCGCCATTCCCAGCCGGAAGAACTTCTGCGCGCCATGGATATTGTGGCTTCCACGCTAAGGCGCAGCCACATCGCGGTCGAGGAGAAAGATCCGCGAAACGCGGACGCCACCTATTGTCTCGGCGAATACTACGCCGAGCTTGGGCGCCGTTTCGAGAAGGGTTTCGACGTTTCGCTGTCGCGGGATCCGGACGCCGGGGATATGATCCGCCCGCGCGGTGTATTCCTGGTAGCCACATCGGATTCTCTGCCGATAGGCTGTGTCGGGTTGAAGGGCAGCGGCGGTAACGTTGCGGAAATCAAAAGGCTTTGGGTCGCGCCATCAGCACGGGGACTTGGGCTGGCAAAACGGCTTATGGCTGCCGCCGAAAATTGCGCCCGTGAACTATCCATAGAGGTCCTGCGTCTGGATACGAATAGTGCGCTGACCGAAGCACAGCAGCTTTATCGCAGAACCGGTTGGACTGAGATCGCACGTTTCAATGACGACCCCTACCCTGACACGTTCTTCGAGAAGCGCCTCTAAAGTGGCGGCCGCCCAGACCTCCGTCGGTCGATCGTGCGTAGTTTGATCCCGTCTACCCATTATACGGCCAGCCATACTCTCCTTGTTAATGGATGAGCGAACCTATGCTTTGGTATCGCTGCCCAATCCTGCAGGGCCATCAGCTTTACCAGCGCGCGTAACATTTGCCCTCGCGCGCCGAATGGTGCGCTCGAAGGCAACCCCAATTCTGATGCCGCCAAAGGCTGCTCGAAACGCCGTTTTGGCGGCACTATAGCCCGTTTCCCCTGCGTTGGTTCGCCCGTCGGCCGTGGTAGCCGGACCTATACGACCGTATGGCCCGGTCTGTCCCTGACACCAATTGTCCGCAAGCAGGGCGAGAAATAACCTCAACCATGCCGTGCACAAGACGGCGGTCAGCAGGCGAAGAAACAGGAGAACTGATATGAACTTACAGACCTCACACCCCGCCGTTAAACCTGCGCCCGACGAGCTGGTCCCGTCGCGCTACGCGTTGAAGATCGGCGAGATTGACGTAATGGTTGTAAGCGATGGTGTACTGCCGTTGCCAGGCAAGATGTTGGGCCACAACGCCGATGCTGCCGACCGGGCGGCTTGGCTAAGCTACAATTTCCTGCCGACGGATAAGCTCGACTGGGGGCTGAACGTAGTCGTGGTGCGTAGTGGCGGCAAGACCATCCTCATCGACGCCGGCCTGGGGGACGATCCCAACTTGCACTTGCCGCGGGCAGGGCAGCTGGCCCATCGGCTGCAGGCTGCCGGCATCGAGCTTGCGTCGGTGACCGACGTGATCCTGACCCATATGCACATGGACCACATTGGCATGTTTCTTGTCGACGGGGTGAAGGAGCAGTTGCGTAAGGACCTGCGGATCCACGTGGCGGAAGCCGAAGTCAAGTTCTGGACCCACCCGGATTTTTCCCACGTCTCCATGCCTGAGGGGTTTCCGGACGCGCTTCGTGCGACGGCCAAGCGGTTCGCTGAAGAGTACAAGCGCAATCTTCAGACATTCAAGGAGGAGTACGAGGTTGCGCCCGGTGTGGTCGCCACCCGCACCGGCGGTCATACCCCGGGGCACAGCGTGGTGCGCCTCGCATCCGGCAACGACCGGTTGATGTTCGCCGGCGACGCCGTATTCGCGGTCGGCTTCGAGCATCCCGACTGGTTCAACGGCTTCGAACACGACCCCGAGGAGGCCGCGCGCGTCCGCGTCCGTCTTTTGAAGGAGCTGGCAGCGACCGGCGAGCTGCTGGTAGCAACGCACCTCCCGTTCCCATCCATCGGCCATGTGGCGGTCGAGGGGGATGCCTTTCGCTGGGTGCCGATCTTCTGGGATTACTGACCGGACCGGGGCGTGAACCACTACGTCGCGTGGTCCACGCCCTGGCTCAGTCTGCATTGCTACACTCGTCCGTACCGACGTGCCCGCGTCACGGGCTGCTTTGAGCATGAAATCGATAATTGGTGGCTTAGTGAAAGAATCGGCCAAGGACCACGGAGAACCCCATCCGCTCCTTGGTCCGCGATGAATAAACTGGCGTGCCCGCGTGTTTAGTTTGAATGGCCTTGTCCGAGGAGGGCATTGAATGCCTGGAACAGCATAGGCAGGACTGGAACATCCAAAAAACAATGGAGCGAGCCGCTGACGACGACATTCGCCAAATCCGCTCCACCAGCTGAAACGGCCGAATTATTCGGTGGAATGACGCTTGCCCGTCAGTTCATCCTCGCTGCGAGCGCCGTGCTGATCGTAGGCATGGCCATCATTGCCTTCTGGGTCACCTCCCGCATCGAGGAGTCCGTTACCCGCAATGCGGCGTCCGCCACCGCGCTCTATGTCGATAGTATCATCGCACCCCTCACCCAGGAACTTGCCGACTCGGACACTCTTGGGGAAGGTGCGCGCCTGGCATTAACGGAGACACTTGGCCAGGGCGTGCTAGGCGACAAGATTGTTTCCTTCAAAGTGTGGAAGCCGGATGGGAGCGTAGTGTTCAGCAATCAACCTGAAATCGTCGGTCGCCGTTTTCCAATCAGCGATCGTTTGCAGGGAGCTTTCGCGGGCACGGTTCAGGCGGAATTCGACAAACTCGACAGCGCTGAAAATGCGCCCGAACGCGCCAAGGGAATTCCGCTCCTCGAAATCTACAGTCCCATCCGGCAACCATGGTCCGGCAGGGTGATCGGCGTTGCGGAATTTTATGAGATCGCCACGGACCTGAAAGCCGATCTGAACCGCGCCCGCCTGCGCAGCTGGATTGTCGTCGGTCTGGTCACACTTGCCATGCTCGGGGTGCTTTTCGGGATCGTGGCGCGCGGCAGTCGCCTGATCACACGGCAAGCCGCGATCTTGAGAGACAGGTTCGACGAACTCAATCGTCTGCTGAATTCAAATCGGGCGCTTCGATTGCGAGCCGAGCAGGCCGCGCACCGCACCGCGGCGCTCAATGAGCGATATCTTCGCCGCATCTCCGCTGATCTGCACGATGGTCCCGCCCAACTCATCGCTTTCGCCTGTCTGCGGCTCGAAACTGCAACAAAGGGATCGGTGATGGGCCCTGACCTCGAAACAGTCACGACTTCGCTCGAGGAAGCACTGCAGGAGGTCCGCAATATCTGTCATGGACTGATGCTGCCGGAACTCGATGATCTCGAAACACGGGAGATTTGCATGCGCGTGATCAAGGCGCATGAAAGCAGAACCAGAACGAGCGTTGAATTCACGTGCGGTGACAACCTCCCGGAATTGAACCAGGCCGAGAAGATAGGCCTCTATAGATTTGTCCAGGAAAGCCTCAACAATGCGTTTCGCCATGCGAACGGGATAGGCCAGAAGGTCACCGTCGTATCGTCAAATGACGGGCTAAGCGCGACAGTAGCCGATGGAGGCAAGGGCTTTGATCCAGTCAACGCAGACAAGGGCCTCGGATTGACCGGACTTGAGGAGCGATTTGCAGGTTTGGGTGGCACATTCGTCGTCAACTCATCGCCGGGGCACGGCACGATCGTTACAATGCATCTACCGGGAGGGCGGGACGCATGACCACGGCAAGCATCAGGATCATCATCGTTGACGATCATCCATTCTTTCGCCAAGGCGTTGCAGTCAGTCTTTCCGAGCAGGGATTCACAGTTGTTGGCGAAGGCTCGAGTGCCGATGATGCCGTCCGCCTGGTCAACGAGCTGCGACCTGACGTAGCGCTTCTCGATCTGTCGATGCCGGGCGGCGGACTGAGTGCGCTCCTCACTATTCTGGAAGCCAGCCCGGAGTTGAAGGTCGTCATCCTCACCGTCTCGGAGAGCGACGAGGATGTGTTGCAGGCACTACGGTGCGGGGCCCACGGTTATGTTCTGAAGGGCGTCCGGGCAGCAGGCCTTTGCGAAATCATTCAGAATGTCGTTGCCGGCGAACGCTATGTTTCACCGGCGCTCGCAGCGCGCATCCTTACGGAGATGCGCGGTTCAGGCGCTGCGGTAGCGCCGAGCCAGCCTGTTTCGGACATTTCCGATGCCATTCAGTCCCTTACACCGCGCGAGGAACAAATCCTTACGCTCGTCTCCAACGGCAAAAGCAACAAGGAAGTCGCACGCGAAATCGGCTTGCAGGAAAAAACCATCAAACATCACATGACCAGCATTCTGCAGAAACTGCAGGTGCGCAATCGCACCGAAGCTGCCTTGTTGCTGCGCGAGGCGCGCTGGCAATCCTGAAACGGCCTAGCGGGAGCTGCTTTTGTCGATGCGGAGCGCATCGGCAGGGATCGCCTTCCTGTTGATGACCGAGCGGCCCTGTGGGTCGAAGATCTCATAACGGCCGTTACGGATGCGCTCGGTCCATCCTCCCTGATAGACGCGTTCCTGCCCCGCGGAAAGGGAGGGTGTTGCATGCGATTCGCTGTCACTTGAGTTTGCGCGCGAATTCTCTGAACCGGATCCCGAACTACTTGATCCTTGCGAACCGCCCGATCCGGAGCCTGAATTGCTCGATCCGGAGCCTGAATTGTCCGAACCCCCACTTGACCCGGAATTCGACCCCGATCCGGAACTGCCGGAACCGGAGCTACCGCTGCCCGATCCTCCGCTTGAGCCGGAACCGGAACTTCCCGAAGATCCGGAACCCGATCCCTTGTCGCCCCAGGCATAACTCGTCGGGCCAATAACCCCCGACAACAGGGCCACGGCAAGCAAGGAGACACGGATTGCAGAGGCTGCTCTGCAATCTGTCGCGATGGAACGGATACCTGCCCGACTCAAAACTCACCTCATATGACTCTGTCTGGCCAGATTCTGTGCCGCCGCTTCGTACGGCGCGACGACACAGTGTTTCGGCAGCGTAGGTCAGCCACTGTCAGCAAACGCCTATTCCGGCGTCACCTGTAAGCATAACACGTTGATCGCTGACTTTCCTGCGTTGATGCAATCCACGATCGTCGTTCTGGTCGTGGATACCCCTGTGGATGCCGTGATCATCGTTCTGATCGTGGATACCCCGGTGGATACCGTGATCATCGTTCTGATCGTGGACGCCTTGGTGGACGCCGTGATCGTCCCCTGGCGCATCGTCAGCGCCGCGTCCGTGCCTGGCTTCACCGCGACCGCCATGATCGTCGCCTGCGGGATCATCGGCCCCGCGACCATGATGGCCTCCGTCATCATTGCCCCGGTCTCCGTGATCATCGCCGCCGCCGTTGTCACCGCGGCCGCCGTGGTCATCGCCACCGCCATCGTGATCGCTGCCCCGGCCACTATTGTCCGAGCCACTGCGGGCCATCAGGATCATGTTGGTCGTGCCGGATTTGGTCAGATGTGAATCGAACTGAGTGGAAGCGCTGGTACTGGCAGTCAGTCCGAGAAAGCTTAGTGCGATCACTCCGGCACCAGTCATAATGGATTGAGCGATTTTCATGGTCAAATCTCCCTAAGGAGGCCGTGGCCCGCCTTGGCGGGAAGGGCCGGCGAGCCACGGTGGCCCGTCTTCTTCCGCAACTAAACCGCCGTCCATCAGGAAATTATACGTCCTACAGACCTATACGCGACCTGTTCGGACCTTAGTCCTACCAGACCGACCTGGCGCGCCAAGTCGAGGTTTCTTCATCCTCGAACAGTTTTCAACGAGCGCCGCCCCCGCAGCAGGATGACTGTTTTACGAAACGCGCGAATCTTGAAAAGAATAGTCTACCAACTTGGTAGACATTGTGAAAACCTTTCGTCTCGTCCTCGCCACTTTGGCGTATGGGTAAATAGAGAGGGTACAACCGTGCGCATCAAAACAGTTCTCGGAGCTTTCGGTCTGATTGCTTCGCTTATCGCCTCGGCGCATGCAGAGGATACGAAAAAAGTCGTCATCGCATATCAGACCGGCGCGGTTCCATATCTTGTCGGCATTGCCAATGGCGAACTTGCCAAGGGGACCGGATGGGATATCGAGTTCCGCCGCTTCAACTCCGGCGCCGATATTTTTGCGGCGATCGCTTCGGGCGACGTCCAGATCGGCGACGTCGGTTCCAGCCCCTATGCGGCGTCGGTCAGCAAGGACCTCGACGTCAAGGGAATCTACATTACGGCGGGTGCTGGCGACAGCGAGGCCCTGGTCGTTCGGCCGGAGATCAAGTCGGCGGCTGATCTCAAGGGCAAGAAGTTTTCAGCAGCTCCGGTCTCCACCGACCACTATCAGTTGTTGGCCTATTTGAAGCAGGAGGGCCTGACCGAAAATGATGCTCAGGTCATTGCGATGCCTCAGCCACAGATCGTCGCCGCATGGAAGCGTGGCGACATCGACGGCGCGTTCGTCTGGGATCCGGCGCTTTCCGAGCTGAAAAAGGATGGCAAAGTCTTGATCACATCTGGCGAAGTCTCCAAGCGCGGCGCGCCCGTGTTCAGCTCGCTCGTCGTAACCGGCGACTTCTCGAAGAAGAACCCTGACTTTCTCGCCAAATATGTCGGCCTCATCGACAAGTATTATGTCGATTTTGCCAACCACCCTGATGCCTGGGGCCCGGCGTCCGACAATATCAAGCTGATCGCCAAGCTTCAGGGCGGCACACCCGAAGAAAACGCTGGCTGGCTTAACACCACCGTGGTTGTTCCGCTGGAGCAGCAGGTCACCGATGCATGGCTTGGCGGCGGGGACAAGGGGAGCGTCGCCAAGACGCTGAAGGACACGGCTGCATTCCTCAAGGAGCAGAAGAAGATAACGGCGGTCAAAGACGGCTACGGCGACTTCGTCGACCCGCAGTTTGCAGCGGCCGCACTCGCTTCCAACTGAAATCTTGCAACCGCCTGGCGGCCGCCCCTTGCCGGCCGCCATCCTCATTGGAACTCGACAATGCTTTCAATCCGCAACGCCACCGTAAAGTTCGAAGCCGCCGACGGAACGGAAATCCACGCGCTCGATCGGGTTTCGTTCGACATTCCGCCGGACTCCATCGTTGTCGCACTCGGTGCGTCGGGATGTGGAAAATCAACCCTGCTCAACGCTATTGCCGGCTTTCAATCGCTGACCGAGGGGCAGATTCTTATCGATGGCTCACCCGTCGACAAGCCCGGTGGCGATCGCGGTGTCGTCTTCCAGAAGGATACACTCCTGCCCTGGTCGAATGTCATCGACAATGTCGCGCTTGGCTTGCGCTACCGCGGAGTGCCCAAGCTTGAAAGGTATCGTCAGGCGCGCGAACTCCTGCAACTGGTGGGCCTGTCGGATTTCGAGAACAAGCCCCCTTATGAACTCTCCGGTGGCATGCGTCAGCGGGTCGGCATAGCGCGTGCACTCGCCACCGACCCCAAGATACTGCTGATGGACGAACCCTTCGGTGCGCTTGACAGCCTCACCAGGGAAAACATGCAACAGCTTCTGGCAACGGTCTGGGCCAAGACGCGAAAGCAGGTCTTCTTCATCACGCACTCGATCGAAGAAGCTCTGGCGCTCGGCACCCATATTCTGGTGATGTCCCCACGGCCTGGGCGTATCGTCGCTCGCTACGAGGCCGATTTTGTCAGGACGTTTGCAGCAACCGGTGACCTCGGACCCATCCTTGCCGATCCCCGGTTCGTGTCATTACGTGAAGAAATACGCTCGATCATCCATACGCCCGCCAGCCACAACGAGCGACACGCGGCCTGATAACTACGCCGCGATTGCAGAGAGGAGCTCATGATGAGCGCAGTAATTGACCCCGCAGTGGCCATTTCGGAAGTCAAGAGACAACGGACGCAGCAGCCGCGTCGCATTAAAAAGACGCATGGGACCGCCGTGATCAGTTTTGCAACCCTGATCGGATTGCTGGCCTTGTGGATCATCGCAACGAAGTATCACTTCGCCTCAGCGTTATTCCTGCCCTCACCGTCAGATGTCGCGGTGCAGGCCGTCGCCGTCGCTTCGGACGGCTATGCGAACGGAACCCTCCTCGATCACATCCTTGCCAGCCTTGGACGCATAGGCGTCGCCCTCGCTTTCGGGATCGGCCTCGGCATTCCTGTTGGCCTGCTCATGGGCCTCAACCGCTGGGTCAAGGGCATCCTCGGTGTTCCCATCGATATCTACTGGGGCCTTCCGCCTCTCGCTTACCTGCCGCTCATGATTATATGGCTCGGAATCGGTGAGGCTTCGAAGATTGTTCTGCTCAGTCTGGCGGCGTTCGCCCCAATTTGTTTCGCGGCTCAGGCGGGCGTCCGCTCGGTACCGCAGGAACGCATCAACGCTGCCCGATCGCTCGGCGCAACATCTTATCAGGTATTCACCTCGATCATTTTTCCTTCGGCGCTTCCGGAGATCTTCACCGGCGTGCGCATTGCAATTGGCGCAACCCTTTCAACCCTGGTGGCGGCGGAGCTCATCGCTGCGCAGTCCGGCGTGGGCTATATGATCATGTCGGCTGCCAACTTCCTTGCGACAGACGTCGTCTTTGTCGGGCTCATCGTCATCGCAATCTTCGCCTTCGCGTTCGCCACGGGGATGCGCTTTCTCGAAAATCGTATCGCGCCCTGGAAGGGCAAACTCTAATTTAAGGTTTTAGACCATGACTGCATCTGCTGGTCCACTGGACATATACTGGTATCTCCCGACCCACGGCGACGGCCCCTATCTTGGCAGCGACGAACGTCATCGCCCGCCGACGTTCGGCTATATGCGCGACATCGCCCAGGCAGCGGACCGTTTGGGCTTCAAGGGCGTGCTCCTACCAACGGGACCATACTGCGAAGACGCCTGGATCACGGCAGCGGCGCTCGTGCCGCTGACGGAACGGCTTCGCTTTCTCGTTGCGCTTCGCCCCGGGAGCGGGACCCCTGCAATGTTCGCGCGTCACGCTGCCGCGCTTGACCGGATCTCCAACGGACGGGCACTGTTCAATGTCGTGACTGGAGCCGATCCCAAGGATCTGGCGGGCGACGGCAACAAGCTCGGCCATGGTGAACGCTATGAACAGACCGACGAGTTTCTTACGATCTGGCGACGGATACTTTCTGGCGAAGCAGCGGATTTCGAAGGCAAATATCTTTCTTCCCACGGCCGCGGCCTCTCCTTCCCTCCAGTCCAGTCGCCGCATCCGCCAATCTGGTTCGGCGGCTCTTCAGACGCTGGCATAGACGTTGCCGCACGGCATGCGGATGTCTATCTGAGCTGGGGAGAACCCGTGCACCAGCTTGGAGAAAAGCTCGGCCGCGTACGGGCACGCGCTCTTGCCCAGGGCCGCAGGATTCGTTTTGGCCTGCGCATCCATCTCATCGTACGAGAGACCGAAGAAAAGGCCTGGGCTGCCGCGGACGACCTTATCAGCCGGATCACAGACGATCAGATCGCCGCAGCCCAGAACGAGTTCCTTAATGTTTCGCAATCCGTCGGGCAAAAGCGGATGTCGGCGCTGCATGGCGGACGCCGTGACAAGCTGGTCGTCGGCCCCAACCTATGGGCTGGTCTTGGTCTGGTGCGGGGCGGCGCCGGCACTGCGCTCGTCGGAAGCCCAGAGAATGTCGCTGCCCGCCTCCGCGAATACCAGGCAATCGGGATCGACACGATTATCGGTTCGGGATATCCGCATCTTGAAGAGGCGTTCAGTGTGGCGGAATTGCTTTTACCCCAACTCGGGGTCACAGGCGAGTACGCACACACTGTCGGCGCTGACAACCAGACCTTCGAAAGCGGTGTGAGACCCAAGCGCACGGCCTGAATCATGAATGGTGTCGACGACCTTTGACGGAACCGATGCACGGGCCAGCAAAGGCGTCGCCTCGTTTATGCGGCTGTTGACAGCGTGGCAGCCGTCGATCAGCCTTGGCTAACGCCGATTGCGATTTAAACTCCAAGCCTTGCTCGGGTTGGTCGCGGTCGCGTTGCTGAGCTGGAGGAGTCGATGGCAAAACACAGGATCTATACGATGAGCTTCGCCAGCGTATATCCTCTTTATGTTGCCAAAGCCGAGAAAAAGGGACGCACAAAGGCAGAGGTCGACCAGATCATCTCTTGGTTGACTGGTTATGACGCGCCTGCCTTGCGCGCTCAGCTTAAACAACAAACCGATTTTGAAACATTCTTTGCCGAGGCCCCTCGTCCCAATCCTTTGAGAACCTTGATCACGGGCGTGGTTTGCGGCGTTCGAGTGGAGGACGTCGAGGAGCCGACCATGCGCGAAATCCGCTACCTCGATAAGCTCATTGACGAATTGGCTCGCGGAAAAGCCCTGGATCGCATTTTGCGCGAGAATTAATTCCGGGCGATCTTGGCCTGTCCGTTTGGGCGCCACGCCGCTGCATCGCCGCAGACTCCTCTCAGCCGCTTCTATCGGCTCAATACCCTGTGGTGCCGGATCAACGGCAGCGGAATGCGGGCGGCTTCACCGCGCGCGCCTGCGAACACAAGAAGTTCATCGCACCATAAAATAGTAATCTGTTGACAGTCTTCAATTTGCTGCCTACCTTCCCTGCAGTGGCCAAAGGAGCGGCAACGCGTTGTCGCCAACACTTGGGAGGTGTGATGGCATTTCTGGAACTCGACGGTTTGACGAAGAGCTATGGTAGTCTGACAGTCGTAAAAGGCGTGAATTTGTCGGTCGACCAAGGCAAGCTGGTTTGCCTGCTTGGCCCATCCGGCTGCGGCAAAACCACAACCTTGCGGCTCATCGCAGGATTTGCTCCAGCGAATGGCGGAGAAATACGCGTCGGCGGCAAGGTCGTCTCTTCATCGCGCGGTACCGTCCCGCCCGAAGCCCGCAACATGTCGATGATCTTCCAGAGCTATGCGCTCTGGCCGCACATGACAGTCTTTGAAAACGTGGCTTACGGCTTGAAGTTGCGCCGAATGTCGCAATCTCAAGTCACCGAACTCGTCCGCACCATCCTCACCGCCACTCAGCTTATCCAGCTTGCGGACCGCTATCCGGGCGAATTGTCCGGAGGGCAGCAGCAACGTGTGTCCTTGGCGCGGGCATTGGTGATCAAACCCGAAATACTGCTGCTCGACGAACCCCTGTCCAATCTCGACGCCAATTTGCGCGAAGAGATGCGGTTCGAAATCCGCAGGCTCCATGACGAATTCCGCTACACGACTGTCTACGTTACCCACGATCAGGCCGAAGCAATGACCACGGCAGACATTATCGTGGTGATGAACGACGGCCGCATAGAGCAGTCAGGGTCCCCTGAGGACATCTACGAGCGGCCCGCGACTGAATTTGTGGCGAGGTTTATCGGCGGGACCAACATCCTCAGCGGAACGCGAAACGATAAGGAAAGCGTCCTGTGTCAGTCCGGCCTTGTGCTGCGCTGTGGCAACGGCACGGCCGACGGCACCACAAAGACGGCGGTTTCGATCCGCCACCACGACATTGAACTCTCGACCAAGCCGAACGGCGCCAACACCAACACCACAATTGGCACTGTTACTCGGCAGATCTATCTCGGTTCGCACCGAGATTACCTCGTTTCCATCGCCGGTGGAGAAATGGTGCGCACCGTCGCGCCAGTCAACGTCGCGATCCCGGTCGGCCAGGAGGTATGGCTGCATTTCCCGCCAGAGAAATGCCGGGCGCTCGCGCAATAAGGGAGGAACTACGCATGTGGAAGAAAGCGCTGTCTGCCGCGCTGTTCGCTTCGGGGCTCGCGGTATCGTCCGCGGCCTTTGCCGAGGCGCCAGCCCCCTATCAGATTACGCCAGAACTGGAGGCTGCCGCTAAAGCCGAGGGCAAGGTCGTGTTCTATACGGCCACCGACGTTGCGGTCGCCGAGAAATTGGCTGAGCAATTCAAGACCAAATACCCTGGCATCGATGTCCAGGTGGAACGCGCCGGATCGGAACGAGTCTTCCAGCGTATCGGCCAGGAATATTCGACCGGCATCTACAATGCCGACGTGATCGAAACATCCGACGCTGTGCATTTCGAATATTTCAAACGCCAGGGCTGGCTCACCCCCATGGTGCCGCAGGAAGTCGCGGATAAATGGCCGGCGGACGAACGTGACCCCGATGGCAATTTTGCCGCCTATCGCGCGCATCTTTCCGTCCTTGCATACCGCTCCGACCTTATGAAAGAGGAAGAGGCGCCGAAAACATGGGAAGACCTGCTCGACCCGCGCTTCAAGGACAAGATGGTGAAGGCACATCCGGGCTATAGCGGCACCGTGATGACCTCGACCTTCGTACTCAGCCAGCTTCTCGGCTGGGAATATTTCGAGAAGCTTGGCAAGCAAAACATCATGCAGGTCCAGTCCTCGACCGAGCCGCCGAAGAAGCTTGCGCAGGGCGAACGTGCTCTCGAGGTGGACGGCAATGAATACAACGTCTTTCGTTTGATCGATGAAGGCAAGCCGATCAAGATCATCTATCCGGACGAGGGCACGCCGCTGGCGGTCGGAAATGCGGCCGTTCTCAAGCAGGCACCGCATCCCAATGCTGCCAAGCTGTTCTATGCCTATCTTTTCTCGCTCGATGCGCAGCAGCTCAACAGCGATTTCGGCGGCTTGAGGTCCTTCCATCCCGATGTGAAGGAAAAGGAGGGGCGCACCCCGCTTTCCAAGATCAAGATCCTTCATTCTGATCCGGCAAAACTCGAGCCTGAGATCCAGACCATCAAATCCAACTACGAAAAGTATTTCGGGACATAATTGATCATGACCAGTATCGCTCAGGTTCAGGGTCGGCGCAGCGGCATCGACCTTTCATGGCCAACTTTCGCTCTGTTATCCCTCATCCTGAGCGTTCTGGTACTCCTGCCACTGTTCTGGCTCGCCTTCTACAGCTTTCGTAGCGATACGGGTGGAGGGGCGACGCTCGACAATTTTATCGCACTCGTTGCCGATCCGACCTTGCTGCGGGCATATGGACTGGCGATTGCCATGGCGCTCGGCGTGGGACTGCTGTCCTGCGTCGTTGCCACGCCAATGGCCTGGCTGGTGGCAAGAACGGATCTGCCCGGCCGGCGCATCATCCGCATGCTGGTGACTGCTTCCTTCGTTACACCGCCATTTCTCGGCGCCATCGCATATGAGATTCTTGCCGCGCCCAATAGCGGGCTTGTGAACATCATCTACCGGAGTGTGTTCCGCCTCGATTCATCCCAGTATCTGGTGAACATCTACACGTTCGGCGGCCTGATCTTCGCCATTGCCTGCTTCACGTTTCCATACGTCTTTACCCTTGTTGCCAACGCGCTCGACAAGGTCCCGTCGGATCTCGAGGATGCCTCCTCGATCCTTGGCGGCAAATCCATGACCACATTGCGCAAGGTGACGATACCACTGGTATTGCCGGCAATGCTCGCGGGGACATTGATCGCCATTCTGCAGGCCCTGACCATGTTCGGCTCGCCGGCCATCCTGGCGCTTCCTGCAGGATTTCACGTGATCACCACCAAGATCTGGAGCCTGTTTCAGTTTCCGCCCCGTCTCGGTCTCGCAGCTGCGGCGGCATTGCCGCTGCTGATCATCACCATCATCCTTTTGCGCGCGCAGAAATCGATTCTCGGCCGGAAGGGATACACCGTTCTCGGCGGCAAGAGTGGAACCCCGCGGGTAACGGAACTCGGGCGCTGTAAATGGGCAGCCATTTTATTCGTGTTCTCGATCCTCAGCCTGACGATCCTCCTGCCCTACCTTGCCATCCTCAAGACGGCTTTTACGGGCACGGTGGGCGACCCGATCAATCTCTCCACGCTGACCCTGAGTCACTGGAGATTCGTGCTGTTCGAGTTTTCGGCGACGCAGCTTGCTCTGCGCAACACCTTCCTTCTTGGCTTCCTGACGGCGACGGCGGTGACCGCTATTGCTCTGATCGTGTCGTACCTCGTTACGCGCCGTTCAGTGCCGGGTTCCCGCTTCTTGGGTGTCCTTGCGACGGCGCCGGTAGCGATCCCCGGGATCGTGCTGGGCGTCGGCCTGTTCCTTAGCTATGCCAACCCGACATTCCAGCTCTATGGGACCATCTGGATCCTGTTGATCGCCTTCATGACCATCGAATTGCCGGCGGGATACCAGCAGATGTCATCCGCCTTTTCGGGAGTTCACCCGGAGCTCGAGGAAGCCGGCCGCATCATGGGCGCTTCTCGGTTGCGCACCCTGTGGGACATCACGGCACCGTTGCTGCGCACGAGCGTGGTGGCTGCCTGGTGTTTCGTTTTCGTGGGCACCATTCGCGAACTCTCGGCTACGATTTTGCTGACTACAGCCAATACCAAGCTGGTTTCGGTCATCATCTACGATCTTAACGAGAGCGGTGATCTCGGAGCGATCTGCGTTCTCGGCATTATCCTGCTCGCCGCCTCCTTCGCCGTCGTTTTCGTCGCCAACCGGGTGCCGGTGCTCGGGGGATCGCAAATGAATGCGCGGGGTTAAGGCATGTCGTGTGCTAAAATCGCGGTGGACCCCGCCATCGAGCAGGGTCGCCAACCTAAGCATTTGCTGCTAAACGAAAGCTTGGGAGCAAAACTCGAAAGGACTGAGTTTGGACCCGTTTCATAGACCCGTCACGATGGCTTGCTCATGACCGACACAACGAACGCACCACAGAATTTGTCCGCGATCGATTTTCTCCGCACCCGCTCGCTTGCAAATGTGGTCCAGGCCGAGATCGAGCGGATGATCATCGACGGCGAACTCAAGCCCAACGAACGGGTCAACGAAAACGGTCTCTCCCAACGCCTGGGCGTAAGCCGGGGGCCAATCCGCGAAGCATGCAGCGCGCTCGCGGCGATGGGGCTCATCGAAATCATCCCCAATCGGGGGTTCTTCATTCGGGCGCTGACCAATGACGAAGCGCAGGACCTTTCGGAAGCGCGCGCCGGGGTTTTCGGATGCATGGCGATGATCCTTGCCGAGCGCATAACCGATGCCCAGATCGGGATCCTGCGAGCACTCCTTGCCCGGATGGACGAGATCGTCAAACTTGGCGACGTTCACGTCTACTATCCGGTCAACCTCGAATTTCACAAGCAGATCACCCACATGGCCGGCAATAACCGGCTGGAGCTTATTTATCAGAGCTTTGTGCGCGAATTGCACATTCAGCGGTACCGTGCGCTCTCGAGCCACGATGTGCTGCATATTTCAAACGAGGAGCATCGCGCCATTGTCGATGCGCTCGAAGCACGCGACCCGATACGCAGCCTGATTGCGGCGCGTACGCATATTCTGAACGGCATCGTCCGCACCCGCCGCGCCGGCCAACCAACAGGCACCTGAAGCCCGCGCCGCTCAAAGAGCCCTTGCCAAACCGCACCCTTGGTCAAGCGAACGCTTGCTTTGCTTTGTGCCCGTTTCTCAACTATCTTGCCAACATAAAACTGTTGACAATTAACAATCTCACCAGCATGGTCAAACTCGAATTGCCGCAAGGCAGCGCCAAAAGAGGATTGAGCATGAACCAGAATAATCAGGCAGATGCCGAACTGACGAAGTACGTTGCCAATTTTGTTGTCGAGACGAAATTTGACGACCTTTCGAGCGAAGTTATCGAGCTCGGCAAGAAATCGATACTTGATGGTTTCGGCCTCGCCCTCTCCGGTTCAGTCGCGAGGAGCGGCGAATTGGTTCGCCAACACCTGGATGACCTTGGCCTCGCCGATGGTGCGGCAACGGTGATCGGTGGCGGCCGGAAGGTCGCACCTCGCTTTGCGGCCTTCGCCAATGGCGTCGGCATCCATGCCGACGACTATGACGACACGCAGCTCGCCGTGGCCAAGGATCGCGTCTACGGTCTGTTGACGCATCCCACCGCACCGGCATTGCCGGCGGCACTCGCGGTAGCCGAACTCGTCAATGGCACGGGCAAGGATCTGATGCTCGCCTATCATCTCGGCGTGGAAGTCGAATGCAAGATCGCAGAGGCAATTGCTCCCCGGCACTATCAGACAGGGTTTCACGCCACCGCGACCTGCGGAACCTTTGCGGCGGCTGCGGCAAGCGCGCGGCTTATGGGCTTCGACGTGCCGACCACGCAACGCGCTTTATCGATCGCAGGAAGCCAGTCCGCCGGACTGCGTGAGAATTTCGGAACCATGACCAAGCCCTTCCACGCGGGTCGTTCCTCCGAAAGCGGCGTCGCAGCGGCGCAGTTTGCGTCCTATGGTTGGACTGCCGCTGCGCGTATTCTCGAGGCGCCCCGGGGGTTCTTCTCAGCTGCCGGCGGCGGATATGACCAGAATGCGATCCTAAACAAGCTCGGTGCCCCGTGGACATTCGCGAGCCCCGGCATTTCCATCAAGCCGCATCCTTCAGGCTCGCTCACCCATCCCGGAATGACCGAGATGCTACGGCTCATCAAGGAGCATGACATCCGGGCCGAAGATGTGGAACGTGTTCGTGTCGGCACGAATTCCAACATGCCGAACGCCCTTATTCACCATCGGCCGAAGGACGAATTGCAGGCAAAATTCTCGATGGAATTCTGCATGGCAATCCTCTTGCTCGACGGTCGTGCCGGTCTTAACGAGTTCACAGATGCAGCCGTCGAACGCGACGACGTAAAGGCAATGATTGAAAAGGTCGATTTCGTCATCGATGACGAGGCCGAGGCAGCGGGCTACCACCTTATGACGACATTGATCGACATCCATCTCAAGGACGGACGCAAAATTTCCGGACGCGCAGATTTCGGTAAAGGCAGTCCTGCTTTCCCCATGAGCTATGATGAGGTCGCCGATAAATTCCGCGAGAACGCCGAGTTCGCCGGCATGGCGCGCGCAAGGGCAGACGAGATCGTTGAACTGGTCCGCGGCCTGGAACGGCTGGCGTCATTGGACGATCTGACATCACGCCTGATTGCGGTCGGCTGACAGACGGCCCGGAATGCCCGATTCAGGAACCCTTTGGCGTGGGCAAGGTCCAAAACTCTTCGACCGCGCTCCCGCCCGGGTCGCTCTGGCGCTGCTTATCGGCGTATTGGGGGCAATCGCTGCCAGGATGGTTGCGATGCCCCTGCCCTATCTTCTCGGTCCGCTGCTGACTTGCGCCGGCGCGTCGATACTCAGCGCGCCGATTTCACCCATACCCTATGGCCGCGAACTTGGACAGGTTGCTGTGGGACTTGCCATCGGCTTGCGGTTCATCCCTACGGTCGTCATCGCCATCATCGCCATGCTGCCCTTCATGTTGGCGGCAACGATCCTGATGATTATCGCGACCATGATTGCCGCCTTCATGATCAGCAAACTTGCCGCGCTCGACCTTAGAACCTCATTCTTTGCTACCGCCGCTGCGGGCTTGGCCGAGATGGCCGTGGTTGCCCATCAGAAGGGCGCCGACAGCGACACGGTGGCGGTCGTCCACCTTATTCGCGTGACATCGATCGTAACGGTCGTGCCGTTCCTCGTCACCATCTTCGGGGAAGATGGAGGCATCACTGCGGTGCCAATACCCTTCCGAGCCGAGGCAATGCCACTTGTTGCGCTCTACATCCTGGCTGCCGTTGCGGGGTATTTAACGAGCCCCTGGAAAATCCCCAATACCTGGCTGCTCGTTCCTGCGCTCATCGGCGGGCTCGTGGCCGGCTTCGGGTTCGGCCCCTTTGCCGTCCCTTCGACTGTCCTTGTCATCGCGCAAGTCGTCATCGGAATTTGGCTGGGCTGCCGTTTTCGCCGTTCCTTGCTTGGGCGCTTGTCCAGGGTGACGTTCTCTGCATTTGCAACTACGGCATTTCTGCTTACGGTCGCCATGGGCTTGGCCTGGCTGCTTTCGGCGGCAACGGGCCTTTCCTTTGTTACGAGCCTCCTCGCTGTTGCACCCGCGGGCGTAACCGAAATGGTGCTGACGGCAACGGCAATGCACCTCGACACGACAACCGTGACAGCATTCCAGATCACACGAATAGCGGTCGTCATGACCACGATCCTCATCAGCTTTCGAATATTTGAACACCTTGCGCGTCGCTTCGGCGCCGCATCTGAATGAAAGGACTCCACAGATGACTGCCCATCTCGTAATCGGGATACTGAACGGGGATGATATCGGCCATGAAATCGTCCCGGCAGCGGTCGAAGTCACCCGCGCCGCCGCGGCGAAGACCGGCCTCGTGATTGACTGGCGTCCGATGCCAATCGGACGCAGCGCGCTGGATACGCACGGCTCGACCTTTCCCGAAGGCACTATGGAGACCCTCGCCAAGATGGATGGCTTCATTCTGGGTCCGATCGGACACCAGGCCTATCCGAAGGTTCCGGGGGCGATCAATCCGCATCCGATCATGCGCAAGGGGTTCAATCTATTTGCCAATGTCCGGCCTACAAAATCCTTTCCAGGGCTGGGCGCCATTCACGAGGGCATCGACCTTGTTATCGTGCGGGAAAACAATGAAGGTTTCCAGCCGGACCGAAATGTGGTGGCAGGTTCCGGCGAATTTCGGCCGACCGAAGATGTTACCATCTCGGTCCGGGTTATCACGCGCGTCGGTTCAGCACGGGTGGCCCGCGCCGCGCTCGAAATTGCGCAGCAGCGCAAGAAGCGCCTGACGCTGGTTCACAAGAACACCGTGTTCAAACTTGGCTGCGGGATGTTCGTCGAGGAATGCCATCGGGTGGCCAAGGAATTTCCGGACGTCACAGTCGACGAGGTCATCGTCGACACGATGGCAATGCGTCTTATTCGCGATCCGCAGAGCTTTGATGTAATCGTCACGACAAACATGTTCGGTGATATCCTGACAGATGAAGCGGCCGGGCTCGTCGGCGGTCTCGGCATGGCGCCCGGCCTTTGCATCGGCGAAGGCAATCTGGCCATGGCGCAGGCCACTCACGGGTCCGCGCCCGACATCGCCGGAAAGGGCATTGCCAATCCCTTTGCCATGATCGAATCCGCCCGCATGATGATCGAATGGCTCGGGCACAATCGCGGGATAGCGAAGGCTGTCGAGGCGGCATCGATCATGGAGCGGGCAATCGCCGTTGCGTTGGCTAATCCCGCCACCCGCACACGCGATATCCGGGGAACTGCCGATACCGCCGGCATGACTCGCGGCATACTGGCGGCAATCGGTTAAGGGCCGCCCGCCCTCACCGCTCACCTAAGGTGGGCGGGAGGGCGGTGATGCTCAGGCGGCAAAGGGCAGCGGCTCTTCCCCGGTAAAGAATTTGCCGAACGCATCATAGACAATGTCCGGCCGTTGCTCGGCGGGATAATGCCCGGTTGGGATTGCCCAGCCGCGCAAATCTGGGGCCCAAGGTTTCCAGGCTTCAAGCGGTTTGAAGTGTCGCCCGCAATGGCTGTTTGAGCCCCACAGCACCAGAACAGGACAAGCGATCGTCTTCTTGCCGAAATCGGCGGTATCCATTGCTAGATCAACGCTGACCGTGGCCCGGTAATCCTCACAGACAGCATGTATCTGTTCAGGCGTGGTGCAGCGCTTGTACTCGGCCATTGCTTCGGGGGAGAATATTTCGAGGCCCACACCCTTCTTGTTGAGTTTGTAATCGATGTAATAGGCGAGATCGGCCGTGAGCAGCTTTTCGGGAAATGGCGCCTTCTGCGCCATGAAAAACCAATGATAGGCCTCGATACCCCACCCCAGCGTCACATTTGTCAGCGCATGATGGGTTGGCACGATATCGAGGGCGGCGAGGCGCTCGATACGATCGGGATAGTCCAGGCCCATTCGAAAAGCGACACGAGCGCCGCGGTCGTGACCGGCCACCTGAAACCTGTCGAACCCCAGCTTCGACATGATTTCCGCATTGTCCTCGCCCATTGCCCTGAACGAATAGCCGGAGTGGTCCTCACCACCATCCGGTTTCGAGCTGTCGCCGTAGCCGCGCAGGTCGGGAGCCACAACGGTAAACCGCCGGGCAAGTGCCGGTGCTATCCTGTGCCAGCTCACATGTGTCAGCGGATTGCCGTGCAGGAGCAACAGCGGCGGACCCTCACCGCCAATCGCGACGTTGATTTCGGCACCCGCCGTTCGAATGCGCTCATAGCGAAAGCCGCGCATGAGCTTTCCCTTTTCTTCAGCGAATGGCGGCATTGCGGATAACGGTTCGATCGGCGCCATAATATGTCTCCTTGCTTTGGTCCAGACGAGCATATGCTTTCAGGTTCAGGAACTCATGCCCTTTTTGGTAAATTGTCAACAGTTTGTAATTGACAATCTTGCGAATATTCGGCATCGGAGTATCGTGGGAGCGCAGCAGCGGGAGTTATTTTCATGAGAACACATCAGATAGCGGCTATTCCTGGAGACGGAATAGGCAAGGAAGTGGTCGCCGCCGGCCTGCGCGTTCTCGATGCGAGTGCCCGCCGCGACGGCAACTTCCAGGCTGCGATCACAGAATTTCCGTGGGGATCGGACTTCTACAAACAACATGGTCATCTCATGCCTGATAACGGCATCGAGCAGCTGAAGAGATTCGACGCTATTTATTTCGGGGCTGTCGGTGCCCCTGATGTGCCGGATCACCTGACTCTATGGGGTCTGCGCCTCGCCATATGTCAACCGTTCGACCAATATGCCAACGTCCGTCCGACGAGGATCCTGCCGGGGATCGAAAGTCCACTGCGTGGCGTAACAGCCAAGGACCTCGACTGGGTCATCGTCCGTGAAAACTCGGAGGGCGAATATGCCGGCCAGGGCGGTCGCTCGCATCGGGGGCTGCCGGAAGAAATCGCTACAGAAGTCTCGATCTTTACCCGCGTCGGCGTTACCCGCATCATGCGCTTTGCGTTCGAACTCGCGCAGTCGCGGCCGCGAAAGCTGCTCACCGTCGTCACCAAATCCAATGCACAGCGACACGGCATGGTATTGTGGGATGAAATCGCCAAGGACGTTGCAGCCGAATTTCCCGACGTGACCTGGGACAAGATGCTCGTCGATGCAATGACGGTGCGCATGACGCTCAATCCTGCCTCTCTCGATACGATCGTCGCGACCAATCTTCATGCCGATATTCTTTCCGATCTCGCCGCAGCCCTTGCCGGATCGATCGGCATTGCACCCACAGCAAACCTCAATCCGGAACGGCGATACCCCTCGATGTTCGAGCCGATCCATGGTTCGGCGTTCGATATCACCGGCAAGGGGATCGCCAATCCTGTTGGAACCTTCTGGTCAGCAGTGATGATGCTTGAACACCTTGGCGAAACGGCAGCAGCTGCGCGCCTGATGCGCGCAATCGAGCGCGTGACTGCGGACCCGTCATTGCACACACCAGACCTGCGCGGCAGCGCGACCACGGACATGGTCACGGAAGCGGTCTGCGCTGCCATCCTTGGCGACAACGAATAAGGACGCATTCTCATGACTGCAAACAGCTTCAGGATTGCCGTTATTGCCGGCGACGGCATCGGCAAGGAAGTCATGCCGGAGGGACTACGCGTCCTTAAGGCGGTCGCTGAAAAGTTCGACCTCGATCTCAGATTTGACAGCTTCGACTTCGCCTCGTGCGACTATTACGCCGAGCATGGCCGCATGATGCCGGAGAACTGGAAGGATCTCATTGGCGGGCACGATGCCATTTACTTCGGTGCTGTTGGCTGGCCTGAGACGGTTGCCGATCATATCTCTCTATGGGGCTCGCTTTTGCAGTTTCGCCGGGAGTTCGACCAGTATGTGAATTTGCGGCCCGTCAGACTCATGCCCGGCGTGCCGTCGCCGCTGGCAGGACGCGAGCCCGGCAATATCGACTTCTTCGTGGTTCGCGAGAACACCGAGGGCGAGTATTCCTCCATCGGCGGCAAGATGTATCCGGGAACCGAGCGCGAGATCGTCGTGCAGGAAACGGTGATGAGCAGGGTCGGCATCGACCGCATTCTCCGCTTTGCCTTTGAGCTTGCCCAAAACCGCACCAAGAAGCATCTGACGTCGGCTACAAAATCCAATGGCATTTCGATCACCATGCCCTACTGGGATGAGCGCGTCGAAGCGATGGCCAAGCGCTATGGGGATGTGCGCTGGGACAAGTATCACATCGATATCCTTTGCGCGCATTTCGTGCTCAATCCGGATCGCTTCGATGTGGTCGTGGCCTCCAATCTCTTCGGTGACATTCTCTCAGATCTCGGTCCCGCCTGTACGGGTACGATTGGAATTGCGCCGTCCGGCAACATCAATCCGGAACGCCTGTTCCCCTCGCTCTTCGAACCTGTCCATGGCTCGGCGCCGGATATCGCCGGCAAGGGCATCGCCAATCCGATCGGCCAGATATGGGCGGGCGCCATGATGCTCGATCATCTGGGTCATCCACAGGCGGCAGCGGCAATCGTGACGGCAATAGAAAGCGTCCTTATGGATCCGGCGCTGCGTACGGGAGATCTGGGCGGACGAGCCGACACCATCACCTGCGGTCGTGCGATCGCCGAGGCCATCCAGCTGCCCGAAGAACAGATGAGGAAATCATGAACAGCGAACGTCCAATCATCGCGCTCACCGCCGGCGATTGTACCGGCATCGGACCCGAGCAGACCGCCCGCATCCTCCATGACCAGCGCATGGCCGATGTGGCCCGTATCGTTGTCGTGGGCGACGCTCGCACCCTCGATCTCGGGAAACGGCAGGCCCGCGTATCGTTTGCATATCGAACCTACCAGTCTCCGGCTTCCGTCGACTGGTCGGATAACGCCGTGCCGCTGATCGACCTCGGCAACACCGATCCTTCGCTCTATGAGCCGGGCGTAGCAAGCGCCGAATCCGGCCGATTGACCGGAGACACGCTTGCCCGTGCGATCGACTTCGCGCTGGCAGGCGAGGTCGATGCGGTAACCTTTGCTCCCCTGAACAAGCGGGCCATGTACGATGGCGGCTGGAAATTCCCTGACGAACACAAGATGTTCGCCCATCTCCTCGGTCATCACAGCTATTTCAGCGAGATGAACGTGCTCGATGGCCAGTGGATGTCCCGCGTTACCTCGCATGTCTCGTTGCGCCAGGCCGTCGACCAGATCACGCGACCGGCCATCGAGGAGGCGATCGTCCTTGCCACGACCATGATGCGCAAGGCCGGTATAGCAAAACCCCGCCTTGCGGTCGCAGCGCTCAATCCGCATGCCGGAGAGAACGGTCTTTTCGGTACGGACGAGATCGAAATTATCCGTCCAGCCGTGGAGGCCATGGCCGCCAAGGGTATTGACTGCAAAGGGCCGTTTCCATCCGATACGGTCTATCTGAAGGCCTTTGCGGGAGAATTTGATGGGGTGCTCGCCATGTATCACGATCAGGGGCAGATCGCGACGAAGATGCGGGGCTTCAACCGGGGCGTAACGGTCACGGCGGGGCTCGATACGGTGTTTACGACGCCTGCGCACGGCACGGCATTCGATATCGTCGGCAAGGGAGTTGCCGATACCGGCGCGTTCGAAAACGCGATCAAGCTCGCAAGCCAATTGGTGCGCTTCAAGCAGCTTGATTCCTAAGGTTCAAAACCCGGTTGCGGCGAGCGCAGCGACCAAGCCGCCGAGAACCAGCACGCCGAGCACCGGAAATCTCGGCATCCACAGGAAGATGGCGGCGGCGAGGCCAATGATGGCAATGGCCGATGGTCCGCCGTGCGACAGCCGGAACAGCGAGATGATTCCGGCGATGATCAGTCCAATGCCCACAGGAGCCAGTCCTTCGCGCATGGCACGGTGCCAGCGCTTCTTACGATGGTTGTTGGTCAATTTGAACACCGCATAGCACAGCATCGAAGACGGTACGAACAGCGCGAGCGTCGCTATTGCGGCGCCCAGCCAACCCGCCACGCGCCAGCCGATGACGGTTGCCAGCATCATACCGGGACCCGGTGCCGCCCGCGACACAGCAAAAAGATCGAGGAACTCCCGGGAACTCACCCACCCATGAACGGTCACGGCTTCGTGCTGGATACCCGCCACGATTGCGCTGCCGCCCCCGATTGAAGTCAGGGAAAACGGAACAAACACCAAGGCTATGGCAACGATTGTGTCGAACCGCACGATCACGCCCTGCGCCAAGACAGAGCGACGCTGATTGGCGCCAGCACAAGCACCACCGGTATCAGCGGCATCTCAAGCACTCCAACGAGGAATGCGGTGAGAACAATGATTGCAACCGAGGGAGGAAAGCGCATGGCCCGCCGAAGGCCGTGGATGCACATGACGACCAGCAAACCCATCGCCGCAAAGGCCACGCCGTCGGAGATGGCGGGAAGCAATGCAAAGCCTGCCAAAGCATCGAACACCTGACAAAGCGCAATGACGGCGAAGAACGGGCCAACGAGGAAGCCAACGACGCAACTAAGCGCTCCGATGGGGCCGCGAAGTTGTTCGCCCATGCAAATGACGAGATTGACCACATTCGCGCCAGGCAACATTTGTGAGATAGCAAGACTGCTGGCGAAGTCATCTTCATCGATCCAGCGATGTTGGAGCACGAACCCCTGATACAGCCAGCCGGTCAGGCCGCCGCCAAAGCTCAATATGCCTATCTTGAAGCAGAGCAGGAAAAGCGAACGCAGGCGCGGCGGCGGCAAGGAATGGGAAAGATCTGACACGGGCAATGCCGTCCTTTCACTGAGACCCTCAGGAGGGTGGACCGCCCATGGATCAAGCCTGTATTCGAATCCAACACACCCCTGGCGGATCAGGGTAAGAAAGCGCCGCCGTTGACGTGCAGCGTCTGGCCGGTGACAAAGCGGGCCGGCTCGCTCGCGAGATACATGACCGCAGCTGCAACTTCCTCAGGCGTTCCGCGCCTTCCCATCAGCGTGCGCGTGGTGTTGTGGTGCGCCGGCTCACCGCCAGACGATGCGTGCACGCGGTTCGTATCGATCATCCCGGGAGAAACCAGATTGACCGTTACTCCACGCGGTCCAAGTTCATGGGCCAGTGCCTTGGTGAAGCCGTCGAGCCCGGCCTTGGCCGATATGACATGGGCGCGGTGCACCGCGCCGGTGTAGGCCGTCAATCCGCCAATGTTTATGATGGTACCCCTTCCGCCGGACAGTAAATGAGGGATCGCAGCGCGGCTCATGAGGAACGCGCCATCGAGCGTCACGCTCATTACTTCCCGCCAATCCTCGAACGACAAGGCTTCAATGGGGGCTTCACGCCGTATGGCGGCATTGTTGACGAGGATGTCGAGGCGCCCGAGTTGTGCGGCCGCAAGCCCGACAAGGCGGTCGGCATCGGCTTCATTGGCCACATCGCCAAGAAGGACGACGGCGCGGCTGCCCCGTTGCTCGACCTCGCGCGCAACAGCCTCCGCCGCTGCCTGATCCGATCTGGCCACAATGGCGATCCCGGCGCCGGCGTCAGCCAGAGCAAGGGCGATCGCCCGACCGATATTGCGCGAGGCACCGGTTACCAGCGCCACCTGTCCGTCGAGTTCCCGCCGCCTTGTTTGATCCGTGTTCATGCGCGTGCTCCCGCCAGATCGATAGGACCGCCAGCCGCGATTTGTTCGAGGGATGCGCGCAGCGCCGCAATGCTGCGCTCCCCCAGGCCACCAAAGCGCAGATTCGCTTCGAACTTGCTCGCCATCTCGGCGTCAGGCAAGGGTTCGCGCGCTCCGCCGCGCATATAGGGCTGGTGGAATTCATGAACCGTGCCGTCTTTCAAAACCGCCTTGAGATGGCCGGTAAAGTTCGACGGATAGGGATCGGCCGGATTGATTTCGTACGAGATCTTGGCTGCCAGCGCTCGGATCGCGGCATCGCGGACCCGCTCATCGGTAAATTGCCCCAGCCCGGCCTCCCCATCCAGGAATCCGACTGCCATGCAATAGGGTGTCGAAAACTTGCCGGCATACCCATTCGGCGGCCTTTGTTTTTCGGCCAATGGCTCCCATAGACGATGAACCGTGCCCTCCCCGACCTTGCAGACGATGGATGCTATGTCCTCGGCCCCGATACCGAGCGCTGCCAGCTTCTTGGCGCAATCGATGAAGGGTTGGGTCATGGTTCCGCAGGCGTAGGGTTTGAATGCCAGCGTCTCGACGATCCACTGCTTGCCCAGCCCCTCGAGCAACGGCATGAAATCGGGTGCCTTGGACGGAGCAAAGGCCCTGTACATTCCATGTGAGCCTTCGAAAACGCTTATGGGACCTGTGAAGCCGGCTTCTGCCAGCAGGGCGGCCCGCACGCCGGCTTGCGCAGCAGCGCCCGCATGCAGACGCTTTGTCGAGCTGCCATCTGCAAGATACTCGATGATGCCGGAAGCAAGGCTGCCCGAAATTCCAAGGGCACGTCCAATCACGTCGGCCCCAAACCCTAGCGCCGCACAGACAGCGGCGGCCGCCGCCGGCGCGCCGAATATGGCTGTCGGATGAAAGCCGGCCTTGTGCGTTGCCTGCGGAGCTACCAGGCTCATCCGGCACATGAGTTCGGCGCCCACCGCGATGCCGCGCATGGCTGCGCGACCATCAAGTCCGCGCCTTTCGGCGATCGCAAGGACCGCGGAGACAACCACTGCGCCCGCGTGGATCGGGCCACCTTCGAAGGTGTCGTCGAAATCTTCGCCATGTGCGGCTGTGCCGTTGACGATCGCGGCATCGTAAAGCCCCAGCTGGCGTTCATGACCGAAAGCGGTGCAGCTTCCGGCATCCACTGCGCTTGCCAGTGCCGCTCCGACATAGTCGGTGCCGCGGGCGGCAACGGCCAGACCGACAATATCGAAGAGGAGCCGCCGGCTGACTGCGTCGACGGTTGCCGGCGGTGTGCATTCCGCGGCAAAACTCGCCAATCTTGACGCGACGGGCAGCACTGGGGGAACGGTCTGGTTCATGAACGGGCTTCCTCTATTCTGGTCTTGCGGGCGTCGCGCACCTCGCGGCTAAGCGAAAAAACGACGAATATGAGCGCGATGGAAAGCAGCGCCACGGCGATGGGATCCTGAAGAAAGATCATGTGGTCACCCCCCGAAAGCACCAGCGAGCGGCGATAACTCGATTCGACCATATGGCCGAGCACGACGCCAAGAATCATCGGCAGGACCGGGAATCCGGCGATGCGCATGAGGAAACCGACCAGACCAAGCGCGAGTGCAATTCCAAGGTCGAACAGGCTGTTGTTCAGCGTGAAAATGCCCGACAGGATAAGCGCGAAGATGAATCCAGCGCGGTATGGGCGTGGACGATTGACCAGCCAAATGCAGGCCGGAAGTATGACGATACCGACACCGATTTGCGCAATGATCGCGATGAACGATCCGACATAAATACTGTCAATCACCTGGGCGCTCTGTTCGAACAGGCGCGGTCCAGGAATCAGCCCGTGCATCAATAGGCCGCCAAGCAGGACCGCCGTCGAATTCGAACTCGGGATGCCGAAGCTGAGAAGCGGGATGAGCGCGGTGCTTGCCACCGTGTTGTTGGCGGCCTCAGGCGCAGCGACGCCCTCCTCGGATCCCTTGCCAAACAAATGCGGTGTCTTCGACCAGCGCTTGGCCTCGTTATAGGACATGAACGCTGCAATCGAACCGCCGCCGCCGGGGGTGAGCCCTTCGAACAGGCCAAGGACGCAGCCGATGAATTGCGAACGCTTGAGCCTGTTCATGACAGAAAGGCTTGGCAGCTTGATCTTGATTTTCTGATTGAGCTGCGCCGTGTTGGTCGATCCCGATTGGCTCATCAACTCGGTCAACGCAAAGAGGCCGACCATCACCAGCACCGGTTCGACGCCGCCCAAGAGGTCGGGTATGTCGAAGGTAAAGCGTGTCACGCCGGATATCGGATCGGTGCCGACTGTTGCGATCATCAGGCCGACAGTCGCAGCCGCAAGACCCTTGATCAGCGAGCCTCCGCTCATCGAGGCAATCACGCTGAGGCCAAGGATACCGAGCCCGAAATAGGAGGCAGGCGTAAATGCCAGCGCCAGCCACGACAGTGGCTCGGTTAGCATTATCAGCATTGCGAGGCCGAACAGGCTGCCGATCACCCCTGACATCAGGGAAATGCCGAGCGCTTCGCCGGCTCGCCCCTGGCGATTGAGTTCGTAACCGTCGATCACAGTGGCTGCAGAAGAATTGGTGCCTGGCGTCCTGATCAGGATCGCCGGGATCGAGCCGCCATACTCGGCGCCGATATAGACGCAGGCGAGCAAGGCGATCGCCTGCGCAGGATCCATCGTATAGGTAAACGGCAGTACCAGGGCCATGGTGATGGAAGCCGAGATGCCCGGCAGGGCGCCGCCGAGAATGCCCCAGGTGAGGCCGGCGATGGAAACGAAGATGAGCGGCGTTTCCGTCAGAAGCCTGATTATGTCCATAATCGTCGTCATCAGAATAACCCCTGTACCAGCGAACCTGCCGGCTGGTGGACCCCGAGCAGTTTGACGAAGACGGCCCAGTAGAAAATGCCGCCGCCAATGGCGGCAACCGGTACGACCCAGGTGCGCGGCGCGCCTTCATAAAGCGCGATCCCCCCGATGAGGAGGGCGGTACCGATGACGTAGCCGACGAAAGGCAAAAGGATCACATAGGCAGCCCCGAACAACAGGAAGCCGACGGCACGCGGAAGACGCGCGTCTCCTTCATCGTCATCCGCACCCGCCGCCACCTGCCGTGCCTGGCTTGCGAGCAACGTCCGCCCCATAAGCAGTATTCCGAGGATGGCGAGTACGATGGCAAGCACATGCGGCAGTCCGGCCGCGCCAACCTCGTCCGACAAAGTGCTGTCGGCGATTTCACCTGCCCAGGCATAGTAGGTACCTGCGCCAGCAAGGAGAACGAGGCCGCTGATAAGGTCTTTTCTCATGGATCAACCCTTAACGATGATCGACGAGGGGCCAGCCTTTTCGCCAGCCCCCGCGATCAATCTCACTTGATGGCACCCGTCGATTTCAGGAATTCCTCGGTCGACGTGGCAAAATTGTTGATGAATGCCGGATAGTCCTTTTCTCCGATCAACTGGGGAACGAGCACTTCGGCCGTGTAGGCTTTCTTGTATTCCGGATCGGCCAGCAGGTTCTTTATCGCCTCGTCCCAGACCGCCTTGGTGGCATCCGGAACGCCCTTGGGGCCAGCGAGGCCACGAAATTTCACCAGGCTGACGTCGTAGCCCAATTCCTTTACCGTAGGCACATCGGGCTTTTCGGTGATGCGTTCAGGATTGAATGTAGCGAGCAGCGTAATCTTGCCGGCATCGAGCTGCGATCGAAGCTCCTGGATCTCGCCAATGCCGATGTCGAGCGTGCCATTGAGAACATTGAGCATCATGTCGCCGCCGCCCTCATGGGTGACGATCGCAGGTGTCACGCCTGCGGCGCGCTTTAGCTGCTCGGCCGCCTGCCGTTCCAGGGATGCGGGATTGGCAGCGCCCCACCGGCCGCGTTCTTTCTTGGCATGCTCGATCACATCCTTCAGCGACTTGTAGGGCCCATCCGTACGCGTGTAGATCACTTCGCTGTCGGCGAAGATGTTAACCAGCGGATCCATGTCCTTGTAAGTGCTCTGCGGCTTGCTCATCAAGGATGTGTAGATATAAGTCGGGGTCGTCGCATAGAAGACGCTCCCGTCAGCTGGTCCGCTCGCAACCCGAGCCATGGCCTTGGCGCCGCTGCCACCCTGGACATTTTCCACGATGAATGTGGCGTCGATGTACTTGCCGAGATATTTGGTCATTTCGCGCAGGAACACGTCGCTGCCACCGCCGGGACTTGAGTGCGTCACCAGCGTCACCACCTTGTTCGGGTATGGCAGAGGTTCAGCTTGGGCATTTGCGCCGGAAACAATCGCTAGCGTGGCAAGGCCAAGCACTGCCTGGCCGATAGACTTGATGAATGTCATTTCTCTCTCCCATTTAGCTGCCGTTTCTCCAGAACGGCTTCCTCAAACTCAGTTCACGGGGCTTTTCCTTCCCCGCTGATCAATTCCATGCAGCGACCGACGTCGGCGCCGGCATCCATATTTCGCACGAGCGCGAGCAATTCTTCCTGCGCTTCACTATCAATGACGCCCTCCGCGCACATGCGAAACTTGTCGTCCAGACCGGCATCGCTGATCGGGTTGGACGGGCCGCCCCGATAGCGCTCGTCCGCCTCCTGCACCAATGTCCGGCCGTCCTTCGTAACTACTTCGATGCGCGACCGTATGCGGTCGTATCCTGCCGCGTCGATAGCCGGATCGTTTATCACGTCGGTTCGTGCCTGAAGATCCTGCATAGCCTCGCCCGCAACAAAGCTGTCTTCGAATTCATGATGGCTTGCCCGCCGGCACAGGATGATCATGGCGAGCAGTGCGGGCATGGAGAACTTTGCCTGAAGATGGTTCTGCGCAATCGGATAGCGGATCGGTTCGATGATGTTTTTGCCGGCAAAGAACCTGATGCGCTCTACCTCTTCAGGCTTGAGGTCATGGTCGATCACCAGCTTCAACATCGCATCCATTGATTGATGCGTGAGAATGCCCGAAGGGTACGGCTTTATGCTGACGCCGGGCTCAATGATCGTCAAGGGCGCGGCAAATCCCGCAGCTGCCTTGTCCGGATCGAGACCCTCGCCCATCACCGAGAAGAAACCCCACTGTCCGTCCAGGACTGAAGGGTCCGCCTCAAAGCCACGGGCGGCAAGCAGGGCTGCGGTAACGCCATTCTCGCAGGCTCGGCCGACATGGAGCGGCTTCGTCATGGTGCCGAAGTTGGCGCGTATGCCAGCGGCAAAACTTGCAGCCAATCCGAGCGCATGCGCGAGCGCGTCGCCTTTCAATCCGAGAAGTTTCGCTGCAGCCGCCGTCGCCCCGAAGGTGCCGACGGTGCCGCTCGTGTGGTGGCCGCGTCGATAGTGGCGTGGTTTCATCCATTCCGCGATCTTGCATTCGACTTCGAAACCCACCTGGAAAGCGAGCATCAATTCACGCCCGTCCACTATCCCTTCGCGGCTTGCGATGATGAGCGCGGCGGTGAGGGGTGGAACAGACGGATGCGTAAGCAGGCCGTAGACATGAGCCGGATCGTGCGAAACCTGCGTATCATCCCAATCGTGGGCGTGTCCGGCAGTGCCCCATACGCGAGCGGCAAGGGGGGCCGGAACCTTCTTCGTCCCGGCACCCGGCAGGGGCGCGTCCGCGCGCCCGGCCTGATCCAATGCATCGCCAATAAGGATTTCAACCGAAGCCTCGCGGCTACCGGCCAGATACAGGCCCGCCGTATCGACCATGCAACGCCGGCCAATAATGAGCGCCTCTTCCGGCAAATCCGCATAGGTCGTGCGTTCTATGAGACGTATGGCCTGGGCCGTAATGTCGAGTGAGGAATTCACACATATCTCCAGTGCTATGCAAGAGGGTTTGTCGCGGACATGAGCCGGCCCTTCGCCGTCTCGACGTGGTTGGCGTGAGCTTTGAAGGCCTGCGCCGGGTCGCGAGCGGCGATGGCATCGACCATTCTGTGATGTTCCAGGTTGGAAGCGTGGATCGCGTCGCCGTGCATCAGGCTGTGGGCCCGGTGGAGCCTGAGCTGCTTGACCAGCGTCAGATACTGCTGAGCCAGAACTTCGTTTCCTGATCGAACGACAATGAATTCATGCAGGGCGAAATTAAGCGAGATATAGCGGGCATGGTCATCCGCGCCGATGGCTTCGTCCATGTCCTCGACGAAGCGCCTCAGCCTTGCAATATCATCGTCGGTCGCGCGTTCCGCCAGAACCTTTCCGGCAAGGCCGAAGAGCACCGTGCGCACGTCATAAACGTCGGATGCTTCTGCTGCGCTGAGCCGGCGGACGAAGAAGCCACGGTTGGGGACCTGCTCGATGAGGCCTGACGACTCGAGCGATCGGAGTGCTTCGCGTACTGGTCCGCGGCTGATGCCGAACCGGAACGCGATCTCCTTTTCATTCAAATGACCCCCAGGCGCTACCTCGCCGTCGAGAATGAATCGTTCGATCTCCTGTTCCAACAGTCCCGGAAGGGACGTAGACCTGAGAATTTCGAAGGCTTTCTGATTCATCCGCCTATTCCTGTTTTCACAGGAGATAGATTGCAGATTGCTTATTGTCAACAATTTATTGCAAACTGCTGTTTATTGGCATTTTAACGGATAGCGCAACGTGAAACTTTGACCCAGCCGGATGCTGGGTCTGATCTCGTCTGCTTCGTGAAAATCCGGACGCCGCGCTGTTTCGCCGTTTGCGGTTGTTGATCCTCACAATCGCATCGTTGTAAGAGAACGCCTGTCGCAGCGGAAGCCAGAGGAACCGGAGAGAGTCTTATATTAGCCGGCAAATCGCATCTCAGGAACGCCGCTGATGCCAAGCCCGGTGATTGCAAACAGGCTGCCACGTAGAACCCCATCTCCCGGAAAGCGCGGTAGCGGCGGCTTTGCCATGGAGGTTACATAAAGGATGTCGAGGTTCGGACCGCCGAACATGACACTGGTCACTTTTTTCACTGGCATATCAATGACCCGGTCCACCGATCCGTCCGGCCTGTAGCGGATCACCTTCCCGTCATAGACTTGAGCGTTCCACAAGCATCCCTCGGCATCCACCGTGGAACCGTCGGCAGCGCCGCCCGTCGATGTGTCGAG
Organism: Phyllobacterium sp. YR620; assembly: GCF_900104165.1. NCBI lineage: Bacteria > Pseudomonadati > Pseudomonadota > Alphaproteobacteria > Hyphomicrobiales > Phyllobacteriaceae > Phyllobacterium > Phyllobacterium sp. YR620. The sequence continues at coordinate 82,372 of NZ_FNJP01000007.1, forward strand.
TTTCACGAACGTCCGGCGATTGGATACACTCCCTTTGGCCTGGTCGTAATCATAAGCCCAGATCTCGCCCGACCAGGAATCCGCGAAATAGAACGTACTTCCGTCCGGGCTCCAGCACGGACCGTTCGAGACAATAATGCCCTCATCGAGGGTATGAACACTCAAATCGGGATCGACACGGTATAGCGCGCCATTGGGACCGCTCTCCATCGTGTCCATCGAGCCCGCAACGAAACGGCCCTGCTTATCCACCTTGCCGTCATTGATGCGATTTTCGTGCTTATCGGGTTCAGGATCGTGAATGAGGTCTACGTCGCCTGTCTTGAAGTCGAGGAGATGAAAGCCCCGGGCGAGTGAGACGATTGCCCCGTTTCCATCCTTGCGCAGCGCCATGGAGCCGATTTTCATCGGCACATCCCAAGCGCGCAGTTCACGCCCGTCGGCGGTAGCCCGGAAAACGCGTCCGTCGAAACTGTCGATCCAGTAGAGTCGTTCCTGGTCCACGTCCCATAGCGGGCCCTCGCCGAGCGTTGTCTTTACGTCTACCACCACTTCTATTTTCATGTCGCTCCCCTATCCTTTGAAACGCGGTTCCGGCAACCCGCGGACACCCAGCCCATGAACCGCAAACATGCAGCCCGCTTCGCGCTCGCGATGGTATTGGTTGTTGAATGGCCGGGCCATCGACGTTACGAACGCAATGTCAAGTTCCGGCCCGCCGAACGTGATGCTTGTGGTCGATTGGACCGGAAGGCCAACGATGCGATCGATAACTCCATTCGGGTCGAAGCGGATCAGGCGCCCGGAATATACTTCGACACTCCACACATACCCTTCGGCATCCACCGTCGCGCCATCCGGATAGCCGCGCAGACCCTCGAAACTCGTGAAGATGCGGCGCGATCCTACAGTGCCGGTCGCCGTGTCGTAGGCATATGCATGGATCTTCCGTGTGCCGGTGTCGGCGAAATAGAGGGTTGCGCCGTCGGGACTGAAGCACGGGCCATTCGAACAGACGATGCCGGTATCGAGGGTGTGAAGCGAAAGGTCGGGGTCAAGGCGATAAAGCGTGCCGACCGGATCCCGTTCCTCGAAATCCATCGAGCCGGCTATGAAGCGGCCCTGGCGATCAACTTTTCCGTCATTCAGCCGCGGACGAAGTTCTCCCGGATGCGTTTCGTGGAGCAGTTCCACTGCTCCCGTTGCGAAGTCCAGCGTATAAAACCCGTTTCTCAGCGAAACGATCGCTCCGCCCTTGGCTCGCAAAGCCATCGACCCAATGGGCTCCGGCATTTTCCAGGTCTTGCGGTCCCCGCCATTTGCATCGCAGGAATAAACGGCCGGCGCGTATGAGTCGATCCAGTAAAGCCGTTGCTGTTCGACATCCCATAGAGGACCCTCACCGAGCTCATTCCGGTCGCTGCTGAAAACTTCGATGCGCAACATGGCTCTCTCCTAGAACGCGACCTTGTCGCCTCCCTTGAGTTGAAGAATCTCGCGAGCCTCATCTGGCGTTGCCACCTCCATGCCGAGACCTTCGATGATCTTCCGTGCGAGCAACACCTGTTCGGCATTCGACTTGGCGAGTTTACCCTTCCCCGCCCACAGGCTGTCTTCAAGGCCAACCCTGATGTTGCCTCCAAGAGCCGCGGCCTGAGCGGCGATGCGCAACTGGCTCGAGCCCGCGCCGAGAACGGACCACCGGAAACTATCGCCGAAGAGCCTATCTGCCGTGCGTTTCATGTGAGCGACGTCTTCCGGATGCGTTCCGATTGCGCCGAGCAGCCCGAACACCGACTGCACGAAGAACGGTGCCTTCACGAGACCGCGATCCGCGAAATGCGCGAGGTTGTAGAGATGCGCAATGTCGTAGCACTCGAATTCAAAGCGCGTGCCATTGTCGTAGCAGGTTGCCAGAATGTACTCTATATCCTTGAAACTGTTGCGAAAAACGAGGTCACGGGTGGCTTCCAGATGCGGCTTTTCCCAGTCGAACTTGAATTCCTTGTATTTGTCGACAAGGTGATAAAGTCCGAAATTGATAGAACCCATGTTGAGCGAAGCCACCTCGGGCTTGAATGTCGCTGCCGGTTTGACCCGCTCCTCGACCTTCATATAGGGACTGCCACCCGTCGTGATGTTTATCGCGGCCTTCGTGTTCTGCTTGATCCGTGGCAGAAACCTGGCGAAAGCTTCAGGCGTTTGATCAGGTTTGCCAGTTTCAGGGTCGCGCGCATGCAGATGCAGGATCGCAGCTCCGGCATCTGCTGCTGTCAGCGCTTCCTTGGCGATTTCGTCGGGCGTGATCGGCAAATAAGGCGACATCGTCGGCGTGTGGATCGCACCCGTGATGGCACAGGTGATGATAACCTTGCCCTTGATCGTTGATCCTCCGCTCACTCTCGCTGTCTCGCTCATCGTCCGAACTCCTGCGTTGATTTTTGCTTGTGTGCCGCGAGTGCCATCAGGCGGCGGTCACGCCAGACCTGGCGTTCCACCAACTTTTCCTTGGGCAGCTTCTCGCGCCGGCCGGATTCCACAGTCTCCAGCACGTCGCCGGCCCAGTCGACGCGGCGCTGCATCTGCGGGAACAAGCGCTCGTAGATAATCTGATATCTCTCCACATAGTCGCGAACCCCGCCGGGAGCATTCAAGTCGATCGTCTCGAACGGCCCCATGAACGACCAGCGCAGGGCGAGACCGTCCCTGATGCCTATATCGACGTCCTCGACAGTGGCGTAACCATCAGCGACAAGCCGAAAAGCTTCCTCGAGCAATGCGCCTTGCATTCTGTTCATGATGAACCCATCCAGTTCGCGTTTCATCACAAGCGGTGCATGACCGGCCGCGACCAGGAATGCACGCGTCCGCTCCACCACGTCTGGCGATGTCCATGGTGCGGGCACGACCTCCGCCGCTGGTATCAGGTAGGGTGGGTTGATCGGATGGACGACCAGGCAGCGATGGCGGTTGGCCAGATGTTCGGTAAATTTCGACGGCAACAGCGCCGACGTTGAACTGGCGATCACCGCAGAAGGACTGGCCGCCTCGTCGAGCTGGGAGAAAACCTTGATCTTGATCTTGAGGTCTTCGGGCGTGTTCTCCTGGATGTGGATCGCACCGTCCAGGGCCTTTGCCAAATCTGCTTCGGGGGTGATCCTTTCCAGGACCGCTTCCGGTGAATGCCCGTTCAGAAGATCATTTCGCTCAAGGTCGGTGAGAACCTCGGCAACATAATCTCGGGCCTTGGCAACGGCCTCGGACGACTGATCCCAAAGAGCGACCTCATAGCCTGCCCTGGCGAAGCTTATCGCCCAGGCCCTGCCGATAAAGCCGCTACCTATAATCGCTGTTTTCTCCGTCATTTTTTCCCTCACAAGGTCTCGACATTGCCGTCGACGCCGAGCGACTGGCCAGAAATATTGACCCCGGCATTGGAAAGCAGAAATGCGACCATATTCGCCACGTCATAGGGGCTGACCATCCGGCGAAGCGAAACGTTCTGCAGGTAGCGTTCCGTCATCTCGTCGTGAGATATGCCCAACTGTTTCGCACGGTTGCTGATGACGTTTTCAATCCTTGGTCCCTCAACGATACCGGGCAGGATGGCATTCACTCTGATCGCATGAGGTCCGAGTTCCTTGGCAAGGCTTTGGGTAAAACCGACCACGCCGAACTTGGCCGCCGAATAGGGCGAGCGAAACGCATAACCGTGGCGGCCTGCGGCTGACGACATGTTGACGATCGATCCGCCACCGGCGGCTTTGAGCAGGGGTGTTGCACGCCGGGCGCAGAGAAACTGTCCGGTCAGGCAGATGTCGATGCATCGCCGCCAGTCTTCGGTGCTGATCTCGTCAACGCCCCCGGTCGGTCCGGCAATTCCAGCATTGTTGATCAGAGCGTCGAGGCCGCCCAAAGACGCCGACACTTCATCGAACATGCGGTCGACATCTGCCTCGCTCGAAACGTCGGCGATGGTTGCCAGGGCTGGCTTCATCGAAGCGCTCGCTTCTTCAAGCAAACCCTGTGAAATGTCGCAGATTGCCACGCGCGCGCCGAGCGCCGTTAGCGTTGAAGCGATAGCAAATCCGATGCCTGAACCGCCTGCGGTTACCAGTACACGCTGTCCGCGCACGCCGCCCAAGAACTCTTCCGCCGATGCTGGAGCCACCCTGTTCATCATCCATCCCCTTTTAAGATCGCTTCTCGCGAAGCGCCATGACCGCGCCAAGCACGACAAGTCCAAACAGGATCGCGCGTGTGGCGTAAGGCAACGTTGTTCCGGCGAGGAACATCTGCAGTGCCGTAAGCAGGAGTACGCCTCCGAGCATGCCGAGATAATGCCCGCGCCCCCCGGTTATCAAAGCGCCACCGACCACCACCACCGCAATGGACGGCAGCAGGTAGTCATCGCCCATGCCAAGGCTCGCCTGGCCGGAAAAGCCGGTGAGCAAAATGCCGCCGAGACCAGCGCAAAAACCGGAAAGAACATAGACGAGAATGAGTGTGCGCCCGACCGCGATCCCGGAAAGCTGTGCGGCGCGCAGGCCATTGCCGATACCGTAGACCCTGCGGCCGAAGGCGGTTCTTCCGAGGAGGAGCACCGACACTATGACGAACAGCACCATGAAAGGGACAACGGGCGTCACAGTCCATATCTTGCCGGTCATGAACCAGCGAAGCATGGGCGAGGAGAAGCCGGCTGGCGTCCCTTGCGAATAGACCAGCGCAAAACCTTGCAGAATCCCGTTCATCGCCAGCGTCATCACGATCGGCGAAATGCCAAGGATCACGATACCGACGCCATTTATGAAGCCTATCGCTGCAGCGATCAAAAGGACGGCAGGCAAGGCATAGGTCAAGGCAGCGTCGGAGCCATTGACGATCCCGGCGAGCAGGATGCCCGAAATGCCGATCGTCCAAGGCACCGAAAGGTCAAGGCCGCCGGTGAGGATTACCGTTCCCTGTCCAAGCGCCAGGATGGCAAGGAAGGTGGAGAGAACCGCCAGCGAGTTCCAATAGGTCGGATTCAGGACGGCGCGGCCAAGCCAGAGCTGCGTGACGATGACGACGAGGAGAAGGCAAACATAGGCAGGAAGCGCATAGCGGATGGTCTCGCGGTTGCGCGACAGAAATGATGCCGACACCGGCTTGAAACGCGTTGGGCCGGCAAGCTTCAATCTCCGGTCGGTCCGGTCGAGCTGCGATGGCAGCAAGCCGTTTCGCCAGGCGGAAAACTGGGCGCCCGCGCTGCGGATCTGCTTGGCAAGGGTGGAACTGTAGGAGATGGATCCCGCGAGGACCGCCAGGATGAGGATGGTCCCCTCGGCAATGGTTGAGTAGTAGGCGGATACATTCAGTACCAGCAGGATATTCACGACCATCATCAGGATATAGGCCCCGAACACCGTGCCCAGCGGGCCGCCTCGCCCGCCTCCGAGACGCGTTCCGCCAACGACCACAGCCGCAAACATCGAAAGCAGTAGTGGATTTCCAACCAGCGGATCGGCACTTCCCGTCTGGGCGCTGATGAAGACGCCCGCAAGGCCATAGCAGCCGCCGGCGATGACATAGACCAGGAATTTCGTCAGCTTGACGCGGATGCCGATGGCCGCGGCCGCGTCCGGATCACTACCGACGGCATAAATAGCTGTGCCGAGGCGCGTATTCTTCAACCAGAGCCAGGCGAGAAGAACGATGCCGATCACCACGAGCGGCATGGGGAGCCATCCGGTAACGGCATCGCCGAGATAAAACGTACCGAGATCGGGAGCGACGAAGCCGCCTGGCTTGTCCATGACGAGCAAAGTCAGACCCTGGATGATGAACATGGTGGACAGGGTGACGACGATGGGTTGCAGTCGGAAAAAAGCAATAAAAATGCCGTTGAACGCGCCGGTCAACATTCCGACACCGATTCCGACGCATGTCCAATAGAACACGCTCGTCTCAGCGGCCGCCGGATCCATGCTCTGCGCAAGAACGACGTTGACCAGCGATATGACCGCGCCGGCCGAAAGATCGAACCCGCCGGACAATACAACGATGGTCTGGCCGATGGCGGCGAGGGCCGAAGTCGCACCACCGCTCGAAAGGAATGAAATATCGAAGTAGCTGAGTGGCCCCGTGCTGACGAGATCGACGATGCCAAGCAGACCAAGAAATACCACGATCGCAATGATTACACTGCGACGCTCCGGTGACATGGCAAGAAACCGGAGCCTGTCGCGTTTGGGAGCTGCCATACTGGTCATCGTCATTCGGCAGCCTCCTGCGTCGGTGTTTCGTGACCGAGAGCCGGGCGCATGATCGAGGTTTCCGTCAACTGGTCACGCGTCAGGAACGCCGCAACGCGACCATCGTAGAGAACAAGGACGCGGTCGCATAAATGCACGAGTTCCGGGATTTCGGTCGAGTGCAGCAGGACGGAACCGCCGGAATCGGTAAAATTTCGCATCATCACATAAAGCTCATGTTTCGTGCCGACATCGATGCCACGGGTCGGATCGAACAAAAGCAGGATGCGGCTCTGCGCCACGAGCCACTTGGCAATCGCTATCTTTTGTTGATTGCCCCCGGAAAAGGACCCCGCCCTCGTCCAAAGAGCGCGTTCGTCCACTTCGACTGTGCCGAAGGCGGTGCGGACCGCCTCTTGCTCAAGCCCGGTTTGAATCAAGCCGAATCGTGAAAAGCGCTGGATTACCGGAAGGGACGCATTGACGGTGCCGTTGAGCTTCAGAAACAGGCCTTCGGTCTTGCGATCTTCGGGGACAAGCCCGATGGCAATGTTGGGTTTCAGGGCGTCCGCCGGCGAGCCAAACCGGACCTTGCGGCCATCGACGAGGATGTCGCCACGCACGACCTCGGTCATCCCGAAACAGGCCAGAAAAAGGTCGAGCTGACCCATGCCCTGCAACCCGGCGACGCCGAGAATCTCGCCCTTTCGCAAATCAAAGCTGGCATCTTGCAGTTTTTTACCTGCAACGAGATTACGCACCCCGAGTACCGGTGCGCCAAAAGCAGAGTCATTTTTCGGTCGTTCGGGGAAAGTCTGCGCGATGCTGCGGCCAACGATGCTCTCTATGACCTGCGCATCGGTAATGGATTCCACCGAACAAGTCGTTATATGCTGGCCGTTGCGCAATATTGTCAGCGTGTCGCAGAATGCGCGGACCTCACGCATGCGGTGTGTGATGAAAACGATGGTCGTTCCTGCCGACTTCAACTTGGCAATGATGCGACCAAGCCACTCGACGTCACCGCCGGCGAGAGTCGATGTCGGCTCATCGAGGAGGAGGATGCGGGGCTTGCGATAGATGGCGCGCGCGATCTCGATTTTCTGCTGGACGGCCAAATCCAGTGTCCCGACTTCGGCATCGAGATCCACCGAAAAGTCGAGTTCCTTCAAATGCTCGACAATGGCGCGTCGCGCCGAGGCGCGGCGGATCATGCCTGTAACCCCCATCGGCGCATAGGGCATAAGCAGGTTATCAAGGACAGTGAGGTCGCGGGCCAGAGTCATCTCCTGGAACGCGGTTTGCACGCCACGTGCATGGGCATAACGCGGCGCCTTCAATGTCACCTTCTCTCCGAATACCGATATCTGACCCTCATCCGGGCGCAGGAGGCCGGACAGGAGCTTAACGATCGTCGACTTGCCAGCGCCATTTTCGCCAAGCAGCGCGTGGGTGCTTCCGGGAGCGATCGCGAATGACACGCCGTTCACCGCAACCGTCGCACCGAATGCCTTGCGAAGGTCCGCCACTTCTATCGCGGCTTGTTCAATTGCTGATTTCATCCCGGAGGGTCCTGCCTGTATTATGAAAATTGGGCGGGCAAGCGTGGAGCGGCCAATCCGCTCCACGCTCTGTCCTCTAGTTTTCGGGTTGGCCTACGAGTGCCGCATTCAGACCAATTTCTGGTGTCTGGTCAGAAAAGATCGAGGCGAACCAACCGGGATTCGAGACGATCGCGGGCTTGAAGGCATTGCAGCCCTCCTTCATTTCCTGCCAGGTGCCTTCCTGGCACAGCTTGATCGTTTCGTTCGTTACCAAAGGCAGTGGCAGTACCGTCTTTTTCGGCACATCCTTGCCTTCGATCGCCTCAACAGCGAGCTTCAGGGCCAGGGCACCGGAATAGGGCGGCGAGGCATAGGAGATGCGTGGGGCACCGAGCGGTGCATAGGGCGAAGTGGCCCCTTCGACTTCAGTGCCGGCGGGAAGCATCTGTATACGCCCGCCATTCGATCCCTCGCCTGCGCATGGGAGCAACTGTTCCGGCTTCTTGCCGGCTTCAAGCTGCATGGAGTTTGCCGTGAAGCAACCCACCTGCATCCAGAGCCCGTTGATCTCGTCCCAGTTGCGCGTTGCCAAAATCTTGGACAGTTCCGTACGGGCAACCGCCTGACTCCACATGCCGACGGCTTCACCGACGATCTTGATATCTGGATATTTGGCGAAAACTTCCTTTGCCGCCTTGGTGCGCAGATTATCGACGGAGGTGCCGGGCACGCCCGTAATCGCAATAATGTTGCCCTTGCCGTTGAGCTTCTTCACCAGCCATTCCGCCGTCACGCGGCCAGCCTCTTCCTGATCGATCGCTATATTATAAGCGCATGGCTCGGTGATTTCGCCGTCATAGGCAAATACCTTTACGCCCTTGTCGCAAGCATTCTTGACGACCTGGTTGAGTGCAGTCGGAGAAATCGGGAACACAACGATTGCCTCGGCGCCTGCCTGCACCATCGCGTTGATTTGCTGAATCTGGCGTTGAGCATTAGGCCCGGCCACCTGAACTTGCAGGTCGACCTTGTCGGCGAGACTCTTATGGGCTGCCATGGCCTTGACCATGTTGGCGGCTTCCGCCTGCCAGTCATTGCCGATAAAGCTCATGCTCAGGAAGATTTTATGCTTTTCAGCGGCGTCCGCATGCCCACCGGCCAGTGTAGCTCCGGCGGCAATCCCAGCGCATACGACAAGGCGCTGGATTCTCGATATGACATCCATCGTTTAACTCCTCCCCTTTGTGCGAAACACCTCCCAAGACGCTTCCTCAAACGTCTTGCCGTTCCGCTGCAAGGACCGTATCACCATTTGATCAAAGATCAATGATAAATTGATATAACAAAAGCCGATGCGTGTGATAAACAGACATAGCTTGACGCGCTCCTGCAGAGGTTGCATTGCGAGCAGACAACACGGGGACAACCGCCCCGACACAGAAGGCATAGCAAATGGCTGAGGCTGGTTTTAAACGGCCAGGAGTTGAGATAGTCCCGCTTTCAAGGGAGACCTTGCAGGACCGCGTATATCGTCAAGTCACAGGGCTCATCCTGGAGGGTGGCATTGTGCCGGGCGAGATGGTTCCGGTGCAGAGCCTCGCGGATGCTTTCGGCGTGAGCGCCATGCCCGTACGCGAGGCTTTAAGGCGGTTGACGGCTGCCAACGCCTTGACCGTCGTTTCGGGCCGATCGATCGGCATACCGCGCTTGAGCCGCGCAAAGCTGACAGATCTGCGGAATGTGCGCATTGAGATTGAAGCCTTGGCGGGAAAATGGGCTGCCGAACGCATACAGCAGGAAGAACTAGATGCTCTGCGGGTCGTGCTGGAGTCGCTTGAGGCAGGGAATGCGTCTGGAAACATAAAATCCTATCTACGCGCGAATTATGCCTTCCATTTTTCCATTTACCGCGCTGCCGGCTCCGAAAGCATCCTCAACATCATCGAGAATCTGTGGTTGCAGGTGAGTCCATACTTCAACATGCTGCACGATTCCGGCAACTACACCAAGGCCAATGAACATCACCGGGCGATGTTCGCTGCCCTGAGCGCCCATGACGGGGATCGAGTCAAACTGGCTATACAATCCGATATCGACGCGGCTTATGAAGTTCTTTTGGAACTTGTGACCTGACACCGATATCCACCGTCCCTTGATGTGTCGTCTACGGCCGGACTTCAATTTCCGTAGACGCTGCCGATCGAGTTTACATCGAATTCCGTAATTGGATCTCGGCTACGACCATGCAAAGCTCCTGATAATAAAAACAAACCACCGATCGAATAGATCGGAATGGCCCGGGGGCGAAATGTCCAAATTTTCGATCGCATTTGTCGACGATCATCCCATTCTTCTAGAAGGTATCGCCAGTATCTTTGCGAGCGACAACGCCTATCACGTTGTTGGGAAAGGCGGCACAGCGGCGGATGCCCTCGATATTACCAATCGCTTGAAGCCGAATGTCCTTATCGTCGACCTGAATATGCCGGGTGATACGCTCGAGGCGATGACATCCATTTCACAAACTATGCCGGAAACGAAGATCGTGGCTTTCACCTCCGCCGTCGGTGTCGACAGCGCGGTAGAGGCCTTCGAAGCCGGCGCCAGCGGCTACGTGCTGAAGGGCAGCAGCGCCGATGACCTTCGTCAGGCGGTCCGGGCCGTTCTTGGCGGCGAAACCTACATCACGCAAAGCCTTGCAGCGCAGGTGATCCTCGCGCTCCGCCGCGTCTCGATGCAAAAGAACAAGAGCGAGGCCATACGCTTGAGCGTTCGCGAAGAGCAAATCGTAAACCTGCTTCTCGAAGGACGGACCAACAAGGAAATTGGCGAGCAACTCGACATCAGCGTAAAGACCGTCAAGCACTACATGACCATCCTCATGCAGAAGCTGCATGCGCGCAACCGGCTGGAAGTCGTGCTTGCGGCGCAGAAACGCCTGCCTGGCTCTGCGGGGAGCCAGACCCGGCAACTCCTCAACTAACCGAATTGTTTCTGACTGGAAGGGCTGTTTCACTCCTCCCGGAATGCGCGTCGAAACTGGTCCATAAGGGGCTTCGACAGGAACGACAGAGCGGTGCGGTTCTCGGTTGATATGAACGCCTCGACAGGCATTCCCGGCTTCAGTTCATTTCCCGCCAACCCTTCCATTTCCTCCTCGCTCACTTCGATCTCGGCCAGGTAGTAGACCTGACCGGTGGTCGTATCGGTCGAGGTGGAAGGCGAAACAAAAGCGACCGTGCCCGAGACTTCGGGCGTGGTCCGTTGATTGAATGCGGAAAAGCGAAGCTTGGCTTTCTGTCCTGTCGACACCTGGTCGATATCGGTCGGTTGGATGCGCGCGACGATCTTAAGCTTCGCATTGTCGGGAACGAGCGTGATCAATTGAGCGGCCGGTGTCACCACGCCTCCGATCGTATGCACGGCAAGCTCGTTGATCGTGCCCGCGAGCGGCGCGCGAATATCGGTGCGGGACAGCCGGTCTTCGACGGCAACACGGCGTTCGTTGAGTTCGGCGATCTTCGGTTCGATGGTCGTCAGTTCGCGCTGAGCCTCGTTTCGGGCTGTCTCGTCGACGGAAAGTATCTGCAATTGCAATTCGCTGCAGCGCGACCTTGCCCTGGCAATGCCGGCTTCCGCTTCAGCGCGGGTGGCGCGAAGGCTCGCCAACTCGCGTTCGATCACATAGATTCGGTTGCCTTCGATCAGCTTCTTGTCGGCAAGTCCCTTGATCTTTCCATGTTCGAGTTCGACGAGACGAATCTCTTCGTTCTTCGCGGCGCGCTGTGCTTCAAGCCCTTTGATCTCTTCGCCTAGCTGGGCAATGCCAAGATCAAGTTGCCTTTTCTGGCTGTTGCGGTGCCCGCGATTGCCGCGCAGAAGGCGTTCTTCGCCGGCCAGCGTCATTGTGGAATGCTGATCGCTGCCAAGCGTCCGTTCCGGCAATATGAGATGATCAAGATCATCGCGCTCGGAAACGAGGCGGGCTTTCCTTACCGTCAATTCGACCAGCTGCGAGCGGATGATCGCAAGTTCAGCGCGCGTTTGGGCATCGTCGAGCCGCAGCATGACCTGGCCCTTTTGAACGAAATCGCCCTCGCGCACTGCTATTTCCGAAACAATGCCGCCATCCCGGTGCTGAATGGCCTTGAGGTTACGGTCTACCTTCACGGAACCTGACGCGATGACTGCGCCGGTAAGCTGCGCGGTGGCTGCCCATCCGCCGGCGCCGGCCAGCAGCAGGAATCCAAACGCCAGGCCGCAAATGATCCGGGCACGCAGCCGGAAATGTTCGTCGTCGGCTACGGCTATTGCCGCAACGCTGTTTCGCAAGGCTTGCCGATTTTTCATGGTTCTCGTTCCCCCGTTCTAGAATTGCGTTCAAACGTTCTCGACGAACATCAACATGTGATGGCCGTCGAGGCTGATAGTCAGATCCTGATAGCCGTCGCCATCCAGATCCGCTTCGATCAAAGTACGGTTCATATTCTCGGTCTGTGCATGGCTGATACGTATCGGAAGATCAGGTCGTTCTGTTTCGCCGTAAATGTTTTCGAAGCGGTCTTCTATTGCGTCCATCACTTCATTGAAGATGTCGTATTGCGAGATGCGAATACGGTCGCCGACCATGAAGTCCAGTATCTCGTGGATGATGGCTGCGCCGTCACCTTTTGCTTTGAACTCGAAGATGTCATCGCCATTTCCGCCGGTAAGCGAAACCGTGTCGCTCGCGGCGACCAGGTGATCGTTGCCCTCGCCGCCAATGACGCGTTCAAAGCCGTCAATAATGTCGGAACCGACCATGACGCCGGTCGCGGTGCCATTGTCCATGTCTATGACGACCCCGGCTCCCGACTGGGCATAGCTGATAGTATCGACGCCCGCCGAACCGATAAACCTGTCGTTGGCGCCGTCGGCTGCAGCAAGGATGGTATCATTGCCGCTTCCCGCGTCGATTGTATCGCAACCGCCGCCATCCACTATGGTGTCGTCGCCTTCGTTCGTGAAAATCGCGTCGTCGAGGAGGCTGCCTATGACTGTGTCGTCACCAGCTCCGGTTCTGTATATCTCGAAACCCGAGATCGTATCCTCCCCGATCTCGACGCCCGTAGCGCACCTGGTCGTGGCATCGAGGGCAATATCGCGCCGCGCGGAAGAATAGTCGATCGTATCGAACCCGGCATCGCCGGAGTAGTTATCGGCAACGGCATCCATGTCGCCCGCAACCACATCATTACCCTGGCCGCCAGCCACCGTGTCCGAACCTTCTCCGCCCGAGAGAAAATCATTCCCGCCGCCGCCATCGAGTTTGTCTGCGCCGCTTGCGCCGAGAAGACGGTCGTTTCCATCATCCCCGAAAACGCTGTCGTCGCCGCCGCCTCCGTCCAGAACGTCGTCGCCGAAATCGCCCAGCAAGCAGTCATTGCCGCTGCCGCCGAAGATCAGATCACTGCCTTCGCCGCCGGAAATCCAATCGTCGCCATCGTCGCCGAACGCGATGTCGTTGCCGGAGCCGGCAAACACGCGATCTTTGCCCGCACCGCCCGAGATCCAGTCATTGCCGCTTCCACCAAAGAGAATATCGTTGCCGGCTCCTCCGTAGATCGTGTCGTCGCCGGAACCGCCCACGACATTGTCATCGCCATCGCTGGCAAAAATGCTGTCCTTGCCCGCGCGCGCGTCGATTATATCGTCGCCGCTCGTGCCGCTGATGTCGTCGGCCAAATCGGTGCCGACAAAAACACCGCCGGTGCCGGCTAAAGGTTCGGCCACCACGGCGAAATATGCGGTCTGCCAGATGTTAAGCGCGCCATCGGTGATCTGGTAGCTGATCGTGACGGGCCCAAGCTCCATCGCCTCGAACATCCATCCGCCCGACGAATGCGTGATGGTGCCGGATGACGTGCTGACATTGCGTATCGAGAGAGAATCACCGTCGGGATCGGTCGTGTTGCGCAGCAGATCTGCCAGGGTGATATAGGCCAAACCGCAGCCGACAACGTCGTGAAGCTGGACCGGACCTGCGGTTCGCGGCGCACGGTTCTGGTGCGGCTTTTCCGGCGTGGGTTCGCCATCCTCGTCAGGATCTTGGTCCTGCTCAAACGCAACCGGGCCATTGTTCTGACCCCACTCGTCAGCCCCGCCAACTGCACCCGCCGCCGGCGACCGGGCCGCAAAATCCGGCGGGTTGTCGTTGGCTGCGCGCAGCGACAGGGAAACGGATCCAAAGCCCCGAACGAAGTCCTCGATCGAAAAATCCATCTTTTGTGGCGACGCGACCATTGTTGCCGCGACGGAGTTCGACACGACACCGACGTCGAAGCTGGAGTTCCGCGTCGGGGTCAGGATTGGCGCGTCGCGGTCGCGTACTGCCAAACCGGCCACGTCGGACACATCATCCGCCCAGGTATCATAGTTTCCGACGAGCTTCAGAACGGGCGGGGTCGCATCCTGCACGTCGGCTTCAGGTTCGCTTTCCTCGCTTGCCGCCGTTTTCTGATCATCCGGCCAGAAGCTTTTCAGATACAGCATTATGCCGGTCAACACGATGATGAAATAACGCGGCAAGGAGGATCGCTTTTTCTCTGAAAGGAGATAACGGGCCTGCGGATCGGCCTCCACACCATCGACCTTGGTTGATTTGACGTCGATGATCATGCCGGTACCCTATCCGCTTGCTCGGCGCGGACCGGTCGCTTTTCGACTGGTTGAGCCGGGGCTCCAAGTATTTCGTTTCTCTCGCCAAATGCCGTCAGTTTGCCGGCCTGAACGACGGCAACGAGATTGACCGCAGCAAGAGCGCTCGGCCGATGAGCGATTACGATTGCGATGCCGCCACGGGCACGGATGTCCTGGATGGCGCGCGTCAGCGCCGCTTCCCCTTCCGCATCGAGATTGGAATTGGGTTCGTCGAGCAGCACAACGAATGGATTGCCGTAAAGTGATCGGGCAAGGCCGATGCGCTGCCGCTGTCCGGCCGAAAGAGCCGTGCCCTGCGGACCCAGTTGCGTGTGGTAGCCGTCAGGCATACGCACGATCATCTCGTGAATCCCGGCATTGCGCGCCGCTTCGACGATAGCGCGCGGATCGGGCTGCGGCGCAAGCCGGCAGATATTTTCCTCGATCGTACCATCGAGCAATCCCACATCCTGGGGCAGATAGCCGATGTGGTCGCCAATGACATCGCTGCGCCATTGGGTGAGTTCAGCATCGTCAAGCCGCACACTGCCGCGAAGCACGGGCCAGATGCCGGTCAGGGCCCGGATCAGCGTGGTCTTGCCGCCGCCGCTCGGGCCTATGATACCGAGTGCGTCGCCGGCCTTGATCTCAAAGCTGACGTCGCTCAGGAGAACGCGACCCGTCCCGGGAGCGGCAACGGTAATCTTTTCTACCTTGAGGCTCATGCACGGGGTCGGAAGGTCCATCGGGAGGTCGGCATTGCTGAGCGCGATGACCGTTTCCCTGATGCGCTGCCATGCGCCACGGGCAGCAACGACGCCTTTCCAGTTGGATATGGCGAGGTCAACCGGGGCCATCGCCCGCGCCGACGCTACCGACGCCGCGATAATGGCGCCGGACGAGAGTTCGCCCTGGATCGTGAGATAGGCACCGAGGCCGAGAATGGCCGATTGCAGGATCATCCGCAGCACGCGGGAGATCGCGCAGAAGGTGCCGCTGATGTCATTTGTGCGGGTCTGAAGCTGCAAATGTTGCGCATTGGCCTCGGTGAAGCGATCGATGGCGCGGTGGGCAAAACCCATTGCACACAGGATATCGGCGTTGCGGGCATTGGAGTCGGCGATAGCATTGCGGGCAATCGCGGACTGGTGCGAGGCGCCTGCCAGCCGGCGCGTCATGAGTTCGGTGGCGACAGTCAGGCAGACAAGGATGAATGCCCCTCCCAGGGTCAAGGCGCCAAGCATCGGATGCAGGAGGTAGACGAATACGAGGTAGAGCGGCATCCACGGCAGATCGAACAGCGCAATTGGTCCCTGGCTTCCCAAAAAGCCGCGGACCGTGTCTACGTCACGGCCACGCTCGAGTGCTTCCGCGGTCGAAAAGCCGAAGCGCGGCATGTCGATTGCAACCTGATGAGCAAGGGGAGCAAGCTTCTTGTCAAGCCGCGCTCCCACCCGGACGAGGATCTGGGAGCGAATGGCATCGAACAGGCCTTGGAACAGATAGAGTCCAATTGCCAGGAGCGAGAGGGCGACGAGTGTCGGTATGCTTCCGCTGGTCAATGCCCGATCATAGATCTGCAGCATGTAGAACGAGCCGGTCAGAGCAAGGATGTTGATGACGCCTGACAGCGAGAAAACGAAGAAAAATACGCTGCGCAGGCCTTTGACAAATTGTTGGGTTGCGTCGCTGTTTTTGGCGGTCCGGTTGTTGCTCTTGGCCATTACTGATCCCCGATCTTTGCGATTTCTTATGGAGGGCTGGCGGGCCGGCATGGCCCGCCATCAAGCAATTACAGTTCGAAGTCCGATGCAGTCAGCGTGTGTGTTCCCTTGATGCTGATCTTGAACTCCGCGCCGCTTCCACCATCCTGATTGCCGTGAACCACGGTGTAGTCGCCGTCGCCGCGCACTTCATGGGTAACCTTCAGCGCACCCTCGGCGTTGAACCCCGATCCCGTGACCAACGTGAAGGCCTGATTACCGGCAATGGAACCCTTGGCATCAATGCCGCTGAGGTCGATTTTGTCGCCGGGCTGGAAGCCATGGATGGTATCGCCGTCGGCATCGTCGGCGGAAAGGAAGCGGAACGTATCGTTGCCCGCGCCCCCATCGATGATGTTGACGGCAGCGCTTGCAACTATCGTGTCATTGCCGCTACCGGTGATGACGTTCTCGATGCCCCAGAGCGTGTCGCTGCCGGTAAGGCTGCTCGTTGCGCTACCCCGGCCCATGAAACCTGAGCCGAGATCGACATCGATATTTGCGGTAATTGCCGCCATATCCAACGTGTCGCTGCCAACGGAGCAGGCGGACGATTCATTGCCGTAGTAGACATCGTTGCCGTCATTGGCGGACGCTACGAAATGGTCGTTTCCCGCGCCGCCATGAGCGATATCGTCGCCTGCCCCGCCATCAATGATGTCGCGACCATCGCCACCGAAGAGCCGGTCGGCCCCCGCGTCTCCGTAGAGCATATCGTCGTCGCCGCCGCCAAAGAGATCGTCGCTCCCCGCGCCTCCGAACAGCATGTCCCGGCCACCTTCGCCGCTAAGATAATCGTCGCCATCCGCGCCGCGTATAATGTCCCGGCCGGAACCGCCAAGAGCACTGTCATTGCCGGCAAGGCCGAGGATCGTATCGTCATTGGCAGTTCCGACGAGAACATCGTCGCCGGCAGTACCGACACCCGTGTGCTGGCCAGTCGATTCGCCTGGGGCATCGACATCGTCATCATCATCGTCACCGTCGCTATCGTCGTCGTCATCGTCATCGCCGGGAAGATGCGGATAGTCGTCGTCATCGCCGTCCGGATCATAGCCCTCATCGGCAAACTGCGGCATGCCCTCAAGCGCTGTGAAAGTGATGCTGTAATCATCGCCGACAAGCGTGGTCTGCCCTGTTTCGCTGATCGAAACTTCATAATCTGCGATCGTCGTTCCAGCTGGGAGTGCGATCACATCCTGCGGACGGAGTGAACCCACGATCGTGTCATTGCCACCATTCGACCGGAAGACAATGCGATGTGCAGACCCGAGCGAGGTGATATCGACCATGTCGTCCCCGATCGTACCCTCGATCGTGATCGTATTGGGACGGAGGCTCGTAGCGGAGAAATCCCCGATGATTTCGATGGTGTCTCCACCGGCCGTACCTGAGGCTGCCGGATCAACACCGTTGATGCGGATTTCCTCGATATCCGTCAGCTCGGCAATGACATTGGCAAAGCCGGTTCCATTGCGCGTTATGACTATTTCTGGCGTGCGCCCATTGAAGCTGGAAAGGTTATTTCCGGGAACCGCATCCCATGCAGCGAGCGTATAGATCCGGTATGTCTCGGCCGAGGCATTGCCGTTGATCACGAATGTATCGCCGGCTGTCCCTTCGGTGCCGCCATTGACAATATCCCGTCCATCGGTGGCTCCCGAGGCATTGGCATTCCAGATAATGATGTCGTCGCCGCCGAGCGCGTTGATGATGTCATTGCCGAGATTGCCGTCGAGCGTATTGTTACCGTTGGTCCCCGTGATTGTTGTGCCGAAATCATTGCCTGTCACCGGAGTTGACGGGGTCGTAAAGATGAAGTCGGCGGCGGTAACGGTGCTGTTGTCGACCTCCTCCAGCCTGATCGAGCCGATGACGTTACTCCCCGCATCACGGATCGTGATCAGCGTATCGTCGACTGCACCGTCTTCGATATCCTCGATCTGAATGCGGGATGCGCTCGTCGTTCCGATGTCGGATGCGGACAGGCCGAAAGCGCTGAGATCGATACGATCCTGACCCTGCGCTGCATTGGCATCGAAGCCATTGATAATATCGGCGCCGAAGTTGCTGGCCGTATAGCGGATAATATCGTCGGTGCCGTTCGAAGTGGTGAGGTTTATGATATCGTTGCCGTCGCCGCCGATGATGACGTTATCGCCGGTTCCGGCATTGATCGTATCATTTCCCGTGCCGCCATCGATGAAATCATTGCCGCCACCGCCATTGATCGTGTCGTTGCCGCCCGCGCCGAAGAGCTGATTGTCGCCGCCATTGCCGTTGATGACATTGGCTTCCGAATTGCCGGTGCCGTTAATGTCGCCATTGCCGCCAAGGGTAAGGTTTTCCACAAATGCACCGAGCTGGTAGGTCTGGTCGGTCTGCACGGTATCCGTGCCGCCCGTCGCAGTTTCTACGATCACGTCGCCGGCCGTCACGATATAGGTGTCGTTGCCATCGAGGCCTATCAGGGTATCGATTCCGTCACCGCCTTCGATACGATTGGCGAGCTGATTGCCCGTGCCGGCAAAGGCGCCAGCGCCGGTGAAGGTTAGATTCTCGACATTTGCGCCGAGGATGTAGGCGGCAAGTGTAGTTTCAACCGTATCGGTTCCTTCGTTCAACGCTTCGATGACGACGTCTCCGGCGTCATCGACCTGGTAAACATCATTGTTGGTACCCCCGACCATCGTGTCGGCTCCAAGACCGCCGATCAATTCGTCATTGCCCGACCCACCGACGAGAAGGTCGTCCCCGGCACCGCCGTCAAGATCGTCATCGCCGGCATTGCCAAACAGCAGGTCGTTGCCGTCATTGCCCACGAGGTCATCGCCGCCGGACGTTCCGGCAAGCACCGTATTCACCCCTGCTGCTGCGGTGCGGGTTCCGATGTCGTCGATGCTGATGGCGAAATCGCCATCGAGCGCATAACCCTCATAGGTACCGCCATTGAAGTTGACGAACTCCACCGCCTCGCCCGATTGGTCGAAATGATCGACAACCGTAATTTGCTGGCCGTTGAACTGGATCAGGAGATTGTCATTGGCGCTGGCGGGTGACGTGAGTTCGCTGAAGGCCAGGCCCGTAAGCGCGCCAGCCGCGATAGAGATGCGGTCGGTACCACTGGTTTCTGTGATCGTGTCACTGCCATCGCCAAGGCCGAACGCATAGGTGTCGTCGCCGCTGCCGCCGTTCAGCGCATCGTTACCAGTCCCTCCCAACAGAATGTCGTTCCCGGCAAGACCGTTGAGTATGTCGTTGCCGCCCTTGCCCACAATGAGATCGTCGTCGCCGGTACCATTCAGCGTTTCCGATGCCGCCGTACCTTCGATTACGTTGAGTACGCCGTCGGTGAAGCGCAGCTTCTCGATACCGCGCACGGTATCGCGACCATCCGATACGGGGTTTGGATTGGCCTCGTTCTCCCCTGCATCATCGTCCTGCTGCGGCTCGACAAAACCGCTATGGTCGATATAGAGGCTCGCATCACTGTTCAGCCCGAACGCATAGTTGGCGCGAACGTCGGTATAAACTGCCGTGTCGATATCACCGGCGACATTGCCGTCCAGTATTTCGCGGACGATCGACAATTGTCCCGGCTTGATTTCTCCCGAAAGCATGCGCGGGGCAAGTTCCGTCATGCTGTCGACGCTGAACGCTGTCCAGGCCTGACCCGGCAGCGGCGTCACCAGAATGCGCACATTGAGCCATTTGTCGCCGTCGATCACATCGTTGCCGGCGAGACCTTTGATGATGTCGTCGCCCCCGCCGCCAAGAAGGATGTCGGAGGCGTCGGCCGTATCCATGACAACCTGTTCGACCACACCGTTGTTGCCGGTTTGCGATGTACGCGCAATGTGGGCCACGAGAGCCCTAAGGCCTGTGATGAGATCCACGTTCTTTTCAAGAAGTGCATTGGAATAGGAGTCGAGCGCGGAGTCCGGGCCGGGGATTGCCGCGGTGCCAGTGGCTTCGGCACGTGTGTTCACAGCTTCGCGACGACCCGTGAGGGTGTCGTCATGTATCCAGCCTGACAAGCCCTCGACCAGATCGAAGCGATCGCGGAGAATGAAGGCTTCCTGGGTTGCAAAGAGCGGTATGCCGAGATCGGAATTTGCCGCGTTGACATCGCCCTTGTGAATGGCCCAGTCAAAACCGGCCATGCCGTTGCTACGCTGGATACCCTCGCTCTGGAACATGATGTCATCGCCGGATTCACCATCGTAGTCGGTGTCGCCGCTGCCGCCGTTGAGGACATCGTGACCAATGATGGAGGAGTTGAAAAACAGTTCCGAGTTTTCGCCCGCAAGCGTATCGAAGCGTTGGCCGCCTTCCAGCCAGTCATCGCCCTCATTGCCCAGAAGGAAGTCGCCGCCGGTACCGCCGAGGATGAAGTCGTTGCCAGTACCGCCGAACGCCTCCTTGCCGTCGGGACCGGTGATGATGAAGTCGTTGCCCTCGTTGCCGAAGATCAGCGACAGGCCGGAACCGCCATGGATGACGTCATTGCCCGCATTGCCATGTAGGAAATCGGCTTCGCCGATATCGGTGCCGGCGTTGGTGATGATGTCATCGCCATCACCGCCAAAAACCTTGTCGACACCGTAGCCCGCCTCGATCCGGTCATTGCCGCCCCGTCCCCATATGGCATCGTCGCCGCCGCCTGAAATGATCGTGTCGTCGTTTTCGGTGCCGCCGATGGTAAAATGCTCGTTGCTGTTGACGCGGATATAGCTTGCATCCGTCACCGTGTCGTTGATCAGGTTGCCATTGGCGTCGCGACGCTCCACCAGCCGCGAGAACGCCTGCAGGGTGGGATCGTCCTGGACCGGGTCAGCGCCTAGCTGCTTGCTGATGTCCATTTCGAGCGTCGGCATCTGGAACGCCGAGAACACGTTTCCAGGGAGTGCCGTCGATCCCGGCTCACCGAGATCGGTATTGCGCATGACGATCTCTGCAAACGTGTTGTTCTCAAGCTCGTTGAGAAGATTGAGACCCTGGGTACGCGACAGATAATAGAACCGGTCGGCGTCCTGCAGGTTCTCCATCGTCATCTGGAATACAAAACTGAAGGTCGAGCCGAGCATGCCGCCGAACGACATCTTCTTCTCGGCAAGACCGCCTATCCAGAAGTCGACATTGTTGAGGCCGCCGAGGACGCCGCCCGCGTAACTTCCCGAAGCATTGAGGAAGTCGAGACGATCGGCTGGAGCGCCAACGCCCCCAAGCACGAGGAGCGTTGCAGCTGACCGCTTGGCCTCGACCGTCAAGGCCTGGGTGATGCTGTCATGTGTGCCATAGGCCGCAATGAAGTTGATGATCGATGCGGGATTCTTGAGGTTCAGCGCAAAGTCCGCCCAACTCTGATAGGGCTTGAGCAGCGTATCGCCTGTTCCATCATAAAATTTCTGGCGCGCTGCATTCAGTGGCGGGGTTCCCACATCGCGTCCGCGGGCGATGTTGATCGTGGCAAGATCGAGCGGTACGCCGAGCAATTGGTTGCGCAGCACGTCGGTCACGAATTCATCGATCTCATTGCCCGTCTGCCGGGTCATGCCGCGGATAATCGCTCCGGCGGCCGTGTCGGCATCGCCTGCATTGGCAAAGGCAACCGGATTGAGGAAGCCATCGAAGAGCGCGAGATCGTCCACGACGGGATCGCCATTCTCATCGAGGGAAATGCGGGCTATATCCTCGCGCAGCATCGAATGGCCGAACCGGTAGACAACGTGCGCAAATTCGGCCGCGATGCTCGGATTGATATCGGCTGAAGGTTCGAACACGAAGGCATCGATATCCGGCTGCATCATGCGGCCGAATTCCTCGAAGACCAGATGCTGGTATTCCATTTCGTTGGTGAAGCGTCCAGCCTGGAACAGGCGCTCGCCGTCCCAGACTAGCGCAGCCAGTTCCTCGGGCGTTGCCGGCATGGCGGCAACATCGACGAGTAGCCAGTCGTTGAGGAAATCGAGATCACCAGACGCAAGCGCGATCTCCTTGGTTTGGTCGATGAGGCGATTGTGCTCCGAATGGAAAACGTGATGGACAGCGGTCAGTGCAATGTTTTCATTGGCTCTGCCGTCGCCTGCCACATAATGAGCGTCAAGCATTTCGTTGTCGTAAGCTAATTGGCCGCCGCGGGTGTTGAAGCCGCCGGCCGTACCATCGGCATTGAAATACCCTATGCCTGAGTCGGTATCGGCCTGCAGGGCTCCCAACGCGTCAAGGATGGGAACTGCCGCATGAGCGATGTCGTCGAGGAACGCATGGCCCGTCAGAATGGCGCCTTGGGTGCTGACGGGTTCGGCCGGGTTACCCTCGCGCAGCACATCGTCCGCCGTTCCCAATTGGCCATCTGGGCCAAGCCCGACGACGAGTTGCGGATAGCCGTTTGGTCCAGGTATGAAGTTGCCGTATTCGTCCGCCGCTATCAGGGGAATTTTGCCGACATCAGCATCGGTAAGACGAATGCCGAGAACGTTGGCGGCTTGCGCCTTGATGTCCGCCCAGGTCGCAAGGCCCCCTGCGGTGCCTTCCAGCAAATAACCCGT
The DNA here is from genome assembly GCF_900104165.1 of Phyllobacterium sp. YR620. Classification (NCBI taxonomy): domain Bacteria; kingdom Pseudomonadati; phylum Pseudomonadota; class Alphaproteobacteria; order Hyphomicrobiales; family Phyllobacteriaceae; genus Phyllobacterium; species Phyllobacterium sp. YR620. The sequence continues at coordinate 105,144 of NZ_FNJP01000007.1, forward strand.
GGCAATCGGCTTGCCATCTGGACCGGCAACATACTCGCGCATGAAAACCTGCTTGGAGGCAGTCGAACCATAAGTCTGGTTCTGATCGACCCACGGCGTCGTGAGGTTGACCGGATGCGCGGGACCATCGTCGGCCGTATTGGCAATGCCATCGAGGCCAAGTCCGTCATCGGCAGTACCGATCAGGCCGTCACGGCCGGCATCAACCGTCACACGGGTCAATGCCATGAAATTGGTGTGACTGCCGGGAACATAGAGCGGATCGTCCGGCTGCAGCGGCACATAGACTGTCCCGTTGCCGCCCTTGGCGACGAGATCGAGCCCATGGTCAAAAAACTGACCGAAGATGGTCATCCAACCATTGTAGGGCGAGGAAAGACCATCGTCGGGGGACACATTGGGGAGCAGCACGCTGTTGCCGTCAATCTCGATGCCATGCTCCTGCAGCAAGCCATCGAGCACGCCCTTGGCAAGTGTATAGGCATTCGACGGTGTCTGGCCTGGTCCCGGAGCCGGAATGGCTTTGAGAATGGTATGGGCGTTGACGATTTCGGTGAGTGCCGTAGTCAGTGCGGCGCCTCTCACCCCTGCATGCATCAGCGCCGCACTGATCGCGGCTGGATTGTTGAGCGTCTGATCGACGATCAGGTTGGATATAAGGCGGGGATCGGCATCGATTACGGTTCCGCTGCCTGGGGCATAGGTCTGGCCAGGGCCGGTCCCGCTTGCGGGCCGGCCGTCACCACCGCCGCTGCCGCCAACGCCATAATCGTTGTTGTCATAGATCGTGCCAGGCCCGAAGACGAGACTGTCGCCGTCAGCATCGTTCATGTAGTTCGGGTCAAAAATGCCGGGGAAGCTTTGGTCGGCTGCGCCCCAACTCTCCCGGCCAGGGATGAGATTGTTATAGCTGCCATCGACGGTGCGAAGACCATAGGGAAGCAGGTGCGCCTGGGTAAGGCCATCATTGCCATTATAGCCCGCCACCAGTTCGGCCAGGTCACCGCCCGCTGCGTGCGCTTCCGCTATCTTGATCTGCTTGAGGATAAACTCGAGATCGTGCTTTACCAACGTTACCATGACAGTCTCCCACGGAACTATGCTGTTGTCCTCGCCTCTGCTTCAGAGAGGAAGCGGGCATTGTGGGGAAGCATCTCTCGAACGGGTCCCGGATGTAACGGAACAAGGTCTGCCCAATTCCACAGTTCCAGGTCGTAAATCGCATTGTCACTAGGTCGGAAAATAAATCAGACCTAAGGCTGATGGTCGATTGGACCAACGGCCTATGGAACACATGTCCTAATCTCCTAGCGGTCGCGCGTTCCTGCCGTATATTAGGGTCTGATCGGCTGGTTTCGGGAGGAATGCTTGCAAGCTAAATGGAGGCAAGAAATCAAGGCGTGGTTTGGCGAGAAAAGCCTGTCAACGCAATTTGCCCTTGCCGGCGGCGTGTTCATGCTCGGAGCCATGTTTCTTGCAGGGTCTGTTGTTTCGAATATCGTATCGAAGGTTACTGTCGAAGACACCGCCAGTGCGACCGCACTGTTTCTCCAAAGCTTGATCACCCCTCTCGTTCACGACCTCGCAACGGTTGAATCTCTGTCGGCAGAACAGATCCAAAGGCTGGACGCTTTGCTGGGCGGCGATGAATTCAGCAAAAGGTTTCCGCACCTCGAGATCTGGAAGGATGACGGCCTGATCGTCTATTCCAGATCGGCGGAGATTATCGGGCGAAGATTTACGGCACCGCATGGCCTCGTCGACGCTCTTGCCGGAGAAGTATCGGCGCAGTATGCGGACCTGTCGGCCGCCGAACACACGGTGCGGGAATTCAACAAATCCTATCTCGAAATTTACGTCCCTATTCGCGAACTCCTTTCTGGCGATATCATTGCCGTTGCCGAAATCCACGAGGTGCCCAGCCAACTCGAGGAAAAGCTGACCCTTGTGCAAAGACGCACTTGGCTGGCCATTGTGGCGGCGACCCTCCTTATCGTTCTCGGGCTGTTTGGAATCGTCTATCGCGGCAGCCGGTTAATCGATGTTCAGAAAGCCGGCCTCGTCCAGCGCCTTAGAAAGATAGAACAGATCTCGGAGCACAATCGTCGCCTGCGCGAACGATCGCAGCAAGCCTCAAGCCGCGTTGCAGAGTTCAATGAAAGGGCGCTTCGCAACATCGGCGCCGATCTGCATGATGGTCCGGCGCAGTTGATAACGCTGGCGGCACTAAAATTGGATGAGGTACACCGTGCCCCGAATGGAGCCGCGCGGAAAATTGAGCTCAAGAAAATCGGCAGCGCGCTTTCGGAAGCACTGGATGAGATACGTTCGATCTCGAAAGGCCTGATGTTGCCGGATATCGAGAAGCTCGCACTTTCCGATTTGATTTTTCGCGTTGCGCGAAGTCACGAGCAGCGAACGAATACCAAAGTGGACGTAGACTGCCTGCCAATCACGGAGCCCCTCCCCCTTGCCATCAAAATCTGCGTCTATCGCTTCGTTCAGGAAGGCCTGACGAACGCCTTCCGCCATGCGCGCGGTCACGAACAATCAGTCATATGTACCTTTGACGGCATGCAGCTCAACGTTTCAGTTAAAAGCGGAAACAACCTTCAAGACAGGGAGCCCCCGGTCTGGCGCGAAGGCATGGGTCTCAACGGGCTGCGGGATCGCGTCGAAAGCCTGGGAGGATCATTCCAGGTGTATTCGGGCCAGAACAGCGCCAACCGAATCGAGATGACCCTTGATTTCAGGAATTAGCCGAGCACCCTTAAGCACGCTGCGCGAGCATCTGGCATGTTCTCACCGTTGACGCTCATCGCTGGGCCGGGTGACAAAGGTGCCAACTATCTTTCGAGCCCAAGGTCGCGTTATGGTTAACAAATTGTTTTATTGGCATATATTCGTGATAATTGAACCTAACGAGACATTCGTTTCTGTGTCTTGGATAAATGATCAACGAATGCATTCCAGTTTGCCCGGACGAATTCACATCCGGCGATCGCGTGAACGACGTCGCGCGGATCGTGCACGCGGCTGTTTCCTCGGTCAAACATGTGCTCCACCGGGAAAGGAAACTCGGCCTTCGGGCGTAAACTAAGGCAACCTCCATCCTCATTCACCTGCCACCAGCGTCGGGCGTATCCCGTTGGCTTTGAGCGCCGCCATCAGCATGGGGCCGACGGTAAACTCCCCTGCCCGCGCCTTCTCCGTCAAGGCCCGCAGATAGCCGCCGGCGGAATTGATGTGCTGGGCACGCTCGAGGATCAGGGCGATGACGATGGCGGTGTTTTCTTCGCCAAAGACGTCGAGCGCCTCCGCATAGGCCGAGGGCGAAATGCCAAGGTAACCTCGCACCTGCGCCGCCGTCGCCATGAAGCCGCGCCAGTTGTCGATGCCGCCCGCCGCATAGTCGGTAATTTCCGGACACGCCTTCATCACCAGCCCCAATGGATAGGTCTTGGTGACATCCTCGGCCTTCTGCCGGATGGGCTCGGAGCTCGCGTCTCGGCTTTTTCTTGAGCCGGGTTCAAAGTCAGATGGAGAGTCGGTATTTGAATTCTGTTGCTGCGGCTCAGTGTGAGACTCATTGCCGCTCGTATTTCTGGTATTAATGTTGGTTTCCAGAAGGATAGCCACTTCCTCATGCAAATCGGCCAATGCAGCGAGGATTGGCTCCAGCGCGGCGAGGGCTGCCTGGCGCGGAATAGCCTCGACCAGGGTGCGCAGACGCTGCCACAGCGTCGCCCAGTCGCCTGGGATGGCTTCGGCAACGGCAACCTCGATCAGCTTGGCGATATCGCGGCGATGCAGGGTAATACGCTCGCGCACGAGCTTCAGCGCCCGCTTTTCAGCGCGCACATTTTCAGCTGCGGCTTCGATCTCCCCGGCGCGGGCGAGCAGTGGCGCCAGCGAGAAGCCGAAAGCGTCGGTAATCTCCCCTCCCCTGCCCTTGTGCGAATAGCGCTTGCCGTTGGGGCTGTCCTTGCGGGTGATGAGGCCGCATTCGACCAGCGCTGCCAGATGCCGGCGCAAGGTGGCGCTCGCCATGCCGTGCGCGCGCATTGAGAGCTGCACGTTCGATGGAAAGACGACAAGCCCGTTAGCGCTGGAAAGTTCATTGTCCGGCAGAAACGACAACAGCGCATTGAGAACGGCAAGCGCCCGATCACCGATGCCGATGATGTCCTTGCCTTCGCACAGCCAACGATAGATCTGCCATTTGTCGGCCGTCTTGTCGTGATCCACCGTCTGTGCCTGCCGCTGGGCTTCCAACTGGCCAAGCGACATCCCCCGCCGCCCGAAGGGCGTCGTTATAAGATTACCGAGCATCTCGTTTCACCTTTTCAAAAAGGCAAAAGAACTCAACTCGCCAAAACGACGCCAATGACTCTTGACAGTGATTCGGGGAAATGCGATTCTCAAGTTGCTACAGATGAGAAGGGCTTCCACGACGGCAACGTTTGGGGGCCTTTTTCTTTTGCGGTTTAGTCTCCCGTTGTTTCCTTTTCTGACTTCCGGAAAGCCTCATAGAGATCTCCCAGATTGTCGGCGATCCATTCGGCAAAGCGTGGGCCGTTGCTCGCCTCGAGCGTAACCGTGGCCTTCTTTGCCGTTGTTTTCAGCGTAACGCTGACAGACTTGTCACTTGGAACCCAGACCTTGGCCCCGGTGGCTGCTCGCGCCTTGTCAGGCCTTCGGCTCACGATCTCGACGGCCTTTTGAAAGCGCTGGTCACTGGACATCGCCCTGCAGTTGTCCGCGGACAACAACGCCAATAAGTCCTTGAGCCTTGATTTCGGCGCCAGCTCAGCAAACTCCATCCACCGCCGCCTCCCGACCTCCGGTGCCGCGCCGATTGCCTCAATAAGTTCGACCGGAATTTGACGTACAACCGAGATCATCTTCGAAAGAGCCGCCTTGTCCACGCCAAGCGCAGCCATGATCGTATCGCGCGAGAACGACCGTTCTTCGAGACGAACCGCAAAGAGGGCCCGCTCGATATAGGAAAGGTTGGTTCGCGCATTATTCTCCTGGCCCTGACTGACAACCAGCTGATCATCGGAAAGCTCCCGGATGACGGCGCGAACCTTGGTGCCCAACTGCCTTACCGCCGCCAGCCGGCGGTGACCGTAGGCGACCTGATAGCGGCCCTTATCCTGCGGGTGTGGACGCACGAGGATCGGCACTTGCTGGCCGTGGCTCTTGATCTGTTCAACGAGTTCGGCAAGTTCCGCCGCATCGATGCCAAGGCGATCGCTGATGAAAGATCCGTCAACGATGGCGGGGTCAAGCTCGACAATCGTCTGACCTTCGGCCAGTTGCTTCTCGATATCCTGCGCGCGCTCAAACTTCTGGGTGATGCTGCCGAGCGTCTTTGTGATGCCGCCAATGGGCGTGCTGCGCACAGTCGGCGCGACAAAGCCGGCGAGCGGTCTCGTGGCCGTCATTGGCGTTGCCGTATCCGGGGCGGCACTCTCGGCGGCGGAAACCTCGATGAGGTTCTTGCGGGCCATTATTTCCTCCCCCAGGTAGCGTTGAGGAGGCCTTCGATTTCGGAATTGACCGAGTTCAGCGACTCCATCGCCCGGTCGTAGGTGCCCCGCGTAAACTGGCTCCGCTCGACCTCATAGAGCGTCTGCTTGGTCACGCCCGCATCGGAAATCGCAGTCGATTTCAGCATGGGATTGTGTAGCATTCGATTGCCGAAAATCGCCCGCATGAATCCGGTCATCTGGTTCTGCGGACCATCATTGGGCTCGTAGCGCGTCACGAGATAGCGCATCCAGTCATAGCTTGTGCGGCCGCCTGCCCGCTCGACCACGGCCATCATCTCGCTGGTCATGGCTAGAAACTGCGACATGGACATCACATCGAGCATTTGCGGATGCACGGTAATCAAAACCGACGTTGCTGCGCACAATGCCGACATCGTCAGGAAGCCGAGCTGTGGCGGGCAATCGATGATAACGACGTCGTAAAGGCTTTCAATGTCGGCGAGCACCTCGCCTATGCGGGCGAAGAACATCGTCTCCGCCGATCCCGATGTAATCGCGCGTGGTGTTTCGTGCTCGAACTCCATGAGTTCCAGATTGCCCGGCACGATATGCAGGTTTTGCGTATATGTCGCCCGAACGATCTCTGCGATCGGCCGCGGGTCCTCGTAGCGTATCGCACCGTAGAGCGTTTCGCCCTCGCCCACATCGAGTTCCGGTTGATGGCCGAAGAGCGCCGACAGCGAAGCCTGGGGATCGAGATCCACCGCCAGAACGCGCTGGCCGCGCAGCGCGAGATATTGCGCCAGATGCGCGGAGGTCGTCGTCTTGGCTGACCCGCCCTTGAAGTTCATTACCGCGATGACCTGCAGCTTTTCTCCGGACCGGCGGTTGGGTACGTATTTTTGCGATCCGTTCTTTTCGTCGAGGGAGCGCCGGATCCGCTCCATATCGGCTGGCGTATACATCCGCCTGCCGTTTGCAAGGGGTTCCGGTCCGTGTCCTTCCGAGGCCACCTGCCGCAGATAGCCTTCACCAATACCGATATAGTAGGCGGCCTCGGCCGGCGTGAACTGCCGGATGCTTTTCTGGGACGTTGGCGGAAATATCTTCTGCTGATGAAGCTGGAGCTGGCGTGACAATTCCAGCGAATCCGCGGACAACATCGATGGCAGGTGCTCCTGCTCGCCGCTTTGGATTGGTGTCTGTAACATCGGTGATCCTCGAACTGCGCAATTGACGAAACTTTAGCTCAAACTGCGCAGTTACAATATGGCCCGATTCGTAAAGAATTCACAAACATTTAACCATGGCGCGAATTGGCTGCCCAAGCGGCTGTTGTCCGCGGACAACTTTGGCAATTTACAGCCATAAGTATTCCTTCGAAGCGGGGCCAGGAACCTGCCGCAGCCTTACGATAGGAGAGGGGAGATTGTCGTCGCCATAACGCCTGATACAGAGCCAGCATCCCGGGTTCTTCGCACTGGAAATATACCCTCCACAGCGTGACAGCCAGCCACGCGGATAGCCAAGTTCTCCTCTCAAGAAATATTGCGGGAAACACATTCCCGCCCCTGACAATTGCGATTTCCTTCACTAAATTGGCTCTCAAGGCCTGAAGGTGCGCCTGCCGTCCGCACTCCCGAAATGGAGCATGGTGAACGCCTTCGCATAATGTTTCCTGACCTTCCAAACGTCGGGCGAAATTATCTGCAACGCGGGCACGGGTATGAATTTCGCCAGATGAAAGGAAACGTTATGCGTGATTACCGCAATGCGAAAGCTATGGCGAAAGTGCTGAGAGATGCATTCGCCGAACGCGAACAGGCCATCAAACAAAGCGAAGCACTCGAGATCGTGGCCCGGCAGTTTGGCCTGGCGAACTGGAACATCCTCGCCGCGCGGATCGATGGTGCGACAGAGAGCAGTGCCATCGCCTTTGAACAGGCTGTCCCTATCGTCAGAATATTCGACGTGGCGAAGGCGCACGAGTTCTATCTGGGGTTCTTGGGATTCAAGGTCGATTGGGAACATCGCTACGGCGACAACTTTCCGCTTTACACGCAAATCTCCCGCGGCGCCCTGCGGCTGCACCTGTCCGAACATGCAGGCGATGCAACGCCGGGTGGCAACATGGTCATCTATATGAAGGGAATACGAACGTTCCACGCGGAGCTTTCAGCAAAAAACTACCGCTACATGAAGCCTGGACTTCATGACGAGGGCACTCGGCTTGAACTTGAGGTGACAGACCCCTTCAACAATCACATGCGATTCATGGAAGTAACGGACGCGTAATCCACTTAACCGCCAAAGGCGAGGGGAAGGTCAAACGCCCAGCTCGAGCGTTTGGCGTCGGCGGGGATCGGAGGGAAGGGCGCAGCACGCCTGACTGTCTCAATCCCCGCCCGATCGACGGCGGGATTGCCAGAACTGCGGCCTACGGCAACGCTCGATACGCTGCCATTATTGGCGACGACGAAGGAAACGATCAACTCACCGCGCAATCGCCCCTGGCGGCGCAAAGCGCGCCGAAGCTTCGACGTCACCGTACCCGGATAGTTTGATACCGCCGCATTTCCCTCAACGGTGGACTTTCCTTTGGCGTTGCCATCAGAACTTTTGTCGCCATCGTTTTTGCCGTCGGCAACGCCGACGCGCGCTGTGCGCTCATTCGAGCCCTTACGACCCTTTGCTACTACTGGCTTGGACGGCTTAGCCGGCTTTGCTTCGTTTTGTGCCTTTGCCGTGAGCGTCACGAGTTTTTGAACCGGGGCAGGGTCGGTCTTCTCGATAGTGGGCTGCGCGTCCGCTGGACTATCGGCAGGCTCTTCAACCGGCTGGACTGCAGCCGCCTTAACGTCCGCCGCTTGCGTTACCGGGGCGACGCTGCCGTGTTCGGACGGGACCTGCACCGCAAGCACTTCGATCGCGTCAGCGGGTGCAACGGTTGCTGGCGTCTCCTCGACAGCTGTGACACTTTCTGCCGGTTCAACCGGCATAATCGCTTCCGCAGGCACCGGTGTCTCAATTGGGGCGTCGCTGGCTGCAGGGGAGGGCGGTACTTCGACATTTTCCACCGGTATCAGGATTGGTGCCTGCATCGATATCAGTGTGACGTTGGTCGCATCAGGGAGTTGATCCGGCTCACCTGAACTGTTCATGTCGACCGCGCCGTCGCCAAGCAAAGACGCCATGGTCTGCTGGCTTCCAGCAATCAGGACTTCGTCTGCGATGAAGCCGACCATGAAGAGTGCCAGCGCGGCATGAAAGCCGCACGACAGAAGGAGCTTGCGATACCAGCTTGTAGCGGCCCGCCTAAGCGTGCTTGACAGGCTTTCGCCTGCGTTGGCATCCGGCGAAAGTTCCATCGCCGACGCGCCCGGTAGTTGCTGATGCTCTTCGGGATGCGCGTAGGAGAGGAGCAGACTGGTATCGGAGACAAGATGCAGCGCTGGCGGTTCCGCCAGCCTGACAGGCTGGGGCTCGGAACGAAATGCCAGCGCGTGGGCCATCACTCAACTCCCGAACTGCACCGATGATTTGGTGATGGGCTTCAACTGCCGGATACAGGCTTTCGGGTCGATCCCCGCGCCGGAGCACTCCGTTGCATCGTTGATGAGGACACGCGTCACCTTGGCACAGTCCGTGTCGCCGAGATCGAAGCGCCGCACCTTGGTCTTGCCTTCGGGGAGGTCCTTGAAGTCAAGCACCGTGATGCGGTCGACGACGTTCGCCTCGTTGAACAGAGCAATCTCGAAGGCCGCCTTGTCGAGCGGAGCTTTGAGGTTATTGCTGACGACGAAGGTAAGGCGGCAGCCCTTTTCGGAGGGCTGCAGCGCATTCAATTCGAGAGTCAGGGCTGGCGCCGGGGTGGACTCTTCCCCCGACGCCAGCCCCGTTGCGGCAAGAAGTGATATGGCTGTAACAGCGGTCATGCTAAAGCCAAGACTTGCTGCAAATTTCATGGTTACCATCCAAATTGTTTGGCCAAGGTGAGTTTGAAGGTCCGGCCCTTGGCGTCTGTGCCGGACAGATTCTCGCGATATTGCCGATCGAAGATGTTCTCGACAGCGAAGCGGGCTTCGAAACCGGCATATTTGCCCTCCGCGGGCTTCCAGCTTGTGAAGATGTCGTGAACGCCGTAGCCCGGTGTCGGCTGGCCGGTGAAGCCTGTATCGGTGTGGGCGGCGAATTGGCCGCGCCAGCCATACTCCACGCCATAATCGACCATCCGGCCGCCGACCGTCATCGTCAGTTGCTGCGCGGGGATCGTCGTCAGCGGAGCACCCGTCTGCTCGTCCTCGCCCTTTATGTTGCTGTAGGCGAGGCGAGTGAAGAAGACCTCAGCGTCATAGGACCCTTCGACTTCAACGCCATAAATTTTCGCTTCGGCGATGTTAACGTAGTAGGTGACGGGCAAGCGGCTGCGGTTGTTTGGATTGGTGCTGATGAGGTTGCGGATCTGGTTGTAGAACCCGGTGGTCTTCAGTTGCAACGTATCGCCGGCCCGCATCAGATCGTAACCGGCGACAGAAAAGCCGGCTTCGTAATTGTTCGACGTCTCCTTCTCGAGATCCAGGCTGGCAGTGCGACCGCCAGGATAGGTCCCGCGTCCAGGACCCGACGTTGAGTAGAACTCATCGATGGTCGGGAACCGTTCCGTGTGGGCCACCGACCCGAACACCGAGAAGCTGTCGTTGAACTTGTAAAGCGCTGCAAGCTTTGGCGAAATTGCATCATCCGAGGTGTCTTCGGCACTGGCGATACCTTCTCCCGGCGATGTATCGCGGTAGTCATAACGAATGCCGGGGATCAAGGTCAGCTTTTCGCGCCACACGAATTCGTCCTGGGCGTAGAACCCGTACTTGTTCTCGGTTCCCTCAGGATGGAACAGAATCGGACCAGGCCGAACACCGCCGAGCGATTCGGCGTCGCGATCCTGACGGCTGATTTGCGTGCCGATCGTCAGGTAGTTCTCGAAATCGTCAGCCTTGTACTCAAAGGTATTCTCGAGACGAGCCTGCAACGTCTGGTACGAATAATCCGAATCGTCGAACAGCTGGTCGGGCATCCCTATTCCCGAAGCATTCGTCTGTTCGTTCGCCGTGTCCGAATAGGAGAGTTCGAACTTGAGATTGAGCCATGGATTGTCGCTGGCGGGATTCTCGTAGCTTAAGACGGCCGTCTGGTCAGTCACCTTGCGATCGACTGTTCCAAAATCAAAATTGTCGGTCTGTGAATATGCCTGGTCGTCGCCGCTGCCCTGCCAGCGCTGATAGGAGAGGCGGATGGTCTGTTCGTTACCATCACCGAAACGATAGGTGCCTTTCGCAAGACCCGACCAGGATTCGAAATTCGAACCCTGGATCGTGTCGCCATCGCCGTCCTTGTAATCGTCGCCCTGGCGATAATTGCCCATTCCGAGGAACTCGAAATTCTCGTTCAGGCGGGTCGCATAAATGGTTGAGCCGAGAACGCCCGTACCATTGGAATCATAGGCGCTCTTTACGCGCACGGCATTGTTCTGACCGTTCACCAGAAAATCTGCCGCGTCTTTCGTCGTCAGATTGATGACGCCGCCGAGGGCTCCGGAACCGTAGAGGGTAGACGAAGCCGGGCCGCGCAGGACTTCGACCTGCTTGTAAAGCTCGGGATCGCTGAAAAAGGATCCCATGCGGTACTGCTCGTAGAATTTGGGCGTACCATCGACATTGATGATGATCTTCGATTCGTCCGCCGCCGCGGCTCCGCCGATACCACGGATGTTGAACGCCTCGCCAAAAATACGGTCGCTGCCGATCGCGGTGACACCGGGCACGTCGCGCAGCGTATCGCCGATCGTCGTCGGCTGGTCCTGATCCATCTGTTCCTGATCGACCACGGTTACGGCCTGCGGCGTATCGATCGCGATCTTGTCGACGCCGGCGCCGATCACCAGTCGCTGCAGCAGCGTCACGCGACCCTTCTTTGCAGCTTCACCCTCGGGCTGTTGCGCCCCCAGTTGTACATTTGCGGTGGCCTGCTGCGCCCCCGCAACCGTCGAGCCAATCATTACCATCAGCGCCGCTCCGCCGAGCAGAGCAGCCGTATTCCGTGCAATAAGCCCCATAATTACCCATTCTCTCCAGAGTCTGAATGCTGGCTGGCTTAAAGGCGCTCTTGAAAAAGCTCATTGCTCGCTTGCAAACGATTGTTTCTAGAAGGTCATTTCAAATCTTGACTGGTTGACTCTTCTTTGTGTTGAGTAATAAAGGTGACTTTAAGAGTCAAGTTTGAAAAATGGCATTCTTGCCCGCTTCAGACTTTCATTCGAGAACAAAACATCAAGGGGCGCTCGCCATGGCTGAACCAGTAAAATCTACTCCCGAAACCATTCGGCAGGCTCGTGCTGAAAATCCTAAAATGCGCGAGCGCGACCTTGCACAGCAGCTCGGCGTCTCGGAAGCCGATCTCGTCGCTGCTTACTGCGGAATCAGCGTCGTGCGCATCAGCCCGCGCATCGAGACGTTTCTGACCGACATTGCTTCACTCGGCGAAGTAATGGCGCTTACCCGTAACGAAAGCGCCGTTCACGAGAAGATCGGAACTTACGAAAACGCCCATGTCAGCAAACATGCCAGCATGGTTCTCGGCGAACAGATCGACATGCGAATCTTCCAGGGCCATTGGGCCCATGGTTTTGCAGTTGCCAAAGAAGACGAGGTCGGTAGCGTGCGCCGCAGCCTGCAATTCTTCGACGCAGCAGGCGAAGCAATACACAAGATTCATTTGCGGCCTGCTTCCAGCCTCGAGGCGTATGAAGAACTGGCCGCCAAGCTGCGCCTCGACGACCAATCGCAGACGATCGAACTGACTTCATTGCCCGAAATCGAGGAAAAGAAACTGGCGATCGAAGAACTCGACGCCGCCAGCCTGCGTGATCGCTGGGAGAAAATGCGCGACGTCCACGAATTCTTCGGCATATTGCGGTCGTTGAGCATGACTCGCCACCAGGCGGTGCAAGTCATCGGCGACGATTTCGCTTGGCGTCTAGACGCGCAAACGGTGACCACGATGCTGCACCAGGCGGCCAAGGGCGAAATGCCGATCATGTGCTTTATCGGCAATCGCGGTTGCATTCAGATCCACAGCGGACCGATCCAGGCGGTGAAGCCCATGGGGCCCTGGATCAACATCCTCGACGAGACGTTCCATATGCATCTGCGAACCGATCACATCGCCGAAATATGGGCCGTACGCAAGCCGACTAAAGATGGCCACGTAACATCCCTGGAGGCCTACGATGCGAAAGGCGCGTTGATTGTGCAGTTTTTCGGCAAGCGGGCCGAAGGATCGGGCGAACGCAGCGACTGGCGCGACCTTGTGGAAAATCTTCCGAACCTCATGCATGCGGCGGCGTGAGGCGACCATGACACTCAGGACAATTGTCTGCGCCGGCCTCCTGTTGGCAACGCTTGGCGTGCCAAGCCGGGCCGAAGAGGTTACTGGAGCGCTGCCCGATGCGAGCCGTATTGTGTCGATCGGCGATTCGATAACCGAGATCATCTATGCGCTGGGCGAAGAGTCGCGGCTCGTCGGCAGGGACTCGACGAGTACGTTCCCTGATGCAGCGACCAAGCTTCCCGACATCGGTTACATGCGCGCACTGTCTCCCGAGGGCGTGCTCTCGATCAATCCGACAGCAATCATCGCCGTTGAAGGCAGCGGACCAAAAGAGACGATCGATGTCCTGAAGAAGGCGAGCGTTCCCATGGTCTCCGTGCCCGAGAGCTATTCGGGCCCGGGCATTGTCGGCAAAGTCGAGGTGGTCGGCAAGGCGCTTGGAGCCGAGGCCAAAGCGAAAGCGCTTGCTGGCGAACTTGAAAAGAAGCTCGCATCAGCTGCGGCCGAGACCAAGGATATTCAGGAGCGCAAACGGGTCCTGTTCATCCTCAGCGCGCAGGGCGGCAAGATCCTTAGTTCCGGCACCAAGACCGCTGCCAACGGGATCATCGAACTTGCAGGGGCCGAGAATGCGATCAGCGGCTTTGAGGGCTACAAGCCGCTGACCGACGAGGCGATCATTACCGCAAAACCGGATGTCATTCTCGTCATGGACAGGGGAGGGGATCATGCGGCCGCCAACGCTGACCTGCTTGCCAACAAGGCCATTGCCGCGACACCGGCCGGCGCTTCGAAATCGATTATACGCATGAACGGGCAATATCTCCTCGGTTTCGGTCCACGCACACCCAACGCCGTGCATGACCTTGCCAAGGCAATTTATGGCGACAAACTCAGCCAATGAGCGAAGCCTTGACCACAAAACTCATGGGGCGGCGCCAGACATCGACGAGGCACCTCGCCGATGGCGATCGATCCCATCTGGCAAGGGCAGTCATCGTCATCTTGTGTGGCTGCCTTCTGGCTTCCATGGCGTTCAGCCTTACGGCCGGCGCATCGGATGCATCTGCTCTTTCAGTGCTCTCCAGTTTATTCTCCGCTTCGCAGGACAGTCTGGACGCGGTATCGCTCCGCGACCGGATCATCGTCTACGACATCAGATTGCCGCGGGTCATCCTTGGCGCACTGATCGGTGCCTCACTTGCGGTGTCCGGGGCGGTGATGCAGGGCCTCTTCCGCAATCCCCTCGCCGATCCCGGCATTGTCGGGGTCTCGGCTGGCGCAGGACTTGGCGCGGTGAGCATGATCGTGCTTGGCGGCACGGCGCTCGCGCCCATGATCGCATTCTTCGGTAGTTACGCCCTGCCGCTTGCAGCGTTTGCAGGCGCCTTGAGTTTCACTGCGATTCTCTACCGGGTAGCGACCCGGCGCGGACAAACGTCGATCGCGACGATGCTGCTCGCCGGCATCGCGCTCGGCGCCATGGCCGGCGCCTATATGGGCATACTGGTCTACGTTGCCGATGACAGGCAGTTGCGTGATCTCACCTTCTGGGGGCTTGGTTCCCTTGCCGGCGCCAGTTGGATCAAGATCGCGGCGGCCGGACCCTTCATCATCGCCTCGCTGCTTGCCTCCCCGTTCCTCGCGCAAGGCCTGAACGGGCTCGCCCTCGGTGAAGCCTCCGCCGGCCACCTCGGCATTCCGGTGCAGAGGCTGAAGTATATTGCCATCGTCACAGTCGCCGCGGCGACCGGCGCATCCGTTGCAGTCAGCGGTGGCATAAGCTTTGTGGGGATTGTCGTACCGCATCTTCTGCGCATCGTTATCGGCCCGGATCACCGCTACCTCCTGCCAGCCGCGGCGCTGCTCGGCGCATGCATGCTGCTGCTTGCCGATACGGTGAGCCGGACGATCGTGGCACCCTCGGAACTGCCGATAGGCATTGTCACCGCCGCTGTTGGAGCACCATTCTTCCTCTGGATATTGCTGCGCAGACGCGGCATCCTCGATCTCTAGGACCCGCACCATGGCGAATTCCCATTGCATTGACGTGAGCGACGTAACTGTCTTCCTTGGCCGCAAAAAGATCATCGACGGCGCTGCTTTCACGGCTGAAGCCGGAAAATTCACCGTCGTCTTAGGGCCGAACGGATCGGGTAAGACGACTTTGCTTCGGGCGATGGCGGGTGACCTGCCATTTACGGGCCGCATCAGCCTCAACGGTACACCGATCGACAGGATGAAACCCTGGCAGATGGCTGCCGCGCGTGCGATGCTGCCGCAAGCCACCTCGCTCTCATTCCCGTTCACTGTCCGGGAAATCGTCAAGCTGGGAGTCATCGCCGGCCGTACCGGTGCAGGGCCGGCAAGGGATCTGCCGGATCTCGCCCTGGACCTTGTAGATCTTGCCGGATTCGGCGGCCGGTTCTACCAGGAGCTTTCAGGCGGCGAGCAACAGCGCGTGCAACTTGCCCGTGTTCTCTGCCAGGTCTGGCAACCCGTGCTTGACGGACAGCCGCGTTTCCTCTTCCTCGATGAGCCGGTCTCGAGCCTGGACATCAAGCATCAGTTGATCATCATGCGGATCGCGCGGGACTTTGCTGAACGCGGGGGAGGGGTCATTGCGATCCTGCATGATCTCAATCTCACCGCGATGTACGGCGACAAGGTCGTTATCATGAATCGCGGTCATACCGATTGCGTCGGGACGCCGGCTGAGGTGCTCACGGATGAGCGCATTCTGCGGGTCTATGATTGTGCGCTTAAGGTTGGCGCATTTCCGGCGCCGGGCACGCCGTTTGTCCTGCCGCATTCTGTATTGTCCTGAATAGTAGCCGCAAGCAAGACGGAACCTTGGGCTCAGGCAGCACCCGGGCAAAACCGTCCCCGCCGCAAAAGGCAGACATTTCACAGCATAATTTATTTCTGGTTGCATGAAGCGGAGACTCGCTCTCCCTTCGATGCCGAATTCTATCGCGCCCCGCCTATGCTAACCGGCATCCCGAGGATAAAAGGGGCGAAAGCGGCGCACTATTCGTGCTTCGAGAAGGTTGAAATGGCTCAGAAACCAGCGACGTTGAAGGATGTGGCAGCTTTTGCGAACGTCTCCCGCGCGACGGCTGCTCGTGCGCTCAACAGCTATGGTTACGTTGGCGACGAGACCGCGCAGCGCGTTCAGGAAGCGGCGGAAAAGCTCGGTTACAGGGGCAATCGCCTGGCACAGGCGCTGCGCAACGGCCAATTGCCGATCATCGGCTGCATTCTCGGTGACATTCAGAATCCATTTTTCGCCCGGATCGCGCATGATATCGAGGCTTTGGCGCGTCAAAGCCGGTACAATCTGATTATCGGCAGCAGCGAAGAGCAACTGGAACAGGAAGTCTCCTTGCTGGCGAGCCTGCAGTCCCTGAGCATTCGGGGCTTCATCGTCGCGCCGACATCGGACGAGAACAACATCCATCTAAAGCGCCTGATCGAGGAAAACGTCCCGCTGGTGCTGATCGACCGTGTCGTGCAAGGAATCGATTGCGACAGTGTCGTCGTCGATAATGAAGGCGGAGCGCGCAAGGCCATCGAATACCTCATCGCCATGGGCCACCGACGCATCGGCCTTCTCCAGGACGATACGCGCATCTTCACGTCGCGCGCACGCTTGAGCGGCTATCAAAGCGCGCTTGTCGCCGCAGGCATCAACCCGGACGACAGAATGATTTCTGTATCCCAATCGACAGTCGAACACGCGATCGATGCGACCATTCGACTGTTTAGCCAGAAATCGCCACCGACTGCACTCTTCACCGTCGACAGTTTGATGACCCAAGGCGCGCTGTTGGCCTTTCGTTCGATGGGAATCTCCATCCCGCATGACGTGTCGCTCATCGGATTCGACGACTTCAACCTGGCGACATTTACCGATCCGCAGATCACAGTCGTTGCACAGCCGGTGTCGGAAATCGGCCTTGCTGCAGCGCGGCTCCTTTTTGAACGGCTCTCCGGACATAACCGCCAGACAAGACAAATTCGCTTTGAAACCAAGCTGTTGGTAAGAGGTTCGGTGAGCCGTCGACAGGACGTTTGAGCCCCACCGCGCATCTCAGCAAAAAAATACTCCAACCCACTTGTCAGCGTGAAATTCTTGTGCGCTAAATATGTGTGAGATCGATCTCACATTGTCTTAACGAACATTCGCGCAAGACGGTACCTCGCTCTCCAGCGGTGTTGATATGCGCAAACGGGAAGGTTCTAATGCTCAACTTCGATAAAGATCGCTTTGTGAAGATACAAAGTGGCGCAGTCGCAATCGCCGATGACGTGCGCACCCTGGTGCGCAAGCTGCTCGACGATGGCCTCGAACGGATTTTCTTCATGGGCACGGGCGGCGTGCAGTTTCTGACGCAGCCGGCGATCGAGCTTGCCCGCAACGGCACTGTCTTCCCGGTCTCCGCGGCATTTCCGGCGCAGGTCGTTCTCGAAGCGCCGGCTGGCCTTGATGAACGGGCGCTCGTCATTCTTCCGTCGCTATCGGGAACAACCAAGGAAAGCGTCCAGCTTATGGCTTTCCTGAAGGAGCGCGGCGTAAAGACGCTTTCCCTCACCGGGCATAAGAACACGCCTCTCGGCCTCGATGCGGACTACAATTTCACCAACTTCGCCGAAGACGATACATCTTCGGAATCGTTCTACCTGCAAACTCTCCTGATCGTTCTCGCCCTGCTGGCTGAGCGTGGTGAATTTGCGGACTTCGATGCGACTGTGGCAGAGCTTAAGAAGCTGCCGGAATTGCTCGTATCGGTGAAGGAAGATTACGAGGCTGGCGCTGCCGCGCTCGCCCAGGAAATCAAGGACGAGACCTATCACATCTTCACCGGCGCAGGTTCGGTCTGGCCGGAAGCGCATTATTACGGGATGTGCATCCTTGAGGAAATGCAGTGGATCCGCACACGTCCGGTTCATGCGTCCGATTTCTTCCACGGCACGCTCGAATTGGTCGAGCCCGGTGTCAGCCTGTTCATCTTCAAGGGTGAAGATGCCTGCCGCCCACTGACCGATCGCGTCGAAAATTTCGCAAAACGCTATACCGACAAGGTTCGGGTTCTGGACGCAGCCGCTGTCAAGCTGCCGGGAATTTCCGAGAATACGCGCAAGCTGATCTCTCCGATTATCCTCGCCACCATGCTGGAGCGTCTGAGCGCCCATCTCGAAGTTTTGCGCGACCATCCGCTGACAACGCGCCGCTACTACAAGCGCGTCGAATACTGAGATTGTCCCGATCCGATCATGTCGGATCGGGATTGATTTATTCACAGAAACGAAAGATCAAAAAAGAGAGGAACTGCGAAATGAAAAGCACCACGTTTTTAAGCACGACGAGTCTCGCTTCTTTCATGGCGGCCGGATTGATTGTCGGCAGCGCAAGTGTCGCGCTGGCAAAAGACCCGGTCGTAGCGGATCCGGATGCAAAAGTTGAATATTCGGGCACGCTCAGCATTCTCACTAAGTTCGGTCTGCAGCAGCTTTCTCCGTTTTTCGTCGATGCCGCCAAGGAATATGAAAAGCTTCATCCAGGCGTCAAAGTCGAACTTATTCAGGAGAGCGACGACAGCGTGAAGGGCAAGACGAAGGCTCTCGTTGCGTCCAATTCCTTGCCTGATATCTATTTCTCCTGGACCGGCAGCTGGGGCGAAAACTTCGTCCGCGGCAATCGCGCGGTCGACCTTAGCAAGGTGATCGGTCCCGATACCGCCTGGGGCAAGCAACTTGCCGGCGCCGCAGTCAGCGCCTTCCAGTACAATGGCAAGCTCTATGGCATCCCGCTCTATCTCGATGCCAAGTTCATGGGCTACAGCAAGCCGCTGTTCGAAAAAGCCGGCGTTTCCGAACCCAAGACTTTTGATGAATTGCTCACCGCCTGCGCGGCCCTGCGCAAGTCGGGCGTCACACCGATCTCCTTCGGCAACAAGGAAGGCTGGCCGGCGGTTCATTATGCCGGACAGCTGCTCTCCTATAACGTGCCGCAGGCGACGCTCGAAAAGGATTTCACGCCGGCCACGGCCGACTACTCCGATCCGGGCTATGTGCTGAGCCTGACCCAGTTCAAGCAGTTGATCGATGAATGTTCGGATGGTTCCGGGACGAACGGCTCGTCCTATGCATCGGCGCTGCAGCAGTTCTCCAATGCCAAGTCGGCGATGTACTATCAGGAAATCATCGAGTTCGATCAAAGCACTGCCGACGGCGCCTTGAAGCGGGACGATTTCGGCTACTTCAAACTGCCGGCACCGAAGGACGCAAAGGGCGACGTGAAGTCGATCGAAGGCGCGCCGGAAGGCTACATGATCAATGCCGCTTCGAAGAACATTCCTCTTGCGATCGACTTCATGAAGTTCGTCACTTCTGCGGATAATGGCAAGGTCCTGTCCGCTCCGCCTTATGGCCAGCCGAGTGCGACAGTCGGAGGATATTCCGCCGATACGATGAACCCGGCGGTCGTCGGTGGCCTGAAGGTTATCGCGGACTCTTCCTATCTCATGCCCTGGCTCGATACGGCCAACCCACCGCGCGTGGCGGCTGCCTGGCTTTCGGGCCTGCAGGCACTCATCGGCGGCTCGCAGACTCCCGAGCAGGTCATGGAACAGGTGAAGAAAGCTGCGGCTTCTTCAAAGTAAGAAAGCTCTCAGACAATGACTGTCGTGAAGCATGACTATAAGGGTGAAGCCGCCGCTATCGGCTTCACCCTGCGGAGGAAAGCCGGGAATGATCGGGCCAGCCCGTTGTCCGGCTTGCTGTCTTTCCGCTGGGTGTTGGTCGCATTCGTTCTGATCCTTTGGTTCGTCTATTATCCAATCATCGACAACTTCATCGTCAGCACGAAGAACCAGGATATTTTCACCGGCGAAACCGCCTTTGTCGGCCTCGACAACTATCGCCGGCTCCAGAGCGATCCGATCGTCTGGACCGCGATCCTCAACAACACGCTTTATGCGGTCATCTCGATTGTCTTTCAGGTATTTGGCGCATTCGTGCTCGCTGCGCTCATCGAGGGTCTCGACAACGAAAGATGGCGCAGGTTCTGGCGCGCCGTCTATTTCATCCCCTCGGCGATTTCGATCACAGTGACCGGCCTGCTGTTCTACTTCATCTACCAGCCGGACATCGGTCTGCTCGACTCCTTTCTCACACAGATTGGCCTCGGGAATTGGTCGCGGGCGTGGCTCGGCGAAGAGCATACGGCGATCTATGCGATCATAGCCATGAGCCAATGGCAGGGTTTCGGCTATTCGACGCTGCTGTTCGGAATTGCGATCCAGAAGATACCGCGCGAACTCTACGATGCAGCGATCATGGACGGGGCCGGCACCTGGCGGCGCCTGTGGAACATCACCATGCCTCTGACACGCGAGATGACAGGCCTGATGGTCATTGTCACGATCACCGGCGCCTTCCAGGTTTTCAACGAGGTCATGGTCATGACGGCCGGCGGTCCGAACAATTCCAGCCAGGTGCTTGGAACCTGGCTCTATCAACAGGGCTTCATCGAAAACGACTTTGGATATGGCGCCGCCGTGGCAACCGTGATCTTCCTCATCACCTTGCTGACCGGCTTCGCCCAGCTCTGGTACACAAGGAAGCGGAGGGTGCATCTGTGAGCGTCACCCTTCAATCCAGTGAGAGGGAACCGGTCGATTTCGTGTCGGCGCTGGCAAAGGTCTGCCTCGTTACCTTTCTCGTCAGCCTCGGTGTCATCGTCATCTATCCATTGATCTGGATGGCCCTGAACGGCTTCAAGAGCAACTCCGAGATCTTCGGCAATCCATTTGCGCTTCCGACCAGCTTTACGATCGGAAACTATATCTCTGCCTGGAACCAGGGCATCCGCAATTACATCGCGACGAGCATAATCGTGACGCTTGGTTCCGCCATCTGCACCGTTCTCATAAGCGCGTGGACCGCATACGGCCTGACGCGCTCAAGCCTGCCCGGGAAGCCTTATTTCGTAGGTATCGTGCTTGGCGGTCTCATGCTCAGCCCGACTGTAGCGGTAATCCCGCTCGTGCGCATGATGCAGGATCTCGGCCTCTACAACACCTATTGGGCGCTGATCATTCTTTATACAGCCTTCCGCATCCCGTTCACGACCTTTCTCATTCGCGCCTACATGCTCGGACTGCCGCGCGATCTCGATGAAGCAGCCATCATGGATGGCGCGACCGAGGGCCAGATCTTTTGGAAGGTGATCCTGCCGCTGTGCAAGCCGATACTTGTATCCTGTGTCATCCTGCATGTGCTTTTCGCCTGGAACGAATATCTCTTCGCGATGATTTTCACGAGCGGCGCAGACTTGCAGACACTGCCTGTCGGCCTGACATCGATCATGGCGAAACACGGAACCAATTACGCCATCGTCTTCGCTGCGATGACATTATCGGCACTTCCCATCGTCATTGTTTTCTTCGCCGCGCAGCGCTTCTTCATCCGGGGCCTCGCCGAAGGCATCGGCAAGTAAGGGGAGTGGGAAATGTTGAGACGTGAACAACTCATCGGAGCGAATTTCTCCTTTCAGCACCACCCGTTCCGGTGGGTTGCGGAGCAGCTGCGCCGGATGGGATTCAGCCGCATGGAGCTTTGGGGAATTGCTCCCCACCTCGACCTCTTCAACGATAGCAATTCGCGCCTGAGAGAAGTGAAGGCCGTCCTCGTCGACAATCAGTTGTCGGTTCACTGCTTCACGCCGGAACAGGTGCTCTATCCCATCAACATCGCATCGGGCGACGACACCTATCGCGCAAAGAGCGTGGAGCGCTTTCTTCATGCTGCCGATATTTGTGCTGAACTTGGTGCGAAATACCTGTTTCTGACCCCGGGCCGCGGGTTCGAAAGTGAAAGTCGAGAGCGTGCCTGGGCTCGCTCGATCGAGTCAGTCAACACGATTGCCCGGCACGCCAGGAGAAACGGGGTTGCCTGTCTTCTGGAACCACTGCAACGAACCGAGAGCAATATCGTCAACAACGCGGATGAGCTCTTTGCCTTCTGGCGCGAGCTCGACGCAGATAATGTCGACGTCGTTCTCGATCTTGTGGCAATGGCAACGGCGAAGGACAGCGTCGGCGCCTATGTCGATAAGTTTGGCGAGCGCCTTTCCCATGTTCATATCGTTGACGGGACGCCGGCCGGCCACCTGGTCTGGGGCGATGGCAACCTGCCATTGCACGACTATTTCGCTGAACTCGATGCGAGTTCCTTTACGGGGACCCTTACCTTCGAACCGTTCGGCAATGGATCTTATGCGCTTGATCCCGTTTCGGCCTGGCAACGCTGTCTGACCGCGATTGCTCCTCTTCTTGACCGTGCGGAGCAATGATGCAGAACGCCAGTCCAACGCTGATTGCTGTCGGCGACAATTGCCTTGATGCCTACCTGACCAAAGGCTTCGTCACGGTAGGAGGAAATGCGCTCAATGTCGCGGTTCAATGGCAACGACACGGCCACAATGCGCGCTATTTCGGCGCCCTCGGCCATGATGAAGAAGCCGAGATCATGCTCGACGAGATCGAGCGTGTCGGCCTCGCTCCGGGCGACGTGGAATTGCTGACAGGGAGTTCCGCGGTAACCCTTCTTGCCGACGATGCCGGCGAGCGGCGCTTCCTGCTCGAGTCCCTCGGCGTCGGGGCAGGCTATTTTCCGAAAGGCGAACATTATGATGCGATGCGGCGGGCCGACTGGGTCCATCTCGGCACAAATGCGAGCGAAGAGCTGGTGCGCCGGCTTGTAGCGGATGGCGTAAGGTTCAGCGTCGACGTGTCGACACGACACTTCGATTTGCCGCTGGATAATGTACCGCTGGTTTTTGCGTCAGGTCCAGACGATCCGGACGAACCGGTCAAGCCGCTCATCGAAAAGTTTAAGCGGGCAGGGGCCCGCGAAGTCGTGGTCACATGCGGCAAGCGCGGCTCCTTCTACGATAATGGCAGCGCTCTGTTCTTCGCGGATTCGGTCCCGGTATCTGTCGTTGATACCTGTGGCGCCGGCGACAGCTTCATCGCAACATTCATCGTTAGCCGTTTTGTAGAAGGCTGCTCGGAGGAAACCGCGCTCAATCGTTCGGCCGCGCGGGCCGCGGAAACCTGTACGCATCTCGGCGGATTTCCCCAGGTGATCCTGCCGATACCCCAATGGCTTCTCGACAAATACGACAGCGTCATCCGTACCGCGCAAAGGGCTTGAGCATGAGCAGTATCAAAATGAGACCGCCGGTTGCGGCTCCAGGAGAAGACCGGTCCTTTTGGTTGCAGAGCATTGCCGCCGATGCCGCAACGACACCGCTCAAGGGCAGCGAGACGTGCGATATTGCGATCGTCGGCGGTGGTTACGCCGGCCTGTGGACTGCGCTGCGGATAAAAGAGCATGCGCCCGAGACGCGCGTTACGATCGTCGAAGCTGATTTTTGCGGGTCGGGCGCTTCGGGCAGGAATGGGGGACAGGTCCACACCTGGTTCGCCGAGATCGACATGCTACGGGAACTCGTGGGTACTGAAGACGCGCTCATGTTGTGCCGCGCTACTGCCGACGCCATCGATGAACTCAAGACCCTGCAGGATTCCGGCACGATCGACATGGATTTGCGACTGGACGGCTGGTTGTGGACGGCAAGTTCCGCCGCCCAGGAAGGGGCGTGGTCGAAGGCCTATGATCTCACCCGGACGCTGGGCGAGAAGCGATTTCGGACCCTTGACCGGGCCGATATGCTGAAGCGGACCGGTTCTTCCGCGTCCTACCTTGGCATCGTGGAAGACCGGGCAGGGACGGTCCAGCCGGCAAAGCTGGCGCTCGGTTTGCGCCAGCTTGCAATCTCGAAAGGCGTCATTATTCACGAGCAAAGTCCGGTTCTGGAGATCGTACCCGGGGCACAACCGCAATTGCGCACGGCTCAGGGTACGTTGTCAGCCAAGAAGATCGTCCTCGCAGCCAACGCATGGCTTTCGGCGATTTCGGAACTGCACCACTATCTTTATGTAGTCAGCAGTCAGCTCATCGCCACCGCGCCTGCTGCCGACATTCTGGATGAGATCGGTTGGGTCGACGGTGCATCGATCTGCGATGCCCAACACCACGTGCTCTACTACCAGCGCACCCCTTCAGGCCGTGTGATCTTCGGCCGGGGAACCGGCGGCATTGCGTATCAGGACCGCATCGGCTCCAGCTTCAACCGGAGCGGAGACAAGGGTTCGGACAATATCCGCGAGCTGCACCGCGTCTATCCGCAACTTAAAGAAGTTGAGGTGCAATATGATTGGAGCGGACCAATCGACTGCACTGCCCAGCATCTGCCAGTTTTCGATCATCTGAAAGAGCATCGGAATATCTTTTACGCTGTCGGTTTCAACGGCACCGGAATTGCCCAGACGCCCGTTGCCGGCCGCATTATGGCAAGCCTCGTTTTGGGACGCGACGACAAGTGGAGCAGGTGCGGGCTGGTCGGTATCGGTCGCCGGACGAAGCTCCCGCCCGAACCCTTGCGCTATGTCGGTGCGAAGATCGTCAGGAGCGCCATTCGCCGCAAGAATGACGTGGAAATTCTCAATCAGAAGCCGGATCGGATCACGCGATTCCTGGCCAATCTTGCTCCCTGAGTGATGGGAAGCAAATATAAGGAACGGAACGATGGCTGACTTGTCGCTGAGAAACATACGTAAGTCATACTCCAATCTGGAGGTCCTTCACGGCATCGATCTCGACATTAAATCGGGTGAGTTCATCGTTTTTGTGGGCCCCTCGGGCTGTGGAAAATCGACACTGCTTCGCTCGATTGCCGGGTTGGAAACGATTACCTCCGGCGACCTCATCATTGACGGCGAGCGGATCAACAATGTGGCGCCGTCCAAGCGCGGCATTTCGATGGTGTTCCAGTCCTACGCCCTGTACCCGCACATGACTGTCTTCGAGAATATGGCCTTCGGTCTGCGCATTGCCGGCCTGCCCAAAGCCGAAATAGATAAACGTGTGCGCAATGCAGCAAACATCCTCCAGCTCGACAGCTATCTGCAGAGGCTGCCGAAGGCTCTTTCCGGCGGACAGAGGCAACGTGTTGCCATCGGCCGCGCCATCGTGCGTGACCCGCGCGTGTTTCTCTTCGATGAACCATTGTCCAATCTCGATGCGGCGCTGCGCGTAGCGACCCGGATCGAGATTGCGAAGCTGAAGCAGAGCATGCCGGACGTCACCATGATCTACGTGACACATGACCAGGTCGAGGCCATGACTTTGGCCGACCGCATCGTCGTCTTCAAGGACGGAAACATCGAGCAGGTTGGGACGCCGATCGAGCTCTACAAAAATCCTGCCAATCTTTTCGTTGCGCAGTTCATCGGGTCGCCTTCGATGAACATATTGGAGGGGAAACTTGAAAAGGACTTGTCGGGCTCCGCGAAATGCAAGCTGGATTGCGGGGTCGCTCTCGATCTTGGTGTGCTGCCCGCTGGCGTTTCTGCTGGGGATCGGCTCAGCATCGGTATTCGTCCTGAAAATACACAGATCGCGGATGCAAAAACGAATGGCCCAGTGTTTACCGGTACCATCGATTTTGTCGAACACCTCGGCGAAGTACAGATCCTCTATGTCGATATGCCGGGCTCTGATCGAAAATATCTCATCAAGGTAGACGGTACCGGCACCTACGCCAGGACGGACAAGATCCGGTTTACCGCGCGACCGCAAGACGTCCACATTTTCGATGGCAATGGCGCTGCTATCGCGCGCTTGTCACAAGCCGGCGTCCAAAAGCAAAGTGAATACGGGATGCAATGAAACCTCGCTTTTGACGCGAGCGACCGATGGCAGGGAAAGGTGCTCCTCCGCCCTAGCCGCAAGACGACAACCATATGTCGCGGTCATGGAACCGCAGATCGCGTATGATGCTTGAAAGCAAGGAGGTCCCCGCATGGTTGACATCGGTCGCGTAGGCATCATTGGAGGGTCGGGTTGGCTGGGAACAGCCATAGCGAAAGCTCTTGTCGGTTCGGGAACAGTCGGGTCTGAACGGCTCACTTGCTCGTTCCGCAGCGGACGACCAGAAAGTTCGCTCGGCTGTCATTGGACGCCTGACAACACGCAACTCGTAAATAATTCTGATGTCATCGTGCTCTCGGTGCGGCCGAATGACTGGAATGCTGTCGATATCGACGCCGCGGAAAAATTGGTGGTGTCGGTAATGGCCGGTGTGACGATCACGGACATCAAGCAACGAACCGGCAGCAACAGGGTAGCCCGCGCACTGCCCAATGCGGCAGCAGAGCTCGGCTATTCCTATACGCCCTTCTTCATCGATTCGCATGAACCCGGAGATAGCGATACGATAGCGAGGCTGTTCCGCAGTTGCGGCGTGGTCGACGCGGTCAGCGAAGAGGAGCACATTGATTACTTCACCGCCATGTCGGGTTCGGGCGCTGCATTCCCGGCCTTGCTCGCAGAAGCAATGATGAACCATGCGGTGGCCCGGGGTGTTCCCGCTGACGTCGCGCGACGCGCCGCAGAGCAGGTGATCATCGGCGCCGGCCGGCTTCAGGAGTTCAACGGCGCATCGCCATCCGAGACGGTCAAATCGTTCGTGGACTATAAGGGGACGACGGCGGCAGGCATCATTGCCATGCGGCAAGAGGGCTTTGATGCTGCGGTGGACGCCGGTCTTGACGCCGCTTACCGCAAGGCCAAGGCATTATCGACGACACCGTAGAAGGACTGACGGATGAATGCGAGACCCCTGACCTCCGAGACGGCGCGATTGAAAATCGGCTTCGTCCTCGCGCGTTCCTTCACTCTGTCGGCCTTTGCCATGTTCGTCGATACGTTGCGGCTGGCAAGCGATGAGCTCGACCGTTCTGGACGGGTGCATGCCGACTGGCAGGTGCTCGGAAGCACCCGGCATCTGATCACGTCAAGTTGCGGCGTCGAGGTGGCTCCGACGTCGGATTTCGTCGACCCCGGCCAGTTTAACTACATCGTGGTGGTCGGGGGGCTGTTGACCGTGGAACGCCCCATCGACAACGACACGATCGCTTTCCTCAAGCGGGCAGATCTGCGAGAGGTGCCTCTGATCGGCGTGTGCACCGGGTCGTTCATTCTGGCGGAAGCCGGATTGATGGATCACCACGAGACGTGCGTCAGCTGGCTGCACTACCAGGCATTCAGGGAACGCTTTCCTGATCTGGCGGTACGTTCCGATCGATTGTACAACCTCGACAAGGCGCGCGGTTCCTGTGCTGGCGGCACCAGTGCCGCCGATCTGGCAGCGTCGATCGTGCGCCAGTCGATCAGCAGGGACGCCGAACGCAATGCGCTCGAAGTGCTGCAGATAGAACGGGCACGAACTGCGCTCGATATTCAGCCGCGCCGGCCGCTGGATATCGACTGCAGCGACGATCGCCTGAAGTCGATCCTGATCACCATGGAACGGCATGTCGAGGACATTATCAGCATCCCCGACCTCGCGGCGTCTGTCGGCATTTCGCGTCGCCAATTGGAGCGTCTCTTCCATGAAAAGACGGGCCGCTCACCCGCTCAGGCCTATATGGCGTTGAGGTTGCATCGCGCGCGGGCGCTACTACTGCAGACCAAGGCTCCGCTGATCGAGATCGCCATTGAGGTAGGCTTTGAGACCGCCGGGCACTTCATAAAGGCCTTCAAAAAGGCTTACGGTGAGACGCCGGGGCGGGTACGGGGCGCAACGACGCACTGATACGCAGAAGTGAGCAAGTCTGTGCCAAACGATTGCGTGCGCTCCATTCAGCAGGCCTCGTGCGTTTGCTATGGCCACCTCCTGATAGAACAAATACGCCCGCCGCTGCCAGGGGTTTGCAGCAGCGGCGGGCCAAGTTTCAAGTCTAGA
Source organism: Phyllobacterium sp. YR620 (assembly GCF_900104165.1). NCBI lineage: Bacteria > Pseudomonadati > Pseudomonadota > Alphaproteobacteria > Hyphomicrobiales > Phyllobacteriaceae > Phyllobacterium > Phyllobacterium sp. YR620. The sequence goes on from NZ_FNJP01000007.1 coordinate 132,903, forward strand.
GAGGGGAACTTGAGATATCGACAATATTGACAGGATCAGCATGCCGCAATCAGCACTAACCCTAGGCTCTGCCGAGAAAACTACGTAGAGCAGCCAGTGATTGACTTTCATCGGAATATTTCCCCGATAAGTTGTGCCTAGATGGCATTTGCTTTCGGGCGCGGCTGCAATACCCTCCGTCCGTCCCAATTCAAACCGTCAGGAGAGAACGATATGCCAACGATCAACACAAAGGATGGGGTCGAGATTTTCTACAAGGACTGGGGAGCAGGGCAGCCGATCGTCTTCAGCCACGGGTGGCCGCTATCAGCGGACGATTGGGATGCGCAGATGATGTTCTTCGCCAACAATGGCTTTCGCGTCATTGCCCATGATCGGCGCGGTCACGGGCGTTCAAGTCAGGTGAGCGACGGCCACGACATGGATCATTATGCCGATGATCTTGCGGCATTGACCGAAAAACTCGACCTGAAGAATGCCGTTCACGTCGGCCATTCCACGGGGGGCGGGGAAGTGGTGCACTATATTGCGCGTCATGGCGAAAGCCGGGTAGCCAAGGCGGCGATCCTGAGTGCCGTGCCGCCGCTCATGGTCAAGACTGACGCCAACCCCGGCGGACTGCCGAAGGATGTATTCGACGACTTCCAGAAGCAACTCGCCGCGGGCCGCAGCGATTTCTACCGTGCGATAGCCGCCGGCCCGTTCTACGGCTACAACAGACCCGGCGCCAATGTGTCGGAGGCCGTGATTCAGAATTGGTGGCGTCAGGGCATGATGGGTGGCGCCAAGGCGCATTATGACGGCATCGTCGCCTTCTCGCAGACCGATTTCACCGAAGATCTGAAGAAGATCAAGGTCCCGGTACTCGTGATGCACGGCGACGACGACCAGATCGTTCCTTATGCCGATTCTGCTCCTTTGTCGGCAAAGCTTTTGCAGAATGGAACGCTCAAGACCTACAAGGGCTTCCCGCACGGCATGCCGACGACGCACGCGGAGACAATCAACGCGGACCTTCTCGCGTTCATCCGCAGCTGATCGACGCGGCGGGGCCGACCATTGGCCCCGCTTCCTTTTTTGCACGGCGCAAGGCCTTACCCATGATTGATCATGATGTGGCGCACGGCCGTATAGTCCTCCAGCGCGTAGACGGACATGTCCTTGCCGTAGCCTGACTGCTTCACGCCGCCATGCGGCATCTCGTTGGTGAGCATGAAATGCGTGTTGATCCAGGTGCAGCCATATTGCAGGCGTGATGCTGCCTGCATCGCCTTGGTGATGTCGCGAGTCCAGACCGACGACGCCAGACCGTAATCGCTGTCATTGGCCCAGCTAACTGCCTGCTCGTCCTCTTTGAACCGTGTCACGGAAACGACCGGTCCGAACACTTCCCGGCGCACGATTTCGTCTTCCTGCGTGGCGCCGGCGACCACCGTCGGCTGGAAGAAAAATCCATTGGTGCTGCCGGGACTGCCTCCCGTCGTGATCTCGATGTGCTTCTGTTCCGTTGCCCGCTCGACGAAGCTCGCAACCCGGTCGCGCTGGCGTCCCGAGATCAGCGGTCCGATCTCATTGACCGTGTCGTCGGGGTCGTTATAGCGGATTGTCGACACTGCCGAAGACAGGTCGGCCACCAGGCGCTCATAAATGCTGTCCTGCGCGTAGATGCGGCAGGCCGCAGTGCAGTCTTGGCCGGCATTGTAGTAGCCGAACGTGCGGATGCCATTGACGACGGCTTCAAGGTCGGCGTCTCCATATACGATCACCGGCGCTTTGCCGCCAAGCTCGAGATGGGTGCGCTTGACGGTCTTGGCCGCCGCCTGCAAGACTTTCTTGCCTGTCGCAATGTCACCGGTAATGGAAACCATGGCGATCTTCGGATGGTTGATAAGGGCGTTGCCGACGGTCTCGCCGCGGCCAAGGATGATGTTCACGACACCTTCAGGCAATATTCCGGCGAGCAGGCGCGCCATTTTTAAGGCTGTAAGCGGTGTCTGCTCCGATGGCTTGAACACGACTGTGTTGCCGCCCGCGATCGCTGGCGCGACCTTCCAGGCCATCATCATCAACGGATAATTCCATGGGGCAATCGAGCCGACGCTGCCGATCGCATCGCGGCGGATCATGGAGGTATGTCCGGGCAGATATTCTCCGGCAACAGGGGAGGTCAATGTGCGAACCGCTCCGGCAAAAAACCGCCAGCAGTCGATGATGGCCGGCAGTTCATCGTTGCGCACCGCATTGATCGGCTTGCCGCAATTCAGTGCTTCGAGCGCGGCAAAATCGTCTGCCTCCGCTTCGATGGCGTCCGCAATCTTCAGAAGATACCCCGCGCGCTCGGCCGGCGTTGTGCGCGACCAGCCCAGGAAAGCTCCTTCGGCGGCATCTACCGCCGCGTCGATCTGACTGTGGGAAGCCTCGGCGAGATCGATAATCCTGGCGCCGGTCTTGGGATTGAGGATCTGTTCCTCCGTTTCCGTTCCGGCTTCGAACCTTGACCCGATGAGCAATTGCGTATCCATGACATGTTCTCCCATAGTCTTATTATTTGCCTGAACCGGCGATCTGGTCGCCGTCACGTGTGAGGTAATAGGCGGCAAGGATCGGCAGGAACGTCACGAGCACCACTACCATCGCCACGACGTTGGTGACGGGCCTCTGGCGCGGACGAATAAGCTCCTGCAGCATCCAGATCGGCAGTGTCGATTGTTGGCCACCGGTAAAGGTGGTGACGATCACCTCGTCGAACGACAGGGCGAAAGCGAGCATGCCCCCGGCCAACAGGGCGGTTCCGATGTTCGGCAGGATGATGTAGCGGAACGTCTGGAAGCCGTTGGCGCCGAGGTCCATCGATGCTTCCATCAGCGAGCCGGAAACGCGGCGGAAGCGGGCCACTGCATTGTTGTAGACGACGACGATGCAGAAGGTCGCGTGACCAAGGACGATGGTCCAGAACGAGAAGGGTATATCGGCCAGGCTGAAGGCGGAACGCAGCGCAATGCCGGTGATGATGCCGGGCAGCGCGATCGGCAGGATGACGAGGAGCGAAATTGTCTCGCGGCCGAAGAAGCGCGTCTGGCTCACGGCGGCGGCGCAAAGCGTACCGAGAATTAGCGCCAGTATGGTCGATACCGTCGCGACACGCACGGAGAGAGACAGCGCCTGCCAGACATCGGGCCGCTCCCAGGTGACAGCGAACCATTGGAGGGTCAGGCCGGGCGGCGGGAACTGGTAGCTCTTGTCTTCGGTCGTGAAGGCATAGAGAAAGATCAGAAGCAGCGGCACATGCAGGAAGAGGAGGCCGCAACCGGCAGCGATCTTCAGTCCGAGCGGGGCGGAGCGATCAGAGCGCATCGAATGCCCCCATGCGCCGCGCCATCCACAGATAGAAGCCCATGATCACGATAGGAACAACCGTGAACGCCGCTGCCAGCGGTATGTTGCCCGCCGTGCCCTGCTGCGCATAGACCGCCTGTCCAATAAACAGCCGCGACGAACCGATGATCTGCGGAATGATGTAGTCGCCGAGTGTCAGCGAGAAGGTGAAGATCGAGCCCGCGACGATTCCCGGCAGGGCAAGCGGGAAAAGGACATGGCGGAAGGTTTGTTGCGGCGTGGCCCCAAGGTCGGAAGAAGCTTCGATGAGGTTGCCGGGCACCCGTTCGAGCGATGCCTGGATCGGGAGGATCATGAAGGGCATCCAGACATAGACGAAGACGATAAACGTCCCCGTATAGCTAACCGATAGGGAGTTGCCCCCGATGACCGGGAGAGAGAGCCAGGCATCGAGCAGCCACATCAAATTGAGCTTAGTCAGAAACCAGGTAAGGATGCCTTCCTTGGCGAGGATCAGTTTCCAGGCATAGATCTTCACCAGGTAGCTCGACCAGAGCGGCAACATCACGCCGAGGTAGAAAAAGGCCTTCCATTTTCCTTGCGCATACCGCGCAGCATAGTAGGCGATGGGAAAGGCAATGACCGCCGAAACCAGCGTCACGATCGAAGCCATGAGAACCGTCCGGAGGATGATGTCCAGATTGGCTTCGTTGAGCAACTGGCCATATGTGGCGAGTGTAAACTGGTAGTTGATAAGCCCGGAATAGTCGTCAATGGAAAAGAAGCTTTGCAGCAGGAGCGCAAAGAGGGAACCGAGATAGATTATGCCGAGCCACAGCAGCGGCGGGGCGAGCAGGAGCATGAGCAAAATATGCGGATGCTTCCACAGGAAGTCCGAGAGCCGCCCGCTCAAGCTGCCGCGATCGGTGAGGGTTGATCGTTGTTGCGCGATGGCGCTCATAACGCCTGATCCATCAGGTGGAGATCGGCCCGGTCGAAACTCAATGTTACGCGCCCGCCTTCGGCGGGGACCGTCGCTGCGGCCGGGCTCATCACGTGGATGCGCGTGCCATTGACGCTGACGAGGATGCGGTTGGTCGCACCAAGGAAGCTGCGCGACACGACGGTGCCGTCAAGCACCAGCTTGCCGTCGCCAGCGCGGCCGAGCGTGATAGCTTCGGGGCGCAGGCTTGCATATCGGTTGACAGCGCCAAACTGGTTGACGAATTCCGGTGGCAGCACGTTCGACGAACCGACGAAGTCGGCAACGAAGCGCGTCTGCGGTCGCTTGTACACCTCCTCCGGTGTGCCAAGCTGTTGAATTTTCCCGTCATTGAACACAGCAATGCGGTCGGCCATCGACAAGGCCTCGCCTTGGTCGTGGGTAACGAAGACAAAGGTGATGCCAAGCGACTTCTGCAGGGACTTCAGTTCCTCCTGCATCTGCTCGCGCAACTTCAGATCGAGCGCGCCGAGCGGCTCGTCAAGCAGAAGTACCTTCGGCTTGTTGACGAGCGCACGCGCCAGCGCCACGCGCTGGCGCTGACCGCCCGACAACTGACCCGGACGCCGCGAGCCATAGCCGGGAAGCTTCACCATGGCGAGCGCGTCCTCAGCCGCCTTACGCCGTTCTTCCTTACCCGCGCCCTTCACCATGAGCCCGTAGGCAACGTTGTCGAGAATATTGAGGTGCGGAAACAGTGCGTAGTCCTGAAACACAGTGTTGACGCTGCGCTTGTAAGGGGGAACGCCCTCGGCGGTTTCTCCGAAGATCTCGATGTGACCACTCGTCGGTTGTTCGAACCCGGCCATCAGCCGCAGGCACGTCGTCTTGCCCGATCCCGACGGGCCAAGCATTGCGAAGAATTCGCCTTCAGCGACTGCCAGATCAACTGCATCTACCGCACGAACGGCACCGAAATGGCGGGATACGTTCTGGAATAGAACAGCAGGTGTCATGGCCTTGCTCCAGCAAGTTGGGTTATGATTGGCCCGGGCCTGGCCTATGCAGTTCGCGATCGACCGGCGTCCATGGCCGGTCGACAAATCTGCAAACATCAAGCGGCGTAGCGGCAGTGACCGGTATCAGCGTCCGCCAATGACGGCGATATAATCCGAGACCCAGCGGTTATAGGGAATGCATTGGCCCTGTGATTCACACTTGGCAACCGGCGTCTTCCAGAACTTGATCTTGGCGAAGTCGTTATAGCCGTTGGCGGCGCAGCCCTCCTCCGTCAGCAGCTCATTGCCCTTGCAGGCAGCACCGACCGAAGGATTGGCGCCGAACCATGCCGAAACGTCACCCTGCACCTTGGGCGAAAGTGAATGTTCGATCCACATATAGGCGCAGTTGGGATGCTTGCTGTCGGCGTGCAGCATGGTCGTATCGGCCCAGCCTGTCGTTCCCTCCTCCGGGAAAACCGATGCGACCGGCTGTTTCTCGCCTTTCAGAAGATTGACCTGGAACGGCCAGGATCCCGATGCGACAACACCCTCATTCTTGAAATCGTCAACCTGTACCATCGCATCGTGCCAGTAGCGGCCGGCGAGCGTGCGCTGGACGCGCAAGATGTCGAGCGCCGCCTTGTACTGATCCTCATTCAATTCATAGGGATCCTTGATGCCAAGCTCGGGCTTGTGGAACATCAGGTAGTTGGCAGCGTCGGCAATGTGGATTGGACCATCGTAAGCCTGAATCCGGCCCTTGTTGGACTTCCCGTCCGGCAGATTCATTTCCTCGAACACCACGCTCCAGCTCGTCGGAGCCTTGTCTTTGAAAACATCCGTATTGTACATGAGGATATTCGGGCCCCAGACATAGGGGACGCCGTAATGGACGCCATCAATCGTATGCCATGGCGCATTTTGCATGCGCTCGTCGATGGTCTTCCAACTCGGGATAAGATCAGTGTTGATTGGTTGGACCCGCTTGCCAGCGATCAGGCGCCGTGTCGAATCTCCGGATGCGGTCACAAGATCGAAGCCGCCTTCGTTCATCAGCGCTACCATCTCGTCGGATGTGGCCGCCGTCTTAACGGTGACCTTGCAGCCGGTTTCCTTTTCGAAGCCGGTCACCCAGTCGTAGTTCTTGTCTGTGTCGCCTCGTTCGATATAGCCAGGCCAGGCGACGATCGAGACTTCACCTTCACCTTTGCCGAGTTCCTTCAGCGCTTCCTGCGCCATGACCTGTGTCGCGAACACCAACGAAAGCGTTAGCGCAGTGCAGGATTTGAGTAGCTGCTTCATGTTCGAATCTCCCCGATTCGGCCGCGATTTTGCGAGCCATGTTCCCTGAGAAGAGACTGCCTCTGTTTCGCTGCATTCGCAAATTCATTTACGAGAAGGTAGGTATCGGAAATTCCGATATCGCTAATGTTAACGGGTGCGCCCGCTACGAAGCGCTTCGGCTATGCCGACGAAATCCCGCGCCGCCTGCGGCAGGCTCGAGCCCTTGCGCCAGACCATGCCGACCTGCACGACGGGGAGGGCGCCCGAAACGTCGCGGCTTTCGATGCGGTCGCCTTCCAGTGACCACGGGCGGTACACGAGATCGGGAAGAAGGGCGATGCCAGCACCCGTCGCCACGAGACTGCGCACGGCTTCAACCGAGCGCGTGCGAAAGGCCACGTGCGGACGGGCACCAAGAGCGGTCAAAAGCTTGCCGGTATTCTCCTCGATTTCGTCGACGGTCAGCATGATCAACGGCTCCTTGGCGATATCGTTGATCGAAATGATGTCGGCGCTGACCAGCGGATGCCCGAGGGGCAGCCACAGTCGATAAGGCGAGGTCTCGATAATTTCAGCCTGTAGCGCCATCCGATCGCGCAGGTTGGAGATCACCATCACGGCGACGTCCAGCTCGCCTCCGACGAGCAGATGTTCGAGATAGGAACCATTGTCCTCGATGGCGCTCACTTCGACGCCGGGACTGGCACGGCGAAACCGGGCAAGCAGGTCGGACAGCACATACCCTGCCACCAGGGAGGTGACGCCAAGGTGCAGCTTTCCACCCATGGCTGGCGCATCGTTGGAAAAAGACCGGCGCGCATCGGAAACGTCGGCGAGGATCTTCGTCGCGTGCCGCAGGAACTGGTGCCCGTTATAGGTGATATCAAGCCCGCGCGGATGCCTCTCGAAAAGTTCGACGCCAAGGTCGTTTTCAAGTTCCTTCACTGCTTCGGTGATGGATGACTGCGATATGGAAAGATTCTGCGCGGCGCGGGTGACGGAGCCTTGCTCCGCCACCGCTACAAAATATTGCAGTTGCCGCAGTGTAAATGCCATGCCACGAGTTAATGGCCCTGCGCGCAATTGGCAAGGCGCGAGGTATTGGCAGCCTTCAGTGTGCGCCGGCCGCTGCAGCACCTTTCGGCTTTTCGGCGAACAACAGGGCAATTGCAGCAATAGCAAGCAGGACGCCAATAACCGCAAAGGTGTCGCCGAAGCCGAGGATCAACGCCTGTCGCTTGACAAGCCGGCCAAGGACGACGACGGCCTGTTGGGCGGCCAGGGCGTGATCGGAAACGCCGTGGGCGATGAAATAACCCGTCAACTGGTCGAGACGCTGATGAACCTCGTCGCGGGCCAGAGTCACAGACTGGCCGATGATGTTCGAGTGGAACTGTTCCCGCTTGGTCAGAACGGTTCCGAGCGTTGCCGTACCGACCGCGCCGCCGAGATTGCGCAGCATGTTCGTCAAACCCGATGCTGCGGCGGCGTCGGCAGCGGCGATCCCGGCCGTGGTGATGGCAGTGATCGGTGTTAGGACAAGCGCCTGCCCGATTGCACGAACAATGTTCGGGATCCAGAATTGGTCGCCGGCATTGTCGGGTGAAAGCATGACGTTCATGAAACAGCTGACAGCGAAGATGCTTATGCCGAGAAAGCCGATGTAACGGGCGTCGAAACGCTTCATCAGCATCGGTACCAGCGGGATCAGCAGCAATTGCGGCAGACCGGTCCAGGCAAGCACATTGCCGATCTGCTCGGCATTGTAGCGCTGCACCTGCCCAAGGTATTGGGGCAGGATATAGACGGTGCCGAACAGGGCGACGCCGACCAGAACGTTGACGACGACACCGATGGCGAAGTTGCGCTGCTTCAAGAGGCTGAGTTTCACCAGGGGCTTGTCGACGGTCAATTCAATCCAGATGAAAGTCACCAGAAAGACGACGGCGACAGCGCTGAGCTTCAGGATGAAGGGCGAGGAGAACCAGTCATCCTTGTTGCCTTCTTCGAGCACGGTTTGCAGAGCCGATAGCCCGACAGCCATCGTGAAAATGCCGGCCCAGTCGCCTTCCTTCAGCAGATGAAGCTGCATCGGCGCCTTGTCCAACGTTGCCGCCAGGGCAACCGCCATGACGGCGCTCGGAACCGCGTTTATAAAGAAGATCGTTTGCCAGCCGTAATTCTCGGTAAGGTAGCCGCCGATCGTCGGCCCAATCGCCGGAGCAAAAGTGACGGACAGCGCGAAGAGCGCAAGGCCAACCGGCTGTTGTGCCTTTGGCAGCTTCGTCAGCACCATGGTGAAGGCCATGGGGATAAGCACGCCGCCGGCGAAGCCCTGCAGGCCGCGCATGACTATCATCGAGCCGAGATCATGCGTGAAGGCACAGGCGATCGAAAACAGCGGGAATAATATCGTGTTCACCAGCATGTAGCGGCGAAACGAAAAAACGCTGCTGAAGTAGGCCGTAAGCGGGATGACGACGATTTCGCCGATGAGGTAGGACGTCGAGATCCAGGCGCCGTTATCGACGCCGGTGCCGATGCCGCCTTCGATATCGAGCAGCGATGCATTGGTAATCTGGATGTTGAGGATTGCCATGAACGCGCCGATCATGCCGGCGAGTACGGCTATCCACTCCTTTGTGCTTGCGCGCGGCTGCGGCACGGCTGGGGCGTTGAATGTGACGGCAGACATGACACGATCCTCCTGCCGGCCATCAACGGCTCTGACGCTGGGCAGCGTCGGGCTTGGTGTCGATGCTTGGTTGAACGGACATGCCGGGCCGCAAGTCCCCGGCCGCGGCACTATCGGCATCAAGGACGATCTTCACGGGAATGCGCTGCACGACCTTGGTGAAATTGCCGGTCGCATTGTCCGGCGGCAGGAGCGCAAATTCCTGTCCACTCGCGGGAGCAAGGCTATCGACGTAACCGTGATAGACGCGGTCCGGAAACATATCGACGTCGATATCGACCGCCTGGCCCGCATGGACATCGGTAAGCTGCGTTTCCTTGTAATTGGCAATGACGTAGACCGAAGCTGTCGGCACCACCGTCATGAGCTGCGTTCCAGCCTGGACATATTGTCCGACCCGCAGCGTACGGTTGCCCACGACACCATCGACAGGCGCAATTATCGTGGCATAGGACAGGTTGAGTTCGGCCTGGTGTTGGACAGCAAGATCATGCTCCAAAGCCGCCTTTGCCTGCGCAAGTTCGGCCTTGAGTAGGTCAACCTGCTTGGTCGCAGCGTCCAGGGCAGCGCTATCACGAACGACCGTGGCCTTTGCCGCCGCGATCTGCGAGGCAGCCTGCTGTGCATTCTGGATGTTGCCATAGCCGCTGGTTGCGAGCGTCGCATAACGCTTGTTGTTCTGCTCGGCAAAGATTGCATTGGCCTGATCGACATCGACCGTGGCTCGCGCGGCTGCGATGACCGACTCCTGAATCTCGAGCGAGGCTTGCTTTGCTTCGATCGTCGCCTCGGCGGCAGCGACATCGCCCTTTGCTTGTTCGAGCGCGGTCTTGAAATCGCGATCGTCAATGCGTGCGAGGGGCTGACCGGCCTTCACCGTTTCGTTGTCCTTGACCAGAACTTCGGCGATGTAGCCCGAGATTTTGGGAGCGACCGAACTATTGTCCGCCTTGACATAGGCGTCATCGGTTTCGACGTTGAAACGGCCAACCGTCCAGTAATTGTGGCCGTAATAGACGCTGCCAGCCAGCAGGACGATCGCGGCCGTCCCGAACAGCAGACGTCGGCCGCGTTTTCGCGCCGGCTTTGCGTCGGCCGCGGGTGCCGGCATCACGTCTGGCACGAGTACGGGCCTGCCGGCTTCCGCGGTTGGTGCAGTTTCGGCGGGCTTGGCGACATTATTGTTCAAGGCATGCAGCTTGCTCATTTTTGATCTCCGAATTTACGGGTCGCCGTCACTTCGGGCTGCGGCCTTTGTCGATGATTTCCATTTAGGAAACTTGATGTTTTCCAAAATACGCTCTATAAATGACTTGTCAATGATATTTTGGAAAATGATCATGGTCGTAATTCACAAGATCGAGAAGCGCCCCCGGGGCCGCCCGCAAATCCGTTGCGACGATGATACGAAGAGCCTCATCATCGAAGCTGCCAATGCGCAGTTTCATGAGAGCGGCTACGCCGCTGCGAGCATTAGCGCGATCGCGCAAAACGCCGGCGTTTCCACCAAAACCCTTTACCGGCTTTTTCCCACCAAGGCGGACCTGTTCGCTTGTATGATTTCCGATCGCATCGGTCGCTTTTTCCTTGCGGTCAATCCCGATGCCCACGCAAACGAGGATATGAGAGAAGGCCTTGAACGCATGCTGACTGCCTATGGCATGCTGACGCTCTCGCACGATACGATTGATATTATCCGGCTTGTCATTGGCGAATCCGACCGGTTTCCCGAGCTTGCGGCATCGTTCTACGAGCGGGCAATCGTCAAAACGAATACGGTGATGGAGGCCTGGCTCCGCGATCAGATCAAGCGGGGGCGAATAGCGCTCACCGATCCACATGCCGCGAGCGGTATGCTGCGCGGAATGATGGTGATGGAGCCGCAGCGGGCAGCGATGCTGCGCCAGGAACCCGCGCCGCAGAGCGAAGAAATTGTCGCCCGCGCAAAAATGTGCGCCGAAATCTTTCTCAAGGGTTGCGCAATCTAGCACCTCCAAAGCCCATTCGCTGCGCTCGGAAATTACTGAACCTGAAGCGGCTTTTTGGATCGGCTCAGGCGGACAATCTGGAAATCCGCCGCATGGCCTGCGGAGGCTGGCCGAAAGCGCGTAGAAACGCGCGGCGCATTCGCTCGCGATCGGCAAAGCCGGTCTCATTTGCGATCATATCCATGGAGAGACGGCCTTGCTCCATCAGCAGGCGCGCGGTTTCCACACGCAGATTTTCGACTGCCTTCGCGGGCGACTGACCGGTTTCCGCGCGAAATGCCCGGCTGAACTGGCGCGGACTCAAGTTCGCGGCATCCGCCAGATCCTCGACCGAGAGGTCTGTCTTGAGGTTCTGCTTGGCGAAATCGACAGCCTTCTGGATGCGATCGGATTTCGGATCAAGCTCGAGCAAAGCGGAAAACTGCGACTGGCCCCCGGCACGGCGATGATACACGACAAGTTTTCGAGCGACTGTACGCGCTACCTCAGCACCGAGATCCTTCTCGACCATCGCTAATGCAAGATCGATGCCAGCGGTCATGCCGGCAGAGGTCCAGACCGGGCCATCGATGATGAAAATACGGTCCTCTTCCACCTTCACCCGGGGAAAGCGGTTATGAAGTTCGCGGGCGAAGGCCCAGTGCGTGGTCGCCCGCCGATCATCGAGGATGCCTGCCTCGGCAAGCGTAAAGGCGCCGAGGCATGGCGCTGCAATCCGGCGCGATGTCTGCGTCGATTTCTGCACAAAGTCGAGGAGCCCTGGGGTTGCCGGTTGCAATGACGTCCCCGCACCGAAGATGACCGTGTCAAAGGTCGACTTGCCGAAGGGCTCCGTCTCCACATTGAAGCCGGCCGAGGCACGCACCATCCCGCCCGTCTCTGAGAGCAGGCTAATGGTGTACACCGGCTCGTTGACCGTGAGATTGGCGATCTCGAAAGCAGTGAGCGCAGCAAATCCCATGACTTGAAAGTCAGGGAAGACGACGAAACCAATGGTGTGCATATCGTTGTCCTGAAACTTGGATGTCTTGATATGCAGCATATTACAGTTTTCGGACAAACAACAGGGTTCGCTGACGCTCGCATTCAGGGCGGGAACGCCGGGTTGGCCCCAAGAAAAACGGCCCCAAACGGGACCGTCTCCAATTCATCGACATTCGAGCGTTAGAAGTTGCGCTGGAAACGGATTGTTCCGCCGAGCGCGTCGTCGCCGCCACCATTGGCCTCGGAGAATGCCCGGCGCGCGCCGTCAAACTTCGTGTAGTTGATTTCCGGCGTGATGACCAAGCCCGGGACCAACGTGTATTCGACATTGGCGGCCAGCGCCCAGGTCCCTTCCGATTCATAAGCAGCCTGGCCGTTGAGGTTTGCCTTGTCCGTGAGAGCTGCGGTAACGCCGGCCCAGGCTGCCCAATCGCCTTCCCAAGTGCCGAACCAGTTGCGATTGTTGGGATCGACGTCGCCCGTATCCGGGTCGAAATTGTCATCATAGTCCGACTGGTAGCCGCCCATGACGAAAGCTGAGAACGTCTCGCTGAACTTTACATCAAGGCGCAACTTGCCCGCAAACTCCTCGAGGTTGGAATCATAGCCGGCGACGCCGGAAATGCCGCCCCAGTTCTGTTCCCATTTTGCGCCTGCCAGGACATGCGGCACATAATCTTCAATGACGTAGTTGCCGCCGAGACCGGTGACGTCACCCTGGCCCTGTTCGGCGCCGATCATGGCGGAGAATCCGTTGCCGCCCGTAAACGTATAGCTGACCTGATTGCTCTCGCCGGACTGATAGTTGATCACATCGTCATTGATGATGTTGCCGGCATAGTTGGCCCATGAACCGAAGAGTTCGTCGGCCGTGCCGATGCGAAAGCCACCGAGTTCGATGAAGGCCTGGGAAAGCGTCGCGCCGATATCCGATCCGTTTTCAAACTCGACACGTGTTTCCGCATAGGAACGCAAGGTGCCGAGTTCGGTTTCGGAACGGGCATCAAACCGAATTTCGGCACGTGTCTTCTTGTACCAGGTTTCGTTGTCGTCGGGGCCGACACTGGTGCCGTCATATGGATCATCGCCGCCGGCGGCATCGTAGCGGACATAGCCGTCGATCTTCAGGCAGGTCTCGGTTCCAGGTATATAGAAAAACCCGGCGCCATAGGCGTCGCAAACGCGGACATATTCGACCGGTTCCGGTTCGGCGACCACGACAGCATCGGCGGCATAGGCGCCCGATGCACTTATGAGGGCGGCGGCTGAGCCGAGAAGCAAGCTCTTTATATTCATGCGAAAGTTCCCCTTTCCGTCAGTCCTGGTCCCAGAGTGTCAGTTGCCCCGTGACGAACTCCCGTCACGGAAGTATTTCGATATGCTTGATGAATGCAATTGCCTTGTCTCGGTTTGAACGCCTCTTGCTTGATATTTCTTGGTTAGTAACATTAATACTACTCGTATACTTCATTGAGCCTGTTGAGCCAGGCGATGCCTACATGCTGGGATTTCAGAACGGCAATCGGGTCTTCACCATCCATCCGCGCGCAAATCCGGTATATCTCGAGGGCCTCATCGCTCAATTCACCGCGTTTGTTGAAATACATGGCGGCAGCGTAGCGGGCGCGGCCTGACCATTTCTGTCCGAGCGGCGTATTGAGCAGGGCAAATTGCTCGCGGGCTTCCTCGCCAGACCCATGCATCAGAAATCCCCGGGCGGATTGGCCGTGCGCCGGTCGAGCTTGATGAACGGCCTCGCCACGACCTTGGCCCGCTTCATCATCTTTTCGTAGCGCAGTTCGCGCATCGCATAGATCTCGACCCAAAGATCCTCGGTGACCGTGTCGCCATAGGGCCGTTCGAGACTCGCGATCGCAATATTGCGCTTGGCAAGGGGTGACCAGATGGCGGCACTGACAAGACCGACTTCGCGCTTGCCCTTGTGATAGACGATTGCTTGTTCTGCCGGGATGTTGCCTTCGATCTCCAGCCCAACGAGAGCGTGGCGCAACTGCTTCTTGATGCGCGCCCGCTCGATTGCCCTGCGGCCGTTGAAATGGCCCTTCTTCAAGTCGATCATGAACCCGAGGCCGATCTCGTCCGGCATGCGCGTGCGATCAGCGCGCAGCGCGTGGTCGGCGGTGATGAAGTCGGCATTGGCAACGATCAAGCCCGCTTCGATGCGGGCACGATTGAGCGCCGCATAGCCTATCGCTCGAAGGCCCCGCCGCTCGCCGGCACGGAAAAGCCGGTCCCAAAGGCTGAGCGCCGCCTTTGCCTCGATGAAGAGTTCGTAGCCAAGATCGCCCGTGAATCCCGTGCGCGATATGGTGACAGTACCGGTCTCATGGGCGAACCCGGCAAGATCAAAAACCTTGAGCGCTTCGACCCCTTCGAAACCCGCGTCGCGCAACACGGCGAACGAAGCAGGGCCCTGCAAGGCCAGTGCCGCCACCGCTTCCGTCTCCTCGGCAACGGTGACATAGAAGCCGATCGCGCTATCGAGGAGCCAAGGCAAGTGTCGCTCCTGACAGCACAGGCGGAACCGGTTTTGAGACAGCCGGAAAAGAGTGCCATCGTCCAGCACATGTCCCTCGTCGTCGCACCAGGCGGTATAGTGAACGCGCCCCGGCTTGAGCCTGGTCAAATCGCGCAACGTCAGGCGATCGAGATAGGCCTCCGCATCCGGGCCATCGATGCGATATTTCACCATGGGCGAAATATCGAACAATGCGGCCTGGCTGCGGATCGCGAAATATTCGAGTTCCTCGTCCCAAAGCGACATGGGCGCCTTGTAGCCGCCCCAGGCGTACCATTCCTCGCTCTGCATCAGGGCTTCAAGGCGCGGCTGGAAAGGCGTTGTAATCAGCGGCTTGCGAAAATGGCCCTGCTTGCGCGTGCGGGCTGGCAAGAGCTTGCTCAAAGGTGCGTGTTCCATGGTCTCAGCCCTTCATTGCAATGATGCGGCGTGCGGCGTTGAGGCCCGGAACTCCGGATATGCCGCCGCCCGGATGCGAGCCTGCACCGGCGAGGTAAAGCCCGTCGATGGGGGTGTCGTAACCCTCGGCCCCGAAGACGGGACGCGATATCAGCATCTGGTCAGCCTGCAATTCGCCATGGTGCCAATGACCGCCGGGAATACGATAGCGCTGTTCGATATCAACCGGGGTCAGCAGTTCGGCATGGCGGATCGAGCGGCCGATGCCAGGGGCGTATCGCTCCAGTTGCGCGATGATGGCCGTCTGGAGTTTTGGCTTGCCAGTGGCCCAGCCCTCTTTCAGGGCGTAGGGCGCATACTGCACAATCGCCGACAATGTGCAGGCACCCTCCGGTGCGAGCGCGGCGTCGCCGAGGCTTGGTAAGGTGATTTCCATGACCGGCTCGGGCGAAAACTCACCGTATTTAGACGGGTTGAAAGAACGCTCGACATGATCGACCGAAGGAGCAATGACGAGACGGCCGCGATGGCCGGCTTCATCGACGCCGAGAAACTGTGGCAATTCGTCGAGTGCAAGGTGGAGTTTCGCGGCATTGCCGTGGGTGCGAATATTGCTGACGCGGCGAATGAAGCCCGTATCGAGATTGGGGGTTCCCACGAGATTGAGGAAAGTCGTCTTCGCGCTGATCGCCGAGACAACCGTATCGGCGCGCAGGATTTCGCCGTTTTCGAGGACCGCCCCGACGGCCTTTCCGCGTTCGACCAATATGCCGCCGACCGGCGCATTGGAACGTACGCGCACGCCGGCTTTCTCTGCGGCAGAACGAATTGCGGCGATGACAGCATCAGCCCCACCTGCAGCGCCGACCTGGGCGCCCGAGGCGCCGGCTACTTCGCCTGTCAATCGATAGTAGAGCCCGAGCAGCGAGGTGGGAGAGCGCGGACCAAGGTGGCTGCCGAGCGTAGCGTCGAAGGCGAGGAGGCCCTTCAGCCGGTCATCCTCTAGATGCTCATCGAGCACGTCCGACACGTTCATCAGCAGCATGCGCAGGAAGTCCCGCATCCCCTCCTTGCCAAGCCGTTTCAACGAAACGCCGAGCATTGCGAGGGCGGCGGTTTCCGACAATGCCATATTGCCGCGAAGGTCGGGAGGACGGCGGATCAGCATCGGCTTCAGGATCCCGGCGAACTGCAAAAGCTGTTCGCGCAATCCCCACCACGCAGCCGTTTCGGCGGGCGCAGTACCTTGAACGCCTTCGCCATAGGCGCCGGACAGCACAAGCGGTTGCCCCGTGGCAGAAAGCGCAATGCTTGGCATGAAGTCGCTCTGCGCAACGCGCAGGCCGTTGCGTTCGAGCTCCAGCGAACTCACCACTTCGGGATGGAGACGGTTGATGACATGGGCAAGGGTGGAGACGGAAAACCCAGGTGCGAATTCCTCGGTCCGCGTGCCGCCCCCGGCATCGCTTCCTGCCTCAAGGACCAGCACCTTGCGCCCCGATCGGCCAAGCGTTGCTGCTGCGACCAGTCCATTATGGCCGCCGCCGATTACGATTGCATCAAATGACGTCATGGGCAGGGCTCATATGTTTGGTGCCGCGCTTCAGGTCGCGGAGGATTTCGGCTGCAGCATTTCGTCCGGGGGCGCCCATCACGCCGCCGCCCGGATGGGTCGACGAACCGCACATGTAAAGACCGCCAATCGGAGACCGGTACTGCGCGTATCCAGGCACCGGTCGATTGAAGAGCAATTGGTCGAAGGTGAGTTCACCCTGGAAGATATTACCTTCGGTCAGGCCGACTTCCGCTTCGATCTCACGCGGGGTACGGATTTCCATGTGCACGATGCGATCGCGAAACCCTGGCGAATAGTCGGCGATCTGCGCGATGACCGTTTCGCCAAAGGCGTCCCGGTCGGCATCGGTCCATTCCCGGCCCTCGACCTTGGGCGGACAGTACTGCACGAAGCAGCTCATGAAATGCTTGCCGGGCGGCGCCATGGTGGGGTCCAGCGTCGTCGGAATGACCATGTCGAGGAACGGATCGGCCGACCAGCGTCCGGCTTTCCAGTCGTCATAGCCACGTTCCATACGCTCGACAGTGTCGGTAAAGTGCATGTCGCCGCGATAGACGGGAGAGTCCTTCGGCAATGCCGGAAATTCCAGCATGGAGTCGAGGGCTATATTCACCTTGCCTGACGATCCGCGCATCTTGAAGTTCTTCACGCGGCGCAGGAACGGGGAGGGGAGTTCCTTTTCTTCCACAAGCTTCAGGAAGGTTCGTTTGACGTCGGCATTGGAGATAACCATCTTGCCGTGAATTTCGTCGCCATTGGCGAGGACGATTCCTTTGGCTATGCCATTGCGGACGAGCACCCGGTCCACCTCGGCTCCGGTGCGGATTGTACCGCCGGAGGCTTCGAACGACGCGGCGAGCGCTTTAGTGACTGCTCCCATGCCGCCGCGCGCATAACCCCAGGCGCCGACCGAACCATCGACTTCCCCCATATAGTGGTGCAGGAGCACATAGGCCGTGCCGGGCGACATAGGACCAAGCGCGGTTCCTATGATACCTGACAGGGCGAAATTCGCCTTGATCACGTCGGTTTCGAAATATTCGTCGAGGAAGTCCGAAATCGACATCGTCCAGAAACGCAGCGTGTCCGCCATCTCCTTCGCTCCAAGACCTGAGAATTTCTTGGCGAGAAACATGAGTTCGGAAATGTCGCGGGGGCGAAGGCTCGTCGGATCGGCAGCCGTGCGCATCAAGAGCGGCTGAATGAACCGGCACTGGCGGGTGACATCGCGGGCATAGCGGTCATAGGCCTCGGCGTCGCGCGGCGAAAAGCGGGCAAACTCGCGCCGATGCGCATTGTGATCACGGTAATTGGCAAGATAATCGCCGTCCTGAGTGAAGACCGCGCCGCCTTCGTACGAAATGACCTGAAGTCCGAAGCGGGGTAGCTCGAGATCGCGCATGATCTCCGGGCGGAACAGCGAACACACGTATGAACAATTGGAGTAGAGGTAGCCGGGCGTCAGCGAACGGCTCGTCGCGGCGCCGCCGATCCAGTCGTTCTTTTCGACGACCAGCACATCGAGGCCGGCGCGCTGCAGGTAGCAGGCATTTACGAGGCCGTTATGCCCGGCGCCGATGACAATTGCATCCCAGCTTTTCATGCGATTTCGTTCCACTTATTTTCTTATTGCATAATTTCATACGGAAAATTGCCTTCTGTCCAGCGGATATTGAATGAATGTTCAACAAATTTGATTGCGTTTTGGAGACAGTCGGTTAATCTCTGCCCGATCGCATGGATCGCGACGATAGCTACCTTGGAGTTCCTGGCGCCCAATATGATGCAGACCAAGCTTGACAATGCATCCCATCGCTTCACTCATCCGTTGACCGGGTGCAGCTGCAAGCCGGCGCGATGCAGGAAGGGTCAAGAATGAAGGTCACACCAATCAAGGAAGCAGAGCCAGGCAAACGCGGCCGAAAGGCCTCGAAGGAGACGCGGCAGCATCAGCTCATCGAGGCGACGATCGATTCGCTGGCCAAGCGCGGCTATTCGGAAACAACGATGGCGGATGTTGCCGATGGTGCGGGCCTGTCGCGCGGCATTGTCAACTTCCACTTCGAGAGCAAGGAAAAACTCCTCGTCGCGACCCTGCAATACATGTCCGAGGAATATGCGGTTCACTGGCGCAATGCGCTCGCCAAGGGAGGGGACGACCCGGCCCGGCAATTGGCGAGCGTCGTTGCCGCCGATTTCGATCGTGCGATCTGCAACAAGCGCAAGCTTGCCGCCTGGTGCGCCTTCTGGGGCGAGGCCAAGTCTCGGCCAACTTATCAGAGTCTCTGCGGCGCACGTGATGAGGACTACCAGAATGTCATCATCGATATCTGCACGGCACTGAAGTCGAGCGGAGACTATGACTTCGATCCGATCTCTGCGGCGCTGGCATTGAGCGCAATGCTGGAAGGCCTGTGGTTGCGACTGCTGATGGGAACGGAAAATGTCACGCGCGCGACTGCCTATGCGGCGGCATGCGATCACCTCGTTTCGGTGTTTCCGAAGCACTTTTCCAGGGAAGAGCTGCGCGCAAGAAAAATTGCCTAACAATCAAAATGGGGAATGAACCATGACAGGACTTGGCAGAAGCGTAAGCGTATTTTTGGGAATAGCCGCACTTTCGGCAACGGCGGCGACAATCGCCCTTGCGGCCGACGGCGATCTGATCGTCTTCGACTGGGCGGGCTATGAAGAGCCGTCTTTCCATCCGGGATACACTGCCAAGAATGGCGATTCGCCGACCTTCGCGTTCTTCGGCGACGAGGACGAGGCGTTCGAGAAGGTTCGTTCAGGCTTCAAGGCCGATCTCGGTCATCCATGCTCGCAAAGCGTCGCCAAATGGCGTGATGCCGGCCTGCTGCAGCCACTCGACACATCAAAGATTGCCGGCTGGAATGATCTCCTTCCCGACATCATGGCCATGAACGACCTGGCCACCACCGCCGACGGCCAGGCATGGTTCATGCCATGGGACTGGGGCAATACCTCGCTCACCTATAATACCGAGAAGGTGGATGCAAAGGACGTTCAATCGCTCAAGGCCTTTGCCGATCCGAAGTTCAAGGGGCGCGTATCAATCGACGACAATGTCGACGATGCCTATGCCCTCGCCAGCCTGGCCATCGGCCTCCACGACTGGACGAAAATGACCGATGAACAGTTCAAGGAAGCGTCAGACTTCCTCCGCGCCGTGCACAAGAACGTCCGGCTCTACTGGACTGACACGACCGAGATCGTACAGGCCATGGGCGGCGGTGAGGTCGATCTTGCCTGGGCATGGAATGATGCGGCGACCCAGCTCAGCATGAATGGCACGCCAGTCGCACGCAAGCCCGATACTGATGAAGGCATCTCGACATGGGTCTGCGGCTATGTCCGCTTCAAGGATGCACCGGGCTCCGAGCAAAAGGCTTACGATTTTCTCAATGCGGTAAATGACCCGGCCATTGCCAATTACATGGTCAAGGATTGGGGTTACGGCATGGCCAACGGTAAGGGCATGGCTTCCGTCGATCCGAAACTCCTCGAAGAAAAGGGCTATGCGAACGACCAGGAAACGACGAAGAACGTTCTGTTCCAATCGCCGCTTCCCAACGAGCTCAAGGCGAAGATGATTGCCGAGTTCGAGAAGATCAAGGCAGGCTATTGAACCCAAAGGTCACAGAGACCGATGTCGTCGTCGTGGGGGCCGGCTTTGCCGGTCTTTCCGCCGCCCGCGAATTGCAGAGCGCCGGCGTCGATTACGTTGTTCTGGAGGCACGTGACCGCGTCGGGGGTCGGGTCGAGGCCAAGAGCAACGGGCTCGGAGAATTGTTTGACGTCGGCGGCCAGTTCTTCTGCGAGGACATGAAGGAAATCACCGGCCTCGCTCGAACCTACGGCAAGACGTTTCTCGAGCCGCCAAAGGGCGGCGATACGATGGCCCAACCTCCGCCGCATGGCCGGCATGATGCAGCGCATATTTCTTCAGGTTCCGCAGCCATTCGCCGCCGCTTGCGCCAGCTCGATCCGCGCGATCCGTCGCTCGCTGGCCTGAGCGTGGCAGAATGGGTGCAGTGCCAGGGCGACCCACCGGACGCAAAATTAATGTTCCTGTCGCTCGTTGAAGGCCTGTGGTGCCGCGCGGCCGAGGGCATGCCGTTCTGGTTCCTTGTCGATAATGATGAGCGGATCACCAACAAGGTCTCGGAGCTTCAGTATTTTCTGAAGGAGTCGATGCATTCGCTCGCCGCAGACCTTGGCAGGGAACTGGGGAGCAGATTGAAGCTGGGGTACGCGGTCGAGCGGATCGTACGGCAGGGATCGGGTTTTGAGGTGGATACGGCGCGCCAGCGCTTCGCTACGCAGCACGTCATTCTCACTGTCCCGCCGACCATGGTGCGCAAGATAGCGTTTGAACCGACGCTACCCGGACCGATCTCCCACGCTCTTGCTGCCTGGAAGAGTGGGACCGTGGCCAAGCTGCTGCTTCGCTACAGAACGCCATTCTGGCGCACTGCAAATTTGAGCGGAAGCGTGATTTTCCTGGAACCACATGGACTGTTCGCCTGCGACATCAGTCAGGATCAGGAACATCCCACCCTCGTCCTGTTCGTCGGCGGACGCTGCGCCGTTGAATGGCCTGCCTTGGGAGAAAATGGTCTGAGGGATGAAGTGCTGTTGCGGCTGAGCAGGGCCCTTGGACCGGAGACAGGCAAGCCGCTGGACATCCTTATAAGGAACTGGTCGCATGATGCGTGGAGCGGTGGCGGTTATTCCGATGTCATTGACGTTGGAACATCCGACACTGAAACGGAGAATGTGCTGAGACAAGGCTTGCCGGGTATCACCTTCGGCGCATCCGAACTTTCGCTGTCCTTTCCCGGCTACATCGAAGGCGCGATTATCGCCGGCAGGTCAGCTGCCGCCCAAGCCATCGTTTCGCTTCAGTCCGCAAGCGCGACGAGCGCATCCGGATCGTAGGCCAGCCTGATCGGCGCGCCGACAGGAATATCGTCCGCGCCGAAATTATTCGTCTCGGTGACGGACAGGGGCTTTTCGAAGCCGGGGATCTCGATGACCAGGTGCGTGATTTCCCCGAAATAGTGCCGGTCCACCACCTTCCCCGCCACCTCATGCTTGTCGGTTGCGTCGTCCCACAGGACACGCAGCCGTTCCGGGCGAATGCCGAGCGTCGCCGCATTGCCGTTGCGCGCAAACGCGACCGGCTTGTCGGTCTTGACGCGCCCGAACACCGGGGTATCGAGCGTGATGGTGCTGCCATTTTCTTCGATGATGTTGGCCTTGACGAAATTCATGCCGCCAAGAAAATCCGCGACCTGGCAGTTGGTAGGCCGCTGGTAGATTTCCTTCGGCGTCGCCACCTGTGCAATCCGGCCACCGAACATGACGGCGATGCGATCGGACATCGCGAGCGCCTCATACTGGTCGTGGGTGACGAGGATGAAGGTAATGCCCACCGCCTGCTGCAGCCGGCGCAACTCCACCTGCATCTGCTCACGCAGTTTCTTGTCGAGCGCAGAGAGCGGCTCGTCGAGGAGCAGCACCTTTGGCCGCATGACGAGCGCCCGCGCGAGCGCAACGCGTTGCCGCTGGCCGCCGGAAAGTTCGGTGGCGCCGCGTTTGCCGAGCCCACCGAGCGAAACCTGTGCAAGCGCTTCCTCGACGCGCCGCTTTTCTTCGGAAGGATCGAGACGGAGCCGCTTCAGGCCATAGCTGACATTTTGCTCGACGTTCAGATGCGGAAAGATCGCGTAGCTCTGGAATACCATGTTGGTCGGCCGTCGATTGGCCGGGATCCCGTCCATTGGCTGGCCGTCGACGGAGATCGTGCCACTCGTCGGCGCATCGAAACCGGCTATCATGCGCAGCAAGGTGGTCTTACCGCAGCCGGACGGTCCGAGCAGTGAAAAGAATTCGCCCTCGCGGATAGAGAGCGATGTCTCGTCGAGCGCCTTGAAGGCGCCGTAGCTGCGCGTCACGCGCGAGATTTCGATCATCGTACGTTCAGGCAATCAAGCCTCCCATGTTCTGGGTGCGGCGGCTGGCACGGCGGCGCACAATTTCGGCAATGGTCAGTAGAATGACGGAGGCGATCAGCAGCAGCGTACCGAGCGCAAGAACGCCTGGCAGCTTGGCGGCGAATCTGAGCTGGCCCCAGATATAGACCGGTAGCGTTGCATCGGTCCCGGTGAGGAAAAACGCCATGATGAATTCATCGAGTGATATGGTAAAGGAGACGAGCAGGCTCGAAATGATCGCCGGGGCGACCATCGGCAAGGTAACGCGGCGGAATGTGCCGAAGGGCGATTCCCCGAGATCGGCAGATGCTTCCTCAAGGCTTCTGTCGAAGCCCTCGAACCCGGAGGTGAGAACGCTGAGCGAATAGGGAATGCAGATCAGCACATGTCCGAACACCACTGTGATCAAGGACAGATTAAGCCCAAGCTGCAGCATGACCAGCAGCATGGAAACGGCAATGATGATTTCCGGCAGGACAAGCGGCGCCATGAGCAGGCCGTTAATGCTGCGGCGGGCAGGAAAGCGATAGCGCGTGATCGCCCGCGCCGCGCAAATGCCGAACATCGTGGCGAGAAGTGAAGCCGAAACTGCGACCATGAGGCTGTTCCAAGCGGCGTCCGTCAGGGCAGGGGTCGTGGCGAGGTCGCGGTACCATTTGAGCGTATAGCCGCTGAGCGGGAATTTCGGCGTCGCTGCCGTGTTGATGGAGAAGATCGGCAGGAAGATCACCGGCAAATAGAGGAAGCCGATATAGAGCACGGCATAGGCTGTCAGCCAGCTCGGGAGCATTTTACGCAAAGCCGTCATCTTATGCGCCTCGCGGCCGTGCGGATGGTGAGGACGACGGCCGCAGCAATTGCCGTCACAACCGCCATGGTTGTAACCGAAAGCGCGGCGCCGAGTGGCCAGTTCGCAGCCTTGCCGAACTGTGCCTGGATGGCATTGGCGATCATCACGCCGTCCTTGCCGCCGACGAGCTTCGGTGTCACGAAATCGCCGACGGTCGGGATCATCACGATGAGTACCGCCGAAATGATGCCGGGCGCTGAAAGCGGCAATGTTATGCGCAGGAAGCGCCGCACCGGACCATCGCCGAGATCGGTCGCGGCCTCGATCAGCGTGCGGTCGATCTTTTCCAGCGACACGAAGATCGGCAAGACCGCAAACGTCGCCCATGCATGGGTAAGCGTGATGACCACTGCACTCGTATTGTAAAGAAAAGCATCCGACGGCTGGTCGGTGATGCCGAGCCCCATGAGGGTGGCGTTGAGGACGCCGTTATAGCCAAGGATGACCTTCCACGACATGACGCGCAGCAAATAGCTGGTCCAGAACGGGATGGTGATCAGGAACAGCCACAGCCCCTTGTGCCTGCCGCCATGAAAGGAGATGAAAAAGGCGATGGGGTAGGCGAGGACCACCGTGAAAAAGCTGACCAGAAGCGAGATCCACAGCGATCGCATGAGAAGATCGCGGTATATCGGATCCGTCAGTGCAGTCCGGTAGTTTTCGAGGGTGAAGGTTCTGTCGACAACCAGATAGTGCTGGGTCCAAAAGCTGTTGGCGATGACGAGAAGTATCGGCACCACGAGGAAGATCAGCGCGTAGATGAGTGTCGGACTAATGAGGCCGAGGCCCGTCGCAGATTCGGATTGCAGCCAGTTTCTTTTTCGGCCTCGTTCAGGAGGCATGGCGACAATTGTTTCTGCAGGTACCGTCATTGGCACGGTCCATACAGATTGAACAGATTACAACAACAATGAAGCATTCTATCCCATTCCGAAATGTGGCGCGTTCCCGTTAGTCGCCATCTTTCCTCCATCATGCGCTCAATCTACCGTTGAAATCAAGAACTATTTCTGACATATTGATTGAACGAACATTCAATATATTCGAGAAATATGTTTTATTTCCGATAATTGGTATCGAGAATCTGTGGGGATACCGGAAAGCGAGGACGGCGTGGCTGCTGCGAAGCAAATGACGGACGCAATCAGGGAAACGGCCCAATCCAACGCTCAGGACGTGGTTGAGCTCGCAAAGCGTCACCTCGTCCAACCCTGGCCCACGGCCGGCGAAGTCGGTGCGGAAGCACGCCCGCTTATTCGTGGGGGCGAGGGCATCTACATCACTGACGGCGCGGGAAAACGGCTCATCGACGGTCCGGCAGGCATGTGGTGCGTCAATGCCGGCCACCGCCGCGAGGAACTGGCAAGCGTCATGTACGAGCAGGCAATGCTGCTCTCCTACAATACGCCGTGGTATACGATGAGCGAACCCTCGGCGGTCCTGGCGAAGCGTATCGCCGATTATGCTCCGGGCGATCTCAATCATGTATTCTTCACGACAGGCGGCTCGTCAGCTGTCGAAAGTGCACTGCGCTTCATGCAATTTCACAATAATGTGCGTGGCCGTCCGGAAAAGAAGCTCATTTTGTCGCGCGGCGGCGCTTATCACGGATCCACCTATCTCTCCGCTTCGCTGAACGGACGTCCGCGTGACCGCGACTGGATGGATGGAGCCGATGATCTCGTCGTCAAGCTCTCGTCGCCCAACCCTTTCCGCAGGCCAGAGGGTATGAGCCTTGCGATCTTCTCCAACATGCTTGTTGCCGAGTTCGAGGAAACGGTGAGCCGCATCGGCGCCGACAAGATCGGCGCCTTCATTGGCGAGCCGATACAGGCGTCCGGCGGCGTGATCGTGCCGCCCGATGACTATCTGCCGCGCATCCGCAAGATTTGCCGCGACAATGACATCCTGTTCATCGCCGACGAAGTCGTAACCGCCTTTGGCCGCCTCGGCCACGTGTTCTCGTCCGGTGAGGAATTCGGCCTTGACCCGGATATCATCACCTTCGCCAAGGGCGTCACCTCGGGCTATTTTCCTTTGGGGGGCATGGTCGTATCGGAGCGCCTGCTGGCGGAACTTCGCCGCTCCAATCACCCGACCGCGATGTATGCCCATGGGCTCACCTATACCAGCCACCCGGTCGGCTGCGTCGTGGCTCTCGCCAATCTCGATCTGCTCGAAGGCGGCATCCTGGCGCATGCTAGGGCCATCGCGCCCTATTTCCAGGAGCAGCTCCGCACATTGGAGGAATTGCCGCTCGTCGGCGAGGTGCGCGGCACCGGCCTCATGGCCTGCGTCGAATGCGTTGCTGACCGCGAAAGCAAGAACCCGCTTGAACTCGACACCAGTGTCGGCATGCGTATTGATGCACATTGCCATGAACTTGGGCTGCTGGTGCGGCCGCTCATCAACATGTGCGTGATGTCGCCGCCGCTTGTCATAACCCGCGACCAGATCGACGACATGGTGGCGATCCTGCGCGAAGGCATCTCGCGCACCATGGACGATTTGAGAAGCGAGGGCGTCTGGCAGGGCTGAGCTCGGTCATAAGACCTCAAATGAAAACGGCCCGGCAAGCTACTTGCCGGGCCGTTTTCATTTGCTGATCGCTTCGTTTCAATGGCGTGCGCAGAGACTTTCGTTGAGGGCCGAGACCTCGCGTTCATCCGGCGCCTTGTCGACGTTCAGGACCGGCAGAACCTTGCGCAGATGGTCGTGGTGCGAACGCACCGTATATTCGAGATCCGACAGGTAGAAGCCGGAGAAGGATTTGGACATCATCGACTCGTTCGACCATTTGGTCAGCTGGATATCCTCGGAGTTGGTCTCGCGGTCGATGCGCGAGGCAAGATAGCGCGCCGCGGCTTGCTCGCGGCTTTCATCCCTGTACCGGAAGACTGCGCCACGCAGCAGCGTCTCGCCCGTGGAGAGCGGAAACTCCTGGTAGTATTGCGCGCCTTCAGGGGTCACCGCGATGACTGCATTCGGGAAGAACCCGTAATAGATCCAGGCCTTGCGCAAATGCTCGGGGAGATGCGTCGCTTCCGGTGCAATCTTGATGTAGTTGCGTACGCTCCAGCGACGCCCCGCATGCGGGTTGTAACGGGCAAAGGAACGCGAGACGCCATCGATGAAGGGCTCGTCGTAATATGTCGAGCCGTAAAGATCCTGCAGGGCAGGGTGCGCCATGGCGACATGATAGCCTTCGTTGTCGACATCGCGCACCGATTTCCAGTTGACCGGGGACTTCTGCTTCCAAAAACCGGCGGGCACCATTTCGGCAATACGGTAATGTGCGAGTTCCTGCTCGAAAGGCTGCATCAACGTGGCGACCGACGGCTGATTGCCCTTGCGGAAGCGAACGAAGATAAATCCCATCCAGATTTCGAGGTCGAGCGGCAGCAGCCCGAATTCAGTCTTGTCGAGATCCGGGAAGGAGCGCGGCCGGGCAGCGCCGCGCAGCGTGCCGTCGAGGTTGTAGACCCAGCCATGGAAAGGGCAAACCAGCGCATTGTTGCAGGTCCCCTTGTTGTCCGTGACAACGCGCGAGCCCCGATGGCGGCAGATGTTGTGAAAGCCGCGCACTTCACCGTCCTTGCCCCGCACAATAAGCGCCCGCTCGCCGACGACGTCGAGCGTTACATAATCTCCGACATTCGGCACATCGGAAATGTGACCGGCGATCTGCCAATGGCTGCGGAAAATATGTTCTTTCTCCAGTTCCAGGAGGGCCGGGCTGTTATAGCACCAGGCCGGCAGTCCCCGCCGGTCCCAACCTTTCGGAATCGTCAAGTCGCGCGCATGCATAAGTTCACCCGTATTTATTGAACGTTCATTCAATATAATCATGAACAATGTTTATTTGCAAGCTATTAGCCACGTCCCATGTGAATGTTCGCTGCGAATGTTCTGATGCCCAGCAAATATTCAAAAGTCCATTACGAGTAATAAAATCAACGCCGCACGCCGAGTTGGCGTGCGGTTCATCTCTATCCAGGGTGGGCGCTCGGTTCTGCGCCGACAGACCCCTTGGGAGCCTTAAAAACTCCTCAACATGCAGCGAAAGCTCAGCTTTCCCTAAGCTCGGCTAAACGCAGCCCATCGATCCAATGCGTTTTTTGATCCGGGTCGCCGTAGATGTAGGATTCCGACAGTTCCACCGTCCAATCAGGATCATTCTTGCTGAACTCTGCCATTATGGTCTTCGCGTCATCAATGTTCCCACGCCGGGCTTCACTCGCAGCCAAAATCAGGAGAACGTCATTGGGCTTTTTGGCGGGGTCGATGCTGTTGATTTCATTGATCGCTTCAGTGTAGTTCCCAAGCTGATAGTGCGCGCGGGCAGCAAGCCATTTCAACCACCACGGAAACTCGGGATAAGAAGCTTCTGCCCCGAGGATCAGGTCCAGAGCCGCGCCTGGATTGCCGTAATAGATCAAGGCCTCGGCCTTGTCGGCATCAAGCTCGGCGGTGTTTTTAATCTTCCAGACGGGATCCGTAATACGCGAGCGAGCCGCATCATATTCGTCGAAGCTTCGCTTGAAATCGCCTTCGTTCCACGACACCATTGCGCGGTACCAGAGCCCCCTGAAATCAAGGTGCCAGTCACTGTCGGGATCGTTGCTCAATGCGACTGCTTTATCGGCCAGGTTCGCTGCTTCCGTAATCGAGTCATTCGTTCGGAGCTTGGGCGGCCAGTTATTCTGATAGGCACGCAGGTGCACATAGGAGCACTCCGCGTAAGCGGGCAAATAGCCATCGTCTTCCTTGATCGCGAGGCCGTAAAGCCTTGCCGCTTCTATGTTTCCTGCAGGCGTTAGTTCCTGCTGACGTGCGTCGTGGCAATATTGTTTAGCGGTTGGCATGATATTCCCCCTTTTGATCGTTACATTGAAAGCTCATGCGCTCGTTTGAACGCCTGCTCGTTTACTCAATTCAATGCTTAACTCATAAGACAGGGTATCAATGGCAGGTGACACCCTGGCGGAATTGTCCGAACCGGGGTGCACTGCCAGTCTGAGATCAGCTCAAGTACAGATTTGAAAGAGCTCTCTCAGCTTCGTTCGCCAAGAAAAGACATTCCACTGAAGTGGGCAATAATCACAAGTTACGGTGCAATTTTGCCGCTCTGTTTCGAGGAATGTCAACTTTTGTCCGAGGTATCTATTTGCTTGTCGGGGCTAATTCTCCTTCAATCCCGCTTTACGCAATCCGTCCAGCCAGTGCTGACGATCGCTGTCGTTTCGGTAGTAGTATTCGGCCGATTTTTCGATCGACCAATCCGGGTCGATCTTGCTGAATTCGGCCATGATCGCCTTGGCGCCGGCAATGTCGCCGAGTTGGGCTTTGCTTGCAGCGGTGATTAGGCGAACATCGTTTGGCGGCGAGGCAATCTTGTTGATGGCGTCAATGGCCTGCTGGTATTGGCCCGCCATGTATCTGGCTTTGCCCTCGTTCCAAAAGTACCAGAACGGGACCCTTACGTTGCGCTTCTTGGCTTCTTCGATCTGCTCAATGGCCCTCAGCGGTTCTCCACCATAGATAAGCGCCTCCGCCATATCGGCGGCGAGATCCGGATCGTTCGGATTTATCTGTCGCGCGGCCTCATATTCGCTGAAACTCTTGTCGAAGTTGCCCTTGTTCCAGGCGACGATGGCAAGATACCAATGGCTGTTGGCATTATCACTGAGTGCGAGGGCCTTCTCCGCCAAAGCTTCCGCCTTGTCGAGATTCGCCTTGCCGCCATCGTCGAGGCCGCTCTGATAGGCCCGCACATAGACATAGGATAGTTCCGCATAGGGCGCCGAATAGTTCGGGTCCAGTTCGATCGCCTTCTCAAAGAGTTGACGTGCTTCCTCATTGCCTTCCGCCGTGACTTTGGTCGGGTCGGCCCAAATTTGCTTGCCTTTGAGGTAGTAGTCGTAGGCGTCCATGTTTGCCGGAGGCTTCAGGCGGGTACGGCGCTCCTCGGCGTCGGTCACTTTGACCGCAAGCGTCGTCACTATATTTTTCGTAATGCCTTCCTGCACCGCAAAAGTGTCTCCGAGCGGCTGATCGTAGCGATCGGCCCACACGTGATAACCGGTTTCGGCATCGATAAGCTGGGCATTGATGCGGAGCCGCTCGGCCGTCTTCTGAACGGTGCCCTCAAGGACGTAACGCACACCCAGAGCCTTGCCTATATCCTGAATCTTGGCAGGCTTGTTCTTGAAGGTCGACGACGAGTTGTATGCTGCAACGAGAAGGCCGGAGAACTTGGAAAGATCGCTGGTAATGTCATTGGTGACGCCATCGCTATAATATTCCTGCGAGGGGTCGCCGCTTATATTATCCAGCGGCAACACCGCGATCGAAGGCTGCGAGGAAGCCACGATTTGCGCCCCGGTAGTCTGGTTATCGGACATGCCCGGTACGTACTTCAACCAGATCGGCAGGGCGATGACGGCAAGCAAGGCTGTCGTTGCCGCCGCCAGTCCCCACATGGGCAGGCGTTTGCGGGAGCGCTTTGAATGGATGCTCTTGACAGAATAGGCATGGACCGGCAGCGGGATATTTTTCAGTCTCTTTGTGCCGAGATCTTGAAACCCGACATCCGGAAGGTGCTTCACCTGTTCATAGAGGCTCCCCGAAACGCAAATTCCGCCCGGCTCGGACAAGCCTTCGAGGCGGGCAGCAACGTTTACGGCTTCCCCGAGAAGATTGTCCTGTTCGACAACAGCATCGCCAAGGTTGAGGCCGACGCGAAACAGCATGCGCCAATCTTCGGAGAGTTTTTCATCCAGGTGCGCTATCTGGCTCTGGATTTCGATGGCGCACCGCATTGCTTCAACAGGGCTTGGAAATTCCGCGACGACGCTATCGCCGGCGCCGCCAAATACGCGGCCGTTATGGGCCCGAACCCGCTCGTCGATGATTGTCGCACATTCCTTGAAGAGCTTGAGGGCCGCATCTTCATCCTTGCCGACGAGACGACTGTACCCGACGGCGTCAGCGGCCAGTATCGTGACAAGCCTGCGCTGCATCTTTGCTTCCCCCAGCACTCCCATCATACCATGAGTAGGGTAGGCACAGGAAGGATGGCCAAAGGCATTAGAACGGCGCTGGAAAGCGCTGAAAATCGCCGGTTTTATAGGGGATTGCGCTGCCCGGATTGGAATGCATGTCTGGTTGAAGCGGAGAGTATGATCTGCTCGATCAACCCCTGATATGACATGCCTTTCATCCGGGCGAGCAGGGGCAAATCCGAATCTCTCGGATGCATGCCTGGAAGCGGATTTGCCTCAAGGAAATGGGCTGTGCCGGCATGGTCGCAGCGTATGTCTATGCGACCTGCATCGCGGCATCCCAGATGTTTCCATGCCGCGAGCGCGAGCCGCGTCGCCTCTGCGCCTGCCGCGTCGTCCACGAGCCTGACAGTGACCCTGTCGTCAAAGTTCTTCTTGTTCTGATATGAGTAGATTTCAGGCTCGGGCCCATCTCTCACCATTATTTCCATAATCCCAAGCACACGAGCATGATTGCCGGTTCCGAGGATTCCAACCGTGAATTCGCGGCCTGGCAAATAAACTTCAACCAATACCGGCTGCTTGTGTCGCGCAAGCAGCCTTTCGCACCCCTTTCGAAGCTCTTCCGGATCATGGACCTTTGATGCCGCCGAGATCCCCTTGCTGGTACCTTCCGCGATGGGTTTTATGAACAGAGGATATGGCAATGCAATACGTTCAACATCGCCCGGCGTTTCCACAACGGCGAAATCCGGCGTGGGAATGCCACAGTCGCGAACGACATGTTTCGCAGTGGCTTTGTGCAGCGTTATCGTCAGGGTGAGGGGATCGGAAAAGGCGTAAGGCACGCCATAGGAGTCCAACAAGGTGGGAGCCAGGGCCTCGCGTCCAAAGCCGTGCATTCCTTCAGCCGAATTGTAGACCAGATCCCATCGATCACCATTTTGGAGCCGCTGTGCGAGCGTCAACGCAGAGCCGATGCGTTCCGTATTGTGACCAAGCGAGAGCAGGGCTGCTTCAATAGCCTCGATGGTCTCGATGCTGTCGAACTCGACAATGTCTTCCTCGTCATATCCGGCGTTCGCGTCGTCATCACGAAGATCGAATGCAATGCCGATTCTCATCGCGTGCCCCCATCACCCGGACCCAATTCGGTCGTGCCAAATCTACCCCCGGCAGATGAATGCAGCAATGCTGGTCATCTGCTACCAGGGTTGTTTATTCAGCCGTGAAGTCGGCGCAGGAGAAGGCCCAGCCTGTCTTCGGGAGCGCTTGCCATGAGATCGGCTGCCGGATGGATCGAGGGACGTTCCTTGCCGCTAAGGCGTGCCTCGCTCGGTGTGTACCCGAACTCACGCTTGAAGGCGCGGCTGAATTCAGCTCCGTCACTGAAGCAGCGTTGCTCGGCTATCTCGATGATGCGTCGGCCATCGTTCGGATCGGCGAGCGCGGCATGTGCATCAAGAAGCCGCCGATGCTGGACATAGTGCATCACGCCGCCAAAGGGTTCGAACATCCGGTAAAGGCCGGTGCGCGAGATGGCGAGTTCGCGCCTCAGGGCTTCAGCGTTGAACGTCGGATCAAACAGTCGCGACTGAATGACGCCCCGTGCGCGTTCGAGCAACACGCGCACGACAGGGCCCTGCGCCTCTTGAGCATTGTCGCTGGATGGCAGGACGCACGCGCAGATCATGGCTCGCGTGGCGGCGACAAGTTCGGGCAGGTTTGCTGCGTCGATGATGGGCAACCGCTTGGCGAGACCAACGAAATAATCCGACAGGAGCCGCCCCATCGCTGTATCCATGGCCGAAAACTCTGCCCCCCTCAAGGCATGGGCAACCTCGCTGCAAAAATCGCGCGGGATGAACAGGGTCAATATTTCGCCGGCAGCCATATGGCACTCGAACGGGTCGCCAAGTGCGTGAACCTGGATGACGCCGGCGCCGCCGCCAAAGACGCCGGATGTGCAGGCGGTGTTGATCCTGCCGTCGAGGGGCAGCGTCATGGCCCAGTGGTCGATCGGCGTTTTGGGCGTGTCGGCACTCACAAGACGCAAGGGATCAGTATTGATACGAGCAAATACAAGAGATCCGAGATCCCATATCAACTGCCGGCCATTGAAGCCGGATGCGCGGTCATCGGGCTCTTCGATCGCGAATATAGATGAGAAACTCCTGCGCCAGGCCTCGAACCTGAGTTCTACCGGAAGATCGCGCGTGTCGAATTCGAAGGTCGGGATGCCGCTGCGGTCGGGTAGGCCGAAGTCGGTGAGTGGCGATTGCGACAGGCCGGCAATCACATTGGCGGATATGGTTTCCGCCAGCGTATGGGAATTTAGGGCATTTTCATATCCCATTGCGTCATTCCCCTTTCCAACGTAGTTCCCTGGGCAATTCTTCCCCTCGTTGGGACTGGAATTGTCAGCATCGGAGCGGGTCGGGTAAAGACGGGGTGGAAAATTCGATACAGCGCCGTGCCAAATTGCAATGTCTGCCACCGCGACTAATGGAACGACTTTCCAGCAGTTTCAGGGATGCGAAGCACCACCAGCAGGCTGACGAGTGACGCGGATACGACGTAGAGCGCGGGGGCGTACGGACTCCCCGTCACGTTGATCAGCCAGTCGGCAATAAAGGGCGCAAAGCCTCCAAACAGGGCGGCCGCGAAGGCGTAGGATGTCGCCGCCAGCCTCGCGCGATTTTGCGTTGGAAAGAGTTCGGCCATGAGTGCCGGGGCGGGGCCCGAATAAAGAGCAATGGCCAGTCCGAAGACAATCTGTACGGGGACAATGACCGCGAAGCTTTTCGTCGCAAGGATCAGCCAGAGCGCCGGAAGGGTCATCAATGCAATTGTCGAACACGACATGACGAGGAACGGCCGCCTTCCGTGCCGGTCCGACAATAGCCCGACAATTGGAACGAGGATGACGATCGTCAGCAGGCATATGGTGTTTGACCACGCGGCCAAAGCCGGAGCGATACCGGCCTGCACCCGCGCATACGTCGGAAGATAGACGAGGAACATATAGAAACAGACCGTCCAGTGAATGGTAAGGCCGAATGCAAGCAGACCGCGCACAAGGTCCGATCTTGGGATTGGAGCACTGCTGTTTTCCGGACGTGTGCGTTGCAGTTGCCGGTAAGCGGGCGTCTCGTCGACGCTGGCCCGCATCCACCGGCCGATCAGCCCGAGCAATCCCCCTATCAGAAATGGTATACGCCACCCCCAGGCCGCCATGTCTTCAGGTCGCAGGAACGAAATAAGGATGGCGGCAATTCCACTCGCAAGAAGGCTGCCGAGCGCCACTGTCATTGAAAGAAAGCTGCTGAAAAAGCCCCGTCTTCCGGGCGGTGACCACTCCGAAAGAAAGGAAATCGCAACACCAAGTTCTCCGCCGGCCGAAAAGCCCTGCAGAAGACGCGCCAGCAGCAACAGAAGCGGAGCCGTCATACCGATCATCGCGTAGGTCGGCAGGAACGCGATCATCAATGTGCCGGCCGTCATGGTGACGATGGTCAAAAGAAATGCGGGTTTTCGACCGTAGCTATCGCCGACCCAACCGATCACGATCGCCCCCAAAGGCCGCAATACGAAACCGACGCCAAAGACTGCGAACGTCTCCAGCAAAGCGGTATCACCGTTGTCGGCGCGGAAGAAAGCCCGTGCGATATAAGTCGCGAGGATGCCGTATGTCACAAAATCGAACCACTCGAGCGTATTGCCGAAGAAGGTAGCAATCAGCGCGCTCAATCGAGCGCGTTCGATTGGCGCAATGGGTTCTGCGACGGTTTCGTCCGCCTCAGTTGCCATGCCGGGCATCGATCCCGATTGCGGATACATGGGAACCGGCAATCGGCCTTTCACCCTCATCCTTGACGGCCGACGGCGCATGGCCGAAGTGCTCGCTGAAGGCGCGCGAAAAGCTCGCATAGCCGCCATACCCGACACGGCGTGCGATCTCGCTGATCGACAGATTGCTGTTGCGCAGAAAATTCTGCGCCTCCTCCATGCGCAGGTTGAGGGAGAAGGCGTGCGGCGTTACTCCGAAATTTTCCAGAAAACCGCTCACGAGCGCATTGCGATTCACGCCCACACGGATAGCGAGTTGCTCCAGTGTCGGTGGCCGGTGCAACTCGCGTCTGTAAATCGCTGCCGCGGCTTCGATAGCGTGAAACACGCTTGGTGCCTGCGCGATGCGTGACCTTGAGGGAAGCATGCTGTTGAGTTGGTAGACGATGTCGCAGATGATTTCCGTGGTCTTGTTGATGAAATAGATACTTCGCAACGGCTCCTGATATTTGCACGAGAGGATTTGCTCTGCGGATATGCGAACCGAACTCACCGCCGGAATTTTCATGGCCTGGACCATGCCCACATCCGACGCAAAGATGGGCCGGTAGGCAACCGGGATCCGATCAAGGTTGACGCCGAAATGCTCGAGCAGATGGGACCGCTCCACGACAATCAGGATGCCTCGCAGCCTTTCGCCGGCACGCGCTTCGCTCACCGATCGCGGAAAGTTGGTGATCTGCACCGATGCCGAATTGACAGTGTCGACATAGTCGCTGGCCAGACGATTGTAGGTACCGGTAAGAATAATCTGGATGCACACCAGATTTTTTCGCGATGTATCTATCGCGTAGGGCTGCACGACGTGGAAATCCATAACATGCAACACCGTCGAATCGTCTATTCGCCGGTATTGATGATGCCGCGTTGCAAAGATGTCTTCTGTCGGACCCCACGCTTCGCTGCTGCGGATGATGGGCCTGTTGCGCAATTCGGCCTGAATGGCTTTAAAATCCAGTTGTAGCGACTTCCGCATGCGTCCCCTGAGGAAAAGTCTCTGGTCGTTTTCTTATGATCACCTAAACTCAACTAGAAATATCATCTGGTTGTTATTGATACGGCGACACGCAAAGCGATAAATCAAGGATTTTCTGCATGCTCGCCTGAATATGTCGGCCTTTGCAGCTTCTCGCGCCAGTGCAACGTCTACGTGGGGGCTTCGTCGTCGATTGGATTTTGCCTGAACAGTTCACCAACCAGCCAACTATCGAGATAAGCGCGCACTTCAACGATCTTGGCGTCAGCAAACCGGCACAGCCAGCAATAGCGGTTGTCAAACCGCAGGCCGCTATGGGCCGTCGCCATCGACCGGAGTTCGACCACCGCCCATGCGCCGTCAATCAGGACATTCTGAACAGTCAGTTGTACGCCGTCGGGCAGCACCTTCGCCAGTTTTTGAAATGTGCCGGCGATGAAATCCTTCTTGCTGTGATAGTGACCCGCAAGCGGGTGGGTGCCCTCTACGATCCAATCGACATCATCGGCAACAAGCGCGAAGAAATTTGCGCCGTCGCCGTGCTCTAGATGCGCGAAGAGCGCAATGACATCCTGCTTGTCCATGGCGATGTCCCCGTGTTGTCGCCACTATATACGGACAATGCTTAAACGCGAAGATGTGAGCCTCCCCGCCTCGCAGCAAGGCGCAGCCACGTCGGCAGATGGAAGGCGCTCATAAGCAGATACATAATAGCCATATCATTGAGCGGGGACATGCTTTGAACGGAGCCGCACATGCTTTCCGCCGTGCCACTTGCCGTCAGCACTGCCATCAAAACAAAGGCAGGCGTCGCTGCGTAGCTCAGTCCGTCCGCAATACGCAGCAGCAGATTAAGCTTCGGCGAGCGTGCAGTGACCTTGGATGCAGTCATTCTCCTTCTCCTGCTTTTATCGTAGCATCGCCACTGCGAGCGGTTGTGTGATGGGCAGACTAGGATGGCGGTGGAAATGCCGAGAGTTACAAGTTTGACGGGATCTGCATGGACTCGATGATTACCGCCGCCGCACGGCTGCTCGCGACCGGAGATCTCCTCGGCGCATTGAAGCGGGTCGCGCTTCGTGACGACGCACCGGCACTGGCGCTACGCGGCATCGCAATGGCGCAGCTCGGTGAACTTGCTCGCGCCAGAGCGCTGTTAAAGTCTGCCGCGCGCGCATTCGGACCGCGCGAAGCCGTCGCCAGGGCGCGTTGCATCGTCGCCGAGGCGGAGATTGCACTCGTCTCTCGTGACCTTGCCGGACCCATCAAGACATTGGCCAGCGCCCGGGCGGTGCTCGAGGCGCATGGAGACCGATTGAATGCCGCGCATGCTCGCCACGTGGAGGCTCGGCGGCTGGTTTTGATCGGTCATGTCGATCAAGCGGAGCAATTGCTCGGCGATCGCGATGCCACGAGGCTTCCCCCGCCCTTGCGCGCCGCCTACGAGTTGGTGATTGCCGGGATTGCCATCCGGCGCTTGCAGACCAAAGCTGCGCGCGTCGCGTTGCAGCGTGCGGCCGATGCGGCAATGCAGGCCCGTATCCCGGCACTTGTCGCAGAAGTTGAAAGCGTCTCGCGCGTGATTGAGATGCCCGCCGCGCGCCTCATCGCGCGCAGCCATGAGCGGCTTGTACGGCTCGAAGATGTCGAGGCGCTTTACGCGTCGGACACTCTCGTCGTCGATGCTTGCCGCTACGAGATACGCGATTCAAGCGCCTGCGTTTCGCTGGCCAGCCGCCCGGTGTTGTTCGCACTCGCCCGCGCCCTCTGCGCGAACTGGCCAGGCGATGCATCGCGACGTGATCTTATTGCCAGCGCCTTTCGCGGCAAGGAGGCCGATGAATCGCATCGGGCTCGCCTGCGCGTCGAGATCGGCCGGCTCCGCAGTGAGCTTCACGCAATTGCGGATATAAAAGCGACCGGCGAAGGCTTTGCACTGCATCCGCTGCGTGCTCAAGCCGCGGTCATCCTCGCCCCGCCTGTCGAAGAGCAATATGGCTCGCTGCTCGCCTTGCTTGCCGATGGCGAAGCATGGTCGAGTTCCGCCCTCGCCATCGCTCTTGGAACTGGCCCTCGCACCGTTCAGAGGTCGCTCGAAGCCTTGGCGTCTGCTGGCAAAGTACAGGCCTTCGGTCGCGGACCGGCGCGCAGATGGATGATCCCGTCCATGCCGGGATTTCCGTCAACTTTGTTACTCCCCGGTCCATTGATGAACGGCTAGGATATAGCGATGAAACACTCCCAAGCTGAAATTCTCCGCGAGTATGGACCGTTTCCCGGCGTGGAACGCGTCCATGGCGTCACCTATGACGGTCAACACGTGTGGTTTGCATCTGGAGAGAGGATCAATGCTCTCGACCCCGCTGCCGGAAAGGTCGTGCGGTCGATCGATGTCCCCGCGGATGCTGGAACAGCCTTCGACGGCAAGTATATCTATCAAATCGCCGAAGATCGCATCCAGAAGATAGATCCCGAGACGGGTGAAGTCGTCGCGACGATCCCGGCGCCAGGCAATGGCGGCGATTCCGGCTTGGCCTGGGCCGAGGATACGCTGTGGGTCGGGCAGCATCGCGGCCGGAAAATCTACCAGATCGATCCCGAAAGCGGTGCAATTCTGCGGACGATCGAGTCCAACCGCTTCGTAACGGGCGTTACCTGGGTGGATGGTGAGCTTTGGCACGGCACCTGGGAAGGCGACCATAGCGATGTCCGGCGCATCGATCCGAAGACGGGAGAAGTCGTGCAACGCATCGACATGCCGGAGGGCTCGGGCGTGTCAGGCCTCGAGTCCGATGGGAAAGATCGATTTTTCTGCGGCGATGGCAGTGAAAGCAAGGTCAGAGCCATCCGAAAGCCGAAGTAAGCAAGTTATTCGCCGACCCGTCTCGTACACCTGCGTGCGAATTTCTGGCTCCCACTTGCCAAGCTTGCTGCACTGCAGCATAGTTCAACCCAAATAGCCGGATTTGCTCGCTTGAGTTGCAACGGCATGCTGCCCTTGTAGCGTTTTGGCTTCGCAAGTTTTCCGGCGGGGTAGGGGTCCATGAGCGCGGCAAGTGACGACAGGTCTGAAGCTTCCAACGCTAAAGCGCGAAATCCTCTGCCAATAGACCTTGCCCTGCAAGGCGGCGGGGCCCACGGCGCCTTCACATGGGGCGTCATCGAGCGACTGCTCGATGAGCCATGGCTGAAGATCGAAAGCGTGACAGGAACGTCGGCCGGAGCAATGAACGCCGCTGCGCTCGTGTCAGGCTACGCCTTGAATGGTGCTGAAGGCGCAAAGACCGCGCTGGAAGTGTTTTGGCGCCGCGTCAGCGATGCGGCAAAATACAGTCCGATCCAGCGGACGCCGTTAGACAAGATGGTCGGCAACTGGTCTCTCGACAATTCGCCCGGCTATCTGTTCTACGATATCTTCAGCCGGCTCTTCTCGCCCTATCAAACCAATCCGGCCAACCTCAATCCGCTTCGCGAGGTTCTTGAGGAATGTATTGATTTCGATCGGCTGAAACAGTCTGAAATCAAGATCTTCGTGAATGCGACCAATGTGCGGACCGGACTGCCCCGCGTGTTCCGCAATGCCGAAATGCACGTCGATGTCCTTTTGGCCTCGGCCTGTCTGCCCCTCATTCATCAGGCCGTCGAGATCGATGGCGATCCCTATTGGGATGGCGGCTTTTCCGGCAATCCATTGCTGACGCCGATCATTCGCGAGAGTAAGGCGCGCGACACGTTGCTCATCCAGATCAATCCTAT
The DNA here is from genome assembly GCF_900104165.1 of Phyllobacterium sp. YR620. Taxonomy (NCBI): domain Bacteria; kingdom Pseudomonadati; phylum Pseudomonadota; class Alphaproteobacteria; order Hyphomicrobiales; family Phyllobacteriaceae; genus Phyllobacterium; species Phyllobacterium sp. YR620. Next base: position 172,103 of record NZ_FNJP01000007.1, read on the forward strand.
CGAGCGGCCAGGCGTGCCAAAGACGGCCCCGGACATTCTCAACCGGCTCAACGAAATCTCCTTCAATTCCAGTCTCAAGAAAGAGCTTCGCGGCCTTGCAATGTTTCAGCGCCTCATCGCAGAGGAGCGCGGGCTCGAACACGCCGAGTGGGTCGAACAATGGGCCGACATGCGTATCCATCGCATTACGAGCCCGAAGATGGTCGAACTCGGCGTGTCCTCAAAGCTCAATGCGGAGTGGGAATTCCTGACGATGCTGCGGCTCGAAGGTCACGCCTGCGCCGAAATATTCCTCAAGGATCATGGCACTGACCTCGGCGTTCGATCTTCCTTCGACATCGACAGCCTTCTTGATACCATCCTCGAACAGGTGTGACGTCCGATGGGCATTCTTGGCATCCTGATCGCGCTCGGTCTGCTCATCTGGCTTGCTTATCGCGGCTGGAGCATCTTGCTCCTTGCTCCGCTTTGCGCGCTTCTGGCCGCCTTGCTTGCCGGCGAACCGCTGCTTGCAAACTGGACGCAGACGTTCATGAGCAACGCCGCCCAGTTCGTTGCACAGTTCTTTCCCATCTTTTTGCTCGGCGCCCTTTTCGGCAAGCTTATGGAATCAAGCGGCTCGGTCGAAGCGATCGCCGCCTATATGACCGAGAAACTGGGCACGCAGCGCGCAATCCTTGCGATTGTTCTCGCGGGAGCCTTCATCACCTATGGGGGCGTCAGCCTGTTTGTCGCCTTCTTCGTGCTGGCGCCCATGGGACACGCCTTGTTCAAGGCCGCCAATATACCGCATCGGCTGATGCCGGCCGCCATCGCGCTCGGAACCTCCACCTTCACGATGTCGGCCATGCCGGGAACCCCCGCAATCCAGAACGCAATTCCCATGCCCTTTTTTGGCACCAACCCCTTTGCCGCACCGGGACTGGGGCTGATTGCTTCGGCCATAATGCTGGCATTCGGCATGTGGTGGCTCAGCCGGGCCGAAGCCAAAGCCAGGCTGAAAGGGGAGGGCTACAATTACGCCGGCTCCATCAACCCCAACGATGCTGCCGAGGATGAACTTGTTCGCGAGCGCGCAACCACGGCCCGGGAGTTCGATCCCGGCGAGATCAAGCGTGGCGGCCATGCGAGAAACCCGCCATCGTTCCGGCTGGCTGCCCTGCCGCTGGTGGTCGTGGTCCTGACCAATTTGATCATGTCCTTCGTGGTCCTCCCGAGGATGGACGTGTCATTCCTGCAGGACGCCCGATGGGGAAACACATCGCTTGCCGCAGTTGGCGGCGTATGGTCCGTGATCGTGGCGCTGGCAACGGCCATCCTTGTCCTGATCGCGACCAGCCACAGGCGCTTGCCGAGCTTGCGCGCGACGATGGATGCTGGCGCCAATGCTTCGGTGCTGCCGATCCTCAGCGTTGCCAGCCTCGTGGGGTTCGGCGCCGTCGTAGCCGGGCTGCCGGCATTCGAAGTCGTCAAGAGCTGGGTGCTCGGCATCGAAGGCGGTCCGCTGGTGTCACTGGCGCTCGCGACCAATATCCTCGCCGCTCTGACCGGGTCCGCGTCGGGCGGATTGACGATAGCGCTCGATGCGCTCGGACCCGCCTATATGACGATCGCCAAGGAGATCGGCCTGGATCCGGGTCTGATGCATCGCGTCGCGGTCATTGGCGCGGGCACGCTCGACAGTCTGCCGCATAATGGTGCCGTCGTGACGTTGCTCGCCGTATGCGGTTCGTCGCACAAGGAGAGCTATATCGATATCGTCATGGCGGCAATTGTCGGCGCGCTCATCGCCCTGGTTGTCGTTATCGGACTTGGAACGGTTTTTGGGTCGTTCTAGGCCGGTTATTCGACAGGCATGTCCGGCCCCGGGTCGCCCCCGGCCGCTGCGATGGCAAGCCGGTCCAGATAATGGTTCCAGCCCTTTTGGTGGCTCGCTCTTTCCTTTTCGTCCGGCAGGCCGCCATGGGTGAAACGCACCAAAGTGCCGCCTTCCTTTTCGATAAGGTCGATCTCGATGAGACCGGACTCAGGCGGCACCGTCTCGCTTCCCTCCCAGCCAAAGCTGTAGGCAAGGCGATGCACGGGGATAACTTCCGTAAAATGGCCACGGGCCGTATGCGCATCATCCATACTGACGAGATAGATGCCGCCTGGCTGCGGGTCCACCGTCGCCTTGGTGCCCATCCAGCGGAGGATCTTGTCCGGATCGGTAAAGAAGGCGAAAACTGTTGCCTGCGGCGCTGCTATCTCGATTTCCCGTTGAAGTGTCTCGGTCATCGTCGGCTTCCCTCAATGGTACTTTTCATTCAACCTTGAGTGGTAATTTAAGCCATCCGCGGCCCGAGACAAGGATCAAATCCCATGACAGGGGCGCAATGCCGTTCCATAGTGACAGGCATGGGAATGCCATCTTCACTTTCCTTCCTGATCGACAACGCAATTCAGTTCCAGGATGGCGCTGCCTTGCTGAAGGAACTCGCCGCACAGATTGCCGCCGACAACATATCGCTGGCCGGCGGTACGCTTACCCTATCGGCGCCGCATCCGATCATCAAACAACGCACCTTCCTGTGGCGCGCCGACACGGGAGAGGTCATCGAGGCGCTCGGCCTGGCTGGCCCAGCCGACCCTGATCCCGCCGAACTCGCGCGCAACTGGCTGACGGGTATCGGCACGCATGTGCAGGTGGATTTAACTGGCGGCTCCACTGACGGTGCGATACTGGGCTGGGCCGCCAAGCAGCCGTTCAGCCCGACCGAGTCGGCGTTGCTCCGGGAAGTGGCGCGCTTTGCCGCTACGCCTCTGGCACTACTGGCAACGCGTTCGACCCTTGCCGTGTTGCTGACAGCCTATCTTGGCAAGCGCAGCGCTGCACGGGTCCTGGCCGGCCGCTCGCGACGGGAACGCGGCGAAACGATCCGGGCGGTGCTGCTTTATGCCGATCTGCGCGGCTTCACCGAGCTGTCAGAGGCTTTCGAACCCAAGGATGTGATTGCCGCCCTCGATGCCTGGTTCGATCGCATTGCCGGAGCCGTCCACGCGTTTGACGGCGAGGTTCTGAAGTTTATCGGCGACGGTGTCCTTGCTGTCTTTCCCATCGGAACGCGAAACGCCGCTGCTTCCTGCGACGCGGCGCTGAATGCCGTCGTCGCCGCACGTGCGGGCATGGACCACCTGAACCGATCCCGTGGCGCCAAAGGATTGCAGCCCTTGTCCTTCGGCACCGCGCTGCATCTGGGCGAGATGCTTTGGGGCAATATCGGGACCGCCGACCGGCTCGACTTCACCGCGATCGGCTCCGCCGTAAATCTTGTGAGCCGCCTGGAGGGCTTGTGCCGTCCGCTCGGCCATAAGGTGTTGCTGTCAGGGGCGTTCGCAGCGGAAACGACAAGGCCGCTTGTGCTGCTTGGGGAGCACAAATTGCGCGGCATTGCCATGCCGTGCCCGGTGTTTGCCCTGCCGGACTAAATTGGCTTGCGCCATTCTGCCGGAAGCTTGATTGATCGCAAGTCTGATCGGTTGAAATACAACCTTTGCGCGCATTTAAAGCGCAGGTCTTTGCTGCCTTGGACAACTGGCTTGAATTTCAGGGCCGGGAAGCGCGGCATGAATCGGATAGTAGCTTGCGCAACGGCCGGCCGGGGAATTTTGGTTGGTTTTATGCCATGCCGACAGGCTTTTTCGGAATATTGTTTCTTGATTCGAAAGCGGAAATAACCTGTATTGAGGGTAGCGGGAGGTTGCGGTACTAATGCATCAGCTCGCTTAGCCGTCTTTTTCTGTGGAGTATTTTTTATTCGTCATCCGCCGCAAGAGCACCGTATTATTCTAAAGTATGCGTCTATTGTGGGAGATTCATGCTTGACAGAATAGAACCGCATATATTTTATTCGCATCTCTGACGGACTATTTTTTAATCAGATTTCATCGCGCTGTTTGGCGCATCCAGTTTTAGATATGGGCCTCGGCCGCGTTTTTTTATTCATTGCTGTTTTAACCGTTCAGCTTTTTTTAAGGAATGCGATCCGTTCGGCCAAGATCACCAGAGGGGATTATGGCTGGGCTGAGCTTCAATTTTGGTCGCGCTGCGCGGAGCAGCAATCGGCAATTTCTAGCACTTTCAGTGTCAGTACTGGTTCTCGCCGGTTGTGGTCTGACGATCACCGCGTGGGCCGAAGAACATTCGGCCAAACAGGTGGAAAAGGACAAGAAATCGCCGCACGACGCTGAGGGCGGCGCGGAAGTTCTGCCGACGATTACAGTGACAGATACGTCGGGCGCGGCCTCGGGCGAAACGGACACGGGATTCGTCGCGGCGGAATCCGGCTCCGCCACTGGTACAGATACGCCGCTGAGCAATATTCCGCAATCGGTGCAGGTCGTCACCAAGGACGTGATGAAAAGCCAGCAGTCGCAGAGCGTTATGGATGTATTGCATAATGTCAGCGGCACGTCCCGGTTGGGTCTGAACTCGGTAGTGGTGCGTGGCTTTGAGGCGCCTGTCATGATTGACGGACAAGTGCGCTCGGGGAGTGCACAAAGCCTGCCCCCAGCGGCGGGCTATGCACGCGCCGAGGTACTTAAGGGAGCAGACTCGATATTGGCCGGCCGAATGGCGCCTGGCGGGTCGATCAACCTCGTTCGCAAGCGCCCGCAAAGTGAAGCAGTCCGGGAAGTTACCGTAGAGACCGGATCGTTCGGTCACCTTCAAAATAGCTGGGATCTGACCGGACCGCTCACTCCCGAAAAAGAACTGACGTATCGCCTGATCGCCATAGGCCAATACGACGCCAACAACGCCTTTGGGTACGACGGCGCCAAAGACGGCTACCTGGCGCCTTCCATGCGCTGGACGCATGCCGGAACCGATATAGTCATCGGCGGCGAGTTTCAGTCTCAACGTGTGCCAGGGACGCCGGCCACTTTCATCGGCGTCAACGGGCCAATTCCTCTTTCTTCTCTGATGGGAAATCCGGCCGACGGCACCGAGGAAGACACCAAGACTGCTTACTTCGACGTCGAGCATGAATTCGACAACGAAATGACTTTCCACGCAAAGGGACAGTACCAAAGACTAATTCTCTCCGGCAGACTCAATACGCTGCGTCCCATGGCGGTGATGGGCGTACTGACACATCCGGCAGCCCCTCTCGCACTCGACGCAACGCAAGATACTTGGAACCTCGAAGCAACACTTGCGGGCAAGGCGGATACCGGAATGCTTCAGCATGAGATTCTGGCGGGATGGCGATACATGAACAACTCCGCTGTAACGTCGGTAGGCATGGGCGAGCTGATCTTTCTCCAGGCACCCGATGAGAGGCTGCCGCCTGTTGAACGTCTCGACATGTTGCAGATACCTGACGAAGGGGGCCGCGATAGCGGCCTGTTCATCCAGGACCAGATAGATTGGAACAGGCTGCACCTGCTTGCCAACCTCACCTACAATACCGCCAAGAGCGACAGTGCCGACGCCATCAGTGTCTGGACGCCCAATGTCGGCGTCGCCTATCAGGTCACGGACAGTATTTCGGTCTATGCCAACTGGCAGAACAGTTTTCAAAGCAATGTCGGAAGTATCCTTGCCAGTGGAGAAGCCGCTCCTCCCACAAAAGGCACTTCAATTGAAAGCGGCGTTAAGCTGAATCTCCTTGACGATCGAATGATGGTGAGTGCCGCTGTTTTCCGCGCGAGCAACAACAATTCGATTCAATCCAATCCCCTTATCCCGGGCACTGTTGTGCTCGGCGGCGGGAATGTGAGCCGCGGCATCGAGTTCGACGCAAGCGGCGAACTGGCTCCCGGCTGGAGCGTGATCGGAAACTATACTCTTTCGGACAACGAACAGGACGATGACAATTACGCCGGCTTGCCACGCCATCAGGGCAGCCTGTGGACGACATACGATCTGCAGGACGATCGGTGGCACGGTTTTGGCGGCGGGATCGGCGTGACCGCACGCAGCGGGTACGATTACCACTTCGAGCAGGTACAGTATCCGGTACCAGCGCAGGCGCAGCTTGACGCCAGTATTTACTGGAAAAAGGACAACGCTTCCGTCGTGCTGGGGGTCAAGAATGTTCTCGATGACCGCCTCTATTCGAGAGTCAACAACTTGGGTCCGATCGTTTTCGTCGAGCCGGGACGCACTGTGCTCCTGACTGGCACATTCAGGTTCTGATCGGAATGAACGTGCGAGCCCGCCAAATGCCTGGTAGCATTGCTTCGAGCAAAGCAATGCTACCAGGGCATGCATCACGATCCGCGCCGACCCGGTGGTATCCATGGCCCTTGGCCGCGGTGACCTTGGCGCTGTTGGCTCACTTGGGGGCAGGCGTTGTCATTGTGTCATCGCCGGCGGATCCGGGCATACAATTGGTCTCGGGCGGACAACCTGCCAGCGGAGATACGATCGAAGCAGCGCTTGTAGCGCCGCCCGAACCCGAACCTGTTCCCCAACCTCCAGCGCCGGCGTCTGAACCCGAACCCATCGTACATCCAAGCGAGCCCGAGCCACCGGCGCAGGAACCGGAACCCGTCGTCGAACCGCTAGCACCCGAGCCGCCAGTGCCAACACCCGAGCCGGAACCTGTTCCACAGCCACCGGAGCCGGTACCCGCCCCGGTTGAGGAGCCTGTTCGAGACGTGTTGACGAGCACCGCACCGGAAAGTGAGCCAGCAGTCGTTGCGCCCGCGCCGATCCCCCAGCCAAAGAAGGTGGGCAAGGTTGAAAAACCGAAAGTAACCAAGCAGAAACCACCGAAGGTTCAGCCGCAACCGACCGCGGCCGCTCCAAGCTTGACCCAATCCGGCGCCGACGCTTCGAGATCAGCGGGCCGTATCAAATGTTCGATCCCGCAACCGCCTTTCCCGCCCAAGGCCCGCCGGCTTGGCCATGAAGGTACCGTGGTACTGCGGATTACCATGAGCGGTTCCGGGCACATCGAACAGGCCGTCGTCATCAAAAGCAGCGGATTCGACGAACTTGATGCAGCGGCCATCGCCGGCGTCAAGCGCGGCAGCTGCGAGGGCGGGCATGCCGGCAGCCGGATACAACCCATCGATTTCAACAAACCGTGAATTGGATTGGAAAATACCATGCAGGAATATGGCTTCGCGCATGTCTGGAACGAGGGTGATGACATCACACGCGCTATTGCGATCGTTCTATTGATCATGTCGGTTCTGTCGTGGGCCGTCATTTTATACAAGTTCGGCCAGCTCTTCGTATTGCGCAAGCGCGGCAAGGCCGCCGAGCGCTTTTGGCAGGCCGGCACCTTCGACGAAGCTCAACGCTGGCTCGGCAAATCTGCAAGCAATCCCTACGCGGCCCTTGTTGCTGCGGCGCGTGAAACGCAGGAAAGCGAGGCGCGCTCGCATCTGGCGGGTGCATTCGGCGCCGACGAGTGGCTCCGGCGCACCTTGATGGCGGTGCTCGACGAACAGATGGCACGACTGCAGAACGGTGTTGCAATTCTTGCTTCCGTCGGCAGCACCTCACCTTTCGTCGGTCTGTTTGGCACGGTCTGGGGCATCTACCATGCTTTGCTCGTCATTGGCTCAACCGGTCAATCGAGTATCGACAAAATTGCCGGCCCGGTGGGCGAGGCGCTGGTGATGACGGCGTTCGGACTGTTCGTCGCGATCCCGGCCGTGCTCAGCTTCAACATGATCGCCCGTGGCAACAAGGCAGTGGCACAGAAGCTCATGCGTTTCGCGCATGACCTTGAAGTTTATTTCATGACCGGTACCCGCCACAAGCCGCAGGCAGCCCAGCGCAAGCCACAGCAGGCGAGCGGGCCGGTGGTACCCATGCAGCGTCCGTCAGCAAAGTGAGGCAAGGCAATGGCTCTTTTGAACAATAGCGATGGCGAAATGATGAACGAGATTAACATGACGCCGCTTATCGACGTCATGCTCGTTTTGTTGATCGTCTTCATGGTGACGCTGCCCGTCATCCAGCATTCGGTGGATATCCAGCTTCCGCGCGAAACCACAAACCCGGTAGAACAACAGGCGGCGCCGATCTCCGTGGACATCACCGCCGATGGCACCATCGTGTGGGATGGGTTCCCGGTCGATCAGGCGGTTCTGCAGGAAAAGCTCGCCCAAACAGCCGCGAGAACGGATAGGCCGGCGCTGCAACTCTATGCCGACAAGGCATCGCGCTATGAAAGCGTTGCCGCGGTGCTTGCGGCCGCGCGTCGCGCCGGCCTTGCCAAAATCAACTTTGTTACCGAAGCGAAGCCGCAGGATCCGACATGAGCGATATGCCGGCAGGTGGTGCATACAAGGCCCAGCATGACAGCCAGGACTACAAGATGGGCCGCCTATTCTTCGCGCGGGCATGGCGGCTGTGCCGCCCATATTGGACCGGCAAGCATTCTTCTCAATCCTGGCTGACGGTCGGGTTTATGGTGGCGACCGTTTTTGGCTACGTCGCGACGGGGGGATGGCTGACTTTTGTAACCAGAGACATGACGAATGCCCTGGTTGCCAAGGATGTGCCGACATATGTCCCGCTGCTCGTGCTGACGTTGGCAATCAATGCCGGGCACTACGTATCGCAGGCGGGCACGATATACTGCATGGGTCGCGTAACACTGGGGTGGCGGCTATGGTTGGCCACTTACCTGACAGACCGCTATCTGGAGCGGCGCACCTACTACTCGATTACCCAGGACGGTTCGATCGATAATCCCGATCAGCGAATCCAACAGGAATCCAAGGTTTTTTGCGACATGATGGTGAAGGTACCGGTCATCTTCATATCGGCGGGACTCGATATCATCATGCAAGCGGCGATCATCGCCTCGATCTCGAACCTGCTCCTGGTTGCCGTGGCTTGCTTTGCAATTGTTCAATCGGTGATCATATTCAAATTGTTCCAGCCAACCATTCGCCAAAGTTTCGACGTCACCGTGGCCGAGGCAGATCTTCGCTATGGCCTGTTGCACGTGCGCGATCACGCTGAGACCGTGGCCTTCTATCGCGGGGAACCAAGCGAACGACACCAAATCCTCGAGCGCCTGAGAACCGCCATTTTGAAAGGTCTCGCCAAACTTGCCTACGAATTCTGGATGACGCTTGGCATTTCTGCGACAAAGGTGATCTGGTTGCTCATCCCCGTTATCTGCCTTCTGCCGTCCTATTTTGCCGGAAAGGTCGATTTCGGGACCATGACGCAAGCGTCGCTTGCGGCCGCCACCTTGCTGGGTGCACTCACCCTCATCGTCAACATTCTCCCCTCGTTTTCTGATTCCGTACCAAGCATGGTTCGCCTCGCCCAGATCGATGAAAAGTTCGAGTTGCTTGCCGAAAACCACAAGAAAGCGAGCGGGATGATCACCCATCTTCAGGGTCCAACGATCGCGATCGACCGGATGAGCTTGCGGGCCCCGGGGAGCGAGCGGCTTCTCATCCAAGACCTGTCACTCGGTATTGGCGAAGGGCGTCACCTGGCAATTGTCGGCATGACCGGCCTCGGCAAAAGCTCGCTGCTGCGGGCGATGGCCGGGCTTTGGAACGAAGGAGCCGGCTCCATAACGATGCCGCCGCTGGAACAGTTACTGTTTCTTCCGCAGCGCCCCTACATGTCGCTTGCAGATCTGCGTTCCCAGTTGATCTACCCTGCGACGGAATCTGATATTTCGGAAAGCGAACTGCAGGCTATACTTGAAGCGGTGCAACTTCCCGATCTTGCACAGCGTCATGGCGGTTTCAAAGCACAGCAGGATTGGGGCCGGATTCTCTCACTTGGTGAGCAGCAACGTATTGCGATCGCACGTGTTCTGGTCTCGCGTCCCCGCTATGTCTTTCTCGATGAAGCGACGAGTGCCGTCGATGTCTCAACCGAGCGCACGCTCTACACCGTTTTGAAGAATTCAGGGGCAACTCTCATCAGCGTTGGACATCGGCCTAGCCTGCTGCAATTCCACGTCGATGTTCTTCGCCTTCTGCCAGCCGGCGCATGGGAAATAATGCCTGTCGAGGCCTTGGCGCGTGATGAAGACGAAGCAAGAGAGATCGTGGCAGCGGGACCGGCAATGGACCGGCAAACGGCCAATTTTATGGAGATTTTGAACTGTGAGTGAATTGATCATCAACGCCAGCGACGCGACTTTTGAGACCGATGTCATGGAATCCGACATTCCGGTTCTTGTCGATTTCTGGGCGCCCTGGTGTGGGCCCTGTCGCGCGATCGCACCGCTTCTGGACGATCTTGCGACCGAGTATGCCGGACGCATCAAGATCGTGAAGATTAACATAGACGATCAACCAGCCACGACCGATCGCTTTGGTGTGCGATCCATACCGACGCTGCTGCTCGTAAAGAACGGCGAGATTGCACACCGAGATAATGCCATGACCCGAACGCGCCTGCGCGTCCTGTTCGACGACATCCTGGAGGATTCGTTGTGAACACGAATGCAATGAACTGCAGAACTTTGTCGTTTCATGGCGACGAGACGGTGAAGGAAGAATCCATCGCCCGTCTCGCCGAGGCGATCGTATCGTCGAAGGTGGGTGAAGCCTTAACTCCTTCGGCCTGGATGGCTGGTTCGAGCAACGATCCCACAGAGGTCTGTGGTTTTTCGGCTTCCTTCACGTCGGTGTTCGACGGTGCCGTTGCTAATTATGAAATGGCCGAATGGCACGTTAAGGACCGATCAGGAACGGCGAAACATTTTGCGCTCGAACTTGCAAAGGCAATCCCCGTCGGCATCGATCTTCACCCGGTGGTGGTGGACTGGTTTCAGTTGCTCCTGAACGACCCGGTACACGGTTTGGCCCGCTACATAAGTGCCGGCAACGCGCAGGATCTTTACACGCGCCTCGACGCGCTGCATCGCGCCGAGCGAAACGGTACCACCGTTGACACCGCCAGATGGAGGCAGCTTGGCCGCGACGTCGTCGCTGCCGTGGATGCGAGCAAGGCAGACGGAAGCACAACCTTGCACGTCGCTGCACTGGAAGCCATGGAATCGGGTGTGATGCCGCTATCAGAGATCTACAGTGATCTGTTGTTGTCCTTGTCGCACCGATTGAAAAATCTTGCTTTGGAGACCTCAGTTCCACCGCGGCAGTTTCCGGAGGCGGAACAGGCCCTTCTGGAGATTGGAGAGCGGCTTGCGGAAGAATGTGGCCCTGCACCGGCGCACGACGCACCTGACAGGCCCGAGTGGATGGCACGGGCGATGTCCTGGTATGAAGCCGAGAAGGCGAAGATCGGAACCCGGTATCCGGAATTTGGGTACTACGACAAAGTCAGGTCGGAGACGACCTCAGCGCTTGCCGTGTCGTATGCGGATCGCTTTCTCGCCCTGCTGCGCAGCAGCCAAGCATAATGGCTGGGGGGATTCTATCGCGGTAGAGCCCCAGTTGGCCTTTGCCGGCAATGTTTCCGCATAATATCAGCTGAAATAGCTGCCGAGGATATCGCAATGCCGCGACCAGTCGAATCGTGTTTCGTGTCCGCTCGAATAATTCGCGATCCGACCCGGCAGTCCGCTACCGCCGGCTTTTTCGCCCTGGAACAAATTGAATCGCGCAGCGTTTCATTCACGTATTTGAACCAGGCAATTTTCGACTGCCATTTTTGAGGAATTGAAATTGATGAAGAAGCTCTATTTCGCAACCGCTCTTCTCTCGCTTCTTGCTCCTGCTGCATATGCCCAAACCGTCGATCCTGTCATCGACGCCTGCAAATCCACGGGTTTGATCGCTCTCCAGCAGAAGTCGCCTGACATCACAGATCTTACGATCGATCTCGAAAGTGTCGCGGTATCGGCCACAACGGCGAAAATTGAAGACGTGCCGCTCAAGACGGTGGTCCTTGGCGAATCCTACGTCGTAAGGGGCGCGAAATCCGGAAAGCCGGATCGGTTTGTTTGCCTCGTGGGCGACAAAGGCAAAGTCCTTTTGACTTTCTTTACGTCCAAGTAAGGACGGGCGACTTTCGTCGCCAAGACAGGTCCTCGGCAGCTCGCGGAAAATCGAGCTGCCGAGGACTTTCACATGGATGACACAAAACTGCAATCTAACCGTCATTTAAGCGATATAACGAGTATCTGTGTTTCATATGAACATTTCGGATACGCATAATGAATATATCTGCGAGGCAGCAGGACATCGTCGAGCTTATACGACAACGCGGTTTCTTATCAGTCCAGGCCCTTGCCGATCATTTCATGGTCACGCCGCAGACGATAAGGCGCAACATCAACGAGCTGTGTGACGCCAATCTCTTGCGCAGAAGGCACGGCGGCGCGGAGTACATCGACGCTCCGTCGATCAATCTTTCCTATGATTCGCGCCGGATTCGCTATCCGGAAGAAAAAAGAGCGATCAGTCTCGTCGTGGCGAGCATGATCCCGAGCCGCTCCTCCGTATCGTTCGGTATCGGAACGACGCCGGAATTCGTGGCGCGGGCGATGCTCAACCACGAAGATCTGACCGTCATCACCAACAACGTCAATGTGGCGGTGACGCTGAGTGCAAATCCCTCGAACCGCATCATCATGCCGGGCGGCGTCATGCGCCTGCCTGACCTCGATTTTCTGGGACCGCATGTCGAGGAGATGTATCGCAACTACCGCGTGGACTTCGCGGTCTTCGGCGTCGGCGGCATCGATCCCGATGGCACTTTTGTCGATTTCGACCGTCCCGAGGTTTTGGTCCGTGCTGCGATGCTCCAGAACTGCCGGACGTCCATTCTGGTTGCGGATACAAGCAAGTTTGGTCGTCTGGCGCCGGCGCGCGGAGGGTCTCTCGCCGACCCCGACATGATCGTACTCAACGCATTGCCGGACGTCGCCGTTACTCCGCTCCTTGCTGACAGCACCATTGCGGCCAAACTCCGCCTAGCGAACGAAGGTTCGAAATGACCAGAGCGTCCTTCGTTCGCCTCAAGAACATCACCCGTAAGTTCGACACTGGCGGCGGCGTGGACAGCCTTTCGATCGATATCCTCGAAGGCGGGTTCACGGTCCTGCTCGGGCCATCGGGATGCGGAAAGTCGACGACGCTTCGACTGATTGCCGGGCTTGAGACGCCGGACAGCGGCCGTATCGAAATCGGCGGGCGCGATGTTACGGCGCTGGGTCCCTCTGAGCGCGGACTGACGATGGTATTTCAGTCTTATGCTCTATTTCCGCATCTCAATGTTGCCGAGAACATCATATTCGGCTTGCGCGTTCGGGGCATGGCCAGGAAGGAACGGGAAGCGCGCCTCGCCGAAGCCCTCGATCTGACAGGCCTGAACGGTTACGCCGACCGAAAGGCCGCCCAGTTGTCGGGCGGGCAGCGGCAACGCGTTGCTCTGGCGCGGGCCATCGTCGCCCGCCAGCCGCTTTGTCTGATGGACGAGCCGCTTTCCAATCTCGATGCCAAGCTCCGGCACTCCGTGCGCCAGGAAATACGCTCGCTACAGCGCCGGCTCGGCATGACGCTGATTTATGTTACGCATGACCAGACGGAAGCCATGGGCATGGCCGACCAGATCGTGCTTCTTAATCAGGGACGTGTCGAACATATGGGACCGCCAGCCGAGCTTTATGAGCGGCCGGCAAGCGCCTTTACCGCGAGTTTCATCGGCAGTCCGGCAATGACGCTGCTCCCCGCCGATATTCTGCCTTTCAACCTGCAGGCAGCGGGATGCTTGCCCGCCGGCCTCGACGCAAAATCTCTTCAGCTCGGCGTCAGGGCCGAAGATTTCATTCTCCTACCCGAGGGCAGCGGCCGACTTCCTGCCACGGTTGTCTTCAGCGAGTTTCTTGGCGCCGAAACCTACGTCTATCTCGCTGTCGACGGCGCCGAGCAAGTGATAGCGCGTCTGCCAGGCCGAAACGAGAAGGCACCGGGAACCCGCCTTTCGCTCAACTGGTCGCCCGCCTCCGCCAACTGGTTCGACCGCGAAAGTGGCCGATGCCTGCCAAATACACTCCAATTGGTCAGTCAGCCGTAAAACCGCTGCCTCCCAATCTGCGCGACTGCTTTCAATTAATCATTCAAAGAGGAAACTTTTCATGAGACATTTCACGACTGCTGCCCTTCTTTCGGCGACATTGTTGACGGCCACCGCCATGCCGGCCTTTTCGCAGACTGAACTGACCATGTATTACCCGATCGCCGTCGGTGGCCCGCTCACCAAGGTGGTTGACGGAATGATCGAAGGTTTCCAGAAGGAAAATCCGGAGATCAAGGTCAACGCCGTATATTCCGGCAATTATGACGATACGCGCGTTCGCGCCCTCTCCGCCATTCAGAGCGGCCAGCCGGCGCAGCTCTCGGTGCTTTTCTCGATCGATGCCTACGATCTGGTCGAGCAGGACCTGATCGTTCCGTTCGAAGATATCGTCAAGACGGACGACGAAAAGAAATGGCTGAACAGTTTCTATCCGGCATTGATGGCCAATGGCCGCGTCGAAGGCAAGACATGGGGCATCCCGTTCCAGCGTTCGACGATCGTCATGTTCTACAACAAGGACATGTTCCGCCAGGCTGGCCTCGACCCCGAGAAGGCGCCGAAGACCTGGGACGAAATGGTGACGGCGGCCAAGGCCCTGACCAAGGACGGGCATTACGGCCTCATGGTCCCGAGCACCGGCTATCCTTACTGGATGCTGCAGTGCTTCGCCATCGAGAACGGCAAGGAACTGATGAGCAAGGATGGCACGAAGGTCAGTTTCGATGATCCTGCCGTCGTCGAAGCGCTCGAATTCTGGCGTTCATTCTCGACCGAGAAGAAAATCTCGCCGGAAGGTCTCATCGAATGGGGCACACTGCGTCAGGCGTTCGTCCAGGGGCAGACCGCTATGATGTGGCATACGACGGGCAACCTTGCCGCGGTCAAGAAAGAGGCGAAATTCGATTTCGGCGTTGCCGAGCTCCCGGCCAACAAGCAGCCCGGCTCGCCGACCGGTGGCGGCAACTTCTACCTGTTCAAGAAGGCTTCCACGGAAGAACGCGCCGCCTCGCTCAAGTTGATCCGCTATCTGACCGCGCCGGAACGCGCCGCCCAGTGGTCGATCGAGACTGGCTATGTCGGCGTCAGCCCGGCTGCCTACGAGACGGAAAAGCTCAAGACCTATGGCAAGGAGTTTCCGCAGGCCTTGGTCGCCCGTGACCAGCTTAAGGTTGCAATTCCGGAGTTCTCCACCTGGAAGACGGCGCGCGTTCGCGAAGCCCTGAACAATGCCGTCCAGGCTGCCCTGACGGGCACGCAAAGCTCGGCCGACGCGTTGAAGGCAGCGCAGGCGACCGCCAACGACCTGCTCAAGCCTTACCAGAAGTAACCCATGCCAGGCTGGAACGGAGGGGTCCTTCCGTTCCAGCAACTTCAGACACTAGTACTCAAGAGCGGTCGCATGGATCAAATAGCCGTCTACCAAAAACGCAGGCAATCACTCTATGGATGGATGCTGGCGGCTCCCGCCCTGATCCTGCTCACGATCTTCGCATTCATTCCCACGATCACCACAGTGTGGTCGAGTTTCTTCTCGTCAGGAACGGCGAGGCTTCCGGCGGCATTCAATGGCCTCGACAATTATGCCGACTTAATCAATGACCCCACCTTCTGGACCGTCGTTCGCAACAATGCGGTCTATGCCGGGGTCACGATTCCCTTTTCGATCGCGATCGCCCTTGCCATGGCTCTCTGGGCCAATGCCAGTATTCCGCTGCGCGGTATCGTGCGGGGCGCCTATTTCACCCCGACCATGCTGCCGATGATCGCCGCCGCGAATATCTGGCTCTTCTTCTATACGCCGGGGCTAGGCGTGATTGACAGCATCGCGGGCTTGTTCGGCATCGCACCGACGAACTGGCTGGGCCAGCCGGGAACGGCGCTGTGGGCGGTAATCGTCGTCACGATCTGGAAGGAAGCCGGCTTCTTCATGATCTTCTATCTCGCCGCCCTGCAGACGATACCCCCCGATCTCAAGGAAGCCGCAGCCATCGAGGGCGCGGGCCGGATCACATACGCGCGGCGCGTGCTGTTTCCCCTTTTGATGCCGACGACCGCTTTCATCTTCATCAACGCGCTGATCAACTCGGTCAAACTGATCGACCATCTCTTCATTCTCACCAAGGGCGGACCGAACAACGCCACCAAGCTGGTGCTCTACTGGATTTGGGAAATGGCATTTGCCTATTTCGACCGTTCGCACGCAGCCGCCATGACGACCCTGGTTCTGCTCGCGCTTGGAGCAGTGGCGGTGTTTCAGTTCCGCGTCCTCGACCGCCGGATACATTACCGATGACCATCGCCGTTCCCACCGCCTGCCGTGGCCTGCGGCTCGACAGTCTGCTTGATGCGGCTGGGGCCTGGCTCCTGGCCCTGATATGGATCGCGCCGCTGCTTTTTGCTGTTTGGGCGTCGTTGATGCCCTCCGGCCATGCGCTCGATTTCAGCGGCAGCGTCGCGCCGACGCTGGACAATTATCAAAACGCCTGGAACGCCGCGCCCTGGGGGCTTTACTTCCGCAACACGCTGCTCCTGGTCAGCTTCACACTGGTCGGACAGCTTATCCTCTGCACCCTTGCCGGCTATGCATTCGCACGCTTCGAATTCGTCGGGCGGGAACTGGTTTTCATGCTCGTCCTCCTGCAGCTTTTCATCCTGCCGGAAGTACTTATCGTCGAAAACTATGCGATGATTTCGCGCCTGTCTCTCTTCGACACGATTGCAGGCATGGGCTTGCCGTACGTCGCCAGCGCCTTTGGCATCTTCCTTCTGCGCCAGGCGTTCAAATCGGTTCCGGTAGAACTCGAGGAAGCAGCGCGCATTGAAGGCTGCAGCTGGCTTGGCGTGCTCTGGCGAGTTTATGTTCCTGCCGCGAAGCCGGTTTACCTCGCCTATGCGCTGGTCTCGGTGGCGACGCACTGGAACAACTTCCTGTGGCCATTGATCGTCACCAATTCCGCCGAAACGCGGCCCGTTACTGTCGGTCTTTCGCTGTTTGGCGCACCAGAGAGCGGCGTTAACATCTCGACGATCAGCGCGGCTACGGTCATGGTCGTCGCTCCGCTGATGATCGCCTTCCTGATCTTTCAGAGACAATTCATCCAGGCATTTCTGCGCGCTGGCATTCGGTAGGCGAGGGCGGGCGCTGCGGCGCTGGCCGACGTCCTGCCGCGCCTCTGTTTCGATTAGCGCTGCCGGTTGAAGGACCGTGCGACGACGATCTCGCCGGTCGTCTTGCGCTCGGTATGATAGGTCCCCCGCAATTTGTTTCTATCTTCATCGAAGTAGAGATCGAGGTAGCATACGCCCTCATGCGGCATGCTGCGGCTGCGAAACTGCGCCTGGGGATCAGTATCGTAGATATACCAGATACGAAACTTGCCGATCTGGTAGAACGGCTTCAGGAAGCATTGCGTCGTTTGCGACTTTGTCTCTCCGGACTTGAACGTAACCGACGTGGAGAAGAATCCCTGCCGTATGGCAATCGCGACTGGAATAGGCGGCACCTGAATTCCAGTCGCCGGATCCGAATAGGTCGAGACCACTTGGCCGGTCCAAGTGCCATTGAGATCAGGGAAGGTGTGGCGCTGCAGCGAGGGAAGCCAATGCCAGGCAAGGCTCCAAATCAACTGCACGAGACCAGCAAGGATCGCCGCTGACGCCAGAAATACGAGCGACCAATTTTCAGGGGTCGCGGGCATGTCACCGAACACATATCCATATGCATACTGGGCAAGGTAGAAGCTCAGCACCACGCCAGCGAGAACCAGACCGAACTGATACTTCGTCGGAACAAGCCGCCACATCTACGCATCTCCCAAAGAAAAGGATTGGCCATGATGCCTCATGGCGCTGTGTCTGATGTCGCCGCTGGACGCTCTTCTTCATAGTCAAGTTTCATCAACAGCCCGGTCATCGATTCCCCCAAATCAGCCCCTCACAAACTCTATGGAGGACCGATAAATGACAAGGCCGTTTGTTGCGATCGGGCTTGATATAGAAAACGTCGTTACCAGTCGGTGTATTCGTTAAATTGGCACCGGTGTCGATAACGCGCCGGCGGAATTCGATATGTGAGAGCGGTTGATTTGGGGTACCCGGTAGAAACAGATAAATTTAACGGGTTTCAAGCGACGTCAACAACGACAATATTGACGGACCGCCTCGGCAATCTTGTTACGGTTACACCGGTGAGAATTAAATGAAGCTGATTCGGAGTGGACTTGAGAAAAAATATCGTGATGAACTTCAGAGCAGTCACCATGCGCTTTTCTACGACAGCGCTAATCGTCGTCTACTGAACTCAATTAGACGCGCGTTTCCGAAAATGTATTCGGCGTATGTCTTGGATTGGATACCAGAGCAAGGGGAGGACATCTTTACCGTTCTGGTCGATGACAACACTGTTGCTACGTTCGAACTGTCGAGATTGAATTGTGAATTGGCAGAAGCACAAAATGTTCGGATGACCAGAGACTATCAACGTGCTCTCAAGAAGCACAAAATGATCAAACTTCTGATCGCTCTGGAGTTGGCCGCAGAGAACGCTGAGAAGCATGATTGCAAAGCAAGAATTTAAGAAACTCTGCGGTCGCAGCGAGCGACAAGTGCGAAATGAAGTCCTGGCTCTCGTAAATAGGCTTGAGTGTACGATCGGCGTAATATTGAACATGTGAGTTCTCGCCGAAGTGCGGCGTTGGAGCAACGGCAGGCTAACGTCTTCATCTTGGCCTTGCCATGACCTTTTGGCGGAAGACTTCGGCAGGGGTCCGTCGCCCAGACATTTGCGCGGCGTCGCATTGAGATCGCAGCTGGTTCATGGGCGATTTCCTTAGTGCGATAAGCCATTGTCGTCGCTGCAAAGTCGCACTTCAAATTAGAACCCACTCGGCAACACACCTTTGCGGCATAAGGCGTATTATGGAACTAGCACCCCAGTCGGCCGCAAGGTCGCGTACGCCACTGCTATGCCTCACGATGCAGCGGAAACCGATATGAGTCGTCGCCGATTCTTCCTGCTGCGCGTGGCGCGCTGCTGGCCGATAGCGGCGGCAGTAGTTTGGAGCGCAAAGGAGTTGGTGCGCTAGCAGGCGCACCAACTGGTGCGAAACACAAAAGGCCCGCCAACCGGATAAACGGCGGCGGGCAAACAAACTATTTGATCTTTGCCTAGAAGTTACGCTGGAAGCGAATGATGCCGCCAAGTGCGTCATCCTCGCCGAAATCGCTCTCTGCCACTTCCTTTCGGTCGCCGCCGAACTTGGTGTAGTCGATTTCCGGCCTTATGAAGAAGCCCGGCACCAGTTCGTAGTTGACGTTGAGTGCGAGAGCCCAGGTGCCCTGCTCTTCATAGGCCGCCTGGCCGTTGATCGTCGCCTTGTCGGTAACCTTGATGGCAAAGCCACCCCAGCCGGCCCAGTCGCCTTCCCACAAGCCGTACCAGTTTTTGTTCTGATTGGTGATGAAAGAATCAGAATCATAGTCGGATTGATAGCCCGCCATGATCCAGGCCGATATTGCATCCGTCAGGCTCACGTCGAGCCGCGCCTTGACGCCGACGGCATCCTGCACGGAATCATAACCGACGACAGCACCAATCTGGCCCCAACCCTGTTGATATTTCACGCCGGCAAGGACATGCGGCATGTAATCATCGATGACGTAGTCATAACCGTTGAATACCATACCCTGTTCCGCGGCGACGACAGCGGAAAATCCGTTTCCACCCTTGAAGGTGTAACTGATCTGATTGCTGGAAATGCTGTCGGACCCATACTGGATCACGTCGTCCTGAATAATCGTTCCAGCATAGCCGAGCCAGGAGCCGAAGAGTACATCGTTGACGCCCATCTGGAACCCGCCCAGCTCGATAAACCCCTGATGTAGCGTACCTCCGGCGTCGTCGCTGTTTGTATTCTGGAAACGGGTATCAATAAATGACCGCAGCGTGCCAAGTTCTGTTTCGGAACGCGCGTCAAAACGAATTTCGGCGCGGGTGCGGACACGCCAGGTATCATTTCCGCCTGCACCAACGGGGCCACCGGTAAACACGTTGTCCCCGCCGGAAAACTCGAAGCGCAGGTAGCCGTTGACCTTTAGGCATGTTTCGGTTCCCGGGATATAGAAGAAGCCCGCCCCGTAGGCATCGCATACCCGGACATATTCAACAGGCTCGGGCTCGGCAACGACGACCGCATCCGCCGCATAGGCCGACGTCGTTATGAGGACTGCACCCGATATCAGAAAAAGCCTACGAATAGCCATGCGATCCCCCATTCTCTGCCAACTAGTCAGCAAGATCCGTTCGAGCTACTTCGCGCAGATTCCACAATCATATCATCAGTCGGCCATCCAAAGTGTCTCCGCTCAGCCACACCCGGTGGTCCATCGTACCAAAGTCGAGGTGGACATTCGTCATTCGCCAATCGTCATCAATGCGACGAGCACGGGCCCCCACGCAGTGAGAAGAATATTACCAATGGCATAGGGCACCGTATAACCGAGCGCAGGAATACTACTCCGAGATTCATCTTGTATCGCCCGGAGGGCGGCCGTGATAGTTCCGGCACCGGCACAGGCACCAAGAACAATAAGGGGGTTCATCTTGAGCATATAGCGGCCAAAAAGTATCGCTATCGTATGCGGCAGCAACGCCGATACAAGCCCCACCACCACAAGACTCAAACCGGTTTGTTGGAGCCCAGAGAAGAAGCTGGGCCCGGCGTTGATGCCAACTACACCGATAAAAATACACAGACCAACAGTGTCGAAAATCCAGATGGCGGGCTCCGGGATTCGGCCAAAAAATGGGTGTACAGACCGAAGCCAGCCAAAAACCAGCCCCATGATCAGCGCACCTCCGCTTGCAGTCAGAGTTAGCGGGATGCCGCCAACGGTTACCGATAAGAGGCCAAAAAGCCCCCCAAGCACGATGCCTGTCCCAACAAAAACCATGTCCGTCGCCATAGTTGGGCGGTCCGGATAGCCTAATTCCATTGCGGCCCTCTCAACCTCCGGCTTAGTGCCGATCAGACTGAGCACGTCTCCACCATCGATGGTCGTCTTTGCAGTAACGGGCATCTCCTGTCCGGCCCGTGTAAGCTTCCGCAGAAACACGCTCCGAGTGAATTCGAGCTGCGCCAGTTCTCCAAGTGTTCTCCCAACCGCGATCCCTCGCGTAACCACGACATCCAGCACTTCGACCGGTAGGTCGAGCAGAGGCTTGTCGTCTACTTCCGGGCCGACAATCTTCCCGCTGTTCACGTGTATTTCCTGCCGAGCGAGTACGGCGACGATGTCACCCTCGCGGATGACCGAATTGGGAAGCGCCTCCATGATGCCTCCGTGGTGTCGGATTCTTGCGATAAACACGCGCGAGCCTTGCGGCAAGGCTTCAAGTTCTGCCACCGTCTTATTCACGAGTTTTGGATTGGTGACACGGTAAGCACGCAGATCGAACAGTCTTGCTCCCGAGGTCACGCCAAGTTCCAGTTGCGCGGAGCCTGCCAATGCGGTGCCTTGCATACGCATCCCTTCGTCGCGCAGGTTAACTCCCATCAGTTTGGGTCCGATTGTAGGGAGAAACCATACAAGGCTGGCGGTTCCTACGAGGTATGTGACTGCGTAAGCCACTGGAATATTGTTCAGCAGGCTAATTCTTTCCGCTTCGGGAATAGCCAGGCGCTGAATAGCCTCCCCGGCCGTGCCAATGACCGTCGATTCTGAAAATGCTCCTGCAAGCAGTCCGGCGGCCGTTCCGACGTCGTACCCAAGCAGCTTCGCAAAACCGAATGCAGTGAGCAAGCATGCAACGCATAAGACCAAGGTAAGCGCCACCTGTGGAATTGCGTCCTGTTTGAGCCCGCGGAAAAACTGCGGTCCGACCTTGTAGCCGGTTGTAAACAGAAAAAGATCAAAGAAGATGATCTTCACAATCGGTGGAATCTTGATATCGAGCTGTCCAATCAACACCCCAGCCAAGAGCGTCCCCACCACGATTCCGAGGCTGAAACTTCCGAGCTTTACTCGTCCAATCAAAAAGCCAATGGCCAGAGCAAGGAAGATTGCCAGTTCAGGATTGTCGCGCAATGCTTGTACAAAAAAAGTCATCCCCCACTCCTGCCCATTGTCAAGCTCAAGGAGTCAACGACCAACCTCGGATCGAACCCGCCGTGGGCAAGCAGACGCACCCACAGGCGCTTATCTTAGTGCCTCAGTTTGGTAGAGATGACCTCCGGCTTTAGCAGTTTGAGACCGCGCGCTTTCTCGTAGCCGTGAATCTCCTTCACATCGAGTTTGCGCATGAACTCAATTGTCTCCTCTGTGATCACTTGACCCGGCACCATGATCGGGAAGCCGGGTGGATAAGGAATTACGAAGTTGGCGGACACCATTTCCGGCCCCTCGCGAAGGCGACGATTACATTCATCTCCATGCAAAGGAATGTATTCACAGCCCGTGGCATCGTAAGCACCGTAGAAAGCTGTGCGCATATCCCCCTCCGGTGTGGCACGCCCCGCGTCTTGTCGAAACGCTTCATGGAAATGACTGAAATTCGGTAGGTCAGGCACGTCCGTCATTAGCGACTTGACGCGAGCGGCCAGCGCGTTTCTTTCGCCATCGCCGCCCCGCGCAAGGCGGGTCTCGATCCCGTTAGAAATCTCCAGGAGCACGCGAACGAGTTGCGCCACATCGCTCCGTGTATTGTTGATATTGGATTGCAGCAGAACCGAATTGCGCGACGTTTTATTGAGCTGAATGTCGTAGACATTGGCCAGCAACGCCTTGAACTCGGTTCCATCGAAACCTGCCGTTCCACAGACAAGCGTCATACGCGTAGGATCGAGGCAGAACTCGTCGTCGTGCATGCTGCGCACCTGGCTGGCCCAGGTTGTGTCCGGCGCCAGAAAATCCACAAACCCACTCTCCCGGTACTGCGCGGGGATCATGCCGTCAGCACCAAGCATATGGAAGTATTTCGAGATTATCGGATGTGAATTGACCGCACGCCGGATAGCAAGCGAGATTTCGATGGCGTTGAGCACGAGGCCGTAGCCTTCCAATTCCATTTGCCGCCGCGCTACGTCGAGACTGCCGATCAGTTGCTGGTTGGGGCTTGTCGAAGCATGTGTAAAGATTGCCTCGTGAAACTGCGACTCAACTGTGTAGAAGTCGACGTCTTTCACGAGAACCATCGAGCCTTGGCGCAGCGCTGACATGGATTTGTGCGTCGAGTTGGTCTGGTAAACGCGAATACGAACCTTCCGCGGGTCCGGGAGCAACCGCGTCGTTAGCAGTTCGTCGACGGTGGGGTCGGACCCAAGTTCCTGCTGTTGTTTTTCGTAGGCCTCAACCGCGGCCGAACCGTGAATCCATGTTTCAATTGCGGCAGCTGCGCCCATTGCGGTGCGAGGACGCAATACCGGTGAGAACCGCGCGAAGCCGAACCACGCCTCATCCCAGAGGAATACGAGGTCCGGTTTTATGGCGAGGCACTCCTCCATAACCCGACGCGTGTTGTAGATGTGGCCGTCAAAGGTGCAATTCGTGAGGTCCACCATTTTGACACGGTCAAGCCTGCCTTCGGCCTTCAGATCCAGGAGTGCCTTTTTTATGCTCCTGAGGGGTACCGCACCATACATCGAGTATTCTGTCATCGGGAATGCATCAACGTAGAGTGGTTGCCCGCCGGCAAGTACAAGCCCATAGTGGTGGGACTTGTGGCAGTTTCGGTCGAGAATGACGATGTCGCCGGGCGCGACTATCGCCTGGTGGACCATCTTGTTCGACGTGCTTGTGCCGTTGGTTACGAAAAAGGCATGGTCCGCGCCAAAAGCCCGGGCGGCCATTTCCTGAGCGCGCTTGATATTGCCTGTCGGCTCCAAAAGGCTATCAAGTCCACCCGTTGTGGCACTGCTTTCCGCAAGGAAAAGGTTGATACCATAGAACTCCCCCATATCGCGGATCCAGTCAGACTTGAAAACTGACTTTCCTCGAGCGAGCGGAAGCGCATGGAATGTACTTATCGGGCGCCGCGCATATTTCTTGAGGTTGTCGAAGAACGGCGTCTCGAAACGGTCTTGAATCCCCTCAAGCACCGACAGGTGGAGTTCCAACGGTTCTTCGATCGCATAGAGAACGCGACGGATGGATGCCGACCGTGCATCGCCCGCCAAATTTTCTACCTGGCGGTCAGACAGAAGATAAATGTCGAGGTCTGGTCGCAGACGTTTCAACGAGTTTGCCAAGAGCAACGCCAGATCAGCGTCCTCCGCTCGCGCCCCATCCAGTCCGAGGCCGGACAGCACGCTGCGCAACACCGGCGCCGAATGTCGCGAAGCGTAGTTAAAGCCCTCGAAGATCGTAACCGCGGCAATATCCGGATTGATAATCGCAGCGCAGATCGCATCTTCGAAGCTGTCTACCGGGACAATTTCGTAAATAAACGCGTCCTCAGGACGTCGCAGGTTGCGCAACTGCGCGATTTGATCGGCAGCTTGCGTTGTGGCACCCGGCGCAACAATCAGCATTTCGAAGTAGGGGCGCTTTGCGTCACCGTGTCTGAGCGTGGGCGGTAGGACATCAGCCGGCGTATCGACGACTTCCTCGGTGGTTCGCCACTCGGCAGGATCGTACTTGAAGTCACGCGTGACAATCGCGGCCGAAACGCGTCGCACCAAATCAGTAAAGCCAACAGCATCGCCTCCCCGCAGCCTGTCGCTTAGCCTCGCCATGAGCGCAGAGCCTGGGAATGCGTGAAACCCTTCAATGGGGCCTAACTCTGCAAAGGCCGCTTCGGCCGCGTTCTGATCGGCTCGCCCGACCGACCATGCTCGCGCGGCGGCAACAACATCGCGCCACCGGTCTGCGCGTTCCGCGGGCATCGAGAAGAAGTGGTCTATCCGCTGCTCAAGCATCTTCGCCGGTTTCGGCATCGCGGTATCTCCCCTGCCAATGGTTTCTACTAGTTCATTCGTCTGGACGAGCGAGTGGGCTGACGTCAGGCAGAGGAGCGGTTCTCTTCAGCCACTTCACTATGCCTCCGTCGAGCGGGCGCTTTGCCCGTTTCATGCAGTGAGAGTGTAGACCGATGCGAACACGAATACGTGTAGCATCGTGTAATATACGGCGCCCACTTACAGAGCAGGCCGGCAAAACAGTCAGTTTCCGGGATCGTCAGGCCCGCTTTTCGGAGAGAGTTGAGACGGCGGACCGCGGCGAGATAAGGCAGTGAGTGAAGTGTCCAGACAGTTATGCAGCCCCGATAGCGCTCGAACCCCGCTTCAACCAGCTCGGGACCGAAGGGTGGGTTTTGTAAGATCATATGGCCTGGCCACAATAAGCCTAGGTGCAAGTACAGGCCTGGACACCCACCGGAGGTTATTATGGGAGGCGGTTGGAAGCGTTGGCTCCTCATTCGCCGGCAAACGGTGCGTGATAACGCTCATCCCTTGTTCCCCCAAACAAGTAACCGCATTCACGGCTGTATGGTACAGGATCTTACTCCTCTAACCAAAGTAATTCCAATAGTATGGAGCGGCGAACGAAAGCAGTCAGCGAGGTAACGACAACGTCGCAATCCTTGGATACCGACAGGGAAGATGGATTGGCCGTGTGCTGTTCGCACTCTATCGTATTTTGGGCCTTTGCTTTTGCGCCCGCCTTTGTTGCTCGGGTTAACAGCGTCCTGACAGTTGCGAGGAGAACGATTGAAACGCATAGTCAAATCCCAATATCTGACCATGGTGGCTTGCATGATGGCCGGAGTATTGGGAGGCGTGTTAGCGTCTGCCGGTGCCAAAATGATTGCATTGAACGCCGCCCGCGGCCAAGTCGCTCAGTATGCGGATAACCTGGCTCAACGGGCTGAGGCAATTACCCGGGAAACTGATACGACTCTGGAACAAGCCAATCAGATCGTCGGAGTTCCTTGCTCACAACCTGACCTTGCCAATCTCCGCAGGATTGCCTTCAGCGCTCGTTACGTGAAGGACATGGGACGTGTGATCGATGGACGGTTGATGTGTACGACATCGATTGGCGCAATCGACCCTCCGTTACTCGTGGGTAGACCAGACTTCATAGGCGACCGGGGCCGTAGGATCTGGGTGAAGGTGCCGCTGGCACTCGCCCCCGGCATTATCGGAACGATCATTGAAAGCGGAAATGCTAACGCCGTGCTTTCGCCAGGTGCTTTCCTCGATCTGGAGTTTCGCCCATTTCGCTATTCCATTGCGATTGTGAATTTGCGCGATCGAACGGTTATGCGCTCGTGGGGCAACCGGATTGTCAATGATAGCGTCCTGATCGAGGGAGGGAACCGCGTCGTGGACAGTGCCAACGACCTGGTCCGCATCCATTGCTCCGAAGCTTATCCCATCTGCGCCGTCGCAGCATTGACCCGCGTCGAGGCCGTTGCACGCCAGTCTGGCTTTGCCGTTGCGTTCGCCGTTATCGGCAGTGCTGCGGGACTCCTCCTGGCTCTGAGCATTTCACTGCTTTCGCGCAAACCACGCACACTCATAATGCGTCTCGCAGAGGCTTTGCGGACGAATGAGATCACCGTTGTCTATCAGCCCATCGTGGATTTAACGTCAGGACGGATGGTTTCGGCTGAGGCTCTCGTACGGTGGACGGATAAAAGCGGGGAAAATATTCCGCCGGATGTTTTCGTTCCAGTAGCAGAGGACAAAGGTCTGGCTGGCGAAATCACGGTCTATGTTCTAAGGGAAATCGGGCGGAGTGCCCGTTCGCTCCTGCTGGCCCATCCCGAATTGGTGTTGACCATTAACATCGTTGCCGCCGATTTGGATGACGTCAAATTCTACGAGGTCCTGGATGAGATCGTCCAATCGGGCCTCCCGGCGAGCCAAATCGGTGTAGAACTCACGGAGCGTTCCACGGTTGTTCGCCAAATTGCAATTCCGGCGATAGCAAGGCTCCGCAGACAGGGGCATCCCGTTTATCTCGATGATTTCGGCACGGGATATTCTAGCTTGGCCTACCTCCAGGACCTAGGAGTTGACGCTGTCAAAATCGATAAGGCATTTACCGATACGGTGGGTACCGATTCCGTAAAAGTATCGATAACGCCCCTGATACTCGAAATGGCTCGGTCCCTTCACCTTGGTGTCGTTGTCGAGGGGATCGAGACAAATGAACAGCGTAATTACTTTGCGAAAGCCCTACCTCATTGTCGCGGGCAGGGCTGGTTGTTTTCCCGCCCACTGACGATCACGCAACTTGTCTCGTTTTATGGAGCAAGCATGGTTGGCTGACTGTTGCGTGATGGAATGACATGCATCCCCTGCCGCTTTAGGCCCAGCCGTGTGCGCGAAGCCGTCGTTGAATGCAATCGCCTGGAACGGTTGACAAGTCCGCCGCCGGTTACTCCTTCGCCGGATCTCGCCAGGCGCGCTCGAACGGCAGGCGCCAGGCATGAGGCGCGATGAGTTGGTGGATCGATTTCGGGCCCCAGCCGCCCTGATCATAGAGGCGCACAGGCGGCGGGTTTTCCAAGAGCGGTTGCGAGATTTCCCAGAGCCGCTCTATACCCTCGGCGGTGGTAAACAGCGTGTGATCGCCACGCATGGCGTCGAGGATCAGGCGCTCGTAGGCCTCGAGCACTTCGCCGATCAGACCGGTTTCGCTCATTGCGAACTGCAACGACAGCTTGTCTAGCCTGAACCCTGGGCCGGGTCGCTTCCCATAGAAGGACAACGAGACCTTTGAGGCATCCGCAAGGTCGAAAGTGAGGTGGTCCGGGCCTTGCGCCCCAACGCCGGAGCCGGCCGGAAACATCGACTTGGGAGGCTCTCGGAAGGCGATCGAGATGATGCGCTGGCCCTCCGCAAGACGTTTTCCCGTGCGCAGGAAGAAGGGCACGCCTGCCCAGCGCCAATTGTCGATGGCACATTTGAGGGCGATGAAGGTATCGGTGTCACTCTCCGGATCAACTCCCGGCTCCTTGCGGTAGCCGATATATTGGCCGCGCACGACATCGCGTGGCTCGATCGGCAGCATGGAGCGGAACACTTTGTTCTTTTCTTCCGAGATCGGCGCCGGCTCCAAGGCCGTGGGCGGCTCCATCGCCATAAAGGCCAGGATTTGAAAGAGGTGGGTCACCACCATGTCGCGATAGGCGCCCGTTGTCTCGTAGAAAGCCGCGCGGGTGGAAAGCCCGAGCGTCTCCGGAACGTCGATCTGCACATGGTTTATGAAGTTACGGTTCCAGATTGGCTCGAAAAGTCCGTTGGCGAAGCGGAAAGCGAGGATATTCTGCGCTGGTTCCTTGCCGAGGAAGTGGTCGATACGGAAAATCTGCTTTTCGTCGAAAACCTCGTGCAGTCTCTTGTTCAGTTCCATCGCACTGACCAGGTCCGTGCCGAACGGCTTTTCCATAATGATGCGGCAACCCTCAACGAGTTTGGCCTCAGCAAGGAGTTGTACGGCCGAGAGCGCCGCCCTCGGCGGCACGGAGAGATAATGCACGCGCCGCGTTTCCGGTCCAAGCGCCTCCTCTGCCCTGTTCACCGCTTCCTTCAATAAGCCCGCGCCGGCAGAAAGCGGGACATAGTCAAGCGATGAAGAGAAATCTTCCCATTCGGTCTCGGTGAATTTGCGGGTCAGGAAAGTGCTGAGCGACTCGCGTGCGATGGCGCGAAAACCGTCGGCATCGATCTCATCGAGCGAAACACCGACGATGCGGCACCCGGGTATAAAGCCAGCCCTGATGAGATGGAACAGGCCCGGCAGCAGCTTGCGCCGGGAGAGATCGCCCGTTGCCCCGAAGAGGACGACGACCTGCGGATAGCCGGGTCCGACCCGAGTCAAATTCTTTTGCACAGTGCCCGCTCCACTTTCTGCTGTTGCCCAGTCCTGCACCTATTTGGCTGGCTGCCCTGATACTTGACGCCCGCAGCATGCCTCGCCCGATCGAAGGCTGAATAGAGACATGAATAGCCCAGTCGATCAAGGATTTACGGGTTTCATCATCCCTCAGGCGTTCGCATCAACCGGACGGTTGACGCGGACAAGATATCCTGTCTACGTCGGGCCATACCAAACTTTCTTTCGGTTTTTTTGCGTGGGCCCTGTCGGTATGGAAGCTCCAGCTTCGTCCTGCGGACAGAGTTCCATTCAACAGGAGGATGCACGATGAAGGTTACGCAACATCTTTGGTTCGAAAAAGACATGGAGGCGGCAATCCGCTTCTACACCTCGCTGATTGGCGGCTCTTCCGTCGAATGGGTCTCGACCATTCCGGCAGATACACCAAGCGGACCGGCGGGGAGTGTTAAACTCGCAGGCTTTACCCTCGGCGATCAGCGCTACATGGCTATCGAAGCCGGACCGCTCGATCCGTTCAATCACAGTTTTTCGATCATCGTCGAGTGCGAGACCCAAGGCGAGATTGACCGCCTGTGGGAAGCATTGCAGGAGGGAGGCTCGACGGAGCAATGCGGATGGTTGCGCGATCGCTGGGGTCTGTCCTGGCAAATCACGCCAAAGCGTCTCGGTGAATTGATGAGCGACCCGGACCCGGCGAAGGCCAAGCGTGTCACCGAGGCCATGCTCAAGATGAAGAAATTCGACATTGCAGGACTGGAAGCTGCAGCAAAGGGCTGACCCTCCAGAAGCCGAGGCATATAAGGAATTCCTCCAAGACTTCGCGGCACAATGGGGCGGCTGCGCACTGCCGCCGCTCCATTGATTGCTTTTTAGCGCAGCGACTGGAGCCCGGTTCTAAGTTCCGCAGTGAACAGCGCCGGCTGTTCCCAGGCGGCGAAGTGGCCGCCCTTGTCGAGCTTGTTGTAGTGGATCAGCTTGGGATAGGCCTTCTCCACCCAACTACGCGGCGCCGTATAGATCTCGTCGGGGAAAGCACTTACGGCGACCGGGATGGTGACGTTCTTCGGCGCGAAGAATGGAAGCTTGTTTTCCCAATAGAGACGAGCCGAAGACACACCCGTATTCGTCAGCCAGTAGAGCGTAATGTTGTCGAGAATGTCGTCTCGCGTAAGGCCCTCGGTTTTACCGTCGAAGACGCGCGTAATGAGTTCATAACTGCGGATGTCGTGATCGAGTATCCAGGCGGCGAGGCCGACGGGCGAATCCTCGATCGCATAGAGGGTCTGAGGTCGGTTCCCCATCTCCTGCGCATAAGCCAGCCCATGCTTGTAGAAGAAGGCAAGCTGGTCATAAGCGTTCTTCTCTTCGGGAGAGAGTCCCTCGGGAGGCGACGCCCCTGCGAAAGCCGCCTTGTCAATTTCAGGCGGAACCGCGCCGGCCATATTGGTATGAATGCCGATTAGTTCCGGCGGTGCCTGCACGCCCATCTGATCGACAATTAGCGCGCCCCAATCCCCGCCCTGAGCGACAAATTTCGTGTAGCCGAGGCGCTTCATCAACGCGGTCCAAGTGGCTGCGATGCGTACGGCGTCCCAGCCTGTAGTGGTCGGCTTACCGGAAAAGCCGTAGCCGGGCATCGACGGTATGACGACATGAAAGGCGTCCTTTTCGGTGCCGCCGTATGCTGTCGGATTTGTGAGCGGGTCAATGATCTTCAATTGCTCGATGATCGAGCCGGGCCACCCATGTGTGACGATGAGCGGCAATGCGTACTCATGTTTCGAACGGGCGTGGATAAAGTGAATCTCCAGCCCGTCAATCTCGGTCGTAAACTGCGGCAAGGCGTTGAGCCGGGCCTCGATTTTGCGCCAGTCGTAATCCGTTCCCCAATAGCCGGCGAGTGCCTTGATCGTGGCGAGCTGCACACCTTGTGTTGCATCTGTCACCACTTCTTGCGGAGGCAGTTTGGTAGCGGCGATGCGCCGACGCAGATCTTCGAGTTGGGCGTCCGGAATGTTCACCGTGAACGGGCGGATTTCATCCGTCGCGGCCACAGCTTCCGGTCCGGCAAAAAGGCTCGCCGTGGTTGCAGCCGCAATCCCCAGGGCGGCAGTGCTCAAGAACTCGCGCCGGCTTTGTCGGATAGGTCTGACCGCCGGCACTGATGAATGCTCGTTGGGATATTCTATGTCTGCCATTGTAGCGCTCCCGTTGGTCGGGTCCAAAACAGAGAGACATGTCCTTCAGGTGATACGCTTAAGGTTACGCCGGTAGCATCTCATGCACTCTGTAGATGTGGCCCGTGCGAAAATCACCACGCCGCGATGCCAACAACAGGAGTGAACGGCGTGCGTGCGGGACCGATGATCCTTTCCAAACATACCCGCGGACAAGTACGTTACGGTAACATCGTTTGCCTTGACGCTTGATCGACGCACCGCTGGCGGTCGTCCCAACCCGGTGACTAACCCCTGCCCGACGTTGGCGTTTCACGGCGCTCAGCTGCCTCAAGCATCTGCGCCGCCTTGGTATAGCCCCCGCCCAATCCGTCGAGGAAATGCAAATGCGAATTGGGCTGTTCCGATGGTACCAGACAGGTCATCAGGGCATGCGACTGTCGATGCAGTCCGAAGTTGATTTCGCCGCGCGCCCTTGCCTCGATGAGCAGGGCTTCCACTGTCTCGATTTGTTCGGCGGTGCAATCCAGCGTCAGGCGCAACCCATCGTCAAACTTGCGGAAATCGGAATTGGAAGCGATCTCCGCCCACATTTTCGCATCGATGTATTTCTTGCTGTCCCTTGAGATGCCGATCTCCTCGGGAAGCGGATGAGCGCGGCGCGAACCGGTATCGAAGACTGCAAGGACCGCTCGCGCCACCTTGGCGAAGGCTTCGGGGTGCGTGTTTTCCGACGGTTCTGCCAAAAGTGACAGAATCTCCCCTCGCCGGCTGGGAAAGGGTGTCCAGTCACAGGTAAGTCCAGACAGGTCAGGCTTGGTCTTGTCTGTACCCTGCTCGACGAGAAAACGCCCGCTCTTGATTTGCTGCTCGGCCCATTTCACCCCGCCTCCGGCAAACATCGCATAGGTGGCCTGTTCCGACGCCGCGTAGCGGGCGATTGTGACATCGCGTCCAGCAGCGCGGATGTCTCCTATAGGCACTAGACCGGTTCGCAACTTGAGATTGAGATCGCTTTGCGCAAATCTTGAGACCTGCCGCATCACCGATGTTGCGATCCTATGGCCGTGTGGCGGCAACGCGAACGCGGCGCCGTCGCCGCGAAACACAAACGGAAAATCGAACGACCCCCAAGCATTGCCGAGCGCGGCTATGATCGTCGCCCCGGCGTAGTTTACGTCTTCATATCGCCCTGCCTCGATCGCAGAGGTTGAATCGATGACGTCCGTTATTCCGATGATCCAATCGTCCGGCAAAGCCTCATAGATGGCGGGGTCGAGCACGCGCGAAAACTCGCTGTAGGCCGGGCTTGACCTTCCATTGTCATCGATCATCGAACGCACTCCTGATGGGATGTCACTTTTACCAAAGTGGTCGGCCTGCCATTTTCGATCAAGCGACCGATCTGGACTCATACGAGTTTGGTCGCAACTTCAATATTGCCGTGCACCGCCTTGGAATACGGGCAAATCGTATGAGCCGCTTCGAGCAATTGTTCGGCCAGAGCGCGGTCGATTCCCGGCACGCTTACATTGAGTCGCGCCCGGAGAAAATAGGAGCCATCATCGACATTCAGGTCGATTTCGGCGTCAACTTCCGTTGCTGCTGGAAGCTTGATATTCCTTTGGGCGGCGGCGACCTCAATCGCTCCCATGTAGCAAGCGGACCAAGCGGCGCCGAACAGATTTTCGGCGGCAGGATGCGGCTGCGGAACCTTGAGATCCAGCTTGCCGTCGCTGCTGCGCGTACTGCCGTCGCGCCCGCTCGTGTTATGGGTCTTTCCAGTAAAAAGGAGCTTCTCGGTCATCGTCAAATCCTCGTGTTATTATATCGTATCCGATCCTTTCGGATGCGACGTAAATAGTCAGATGCAACCCTGATGTCAATATCATTGCGATTTAATCGTATGCGATCTATATAGAATCAATCAAAGTTGCATCCCAGGAGGCGTCATGTCTGTTTCGAAAGCCAAATCTACGGACTTAACCGCGCCCTCTTCCACGGTGCCCGCCAATGAGCGGCGACAGCTGTCGAATTTCCTGTGTTTCGCGGTTTACTCGGCGAATTTGGCGTTTGGCCGTGCGTACAAACCCATCCTCGACAAGCTTTGCCTGACCTATACCCAGTACATCACTCTGGTCGCGCTTTCCGAAGGGGACGATCTGACCGTTGGCGCGCTTGGTGAGAAATTATTTCTCGAATCCAATACGCTGACGCCCATTCTCAAGAAACTCGAGACAACAGGCTATCTTCAACGTCGCCGCGATCCATCGGACGAACGGCAGGTGCGCGTGAGTCTACTGCCTGCTGGACGGAAACTTCTCGATAAGATTCCTGCCGTGTCGGTTGTTGACGCCACCGGACTTGGTGAGGATTTTCCAGAAGTGCAGAAATCGGTGACGAAACTGCGCGACAACCTTTTGCGGGCGACGCAAGGCCGCGGCGGCAGGGCGTCAGCGGACGATGACCGTAAATCCGGCACATAGAGCGTTATGTCGATGATCCGCCCGTGGCATGTGGCTTGACCCTGGCTTCTGGATGGCTATCGCCTCCACTGGCCGCTTGAATCCCCTGCCCAAAAGTAATACCTTCTGCGACATGAGCATTACCAGAGGCACAGAATGACCACCACCGTGACGACGAAAGGGCAAGTGACGATCCCCAAGCCCGTGCGCGACTTTCTGGGAATTGGGCCGGGCAGCAAGGTCGATTTTCACCGGGCGGTCGATGGCAGCGTCGTGATTACCCGCGCCGACAACAAGCAGCCAAAGAGCCGTTTTGGGGGTCTGCGCGGCCACGCTGGCGCCGGTCTCGATACGGATGCGATCCTCGCCCTCACCCGCGGTGAGAAGTGATCCTCGTTGATACCAATGTGTTGCTCGATCTTGTCACCAACGACCCGAAATGGGCCGACTGGTCGATCGCGCAGTTGGAGGCCGCGTCATTGCGGGGCCCCCTGCTGATGAACGACGTTGTCTACGCCGAACTTGCGGTTCGATACAATCGCATCGAACACCTCGACGCATTCATTGATGAGGCCGGACTGGAAATAGTACCGATCCCGAGAGAAGCACTCTTCCTTGCCGGTAAAGTCTTCATGCAATATCGCAAGGCAGGTGGGGCCCGCACAGGCGTGCTGCCTGACTTTTTCATAGGAGCCCAGGCGGCCGTGGCCGGGTTGACTTTGCTTACGCGTGACGTCGGACGATACCGTACCTACTTTCCAACACTGACGCTGGTGACACCCGGCAGCTAGATCACCCCTATAATTAGGCATGATGCTGCTAACCAATGCGGTTAGGTCGCTACGCCCCGCGTATTATAGAATGATTTTGTCTCTCCATTCATTGTCGAAAACGCCGACAACGAAGGAGATAAGTTATGAAGATTGTCATTATTGGTGGGACCGGGCTCATAGGGTCGAAGACCGCGCTACGCCTGCGCAACAGGGGACACGAGGTGCTCGCTGTGTCGCCAAACACCGGCGTAAACACCATCACAGGTGAAGGCCTGGGGGAAGCGCTCGTCGGCGCCGAGGTCGTCGTCGACCTGGCAAACGCGCCTTCATGGGAAGATAAGGCTGTGCTTGAGTTCTTCGAAACGTCTGGCCGCAACCTGCTCGCCGCCGCAGCCAAGGCCGGCGTAAAGCACCACATCGCCCTGTCGATCGTCGGAACGGAACGGCTGCCCGAAAATGGCTATTTCAGGGCCAAACTTGCCCAGGAAAAACTCATCAAGGGATCGCCAATTCCATACACGATCGTCCATTCCACCCAGTTTTTTGAATTCCTGAAGGGCATCGCCGATGAGGCGACAGTCGGCACCGTCGCTCGTCTTTCTCCAGCAGCTTTCCAGCCCATCGCCTCGGACGACGTTGCCGACGTGATGGCCGATGTCGCCACCGGCAGGCCGCTCAACGGAACGATGGAAATTGCCGGCCCCGAGCGCGCCCCCATGAACGCGATCATTGCCCGGTATCTGCAAGCCGCCAACGACCCTCGAACGGTCGAGGCAGACGTGCATGCGCGCTATTTTGGGTCTGAGCTCAACGATCAGTCGATCGTGCCTGGCGAGGGTGCACGGATCGGCAAGATCACCTTCCAGGACTGGTTTCGCCAGGCCCAACAGCCGAAGTAAGCCACCCGTCTATTTGCGTTCAACAACCTAAGGGATCACGACAATGAAATCAGCTTTGTTGAGGCTATTTGTGTCCGCCGCCATTTGTCTCGTTGGCACCTTGCCGTCGGTCGCCGCTGGCGACACTGCAAAAGTCACGCCGCTCATGAAAAAGGACCTCCCGAACTATCCCGGCAAGGAGGGCTTGATGATCTCGGTCGAATATGGCCCGGGAGGCTCGTCACCTATTCACAAACACGAAGCAAATGCGTTCGTCTATGTGCTCGAGGGTTCCATCGTGATGCAGGTCAAGGGAGAAAAGGAAGTCACGGTGTCGCCGGGCGAGACCTTCTACGAGAGTCCTGACGACATTCACCTGATCAGCCGCAATGCCAGCAAGACTAAACCGGCGAAATTCATCGTCGTGCTGCTCAAGAAAAAGGATGCCCCGGTTGTGATGCCGGTGAAATGAGCCGCGCGAGACACAACGCTGAAGTTAAGGTAACGGGAGAAATGCGATGCGGGGTGTGGGTTCGCCGTATACGCCAAAGACAGGCATCGAGCGCTGGCTGGATGCCCGGATGCCGCTGCCCCGGCTGGTGTACGATTCGTTCATCGTCTACCCGGTCCCGCGCAATCTGAACTACGCCTATTCCTTCGGCGGCATTCTCACGGTCATGCTGGTTTCGCAGATCCTGACCGGCGTCGTCCTGGCGATGCATTATGCTCCCAATACTGTGCTCGCCTTCGATTCAGTCGAAAAGATCATGCGTGACGTGAATTCCGGCTGGCTGTTGCGCTATCTGCATTCGAATGGTGCGTCGTTCTTCTTCATCGCAGTCTATATCCACATCGGCAGGGGTCTTTACTATGGCTCCTTCAAGGCGCCGCGCGAGCTTCTGTGGGTCCTCGGCTGCACCAACTTCCTGTTGATGATGGCGACGGCCTTCATGGGGTACGTGCTGCCTTGGGGACAGATGTCGTTTTGGGGCGCCACCGTCATCACCAACTTCTTCACCGCCATACCGGTGGCAGGCCAGTGGATACAGCAACTGTTGCTGGGAGGTTTCGCCGTCGACAATCCCACACTCAACCGCTTCTTTGCGCTGCACTATTTGCTGCCATTCATGCTTGTCGGCGTGGTGACCTTGCATATCTGGGCGCTGCACGTGGTTGGCCAGAACAATCCGATCGGCATTGACGTAAAGTCGAGCGCCGACGTCGTTGATTTTACGCCCCACGCAACGGTTAAGGACGCGCTTGGAATTGTCGTTTTCTCGCTCGTATTGGCCTATTTCGTCTTCTATATGCCGAACTTTCTCGGCCATCCGGACAATTACACGGTTGCCGAACCACTGAAGACGCCGGCACATATCGTACCTGAATGGTACTTCCTCCCGTTCTACGCCATCCTGCGCGCCATCACGTTCAGCATTGGACCGATCGATTCCAAGCTCGGCGGCGTATTGGCCATGTTTGCCGCCATTGCAGTGCTGTTTTTCGTACCGTGGCTCGATACGTCAAAGGTGCGCTCGGGGGTATACCGTCCTTGGTACAGGCTGTTCTTTGCACTCTTCGTCGCCAACGGCCTCTTCCTCGGCTGGCTGGGCTCTCGGCCGCCGGAAGGCGCTTACGTCATCCTGTCCCAGTTCGCGACGCTTTACTATTTCGCATTCTTCATCGTCATCATGCCGCTGCTGGGGCTCATCGAGACGCCGCGTCGACTGCCGAATTCGATAACCGAAGCTGTCCTCGAGCAAACAAGGCAGGCAGCAGATCCGGACTGAAGATATAAATCTCAATAGACCTTGGCGATGCGCCAACCCGGGCGCATGTCGTGGGCGGCTGGCCTGTCAAGTTTACGGTGACTTTGCCGAGAATCCGCAGACTAGGCCTGGCGTCCATTTCTTCGGTATACGTGGCTCGGGGAAAGCGATCCTTGTTGACGTTGGCGCTTCCTGAACATTGAACTCACTAGCGAGCGAAACGAATTTGTCGAGGAGGTCGTCATGAAATCGTTTAATGTGGCCATTCTTGTTGTAAGCGCAACTGCACTGCTTTCGGCCTGTGCCACGAACGAACAGGATCGGCGTGCAGGAACTGGCGCGGTGGTCGGTGCGGGCGTCGGCGCCGTTGCCGGCCAAGCCATCGGCAACAATACGCGCAGCACCGTGGGTGGCGCTGCTGGGGGTGCCCTCCTTGGCGCTGTCGTTGGTACAGCATCGACGCCGAGCCAGGACCGGAGCAAGTGCCGTTATCGGCGCAGCGACGGCACGATCTTCATCGCGCCCTGCTGAGCGCAGATCGGCGCTAGTGGCCGATCGTCCCGATCGCAATAATAACGATGACATACCAAAGGACGCATAGGCAGTAGGTCTGGCCGTTTCCGGTATAGACCTTTCTGACCCCGTCCGCAGCGCCTAGCGTCAACGCCGACACACCGCGCCAGAATGTGATCGCGACCGGCTTCAACACGCGCGCAAGCGTCGGCTGATAGAATGCGTAAAAGACCGCGACGCCCGTCGTCGGGGTCCTGCGGTAGCCGTATACATAGCGAAGCCAGACCACGAAGAAGAGGACCGCGGCAAGCGCCACCGTTATCGCCATGACGGGTAGCGGATTCCAGTAACCGTAAATGGTTTCGAGCGACATGCCTTCCCACACCAGCGTCGATGCAAAGGTCGGGTCGATCGCCGCGGATACTGGCTCCATGAAGATCTTCGGGAAAAAGGTCAAAGCCAGTATGGCTGCGACCAGCACATACTGCGGCATCAGCAACGCGAGGGGCGCTTCCTGAACAGCGTCAAGTCCGGCCCTTCGCTCCCCGAGAAAAATCGAATAGGCCAGGCGGAACATGTAGAGGAAGCCGACGAACGTCGCGACGACGGCCATCGCTGCCAGTCCGTACCAGCTCTTCTCCACCAGAGCGCTGAGCAGCAGCCACTTTCCACCGAAACCGGCAAGCGGCGGCAGGCCTGACATGGAGATGAGAGCCGTGGCGACGGCCGCAAAAGTGAAAGGCATATTGCGCACCAATCCGCCGCTTCCATCGATCAGACGCGTTCCGGTTCGCAGGATGATGCCGGCTGCGGCGAGGAATAAAATGCCTTTCACCATCAGGTGGTTGGCGACGAGATAAAGCGCTGTGACCCAGCCGAGGTGGCTCATCAGTGCGATGGCAGTGACAATATAGCCGAGCTGACTCATGCTCGAATAGGCCAGCATGCGCTTCATGTCATTCTGCTGCAATGCCATCAGAGCCCCGAATACGGTTGTCAGCAGGCCGACCCAACCCACGACATGCGCCATGTCGAGCCCGATCTGCGAGCGAATGGCGAGATATGTGACTGAAAACAGCCCAAAAATGGCGACCTTGCTGACGACAGCCGACAACATAGCCGAAACGTCATCGTCGGCTTCCGCATAGGCGCCCGGCAGCCAGACATGGACACCAGCAGCACCCGCCTTAATGAGGAAGCCGATTGCGAGCAGGACGAAAGCTGGCCAGGCATCCTTTCCGGCTGCGCCAAACGCAGCAAGATCCATCGTTCCATTGGCGGCAGCGGCAATGGCAAAGCCAGTGAGCAGGCAGAAGGCCGAGGCAATGGAAAACAACAGGAATGGCAGCGCGTAAGCATGTGCGCCGCGCGCCTGGGCGATCAGAAAATAGGACGCGAGCGTGATCATCTCCCAGCTGAAGAAGAATTCGAGGCTGGT
Source organism: Phyllobacterium sp. YR620 (assembly GCF_900104165.1). Taxonomy (NCBI): domain Bacteria; kingdom Pseudomonadati; phylum Pseudomonadota; class Alphaproteobacteria; order Hyphomicrobiales; family Phyllobacteriaceae; genus Phyllobacterium; species Phyllobacterium sp. YR620. The sequence continues at coordinate 210,929 of NZ_FNJP01000007.1, forward strand.
TTTCGTCCGCAGAAGCGCTGCGATGGAAAGCAGCAGGAGCGCCATGAGTGGGTAGTAACCCGGGCGAGGATCGGCGCGATAAAGACTTGCCGCAGCGACGACCAGACCGCCTGCGAGAAGCAGCACCGCAAACAGCCGGCTTATGCCCTCTGCGGGAGAAATGATCCAGGCGCCAACGACAAGAACGAGGACGAGCATCAACACGGATTTCAATCGGCCCGGAAGCCGGTAGAGCAGACAAAGAAAGCCCGCCCCGCAAAGCGGCGAAAACAGCCAGAGCGAGGCGGCACCCGAAAGGCTTGCCGCGATATAGCCGGAAACGCAGAGAAGCAGGGCACACATTCCCGCCGGTACGAGATGACCGGGCGAGACGTCCACCATCTCCACTTCCGGCGCGGCGCGGGTCGCCTGCTTGAACCAGCGGAACATATACGCGATCTCGAAAAGCGAGCCGACTAGAATAACGGCGATCCATCCATACTGCCCGGCACTGGCCACTCTCATGACCAGTTCCCATTTGGACCAGAACCCTGGAAAAGGCGGAAGGCCGCCAATGGCAAGGAGCAGCATGGCGAAGACCAGCAAAAGTAGCGGACGTCCGGCGATGGCAGCCCAGCCATTGACCTTATCCCGGTCGACAGCGCCCGCCAAAAAGAAGAGACCGGCCTTTGCCAAGAGGTGATTGACGAAGAGACCGCCAACCACAAGCGGCATCGACGCATCGGAGCCAAGCTGCCGCATCAGCGCAAGCGCGAGCGTCAGCAATCCCATTTGTGCGATCGACGAATAGCCGAGGATGCGCTGAACATTTGTCTGACGCAGCCCTGCGAGGTTGGAGAACAGAAAAGTGGCGCCGCCCGAAACCGCAATAAGTGTGAGAAAATTGTCAAAAAGCGGGAGCAATTTGAACAGGGCAAAGAACACGCCTGCCGAGACCACACCGGACACGAGCGCCGCAATGCCGCTCGACGCTGACTCGTAAACATCGAGGCCCCAGCCATTGGCTGGAAACGGCTTCAATTCGATAACAAGGCAGGCGAGCACGAGCAGGAGCGCCGTCGTTCCGATCGGGCCCGCTATCTGGTCACGGTGAACGATAAGGTCATCGATGTTGAGCGTGCCGGCCACATGATAAAGCAGCACGGTGCCAAGCAGGAAAAAGGTCGATGCAAGCACAGTCGCCAGAATGTATTTGAAGCCGGCGGCGAGCGCCGCGGGGGTCCCGTCGAAGCCCAAGAGGCCGTAGGTCGCGATCGATACAATTTCGAGGAACACGAACAAGTTGAACAGATCACGCGTCATCACCATGCCGTTTACGCCCATGATCAGGAGCAGAAAGAGCAACAGGGCTGCGTAACTTTGGCGGAGCTGGCCCCACAGGTGCCAGGCAGCCAGAAGCCCGACAATGTTGATGCTGAAGGCACAGATGGCTTCCCAAGGGCCAATGCGTAGATTGATCGAATAGGGTGGCACATTGCCGGCCGTAAAACTCTCCAGCGCAGGCTGACCATGATAAACCGCCCACAGGCAGGCAGCGCTGATGGCTGTCATCCCAACAAGTGCAAGGCCGAACGCGGCAGCGGGCAAAGGCTTGGCGATCCGGTAAAGCAGCGGGATAAGAAAGCTGCCGCCAAGGCCGAACAGGAAAATGTTAAGCGGTTGCAACAACGCCTCTACCATTTCGACTCCGTGAAGGCGTCGATATCAAGCGTCTTCTTTGCGTCGTACAAGCGTATCGCGAAGGACAGCATGATCGCAGTGACGGAAAAACCGATGACGATGGCGGTGACAACCAGCGCCGACGGAACAGGATCCACAGCTTTCGCCGCAGCGTGGGCCTTTTCCAATGCGGCATCAATGATTGGCGCAGTGCCACCGGTCACATATCCGGTTGCCACCATGACGATGTGAATGCCGGTGTCGATCAGCGAAAACCCGATGATGATGCGCAGGATATTGCGGTGGGCACATATTCCCCAAAATCCGATCAGGATCAAAAGAAACCCCGTAACGAGCAAGATTTGCGAAACCGGCAGTCCCATCAACGTACCTCGGCTGCCATGTCAGCTTCTGAACCGATCGATGACGACACTCAGCTCCGCGCCGACCTTGATACCAAGCAGTGCCGATATCAGCGGGATCGCCCCAGCGCTGAGGAACGTGCCGAATTTGCCGAGCGGGAGAATGTGACTATCGAGAAATCCGCCAGCAAAAACAATGCCGAGGACGCCGATCGAGACATACATAACGCCTGCGAGCGACTCCGTCACGCTGAGGAAGCCGTGATGGAGTTGGCTGGCCGGGCTCGCCAGCATCAGCAACATGACGCCGGATGCCACCACGGCGCCGCCTTGAAAACCACCGCCCGCTGAAAGATGGCCGTTCATGATCACATAGGCGCCAAAGAGGAAAATGAGCGGCAAGATCACTTCAGCGCCGGTGCGAACGAGTTCGCTGGGTTCGCGCCCTCCGGCACTTGGCGCATCTTGCCCAGTCTTGCTTTTGAGGAGCACGCCAACACTCGCAGCCACCATGAAAAGTACGGCCACTTCCCCGAGCGTGTCGAAGCCACGATAGGTGATCAGGATCCCGGTCACCACATTCGGCGCACCAAGTTCGCGCGGGACCTGCGTGAGATAATATGCAGCAAGCGGCGATATCGTCTGGCGTTCTGTATATCCTGTAATCAGGCCGAAAAAGATCAACCCGAACATGATGACAGCGAGAATGGCGAAGCTTCGTTTCATTGGGCGCCCTTCCCTTTCTGTTCGTTCTCCGCGTCACGCAATGCGTCGGTGAAGGTCGACGCTGCCATTGGAATGCCGATCCTGTGCGCGGCACGCGAAAGTGCGTGGGATGACAGGGGATTCGTCATCAGCACGAAATAGGCAACGATCAGCAGCTTGAGGCTCCAATCAGGGTGGTAAAAGCCCAGCCCGACAAGAACGAGAATGTTGCCGAGTGTCGACGCCTTGGTGCCGGCTTGTATGCGGGTGAAAGCATCGGGCATGCGCAAAAGACCGAGCCCGGCGGAAAAGAGAAAGAATGCACCGGCAAGGATTATGATACTGCCGATCAGTTCCATCATGGCTCTTTCCCGCCATTGGTCTTGCGCATCGTATAGAGGAAGATCAGGGTCGCCAGCCCAGAACCGATCGCTGCCTCTGCCATCGCCACATCGGGAGCCGCAAGCAATACATAGGAGACGGCGGCAAATAGGCTGGCGAGGCCCGCGCTGATCATCGCGGCGAGCAGGTTGCTGAGCCAAACCGCAAGGACGCCGCTCACAAGGATGCCGGCACAAACGAGGATGACCAGAAGTTCCAGCATGGCGCTACGACCTCCGCTCGAGGTAACGTGCGATCGCGAGCACTGCAAGAAAGCTGAGAAGGCCATAGACGAGCGCCACGTCGATATAGACGAAACGGCCCGATAAGTGGGCGTAAAGGGCGATAAGCGAGATTGAGACAACCGTCAGCATGTCGATGGCAACGATCCTGTCGACGATCGTGCGCCCGATCACGAGCCGGATTATACCGCATGTGATGCTCAGGAAGATCAGGGCACCTGCAATCTTCAGGATGATATCAGCCAAAGACCGCTCCCAGATGTTTCTCAAACGGCGCTGCGATCATTTCAGTGGCAAGCCTTGGATCGACGGTCTTGACGTCCAGCCAGTGAATGAAAATCACATCGCCTTGGATATCCATGACTAGGGAGCCGGGAGTGAGCGCAATTGAGTTGGCAAGAGCCAGACGTCCTATCGGCGATTTGAGCCCCGTATTGATCTTGACGATGCCGGGGTGAATGTCGATGCGCGGCGAATAAACATAGCGCAGCATATTCAAATTGGCCTTCACCAACTCCACAAAGAAAACACCGGTATAGGCAATGAAATGGACCACGCTTTTCGGGGTCAGTATCACCTGCCACCAGGTGCCGCTGCGACGCATGAAGATCCAGTCGATGACGAGTGCGATCACGGCGCCAGTGAGGACGACCGGAAGCTCGATACTGGCATTCATGATCAGCCAAAGCGCTAACAGCAGCAGCCAGAGGCTGATCGAGCCCAAGGGCGAAGGTGCGACGCCATTGTGAGCAGTCCCACGGTCTGAAGCCATCGAAGCGACCCTCGTAGAAAATCGGGATGATGCAACAAGCTGGCAGTAGGTATGCCACGCATTAACCGGTTCTATTATAAGCGAATTTCTAGAGAGAATGCTTTCGAATTGTTGCTGGCTTTTTGGTTTTTATTTGCCGGAGGGACTGCTTTTGTTCTGGCGAATAGTATCCGGTGCAAAGGTTTGGGACTGGATGCCAATCACACCATCGCGGCCGAAAGTTAAAGTGATTGCGGGGTCGCCTGGCGGCCGGCACGATTCGGCGAAATCAGCATCTGCTTGTGGGGCGAAATGACATCGACATCCGAGACAAAATTCTCCGTATGGGCACTGATGGCCATGGTGGTCGGATCGATGGTCGGCGCCGGCATCTTCTCCCTGCCCCAGGGCTTCGGCCGCGTTACAGGGCCTTTCGGCGCACTGATCGCCTGGTCGATCGCCGGCGTCGGAATGCTCATGCTGGCCTTCGTGTTCCAGGTCCTTTCCCGCCGTAAACCGGACCTTGATGCCGGCATCTACGCATATGCCAAGGCCGGCTTCGGAAATTATCTCGGCTTCCTGTCGGCCCTCGGCTACTGGTCGGCAGCGTGCCTCGGCAATGTATCGTATTTCGTGCTGATCAAATCGACGCTCGGCCTGTTCTTTCCGGTCTTCGGCGATGGCAATACGGTCATCGCCGTCGTCGCCTCATCCGTCATCCTGTGGAGTTTTCACACGCTGATCCTGAAGGGTGTGAAGGGGGCGGCGTCGATCAATACGATCGTAACCTTCGCCAAGATCATACCGATCCTTCTATTCATCGTCTTCGTCATCTACGGCTTCAAGGCAGACGTGTTTGCCCTCAATTTCTGGGGCGGCGAAGACGTCAGTTTCAGCAACATCGCCAGTCAGGTGCGCGGCACTATGTTGGTCACGGTCTTCGTGTTCGTCGGCATCGAAGGCGCAAGCGTTTACTCCCGCTACGCGCGCAACCGCAACGATGTCGGCGTGGCCACGGTTGTTGGCTTCCTCGGCGTGCTTTGCCTTCTCGTCCTCGTTACCATCCTGTCCTATGGCGTGATGTTGCGCACCGATCTTGCCCAGTTGCGCAACCCGTCGATGGCGGGCGTGCTCGAGGCGGTGGTCGGACCCTGGGGCGCGATTTTCGTGAGCTTCGGCCTGCTGATTTCGGTTCTTGGCGCGTATCTGTCGTGGGTGCTTCTTGCCGCAGAAATTCTCTTCTCGGCCTCCAAATACGAGACGATGCCGCGGTTTCTCTCCCATGAAAACAAGAATGGAGTGCCGTCGCATGCACTCTGGCTGACCAATATCATTGTGCAGTCGTTTCTGATCATCACGCTTTTCACTGAATATGCGTTTCGCCTCGCGATCGAATTGACGAGTTCGATGATCCTCATCCCCTATCTGCTCGTGGCAGCCTATGGGTTCAAGCTTGCCTGGACAGGCGAAACCTATGACCGCGATCCCGCTGGCCACCGGACTGACCTGATCAGGGGCTTGGTTGCGCTCATCTATACTTCAGGTCTCATCTATGCCGCCGGCGCCAAGCATCTTCTGCTCTCGCTTGTACTCTACGGCCCGGGCACGATCCTTTTCATCATGGCCCGGCGCGAGCAGGGCAGGAAGGTCTTTACACCAACAGAAATGATCATGTTCGCCATTGCGGCTCTCGGGGCGGCTATCGCGATTTTCGGCATCGCCACGGGACGCATCACCATCTGAACCAGCAAAAAAATGGGCCGCTCCAAGCGGCCCCAGGGATAGTTCAGATAAGTCCGGCTAATCAGTAGTCGACCGGATCGCGGGCGATCGGGCAGGTCATACAATGGCCGCCACCCCGGCCACGGCCAAGTTCGGCGCCACTGATGGTGATCACTTCGATGCCTTCCTTGCGCAGCAAGGTATTGGTGTAGGTGTTGCGGTCATAGGCATAAACGACACCCGGCGAAGCGCAAACGAGATTGGCGCCGCTGTCCCACTGCGTGCGTTCACGCATATAGTCGTTGCCGCCCGTCTCGACGACGCGCATCTTCTTGAGGCCGAGCGCATCGCGTACGGTCTCAACGAACGTGCCCTTGTCTTTGTGAAGTTCGACAGTTCCTTCCTTGTCACCGGGGCGATAGGAGAAAGCGTCGATACCGTTGACAATATCCGGATAGAGCAGCACGCAATCGCGGTCGGCAAAGGTGAACACCGTATCGAGGTGCATTGCTGCCCGCAGCTTCGGCATGGCCGCAACGATCACGCGTTCGGCGGCACCTTTTTCGAAAAGCTTGGCCGCGAGTTGGCTGATAGCCTGGCGTGAGGTGCGCTCGCTCATGCCGATAAGAACGTTGCCCTTGCCGATGGGCATGACATCGCCGCCTTCGAGCGTCGCGAGACCCCAATCCTCTGTCGGATCGCCCCACCAGACATTGACCTTGCCGGCAAAGCTCGGATGGAACTTGTAGATCGAGGTCGTAAGAATTGTCTCCTCATGGCGCGCAGGCCAGTAGAGCGGGTTCAAGGTAACGCCGCCATAGATCCAGCAGGTCGTATCACGGGTATAGAGCGTATTGGGCAGCGGCGGCAGCAGGTATTCGTTGACGCCTGCCGCGTCCCTGACAAGCTTGAGCATCTCGCCACCATGGGTCTCTGGAAACTCATAGGTGGAAAGGCCGCCGATGAGGGTCTCGGCCAGTTCGCGGTTGGAAAGTCCCTCGAGATAGCTGCGAATCTCGTCCACCAGGCCCAAGCCGACCTGATTGACGACAACCTGATTGTCGAGAATCCACTTCTTGCCTTCGGGAACCGCCACGGTTTCGGTAAGGAGATTATGCATTTCCAGCACTTCGATACCGCGATCGCGCATCTTGGTGATGAAATCGAAGTGATCGCGCTTGGCGGTATCGACCCAGAGCACGTCGTCGAAGAGCAAGCTGTCGCAATTGCTGGGTGTGAGCCTTTGATGCGCCCGCCCCGGTGCGCATACCATGACCTTACGCAGCTGCCCGACCTCGGAATGGACCCCGAAGTCGCTGGATTGAGTATTTGGAGAAGCTGACATGGATGTACCTCCCGAGGTAGCTTAAATTGTGATGTAGCCGGATATGAGCCCGATCAGCGCCGCGACGCAGCCGATTGCTGCGGCAGCGAAAATCAGCCAATCGACAGTTGTGTTGAATATGGGCTTGCCGCGCTCACGGCGGGCCCAGAAATAGAGAATGGTTCCCGGCGCGTAGAGCAGCGCCGAAAGGAGTACGAATTTCAGTCCGCCCGCCGCAATCATGAACAGGGTGTAGACAGCGGCAACGCCGGCAATGATCAGATCGCGCTGGCGCTCCTCAGGCTTCTTTTCGTAGGTCTCCCCTCGCCGCGCCAGCATGACGCCATAGGCGGCCACGAAGAGATAGGGTATCAGCGACATGGCGCTGGTCAGGCTCAGCATCAGCGCAAAGGCGTCCCGAGACCAGTAGGTGCTGATGACGAAAAGCTGAACCACGATGTTCGTCAGCCACAACGCAGCCGCAGGAACCTTGTTTGAATTCTCGGTCCCGAACACCCTTGGCATGTCTTCCTTCTGCGCGGCGATATAGAGAACTTCCGCGCAGACCAGCGACCAGGCGAGGTAGGCGCCGAGCACCGAAATGATCACGCCGACGCTGATGAAGATCGCCCCCCAGTGGCCGACGACGGCTTCGAGAACGCCGGCCATCGAGGGCTGTCCCAGGGCCGCGATATCAGCGCGGGCCATGACCGAATAGGGGAGCAGCGACACCAGCACCATAAGCGTGGTGACGCCGATGAAGCCGAGGATGGTGGCTGTACCGACATCCGACCGTTTTGAGGCGTAACGCGAATAGTTGCTCGCGCCTTCGATACCGAGGAACACGAAGACGGTGACCAGCATCGTCGCCCGCACCTGATCGAAGATGCGCGAGTCCGGCATGCCGACGCCGCCCCAGAAGTTGGCGCTGAACATGTCGCCCTTGAACATGACGATAAGGATCAGAATGAAGGTGAGGATGGGCACGATCTTCGCGACGGTGACGACCGTGTTGATGAACGCTGCCTGCTGGACGCCTCTCAGGATCGTAAAATGAAACAGCCAGATGCCGATCGATGCGACGACGATGGCGACCACCGTATTGCCATCTCCGAAGACCGGGAAGAACAGTCCGAGCGTGGACTTGATCAGTACCCAGTAGGAGACGTTGCCGATGCAGCTGCCGATCCAGTAGCCGAACGCTGAAAGGAAGCCCGGATAATCGCCGAAGCCGGCCTTGGCGTAGGCGAAGACACCAGCATCGAGTTCAGGCTTGCGCTCGGCAAGCGACTGGAAAACGCGGGCAAGCATATACATGCCAGTCCCGGCAATGCACCAGGCGATGATCGCCCCGAAGGGACCCGTTGCGTTACCAAACGTGCGCGGTAGCGAGAAAATGCCGGCGCCCACCATCGACCCCACGACCATGGCAGTCAGCGCGAACAATGAGAACTTTTGAGTAGAACCTGAGGCCATGAGTTACCCCCCAAGAATTGGTCAGGTTAGGGGAGCGCAAGGTGTGGCTCCGGCAAAGATTATAGGAGGTTTCAATTCTCTATGTGATCAGCACAGAATCCCACAAATAGGCTGCGCGTCTCTAATTTTGCTGCCGTGGGCGGCTACGTCGGAGTATTGCGGACAAACGCCAGCAAATGCGATCGCGACAACATAAGGATCCCAGCTTCAATGTGCCGGTTTCTGTCGCGCCGGGAATTAGCCGAAGCATCGCAGCGCCTTTAAATCCCTGATCTTCATGCAAACTTCCGGTGGGCGAAAATCCCGCATGGTCCTGGGCCACGCTGAGCACTTAACGAGCGTGCGCCAACCCAGCATCGCGTACCATACCTGAAGGCCGCTTCTCGCACTGCGGAAATTGGGATTCCGGGCGGGCATTTGGGATTTCTGACCAATCACAAACGATTGGCAGACGTTATAGTCGAATGGCCCCGCAGACGTATGCTTTGTCCCATTTCACGAGAGTTTCCTGGAGTCCATGAGAATGCTGGTTTCAGTGAATAAATCGATGCGAAGGGTGCGCGCGCTGGGCGCGTTCATGGGCCTTCTGATGGCAGGTCCAATGCTTGCAGGATGCCGGGATGAAGCCAAGGATGAGCCTCCGGTCATTCGCCCCGTGCGAACGGTCACGGTTGAGCAGCGCAAGCTTGGCGACAGCGTCAGCCTTACCGGACATGTCGAGGCCGAGAACCAGGTTTCCTTCGCGTTTCGCCTTGGCGGCCGCATGATCGAACGCCTTGCCAACGTCGGTGACCCGGTCGAACCCGGGAAGATTTTGGCCCGCATGGACCCGCAAAATGAAATCAGCGCGCTGCGTACCGCACAGGCAACCCTCGTCGCCGCCGAAGGGCAACTCGTCAAGACGAGCAATGCATTCGCACGGCAGGAAACGCTGCTGAGACAGGGCTTCACCACGCGCGCACAATACGATGCGGCACAGCAGGCGATGCGCGCGGCGCAATCGCAGGTCGACAGTTCGCAGGCGCAGCTGGAAAATGCCGAGGATCGCGTGGGCTTCACCGAGCTCTACGCAGATGCGGCGGGCACCGTGACCGCTGTCGGCGCCGAACCCGGCGAGGTCGTCCAGGCAGGGCAAATGGTGCTGCAGGTGGCGCGCCAAGATGGGCGCGATGCGATATTCGACGTGCCGGCGCAGCTGCTGCGACAGGCGCCCGAAACAGCTATTGTCGAGGTTGCGCTGACCGACGATCCGACGGTAAAGGCCACCGGGCGGGTGCGCGAAGTGGCGCCGCAGGCCGATCCGACGACGCGGACGTTCAGGGTGCGCGTCGGCCTCAGCGACACGCCCGCTGCCATGCGCCTTGGATCGACCGTGACGGGCCGTGTGACGGTTGATTCATCGCCTGAGATCGCGATACCGGCGACGGCCCTGACCAAGTTCAACAGCCAGCCTGCGGTCTGGATTGTCGATCAGGACAAGAAGACCGTGTCGACGCGCAATGTCGAAGTAGTTCGCTTCGATCCCGCCACTGTCATCATTTCGCAGGGCCTCACCCCCGGTGAAGTCGTCGTGACGGCCGGCGTCCAGGCATTGCATGACGGCCAGGAAGTGCGTCTGCTCGGATCCCCCCAATGAACGGCTTCAATCTCTCCGCCTGGGCGCTGAGGAGCCGCTCGCTCGTGATCTACGCGATGATTGCCTTCGTCGTTGCCGGCGTGTTCGCCTTCATCAATCTTGGCCGCAACGAGGATCCAGCCTTTACCATCAAGACCATGGTCGTCAGGGCCGGCTGGCCCGGGGCAACCCTTGACGATACGCTGAAACAGGTGACCGAACGGCTCGAGCGCAAGCTGCAGGAAATACCCGAAGTCGATTTCCTGCGCAGCTTTACCAATGCGGGCGTGACGACCATCTTCGTCAACCTCAAGGACGCAACGACAGCGGCCGAAGTCCCCGATGTCTGGTATCAGGTACGAAAGAGCATCGGCGACATTCGCCCGACCTTGCCGGCGGGTATCGTCGGCCCCGGATTCGACGATGATTTCGGCGATACATTCGGCATCATCTACGGTTTCACGGCAGACGGCTTTACCCAGCGCGAACTCGCTGACTATGTCGATGAGGCGCGCTCGCGCCTGCTGCATGTACCGGACGTATCCAAGATCGACGTGCTCGGGGCACAGCCTGAACGCATCTTCATCGAGTTTTCCACCGAACAAATGGCCGGCCTCGGCATCGACAGGACCGCCGTGATCGCCGCCTTGCAGGCGCAAAATGTGGTCAGCCCTTCGGGTACCCTGCGAACCGCCGACGAGCGCTTGAGCCTGCGCGTCAGCGGCGCCTTTGATTCCGAAGAGGACCTTCGCAACCTGAATTTCGTCGCAAATGGCAGGCTGGTTCGGCTGCGCGACATTGCCGAAATTCACCGCGCCTATGCGGACCCGCCGCAGCCGATGTTCCGGGTGAACGGCAAGCCAGCCATGGGCCTTGCCATATCGATGCGCGAAGGCGGCGATATTCTCGCGCTCGGCCACAACATTACCGCGGCGATGAACGAGATCACCGCGAACATGCCGATCGGCATCGAAACGACGCTCGTCGCCAATCAACCGCAGGTGGTCGACGACGCAATCGGCGAGTTCACGGAATCGCTCTGGCAGGCGATCGTCATCATAATGGCCGTCAGTTTCATCAGCTTGGGCATACGCGCCGGAACTGTCGTCGCCCTCGCGATACCGCTGTCGCTGGCGATGGTCTTTGCGGTGATGCAGATCCTCGGAATCGACCTGCAGCGCGTCTCCCTTGGCGCTCTGATCATCGCGCTCAGCCTCCTCGTCGACGATGCCATGACGACGGTCGATTCCATGACGACGCGGCTCGCACTCGGCGATGAAAAGGAAGAGGCCGCGAGCTTCACGTTCCGGACGCTCGCTGCCGCCATGCTGGCCGGCACCCTGGTCACCGCAACCGGCTTCGTGCCGATCGGCTTTGCGCGGAGTTCCGCAGGCGAATATACATTCTCGATCTTTGCGGTCGTGAGTATCGCGCTGGTCGTATCCTGGCTTGGCGCCGTAATCTTCTCTCCCCTCCTCGGCGTTGCGCTGCTGAAGAAGCCCGACAAGATCGAGACGGGAAAGCCCTCCATCATTCTTCGCTTCTTCCGCAGCCTGCTTGTCGGCGCGCTGCGTATGCGCTGGCTGACGATCGGCATCACGCTTGCATGTTTCGTGCTCGCCCTTTTGGCGCTTCCGCTGGTGCCGCGGCAGTTCTTTCCTTCGTCCGACCGTCCCGAACTGCTTGTCGATATAAGGCTGCCGCAGAACGCGTCCATCGAAGCGAGCCAGAAGGCATCGGACCAACTTGACGCGCTCCTCAGGGACGATCCGGACGTGGCACATTGGAGCACCAATGTCGGGCGCGGCGCCATCCGCTTCTACCTGCCGCTCAACGTCGAATTGCCCAATGAATTTTTCTCGCAAGCGGTCGTCGTTGCGAAGGACGTTCCGGGCCGTGAGCGGCTCCGCGCGCGACTTGAACAGGAATTGGCTGAAAAGGTGCCAAGCGCCATTTCGCGTGTCTCGCTGCTCGAACTCGGTCCGCCAGTTGGTTGGCCGGTGCAATATCGCGTGAGCGGCCCTGATGCCAACGAGGTCCGCGAGATTGCTCAGCGCCTGGCACAGGTCATGGGCGCCAATTCGCAGCTCAACCGCATCAATTTCGACTGGATTGAACCCGCCCGCTCCATCCGCGTCCATATCGATCAGGATCAGGCGCGCCTCTTGGGCCTGAGTTCGCAGGCGCTGGCGACGGCGCTCAATACCGTCGTGTCCGGAATGGCGGTCACGCAGGTGCGCGACGATATCTATCTGGTCGACGTCGTCGTGCGCTCGACCGACGAGCAGCGCGTATCGCTCGACAATCTGCGCACGCTGCAGTTCCCGCTTCCCAATGGCCGTACGGTACCGCTCAGCCAGTTCGCGACCTTTGAAGTCGACCAGGAGTTCCCGGTGATCTGGCGGCGCGACCGCGTGCCGACACTCACCGTGCAGGCGGATGTGACGGCGGGCGGTTCGCCAGAGGCGATCGTCCAGGCAATGGAACCGGAAATCGACAAACTCAACGCCACCTTGCCGGTCCCATATCGCATTGTCGCAGGCGGCACCGTGGAGGAAAGCGCCAAGTCGCAGGCGTCCGTGATTGCCGTTGTACCGATCATGCTGTTCCTGATGATCACCATACTCATGGTGCAACTGAAGAGCTTCAGCCGCCTGTTCCTGGTGATGAGCGTTGTTCCGATGGGATTGATCGGTGTCGTCGGTTCGCTCTTCATCTTCAACCGGCCCTTAGGCTTTGTCGCCATTCTTGGTATCCTGTCGCTGCTCGGGCTTATCGCCAAGAATGCCGTCATACTCATCGAACAGATCGAGACGGAGCGGGCCAAGGGAACGGACGTGTGGAATGCCGTCATCGACGCCACGGTGTCGCGCTTCCGCCCTATCATGCTCACCGCGATATCCACCGTGCTTGGCATGATTCCGATAGCCTGGACCATCTTCTGGGGACCGATGGCAATTGCGATTATGGGCGGCTTGCTGGTGGCGACCGTTCTTACCTTGATCTTCCTGCCGGCCCTCTACGTGGCCTCGTTCCGCGTCAAGGAACCGACAACCGATCAATCTTCTCGCCAACCTGCCCCAAGCCCAGCATAGATCGCATGAAAGGATGCGGTCATGGATGGCCATATTGTGGTCGGCAAAGTTCTTCGACAACTCCGGCAAAGCTTTGGCCCAACAACCGACACTTGTCAGGAGGAGATCGTCAGTCGTGCAACCTGTTTGGTAACAGTTACGTACTGAACAGACGATAAGGGTTGTGTCATACTATTCAAGACGAGCATTCGTAACTGCGTGATTTGTCACTTCGGGGAATTTTTGGGGTAGCAATGCCAGCATTTTCTTCAGCAAGAACGGATCGAACCAGTTTGCCCGGTACGGACAGTGATGCATGGGCAAAGGTTTTCACCCTACAGTTGCGGCGCATGGTGACGGCATGAACGCCCATGATCATACCACACCGTCTGAAGCGTCGCTTGATCACAACTTTGCGCAAGCGGCCGCCATATCTCCCATCGACTGCCCCCCATTGCCTTCGAAGCGGTCTTCCTATCCTTCGACGATACCCGCGTTCAAGTTCGACACCCGGGGCGTGCCGCTTGACGATCAATATGACTCCTGGCGCAAGAGCTTCTCCTCCATGCTGGAGTTCGGGGACCGCAGGGACACGTCGAACGGCTTTGACGGCAGGCAAACCGTCTGGGATCTCGGCAATCTCGCCTTTTCCAGGATCAGGACCAACGCACTCGAATTTGCGAGCGTTCCCGGTCATACGCGGCGGGAAGCGCTCGATCACTGGACAATGACACTTCCGCTCGACGGAGCGATAAGCACCCTCGGTCCGGCGGGAAGTTTTGCAGGCGGCGCGGGCATCGTGCAGATCCATTCGCTCGGACGTTGGTTCGAAGGCAATGTAACGGACAGCGATATGCTGATGCTTTTCGTCCCGCGTGACTTCGACCCGGACGTCGCCCACGCGCTCAGCGCGGCTGAGTTTTCCTCCGTCGATACAGCGATGGGCCGGCTGCTCGCCGACTACTTCATGGGGCTGGCCAAGCGGCTGCCGGGGGTCGAGGCGGAGAATATTCCAGAATTGGTGGGCGCGACGCGCGCGATGATCAGGGCTTGCGTCATGCCTTCGCCCGGTACAATCGAGGAGGCGCAGGCGCCGATCACGCGCGTTCTTCTCGAAAAGGCGCGTAGTATCGTAAACGCCAGGTTGTTTGATCCGTCATTCAATGCCGAAGCACTGCGGCGCGATCTCGCAATCTCCCGGACCGGGCTTTACCGGATGTTCGAACCTTTCGGCGGCGTGATGCACTACGTCCAGCACCAACGGCTCCTCGATGCACATGCGGCGCTCGCCGATCCGAATGACAAACGCCGCATCGTCGAAATTGCCGAGCAGCGTTGCTTCAGCGACGGCGCGGAATTCAGCCGGGCATTCAAGCGGGAATTCGGTTACACACCAACGGAGGTGCGCGCCGGACGCAAGAGCGGGATACCGCGCAGGTCGGCAAGCGAAATCACCAGTGCTGCTCCCGAAGAACGCCTCGGTCTTCTCCTGCGCAAACTCCACGGTTGATCTGCAACAATTGATGAGGTTTTTCGATGCGTCATGAAGATGTGGATGAACGATTGAGAAAACTCGGCGTGAATGTCGGCCCTTTCACCTTCACCGTATTGTTTCTGATCGGCGTCATCGTTGCGGCGGGTCTTGGCTGGCTCCTGTACTAGGCTCGCCTGCTGGCTGGAGGTATTGACCACGATGTTCGATAGCGACGACTGGAAACTGGCGATTGAGGATACGCGGTTTCGGCAAAATGCCATCGTCGCCCTCATTCATTCGAGCAACAATCAGGCCTTGGGACTTCTGCGGCTGTTTTCCGTCATCGCCCTTGCCACCGCGACCGGGGCGGTTACGTCACTTGCCGCAGGCGAATTCTCGCCGGCGGTCGGCTGGGAGCTTGCATCCCTGACATTGGTTCTTGTCTGGTCGTCATGGCAGTGTTTCCGGGCCCTCGAAGTCGGGGATATCGACCTGCCCGGTCGCGATGCGGAATTCTGGTTGCGTGCCGCCGATGCCGGGGACGACCGGCCAGCCTTTTCCCGCCACTACCTTGAAGGGTTCAGAGAACGCTACCGGACCAACCGCAGGGTAAGCGAGCGTCAGGCACGCGCGCTGAGGAGGGCAAAACTTGGAGGAATAATTGCGCCCCTCATCGGCATCGCCGTGGGCTTGATCCTCGCCTTCTTCCAAATAAATTATGCTTGAACTCTCGTGCGCTCACTGTGTCATGGTTTTGATGGCGAATTGGATACCCACCCAGTGCTCAGTCGAAGCGTATTGATCCTCCGTGCAATCCTGCTGATGTTCGTCGCCGGCGGTATTACGGCATGCGCCTCGCCGGCGCGCGGTGTTCTCGCGCCCGTGGCCGCGCCATCGCCCGACACTGCAAAGGTCGATATCCTTGTGGCCACGACCCGCGCGCCAACGACGCAGAAAGGGGTCTTCTTCAGCGGCGAGCGCGGCAGCGATTTGAGCCTTGCCAATGTCGTGGTTTCAATTCCGCCGAACCGGCAACCCGGCACAATCCAGTGGCCGCGCCGGCTTCCTGGCGATCCTGAGCGGAGTTTTGTAACCACTGCTGTGAACCCGGTCGAGATCGGAGATATTCGTACCTGGTACCGATCGCATGCGGTAAGCGACAGGCGCGTATTGATCTTCGTTCACGGCTTCAACACCCGGTTCGAGGACTCGGTGTTTCGCTTCGCGCAGATTGTTCACGACTCGCGCGCGGAGGTCACCCCGGTCCTGTTTTCCTGGCCCTCGCGCGGGGCTCTGCTCGATTACAATTACGATCGGGAAAGCACCAATTTTTCCCGGTCCGAACTTGTCTATGTCATTCAGCAGGCGGTAAAAAGCCCCGACGTCTCGGAAATCACGATTGTCGGGCATTCGATGGGCAGTTGGCCAGTGATGGAAGCACTGCGCGATATATCGATGCAGAACAAGCGTATATCGCCCAAGATCACCGACGTCATCCTTGCCTCCCCGGATCTCGACATCGACGTTTTCCGCAAGCAGCTCACGGATATCGGCCAGGAACGGCCGCATATCTCAATATTCGTTTCGGCGAACGACAGGGCGCTGCGCCTCTCCAGGTTAATATCCGGCCAGGTCACGCGCGTAGGGGGCGTGGATCTTACCGAACCGGCCTACAAGGCCCAGCTTGAAAAGGCGACCGGGATTACGGTCTATGACCTTACTCAACTGCGCGGCGGCGACAGCCTCAACCATACCCAGTTTGCAACGAGCCCCGAGGTCGTCCGCCTCTTCGGCGAACGACTGTTGCGAGGACAATCGCTTTCCGATGCCGATCCGAATGCGTCTGGAAATTTCGGCGCCACTGCAATTGAGGCCGGCCAGACCATCGGCACCGTGACAGGCGCTGCGCTGAGCGCGCCCATCCGCATTTTCGAGAGCGCCGTGCGTCGCTGATACGCGGCTATCCGCTGTGGGTAGCTTAATTCGGCACTATCGCCGCAGCAGCCATTCCTTCTTGATCGCCAATACTCGTCCGGGTCCGTGCGCTGCCGCAAAGAGCAGACCGGCGGCAAAAGTAAAATGGTCGATGAAAAACCCGAACTCGGCCTGGTTTCCGGCCCAGTGCGACGGGCCGTGAAACGCAAATGCCAGAAACAGAACGTAGGCGGCAGCTACAAGTGCTGCTTCGGAGAAATAGGCGCCGGTCAGGAAGCATGCGACGAGAGCAAGCTCAAGCAGCGCAGCGAGCCACGCCAGCAGGGTGGGAAACGGAAATCCGGCCCCCGCGATATACGTCGCCGTTCCGCCGATATCCATCAACTTGAAGCTCACGGCCATGATGAAGACGAGCGCGAAGATAAGTCGCCCCACCAGAATCGCCGCCGTCGTCCATCCCGCATTGCCTGTTGCCGTTGTCATACTGGTCCTCCTGAAGCAAAGTCTCGAAGCTTTCGCTGCAAGGACGAGTGTTGCGGACCATTTCCGACACCGCGCGGGCAATTTTCTTTTTTGACGCCGATCCGTACCCGAAGGGGGATCCAGCAGCGCTCATGGTCGTTGACGATCAGAAACTGTTGCGCTCGTGATAGGTACGCAGGAAAGACTGGATACGAGCGTCCTGGGGATGATGCAGGATGCGGTCCGGGCTATCGACGCCCACGAGTTCGCCCTTTTCCATGAATCCGACCTGATCGGCAACGTGCGCGGCGAAACCCATTTCGTGGGTGACCACCACCATCGTCATCCCCTCCCCGGCCAGTGTCCTCATGACGCTCAGCACCTCGCCCACCAGCTCCGGGTCGAGTGCGGACGTCGGCTCGTCGAAGAGCATGAGCCTCGGTTCCATGGCGATGGCGCGGGCAATTGCAACGCGTTGTTGCTGTCCGCCGGAGAGCCGCGAAGGATGGTTTGCCATCTTGTCCGCCAGCCCCACCTTGGCCAACGCCTCCACGGCGCGCCGCTCGGCGTCGGCCTTGGACATACGGCGCACGCGGATCAGCCCCTCGGCGACGTTCTCCTTGGCGGTCATATGCGGCCAGAGATTGAACTGCTGGAACACCATGCCGATCGAGCGACGCATCTCGCGGAGCTTGCGGCCCGACATCTTCTTGTTGGGCGCCTCATAGCCAATCAACTGGCCGTCAATGCGGACTTCGCCGGAATCGTATTCTTCAAGGAAATTGATGCAGCGGAGCAGCGTCGACTTGCCGGAACCGGAAGGTCCGATGAGACAGGTGACCTTGCCGGGCATAATCGACAGGTTGACATCCTTCAGCGCCTGAAACTTGCCGTAGAATTTGTTGACCTTACGCATTTCGACGGATGACGCTGCAAGCATCTTACGTCCTTTCAATCAGATGTTTCGTGATACGCGCTTCCAGTCTGTGGCCGACGCGCGAAATCGTCTCTACCAAGCCCCAGAAGAACAGCGCCAGCACCAGGTTTGCCTCGACATAACGGAAGGTTTCGGCAGACATGCGCTGCACCTGGTAAAGCAATTCAGGAACGGTGATGATCGACAGAATCACGGTTTCCTTGGTCAGGATGATCGAAAAGTTCACCAGCGCCGGCAAGGCGGAGACCAAGCCGAGGGGCAGCAGGATACGCCGCACAATATGCCCTTCGGCCATGCCGATGGCACGGGCGGCTTCGATCTGCCCGTCGGGCACGGCCCGGAATCCCGAACGGAATATTTCGGCGAAATAGGGGCTGCCGTAGATTGTCAGCCCGAGCAGGCCGGCTGGCAGTGCATCGAGGCGCAGGCCGATGAGTGGGCCACCGTAATAAAGCACGAACAATTGCACGAGGAACGGTGTGCCGCGGATAACTTCGATATAGACCTGGATGATCCACGTTACCCAGCGCGGTGCATAGCGTTGAATGAGCGCAATGACGAGGCCGAGCGCCATGCCGAAGACGGTGCCAAGCGCCCAACAGACGATCGTATTGGCAAATCCCTTGAGCAGCGACGGGCCATATTGCTGCAACATGCTCCAATCCATCAGACGGCCGTCCTGTGTTCGAGGTAACGTCCGAGCGCCGCGAGGCACAGGTTGATCACGAGATAAATGCAGGCGGCGGCGATGTAGACCTCAAGCGGCCGGAAGGTGGTAGCAGCCTGCGCCTGGCTGGCGCGGGTAATTTCGAGAATACCGACAACTGAGACCAGCGAGGACGCCTTCACCAGAAGAATAAGTTCGTTGATCAATGCCGGCAGCGAAAGCGTCACGGCTTGCGGGAGAATGACCCGGATCCATACGTCGAATGGCGTCATGCCGATGGCGACGGCCGCCTCTGCCTGTCCCCTCGGCAGCGCCGCTATCGCACCGCGCCAGATTTCGGAGATATAAGCGCTGGCGCAGATACCAACGGTCACCACGGCAGCGACCATTGCGGGAACGTCGAGGCCAATGACCGGCAGCGCATAATAGAACACCAGCAATTGCACCAGGAGCGGCACGCCGCGCAGGAAACTGACCCAGATGGCTGCAAAGCGGCGCAGCATCGGGTAAGGCGACAGGCGAGCTGCGCAGACCAGCGTGCCGATCACAAGACCCAGTCCGATACCGAGTATAGAGATCAGCAGCGTGTATCGCGCTGCCCACAACAACGGCTCGAAGCTTTGAAGGAAAACCGCTAAGGAAAACATCCGCCCTCACTTGACCCAAGATGTGCGGGCGGAGCTGACTCCGCCCGCCGCAACTTACTTGGTCGGAACCTCACGCGGCAGTTCGGTGTAGGTGCCGAGCCACTTCTCCTGGATCGCCTTGACGCGGCCGTCATCGGTCATCTTGAGCACCGCATCGTTGATGGCCTTGTTGAAGCTTTCGCTGTCGGCATCCTTGCGCAGCACCCATGCGAAATACTTCGGCTCACCGAACTGGGCAGGGGTGAAGAGAGCAAAACTTTCAGGACGGCTCTTCACGAGATAGGTAAGGTTCGGAAGCGAGCCCGCAACCGCATCGAGACGACCGGCAGCGAGGTCGGCATAGGCTTCGTCAGTGGTGCCGTATTCCTTGATCGTTACACCGCCAAGCTTCTGGCCATAGGCTTCAAGCTGCTTGAATTGCGCTGTGCCCTGCTGAACGCCGACGGTCTTGCCCTTGATGTCTTCCGGCTTGGTGAGCTCGGTGTTGCTCGCAGCCTTCAGCAGCGAAACGGTGGCATCGGCAATAGGCAAGGTGAAGCCGTAGCGCTCGAGACGCTCCGGGGTGATGGTAACGGGGGCGATCACGATGTCGAATTTCTTGACTTCAAGACCCGGCAGCTCGGCGGTCCACGGGATATCCTGGTAGACAGGCTCGACACCGATTTCCTTTGCGACCTGATCGAACAGGTCCTTGGTCATGCCCTCATACGTGCCGTTGTTGAGCATGTCGAAGGGTGCATAGTGCATGTCGGTGGCGGTGACGATCTTGCCCGCGGCCTTGACGTCCGCAAGCTGGTCCGCCTCGGCTGCGCTGGCAAGACAGAGTGCGGCCAAGCCGACAAGCGCCCCTTTGAAGGTGATGTGAATGCTCATTTCAGTTCTCCTAGTTGTTCCCACGGGATTGACACGGCGGGCACTTATTGTGTCGCCGTATTTTTTAGATCAGAGAAATGCCTTGCCGATCGAGGCGTATGTCGCTCCTCGACCGGCTGTTATGTTGGCGAAAGCGCGACGGATCACGCTTTTCGCCAGATTATTCCACAGCGCAGGAGTCCACCGCCGCCCGGTATCTTCCGCTTCGCTGCGCAACCTTACCATGCCAGAATGCAACGAAAAGTACTCAATAAGCGGATTCGGCAAAGCAGCAGGACCGCCGTCTGGCCCGTCACCACCAGATAGGAACCGGCCGTTCGGCGCGACGAGCGGAGGCAACGACCTCCGTCGGTTCTTGCCGCTTCTTCCCATGGCGCTCGCTGGGAGAACATTGGATGCATTGCGCTTTGACTGATGCACGGGTCGCCTTCGGTCAGTTCAGCATATGGCCGGAAATGATAATGCGCTGGATTTCACTCGAGCCTTCGTAGATCCGCATGATCCGAAGATCGCGATTGATCCGTTCGATCGGGAAATCACGCGTATATCCATAGCCTCCATGCAGTTGCAGCGCGATATCTGCAATACGGCCCGCAGCTTCTGATGCGTGCAACTTGGCCATGGAGGCCGCGAGTGAAAACCGCCCGCCACCTGCATGCGCCAGGTCCCGTTGTCGCGCCGCGTCCTGCGCAACGAGCAATGCCGAGCGATAGGCCAAACCCATATCGGCGATCATCCAGCGTATGCCCTGCCGGTCACTCAATGGCTGCCCGCCGATGACACGCTCCTTAGCGTAGGCGATCGCAGCTTGCATTGCAGCCTCGGCCATGCCGAGGCATTGCGCGGCAACCTCGATACGGCCATTGTCTAGCACTTGCATGGCCGTGCGAAAACCCTTGCCTTCCTCCCCCAGCAGCGCATCGGACGGCAGCTCGCAGTCGATGTTCAGTGTAAAGACATGACCGCCTTTGAGACCCATTGTCCTTTCAGCCGCACCAGCTTCAAGACCCGGCGTCCCCTTGGGGAGGATAAAGGCCGAAATGCCGCGATGTCCCTTTTCCGGATCGGTAACGGCATAGAGAACAATGAAATCTGCAACGCCGCCATTGGAGATGAAGCATTTCGTGCCTTTGACATGCCAACCCGCACTCGTGCGGCGCGCCCTTGTTTTCATGTCGGCAGGATCGGATCCAGCAGTGGGTTCGGTCAGTGCGAATGATCCCAAAGCCTCGCCCGTTGCGGCCTTGGGCAGCCATTTCTGTTTTTGCGCTTCCGTTCCGCCAATGAGGATGGAGTCGGTCGCCAGATAGTGCGCGGTCAGCGCCGAAGCAGTGGAACCGCAGGCGCCGGCGACGATAGCCACTGCCCGCAGCAGCGCAGTTGCCGAGATTGAACTCCCGCCATAGGCTTCCGGCAGATTTGCGCCCAGCATTCCGGCTTCGGCCAGAACCGCGAGTTGTTCATGCACGAAGGTAGAGGCTTCGTCGGTCGCCGCTGCTTTCGTCGCAATGCGTTCCGCACACAGCCGCCCGAGCACGTCGCAGAACAGGCGCTCCTCGTCGGCCAGCATGTACCATTCATCTGTCATGCGCGCCTCTCCAGTCCGAACTCCCGCAGAATTGTTTCGCGATCGCCGCCGAGCGGGGGCGCCGAGGCTGCAGCAACCGGCTTTTCGCCGTCGAAGCGAACGGGCTGACCGACTGTCGGCGCCTCTCCGAGCACCGGATGCTGCAAAAGGCTGACCAATCCACGCGCGGCCGAATGCTCATTCGAAATTGCCTGTGCGATGTCCCAGATCGGGGCCGCCGGCAGGCCGGCCGCAGAGAGAGCGGCAATGGCTTCCTCGGTGGTCAGCTTGCGCGACCAGTTTTCGATCAAGGCCTTCAAGGCTGGTTCATGTTCGGTGCGGCTCGCATCTGTAACAAAACGCGGGTCGTCCACGGCCCCCGGGGCGCCGACAAGTTGAGCAAGCGCGCTAAACTGCCTAGGGTTCAGAACGGTTATCACCACCTGACCATCGCTGGTGGCGAAGCAGCCAAAGGGCGTCGAGAGCGGATGGCGATTGCCGACGCGTTGCGGCAGTAGGCCAGCATAGAGGTGCAGCGCATGGCTGGTCGTCAACACTGAAAACAGGGCGTCATACATGGCAACGTCAAGCGTGGCGCCCTGACCTGTCGAATTGCGTTGCACCAGCGCGGCCATGATGGACCAGCTTGCAAACAATCCGGCCAGCAGATCGGCAATGCTTTCACCGGTCTTGAGCGGGCCGCCTCCCTCCTCGCCGGTGCTTGCCATCAGGCCGGACATGGCCTGCACGATGAGGTCATAGGCCGGCAAATCCTTGAATGGTCCCTCCTGGCCAAAGCCGGAGATCGAGCAATAGATAAGCTGGGGGTTCGCCGCTCGCAGCGCCGCGGCGCCAAGGCCCAAGCGCTCGGCCACGCCGGGACGAAAATTCTCGACCACTACGTCTACTTGCTCGGCGAGCATCTGCGCCAGCGCCTGGTCTTCCGGAACCTTGAGGTCCAGAACGATGCTGCGCTTGCCGCGATTGTTAAGAGTGAAAAGTGCGCTTTCACCATGGCTGAACGGGCCGACATGGCGATAATCGTCGCCCGCCGGCGGTTCAAGCTTGATGACCTCGGCTCCAAGGTCCGCCAGGAGCGCCGTGCAGTAAGGACCCGCCAACACACGCGACAGATCCAGCACCTTAATCCCCGCCAGCGGCCGGTTCATGCCGGCGCCTCCGACATTGGACGCGCCGCAAAATTGCTGGCTGCCTTATAACGGGAACGGTACATCTGCACTCCTCCATAGCGCGCTGTCACGGAATATGTCTACACATAAGCCCGCAAATATGTCTATACTTATTTTATGGATATGTCTAAACTTGCCCGCATTCCGCTGGATATTCATCGGCGGGAGCAGCCATAGGCGACAAATAATGCGCAAGGCCCAAAGTATCGCTGACGAGGTACGTCGTCGCATTGTCGAACTCAAGTGGCGTGAAGGCGAACGCATACCGGACGAGGCGGATCTGGCGGTCGAGTTCAGCGCCGCACGGGCGACGGTCAACAAGGCGTTGCAAGTGCTCGCTGATGAAGGCCTTCTGGATCGCCGGCGTCGCGCGGGCACGCGGGTGGTGGTCAATCCGGTGCGCAAGGCCACCTTCTCCATTCCCATCGTGCGTGAGCAGGTCGAGGACGCGGGCCTGATATACAGCCACCGTGTCGTTGCGCAGCGGCTCAGTCCGATTCCCGTCCACATCGCGGTACGCCTGGGTCTTCCGGAAGGGGAACGGCTGGTCCATCTCAGGGCGGTGCATTACGCCGACGGCAAACCCTACCAGCTAGAAGACCGCTGGATTAATCCGCACGTCGTTCCAGGACTTGAACACGCCGGCTTCCGGGATTTGAATGCCAATGAATGGCTAGTGCGTAACGCACCCTATCTGCGGGCTGAGTTCTCGTTTTCAGCCGAGAATGCCGACCGGCGCGATGCGCGATTATTGCAGACGAGGCAAGGCCAGGCATTGTTGATCCTGCATCGCACCACCTGGAATGATCTTGGACCCATTACCACAGTCCGGGTGGCTTTTCAGCCCGGCCACAGTTTCGGCGCCGACGAGGGCCGCGATCAAGCGGCCAAAATCTGAGAGACAGCCGCAAGGCTTTCGCAAGCGCTATGCCCAATCCGGAATCGGGCGGACTGTGTGGCTGAATTTGGCTGGCACTGGTGACATTGTCTATCTGCTTGTGGAGATATTTATATGAAAGTTCCGTCATAAGGTTCCACAATTGCGAGTATTAGCTACCAGACGGATGGATTAGCGAAGTAAACAAGGGCCAGGACCAACAAATTGCGAAG
Source organism: Phyllobacterium sp. YR620 (assembly GCF_900104165.1). NCBI lineage: Bacteria > Pseudomonadati > Pseudomonadota > Alphaproteobacteria > Hyphomicrobiales > Phyllobacteriaceae > Phyllobacterium > Phyllobacterium sp. YR620. The sequence continues at coordinate 235,102 of NZ_FNJP01000007.1, forward strand.
ATCCGAGTTGAAAATAACGCTAAGGTGCGACGGACAGTTCTGCGGGACATGCCGTTTTGCAATTTTAAGGTGTAACCATCGGGCAACTGTCGAGGTGAGAAGTTTGAACTTTCCCAACGACGTAAAGCATTTCCTTTGTACGAATCAATTCAATCGCCTAGTTTTCCCAAATGTTGAAGAGGACCTCCTGTCTGATCTTGCTACTTCTGGTTGGCGGCTGCGCATCCGGGGGCCCGCCTCAGATCCTAGCATCGACGCGAACCGTCGACGCGCAGCAGGCCTATGCGCTACCGCCGCCTGGCGGTCCCTCCATCATCAGCGTTGTCGAACGGTCCTACAACAATGCCGTTCAGCAGGAAATTCTGTTGGCAACGTCCGCCCGCACGCCTGGGCAGAACGTCCTGCGCGTACAACTGTTCGGACCGGTGAAGGCAAACCTTTCCGGCGGTGATACGCTGCGCGACCGTCAGCTTGGTACAACGAACATCGATCGCGAGCTCCGCGGTACGTTGCCGGGCGTTCCAATGCATCGTTCTCCCAACTTCGTGCAGAACCGGTACGGTGCCTTCGGTTTCGCCAGCGGGCATTCACGCTCCGGCGATACCTGCGTCTATGCCTGGCAGCGCATCCGGCCACCTGAAACACAATCGCGCTGGTTTACCGGGCGCGGCTCGATCCAGATCCGGCTGCGTCTTTGCGACTCGCGCTTGACCGAAGAACAATTGCTGGCGTTCATGTATGGGTTCACCATCAACGCAGCCTTCAACAATTACAGCTGGAACCCTTATGGCGAACCGGCCGGCGTGCCGGAAAATCTTGGCCGCCCGGGCGCCAATGTCTTTCCGACTGGGCCTGACATGCAACCATCCGCCGCATTGATGCCTCCGCCAGCGCCGCAACCAGTTGCAGTGGCGCCAAAACGGCGCGCACAGCCGCCTGCCGCACCGGCTGTCGAGACACGCCCGGCAAGACCTGCGCCGATCGGACCCATCGTACCGCCGCCGCCTGTATCAGGTGCGGCCCCGCCCATGCCCGCACCGACCCAGATCAATCGGGCCGTTGTTCCACCCCCGCCACCCGCCGCCCAATAACCCGGAGCCAAAACGCAGTGACATCCATTGGGGAATGACCCTCCCATTAACCCACCGCCAGGACATGAGATGAATTCTTCGCCCGCCCGCCCATCGAAAAGCACGGCCGTCCATGCGTAAGTTCCTCATCATCCTGATGTGGCTCGTAACGTCGATCAGTGTTCTGCTACTGGTCACGCTCCCGGTAAATCTGCAGACGCAGTTGATCGCCGGCGCCTCGGTACTGTTCCTCATGATGGTGTTGAAGACGCTGAATGCCGGCGGCATCTGGCGGCTGATCGCCCTCGCTTTCGGTACGGCCATCGTCATGCGCTATGTCTACTGGCGTACGACGAGTACGCTGCCTCCGGTCAACCAGCTCGAAAACTTCATTCCCGGGTTCCTGCTCTATCTCGCCGAGATTTACAGCGTGATGATGTTGGCGCTCAGCCTTTTTGTCGTCTCAATGCCACTGCCGCATCGTACGACACGGCCGGCAACCAAAGGTGAATTGCCAAGCGTTGACGTGTTTATCCCGACCTATAACGAGGACATCGAACTGCTTGCAAACACCATGGCCGCAGCCAAGGCCATGGACTATCCGGCTGACAAGCTCAACGTCTGGATACTCGATGACGGCGGTACGCTGCAAAAGCGCAATGCCGACAAGATTGTCGAATCCCACATTGCTGAAAAGCGTTTCAAGGATCTCTCGGAGCTCTGCGAGGCTTTAGGCGTTCACTACCTGACGCGTGAAAAGAACGTCCATGCCAAGGCTGGCAACCTCAATAACGGCCTCGAACATTCCACCGGCGAATTGATCGCCGTGTTCGACGCGGATCACGCGCCAACACGCGATTTCCTGCTCGAAACGGTCGGCTATTTCGATGAGGACGAGAAACTGTTTCTCGTGCAGACGCCGCACTTCTTCCTCAACCCCGATCCGCTCGAGCGCAATCTGCGTACGTTCGAGGAAATGCCATCCGAAAACGAAATGTTCTACGGCATCATCCAGCGCGGCCTCGATAAATGGAACGCGGCTTTCTTTTGCGGCTCGGCCGCCGTGCTCCGCCGCGAGGCACTGAACGTCACGGGCGGGTTCAGCGGCATCAGCATTACGGAAGACTGCGAGACTGCCATCGCGCTCCATTCGAAGGGCTGGAACAGCGTCTATCTCGACAAGCCACTCATTGCAGGATTGCAACCCGCCACATTCGCAAGTTTCATCGGCCAGCGCAGCCGCTGGGCGCAGGGTATGATGCAAATCCTGCGGTTCCGCTTTCCTTTATTCAATGGCGGGCTCACGATCCCGCAACGCCTTTGCTACCTCTCTTCGACATTGTTCTGGCTGTTTCCATTCCCGCGGGCAATCTTCCTGGTCGCGCCGCTGTTCTATCTGTTCTTCGGGCTTGAGATCTTCACGGCATCGGGCGGCGAATTTCTCGCCTATACGCTCATCTACATGGTCGTGAACCTGATGATGCAGAACTATCTTTACGGCGCATTCCGCTGGCCCTGGATTTCCGAGCTTTATGAATATGTGCAGACCGTGCATCTCCTGCCCGCAGTCGTGTCGGTTGCCCTGAACCCGCGCAAGCCGACATTCAAGGTCACCGCGAAGGACGAGCGTATCGACCGAAGCCGCCTTTCGGAATTGAGCACGCCCTTCTTTGTCATCTTCCTGGTGCTGCTTGTCGGCGTGGGGGTAACGATCTATCGAATTTACACAGAGCCATACAAAGCGGATGTCACGCTTGTCGTGGGTGCGTGGAATCTTCTGAATCTGGTTTTCGCGGGCTGTGCGCTTGGGGTTGTATCCGAGCGCGGTGACAAGCGGCCTTCGCGACGCGTAAAAGTGAGCCGCCGCTGCGAATTTCGCTTGGGCGAGCGCTGGCTGCAGGGGACGATCGACGATGTGTCGGTCAATGGTCTGCGCGTCCAGGTGCTGGGCGACGTGGCCGAGGCGGTTTCCGTCGGCATGCTGACCGACGTCCGCTTCAAGACATTCGCAACGGGAGACCTCGGCGATCTTCCATTGCAGGTCCGCAATGTCAGAAAGCAAGCTGGTGAAACGTCGGTCGGCTGCATGTTCATGCCTGACCAGCCCTCCGATCATTCATTGATCGCCGATCTGATCTTTGCCAATTCGGCTCAGTGGACCAAGTTCCAGCTGGATCGGCGTGGCAATCCTGGCCTGTTCAAGGGTACGATCTGGTTTTTTGGGGTAGCGATATTCCAGACATATCGTGGATTTTCCTATCTTTTCCGCCACTTGACTGGAAGAGGCAAAAGGGAATGGGAGGGTACGCTATGAAGCGGCTGCTTGGCGCCTGCCTGTTTCTCGGCCTCTCCACCCTGAGTTCTTATGCGCAGGTTGCGCCTTTCGACATGTCGCCGGAGCGCCCCGCCGAACCCGCACCGGCCGAGAAGCCGGCCGCGCCGTTTACGCCACTGCCCGGCCAGCAGGCACCGGCCGCACCCGCCCCCGCTTCCAAATTGGCGCCGGCGCCGATCAGGGCCGACGGACAATGGCGACGCTATATCGTGCCTCAGGACAGTCTTTCGTTCAGCGGTGAGAATGGTGACAAGACGTGGGCCGTTTTCATTACTGCGGATCAGGCGGCAGCTCCTGCAACTCTGACGCTAGCCTATCAGAGCAGCCTCGTCGTGGCGCCTGAATGGTCGACCATGACTGTTTCGATCAACAACGCCCGCATCATCAGCGAGCCGGTGCAGTCGCCGGAGGGCCGGAAGACTTTGACGGCGAAGATACCGGCCGGCGTCCTGAAAGAGGGGCTCAATACATTCCGTATAAACACCAGCCTTCGCCACCGCACCGACTGCACGGTGCAATCGACCTACGAATTGTGGACTGAAGTCGATCCGTCAAAGACTTATCTTTCTTTCACCGGGGACAATCCGCGCAGGCTCAAAAAGCTGGACGA
>NZ_FNJP01000002.1:0-981037 GCF_900104165.1 Phyllobacterium sp. YR620
CGCTTCGTCTCACGTCATTTCTGCCATTAAATGTCGTGCCGGTGCATCGCCGAATTCCCTGAAGTCTAAAAGAAAGCTCCGGCGTGCCCTTCTTTCCATAAATTGGGGAAAGCGGAAGGCGACGTGTCGTAATTCACATACGCAAGTTTAACTTGGCGATCGATCGACTCGATTACTCGGGATAGGACTCAACGCCCTCGTGCACCGACTTATTGAAAAGAATGAATACCAAGGGGTTTCCGGGCTCCGACATTGCATCGCTGCGCTGGCCTGTTACCTCCCCGGCAACGCTGCTCGTATACTCCGCAACAACCTCGCCGAAGCTATTGCGCTGGATCGCAACTTTTTGTCCGGCTTCAACTTTGTCGTTAAGTTTGACCAAATGCTCGACCAGCCCGCCTGCGGTCGCCAGGACCGGGAACGCGCTGTTACCAACAAAGACGGTCACGTCCTTGCCTGTACGCCCCATTGGCCCGGCGATGATGCCATGATGCCTGAGGACGTTCATCGTGCCTTCGACGAAGAGGGAGCTCATCTCCCTATCGAGGACGCGTGCAGCACCAATTTCCGGGGTGAACGACGGAATGCCAACGTCCATGAACGCGTTGTGCAGAACGCCGGGATAAACGTGATTGTCGAAAATCTGACCAACTGGGTAGAGCTCCATCATCGCCTTGACCTCGGGCACATCCATGCCGCCGAGGTTAAATGCAGTGACTTCGAATCCAGTTGTCCCGGTGTGAAAATCGATCGCGAAGTCGGCATTCGGCCGCAACAGCCGGTTGAATAAAAGCCCGGCGTGCCGGTTGGGTGCGGTAGCACCGTTCTCGTTCCCGGGCCACTCGCGATTCATATCGATCAGATCGATGCCTCTGCCCTGATTGGGCCATCTCCGCTGCATGCTTTCCAGGGCGGGACGGGAGATATCCGTGACCGCCATCACGGTACCCGACATTTCCGCAGGATTGAGCTGGTTCATCACTGTCTGGACCGTATGCACCGAACTCATCTCATCCCCGTGCACGCCACTTGTCAGGATGCCGCGCTTCCCGGGTTTTGCTCCCTTAGCCACCGTCACAGAAACATACCAATGCTGTCCAGTCGGCATCTCAACACCCTGAAAATACAAAAGGTGCTTCTTGCCTGGCTCCAGGTCATTGACGTCGAGCCTACTGATGACCTTTTTGCCTTCGATGACATCGCCAGTGTAGACGGTTCCCGAGGCCGGATTGGCAGGGGGTGTGGCTTGGGCTTGAGCATTCGCAGTGCCAGCGGTGCCGGCGAGCGCAGCCGACGCGCCGACTGTGGCAATGGATGCGATCATGAAATCGCGGCGATCGAGGCGGCCTTTCGATTTGTCCGACATGAGGGATCGTCCTTTGTCATCTGAGAAACTGCGTAAGAACAACGACGTACACGTGGTCACAGGTATCTTCCGCAACCTAGACCACAACCAGCTACTCGCAAAGTTGCTTATTTCTGTGTGGCTGTGCGGGAGGGGCCCAAGCAAGTGGTGGAGCGGGCAAAAAGAAAGAACAGCCAACCAAATTGACTGGCGCCCGGCGCTTTGCGAGTGGCGGGAAAATTAGTTCAGAAGGCGGAACGACTTCTGTTTGAGAAGGTTAGCTCTTAAACAGGAGCTACCGACATGCGTGCACTTTGCTGGCATGGAAAGGGCGATGTCCGAATTGACACCGTTCCCGATCCCAAGATTGAACATCCTCGCGATGCGATCATCAAGATAACCTGTTGTGCGATATGCGGGTCCGATCTGCATCTGCTGGACGGCTACCAGCCCACAATGGAAAAAGGCGATATTCTCGGCCACGAGAACATGGGTGAGGTTATTGAACTTGGTTCTGACGTCACCAATCTGAAAATTGGCGATCGCGTCGTGGTACCTTTTACAATCAGCTGCGGCCAATGCTGGTTTTGCAAGCATGGAATGTTCTCGTGTTGCGATCGCACCAATCCCAATGCTGAAATGGCTGTCAAAGCCATGGGGCACTCGCCCGCAGGCCTATTCGGGTTCAGTCACATGCTTGGTGGGTATAGTGGCGGCCAGGCGGAATATCTGCGCGTTCCGATGGCGGATATCGGGCCTATCAAGATTCCTGACAGCGTGACGGACGAACAGGCCCTGTTTTTGTCCGATATTTTTCCGACCGGATACATGGCCGCTGAAAATGCACAGATCGAGCCGGGTGATACGGTTGCGATTTGGGGATGCGGACCGGTTGGTCAGTTCGCCATCCGCTCCGCGCTGATGATGGGTGCTGGGCGGGTTATTGCGATCGACGAAGTTCCGGAAAGGCTTGCGATGGCCGAAGAGGGTGGCGCCGAGACCATCGATTTTTCCAAGACGGATGTCTACGACGAGTTGATGGCAAGGACCGACAAGCGCGGACCTGATAGCTGTATTGATGCTGTCGGCTGCGAGGCCTCCGGCCATGGTGCGACGGACGCAATAATCGACAAGGTCAAGGCCGCGACCTACCTTGCTACTGATCGGGTCCATGTCCTTCGAGAAGCCATCATGAGCTGCCGCAAGGGCGGAACCGTCTCGATACCGGGTGTGTATGTCGGTATGGGCGATAAAATTCCACTTGGTGCCGCGATGAACAAAGGGTTGACCTTCAAGATGGGGCAGACACACGTTCAGAAATATACGAAATCGTTGCTGGAGAAGATCGAGGCTGGCGAAATAGATCCGAGCTTTGTCGTCACACATCCCTCCGCACTGGAAGACGCGCCGGAAATGTACAAGAAATTCCGCGACAAAGAGGATGGCGTAATCAAGGTGGTGCTGCGTCCATAATTACAGTGCGGCACACTTGGCCGATGGGAAATCCAACGGCTTGGAGGCTGGACGCTTCGGACCGCCTGTGGGCAAGCAGATCCGAAGTGGAGCGAGCGCAAGACGGCCCGCCGATGAACTCGCGGCCGCTTTGACTGCCTCACCACTCCGTTTTCGATCTAGGAGCTCACTACGATCCCCGGGGGCGCCCAGGTCCCCTCGCCCGCCGGCAGCACCGAAGGCGGCGTTGTCTTTGGCCAGTAGAGCCGCATCACCAAATAGATCGGCCCGTCAGGGGCAGGCAGCCAGTTCGCTTCCTTGTCTGCGCCCGGAGACTTGTTCTGGATATGCAGTGTCAGCGACCCATCCGCGTTGGTCTTCATAGCGGGCAGCATGGGCGAGTTGATGAGATAGCGGTTGATCGGGTTTTCGATCAGGAGCTGGGACTTGCCGTCATAGATGGTCAGCGACCAGAAGGAATTCACCGGCGGCAGTTGTCCGGCCGGAAACGTCAGCGTGTAGTTGTGCTTGCTGCCGTCGAGCGTCTGCCCGTCGCTGTCGACGCGCGTAAACGGATAAGTCGCCTCCTCCGGGTCATTCCCATATATCCCGGCCTGCGCCGCAACGGCGCGTTTCAACCAGTCCCCGTTGTAGTGGGCGCTATCCCCGGGGAGACCGCTCACCCGCCAGCCATTGATTGTTTTGCCAACGTTGGCGACCGCCTCGTCGACCTTGCGCTGGCCCTCTTTCATGCCAAGGGCAAGCTCCAGCTTATGCTCCACTGACAGCTCCTTGAAGTCGAAGGTCTTGCCTGGACCGACGCCGATGCGAGCCAGCTTGGCGCGTATCTCCCTCTCATTGTCCTGCGGCGGCGCATACTGCAGCGCGAAGTCGAGGTAATCGAAGAAGTTGGTCTTCACGAGTTCCTTATCGATCTTCGGGAAGTCGATGGCCGGAGCAGCCGCTGGTGGCGTTTGCTTCAGATACGCCGAGAGCATCTGTACCTTGTAACCAGCCTGCACCTTCTTGACGTTGTCGAGATCATCCGGCCCGAAGAGCTGGGTGCGATAACCCGCGACGGAAAACTGTGTGCTCGAACGAAACACCTGCTTGATGCCTGCCGGGGTGTCACCCTTCCAGTCTGGCCCGACCACCATGTAGTCGCCGGCCTCGCTGCCCGTGGCACGAGTACCGATATAGCCGTAATTGTAGGTATTGCCGTCGCAGAGCATCACCGAGTAGTAGCGCTTTGGGTCAATCGCCGGGACCGAGAGTACGACCGGCTCGGCCCGCAAATCGAGCCACACGAAGGAATAGGGTGTGTCGCTGTTTGGCGTGACGATTGCTGTGTCTTTGTAGGTGAAGACGTTGGGTTCGTTCTTGATCTCGTTGAACGGAGCCTTGAACTGCCCCGAATTGCGATCGACCGCATACTCGTACATGACCCCATAGTTCATCACAAGCGGCAGGCCATAAATGAACCCTTCCTCGGCGATGTTCTTGGCGTCGATAATGTCTGGATAGCTCTGCGCCACCAAGATGCTTGGCTTCACGATTGTAGCGGCAGCGGCAATTACCGCAGCCGAGCGAAGAAGATCGCGCTTCGTCAACATTTGCTGTGTACTCCCGCCGTGGCCGCCAGAAGCAAGTGCCCCATGATATTCCCCCTCTGAATTACCCAAACTTGGCGGCGCAATATTCAGAAAACACTCATTTTGCGTCACCCGGTTTTGATATTCAAAGGCTGCAATCTTGGCTAGTAGAGCGATCAGATGTTACTGTAAATTACTGTTTCCAAGGCCTTGCAGAACGGCTGAATGCATTCCGATATCGTCGGACGGTTATTGCGAGAGGCGGGCTGCATCGCTTTGAAAAACTATACCTTAGGGCTGCGCCAGCGCCGTTGCCATCGAACCAGCAATGTCGTCTTGAAGCTGAAACAGGCCCTGGCGCTGAATATCGTTTTCGTAGCTGTTCGTCCAAAAAATGGAGCCATCGGCACGATTCACGAGACGCGTGCTTAGCCGAAGCCTCTCGCCCTCGATCCGGACCCGTCCTTCCAGCATGAAGGTTGGTTGCGGATCGACGATCGTGTTGGATGCAGCGCCATCCACGACGACGATCTCCTTGAATTTCGCGAGTTGCATGATGACTTCGTCAGTCAATCCCTTCGCTATATTCGCGGAGCGCCGTGTTCCCGAAAGGTCACCAAACGGTTCGACGAGTAATCGAGGAATAAGAGGTCCTGATCCCCTCGCGACAGTGGTCCCGCCATAAAGGCTCGCATGCGAGCGGATCAGGTAGTCGCCGGTCGCCAGTGCGAAGCCAATAGCAGCGATAATAGGGAAAACTGGCTGTCCTTCACTTGCTCGGTAATGGACAATGGCGCGCTTCTCGTAGACTTCCCGGTTTTTAAGCGCAACTCTGCGCCGCAACCACCGGTGCATGAGGCTCAACCTTCTTCCGGCAATCATCCGGCCAAGACGGGAGCGATCGACTTGCGCTTCACCTTGCACCGTCGCTGCATCGTGCAGCTGCTTGTTAAGGCTTGAGCAGCCAGGCGCGATCAGCTTCATCAACAAGACAGAAACGGCCAGCGACATTAAGCTTCGCCTCATAATCCGCAATCTCCGTTTCATGCTGTTCGACGTTCTCCGCTTCGGCGGCGCGAGCGTTCTTCAGTTGGACCTGGTAGGCGTCGATAACGATCTGATCGGCCTTGCGCTCGCGCTCGATTTTGTCGACTCTGGCTTCGGCAGCGGTTGCCCGGCCTCGGCCGCCTAGCCGCCGCCTCTGGCGTCGTTGCGTTCGATCGGAACAATGATGAGCGAATAGAATGCCGCGGTCACTGCTCCCCCGGCCAGCGCATAGAGGGCAGCCTTGATGGCTTCACGGATTGTCACGGCCCCTCCTCTGCGATTGGAGTGACCGGATTGACCTGTGCCGCTTGAGTAACCTCCTCGACGCGAGTTTCAACCTGGCGCCCGCCGGCGCCGAAGCGCCTCTTGTTCTGACCATCCCAGATTGTCACGGCAACATTGCCGGCTTAGCGGTCTTGAAAGGATGCGAACCGTGAGCCCACCATAGTGTAGTCGCATCGTCCGGCATAACGAATGCGCGAATCTTGGGAGGATATTCTGCATAGCTAACTGATTTCGCCCGCTGCGCTCCGCCGCCGCTTCTGAAAGTCGATCGTCCGCCGGCCGCTCGAATTCCCGACCTGGATTAGCCCATTAGATTGCACGCAATTGAGCGGCAGAGATCTTGCCCGATCTTTTGTTTTGAACGATTTCGAAGCTAATTTTTTGCCCATCGTTGAGTTCGCGAAGCCGGCTCGCTCGACCGCCGAAATATGTACGAGCACGTCTGTACCCCCGCTATCTGGCTGAATGAACCCGAAGCCCTTCTGAGAATTGAACCACTTAACTTTACCAGTAGCCATGCGTCGTCCCCTCTGTTGCAAATAACAAAGTATCGAGGGCAGTAGTAGGATCAAGCCGTGGCATCACCGACGGATGGAAAACCCATTGTCGGCTGTCCTCATGACAAACTTGAGTATCTGTCTCAAGTGGGCGACTTTTGCTCTGAACATGACAATGCCGGCGCCATTACGGTGTCTCAAACGGAACAAATGCGTAGCGAAAGGAAGGTTTCATCGGCCGCCGAGATTGCATGCGCTTTAATTCAACCCGCAGATATTGACGGAGATACCCAACTCGGCCGCCAGCGCTGCTTTCGTCCACATGGCTGCGTCCGCCGCCTCGGCGGAGGTGCCATAGGCAACTTGAACATGGTTCGCTTTATGCCGCGCCATCATGGCGTCGCGATCAACGCCTGTCAGGACGGCGTGCATGATAGGCCATTCGGGATTGGTGGCCCGCGACCGGCGCTCCGTCTCAGCTTCTGACAACGCTACGGCTTGGCCGCGACCAATATCCATATGAAGCGTGCCGTCTGCCACAAAGATTCGGCTCCACACGAGTTGACCGGCTTTAGCGACACCGCGCAGAGAGCCGCCTCCGGCAGGAAAGAACATTGCTGGTTGGCGGAAGCTTTCCGATCCTGCCCAGCCACCCTCGTGGTGTGCCGGAGGCGCCGCTCCCGAAATCTCGAAGACCCAGATGAAATCATCGCGGCCACCCGAGCGGTCGATGTCGCCCCAGCGAATATCGTGCAGCGTATTTTCCACCGGCTGACCAAGCGCGCGATGAACGCGATTGGTCATGACTCCATCGAGTGCTGCGCACTCATCGACTTCGTTGAAATGGATGATCGCTTCGCCCGGCTTGATCGGCTTGCCATCGCGGCCGATGACGTCGGGGCGGTCATCATTATTGAGAATTCCCTCGACGAGATCAGAGGCGGGAAGGAGGTCCTTCAGTCCCTGCTGATACTGAATTCCAACTGCCTCGCAGCCGAAGGCGTCGGCTATTCGCACCACGGCGATGTACATGCGGCATTGGTCGATAACCTGCGCTTCGGTAAGCTCAATTTTCGGATCGTCACCGAGGTGGAATGTCATGCCCTTTGCGACCATCCAATTGTACACTTGACGCGCTTCGGTCTCTGACACTTGCATCGTTGCGTGGTAGAGCGCCGATTGGGACAGCCGTTCCTTCCAGAAACCCAGCGGCATCAGGAGTTCGTCGGGGATGATTGCATTGTACATACCCATGCAGCCTTCATCAAAAACGCCAAGGATGACCTTGTCGCGCCGGATGGATTTTGCAAGCTCCCGGCCAAGCCTCGCTGCCTCGGCGGGCAAGCGAGCCTTGTCCAGTGCGATGGCATGCGACGTGTCATGCTCGATTCTACCCGTTTCGAGCCACTTCTTTAGTCCAGAGCGAAAGAAGGTGTCGTCGAATGTCTCGCTCCATAGTGTCGAGTAGGCGACGCCGGCTTTGGTGAGGGAACCGTTCAGATTGAGAAGTCCGACGAGCCCGGGCCATTCCCCGGCCCAGTTGGCAACAGTCAAGATTGGTCCGCTGTGGTTGACGAGGCCGGCGAGCACGTGATGCGAATATTGCCAGACCGCCTCGGCGACAATAAGCGGCACCGCGGGGTCGATCGTGGCAAAAATGTCCATGCCTTCGCGCTGTGAGGCGATGAACCCGTGGCCCTTTTCATTTCGGAACGGATGGGCGCGCACGAGGTCGTGGCCTAGACTGGCCAATACCTCGGTGAGTTTCCGCTCCATCGCCGCCTGGGCCGGCCAGCACTTGACATTCGCACTCTCCCGCAGGTCACCGCTGGCGACAAGCATTATCCTGGTCATATTCATTCCTCTTAATTCAGCGGCTCGGCCGACATCATTTGCGCGTAAGTGGCAAAGTCTTCCTGCATCCTGCGGAACACTTTGTATTTTGCCTTGTGATACCGCCGAATCTTTCCCGATCGTGGTTCGACAACCGTTCCGTCTCCACTCATGGCTGACATCGCGGAAGCAATGTCATTGAATGCGCCGGCCGCTACGGCGCCGAGAATGGCAGAACCCAACAGCACTGGTTCCGATTGCGCCGGCACCACCACACGGCACCCCGTCGCGTCGGCATGCTCCCGGAGATAAAGTGTATTCTTTGCGAGCCCGCCACTGACTACGAGGCTCGACACCTCGATCCCCTTGCGTTGCATCTCTTCAATGATATGGCGCGTGCCATAGGCGAGTGCCTGGATGGTCGCGAGATAGTCGAGTGCAAGGTCGTCAATATCGGAATCAAGGGTGAGCCCGCTCACCGCGCCTTTTCGCCACGCTTGCGCCAGGGGCGAACGGTTTCCGTGAAAATCGGGGTTGAGGTGCCTATCCGCCGTCAAGAAGGCGGGCTCGTCCGCCATAGCGGCCAGGTGCCGATGCAATTGTTCGGCGGGCCTACTATTGTCGCCAAGCGTGGCGCTGGCGGCATGGCGAGCGATCACAGCATCGATCAGCGCGCCGGCGGCGGATTGCCCGCCTTCACTGGCCCATACTCCTGGAAGCAGCACGGAATAATAGGGTCCCCAAACACCGCCGACGAAGATAGGTTCTTCGGAAGTTACAATGTGACATGATGATGTGCCGCCAATAAGCGCAAGGCTTTCGCCGCGAGCAGCGCTGACTCCCAACGTTCCGAGCGCGCCTGCATAGGCGTCGATCATGCCGCTCGAAACGGCAATACCAGGTCGCAGACCGAGTTCCGCCGCTGCAGTCTTGCTCAATTGTCCAATGGCCGTTCCCGCGGGCGCAAATTGGTTGCCGATCGCGACGTGATCATTCTCCCCGAGATCACCAAGGCCAATTGCGGCGAGGAAGTCTTGATCCCATCCTTCGCCATTGAAACCCTTGTGCCCGAGATAGGTCCACTTGCACACAGCCGAGCAGACGGACCGGGTGCTGGTGCCTGTTGCCCTGTGGACGAGCCAGTCGGGAAGGTCCCAAAACGTAGCGGCAATCTTCCAGCTCTCCGGTAGTTCACGCTTGAGCCACCGAAGTTTTGGCATCTGCATTTCCGGAGATATACGTCCGCCGACGTAGTCAAGAACCTCGCCGCCAATTGCATTGATTTCATCGGCATCGCCAATTGCCCGGTGGTCCATCCAAAGGATGATGTCGCTATCCGGTGTCGAATTGGGGCAGACGCTTACCGGTTTTCCAGTCTCGCCGACAACGACGAGCGAGCAGGTGGCGTCGAAGCCGATACCGACGATGCTGGCAGGGGCGATTCCGGCGCTTTCCGTCGCCGCGACCACCGCCATACCAACTGCGCGCCAGACGCCGGCTGAGCTCTGCTGGGCGAAGTTCGGGCGCGGGCGAAGCGTTTCGATCGCGGCAATACCTGTTCCGAGCAGCTTGCCCCGGGCATCAAAGACGCCGGCGCGGGCACTGCCCGTCCCGACGTCAATTCCCAAAAATGCTTTCATGCGATTTTCCCGTGTCGTTCCCGCACCGACTACCAGGCAGTAAAGCCGCCATCCACGACCACATTCGAGCCGGTCATGTAGGACGAGGCATCGGAGGCAAGGAAGCGGATCACCCCGTTGTACTCATTGATCTCGGCCTGCCGGCGCATGGGCACGCGGTCGAGGAAGGCTTCGACGAATTCCTTATCGAAGCTTGCCGTCTTTACGCCGCCGAAGGAGATGAGGTTGACGCGAACGTTCTTGGTTCCCCAATAAGTGCCGAGATAGCGCGTCAGGTTGACCAGGCCCGACTTCGACGCGGCGTAGGAGATCGCCTTGACGAATGGAATGCCGTCGCGCTCTTCGCGATAAGCATAGAGAGCTTGGTTCGGCGAGACGATGCCGTAAATCGAGCCGACATTGATGATCGAACCGCGCCCAACCTCAGCCATCTTGCTGCCGACGACCTGGCTGGTCAGCATGACGCCCGTAAGGTTGGTATCGATGATTTCATCCCAATATTTCTGCGGGTAAACCTCGAAGGGCGCATTCTGCTCCGCCGAGCCGTCAGGCTTGGAGTCGATCCCGGCATTGTTGACGAGGATGTGCGGTACACCCCAATCGTCGATCAGTTGTTCGGTCGCCTTTTCGAGCGCGGCCTTGTCGGTCACGCTTGCTTCGTAGACGCGAATGCGGTCTGTGAGGCCCGGGAACTTTTCGGCAAGCTTCTCGGCGCTGAAAGGACGTCTGCTGAAGATTGCTACCTTTACGCCAGCCTCCGCAAGCGACTTGGAGAATTGCGTGCCTAGCTGACCGAGACCGCCCGTGACGACCGCGACGCGGCCACTGATATCAAATGCATCACTCATGGTGTTTTTCCTGGTGTCCTGAAATGTTCGGTGGTCAAGCGGACTTAGCGGATGTATCAACCGCTTCGCGCGCGCGGCGCAGTCCCTCATTGAGGAACAGGACGTCATTTCCCATGATGATCATGTCGACGCCCTTCTTCTTGAGCGCGGAGACGTTCTCGGCAACAGGCGGAATGCATGGTGCCATCACCTTGATGCCGCGCGCATGGCATTTTTCGATGAGCTCGGCGAGCTTCTCCTCGATTTCAGGATGCGACATCGAATAGTCGATGGAGATGCGCCGCGAAATCGAATAGTCCGCCGGTCCGAAGTTGATGACGTCGATACCTTCGACGTCGAGGATCTCGTCGATATTGTCGAAGAACTCGTAGCTCTCGGCCATTGGAATGACGAGACGGGTTGCGTTCTCGTGCTCCATGTAGGCCGACCACTGGAAGCCGGGCCCGGCAAAGCCGGCGGCACGACAACTGGCATCGCCGCCACGGCGGCCAAAGGGCGGGAATTTAGCGGCCCTCACGATGGCGCGCGCCTGTTCGGCCGTTCCGACCTGCGGCACGATAACCCCCGTTGCCCCGAATTCGAGCGACTTGCGAATGTCCCATTCATTGGTCCCGCGTACCCGCACGAGAGGCGCGATTCCCGCGAGCAGCGCGACAAGCACCAGTTTTTCCATGTGTGCATCGACGTTGACCGGCGTGTGTTCGGCGTCGATGAAGGCGAAGTCAAGCCCCCAGTTTCCGGCGGCCTCGATGGCAGCCGTCGATCCCGTGTAAAAAGTGGCGCCGAACGTCGGCTCGCCGTTTTTCAACTTGCTGGCTAGTTTGGTGTTCTCTGGTCCGGGCAATTTCTCAGTCTCCTTGGTGGTAATGGCTTGGCCGCTCACTTGAGATCGGGCGCGATGAAGTTTTTCAGTTCCGGCGTTTTTGGATGGGTGAAGATTTCTTCCGATTTACCTTCTTCCCAGATCGTGCCCTGGTGCATGAAGACGGTGCGGGTGGCGACGCGGCGGGCGAACCCCATCTCGTGCGTGACCAAAACCATGGTCATGCCGGCTTCAGCGAGCTGAGCGATCGTCTTGAGAACCTCGCCTGTCAGTTCGGGATCGAGCGCCGACGTCACCTCGTCGAATAGCATTACCTTTGGCTTCATTGCCAAGGATCGCGCTATGGCAACGCGCTGTTGCTGACCGCCCGATAATTCGTCCGGATAAGCATCGGCCTTCTCTGCCAATCCGACGCGGCTCAGGACCTCCCGCACCAGCGCTGAACCTTCATCACGTGGCAGCCCTTTGACGACGCGTGGCGCAAGCGTGATGTTTTCGGCGACGGAAAGGTGCGGAAAGAGGTTATAGCTTTGAAACACCATGCCGACCTCCTTGCGCAATTCACGCAGGTTGGCGCGGGATTGGTCGAGCTTGTGACCTACAACTTCGATCGTGCCTTCCTGGAACGGCTCAAGCCCGTTGATGCAGCGGAGCATCGTGCTCTTGCCAGAGCCCGAGCGGCCTATGACCGCGACGACATCGCCGTGCTCCACCGCAAGATTTATGCCTTTCAGGACAGGAACGCTGCCGTAGGATTTTTTGAGATTCTCAATGCGCAGTGCCGGCATGTTTTCTTTCCTTGAGTTTCTCGCTCCACCACGACAGGGGATAGCAAACGACGAAGTACATCGCGGCGACCGTCAGGAAGACGTGGAAGGGCTGGAACGTCATATTGTTGAGGAGCTGGCCTGCCCGTGTCAGTTCAACGAAGCCAATCAGAGCGGTCACGGACGTATTCTTCACGATCTGCACCATGAACCCGACTGTGGGACCGAGCGAGATTTGAAATGCCTGTGGCAGGATTACATAGCGCAGTCGTTGGAACGGGCCGAGTGCGAGTGCGTCGGCTGCTTCCCATTGCGTGCGGGGAATCGCCTCGATACAGCCCCGCCAGATATCGGCGAGGAATGCAGTGGCGTAAATCGTGAGCGAGATCGCTGCCGCGGCCAACGGCGGGAAATAGAAGCCAAGAAAGCTCAATCCGTAATAGGAGAGGAAGACGACAATCAGCAGCGGAGTTGCCTGAACGAGCTGGATATAACCCGCCACCAGCGCCCGCAGCCAATTTGGGCCGAGGGAACGCGCAATAGCAAAGACCAGGCCGAAAATCCCGCCGCCGACGAATGTGCACAGGGAGAGGCCCACGGTCCACACAAGACCGTGGAAAAGGAATTGTACGCTCTGCCAACCGAAGGACTGGATCATGATTCGACCTCGCGGGGGAGGGTGAGTGTTGCGGCTGCAGACCCCGTCTTGGGGACGCGGCGACGGAACAGCCACAGCCCGACCAGCCAATAGAGGAAGCGGAAAACGAAGGTCATGGTGACGTAGATTGCCGCCAAAACCAGAAAGGTTTCGAGACTGCGGAAGGTCTGTGATTCGATCTTTGCGCCTGCCAGGGTCAATTCGGTCGCCGAGATGGCGGACGCGATGGACGTGCCAAGCAGAGTCAGCGTGAGCTGTCCGGTTAGAGAGGGATAGATGATACGCAGTGCCGGAATAATGACGACATAACGCATGACCTGGAGGCGCGAGAGGCCAAGCGCGAGACCCGCCTCGATTTGCGTCTTCGGAATGGCCAGCAGGCCTGCTCGAAAGATTTCGGCCGAATAGGCTCCAAGGTTAAGGGAAATTGCGAAGATTGCCGCCTCATTGGCAGTCAGTCGGATTCCCATATAGGGCAACCCGAAAAACAGAAGGAACAGCTGCACGAGCAGCGGCGTATTGCGAAAGGCTTCAACGTACGTGGCGCTGGCAACGGCGCCCCACTTCGGTCCATCCACGCGTAGCAACGCGGCTGCAAGTCCGATCGTTAGCCCGATGCCGATAGACTGACTCGACAGTATTAGAGTGTCTATGGTGCCGCTGATCAATTCCGGCGTTCGCGCCAAAACGGGCGTGAAATTCATCTCGTATGCCATGACGGTCTCCTGCTGTGCCCGAGCCGGGGAACTTGACGATCCGGCTCGGGACAGGGCATGCACAAGTCGAGGTTTGGTTAGAAGGTCGGAAGCTTGCCACCGGGTACAGGAATGCCGATCCACTTCCTGTGCAGTTGATCAAGCTTGCCGGTCACTTCGATGTAGTAGATGAAGTTGTTCAGCCACTGGTGGAGTTCAGTCGCATCTTTGCGCGTGGCCATCGACCAATAGAGGGTGAAGAGCGGAACGTCTTTCTTCACTTCGAGATTGCTGAGATTACGCTTGGTAATGATGTCGTTGGCGACTGCGGCAACAGCTGCTGTTGCATCGACCTGACCGGAGATCAGCGCCTGCATCGCAAGCGCATCGTCGTCGAACCGAACGACTTCGAGACCTTCGACACCGTAACCGCTGACTGCAACGTCCTGTGTACTGCCTTTGGGTACAGAAACGCGCTTACCTTTGAGATCGTCGAGCGAAGTCAGCTTCATATCCTTGGCCGCAACAAAGCGCATCTCATAGGCGCCGTAGGGATTGGTCATAAGGAACGTCTTGGCCCGTTCCGGTGTCGCGGTCATTTGCGCGATGAGGAAATCCACGCGGCCGGACTCAAGCGCTGCAGCCCGTGAAGCGTTGTTCACCGGTACAATCTCGAGCTTTACACCGAGGGCAGCTGCGGCCTCCTTGGCAAGGTCGACGATGAACCCGTCGGTGTTGCCGTTGGCATCTACCGTATCATAAGGCGGGATGCCGGTTAGAACACCGATGGTGACGCTGCCCTTCTTGGCGATATCCGCCGTTGTCTGTGCACTTGCACCTGTCGCAGATGCAGCCAAAACGGCCGCCAGGGCAATGATGCCGCCGACCAAATGTCGCAAACGTTTGATCATTTTATTCTCCTCCCTCGTTCGTTACGGATCGCACTGATCGTCGCATACCGTATGTTTGCCACCGCCCTAACGTCCGGGCGACCTGCAGAGCGACTGCCACTTGCCGTGCGCGCCCTGAACTAACTCTTGACATATGACTTATGACATAAGTATGAGTCAAGCACGTCCGCTGAATAAATTGCAGCACATGATTGTGATGAAGAGCGATGGCTACTTGTGATTGCAGTTGCGGTTGTGGGACTGAAAGAGAGGTCGAAAATGAGATCCACCGAACAGGCGCCGCCTGAAGCGAGGCCGCGAAGCAGGCTTCATTCCTCGGTCGCGAGTGCGCTCGAGGACCAGATCATTTCAGGCGCTTTGTCGATTGGGGAGCGGCTTCCATCGGAAAGTGAAATTGCCCGTGACTTTGGTGTATCCACGCGGTCTGTGCGAGAAGCGATGCAAATCCTTGAGACCAAGGGCCTCGTCAGACGGCGACACGGTGAACGCACCATCGTCGTCCGAGATGATGTGGCCGAGTTTCTGGGGACGCTCGCCGTTACGGTTCGGCAACGCTTCGCCAGCGACTCGGAATATCTCCTACAGTTGATGGTCGTACGCCGCATGATCGAAACCGAGGTGGTGGGCCTGCTGACAGCGAAGGCACAGCCGGTGAATGCCGAGGTAGAGGCGGCCCTTGAAGCGATGCGCGTCGCTCGCGACAAGGAGGATTTTGCAGGATTTACGCAGGCGGACGCAGCCTTTCATCTGGCTCTCGTACACTCGACAGGAAATGCGATCCTGTCTGTCTTCTACGACAATCTCTACGGCCTCATCACCGAAGTCATCCGCGTCACCAGCCGTGTACCAAGCAAATCACTCGCGGCCGCCTATGCGGAGCACGCGGATATCTTCGAAATGATCCGCAACCGTGATGAGGCTGGTGCGAAAACGCTAATGCGCGCCCAAATCGACAACAGTGCAGCTTATCTGCGGGTCGCGATCGAAAATGCCAACGCTAAGGAAAAATGAAAATGCCTGATTTCAACTATTCGGACACGGATTGGGACTCGATAGAGCGCCTTAAGAAATGGTACTCCGGCGACGTCCACGACAGCATGGAGCATCTTGGCCTATGGGGATACCTCGACGGGATCTCGCTTCTTGGGGCCCTTGGCTCGGGAGAAGTCGTGTGCGGTCCCGCGGTAACCATTCTATTCGAACCTTCTGATCGCAAGGGAGAGCCCCAGGACGTCTATCATAACGCGATTGACAATACGCCCAAGGGCGGAATTTTGGTCTGTGACGCCTCTTGTGC
The DNA here is from genome assembly GCF_900104165.1 of Phyllobacterium sp. YR620. NCBI lineage: Bacteria > Pseudomonadati > Pseudomonadota > Alphaproteobacteria > Hyphomicrobiales > Phyllobacteriaceae > Phyllobacterium > Phyllobacterium sp. YR620. The sequence continues at coordinate 15,691 of NZ_FNJP01000002.1, forward strand.
CGATGGATCCTGTTCGGGCGAATTGATGAGCACCGGAGCGAAAACCCGGGGCGCGGCCGCCACCATCGTCAACGGTACCGTCCGCGATCTCGCCCAGGTCCGCGCACTGGGCTATCCATTGTTCGGTACGTCGCCGAGCCCCGTGGGCGTGACCGGCAAGAAAGAACCGAAAAAATCTCAGGTGCCGGTCAAAATCGGAAGGGTGACCGTAAGCCCCGGCGATATCATCTTTGGCGATATCGATGGTGTTGTTGCAATACCGAAAGAACGGCTCCGCGACGTTGCTGATGCCGCCGATGCACTCGGCAAAAACGAGGCGGCCGCGCGAAACCGTATTCTTGCGGGAGAAAAGTTGCAGTCGGTCTGGCCAGCTTGAATGTGGGTGGCCCGCCAAAGCGGGCCACCCAACGTCGCTTTGGGGTTCCCATCCTGATGTCAACCGAGCTTCCTTGTTGGTTCGCGGAAAGGTAACTGCCATATCCTGCGAGGGCGAGGCTTCCCAAATCAGCTGTGATGCGATCAGCCAGTGGTGTTTCCATCTGAAAACGCGGATACTTGGAAACGTGTCGTTATCAGCAGCGATGAATTGCACCAAGAACGTGCTTGATAAGGCGACGCCGCCACCGTTCAGCCCTGGCGCATTCTGCCAATCCACGACTAGCACACCTGCCCAAATGGATGATTTGCCCAATGGTGTCGCGTTCAACTATACTCAGCGAGCCTTCAGGCTCAAATGCGCACTGAAGACCGAGAACAGAACTGGGGGATTTCATGTTCGTCGGTGATATAACCAACCTTCTGTCGAAGGTACACAATATTTGTGTGGTCGGTTCAGGACCGGTAGGAATCGTAACAGCATTGGAACTTGCGCGGCTCGGACAATCGATAACGCTCATCGAGTCCGGCCTGTTCAAGCCTGATGCCGCCGCACAGGCGCTGTCGGATGCAGAACGCGCGGACATCCGACGCAACAGCGACATGACGCTTTCAGTTCAAAGAAGCTTTGGCGGGACATCAAATCTTTGGGGAGCGGGCTGCGTTCCACTTGATCCGATCGACTTTGCCTACCGTCCAATTACTGCAGACGCGATATGGCCAATAGCCTACAGTGAGTTTGCCGATTATCTGAAGATTGCCTGCCGTTATGCCAATTGCGGCGAGTCATTCCAGCAGCCTGTTCGCGGACTGAAACTCGTGGATAATAACTTTTCTACCGGCAATCTGATGCGCTATGCACAGCCTGTCAGCTTCGGCGTGGCATATCGTAAGGAAATCGAGCGATCGCCTTTGATCACGGCATGCCTCGGTGCGACGGTGACCGATATGTGCTTCGCGCATGATGACGGTATAGAAGCAATCAAAGTCAGGAGTCGCGATGGCTCGATGGGGTTGCTTAAAGCCAAGGCTTACATCTTTGCTTGTGGTGGGGTCGAAACGACCCGTCTCCTACTGGCTGCACAAGCGGAAGCACCAAAACGTTTTGGGGGAGAAGAGGGTCCGCTCGGCAGATTCTATATGGGACATCTTTCTGGCGATGTTGCCGATATACATTTTTCTCATGCTGGACTCGACAAAGCATTGGATTTCTTCCGCGGGCCGGACGGTGCTTTCGGGCGCCGGCGGATTACCGGCAGCGGTGAGTTTCAGGCAAAGGAAAACCTGACCAATATTTCGTTCTGGCCGAAGCTTCCCGCCATGGCCGATGCAAGCCATCGAGATGCAGTCTTGTCGCTAGCCTATCTCACTCTATCCGTACCACCGGTGGGACGTGTTTTGGTAAGTGAGTCGCTGCGCCGCATTAATGTGGGCGACGGTGGGCATAAAGCGGCGCACGCACTCAATGTCGCCCGCGGCTTGCCGGCGATCGCTAAATTTCTCCCACGCTTCATATACGGGAGGTCGCTTTCCAGCCGAAGGCTCCCTGGGCTGCATCTGCTCAACGGTGCTCGGCGTTACCCTTTGCATTATCACGCCGAGCATCTTCCCAACGTAGATTCGCGCATCCGTCTTGTTAATGAACGCGATGCGCTCGGTTTAAGGAAGGTGATTCTTGACCTGCGTTTTCAGTCGAAAGACGCCGAAGCCGTTGTCGACACTCATAAACACCTTGACCGTTGGATGAAATCAACCGGACTAGGAGAACTGATCTGGCATGGCCCACCGGAAGAACGTCAACCGAGTGTCATGGATCAGGCCGGTGATGGCGTCCATCAGATTGGAACCGCCCGAATGGCACTAAGCCCAAAGGCCGGTATCGTCGATCGTAATTGTCGCGTATTCGGGGTCAGGAATCTGTTTCTTGCCAGCAGCGCCGTATTCCCCACTTCCGGGCAAGCTAATCCGACTTTAAGCGCCATCACGTTGGCCGCTCGCTTGGCACACACGATAGCAACCGAAATAACCACTCACCTGGTTTGAGCGTGTGACGCACCAGTTCGCGGTTTCTGCGGAAGAATTCTTGCAACTCGCCGCCCTCAAGAATGGCCCCGCGATTCGCACTGCCGAAGCGAATTGATGAGCACCGGAGCGAAAACCCGGGGCGCGGCCGCCGCCATCGTCAACGGTACCGTCCGCGATTTCGCCTAGGTCCGCGCACTGGGCTTTCCATTGTTCGGTACGTCGCCGAGCCCCGTGGGCGTGACCGGCAAGAAGGAACCGAAAAAATCCCAGGTCCCGGTCAAGATCGGTAAGGTGACGGTGCGCCCCACCGATATCATCTTTGGCGATATCGATGGTGTTGTAGCAATACCGAAGGAACGGCTCCGCGACGTTGCGATGCCGCCGACGCCCTCGGCCAAAACGAGGCTGCCGCGCGCAACCGAATCCTTGTGGGAGAAAAGCTCCAGTCAGTCTGGCCAGCTTGAACGTGGGTGGCCCGCCAAGGCGGGCCACCTAACATCGCTTTGGGGTTCCCCTCCTAATGTAAGACAGCTGCGCGACGAATACGGAATCCGAATGAACTAACATGCGGAATATTCGAGATTTCAGAGGGTGCAATCTCGATGGTTCCGGACATCTTACTCGCTTCTACTTGGAACAACGACCGCCGCTCCGTTCAAACGTCCTGATCGTAGATCCTCGAGCGCGGTATTAGCATCTTTCAACGAATAGCGAACGGTAGTGGTCAGCACTCCGGCTTTGGCAGCGATTGGAAAGAAATCCCTGGCATCCTGACGCGTCAGGTTTGCGACGGAAACAAGCTCACGTTCCCCCCAAATATTGGCATATGGCATGGCTGGAATTTCGCTAATATGAATACCGCAAACCACGCGGCCACCTTTACGCACCGCTCTTAAGGCCTTTGGTACAAGGTCGCCGATCGGAGCAAAAATGATGGCGGCATCAAGTTCCTCTCGGTTTTTTCGTCCGAGCCGCCCGACCACGTGGCACCCAGTTTCTTGGCAAAACTTTGCGCCTATAAGTCTCCTTTTCGGGTAAATGCATAAACCTCCCGGCCCTGCCACGTGCAGATCTGCGCGATGATGTGAGCAGCGGCACCGAAACCATGAAGTCCGAGTTTTTTGGCTGTGCCAACCTTCGTGAGAGAGCGCCAACCGATCAAGCCAGCACATAACAGCGGTGCCAGAGAAACGGCATCTGCAGCCGGATGAAGGTAGGTACTCGAAATTGCCGCACAACTTCCCGAAGGAATATGATCGTGCCCCAAGCTCCGTCGTTTCTTGACTCCATTGTTCCGCTCGATATCAAGACCGAAGCGAGGTCGATTGGCCAGCCGAGTCGAGCGCTCGCCCTTGCGATCGATAAAGATAGCAAGGCTGCGGCAGCGGGTCTTGTTGAAGGCGACATTATCGCCAGCATCACCGGCAAGCCGTTCATTCGTCCGAGGAAACACTCAGGTTTGGCCCAGCGAAGTGGGCATCCGCTGCTTCTTGGCCTCTATAGCGCCGGTTGCCATACACCGGGACATTTCCAAGGCAAGCCGGACATGGCGCGTTACCTCGGCGGCTCCGAGGCGGGCTTCGAGATGACGAAACTTGGAGTTTTCTACGGCCCGACTTCACCCCATCGGTGGCGGTAATATCCGACGGCGGGTCTGTTTTATTATGTGAGCTGCGAACGTTCCGACCAGCCAACCGCTGCAGGCGGTACGCGCCGTTGTCGACGAGGCGCTGGAAGTCCAATCGTCTGATTCGAAGGCGATGTACTCGGCGATTGGCCGCCCGTCGATTCCTGCTCCGTGCCCTGTTGTTGCGGGCCTTTTACGATCCGCTCGGAGCGTCAGCTCATGGAGCAGATGGACTACAATCTGTTGTTCCGATGGACGCGCGGATCTGGGGCGTCACCGTCTTCACCAAGAACCGTGAGCGCCTCTTGGCGGGCGACATCGCCGCCGCGTTCCTAGTCGCCTTTCTGAGCCAGCCACGGCTAAGGCTCTCTTGTCGGACGAGCACTTCTCGATGGACGGCACCTGATCGAAGCCTCGGTCTTCAACAGTTTAGACTTTATGAGACTGAAATTCCCTTCGATCGAAGACTGCCGTATGCAATATGGAAATCTAGATATGATGGTCAATCCTCAATCGGAAAAGCAAAGCCAGCCTTCACTCGATCCATAACGACCATGGTCTTGAAGCCCTTGATATCGTGGTTCTCGTAAAAGAACCGCCGCGTGAAAGCCTCGTAGTCCTCCATATCCTTCGCCGTGATCACCAGGATGAAGTCTGCGTCGCCCGTCACATAGTAGCCGATCATGACTTCCTTAGTCGTACGGATCGCTGTCTTGAACCGGTCCACAATATCCGCCCGTTCGCGCTCCAGGGAGACAAGCACTATCATGGTGATGCCGCGCCCGACGGCCTTCGGCGACACGATCGCCACGTCCGCCTCGATCACGCCCTCTTCACGCAGCCGTTTCAGTCGTCGCTGACATGCGGTCGGCGACAGGTTGGCGATCTGCGCCAACTCTTCCGACGTCATGCGGTTGTTTTTCTGCACCGCATCAAGCAGTACCCTGTCAGCTCTATCAAGCCCACCCATGCAGAACTCCGGCGAAAGCGAATCGATAATCGCATATTTTCTGCATCAAAAAGGAAGTCAACGCAGAAATGCGATGCCAAGACGCGAGTACACTTCCTATGAAGACAATCCGGAGCAACTATGAACCGTACCGCCGCTGCTGCCTTGACCAATCTATCACGACCTGATCTGATCGAACGTCGGGCCTTTCTGGATGGCACCTGGGCCGCGCGCGAGAGGACGCTGGACGTCGTCGATCCTGCGACGGGAGAACACCTCGTTGATGTTGCGGCTTGCTCGCTTGAAGATGCCGATGACGCCGTCGGTGCGGCGGGAAAGGCATTTCTCGACTGGAGGGACAGACCTCCCGTTGAACGGGGCCAGGTCCTTCGGGCCTGGGGCAAACTGATGCGTGACAACGCACGGGATCTTGCAGTCATCATGACGGCCGAACAGGGCAAGCCTTTGGCGGAGTCGCTTGGCGAGATCTCCTACGCTGCCAATTTCCTCGACTGGTTTGCCGCCGAGGGCGAGCGCGCCTATGGGGAAACAATTCCGAGCCATCTGCCCGCTAGCCGGCTTTCGGTCCACATGCAGCCGCTGGGGGTGACCGTCGCCATTACGCCCTGGAACTTTCCCTCGGCGATGATCACCCGCAAGGCGGGCGCAGCCTTGGCCGCCGGCTGCGCGATGATCGTCAAACCCGCTCCGGAAACTCCCCTCTCGGCGCTCGCCCTGGCGAAGCTGGCCGACGAGGCCGGCATGCCCGCCGGCGTATTCCAGGTTCTGACCGGCGAAGCCGAGCCGCTTGCACGCCGGCTTCTGGAACATACGCAGGTGCGCGCCTTTTCCTTCACCGGTTCGACAGAAGTCGGGCGCATCCTGCTGGCGCAATCGGCTGCTACCGTCAAGAAAGCTTCCTTGGAGCTCGGCGGGCACGCCCCCTTCATCCTGTTCGACGATGTCGAACTCGCTCAGGCTGTCGAAGGCTGTATCGGTGCCAAATTCGCAACCTCGGGCCAGGATTGCCTCGCCGCCAACCGGATTTACGTTCAACGCGGGATCTATGATCGTTTCGTCGAGGCCTTCGCCGAGGCGACGTCTAAACTCCATGTCGGGCACGGTCTTGAAGACGGGACCGATATCGGCCCGATGACACGGAGGTCGGTGGCGGAAAAATGCCGCCAGCAGATCGCGCAGGCGCTTTCTGCCGGCGCGCGCCTTGTCTGCGGCGCGCAGGAGAGCCCACTTGGCGCCAATTTCGTCACACCGACCGTGCTGGCCGATGTGACCGACGACATGACGATTGCTCGCGAGGAAACTTTCGGACCGGTCGCCGCGATACTACCGTTCGACGACGAGCGGGACGTAGTCGCGCGCGCCAATGCCACCGAAATGGGGCTGGCGGCCTATGTCTACACGAACGATCTCGGCCGCGCGATGCGCCTTAGCGACCGGCTCGAATACGGCATGGTGGCGGTCAACACCGCAAAATTCACCGGCGCGCCCATCCCCTTCGGTGGCTGGAAGCAATCCGGACTCGGTCGCGAAGGCTCGCGCCACGGCCTCTCCGAATATCTCGAATCAAAATATGTTTGCTTCGGCAACCTCTCTGCCTGAAAGGAACCTGTCATGGCCATAGACGTCACTCGGATTGCCGAGATGGACCGCAATTCGGTCCTGCATCCCTTCACGAAACTCAATGACTTCGCCAGCGGCAAGATGGGCGATCCGACGATCGTCGAGACCGGCAAGGGCATCCGCATAGAGGACGCGCTTGGCAATCAGCTGATCGACGGCTTTGCCGGCCTCTATTGTGTTAATGTCGGCTATGGCCGCACCGAGGTCGCCGAGGCAATTTCGCGCCAGGCCTATCGTCTCGCCTACTACCATTCCTACGCCGCGCACACGACGGATGAGTTGGCAATCCTTTCCGATCGCCTCGTGAAGATGGTGCCGGGCAAGATGAGCAAGGTCTTCTATGGCATGTCCGGTTCCGATGCCAATGAGACCCAGGCAAAGCTCGTCTGGTACTACAGCAACCTTCGCGGCAAGCCGAACAAGAAGAAGATCATTTCCCGCGAACGCGGCTATCACGGCTGCAGCGTCGTCTCGGGATCCATGACCGGCATGAGCTTCTACCATGACCACATGGATCTGCCGCGTGCGGGCATCCTCCATACTGGCGCTCCGCATCATTATTGGGGAGCGGAGGCCGGCGAGACGGAGCTCGAGTTTTCCAAGCGCCGTGCCGAAGAACTCGAGGCCCTGATCCTGCGAGAAGACCCTGAGACCATCGGGGCCTTCATCGCCGAGCCCGTGCTCGGCACCGGGGGCATCACGCCGCCGCCGCAGGGATATTGGGAAGAAGTGCAAAAAATCCTCAGGAAATACGACATCCTGCTGATCGCCGATGAAGTCATTACCGGCTTCGGGCGAACCGGTTCCATGTTCGGCTCGCAGCACTACGGCATCGAACCGGACCTGATCACCGTCGCCAAAGGCCTTACTTCAGCCTATTTCCCGCTCTCGGCCGCCATCGTCGGCGAGAAGGTGTACAAGGTCATGGAGGAAGGAGCAGATCGCGTCGGAACCTTCTCCCACGGATACACCTATTCCGGCCATCCGATCGGTGCTGCGGCAGCAAATGCCGTTCTCGACATCGTCGAGAAGGAAGACCTGCCGGGCAATGCGCGGGCGGTCGGCACCTACTTCCAGGAGCAGTTGAAGGCGAGGTTCGCCCAGCTTCCCATCGTCGGCGAAGTGCGCGGAGTGGGCTTGATGGGTGCGATCGAATTCGTCGCGGATCGCGATAAGAAGACGCGTTTCGCGCCGGCTCTCGCTGTCGGCGCACGCGTCTCCAAGGCGGCTCGCAATCGTGGCCTGATTGCCCGCGCCATGCCGCATGGCGACATCCTGGGTTTTGCGCCGCCGCTCGTCACCACAAAAGCCGAAGTCGACGAAATCGTCGCCATTGCAGAATCTGCCGTCCGATCCGTCATGGATGAGCTGGCACAAGCTGGCGAAAAAATCTGATCCCGGCATGTGCCGGGCTGGATTCGCTCTCCCGGCACATATTCGGAGCCCAAAAGCCCGGCAATTGCGCTTATCTTCAAGGCAATTGCCGCCGCGTCGTGCAAAACGCTTCATCTTTATGGATGAAGCGTGCATAATGTCATGAAATTATAGCTCTAATAACGAGACAATTTCATGCGCCGCCAAGCCAATCCGCTTGCCACCAACCCGAGCCCTGCGACGAGGCCGGTGGTGTGGCGACCAAGCCTCGCCAAACAGAAGGGCGAGACTAAGCACGCGGCACTGACCGAACGCATCATCGCCGATATTGATGGCGGCCTTCTCAAGCCGATGGACCGGATGCCCACACATCGCGACCTGGCGCGCGATCTCGGCCTTTCCGTGCAGACCGTCAGCCTTTCCTACAAGGAGGCCGAACGGCTCGGCTATCTGAGCGGCGAGATTGGCCGCGGCACCTTCGTGAAGGCGCGCGTGACTGATCGTGCCGGTCGAATGATGCTGGATCATAGCTCCAACGAAGTCCTCGACCTGTCCATCATTCGCGGTGTCTATCTCGATGAGCATGAAACCGCATCGCGAGAAATCTTTCGCGAGATGGCTGAAGGGAATGTCGCCGATTTCATGCGTCCCTGCCGCCCGATCGCAGGTCTCGACCGTCATCGCGAGACCGCACGGATCTGGCTGCGCACGCTGGGCGTCTCCGCCAATGCCGGACGCATCCTCGTGACGAACGGTGCGGCCCACGGCATATTTCTCGCGCTTACCTGCATCATTCGTTCCGGCGATGTGGTTCTTTGCGAAAATCTCACCGATCACGGCATTATCGGCCTCTCCAATATACTCGGCTTCAGCCTGAAGGGCCTGCCCACCGACGAAGAAGGTATCCTGCCCGACGCTCTTGAAGCCGCGTGCGCATCAGGTGGCGTTCGAGCGCTCGTCTGGATTCCGACACTCAACAATCCCACCGGTCATGTCGCAGGCGCCGCCCGACGACATGAAATCGCCACGATCGCAAAGCGTCACGGTATCTTTGTCATAGAGGATGAGGTCTATCGGCCGATGATCGACGAGGACTTGCCCTCGATCGCCGAAATGCTGCCCGATCTCGGCTTCTTCGTCACGAGTTTCACCAAGACCGTGCTGACCGGGTTGCGTGTTGGCTATCTTGTCGTGCCCCCCGCCTATTCCATTCGTGCGGCCTCCATCTTGCGCGTATCGAGCTGGAGCGGCACCTATCTGACCGCCGAAATCGCCACACGTTGGATCGAAAACGGTACGGTCCAGCGGCTGATCGGTATCCAGCGCGGCGAAATCCGAACCCGCCAGGGAATCACGACAGACATTCTGGGCGATCACATCGCTTCCAGCCATCCGCTGTCGCCTTGCGCCTGGCTGAAAGTGCCGAAGCACTGGGCGGAAGACGGACTGGTGCGTTCGCTCGCCAACCAGAATGTCGCCGTAACGCCATCCGAGCCCTTCGTCGCCGGCCCCGGCCATGGCGGCGGTATCCGCATCTGCATCGGCGGCCGCATGAGCCATTCGAGCCTCTCCAAGGCGCTAACGACGGTGCGCCAGGCGTTCGAGCAATTGCCGCCCGTCTACGATATAGGTTCGATCGGCTGAGGCCGTCCGCCACAATCATTGAATCATGACAATATAATAATTGACATGATTTTACTTCGCTCCCAACATGACAATCATGACGAGCGCCAACCTGCCCAGAACTCCCGACCAAGCGATGCTGCCGGTTACGCCGACGGATATCGAGCAGGCTGCGGCGCGCATTGCCGGTCGGTTGGAGCCTACGCCCCTAGCGCACTCCGGCACACTATCTGAACGCACCCACCAGTCTGTCTATCTCAAGCTCGAAACGCGCCAGCCGATCGGGGCCTTCAAACTGCGTGGCGCAATGAACGCCATCCTGTCGCTCGATGATGCCGAGCGGAAACGTGGCCTTGTCACCGCCTCAACGGGCAATCATGGCCGTGCCGTAGCCTATGCCGCTCGGGAACTCGGCTTGTCGGCCACTATCTGCATGTCGTCGCGAGTTCCCGCGAACAAGATCGAGGCTATCCGCGCACTCGGCGCCAACATCCGTATCGTCGGCGTCTCGCAGGACGATGCGCAGGAGGAAGTCGAGCGCCTGGTTCGAAGCCTTGGCCTCGTTTCAATCCCGCCATTCGACCATGTCGATGTAGTGGCGGGTCAAGGGACGATCGGCCTGGAAATCGTCGAGGACCTGCCCGACCTCGCAACCGTGCTCGTTCCTCTCTCCGGCGGCGGCCTGGTCGGCGGCATAGCCGTAGCCGTCAAAGCCGCGAAACCACAGGTACAGGTTATCGCTATCTCCATGGAACGCGGCGCGGCCATGTATGCGGCAATCGCAGCCGGCAAACCGGTCGGGATCCGCGAAGAAGAGACGCTGGCGGATTCCCTCGGCGGCGGCATCGGCCTCACAAACACCATCACCTTCCCGCTCTGCCGCGACCTGCTCGATGACATCGTGCTGCTGACGGAAGCCGAGATCGCCGCTGGCGTTCGCCACATGGCACGAGAGGAATACGAAGTCGTGGAGGGTGCCGGAGCGGTCGGCGTCGCTGCGATCCTCGCCGGGAAGATCAAACTTTCGGGACCCACCGTCATCATCGTATCGGGTGGCAATATCGATCCGGACACCCATCGGCAAATCGTCGAGGGGACCGCAGCATGAGCCGGATGAGCATCCTCACGGAAAGAGATCTTCGCGCGGCTGTCAGGCTCGACATTTCTGCGGTCGACTGTATCGAGCAGGCCTTTGCCGCGCTCGCCACCAAGGCAATCGCGATGCCGCCGATCCTGCGTCTGGACATTCCGGAATTCCGTGGCGAGGTAGACGTCAAGACGGCCTATGTGCCCGGTTTCGACAGCTTTGCGATCAAGATCAGCCCCGGCTTCTTCGACAATCCCAGGCTTGGCCTGCCGAGCCTCAATGGTCTGATGATCCTCTTCAGTGTGAGAACCGGACTGGTCGAAGCCCTTCTTCTCGACAATGGCTATCTGACGGACATTCGAACGGCTGCGGCCGGAGCGGTCGCCGCACGGCATCTATCGCGCGAGGACGCTGCCGTCGCCACGATCTTCGGAGCGGGCATGCAGGCGCAACTGCAACTTCAGGCGCTGATGCTGGTGCGGCAAATCAGGTCCGCACGCATCTGGGCGCGCGATCACGCGAAAGCGCTAACGCTCGCGGCCGAATTTTCCCACGCCCACGGCATCGACGTCGTCGCCATTGCCGATCCGCATGAAGCCGTACGAGGCGCGGACATCGTCGTCACCACGACGCCGGCGGAAAAGCCGATCTTGATGGCCGACTGGCTGGAGCCCGGGCAGCATCTGACCGCGATGGGATCGGACGCCGAACATAAGAACGAGATCGATCCGGCCGTCTTCTCCTGCGCCACCTATATCGCCGACCGCATCACGCAGACGCGCATTCTCGGCGAATTGCATCATGCGATCATCGCAGGCGCGGCACAGCCCGACCAGCCCTTTTCCGAACTCGGCGCCGTCATAGCCGGCAAGGCACAAGGCAGGACCGGTGCGAATGACATCACCCTCGCCGACCTTACTGGCACCGGTGTGCAGGACACCGCCATTGCCAATCTGGCCGTCACCCGCGCGAAAGATGCTGGAAGCGGTCAGGTCATCGAAAACCATATCAACACGGGAGATGCAGTGTGAGCGTGACCCTGAGCTTTACGCGCGAGGAATATGCCGAGCGCCTGTCCAAAACCCGTCATGCCGCAGAAAAGGCCGGAATCGATCTTCTGATCGTCACAGACCCGTCCAACATGCACTGGCTTACCGGATATGACGGCTGGTCCTTCTACGTGCATCAATGCGTGCTGGTCCCGCCGATGGGCGAGCCGATCTGGTACGGCCGCAAGCAGGATGCCAATGGCGCGAAGCGCACCGCCTATCTGAACCACGCCAATATCATCGGTTACCCCGATCACTACGTGCAGTCGACCGAGCGTCATCCGATGGATCTCCTGTCGCAGATCATCGACGAACGCAAATGGTCAGGTCTCACCGTCGGCGTCGAGATGGACAACTATTATTTCTCGGCTGCGGCCTTCGCATCGCTGCAAAAGCATCTGCCGAATGCCCGCTTCAAGGATGCTGCGGGCCTCGTCAACTGGCAGCGCGCCGTCAAGAGCCCGACCGAAATCAACTACATGCGCAAGGCGGGCAAGATCGTCGAGCTGATGCACAAGCGCATTGTCGATGTCGTCGAGCCCGGCATGCGCAAATGCGATCTCGTCGCCGAAATCTACGATGCCGGCATTCGCGGCACATCCGAATTCGGAGGCGACTACCCGGCAATCGTACCGCTTCTGCCCTCCGGGGCCGACGCTTCGGCCCCCCACCTGACCTGGGACGACAAGCCGATGCAGTCGGGCGAAGGCACGTTCTTCGAGATCGCCGGCGCGTACAAACGCTATCATTGCCCGTTGTCGCGAACCGTATTCCTGGGAAAGCCTACACAGGCCTTTCTCGACGCGGAGAAGGCGACGCTCGAAGGCATGGAAGCAGGCCTTTCCGCCGCAAGACCGGGCAATACCTGCGAGGACATCGCTAACGCTTTCTTTGCCGTGCTGAAGAAATACGGGATCATCAAGGACAACCGCACAGGCTATCCGATCGGTCTGTCCTATCCGCCGGATTGGGGCGAGCGCACGATGAGCTTGCGCCCGGGCGACCGTACGGAACTGAAGCCCGGCATGACCTTCCATTTCATGACAGGCCTCTGGCTGGAAGACATGGGACTGGAAATCACCGAGAGCATCGCGATCACGGAAACAGGTGTCGAATGCCTGTCGAACGTGCCGCGCCAGCTCTTCGTGAAGGGCTGAGACCGTGCTGATGAGCGTGTCCCGCCCTTCGCCCATTGCTCCGACCGTCGATTTCGACGCCAAGGGGGTGCAGCACGGTCATCTGCGGCTGCCCTACAGCCGCGATGACAGCGCCTGGGGTTCGGTAATGATTCCGATCTGCGTGATTGCCAACGAGGAAGGCCCGACTGCGCTGCTAACCGGTGCCAATCATGGCGACGAATATGAAGGACCGGCGGCCTTGCTGGAACTGGCACAGACACTCGATCCGTCGCAGGTGAGCGGGCGCGTGATCATCGTCCCGGCGCTCAACTATCCGGCTTTCCGCGCCGGTACGCGCACCTCGCCGATCGATCGCGGCAACCTCAACCGGAGCTTCCCGGGCCGTCCGGACGGCACGGTGACGGAGAAGATCGCCGACTACGTGACGCGCCATCTCATTCCGCTGGCCGATATCGTGCTCGACTTCCATTCGGGTGGAAAGACGCTCGACTTCCTGCCCTATGCTGCGGCTCACGAGCTGCCGGACAAGGACCAGGAAGCCCGCTGCTTCGAAGCGGTTGCCGCCTTCTCGGCGCCCTTCTCGATGAAGATGCTGGAGATCGACGCGGTTGGAATGCTGGATACGACGGTCGAGGAAATGGGCAAGACTTTCGTCACGACCGAGCTTGGCGGGGCCGGCACGGCAACCGCCCGCTCCATAGAGATCGCACGCAAGGGTAGCCTTAACCTCCTGCGCCACGCCGGCATCCTGAAAGGCGAGCCGGATGTCCGTCCGACCCGTTGGCTGGATATGCGGTCGGACGATTGCTTCACTTTCGCGCAGGACGACGGATTGATCGCATTTGTCCGTGATCTCGGTGATCCGGTCAGATCCGGCGAAACCGTTGCCCACGTCTACCCGCTGGGCCGGACCGGCATCGCCCCTGTCGAATACCGCGCCGTCATGGATGGCGTTCTTGCAGCACGCCATGTGCCCGGCCTCATCAAGGTCGGCGATTGCCTTTCCGTCATCGCGACGATCACGGAGAACATCTGACCGGAACAATCGATGCGAGATCCGAAAACGGACCGCCGAAACTTTAACCAGAGGAGAATGACGAATGACTATGACGAAAATCGCGGCGCTTGGCGCCATTGCACTGTCCATCAGCGTCACGACCGCCAGCGCCCTCACCGTCGAGGAAGCCAAGTCGCAGGGCTATATTCGCGCTGCAACGGCGAACGAAGTGCCCTATTCCTACATGCAGCCGGACGGAACATCGGCCGGAATCGGTCCCGACGTCGCCAATGCGGTCCTCAAGTCCATGGGCATCGAGGAGGTCAACTGGACCGTAACGCCCTTCGGAACACTCATTCCCGGTCTTAAGGCCCGTCGCTTCGACTTTGCAGCCGCAGAGCAGAACATATCGCCAGAGCGCTGCAAGCAGGTCGCCTTCACCGAGCCGAACTCGTCGTATGGCGAAGGACTGCTGGTCAAGAAGGGCAATCCCAAGGGCCTGACCACCTATGCGGATATCGCAAAGGATCCGTCACTGAAGGTCGCCGTCGTTTCGGGTGCCAACAATGTCGACTTCCTGCGCGCCGTCGGCGTCAAGGACGAGCAGATCGTCTTCATTCCGGCCAACGCGGATGCGATTCCGACAGTGCAAAGCCGGACCGATGCCTATGCGGCGACCGAGCTGACAGTTTCGGAGCTCGCCAAAGGCCAGGCCAATGTCGAGCAGGTCGCTCCCTTCAAGGATCCGGTCGTCAATGGAGCACCGGTTCGCAATTACGGCGGCTTTGCCTTCCGCCCGGAAGACAAGGAACTGCGTGACGCCTTCAACACTGCCCTGGTCGCCTTCCGCGAGACAGACGATTATAAGAAAATCCTCGGCAAATACGGCCTTTCGGAACAAAGCATCGCCGCAACCGCGCAAAAGAACGTCGCCGACCTTTGCGCCGGGAAGTAACGGCAGAAGGCGCTCGGTCGAGAGTCGGGCGCCATTCGCAATAACCGGGAGACTTCCAGATGGACTGGACAGCCTACCTGCCGATGCTGTGGCAAGGTGCCGTCGTTACTATGACAATTACGCTGGCCGCCATTGCCATCGGCGTACTGCTTGCTTTTGTCTTCGGCATTCTGCGTGTCGAAGGTGGGCCGATCCTGTCGGCGATAGCGCTCTGCTATACGGAGGTGTTTCGCGGCACTTCCCTGTTCGTCCAACTGTTCTGGTTCTATTATGCGCTGCCGCTGGTCGGCCTCAGCTTCGATCCCATCACCACAGGCATTCTGGTCCTGGCTGCCCATGCCGGCGGCTACGGCGCGGAAATCGTACGCGGCGCGCTTTCGGCCGTTTCCACGCAGCAGCTTGAGGCCGCTCGTGCACTTAATTTCGGTCGCTTTCAGACGCTGTTTCGCATCTCCCTGCCCCAAGCGGTTGTCGAGATGATGCCGGCTTTTGGCAATCTCGCTATCGAAACGCTTAAGCTTTCGTCGCTGTTGTCGCTGATATCGATCGCCGATCTCACCTTCGCGGCCCAGTCGATCCGCAACATCACGCTGGATAGCGCCAGTATCTATTCGATCACGCTCGTCTGCTACTTCGGCATGTCGCTCTTGCTGATGGTCGCTATCCGCATCATCGAGCATTTCGTACGGCGCGGCGACGTCTTCCCCCGCGCCCGCCATTCGTGAGGATCTTACCATTATGATGTACGGCTACGAATGGGACACAACGAACTGGATCACTTATACAACCTCGATCCTGCCGATCATCCTTATCGGTTTGACAGTCACGTTACAGGCGGCGGCGGCGGGCTTTGCAATTGCGCTGGTGCTTGGCCTGGTGTTTGCGCTGTTGCGCCGCAGCCGCATCAAGGTGATCTCCTGGACGACCGCTTTCATCGTCGAGTTCCTGCGGGACACGCCGCTGCTGGTGCAGCTGTTCTTCCTTTATTACGTTCTGCCTGATTTCGGCGTCGTGCTGCCCGCCTTCCTCACCGGCGCGCTGGCGCTCGGCCTGCAATACGCTGCTTATACCTCTGAGGTTTATCGAGGCGGCATAGAGGCGGTGCACCGTGGCCAATGGGAAGCGGCAACCGCCCTCAATCTGACGCGGATGCAGACCTATCGCGATGTGATCATTCCTCAGGCGATACCGCGAATCGTGCCTGCCATGGGCAATTATCTCGTTGCCATGATCAAGGAAACGCCCGTCCTTTCCGTGGTCACAGTTCTAGAAATGATGGGGCTCGCCAACATGATCGGCGAACGCACTTTTGAATATCTCGTGCCCCTGACGCTTGTCGGCCTGATCTTCCTTGTCCTGACGTTGATCTGCTCAGCTGGCCTCCACCGCCTGCAGAAAGCCCTTCCAAAAGCGGGAATACCCTTGCGATGACCAATAATAATGATCAGCCCATCATCGAATTTTCCGACGTCACCAAGCGCTTCGGTATTCTGACTGTGCTCGACAATTTCAATTTCAGCGTCGCGAAGGGAGAAAAAGTGACACTGATCGGCCCGTCCGGCTCCGGCAAGTCGACCGTTCTGCGCGTGCTGATGACGCTCGAGCCGTTCCAGGAAGGCAGGCTGACACTTGCCGGCACGCCTTACCACGAGCCGGGCGGCAAAGGCCGGTTCCAGGCGTCGGAAAAACACCTGCGCCAGATCCGCAATCACGTCGGCATGGTCTTCCAGAGCTTCAATCTTTTTCCTCATATGACCGTCCTGCGCAACATTGTCGAAGCGCCGGTCCGAGTCTTGGGGATGGCGCGGGCGGAAGCGGAAGCGCGTGCAATTGAACTGCTACAGATGGTGGGGCTTGCGGAGAAGAAAGACCACTATCCGGTGCAGCTTTCCGGCGGGCAGCAACAGCGCGTGGCTATTGCCCGTGCGCTTGCGATGCGCCCGCAGGTTCTGCTTTTCGATGAACCGACGTCGGCGCTTGATCCGCAATTGGTTGGCGAAGTCCTCTCCGTCATTCGCAGCCTGGCGCACGAGCACGACTTGACCATGCTGCTCGTCACACATGAAATGCGCTTCGCCCGGGAAGTATCCGACCGCGTCTGTTTTTTCGACAAGGGAATCATCTGCGAACAGGGAACGCCGGAGGAGATATTCGGCGCGCCGAAAGAGGCGCGCACGCGTGAGTTTCTGTCTTCGGTTCTGGGATAATCCCAGTTGTAGCCTTTTAGAGAAACCTACGGTTGGTCGAGATTTGCCCCTTGGCTGTCTCTGAAGCCAGGTTCAAGATCAGATGAAGAGTTGGTGTTTGAATTCTGTTGCTGCGGCTCAGACAGAGCCTCATTGGCGCTGGGATTTTTCTCATTGACATGGTTTTCCAACAACACAACCACTTCGTCATGCAAAGCAGCCAGATCGCAAGGATCGGCTGCAGCGCTGAGAGGACCGCCGGGCGCGGAATGGGCCTCAATAATTACCCGAAAGCGCTTCCAGCGTCCCCATCGCCTAGCACCGCTTCTCCGACGGCAACCTCGATGAGCTGGGCTATATCGCGCCGGTGCAGCGTGATTCGCTCACGAACCAGCTTGAGCGCCCGCGAAGCTGCCCGCACGCTCTCAGCCGCCTGCGGTTCTTCAGCGTGCCAGAAATTGCCAGGGACAAGCCGAAGGGGTTCTCCATCCTGATATCAATCGAGCTTCGTAATGGTGCGCGGAAGGTAACTGCCATATCCTGCTAGGGCGCTGCTGCCCAATGTTGTGCCGTTGGGAGTAGGTGGCGCCGCAGCGGCTGATTTATGGGCAATTCCTTGGTGCAATAAGCCATTCTCATCGCTGCAGAGTCGCACTTCAAATTAGAACTCACCTGGCTACAATGGCGGGCAGCGCTTGCTCTTTTAAGCCCCTGCGGAGGCGGTGGTACAGTCTGTTTAAAGATTGTTCTCAAAATTGTTGAGATTAAACGCTCGGTTGTTAGTCGCGCCAAGAACTTCACCTCGATGGAAAAGCGCAAAGTGATCGCTCTTCTCGATAATGGTCAAGACATTCGCGAGCTCGAGCGTGAGATTGGAGTTCCCGTCGGCCAGTTGTTGACCTCGGTCACGCGATATAGCTTGCGCGATTTGTCGAAGTCCGGGGCATGGACAACGGCGGTTTTTAGTGGCTTCGGTATCCCCGCCTTCTTAGCCCTTCTAGACCATGAAGCGCACTACCAGGAAAAGTGCCTTTTCGCAACGTCGCCAGATGTCGTTGCGTCAGTTCGTCGGACCCTCGAGGTGTTTGAGCGCCGGCGCAGCCGCCTAGCGGATGAAAGTTGCTGTGGTTTGCCAAGATGGGCAGGAAGACCTTAATGCCCTGGGACTAACGTTCAACTCAGAAACCGGTCGGGAGTGAAGCCCGTTGTCAATGGATCCATATCGCCCTTGACGAGGGTGGCGACCAATCTGCTGGTAATTGCCGCCAATGTCAGTCCGAGGTGGCCGTGCCCAAATGCGTAGATCACATTCCTGCTATGACGGCTCCAACCAATGACCGGCCGTGAATCCGGCAGAGACGGACGGAATCCCAGCCACTTGGACGATGCTTGTTCCAAATTGGGATAATATTGCCGTACTCCGCGGTCCAGAAGCTCAAACCGCGATTGATTTGGCCCCGCACGGGTTCCGCCAAGTTCCACTGTACCGGCAACTCGAAGCCGGCCAGCCATCGGCGTCATGTAAAATCCGAGATGGGTGGGGCACACGGGACGCTGGAGCAGCGGGCTTTCGGTTGCATATTCGAGATGATAACCACGTTCGGTTTCCAGCGGAATCCTGTCCCCAGCCTGGAAGGCAAGGTCCCTGGAAAAAGCGCCAGTAGCAATCACTGCGGTCTTTGCCCTTAGTTGAAGGTTGGGGCCACTAAGAAGCGTCCAATCCCCATCGATTTTGAGTTTAGCTACTCGCGATCTTTGAACGCCCATGCCCTTGGATCGCCCTGCAGCAAGAAGTTTCTCCATCAATGCGCTCGGATCAGTGACATTCATCGACTCGGGGAAGAAGATGCCGGAGCCCTCGAACCGTGGAAGAGTCGGCTCCATCGCGGCCACTTCCTCTGCGCTGAGTGTTTCCTGACGCATGCCAAGGTCGCATCGGATCTTGTGAGCCCACGACCCGGTAGAACGGTTGCCTCTGTTCTGCTGTAAATAAAGACACCCGTTCCGGCGCATCAAAGGCTCGGCGTGCGCTTCGACGGCCAATTCTTCCCATGCCGGTAAGGCTTCGGAAAGGATACCCGCCAGCGCGATGGCATTGGCGCGCGCGGCCCGTGGCAAAGATTCCCGGACAAACTGGATAAGCCAAGGTGAAAGTTGGAACAGTGCGGCCCAACGGAGCGAAAATGGGCTGTCAGCATTGAGTAGCAGCTGCGGCAGGTTTTTGAGAATGTCCGGGTTGCCCACCGGCACGCAGGCATAGTCTGCAAATGTACCCGCATTGCCGAACGAAGCTCCGGAGCCGGGTTCGTTCGGATCGATGAGAACGACCTCCCGCCCTTGGGACGCAAGCCTCAACGCAATGGAGAGCCCAATGACGCCAGCGCCAATGATTGCGATTTCAACGCTTTTTCGCTCGCTCACTGGGTACCCCTAGACAAAGCCCGGAATCTGCAGATGGCCCGCTTCCAGCAATTCACGCATTGTCTTCAGGGCACGCCGGAGGTCATCCCGCGATCGCGCCGCCCCAATGTTGATGCGGACACCGTGTTGCACGGGTTCGCGTCCGACTGCAAAGGCATCGCCGGGCAAGACACCAACGCCTCGCTGCAGGCAGGTGCGGGCAAAGCCGGCACCGCGCCATGGTTCGGGCAGGTGCAGCCATGCATGGGTTGAGGTCACATCGGTCTGAAGGTCGAAGCTACCCAGTATTTCAATCAGGATACGCTGCCGTTGTGAAAGCTCCGCTTTCTGGGCCTCGATGATTTCGACGGCAGTGCCCTCTTCGAGAAGAATGGTCGCGATGAGAGCTGCCATCGGATTAACGCTCCAGCAATTGATCCGAAGCGCCGCCGCCACTTGCCCCATCATGAACCGCGGACCGATGACAAAGCCAAACCTCAATCCCGGTGCGACACACTTGGAAAAACCACCAATATAAACCGTTAGTTCCGGTTCGAGACTAGCGAACGATGGTGGGGAATCGCCGAGAAGCGGGCGGTAGACATCATCTTCGATGATCAGCACATTGTGCCGGCGTGCTATCTCAACAATGTTCCAGCGCCGTTCTTCCGAGAGGGTTATAGTCGTGGGATTGTGCAGGCTGGGCACCAGGAAGACTGCTCTCGGACGCCATTGCGCGCATGCAGCTTCGAAAGCATCGGGGCGAAGCCCGCCTTTGTCCATCGCGAGTCCCTTCAGGTCGAGACCATGCGAGCGGCAAAGGGCGTTAATGCCTTGATAAGTCACCTCGTCAGCCAGAATGACATCACTTTTCTGCGCCACCGCACTGAGAACGCAGTCAAGGGCGTGCTGGGCACCGATTGTCAATACAACTCTTCCGGGATCGCCATCCCCTGCGACCGACTTCAGCCATTCCGCAACAGCGGTTCGGGCCCAAAGGGGGCCTTCGGCTGGGTGGTAGTCCTGAATTGCAGCATAGTGGCGGTTCTTGGAAAGTCGGGGGAGAAGCGCCGTGAACACGTCGAGATAGGCGTTTGTGGCGGGCCGGTTGATCGACAGGTCGACAACACCCGCCTCTTCGTTTGGGGCCGAAACGAAGCCGGGACCAACGCCGCTCTTCTGATCCGCGACAAGCATGCCCCTGCCTGGCCTTGCATCGATGAGCCCGCGCTCCTGAAGCGTGGAGAAAGCCCGCGTTACGGTTGTTACGTTGATTCCAAGGCTTTGGGCGATCTCGCGTTGGGGCGGCAATCGCTCGCCGGCAGCGAGCAGACCGCTCGCAATGCGCTCGGCTATGGCATCTGCCAGCCGACGATAAACCGGCCCCTGTCCCCCGGTAAGCTGCAAGTCTTGCATCATCTATCGCGCCATTCCGTGCGGTTAACATCCGGCTTGTACCATACGATAAATGCCCAAACAATCGAATTTACGTAGGATAATTCCGGAGCAGCTCCAATTTTATACAAAAATCCCACACAATGAGATCTTGACATCCAATTTGTATGGTTCATTATCGCCCAATCGGCTGATTGTATGATCATATAAGTTCAACGGTCCCGTGAGGAGGAGCAGATGAGCCCAAGCCCTTGGTTGCTTGAACAAACGCCAACGCCGTCAGCTAATGCGTGGACGTCGCACAGTGACACTGGTGACCTATGATAGTCGCCCACGCAAATAGACAGTTCGAAACTGTGACTGCGCAGAGTGAATCGCAAGAAGCCGATCGCTTTGTCGAATTCATTGACGTCGAGAAGTCCTACGACGGCCGCACCTTTGCAGTAACACGGCTCAACATGCATGTGGCTAAAGGCGAGTTCCTTACCTTGCTCGGCCCCTCGGGCTCCGGCAAAACGACCACGCTGAACATGCTGGCGGGTTTCGAGCGGCCAACCAATGGCAGTATCATGTTGGACGGGCAGTCTGTGGATCGTCGTCCGCCCTATGAACGCAACATTGGTATGGTCTTCCAGAACTATGCGCTGTTTCCGCATATGACCGTTGAGGAAAACGTCGCATTCCCGCTATCCGTGCGCAAGTTTTCGAAGGCCGAAGTAACCAGCCGCGTTGATAAGGCACTGGATATGATCCAGTTACGAAAGTTTGGCGACCGGCGGCCTGGTCAGCTTTCGGGCGGACAACAGCAGCGGGTGGCACTGGCCCGCGCTCTGGTGTTCGAGCCGAGTCTTGTGCTGATGGACGAACCGCTTGGAGCGCTCGACAAGAAGCTGCGCGAACACATGCAGCTTGAGATCAAGCAGCTTCATTCCATGCTGGGCGTGACCATCGTTTACGTGACCCACGACCAGAGCGAAGCCCTGACGATGTCAGACCGCGTCGCTGTGTTCAACAACGGTGGCATCGCTCAGATCGGCACGCCGGACAGTCTCTATAACCGGCCGGAGAGCCCCTTCGTGGCAAGCTTCATCGGCGAGAACAATACGCTTGAAGGCGTTGTCGAACAGGTGGCGGGCGATATTTGCCACGTGGCCCTCAAGGGTGGCGGCCACATCCGCGCGACGGCAATCGACATTGGGATACACGGAACCCCGTGCCAGGTCGCCATCCGCCCGGAATGCATCCGGATTGCCGCGGACGGTAACGAGGAGAACGCGTTCGAAGCGACCGTCGAAGGAAGAATCTATCTCGGCGATCATCTGCGGCTCCTGGCACGGCTCGACAATGGTCAGTTGCTGAGCGTGAAAGTCGGTCCCGAAACCACAACGCCAGAGGGTCAACCCATCTCGCTCGGTTGGTCGCACAGGGATTGCCGCGCATTTCCGCCACAGCAGTAGGTCGAAGAGCTCAACCAAGAACAAGAGAGGAACCCATGAAACGCCATTCTTTCCATTCCGTTGCCTTGGCGACGGTCGCCGTCTGCGCACTCTTCAGTCAATCCGCAATTGCCGAAGAATTATCGATCATGGCCAGTGGCGGTGCGTGGCAGGACGCGCAGCGCAAGGCCTGGTTCGAACCCTTCAGTAAGGAAACCGGCATCAAGATCGTGGAGCAGGAATATCTTGGTGATCTCGGCAAGGTCAAAGCCATGGTCGATACGGGCAATGTGCCGATCGATCTCGTCACCGTTGAGACGGCCACGGTTCTCCAGGGTTGCGACGCCGGCATTCTCGAGCCGCTCGATTATTCAAAGATTGCCGACCAGTCCAAATTCATTGAGGGCTCCGCCCTCAAGTGCGGTGTCGGACTGGACGCCTATGGCGACATCCTTGCCTATGATCCGAATGTCCTGAAGGAAGCGCCGACATCGGTGCTCGACATCTTCGACACCTCCAAGTTCCCCGGTAAGCGCGCGATGCGAAAATTCCCGGCGCAGAATCTCGAATGGGCGCTGATGGCGGATGGTGTTCCGGCTGACAAGGTCTATGAGGTTTTGGCCACGCCCGAAGGGGTTGATCGTGCGTTCAAGAAATTGGATACGATAAAGGGCGATATCGTCTGGTGGGATGCCGGCGCGCAGCCTGCGCAATTGCTTGCCTCGAAAGAGGTGGTCATGACGACGGCATGGAACGGCCGCATCCAAAACGCGATCGACACCGATTCCAAGCCATTCAAAATTGTCTGGAACGGCCAGATCCTTGAATACGACATGATCAGCATTCCAAAAGGCGCGAAGAACCCGGAGCTTGCCTATCAATATCTCGCCTACATCAGCAAGCCCGAGAACAACGCCAAGCTCGCAAGCTATATAACCTACGGGCCGGTAAGGGCCGACGCCACCGAGTTCGTGGCCGAGGATGCGTTGCCCAAGCTTCCGAATGCGCCCGACCACATGAAAACATATCTCGTCGCAGATACGGAATTCTGGGGCGACTATGGCGAGGATCTGGTCAAGCGCTTCAACGCCTGGCTGGCCCAATAGTCCAATGTCCACGGCCCAGCCCACCAACATGGATCACAAGCAGTTCATTCGAACTAATCCGAATGCAGCCGATACCAAGTCGGTGGCGGCCGCGATCCGGCGCTCTCAGGCACGCGAACGGCTGCGGTCGTTCGCGCTCGCCACACCGCTCCTGGTCTTGTTGCTTTTGAGCTTTGGCATCCCCATCGCCATTCTCCTGTCGCGGGCAGTCTATGATCCGACGATCGCCAATGCCTTGCCACTCACGAGTGCTGCAATGCAGAGCTGGAGCGGCAGCGGAATTCCCGACGACAAGACCTTCGAAGCGCTAGCTGCCGATCTGAAAGCCAATCAACAAAGGGGAAATCTCGCGGAATTCGCCAAGAGCCTCAATGCCCGATTGCCTGGCGCGCGAAGCCAGATCCTTAGGACCGCCCGCTCGCTCGACAAAGAAGGTATCACCGACACAGTATCCGTAATCAAATCCGTCCCGTTCTGGACCAGCCCAGGCACATGGGCGACGATAGAACGAGGAAGACACGCCCTCACCTCATTCTACCTCCTGAGCGCGGTCGACCTTCGCTGGAACGTCGATGGCGGCATCGAACGCGTACCGCTGGAACAGGCGATATTCTTGCGCGTGTTTGCGCGAACGTTCCTCGTCGCGGCGACAGTCACGCTCGCGACGCTCATTCTGGGATTTCCTCTTGCTTACCTGATCGCCAGCGTGCCGAAGACCGTAGGAGCAATTCTGATTGTCGCCGTGCTGCTGCCGTTCTGGACATCAATTCTGGTGCGGACGGCAGCCTGGACGGTGCTCTTGCAGAAATTCGGCCTGATCAACGACACTCTCCTATGGCTCGGCGTGACGAGCACAAGGCTTGATCTGATGTACAGCCGGCTTGGTCTCATCGTTGCCATGACCCACATCCAATTGCCATTCACGCTGCTGCCCATCTACAGCGTGATGCGCACGATCCAGCCATCGCAGATGCGGGCGGCCTATTCCCTCGGCGGCCGGCCATTGACGTCATTCCTGCGCGTCTACCTCCCACAGGTAGTGCCCGGCATTATGGCGGGCTGTCTCCTGACGTTCATTCTTTGCCTCGGGTACTACATCACTCCCGCCCTTGTCGGTGGAGCTGGGGACCAGCTGATCAGCAATTTCATTGCGAACTACGTCAATGTCGAGCTGAACTGGGAGATGGCTGCAGCGCTCAGTTTCATCCTCCTCGTTTTCACCTTGGGACTTTACGCGGTGTTCGCCCGCATGCTCGGTCTCGATCGCTTAAAGCCGGTGTGATCATGCTGTTGTCTCCCTATCCTACAATTGGTGAACGAATACGGGTAACGTTGCTTTGGCTGTGGGCTGCGCTCGTCATCGCCTTTCTGATGGTGCCGATCCTCATTCCGGTACCGCTTTCATTTAACAGCGGAGCGTTCTTCGTGTTTCCGCTGGAGGGGTTTTCCACCCGGTGGTACGAGGTAGTTCTCGGCACGGACCGCTGGCAGACGGCCATTGGCAACAGCCTCATCATCGCCTTCGGCACAACCGCGCTCGCTACAGCACTCGGAACGTTGACTGCGATCGCTCTATCAAGCGAGAGATTTCCAGCGCGGAGGATTATCATGCCGCTGGTTATCTCCCCCCTGATCGTGCCGGTTGTCATCACAGCTGTCGGCTCCTATCTCTTCTATGCGCGCGTTGGATTGGCCAGCACCTATCTTGGAATCATCCTCGCCCACACCGCACTCGCCAGTCCCTTTGTGGTAGTAACAGTGGGCGCGAGCCTCACGGGATTTGACCGCAGCCTCATGCGCGCCGCATCGATTGCCGGAGCGAAGCCTATGGTCGCATTCTACCGGATCATGCTTCCCTTGATCCTGCCGGGTGTCCTCTCTGGGGCGGCATTTGCCTTCGTCACTTCATTCGACGAAGTCGTTGTTGCCCAGTTTCTTGCCAGCGCAAATCAGCGAACGATGCCGCTCGAAATGTTTATCGGCCTGCGCGAACGTCTGAGCCCGGCAATCACCGCCGCCGCCACGCTGATGATGCTGCTTTCGATCATCCTGCTCGTGGTTGCCAATCTCCTGGCACGACGAGGTACAAAGAAACTAAAACCTGTCGCGTGAAGTGAAACGATATCCTTAACTGCTCGAAGGCTGGAAAAGCACTGCCAAGCATCGTCTTTTAGACCCGATTGGCGGCTCCCTTAAGCAATCCGACGTCAACGCGGAGCCCTCCAACTTCGTATCCCGCGTTCAACAGAATCGTTGCTGAGAGGCGATCCACAAAAGCTGATACCTTCGCTACCCCTAGCCCCGCGTCCTCGGTTTGCTGGCTGTCAATGCGATAGAAACGTTGGAAAACGGCCTCACTGTACTTGGCGTCAATACCGGGGCCGGTATCAAATATGGATGCCGATTTGAACGTCCTCCGTCTTGCGCGATGCCTGCGAGAATGGCAAGCAACCGGATTTCACGATCGCGGTTCCGGCGGTGATCGCCTGGGACGGTTTTCAGGCCGAGCTTGAAAGGCGGCCAGATGCGCTCCGGTCGTCACGCCGGTATGGCACTGCAATGACGCCTCCACCCGTACAGCCTCGGAACGGCGATCGCCGCGTCGATCTCGGCAATTCTGCCGCGAGCGAGTCGAGGGGCCCTCCCCTCCTTCATTCGCCACCGGCAGCTGCGCAGATTTCGCGCCGGCAAACATATGGACGTTGTCCGGAGATGGAGCCGGCGGTTTTGATCGTTGCACATCATATTTAAGTCATTGGGAGGAAATTATGAAATCACGGACCGCACTCGCGGCGGGTCTGGTTGGCGTATCGTTGTTGGCAGGTTGCAATAACGACCGCAAGACAGACAGCAACAACGACACGAGCAGTTTCGAACAGACGATTGCCCAGCAGGCCGGCGAGATTCAAGGCCTGAAGGATGGCCAGAGCAAGCTCGAGGCGGCGGCCGGCAGTTTGGGCACAACGCTAACGCAAGGCGCTGCCGAACTGGAGCACGCGCAGACCATCATCACCGAGATGCAGGCACAACTTGCGGCCAAACCTGACGGCGATCCTGAGGCTATCAAGGCGCTGCAGGCGACGCTGACGCAATTGCAGAACGACCTTGCGGCCAAACCTGCCGGTGATCCGAAAGCGGTCGAGGCGCTTCAGGACAAAATTGCCCAGATTCAGAAAGACCTCGCAGCGAAACCTGCGGGCGATCCGGAAACGTTGAAGACGCTGCAGACCACCGTTACACAGCTACAGATGGATCTCACGGCAAAACCAAGCGGCGATCCAGCGGCTGTCAAAGCACTGCAGGATGCGCTTGCCCAGGTTCAAAAGGACCTTGCTGCGAAACCAAGCGGTGATCCGGAAGCCATCAAGACGATACAAGCGACGCTCACGCAGTTGCAGAAGGATCTTGCAGCCAAACCTGCGGGCGATCCGGCAACGTTGAAGAACATCCTGGCGCGCCTGACCGAAATCGAGATGGCGTTGCGAAATCCCGATCAATCGGACATGGCACTGACCCAGTTCGTCGATCCGATGAACCGGGCAGGTGCCTCCGACCGATACCGGAAGCACGGAAGACCTGCTTGGCGGGTTCACAACGCCTTCGGCAAATGCTCCATTCGGAATGATTGCTTGGGGTCCCGACACCCCGGCAGTTCCAGGAACATGGAGCCCGCCCGGCTATCACTACCCCCAAGCATCGATCAACAGCTTCAGCCTGACACATCTCAGCGGCGTCGGTTGTCCTTCCGGCGGCGCGATTCCAATCATGCCGCAGATCGACGCAAAAGAAGGTACTATTCCCTTCAGCCATAATGACGAGGTCGCAAGGGCCGGGTACTACTCTGTCAAAATGTCGAATGCCATTCGAACAGAACTGACAAGTACAGTGCGCAGTGGACTGGGTCGCTTTACCTATCCCGAGGGCAAGCCTGCGCTCTTGAAAATTAAGGCCAGCACAAACTACACCGGATCGTCTTTAACCATCGCGGTCAGCGAAGCCGACCGCACCGTCTCCGGCTATGCAACGGGAGGCGGGTTCTGCGGCAGCGGAAAAAGTTATAAGATATATTTCTACGCAACGCTCGACCGGGCCTTCACCGCCGTGCAAAGCGGCAACAGTGTTACCCTTGCCTTCCCGGCGCCCTCGCCCTCCGCTCCGGTCAAGGCGCTGATGAAGGCCGCTATATCCTATGTCAGCATCGCCAATGCCATGGCCAACCTCGAAACGGAGGGCGGGGCCCTCACGTTTGAACAGGCCCGTGAGCAAGCGGATGCGGCATGGAACAAGCGCCTGAATGCAATCCAGGTCGACGGTGGGACCAAAGACGAAAAGACGAAATTCTATACGGCCATGTATCATGCCTTTCTGGCGCCGTCCGTGTTCAGCGATGTGAACGGCGAGTACATCAGTTTCAATGACGCCGGCACCACGAAAAAGGCCCCCGAAGGCCATGTCCAATATAACAACCTTTTCGAGTTGGGACACCTACAGGTCGCTTGCGCCGCTTCAGGCTCTGCTTGCGCCCGATGATGTCGGCGACATGATGCAGTCGCTCGTTTTCGACGCGGAAGATTGCGGCGGGACTTTCCCGATGTGGGCGGAGGGAAATACCAGCAGCAACATCATGCCTGGTGATGGCGCATCGATTATCGTTGCTCAGTCGAACGCCTTCGGCGCAGCAGGCTTCGACCGGCAGAAGGCGCGCAAGATCATGCTCGATACGGCGTTTGGCCGCGCCACAAGATGCCGGACGACGACTAACCTGCCGGGACTCACCGGTTACATCGAACTTGGCTATCTGGCCAAGGGCGGCGGCGAATATCAGGCGACGTCGACGAATATGGAATATGCCAGCACCGACTTTGCCGTCTCTCGATACGCGAGCGGCATCGCTGCAACGGATCCGCAGATCGTCGCTGGAGCCGCAGCAGACGAGCCGAAGACGCTGATGAAACGTTCCGGCAACTGGGCCAACCTGTTCAACCCGAACTGGCGCAGTGTGGCTGGGCAGCCCTATCCGCAGTTGCAGCCGCGCAACAAGGACGGGACCTGGGGGCCGTACCTGCCGGTATCGACCTGGGATAATGACTACCGCGAGGGTAATGCCGAGCAATATACCTTCATGGTTCCGCACGACATTCGCGGCATGCTCGCCAGATTGGTGATCGATACGGACAAGAACAAGGGCACGGAGAAGGATGGGATTGCCCGCCTGGATGAGTTCACAAAGAACCTCAATGGCGGCTGGAGCTATCAGCCTGCGAGAATGTGGATTGGCAACGAACCGGGCTTCCTTACACCGTGGCTCTACAACTGGACGAGCCAGCCATACAAGACGCAGGCGTTGGTCCGGCGCATCGTTGACGAGCAGTTCGCGGTTTCACCTTCGGGGTTGCCGGGAAATGACGATGAAGGCGCCATGTCCGGCGTCTACATCTGGGGCGCACTCGGGCTTTATCCGGAAATACCGGCTGTACCCGGCTTCGCCCTGCACAGCCCGATCTTCCCCGAGGCGCGGATCAAGCTCGGCAACGGTAAGATCGTCACGATCACGGCCGACAAGACCCCGCTCAAATAATATCCAGAAACTGACGGTGAATGGCGCATCCCATGACAGCCCATGGATCGATTTCGACAAACTATCGTCGGGTGCGCGCCTGGAGTTCACGTTGAGCGACAAGCCAAGTTGCTGGGGTTCAAACCCACCTGCCGCGCTGCTGCCGCCATCCTTCGCACCGGACGGCACACAGACGCCGCGGCTGAAGCCGGAGAAGGAGTGCGCCCTCAACTGACGCACAAAGCGTTCGCTGGACAAAAAAGGAGGGCTCCGACCATGTCGGAGCCCTTCACTTTTTATATGCCGGAGAATGCTAGCGGACGATGACCTTGGCGCCAACTTCGGCGCGATTGTAGAGGTCGATAATGTCCTGGTTCATCAGTCGGATGCAGCCAGACGACATCGCCTTGCCGATCGACCACCATTCCGGTGTGCCATGCAGGCGATAGCCGGTGTCGCCGCCCTTGTTGAACAGATAGAGGGCGCGGGCGCCGAGAGGATTGCTCAGGCCTGGATCCATGCCGTCGCGGAACTCGGCAAGCTTCGGCTGGCGCGCGATCATTTCCCTCGGAGGGGTCCATGTCGGCCATTCGCGCTTCAAGGCAATACGGGCGCTGCCTGACCATTCGAATCCTTGCTTGCCGACCCCGATACCGTAGCGCATGGCGCGGCCGTCGCCGAGGACGTAGTAGAGGTATTTTGCCTTGGTATCGACAATGATCGTTCCCGGCGCTTCGCCCCCGTCATAATTGACTTCCTGGCGCAGATATTGCGGCGGGATCTTGGTGCGCGGGACCGCTGGAATGACGTATCCCGCGTCGACGACGGAGTTATAGGACGCGGTCGAATAGCTGAGCCCGATTGTCGAACAACCGGTCAAGGCGGTTGCACTCATCAGTCCAACCGCAAGGACGATAGTCTTCAGTTGCATGGTCACCCCAGTGAATAATTGTGCGCGAATCGGCGTTTGGTTTAGCTGTTGCCTCTCTTGCGCCAATATTGTTAATGCCTGATTAACTGTAAAGCGCAGTGTTTCGTTAACCATGTTTTGCTCAACCTGGCGATTGGTTTTCCTACCCATGGTTGCAGTTTTGTCGGTATTGTCTCGTTTATGCCACTCGTCTCCCTAGGTCAGACAAGCCCCTTGATAGATGGCCGCCAGTCGGAAAACGCCATGATGGTGCGCCGCGGGGTGCAGCGGCTGTTCCTTGAACTCGGCCTCGCGGTCATGCCGGAACTGCCGCTCGCCTCGGGCCGGCGCGCAGATCTCGTTGCTCTGACGCGCAGTGGTGAAATCTGGATCGTCGAGATCAAATCCTCGATCGAGGATTTCCGGGTCGATCGCAAATGGCCGGTTTACCGCCAGCATTGCGACCGGCTGTTCTTCGCGACCCACCCCGGCGTTCCCGCCGATATTTTTCCGGACGATTGCGGATTCATCCTTTCGGACGGCTATGGCGCCGAGATCATTCGCGACGCCCCCGAGCACAGATTGCCCGGCGCTACGCGCAAAGCCATGACCCTGCGGTTTGCGCGGGTCAGCGCTGCGCGCATGACACTCGCGGAACTCGCCGGCATCGAGCTGCCCGAGACCGACGTGGAATAAAGCGTTTCGTTTCGGATTGCTGTAGAAGCAGTAAATGTTTTAATCGTCACCACGATCTAACGCGGGGCGCGCTTGGCGAGGATCCGCTGCAGCGTGCGGCGATGCATGTTAAGCCGGCGCGCCGTTTCCGAAACATTGCGGTCGCACATTTCATAGACCCGCTGAATATGCTCCCAGCGCACCCTGTCGGCCGACATCGGATTTTCTGGCGGCGCAACTTTTTCACCTGTTCGGCGCGTCAACGCGGCAAAGACCTCGTCAGCATCGGCAGGCTTCGAAAGATAGTCTATCGCCCCGATTTTGACGGCGTTTACCGCGGTCGCGATATTGCCATAGCCGGTCAGGACGATCGCGCGCGTATCCTCGCGGCGGGCGCGTATCGCCTCGATAATATCAAGGCCGTTGCCGTCGCCAAGGCGCATATCGACGACCGCATAGGCCGGCGCATTGACCTTGACGCTCGCAAGACCGGCCTCGACCGAATCGGCAATGGCGACAACGAAGCCGCGTGACTCCATGGCGCGTGCCAGCCGCTGCAAGAAGGGCTTGTCGTCATCGACCAGAAGAAGTGTTCGATCGCCGCCGATCGCTTCAATATCGTCCTGATCCGTGTTTTCCATCAGGTATTCCTGCTCATTCACTGTAAATATGGATGTTAATGGTTCGCAATGAACAAAAAGTCAAAGATTATCCGTCAGTAAGCAATTGATGGCGAGGCCAGATAACAACGACTTCTGCCCCCTGCCCCGGATCGTTGCGATTGCGGAAGGTAATTGTCGCGCCTGAGCGTTCGAGCAATGTCTTGGCGATGAAGAGGCCAAGGCCGAGACCGCCGCCATGCTCGTTGATCGCGCGGTCGCGGCCCGTGGTGTACGGCTCGCCGATGCGGTCGAGAATATCGGGAGCAAAACCCTTGCCGTCATCGCTGATGACGATCTCGACGGTCCTGTCGCTCCAGCCCCAATTGACGTTGATGGTTTCGCGGGCGAAATCGACGGCATTTTCGACGAGATTGCCAAGACCGTAGATGATGCCGGGATTGCGGCGGATAACCGGCTCATTGCCTTCGCCGCGCATCTTCGACACCACGATGTTGATGCCGAAATTGCGATTGGGTTCGATGACCTCCTCGATCAGCGAGGAAATCTTGAGGCGCGACATGTGCTCTTCACTGGTCGACGACAGGCTCGTCAGCCGCTTGAGAATTTCGCGGCAACGCTCGGTCTGCGAGCGTAGAAGCTCGATATCCTCGGCGAACCGGTCATCCTTCTTGAGACTGCGCTCCATCTCCTTGGCAACGAGCGCGATGGTTGCCAGCGGTGTGCCGAGCTCATGCGCGGCAGCGGCGGCGAGTCCATCGAGCGCGGAGAGATGCTGCTCGCGCTGCAGGATGAGTTCGGTGGCGTTGAGCGCATCGGCGAGGAGACGGGCTTCCTCGGCGACGCGGTAGGCATAGACCGCGGTGAATGCCAGAGCCGAAACGACCGAACACCAGACGCCGGCGATCAGTACGAAGGGCAGTTGCATCGTCTCGCCCTCATACCAGGGCAAGGGCAGGTAGACATAGGCGAGCAACGTTGCGCAGGCCGTTACCAAAAGGCCAAGTGCGGTCGTTGCATAGGCCGGCAGCGACGTCGCAGAGATGATGACCGGAACAATCATCAGCACGGCGAAGGGGTTCTGCAGCCCTCCGGTCATGTAAAGCAGTCCCGCCACCTGCAATATGTCGAAGGCAAGCACGGTGATGGCCGCCCGCGGTTCAAGGCGATGATTTATCGGATAGCGGAACGACATGAGAAGGTTCAGCCAGGCCGAGCAGGCGATCAGCGCAAAGCATATGCTGACGGGAAACGGAAACTTCAAATAGAGCGCGACGAAGAGCACGGCGATGCTCTGTCCTGCCACCGCAAGCCAGCGCAGCCGTATCAGCGTCGTCAGCCGGAGCCGGCGCGAGAGATAGGATGAGCGTGTCTGGAAATCCTGGACCATGCCGGTGATTTAGAACAAAGCTCACGCAAATGGAAACATGATTCCTGCGAGCCCGCTTCAGCGTTAATCGTTGGTTGTGACCGCTCAGGTTCCCCGCGGTTTCGCGCGGGCAGTGGGCACCGCATTGGCGGGGTCGTCCGGCCAGACATGCTTCGGGTAGCGGCCACGCATGTCGGAGCGCACATCGGCCCAGGAGCCCTTCCAAAAGCCCGGTAGATCGCGGGTGATCTGGATTGGCCTATGGGCCGGCGATAGCAGCTCCAGCAGGAGCGGCACCGTTCCGCTGGCGATGGCCGGGTGTGCCCGGAGCCCGAACAATTCCTGCACGCGCACGGCGAGCACAGGCGCTTCCGCCTCATAGCGGATCGGGATATTCGACCCGGTCGGCACCTCGAAATGGGTTGGCGCCAAGGCATCGATCTTTCGCTGTAAATCATAAGGCACCAGCGCACGCAGCCCCTCGGCAATCGCATGTCCCGATATCTGGCCGAGCTGAGCCGTTCCCTTGAGATAAGGCAACAGCCAGTCTTCGAGGTTTGCTTGCAACGACGCATCGTCCATCGCCGGCCAAGGATCGCCAAGACCCTGATGCAGCCAAGTGAGGCGACGCCGCAGGATCGCCGCTTCCCTGGACCATGGCAGGATGTCGAGGCCGTGGTCCCTGACGGCGGCAATGACGCCTCGGTCGGCTTCTTCGCCAGTCGGCGCCGGCAAGGTCTTCTCTGACAACGCGAGGGCGCCGATACGCGTAATTTCGCGCGCCTGCAAAGCGTTGCGGGCCGGGTCATAACTGACCTGCCTGCCATTGACGATGCGATCGCCGAGGGCGGCGCGTATGTCCGATTCGGAGATTTCCGCTGCCGAAAGAATGCGTGCACGGCCCGCCCGCCCCGCAAGATCGGCGACGACGAGCCATGGCGATTTTGCCAGCGAGGTGACGGGGTCGAGTTCGCCGCCCCGGCCATTGGCGAGCGTGAACTGGCCATTGCCGCGCGCCTTGGCGACACGGTCCGGGTAAGCGTCTATGAGAAGCCGCCCGGCACTCTCCTGCGCATCTGCCCGGCCTGTATCCTTGCCAGCGAGGCGTTTCGCCAGTCCGCGCGCGCGTGCCGCCCGATCGCCGCGCTCACGTTCAAAGCGCGCCAGTCGCGTTTCGATGTCGACGTCGTTGCCGCCAAGGCCGCGCTCCGTCAAAAGCACAGCGATTTCGGCAGAGCGCATGCCTTGCCCGCGCTCACGTGCCGCGAGCACCATATGGGCCAAGCGGACGGGTAAAGCGAGATTGCGCATAGCCTCGCCCATCGGCGTGATGCGATCATCGTGGAGCGCGCCAAGTTCGTTGAGCAGCGCCTTTGCTTCTTTAACCGCGGGCGCCGGCGGCAAATCGAGGAATGAAAGGCTGGCTGGGTTAGTTACGCCCCAGGCGGCGCAATCGAGGACAAGGCCGGAAAGATCAGCCTCCAGTATTTCGGGCGGCGAGAAGGCTTCGAGTGCCGCAGTCTGTTCGGCACGCCATAGACGCAATGCAACGCCGGGCTCCGTGCGTCCGGCACGCCCAGCACGTTGCTCGACGGCAGCGCGCGACGCCCGCACCGTTTCGAGCCGGGTGAGCCCGGTCGCCGGTTCGAATTTCGGCAGCCGCGCCAGGCCGCTGTCGATAACGGCGCGCACGCCATCGATCGTTATGGAGGTTTCGGCAATCGACGTCGCGAGCACCACCTTGCGTTTGCCGGGAGGCGGCGGGCTGATGGCAGCATCCTGATCACGGCCCTCGAGCGCGCCATAGAGCGGCGTGACAAAGGTGTCCGCCGAAACACGCCCCTCAAGCGCTGCGATGGTCCGTTCGATCTCGCGTTGTCCGGGGAGGAAAGCGAGAATGCTGCCACTCTCCCCGGCGAGCGTGTCCCGCACCGCCCGCGCCATTGCATCTTCGATCTTTTCATCGGGCTTGCGCTCGCGATAGCGGATATCGACGGGGAAGGACCTGCCCTCGCTTTCGAGGACCGGTGCACTGCCGAGGAGTTTGGCCACGCGCGCGCCGTCGAGCGTCGCCGACATCACCAGAAGCTTCAGGTCGGGCCGCAATGCAGCCTGTATATCGAGCGCCAGGGCCAGGCCGAAATCCGCATCGAGGCTACGCTCGTGAAACTCATCGAAAAGCACGACGGAGGTTCCCGAGAGCCCCGGGTCATCGAGGATCATGCGAGCGAACACACCTTCCGTCACGACGAGTATGCGCGTCTTCGCCGAGACCTTGTTTTCAAGCCGCATGCGATAGCCGACGGTTTGACCCACACTCTCGCCAAGGAGGCTCGCCATACGGTTCGCGGCAGCGCGGGCAGCGAGGCGGCGCGGCTCAAGCAGTACGATCGTGCCATCCCCCCGCCATAATGCACCAAGCAGGTGCAGCGGCACGAGCGTGGTCTTGCCCGCGCCGGGAGGGGCAACGAGTACGGCCGCGCTTCCATGCGCCAGCGCATCATCGAGCGCGGGCAGAATTTCGGTGACAGGGAGGGGTGGCAGTTGTTTCAATGGACGCGTCCCGCAGTGTTGCTAAAGCGAATTGACAGCGTTTCAATGGAAAGTCCAGCAAAGGGCAATTGGTGCGCATGATCGCACTCTCCATTGGAGAATATCCGGCCGGGTTCGCACCTTTTAGACGTTCGTCTAATTGTCATAATTTGCTGTTTCGAAAATAGTGCAACCGTTGCGGTAGGCAGATTTTTCGCGCCGGCATTTCAAGAAAATCTTTTCAGAGGGAATATTTAAGTAAATGAAATATCGTACCCTGCTTTTAATGGGGCTTGTAGCGCTTGGCGCATGCGACGACTCCAACTCGGCTAAAGATCAGACTCAAAACACCGCTGAATCGACAACATTCTCTTCGCCAACGACCACCGCTCCGTCCGTCGAAACGGCGGCAGTCCACCCTACGGTCCCAGCAACACCTTCCATATCAGCAGATGATGGGGCGAAGGCAATCGCCGAAGCCGCCAAGCTTGTTCTTAGAGGAGAGTTTGATAAAGCTGCCGACGCACTGAAAGCCGCAGGTCTTTCCGGATCGACGGGAACAGTGCTGGCCAATGCGGGCTATGAGACAGAAGCGTTCCAGGTGCTCGCCCCTGCAGATCATGTCGTCGATGACAAGAACGTCTACGACACCACTATCAATGGTTCGATCGCTGCCGAACTTGTCAATGAAACCACTTCGGTGAAACGCCACACGCTGAAAATGGACGGTAAAACTGTGCCTTTTACTGCCAATGCCGGTCACCTTATCGCCAAGGGACCGAAAGGCCAGCCTGAGGTAGCTATCTTTTATACAGCCTATACCCGCGACGGCCTGCCCAAGGAGAACCGCCCCGTTACGTTTTTCTGGAATGGGGGCCCAGGCTCATCGTCAATATGGCTACACCTGGGGTCATGGGCACCTTGGCGGATAAAGTCGGATGCGCCTAACATGCCATCTGCGACGCAACCCGAAAGCCTGCCGTTTGAAGAAAACGCCATCACGCTGCTCGACAAATCCGATCTCGTCTTTGTTGATCCAGCCGGAACCGGTTATTCAACCGCCATCGCGCCACACACGAACAACGACTTCTGGGGCATTGAGAGCGATACTCGGTCGGTTGCTGATTTCATTCTTCGCTACGTCAACGTCAACAACCGACAGAGCTCTCCGAAATATCTTTATGGCGAATCCTATGGCGGCATACGCACGCCGATCGTTGCCGATCTCCTGACACAGGCCGGTGTCAGCCGCTTCGAACCCGATCCTTCGGGCAAGCCAGCCAAAACGTTGTCCGGCTTGGTTTTGAACTCGCCGATCCTGAATTACAATTCAAGTTGCGACCCGTCCATGTTCTATACGAGTTGCGCAGGCTTTATACCCTCCTACGCCCTGGTGGCCGACGCTCTCGGAAAATCCACGGTGCGCGGCAAAAGGTCGAGAAGCGAATATCTGGACTACCTGCGCGAATATACCAAGACGAAGTTCGCACCCATCGCCGCGAAGTACGGGTACGAAGCGGCCTACGGCGTTGAGTGGAAAGATTATACGCCGACCGACGAGGGGAAAGCATTTCTTGCTGAACTGAGCAGCTTGACCGGAATTGGCAGCAAGTCGTGGGCAGAAGATCCGGTTTATGCGCTTGTCTTCCGTCCCATACGATTTCGAGAAGGGCTCGTTCCAGGGTTCAAGCTGGGCCGGTATGACGCCCGCATGATGGTTCCGGTGAAGAGCACGTTCAACGCGGACGACTATATCGACGTGGCTTTCGAAAATCAGGCGAAAACATTCTTCCCCGACTATACCAACTATAAGACCGGGTCGGTATATGTCACGTCCAACGAAGACGACGCCTGGGACTGGAAGCACCGTGACCAATTCGTATCGCCTTCAAGCCTTGGCGACATGACCGAGGCCCTGCGCTACGAGCCGAAGCTCAAATTGCTCACCCTTCATGGATATGACGATATCGCAACCCCGGGCTATCAGACCGAACTCGACCTCATTAGCGCCGGCCTTGAGACCCGCATGCCAGTCAAATGGTTCGAGGGTGGACACATGATCTACAATACGGAGGAGTCGCGCGCGCCACTCAAGACTGAACTCAACAAGTACTATGACGATCCGAACTATAGTCTCCCACCATCGACGGGCTCCCTAAGCAACTAGGCCTGACAAGACCGGACCGGGCGGGTCGGCAGCTTCGCCTTCCCGCCCGGAAAATGTCGCGGTTCGGATTGACGACCCTGTGCCCCTTCCCGATAGTGCGCCAAAGCAAATCACATTGCTGATCGAGACGCATCAGGGAGAATTTCATGAAATCGCGCGCCGCCGTCGCCTGGGAGGCCAAAAAGCCGCTCACCATCGAAACGATCGAGATCAGCGGCCCCAAGCCCGGTGAAGTCCTCGTCGAGATCATGGCGACCGGGGTCTGCCACACCGATGCCTACACGCTTTCCGGGCTTGATTCCGAAGGGAAATTCCCGGCGATCCTCGGGCATGAAGGCGCGGGAATCGTGCGCGAGATTGGCGCGGGCGTGACCTCCCTCAAGGTCGGCGACCATGTCATTCCGCTCTATACGCCCGAATGCCGCCAGTGCAAGACGTGCCTTTCGCAGCGCTCGAACCTGTGCACGGCCATCCGCTCGACGCAGGGGCAAGGCGTTATGCCGGACGGCACCAGCCGCTTTTCCTGCGAGGGCGGTGAGGTCTTCCACTATATGGGCTGCTCGACTTTCTCCAACTTCACCGTGCTACCCGAAATCGCCCTTGCCCGGGTGCGCGAGGATGCGCCATTCGACAAGATCTGCTACATCGGCTGCGGCGTCACCACCGGGATCGGCGCGGTTATTTATACGGGCAAGGTGTGGCCCGGCGCGAACGTCGTCGTCTTCGGACTCGGCGGCATCGGCCTTAATGTCATCCAGGGCGCACGCATGGTAGGCGCCGACAAGATCATCGGTGTCGACATCAATCCCGGTAAGGTGGCGATGGCGAAGAAATTCGGCATGACCGATTTCGTCAATCCGAACGAAGTGGGCAATGACAAGGTCGTGCAGGCAATCCAGGAATTGACCGACGGCGGCGCCGATTTTTCCTTCGACGCCACCGGCAACACCAATGTCATGCGCCAGGCGCTCGAATGCTGCCATCGCGGCTGGGGCACCAGCATCGTCATCGGCGTTGCCGAGGCCGGCAAGGAAATTTCGACGCGACCGTTCCAGCTCGTCACCGGGCGCAACTGGCGCGGCACGGCCTTCGGCGGTGCGCGCGGGCGCACAGATGTGCCGAAGATCGTCGACTGGTACATGGAGGGCAAGATCGATATCGACTCGTTGATCACTCACACAATGCCGCTCGACGAAATCAATACCGCATTCGATCTCATGCATGAGGGCAAGTCGATCCGTTCGGTCGTCACTTTCTGATGGAACCCGGTCCGTATAAAGTGATCCTCAGCGGGCTGGACGAACTCAGCCCGCGCGAACTCTATGATATGCTCAAGATGCGGGTCGACGTCTTCGTCGTCGAGCAGAAATGTCCGTACCCCGAGCTCGACGGCAAGGATGTCGATGCGCTGCACCTGCGCCTGATGGATGGCAAGACGCTCGTCGGCAGCGCCCGCATCCGCAAGCCGGAAAAGGACGAGCCGGCGGCTCGAATAGGCCGCGTCGTCGTCTCTCCGGACCATCGCGGCAAGCGCCTTGGGGAGCGGCTGCTGGTCGAGGCCATTGCCCAATGCGAGCGGCTTTATGCCGAACGCCCGATCAATCTTTCGGCGCAGAGCCACCTCAAGGGTTTCTACGAATCCTTCGGCTTCGTGTCGGTGTCGGAGGAATATCTCGAGGACGACATTCCGCATATCGACATGCAGCGCCCCGGTGCGGTCGCAACAGACTAGCTGTCGTTCGAAAAAGGCCGCCCCACATGTGGAAACGACATAATCCCTTTTACATTGCCGCCGTTGTCGGGATCGCCGTATTCGCAGTTGCGGTGTTCCTGCTTTCGTCGCGCATTGCCGCTGTCGTTGCCGCCAATGCGTTTTTCGTCATCTACCTGCTTCTGTCGGCATTCAAGGTTCACA
This sequence comes from Phyllobacterium sp. YR620, assembly GCF_900104165.1. NCBI lineage: Bacteria > Pseudomonadati > Pseudomonadota > Alphaproteobacteria > Hyphomicrobiales > Phyllobacteriaceae > Phyllobacterium > Phyllobacterium sp. YR620. The sequence goes on from NZ_FNJP01000002.1 coordinate 54,800, forward strand.
GGCTCACGCCCGACTACCTTCGCAACAATGCGGCCAAATCGGACGAGCCTGTGGGCATCATCTTCGCAGTCACTTTTTGCACTGTGCTCGTCGCCGTCGGCTCGCTGTTTGCGCTGATCAATTCCGGTCAGGACAAGCACCCGCTCGACCTGACGCTGACGCTTTTCGCAGTCCCGCTCGGCTGGCTGACGATCCACATGATGACGGCGATCCACTATGCCCATATGTACTGGCAGCCGGACGAAGACGCTGACGGCGTGAAGGACAAGCCGCGCCACCACGCCGGCGGTCTCGACTTTCCGGGCGACAAGGAGCCCGGCGGCATCGAATTCGTCTACTTCTCCTATATTATCGGCATGACGGCGCAGACGTCCGACACCGCGATTACCAGTTCGCAGATGCGCCGGATCAATCTCGTCCACGCCATCGTTTCGTTCTTCTTCAATACGGTGCTGGTCGCAGCCGCGGTGAATGTCGCCGTCGCGCTCGGCCAACCGCAATAAATCGGGATCACCCATGGAAACGCTATCGACCGCCAGGACCTTCGAGGGAATTCAGGGCGTCTATCGCCATCGCAGCGAAGCCTGCCAATGCGACATGACCTTTGCCGTATTCCTGCCGCCGCAGGCGAAGGACGGTCCGGTGCCGCTCCTCTGGTACCTCTCGGGGCTTACCTGCACGCATCAGAACGTCATGGACAAGGGCGAATATCGCCGCGCCGCAGCCGAACACGGCGTCGCCATCATCTGCCCGGATACGAGCCCGCGCGGCGAGAATGTGCCGGACGAAAAAGACAACTGGCAATTCGGCAGCGGTGCCGGCTTTTATCTCGACGCCACGCAGGCGCCCTGGTCGACCAACTATCGGATGGCAAGTTATATCGGCGACGAACTTCCGGCGCTGGTCGCGGCCAACTTTCCCGTGGATATGGAGCGTCAGGGCATATTCGGTCATTCCATGGGCGGTCATGGCGCGATCACGCAAGCCCTGAAGCACGCGGGACGTTTCAAATCCGTTTCAGCGTTCGCGCCGATCTCGCGGCCCATGGTCGCCGGCTGGTCGCGCCCTGCCTTCGAGAAATATCTCGGGCCAGACGAAGCAGCGTGGCGGGCCTATGACAGCGTTGCGCTCATTGAGGATGGTGCTCGTGTGGCGGAGTTGCTGGTCGACCAGGGTAAGGCCGACGGATTTCTCGACGATGGTCTGCGCCCCTGGCTGCTGGAAGACGCCTGCGCCAAGGCCAGCATTCCGCTGACGCTCAATATGCGCGACGGCTACGACCATTCCTACTTTTTCATCTCAACCTTCATGGCTGATCACATTGCCTGGCACGGGAAGCGCGTGAAGGGCTGAGCGTTCCAGCTTTGAAGTGGCGTAGCGGCGCGGAACTGCTCCATTGCCCATAATTTGCTCGGCCGGCGCCGGCTAGGTCAGCTTCGATGAAATCCAGGCGGTCATACAGAGCCTAGTCTCCACTCTAAGTCCCAATTGAATTTCAACTTAGCCCTACCGGCACCCTCGGTTTTGACCCGAGGAGCCCGCAGCGGCAGCGTATGAGCGGAGAATTTGTAGCGGAGGCGGGCGCGCGTGGAGATCCCCGCGCCAAAGGCCGCATTACCGAGCGGCCTTAATGCAGACCTCAAGGAAACCGACTTACTCGAACACGATCGACGGGGCGGTGCGTCCGCCCTTGGCCGACTGCAGCTCGTCCCAGACCTTCGCCGCGATCTCGCGATAGGCCTTGGCTTGCGGGCCATCAGGGTTGCTGACGACAACCGGCCTTCCGCTGTCGGATGTTTCACGGATTTCCATAACGAGCGGCACTTCGCCGAGGAAGGGCACGCCGAGGCGTTCAGCCTCCTTGCGCGCGCCGCCATGGCCGAAAATATCGTAGCGCGCTCCGGTATCCGGAGCGATGAAATAGCTCATGTTCTCGACGATGCCGAGAAGCGGCACGTCGACCTTTTTGAACATGTTGAGGCCCTTGCGCGCATCGATCAGCGCCAGATCCTGCGGCGTCGAGACGATGACGGCGCCGGCAAGCGGCACCTGCTGAGCCATGGTCAATTGCGCGTCGCCCGTGCCCGGCGGCATATCGACGACCAACACATCGAGATCGCCCCACTCCACCTCGCGCAGCATCTGCGTCAGTGCCGACATCACCATCGGCCCGCGCCAGATCATCGGCGTTTCCTCCTCGACGAGGAAGCCGATCGACATGACCTTGAGCCCATAGCCCTCCATCGGCTTCAGCACCCGGCCGGAAACCACTTCCGGCCTGCCATGCAGATTGAGAAGGCGCGGCATGGACGGCCCGTAGATATCAGCGTCGAGAATGCCGACACGGTGGCCATTGGCGCTGAGGCCGAGTGCGAGATTGACCGCGGTGGTCGACTTGCCGACGCCGCCCTTGCCGGAGGCAACAGCGATGATCGCGCCAACGCCGGGCACGCCGGCCTTCACCGGCGCGGCTCCATGCGTGTGCGGCTGTGCGCCTTGCGCCGGGACACGCGGCGGCGGCGTGGCCCCGGCAGGTGCGGAACGTTGCACGGGACGGGGTGACGGCGTTGCTCGCGGTGCGTCATCACTGGTCGGGCCGCCTTTCTTTTCGGCGGTCAAGGCGACGACTGCACCGGCAACGCCGGGCAACGCCTTGACGACGCGCTCGGCGGCGGACCGCAGCGGTTCCAGTTCCTGGGCGCGGGCGGCAGGCACAGTGATCGAAAAGAACACCTTGTTGTCGGCAATGAAGATATCCGAAACGAGGCCGAGCTCGACGATGTTGCTGTTGAAATCGGGGCCCGTCACTGTCTTCAGCTGTTCGAGAACCTGATCTTTCGTCACGCCTGCCATTTAAAGTTCCATCCCTGTCGTTCCTTGGGGACTCAAATAGTGCAGTTGGGACCAAACGCCAATGATCATTTGCATTCCAGCGACGCGGCGGCGCCGATCAGAGTTGTGTCACCATGCGGTGCGAGCCGGGATGGATCATGCGAACGAAAGTGATTGGCTTTTGCGGCAGGTAGGTCAGGCGCTCAATGACGAACACGGGATCGTTCACGCCAAGATCGAGCATTTCGGCTTCGTCCGGGTCGGCGAGCCCAGCATGGAACACGATTTCAGCCTGCGAAAACGGTGAGTGAGTGACAAGCCATTCGTTCGGGCTGACGGTCTCGAAAGTCTCGTGGCGAATGGCCGGCACTGCGTCCAGATTGATCCAGCGGTCTTCATACTGGTAGGGCTTTTCATCGGAAAGGTGCAGACAGCGCACATGCAGCATGTCCTTGGCCTTGGTGATGCCAAGGCGCTTCGTCACGCATGCCGGCGCCTTTTCCACGGCATTGGAAACGAGGCGAAACTGATAGGCGCCGCCCTTGTTCTCGATCTCCTGGCGCACGATCGGGATGACGAAACGTGCCTCGCGCATGGGATGCAGCGCAACACGCGTGCCGGCCTTGCGCTTGCGCACCAGAACGCCGCCGCGCGCCAGCTCCTGCAGCGCCCGGTTTACGGTGGCACGGGCACAGCCAAACTCGATTGCAAGCACCTCCTCGCCGGGTATCAGCGCGCCTGGCGCCCAGACGCGCTCTGCAATGCGGCGCGCCATCTCAGCCTTGATCGCGTGGAACGATTTGCGCGCGGTTGCCGTCACACTCTCTCCAGAATCGACGCGAGGCGCGCCTTGTAGGACTTGAATATCGAAGCGCGATCGCGATGCCTGCCTTCGCGCACGACATGGCGTCCGGCCGACCAGACGTCGCTTACCGCATCTCTGTCGCCAGCAAATATCCAGCCGTCAAGCAGCCTGTCGCCGGTAAGGCCTAAAACCGCTGCGTTATCAACATCAAGGGCAATCATATCCGCCCATTTGCCGGCTTCAAGGCTGCCGCTCGCGCGCCCGAGTGCCTGAGCTCCGCCCAGCAAAGCGGCGTCGTAAAGCGTGCGGCCGCAGGATTTTCCGTCGCGCGAAAGCATGACGCGCGAGACGTCGCGCAGACGCTGGCTGTATTCGAGCTGGCGCAACTCCTCGGAAGGCGCAATACGAATATTGGAATCGGATCCGGTGCCGAACCGTCCGTCAGCGTTCAGATACTGGACGCCGTTGAAAATGCCGTCGCCAAGATTGGCTTCGGTGATCGGACACAGGCCGACCACCGCCCCGCTCGCCGCGACGCGCAGGGTCTCTTCCTCATTCATGTGGGTCGAATGGATGAGGCACCAGCGCTCATCGACGGGCAGATGATCAAGCAACCAGCTCATCGAGCGCTGGCCATAGGCGGCCTCGACTTCCTGAAGTTCCGGTATCTGCTCGGCAATATGGATATGGAAGGGAACGCCCGGAAAATGCTGTTCCAGCGCCTTCAAATCGCCTTCGTTCACAGCGCGGATGGAATGCGGCGCGACACCGAAACCGGCATCGGGGCTGACGCTGGCCGCAGCTTTCTTTGCCTCTTCAGCCAGCCGCTCATAGCGGTCGAGATCATTTCCGAACCGAAGCTGACCGCCGGCGAGCGCACGGCCGTCGACGCCGCCCTGCATATAGGCGACCGGTAAAATCGTCAGCCCGATGCCGGTTGCGCTGGCGGCGGCGGCGATGCGTTCCGACAATTCCCCGAGCTTTGCATAAGTCGCGCCGCCGGGCTGATGGTGCACATAATGAAACTCGGCGACGCTGGAATAACCGGACTCCAGCATTTCGACGAAAGCGAAGGCGGCAATCGCCTCAATCTCCTCAGGATCAAGAATATCGAGAAAGCGATACATGACTTCGCGCCACGTCCAGAAGCTGTCGCGTCCGGCGGGGCTGCGTGCTTCCGACAAGCCCGCCATAGCGCGCTGAAAGGTGTGACTGTGCAGGTTGCTTTGCGCGGGGAGCAACGTGTCGACGGTATAAGCATCTGATTCTGCGATGGTTTCCGGTGTCGCCGACGCGATGCGTCCAATCGCGTCGACGCGGATGAGCACGTTGTTTTCCCAGCCATTGGCCGTCAGGGCCCTGCGCGCAAAAACTGATTTCGTGGGCTCGCTCATTTCTTCTCCTGCACCCGATTGACATAATATGTATATACATAATAATGGTATGAGCAAGACCATAATGGGACACGGCCAACGCCAATGAGAAAAATCCTTTCGGGACTTCGGATCGCAACGCTGGAAGACATCGGCGCGCCTTACGGCTTGATCGAGGATGGCGTAATCGGCGTGGAAGGCGACCGCATCGCCTGGGTTGGCAAAGACGTTCCGGGCGACTGGAACCATGTAGAAATCGAGAATTTCGGTGGCAGGCTGGCAACGCCGGCGCTTGTCGATTGTCACACCCACCTCGTTTTCGGCGGCAACCGCGCCCGCGAGTTCGAAATGCGCCTTGAGGGCGCAACCTATGAGGAAATCGCGCGCGCCGGTGGCGGCATCGTATCATCGGTCAAGTCAACCAATGCGCTCAGCGAGGATGAACTGGTGGCGCAAAGCCTGCCGCGGCTCGACACCCTGCTGGCCGAGGGGATTTCGACGATCGAGATCAAATCCGGTTACGGCCTGAATATCGAAGCCGAACTCAAGATGCTGCGCGTTGCGCGAAGGCTTGCGACGCTGCGCCCGGTCCGGATCAAGACGAGCCATCTCGGCGCGCACGCCGTGCCGCCTGAATACAAGGGGCGCGCGGACGATTACATCGCCGAAGTCGCCCTGCCGGGTCTCGAAGCAGCGCACGCGGAAGGACTGGTCGATGCGGTGGACGGTTTTTGCGAGGGCATCGCCTTTTCGCCGGCACAGATCGCGCGCGTGTTCGACAAGGCCAAAAGCCTTGGCCTGCCAGTAAAACTTCATGCCGAGCAATTGTCCAACCTCGGTGGCGCAAAGCTTGCGGCATCCTACGGCGCCCTGTCGGCCGACCATCTTGAATATCTCGACGCCGAGGGCGCCAATGCCATGGCCGAAGCCGGTACCGTTGCCGTGCTCCTGCCCGGCGCGTTCTACGCCCTGCGCGAGGAACGGGCTCCTCCCGTGAAGCTGCTACGCGAAACAGGCGTGCGCATCGCCGTCGCCACCGACTGCAATCCCGGCACGTCGCCGCTCACCTCCTTGCTTTTGACGATGAACATGGCGTGCACTCTGTTCCGCCTCACCGTCGAGGAAGCACTCGCCGGCGCAACCCGCGAGGCAGCGCGCGCACTCGGCCTTCACAAGGATATCGGCACGATCGCGCCCGGAAAACGGGCCGAGATTGCGATCTGGAATGCAGAGCAACCGGCGGAGCTCTGTTACCGCATTGGCTTCAACCCGCTTCACCAGCTCTTCTTGAAAGCGTAACCATGACTGTTGTTCTCCACCCCGGCTCCGTGCCTATTTCAGTATTGGAAACCATCTATTGGCAGGGCGAGGCCGTACGGCTGGACCAATCGTTCAAGGCCGGGATCGAGGCTGCAGCGGCACGCATCGCCGAAATTGCGCGGGGCAACGCTCCCGTTTACGGGATCAATACGGGCTTCGGAAAGCTTGCCAGCATCAAGATCGATGCGGCCGATGTGGCGACCCTGCAACGTAATCTCATCCTTTCCCATTGCTGCGGCGTCGGCAATGCGCTGCCCGAAAACATCGTGCGACTGATCATGGCGCTGAAGCTTATCTCGCTCGGCCGCGGCGCTTCCGGCGTCCGTCCCGAACTCGTCAGCCTGATTGAGGGAATGCTCGACAAGGGCGTCATCCCAGTCATTCCGGAAAAGGGCTCTGTCGGCGCATCGGGCGATCTCGCTCCCCTCGCGCACATGGCCGCAGCCATGATCGGCGAAGGCGACGTCGTCTTCGGCGGCGAGCGGATGCCGGCGGGCGATGGGCTTGCGAAGGCCGGGCTGAAGCCGGTCGTTCTTGCCGCCAAGGAAGGGCTTGCCCTGATCAACGGTACCCAGGTTTCCACCGCGCTCGCCCTTGCAGGTTTGTTCCGTGCTCACCGGGCTGCCCAGTCGGCCTTGATCACCGGAGCGCTCTCGACCGACGCGGCGATGGGCTCGTCCGCGCCGTTTCACCCTGATATCCATACCTTGCGCGGGCATCGCGGCCAGATCGACACCGGGGCAGCGCTGCGACGCCTCCTCGAAAATTCACCGATCCGCGAAAGTCACATCGAAGGCGACGAGCGCGTGCAGGACCCCTATTGCATCCGCTGCCAGCCGCAGGTTGACGGGGCGTGCCTCGATCTCTTGCGCATGGCCGCGCGCACGCTCGAAATCGAGGCCAATGCCGTGACCGACAACCCGCTGGTCCTCAGCGATGGCTCCGTCGTCTCGGGCGGCAACTTCCATGCTGAGCCGGTCGCGTTCGCTGCGGACCAGATCGCACTTGCCATCTGCGAAATCGGCGCAATCGCCCAGCGCCGTATCGCATTGCTGGTCGATCCAGCCTTGAGCTACGGCCTGCCGGCATTTCTTGCGCGCAAGCCCGGCCTCAACTCCGGATTGATGATCGCGGAGGTCACTTCCGCTGCGCTCATGTCAGAGAACAAGCAGATGTCGCATCCGGCTTCGGTAGATTCGACGCCAACGTCGGCCAACCAGGAAGATCACGTTTCCATGGCCTGCCATGGAGCCCGACGGCTTCTGCAGATGACCGACAATCTGTTCTCGATCATCGGCATCGAGGCACTGACGGCGGCGCAAGGCATCGACCTGCGCAGTCCGCTCGCAACCAGCCCGGAACTCACCCGCGCCCACGGCGTTATCCGCTTAGCGGTGCCGACACTTGACGACGACCGCTATATGGCGCCGGACCTTCAGGCCGCAAGCGAGCTTGTTGCCTCAGGCGCACTGAACGCCGCGATTTCGGCCGAAATTCTCCCAGTTCTGGATACGCGTCTATGAGCATTGTCGAGGTCAAACAGGGATCGCTGCCGATCATCCTCGGATTTCCGCACACAGGCACGGATGTGCCTGCCGAAATCTGGTCGCGTCTCAACGAGAACGGCCAGCGTCTCGCCGACACCGATTGGCATGTGGACCAGCTCTATGATGGCCTCCTGCCAGGCGTCTCGACCGTCAGGGCGACGTTCCACCGCTACGTCATCGATGCGAACCGCGATCCTGCGGGTGGCAGTCTCTATCCAGGCCAGAACACCACGGCGCTCATTCCGGAAACCGATTTTGACGGGAAAGCCATCTGGCGCGACGGCGAAATGCCGACGTCAGCCGATACGAAGCTGAGACTCGAACGGTTTCATCGCCCGTATCATGAGGCTCTGTTCGACGAAATCCAGCGGGTGCGCAAGACGCATGGGCTAGCCATCCTCTACGATTGCCATTCCATCCGCTCGCATATCCCGTTCCTGTTTGCAGGGAAGCTGCCGGATTTCAACATCGGGACCAATGAGGGCACCAGTTGCTCGCCGGAAATTGCCTCTGCGGTTGGCCGCATTGCTTTTGCCGCCCGCGGCTACGACGCCGTGATCAATGGCCGTTTCAAAGGCGGCTGGACGACGCGTCATTATGGCAAACCTTCCTCCAATATTCACGCCATCCAGATGGAGCTGACGCAATCGTCGCATCTTGCGACCGAAGCGCCACCCTTCGACTACGACGAAGGCAAGGCCGAGAAGTTGCGCAGGCACCTCAAGGACATACTCGAAATCATCGCACAGACCGCCATTAAACTGGGGAGCAAGTAATGAACAATCCTAGGCACAATATCCGGGAAATCCGCAGTCCCCGGGGCAATGAGCTCAACACCAAATCCTGGATGACCGAAGCGCCCCTGCGGATGCTGATGAACAATCTCGATCCGGACGTTGCCGAGAACCCCAACGAACTCGTCGTCTACGGCGGCATTGGTCGCGCTGCGCGCACCTGGGACGATTTCGACAAGATCGTTTCGACGCTGAAGACCCTCAACGAGGATGAAACGCTGCTCGTCCAGTCCGGCAAGCCCGTCGGCGTATTCAAGACGCACTCCAACGCGCCGCGTGTTCTCATTGCCAATTCAAATCTGGTGCCACATTGGGCAACCTGGGATCATTTCAACGAACTCGACAAGAAGGGTCTCGCCATGTACGGGCAGATGACCGCGGGTTCGTGGATCTACATTGGCACGCAGGGCATCGTGCAGGGGACCTATGAAACCTTCGTCGAGGCCGGCCGACAGCATTATGACGGCAACCTCAAGGGCAAATGGATTCTCACGGGTGGTCTTGGCGGCATGGGCGGCGCACAACCGCTCGCCGCGGTCATGGCCGGCGCCTGCTGCCTTGCCGTCGAATGCAATCCGGATTCGATCGATTTCCGCCTACGCACCCGCTATGTCGACGCCAAGGCGGAGACGCTCGACGAGGCGCTGGAAATGATCGACCGCTGGACCAAGGCTGGCGAAGCCAAATCGGTTGGTCTTCTTGGCAATGCCGCGGATGTTCTGCCGGAACTCGTACGTCGCGGCGTACGGCCTGATATGGTGACCGACCAGACCTCGGCGCACGATCCGATCAACGGTTATCTGCCCAAGGGCTGGACCCTTGCCGAATGGCGCGAGAAGCGCGAGAGCGACCCGAAGGCCGTAGAAAAGGCCGCGCGGGCCTCCATGCGCGTGCATGTGGAAGCCATGCTCGCGTTCTGGAACCAGGGCATTCCCACGCTCGACTACGGCAATAATATCCGGCAGGTCGCCAAGGATGAAGGCCTTGAAAACGCCTTTGCTTTCCCCGGCTTCGTGCCGGCCTATATCCGTCCGCTCTTCTGCCGCGGCATCGGTCCGTTCCGCTGGGCCGCCCTGTCGGGTGATCCGGAAGACATCTACAAGACGGACGCCAAGGTGAAGGAGCTGACGCCAGGCAATACGCACCTGCACAACTGGCTCGACATGGCACGCGATCGCATCGCCTTCCAGGGGCTACCGGCGCGCATCTGCTGGGTCGGCCTCGGCGATCGCCACCGCCTCGGCCTCGCCTTCAACGAAATGGTACGAAACGGCGAACTAAAAGCACCTATCGTCATCGGCCGCGATCACCTCGATTCCGGTTCCGTCGCTTCGCCCAACCGCGAGACGGAAGCGATGAAGGACGGCTCGGACGCCGTCTCCGACTGGCCGCTGCTCAATGCGCTCCTCAACACCGCGTCGGGCGCGACCTGGGTGTCGTTGCATCACGGCGGCGGTGTCGGGATGGGCTATTCTCAGCATTCCGGCATGGTGATCTGCTGTGACGGCACGGACGATGCCGCCGAGCGGATCGGCCGCGTGCTCTGGAACGACCCGGCCACCGGCGTCATGCGCCATGCCGATGCGGGCTACGAGATCGCAATCGAATGCGCCAAGGAAAAGGGCCTAAACCTGCCCGGCATCCTCGGCTGATGCGTATATTGCGCGCCGGCGCCCACAAGCGCATGCCGTGGAAGAATGGCGCCGGCGTTACCACCGAGATCGCCATAGCGCCAGAAGGGGCTGCAATCGACAGCTTCGATTGGCGCATCAGCATGGCGAAGGTGCCGGATTCCGGCCCCTTCTCCGCCTTTGCCGGCATCGACAGGGTACTGGCGGTGCTTGACGGCGCCATGAATTTGCAAGTTGGCGCCGGCACGCCCGTGAAACTAGACTCGACCTCACCGGCACTACCATTTCCCGGTGATATTCCGACGCGCGCCGACGTCATCGAGACGGTAACCGATCTCAACGTCATGGTGCGCCGCGGCCGTTTTACCGCCCGTGTTACACCGCTCGAACGCCAGGAGCTGACAGTGGAAGCCAAGGAAACATTTCTGCTGCTTCGCTCAAAAGCTGCGTTGCATGCGGGCGAGACCGTCGAAATCGACGATGTGATCCACCTTGCTCGCGGTGAAACGCTGGCCTTCGTCCGCAAACCCGAAAGTTGCTGGCTGATCGAGATCGACGCCTCCTGATTTCATTGTCGCTTTGCCGCATAGATTTTGAGTTGACGCTGATGTATTTGATTGGCTCGAACTGGAATCGGGGCGTTGATGCGCGGAATTTGGCACGACTGGCGAACGGCATTGCGCATACTTTGCGCCATTGCGCTCGTATGCGTTGCCTTCGCGCATAAGCCGGTTGCCGCCGAAGCCCAGCCAATCGATCTTGCAGCCTATACGCTTCCCGACGGCACGGTTCCTGTCCTCTGCCTCCCCGGCAGCGGCGGCGAGGACAGCCATAAGAGCGTCTGGCATGGCACGGGCTGCGAAGCGTGCCGGCTCGCCGCATCGTTCATCCTGGCAGTTCCGCCATTTGTATCCGAAGCAAAATTCCAGCCGGAGCAATCGATAGCGATAGCGCGCAAATCGATCCTGATCGCGCGCAGCCTCTACCCGCCTTCGGCGCCGCCGCAAGCCCCACCTTTCGCCTGACACAGTTCGTGCCGTAGGGCACGTCACGACGGCCTGCGTTTGCAGATCGTCATGCTTTATCGTCAGACGATTGGATTACCAATGACCATTTCGAGCGTGGCTTCCGCGAAGCCCAATACAATTAGCCTATCCCTTTACCGAGCCGTGTGGCGCTGGCATTTCTTTGCCGGCCTGCTGGTCATCCCCTTCATGCTCAACCTCGCCATCACCGGCGGCCTTTATCTGTTCAATGACGAGATCGACAATACGGTCTTTGCCTATCGCAATGTCGTCGAGCCGAATGGGACCGCGCTTGCGCCCTCGCTCCTGACTGAAACCGCCAAAGCAGCCCTGCCGGGCTCCAAGGTCCTGCGCTATCGCGCCCCGGCCGAGCCAAGCCAGTCCGTACGCGTCATCGTTGGCACGAAAGCCGGAAAAACCTACGTCTTTCTCAACCCATATACCGGCGCTGTTCTCGGCACGGTTGCAGAGAAGGAAGAGTTCAACTGGGTCGTCAAGAAGATCCACAGCCTCGAATATTTCGGCCTCCCCTTCAACCGTATCGTCGAAGCGGTGGGCGGACTTGCCCTCATTCTCGTCGTCACCGGTTTCTATCTCTGGTGGCCGCGCAAACAGACCGGCGGCGTCGTCAGTGTTCGCGGCACACCGCAGAAGCGCGTGTTCTGGCGCGACCTGCATGCCGTAACCGGAGCTGGCGCAGGGGCGCTGATCTTCTTCCTTGCGATCTCCGGCATGCCCTGGTCCGGCTATTGGGGCGATAAAGCCAACTCCGTGCTTGCCAATGCCGGCCTCGGTTATCCGACCCAGCTTTGGGACGAGGTTCCGACCTCCGAGGTGCCGACCAAGGATGTCCTGACCAATGCCGGCTGGACGGTCGAAAACGCGCCAGTTCCGACATCCTCGCCGAGCAGTGCTTCGCCGGTAGGTCTCGACAGCATCGTGGCGTCGGCCAACGCGGCTGGCCTGACCCCGGGATTCGAGGTGTCGCTGCCCTCAGGCAAAACCGGCGTCTACACCGCTGCGATCTTCCCAGACGATATCGCAAAGCAGCGGACCATTCACTACGACCAGTACAGCGGCAAGCCCCTCATCGACCTGAAATTCGGCGATTATGGCGCGGGCGCCAAGGCGATGGAATTCGGCATCGGCGTTCACATGGGCCAGTATTACGGGGTCGCCAACCAGATCGTCATGCTCATGACCTGCCTTGCCATCGTCCTGACCTCGGTGACCGCTGTCGTCATGTGGTGGAAGCGCCGCCCGTCCGGTCGGCTGGGCGTGCCGCCCATGCCCACGCAGAAAAGTGTTTTCGCTGTCCTGACCCTTGTGATCCTTGGCTTCGGCGTACTCTTTCCCCTCACCGGGTTCGCCATTCTCGCAATGTTGATCCTGGATCAGTTGCTCACGCGCATACCCTCGCCCCTCAAACGTGTATTCTCTTGAAATCCGAAGTGGAGACCCTTTCCATGAAAACACTGTCAACAATTGCCGCGGCGCTTCTCGTGTCCGCTTCTTTCGCCCTCGCTGCGGCCGCCCATGATCACTCGGCAATGCAGGCCGGCACGGAAATGACTGACGCCGGCGGGATGGAGCCGGTAAAGGCCGGCGACCTCACCTTGAGCGATGCCTTCACCCGCGCCACGCTGCCCGGAGCCAAGGTTGGCGGCGGCTATGTGACGATCGCCAACGGATCGAAGGAAGCCGACCGCCTCATCGGCGGCTCCACGCCTGTTGCGGAGCGGGTCGAGGTCCATGAAATGAAAATGGATGGCAGCGTCATGAAGATGCGCCAACTGAAGGAAGGCCTCGATATTCCGGCTGGCGAGACGGTAAAGCTGGCGCCGGGCGGCCTGCACCTCATGATGATGGGGCTGAAATCGCCGCTCAAGGAGGGCGACATGGTTCCTGTTACCCTGGAGTTCGCCAAGGCCGGCAAGGTGGACCTGCAATTGATGGTCGGCGCGGCCAACGCCACCGACATGGGACACTGAAATGGGAATTCGGCTTCTGCGCTATGGGCTGTGGGCGGCTATTGCCGTCCTTTCCCTTTTGCTGGTCATCACCTATGTCAATCCCCGTCTCGGCAGCCAATCTGCGGGGGTGAAACTCGGCACGCCCTTCAACCTCATCGACCAGAATGGAGCACCCATCACTGAAGCCGCATTCGAGGGCCATCCAAGCGTGCTCTTTTTTGGATTCACGCATTGTCCCGAAGTCTGCCCGACAACGCTTTTCGAGATGTCGGGCTGGCTGAAGGACCTTGGCGACGAGGGCAAGGACCTGCGGGTTTTCTTCATCTCCGTCGATCCGGAGCGTGACACGCCGGATGTCATGAAAGGCTACACCACGGCTTTCACTGACAGGATCACCGGCATTACCGGCAAGCCGGACGAAATCGAGAAGGTGCTGAAAGCATGGAAGATTTATGCTCGCAAGGTGCCGACCGAGAACGGCGACTACACGATGGACCATACCGCCTCGGTGATCCTGCTTGATCGCGATGGAAGACTGAAGAGCACGATTGACTATAAGGAGAGCAAGGACGTCGCCCTCAAGAAGTTGCGCCTGCTCATCGAAAGCTGATGGCACGTGGTTTCTCGTCGCGCTTTTTCTGGCCCGGCGAGAAACCCTGCCACAGGAAGACCGTTCCAGATTTTGTGGCGTTTGGAACAATTGTATACTAAAAAACTCATAATTTCCTAGAATAATTCTAACCTATTGATATTTTTAATAGTTTTAAAGATTTAGTGTTTGACTTTATCAGGTTCGCCAGCCTTTATGCGAACTGGCGCGAGGTGCGCCGGCATCCCACGGATGCATCCCTTTGATGTCTGGGCCTTGAACCCTTTCGATTGGAGGACCTTATGATTGGTCTTTTTCTGCCACGCCTGCGCGTGGTTTCCCTGCTGCCACGGCAGCAACTGCTTTTGTCCTCCAAGCGGCTGGCCGATATTGTTCCAGGTCGCCGCAAAGGCTCTTTCGCTGCAACACGCAATCACGAAAGGGCAGGCGATGTATCCGCATTTGACTGAATCGCATGGCGGCAACGGCTGCTATTTCGACCGAACTCCCGAGAAGCTCGTTCTCGAAGGTTATCGCCGTTGGACTGCGGGCTTTGAAACCGGATCGGTAGTCGCCTGGGAGATGGCTTTCGGTCTCTACAGCGAGCTGCTCGGCCGCCGCAACGGCAATCGGGCGCTGTCGGAACTGTCGTATTTCATCCGCACCCTGCGCCATTGCGCACTGTGCCCGTTGAAGACATTTCCATTCGGTTCGCACCATGTATGCCGGGAGGAATGCCTGACTTTGGGACTGATCGCGGGCCTACAAAATTGTGACATGGTTGCGGCCAGAACTTGCCTCAATGCCATGGCATGTCCTTCCCGTCAGGAGGATGTGGAGAACGCTGCGATCGCCTTTGCCGAAACGCTTGTCGAATTGGACCAGGTGCTTTTGCCGATACCGAAATTCGCAATCGACGACATTATTTCGCGCCCGCAGCGCGCGAGCCTGCACTAAAGGGACGAGACAATGATCATCAGTTCACGGCTGGAACGCCGCCTTTCCATCACTGCGACTGCGCTTCTGACGGCAGCCGCGTTCGCCATGCCGATCAAGACCCGGACATTTACTGAAAGCCGGCCATCCGCAAAGTATGTGAATGTCGCCGAGGCCGGGACGATCGATAGAACCTACCGCGACCACGGCAGGGCGCGCCCTCGTTAAAAGTGGTTCGGCCCCGTGAATTGCGGGGCCGCTCCCGTAACGTCCGCCATCCCGTTAGACAACTATTCCACGATAGTATGATTTTTCAGGAAAGGGGCGAAATCGGGCGCGCATTCCCAATTTTCCGATCGTGCCCGGCCCATCAGGAATCCTGTGCTCCGGCCCATTAGACGACCGTTTCGATAGACTAAGGTGCTTGCGGTAGAATATTCTAATTTTCCCCTGTAAAAGGAATTCTTTCTAACGCCCCTAATTTTGGGGCCTCTGCTACGCTTCAGTTCTCATCATACGGAGGCAGGCATGAAAAATTCCCGATTTTCCCTAACATTCGCGGCAGCGTTGCTTACAGCAACGATCGCCGTTCAGCCGATGTCTGCTGCCTTTGCGGACACCACCCTTCTCAACGTCTCCTACGATCCGACCCGCGAGTTCTACAAGGATTTCAACGCGGCGTTCGCGGCGAAGTGGAAAGCCGACACCGGCGAGACGATCACCATCCAGAGTTCACACGGCGGATCGGGCAAGCAGGCCCGCGCCGTGATCGACGGACTCGATGCCGATGTTGTGACGCTCGCACTCGAAAGCGACATCACGGCGATTGCCGAGGCGACGAAAAAAATCAATCCCGATTGGCGCACCAAATATCCGCACAATGCGGCGCCCTACACCTCGACCATCGTGTTTCTGGTTCGCAAGGGAAACCCCAAGGGCATCAAGGACTGGGGTGACCTGATCAAGGATGACGTTCAAGTCATCACCCCAAATCCAAAGACCTCGGGCGGCGCCCGCTGGAATTATCTGGCAGCCTGGGCCTGGGCCTATGGCCAGTACGGCGGCGACGAAGCCAAGATCAAGGAATATATCGCGACGCTGTTCCAGCACGTTCCGGTCCTCGATACCGGCGCCCGCGGCTCGACGACGACCTTCGCCCAGCGCGAACTTGGCGACGTCCTGCTTGCCTGGGAAAACGAAGCCTATTTGTCGCTGGCTGAATTCGGCGAGGACAAATTCGATATCGTCGTTCCCCCGCAGTCGATCCTTGCCGAACCGCCCGTTGCTATCGTCGACGGCAATGTCGATGCCAAGGGCACGCGTAAGGCTGCCGCGGCCTATCTCCAGTATCTCTACTCGGAAGAGGGCCAGACCCTCGCCGCGAAGCATTTCTATCGTCCGGCAGAACCGGAACTGGTCGCTCCAGACCTCATCAAGAAATTGCCGGAGTTGAAACTGGTGAAGATCGATGATCCTATCTTCGGCGGATGGGCCAAGGCGCAGCCCTACCACTTCGGAGATGGCGGAACGTTTGACCAGATTTACAAGCCGAAACAATAACAGCATGATTTCCAACCTCGCGAAAGCAGGTTGGCGGTTTAAGAGGCCGAGTGTCATTCCGGGATTTGGAATGACACTCGGCTTCACTCTTGCCTACCTCGCATTAATTGTTCTTATTCCTTTAACGGGTCTCGCATGGCGTTCCGCATCCCTTGGCTGGGCCGGGCTATGGCATGTCGCGACCGATCCCCGCACCCTCAACGCACTCAAGATCAGCTTTGGCACGGCCTTTGTCGCGGCGCTGATCAACGTCTTTTTCGGCGTCGTCGTTGCCTGGGTGCTGGTGCGCTATCGTTTTCCGGGTCGTCGCATCATCGATGCGATTGTCGATCTCCCCTTCGCCCTGCCGACTGCCGTGGCCGGTATCGCGCTGACGTCGATCTACGCCAAGAATGGCTGGATCGGGCGCTGGCTTGATCCGCTCGGCATCAAGGTTGCGTTCACGCCGATCGGCATCACCATCGCGTTGATCTTCGTCGGCCTGCCTTTCGTGGTGCGCACGGTGCAGCCGGTGATGGAAGAAATCCGCACGGAGGTCGAGGAGGCTGCGGCCACGCTCGGCGCCAACCGGTTCCAGACGATCACGCGTGTGTTGCTGCCCGGTCTCCAGCCGGCGATCCTCACCGGGTTCGCCCTCGCCTTCGCCCGGGCAGTCGGCGAATACGGTTCGGTGATCTTCATCGCGGGCAACCTGCCTTACGTGTCAGAGATAGCGCCGCTCCTCATCGTCATCCGGCTTGAGGAATTCGACTATGCCGGCGCGACGGCGATCGCAGCAATCATGCTGCTGATCTCATTTGCCATGCTCTTCATCATCAATCTTATTCAGGCGTGGAGCCGCAGGAGGTATGGCTATGGTACATGACCTGTCCCAGACCGCAGCCCCCGCAGCGGCGACCTGGCACCCGGCAACGACCGAGAGCCGCGGCTCACGCTATGTGCTGATCGGCATCACACTGGTGTTTCTCGGATTGTTCCTCGTCCTGCCGCTCGTTTCGGTTTTCGTCGAGGCATTCCGCAAGGGACCGGCCGAATATTTCACCGCGCTCATAGAACCCGACGCGCAGGCTGCCATCCGCCTGACGCTGCTCGTCGCCGCTATCGCCGTGCCGCTTAATCTCGTCTTCGGCGTGGTCGCCGCATGGACCATCGCCAAGTTCGAATTCAAGGGCAAGGCGTTCCTGACGACGCTCATCGACCTGCCGTTCTCGGTCTCGCCGGTAATTTCGGGCCTGGTTTATGTGCTGCTATTCAGCTCGCACAGCTTGCTTGGACCTTGGTTCAAATCGCATGGCATCGAAATCCTCTTTGCCGTGCCCGGTATCGTGCTTGCGACGGTTTTCGTGACCTTTCCCTTCGTTGCCCGTGAATTGATCCCGCTGATGCAGCATCAGGGCACGACTGACGAGGAAGCCGCGCTCTCGCTCGGGGCCAATGGCTGGCAGACTTTCTGGCACGTGACATTGCCGAACATCAAATGGGGCTTGCTCTACGGCGTGCTTTTGTGCAACGCCCGCGCCATGGGGGAATTCGGCGCCGTGTCCGTCGTATCAGGCCACATTCGTGGGCTGACCAATACGATGCCGCTGCATGTCGAAATTCTTTACAACGAATATAATTTTGTCGCTGCGTTCGCGGTGGCTTCGCTTCTGGCGCTGCTGGCGCTGGTCACGCTTATTCTCAAGTCATTGCTTGAGATGCGATACGGCGCGGAGCTGCGAGCAGCAGGCGGACACTGAGAGGGTTTGAAATGGATGTTCGCGTAAGTGGTGTGCGCAAGGAATTCGATCGCTTTCCGGCGCTGCACGACGTTTCACTGGAAATAAAGTCGGGCGAACTTATCGCCCTGCTTGGCCCGTCCGGGTCGGGCAAGACAACTCTGCTGCGCCTGATCGCCGGGCTGGAATCCCCCACCGAGGGCAAGGTGTTCTTCGGCGATGAAGACGCATCGCTGAAGTCGGTCCAGGAGCGCAATGTCGGTTTCGTGTTCCAGCATTATGCTCTGTTCCGGCACATGACGGTGATCGACAATGTTGGTTTCGGGCTGAAGGTACGGCCCTCGAACACGCGGCCCGCCAAGGACGAGATCCGGCGCCGTTCATCGGAGCTTCTCGACTTCGTCCAGCTTTCAGGTCTGGAAAAGCGCTACCCCGCGCAGCTGTCGGGCGGCCAGCGCCAGCGCGTCGCCCTCGCTCGCGCGATGGCAATTGAGCCGCGCGTTCTGCTGCTCGACGAGCCTTTCGGCGCCCTCGACGCCAAAGTTCGCAAGGAACTCCGGCGCTGGCTGCGCGAAATCCACGACAAGACCAAGCATACGACCGTCTTCGTGACCCATGATCAGGATGAGGCGCTTGAACTTGCCGATCGGGTCGTGGTGATGAGTCAGGGCAGCATCGAGCAGGTCGGCACGCCGGACGAAGTCTACGACAAGCCAAACTCGCCGTTCGTCTATGGCTTCATCGGTGAATCGAGCCGCCTGCCGGTTCGCATCGAGAGCGGAACTGTCTGGATCGGCGAGAAGTCACTTGGCCTTAAGGCCGACCGGCCCGATGGCAACGGCATGCTCTATTTCCGCCCGCACGATGTCGAGCTGGTCGACGGCTCGAATGGCTGCATCGTGGGTACGGTCGTCGCGAGCCGCCGTGTCGGCGCAACGCGGCGCGTCGAACTGATGGTCGCGGGTGCTGAGGAGCGTATCGAAATCGGCATCGATGCCGACCACCCTGCGACTGAACTCTCCGGCATCGCTTTCAGGCCAAGACATTTTCGCGTCTTTGCCCGCGATTGAAGCAGGTAATGCGGCGTTGGCGGGATCATCGCGATCCCGCTTTTTTGTTTGGGGCCACCCCTTGCAACCAAAGCCCGCCTTAACAGTTTCCGGCTGAAATACGCCAAAAGCCCAATGGAAATCTGACTCATTTTCATCAAAACTGATCGCTAGAGGCGAAAGTGCTTCTAGCGTCATTGCCTTGAGCCGATTAGATCGTAAACTGTTCGTGAGGGGGAACGATCCCGAGCGAACCTTGTGCTGCAATCAGAAGATTATTTCTTCCAACCGAAATGATGGCAAATGCCCGCATTGAGTTTCATTCAAGCTTTCACATCCCAGAAAAATACAGCCGGCCAGGTCCTTTCTGCCCAGCCGAACCCTATCAGGGCTCATTACAAATCAATCGATGACTTGCGGGATCTGGGAGCGCGGGTAGCGAAGGGCGAAGACGTCCGCCTGCCCGACTATGAACCGATGGTGTTCGAGCAGCGCACCGTCGAAAACGCCAAGCTCATTCTGCATTCCTATCGCTCGTCCGATGCGGCAGCACGCAAAGGTGAAACGATCACGCCAGCCGCTCAGTGGCTGCTCGATAATTATTATCTCGTCGACCAGAATATTCAGCAGGTTGAGCGCGATCTGCCGAAGAAGTTCTTCCGGCAACTGCCGCCGCTCGCCAACAATCCCGGCATTCCGCGCGTCATGGCGCTTGCCTGGCTCTATGTCGCCCATACGGACAGCCAGTTTTCGCTGAACAGTCTCAGCGCAATCGTCGAAGGCTTCCAGACGGTCGAGCCGCTGCATATCGGCGAACTCTGGGCCTTGCCCTCCGCGGTGCGGTTCATCCTTATCGAAAATGCCCGCCGGCTCTCCCTGCGCGTCGAGCGCGCCCGCCGCATGCGCGCCTTCGCCAACACGGTTGCCGACGAGATCACCCTTTACGCTGACAAGGACGCGCTGCCGCAGCTGCTTGCGCAATATGCGCCGGCGGCACGTGACAGCACCTTCGCCACGCACCTCCTCTATCGTCTGCGCGGCGGCGCGACCCATTCGGGCGCCGCTGTTGCATGGCTCGAAGAAGAGCTCGAGAAGAACGGCAGCGACGCCGAAGACGCTATCATCCAGGAACATACACGCCAGTCCACCGGCGGCGTGACCATGGGCAACCTGATCCGAAGCCTCAAGTCCATCGACGATGTCGACTGGATCACATGGTTCGAGACGGTCAGCGGCGTCGATGCCGTCCTGCGCGAGAATTCGAATTTCGACGCGCTCGACTTCCATTCACGCAATGCCTACCGCGTCGCCATCGAAAAAATCGCGCGGCGGTCCGGCAAGAGCGAGCATGATATCACCCTCGAAGCGCTGGACCTTGCCCAAAAGAGCGCCGAAGAGACCGGTGGTGGCGATGCCGTCACCGAACAGCGCAAGCGCGACGTTGGCTACTACCTCTCCGGCGATGGCCGGCCCGAACTCGAGGCGAAGTGCGATTATTCACCGACGGTGCTTGAGCGCTGGGTCCGCTTCTATCGGAAGCTCGGCCTTGCCGGGCTCTGGGTGCCGGCATCTTTCTTTTCGATCGCCATCCTGCTTCTGATCCACTACTGGCTCCGTCAGGCCGGTCTGTCGCACGGCATGACGCTGCTTTTCACGGTGCTTGCGGTTTTCCCGGCGATGGAAACGGCCAACGGCTTCGTCAACTGGATCATACCGATGTTCATGCCGCCGACGCGGCTTATCGGCTTCGAATACAAGAACGGACTGCCGCCCGAGGCAAAAACCCTTGTCGCCGTGCCGACATTGATCACCTCGCGCGACTCCGTCGACGAGCATATCCGCAACCTCGAAGTGCACTACCTTACCAACCCGCGCGGCGAGGTCTATTTTGCTCTCCTTACCGACTGGAAGGACAGCCAGAACGAGCAGACGGACGACGATCTCGACATATTCGACTATGCGCGCGAGAAGATCACCGCGCTTAACGAACATTATACGCAGGCCAATCCGCGCTTCTTCCTGCTTCACCGCAAGCGGCTCTACAACCCGCAGGAAGTCTGCTGGATGGGCTGGGAGCGCAAGCGCGGCAAGTTGCACGAACTCAACTTGCTGCTGCGCGGCGATAAGGACACGACCTATTTCCCCTCCAACGAGGAACTGCCGACCGACATCAAGTTTGTCATGACGCTCGATTCCGACACGCGCCTGACGCCGGATTCGGTCAATCGTCTCGCCGGCAAGCTGGTGCATCCGCTCAATCGCCCGATCTACCGGGCAAAATCCGGCCGTGTCGTCAGCGGCTATTCGGTTCTGCAACCGCGCGTGACGCCCTCGCTCACCACCGGTGACGACGCCTCGTTCCTGCAGCGCGTCTTTTCGGTCAACCGCGGCATCGACCCTTATGTCTTCGCGGTATCAGACGTCTATCAGGACGTGCTCGGCGAAGGCACCTTCACGGGCAAGGGCCTCTATGATGTCGATTTCTTCGAAGCGTCGCTCGACGGCAAGATCGGCGAGAACTCGGTGCTCAGCCACGATCTTCTCGAGGGCGGCTACGCGCGTGCCGCGCTCGTCAGCGACGTCGAAGTCGTGGAAGATTATCCCACCGGCTACAATGTCGATATTTCGCGCCATCATCGCTGGACCCGCGGCGACTGGCAGCTGTTGCCCTATCTCTTCAGCGCCAAGCCGGGCGTCACGGCCGTCACGCGCTGGAAGATGGTCGACAATTTGCGCCGTTCGCTTGCGCCGATCTTCTGGCTGATTGCTGCCATTGCCGGCTGGACGTTGCTGCCGCCCGGTCTTGCCACGCTCTGGCTGTGCTTCCTCATCTTCAGCATGTTCATCGTGCCGACGATGATCCTTTTCACCAATCTTGTGCCGACGGACATGAACCTGTCGCTCAAGGGCCACTTCCAGGCGATTCTGACTGACATCTTCTCCGGCGCCGCCGATATCGCGCTTCGCATCACCTTCCTCGCCAATATGGCGGTTTTGATGGGCGATGCGATCGTGCGCACGCTCTATCGCCTCTTCGTCACGCGCAAGCACCTCCTCGAATGGCGGGCCGCCGCCCAGGCGAAGACGAGTTCGCCCGACACGCTTCAGTACTACATGCAACTGATGTGGCCGGCGACGGTCGTCGCCATCATCGCCATCGGCTTGCCCCTCGCCGGCCATAGCCGCGCATGGTTCCTGGCAGTGCCTTTCGCCTTAATCTGGTTCCTGTCACCGATGATCGCCTGGCTCGTCAGCCGTTCCGCCAAGCCACTCGACGATCTCGCCGTCCGATCGTCCGACAAGAGCGAGCTGCGCCGCATCGCGCGCCGCACATGGCACTACTACGATACGTTCGTGACCAAGGAGCAGAACTACATTCCGCCGGACAATTTCCAGGAGGATCCGCATCCGGTCATCGCAACGCGCACGTCTCCGACCAATATCGGCATGTATCTGCTGTCGACGGTTGCGGCACGCGATTTCGGCTGGATCGGCTTCCATGAAACGCTGACGCGGATCGACCAGACGCTCAGCACGCTCGAGAAGATGGAGAAGTATCGCGGCCATCTCTACAACTGGTACGAGACGACGACATTGCGGCCGCTGCTGCCGCTTTACGTCTCGGCCGTCGATAGCGGCAATCTCGCCGGCCATCTGGTTGCGCTTTCGTCGGCCCTCGAAAAATGGGCGGAAGCGCCTTCCGTCTATCTCCAGAGCGATCTCGACGGCATTCTCGATGTAAGCGACATTCTCGAAGAGGCGATCAACGATATTCCAGATGATCGCCGCGTGCTGCGGCCGCTGCGCCGCCGCCTTGAGGAGCGCGTCGCAAACTTCCGCCGTGCCATCACCACCATCAAGGAGGAGCCGGAGACGGCTTCGCTGCGCACCATCAACCTTTCCCTCTTTGCCGGCGATATTCAGCGCCTCACCGAGGAGTTGCATGGCGAGCTCGAAAGCCCCGCCAGCGTCACCGCCAACGAATGGGCGCTGCTTCTCGTCAAGACCTGCCAGGCCCACACGGACGACGCCATCGGCTCGCATGAGGGCACGGACGTCCTGCGCGAACGGCTGGTGACGCTCGCAACCCGCGCGCGCCAGCTGGCGTTCGACACCGACTTCACCTTCCTCGAGCGCAAGGAGCGCCGCCTGCTGTCGATCGGTTTCCGCGTCGAAAGCAACGAACTCGACGCAAGCTGCTACGACCTGTTGGCCTCGGAAGCCCGACTTGCGAGCCTCTTTGCTATTGCCAAGGGCGATATACCCGTCGACCACTGGTTCCGTCTTGGACGCCTGCTGGTTCCCGTCGGCTGGCGCGGCGCCCTGATTTCGTGGTCGGGCTCGATGTTCGAATATCTCATGCCGCCGCTCGTCATGATCGAGCCGCTCGGCAGCATGCTCGACCAGACCAATAAGCTGATCGTCCAGCGCCAGATCGAATATGGCGCGTCGAAAGACCTGCCGTGGGGTATATCGGAAGCCGCCTATAATGCGCGCGACCCGGAGATGAACTACCAGTACACCAACTTCGGCGTGCCGACGCTCGGTTTGAAGCGCGGCCTGTCGAAGAACTATGTGGTGGCGCCCTATGCCAGCATCATGGCCAGCCAATATCAGCCGGCAGAAGCTGTAAAGAACCTGAAGCGTCTGCGCGCGCTTGGCGCCCTTGGCCAGTACGGTTTCTACGATGCCGTCGACTTCACCAAGTCGCGCGTTCGCGAAGGCGAGGACTACGCTGTGGTGCGCAACTACATGGCTCACCATCACGGCATGTCGATCGTCGCGGTGAACAATGTCGTATTCGAAGGGCGTATGCGCGAACGCTTCCACTCGGACCCGGTCATTGAAGCCGCCGAACTCCTGCTCCAGGAAAAGGCGCCGCGGGAAATCCCGGTTCTCCAGGCCAAGGCCGAGAACCCGATGCGCAAGGCCGTGGAAAGCAGCGAAGAAACTCCCTCGATCCACATCATCGACAATCCGCTCGGCGCTCCGCGCGCAACGCAGGTCATGTCCAACGGCCATTATTCAGTGATGGTCACCGCCAATGGTGGCGGTTACAGCCGCTGGAACGGGCTCGCAATAACACGTTTCCAGCCGGATATTCTCGAAAGCGGCTATGGCACCTTCCTCTTCCTGCGCGATATGGAGAGCGGCGACTGGTGGTCGGCGACTGGCGATCCCGTGCGGGCCACCGGCGAAAAGAGCATGACGATCTTCGCCGACTATAAGGCCGAATTCATCAAGGAAGCGGGCACGCTGCACACGACGGTGGAAACCATCGTCGCGTCGGATTCCGACGGCGAAGGCCGGCGCATCGTCATCACCAATACGGGCAGCAAGGACCGCATCATCGAAGTGACCTCCTATGCCGAACTCGTATTGACCAATGACGACGCGGATACGGCCCACCCGGCATTCGCCAAGATGTTCGTCGAGACCGAGATCGACAAGCGCGGCGATACTATCTATGCGACACGTCGCAAGCGCAACAATGACGAACCGGACATCCACGTCGCCCACATGGTCAGCGACAGTTCCGGAACCATGCGCGAAGTTCAGGCGGAAACCGACCGGCGGGCCTTCATCGGCCGCGGCCGTACGCTGCGCAACCCCGCCGCATTCGACGAGGGCGCGACGCTTACCGGCTCGCAGGGCTTCGTGCTCGATCCCATCGCGTCGCTGCGCTGCCGCGTCCGCGTGCCTGCCCACAAGAAGGTGACGCTCGTCTTCTGGACGCTGGTGCGCCCCAACCGCCAGGAACTCGAGGACGTCGTCGGCCGCTTCCGCCATCCGGATTGCTTCGCACGCGAATTCTCGCTGTCATGGACGAGTTCGCAGGTGCGTCTGCATCACATCGGCATCAACCCCGATGAAGCGCAGGTTTTCCAGCGTGTCGCAACCAGCCTGATCTATCCGGACAAGGCACTGCGGATGCCATCCGAAAGCATCGCCAGCGGCCTCGGCAGCCAGTCCGAACTTTGGCCGATGTCCATCTCCGGCGACTTCCCCATCCTTGCCCTGCGCATCGATGACGAAGCCGACATGGAAACGCTCAAAAATCTGCTGCGCGCCCACGAGTACTGGCGCGCGAAGGGCCTGGTCGTCGATGTCGTCGTCATCAACGAACGCTCCTTCTCTTATGCGCAGGATTTCCAGCGAGGTCTTGAAGCAATCTGCGAGAACAGCCGGGCGCGCGGCGCGCAGCTCGGACCGCGCGTTCATATATTCACGGTCCGCCGCGACCAGATGAGCGATGCCAGCTATAATACATTGCTCGCCTCGGCGCGCATCGTCATGCATGCGCAGAACGGCTCCCTGTCCGAACAGCTGAAGCGCATGGAGGGCCTCAGCGCGGACCTCGCGCCCACAGCGGACGCAGCCGCCGGCAGGGTCAACGCGACGGTCGACACGGGCAGCATCGAGGAGATGCGCAATATCGCGCCGGCGCCGACGCAATTGATGCGGACGCGCAACCCGAAGATATCGGGCGACGATCTGGCATTCTGGAACGGCTTTGGCGGTTTTGACCTTGCAAGCGGTGAATATGTCGTCCGCCTCGGAGGGATCACCCAGACGCCGCAACCCTGGATCAACGTCATTTCGAATTCGAGCTTCGGCTTCCACGTTGCCGCGGAGGGTGCTGGCTTCACCTGGTCCGGCAACAGCCGCGATTATCAGTTGACCCAGTGGTCGAACGACCCCGTCAGCAACCGTTCCGGCGAAGCGATCTATATTGTCGATCTTGACAAGAATATCGCGTTCGCTCCCACGGCTTCGGTGCTGCGCGACCCGTCCGTCCAGTACGAAGCGCGCCATGGGCAGGGCTATTCGACGTTCACGTCGCGCCACGGCAATGTCGGGCTTGAACTTACCCACACCATCCATGTCGAACTGCCCGTGCGCGTGTCGCGGCTCAAGCTGACCAACCATGGCGGCTCGGCGAAGCGCCTGCGCGTCTACGGCTTTGTCGAATGGATGCTCGGCAACTCCCGCGCCAAGACCGCTCCGTTTATCGTACCGTCCTGGGATGCAGAAACCGGCGTGCTCATGGCGCGCAACCCCTATGGCACCGACCGTCGCAACAATGTCGCCTTCTATGCAACGAGCGTGAAGCCGAATTCAGTGACGTCGGATCGCGCCGAGTTCTTTGGAACGCTCGGCTCCGTCGATCGCCCGGCTGCGGTTCTGCAGGCAAGGACGCTCTCCAACGTCGTCGAGGCAGGCGGAGACCCCTGCGCTGCGCTCAACGTCGATATCACGCTTGCGGCCGGCGAGACGAAGGAACTGCTGTTCTATATGGGCGATGCCGGTAGTGCCGACGAGGCACGGCGTATCCTGCGCGAACAAAGCAAACAGGGCTTCGACGAGACGCTCGGCGCCTCCCGAGCGCTGTGGTCGAACTTTCTCGGCGGCCTGCAGGTCGAAACGCCCGACGAAGCTTTCAACCTGATCGTCAATCGCTGGCTGCCCTACCAGAGCCTTGCGTGCCGTATCTGGGCGCGATCGGCTTTCTATCAGGCAAGCGGCGCCTTCGGCTTCCGCGACCAGCTGCAGGATACCCTGTCGATGCTGATCCTCGATCCGTCGTTGGCGAGGAAGCAGATTCTCAACGTATCGGCGCGCCAGTTCAAGGAGGGAGATGTCCAGCATTGGTGGCTGCCGACGAGCGGCGCCGGCGTTAGAACGAAAATCTCCGACGATGTCGTCTGGCTCGGCTATGCGATCGCCCACTACACGACGGTCACCGGCGACATGAGCATTCTCAACGAGCAGGTTGCCTTCATCGACGGTCCGGCGCTTAACGAGGGCCAGCACGACGCCTTCTACCAGCCCACGATCACCAGCGAGAAGGTAAGCGTCTACGAACATGCTGCGCGCGCGCTCGATCTCGCTGTGGCGCGGACCGGCGCACATGGCCTGCCGCTGATGCTCACCGGCGACTGGAACGACGGCATGAACCGGGTCGGCGAAGACGGCAAGGGCGAGAGCGTCTGGCTCGGCTGGTTCCTCATCAGCACGCTGCGCGACGTGATCCCGATTGCCAGAACCTTCAAGGATACGGCCCGCATCGAGCGTTGGGAGGCCCACATAGAGCGCCTCAAGGCAGCACTAGAAAAGGATGGCTGGGACGGCGAATGGTATCGCCGCGGCTATTTCGATGACGGTGCGCCGCTCGGCTCCAAGAAGAGTGAGGAATGCAGGATCGACTCGATCGCGCAATCCTGGAGCGTTCTCTCAGGTTTTGGGGATCCGTCCCGGGCGCGCCAAGCCATGAAATCGGTGGCCACGCATCTGATCGATGACGAAGCCGAAATCATCAAGCTGTTCACTCCGCCGTTCAACAAGTCGCGGCATGATCCCGGCTATATCAAGAGCTATCCCGTCGGCGTTCGCGAAAACGGCGGCCAGTACACGCATGCCGCGACCTGGGCGGTGCTTGCCATGGCGAAACTCGGCGACGCCGACGAAGCCTATCGCTGGTTCAAGAAGCTTAACCCTGTGAACCATGCGCTGAGCGCCGAAAAGGCCGAGTTCTACCGTGTGGAACCCTATGTCGTCGCAGCTGATGTCTATTCGGTCGATCCAATGCGCGGACGCGGCGGCTGGACCTGGTATACCGGTTCGGCCGGCTGGCTCTACCGCGTTGCTACCGAGGGAATCCTCGGCATCACGCGGCAGAACGACCGCCTGTTCGTCGATCCTGCCCTTCCCTCAGATTGGGATGGTTTCAGCTTCGTGCTGCGTAATGGCGACGCCCGGTACTCGATCGAGGTCCGGCCTGCGGGCAAGGGTGGCAAGAAGATTACGGTCAACGGCAAGAAACTCACCAAGGCAGAAGGCGGCATTCCGCTTGAGACCAAGGGCGAACACAAGGTCGTTGTCGAGGTCCCTGCGGGCGGCGTATCGATCGACGCCGTCTCGACCGCGGCAAAATGAATTCTGACGTGCCGCCGGCCCAGCGCCGGCGGCACAGCCACGTGCTCTGCGGTACACCCGCAAAATTCCAGTTGAGAATCTTTGCAACTGACGCGGATCTGACGCATAATCGCGGCCATGAAAAATATCATGAATCAGAAGCCGGATTACGAAAAGGAGTTGCGCAACGCTGGCATCCGCATCACCCGCCCGCGGCGTATCATTCTCGATATCCTGACATCGACCGAAGACCATCCGGACGCGATGAAGATTTTCCATCGCGCCAGCGAGATCGACGACAGCATCTCGCTCTCGACTGTCTATCGAACGATGAACTTGCTCGAAGAGATGGGTGCGATACACCGGCACGCATTCAGCGGTGGCCCATCACGTTTCGAACAGGCGCATGGCGAGCATCACGACCACCTGATCGATATCGATACGGGTGCCGTCATCGAGTTCAAATCGGAGAAAATCGAGCAGTTGCAGGAAGAAATCGCCCGCTCGCTCGGATACGATATCGTGCATCACCGGCTTGAGCTTTACGCGCGCAAGATCAACCGATCTTCATAGGAAATTGCTCAGCACTTCCCACCAGCGTGGTCGACCGCGTTAGTCGGCGATTACCGCAATCCATTTGAGATCATTGCGATCACGCCGCGTTCGACGTTGGCTGGTCCGTGAGCAGCTCATAGAGCAGGCTTGCATCGTGGGCCGTGCGCAGCTTGGCGACACGTTCCGGGTCGCGCAGCGTCCGGGCAATGCGCGACAGGGCCTTCAGGTGATCCGCGCCGGCATTTTCCGGGGCAAGCAGCAGAAAGACAATATCAACGGGCTGGTCGTCCAGCGCCTCGAAATCGATCGGGGCATCGAGCTGCGCAAAGACGCCGGTGATACGCTTCACGCTATTGAGCTTGCCGTGAGGGATCGCAATTCCGTTGCCGACGCCGGTCGAACCGAGGCGCTCGCGCTGCAAGACCGTATCAAACACTTCACGCTCGCTCAGGCCAGTCAAGGCGGCTGCCTTTTCCGACATGGCTTGCAGGAGTTGCTTCTTGGAGTTGACTTTCAATGCGGGCAGGACAGCATCGGGCTGAATGAGATCACCCAGATCCATTATCTCTCTTCCTTCCAGTTACCGTCCGCGCCCATTTCGGGCGCGGGCAGTAGTTCACGTTTGTTATCCACGGGCCGCACTTTGACCCGCTACGGTCGATGGATCGATCCAACCGATATTTCCGTCAGGGCGGCGATATACGATATTTACCTGCGTACTTCCAGAGTTGCGGAAGACGACCACAGGGCTGTCCTTCAAATCGAGCTCGACCACCGCCGAAGCCACACTCATGCTGCGAAGCGCCATCGACGTTTCGGCTACGATCGTCGGCGCGTAATCTTCAGGAAATTCCTCGTCATCGTCGGGTACCGGCGCCATGACGCGATAAGACACGTCGTCGAAGACACCATTCGATCCCGGCGCCTGATGTGACTTCAAGCGGCGCTTGTAGCGGCGCAGCCGCTTGTCCACGCGTTCGCCCGCAGCGTCGAAGGCAAGCAATGGATCCTGGGCTTCACCGGCCGCCTGGAGAACCGTGCCGGTATCCAGACGGACAAGGCAGTCTGCGATGAATCTCGAACCCTGTTTTTCCACTGTGACGTGGCCGGTATATCCGCCATCGAAGTACTTGGCCACCATCTCTCCGATCCGCTCTTCGATGCGGATGCGGAATGCGTCGCCAATGTCCATATGTTTCCCAGATACACGCAGACTCATGATAGCTCACCTTCATTGTGATTTCCGTTTACCAAATCAATCTACACCGATGTTGGAAGACGAGCAAAGCCATCCCGCACAATCCGTGCGAGCGCTCCATCACATTTCGCTTGCTGATTCTTCATGTCCAAACGCGCGCTTTCGCTCCGACCGTCGCAAAGTACCGGCGCTTCTCTCTCCCTGACCAGGCTTCTTTGGCCCAGTTCATTGCCCACTCAAAAGGAGTCTACACCCGAGTGATGGAGTAATCTAGAGCCAGGATCTTTCTTGCGCACAGAAGCCTGCGCTTTCTTCTCGCGCCGTCTTTGCACCGAGGAGGCAATGTTCATCGCCTCGCGATACTTGGCGACCGTGCGCCGGGCGATGTCGATCCCCTGCTCCTTCAGCAGATCCACAAGCGTATCGTCTGAAAGGATCTCGTTTGGCGTCTCGGCATCGATGAGCTGGCGAATCTGGTGTCGAACCGACTGCGAGGAATGCTGCTCCCCGCCCTCCGTCGCCGATATGCCGGCGTTGAAGAAATAGCGAAGCTCGAAAACGCCGCGCTTGGTCAGCATGTATTTATTCGCGGTAACACGGCTTACCGTCGATTCGTGCATGCCGATGGCGTCGGCCACGGTACGCAGGTTCAAGGGCCGCAAACATGCGATACCCTGGAGAAGAAACTGTTCCTGCTGCCGCACGATTTCGCTCGCAACCTTGAGGATCGTCTGGGCACGCTGATCGAGGCTACGGGTCAACCAGTTGGCGGTCTGCAGGCATTCGCTCAGGAACGTCTTTTCCAGCGGCGAAGCCTTGGCCTTCGACAGGGTTGCGTAATAACTGTTGTTGACCAGTACGCGCGGCAGTGCGTCAGGGTTGAGCTCGATCCGCCAGGTTCCATCGGCCGCCATATCGACGATGACGTCCGGGACAATGCTGTCGGCGATTCCCGACGAAAAGGCCGTGCCCGGCTTCGGGTCAAGCTGCTGGATTTCCCGGAGCATATCGAGAATGTCAGCTTCGCTGACCTGGCAGAGCTTCTTCAAGGTGTGGAAATCGCGCTTGGCCAGGAGTTCAAGATTTTGCAGAAGCGCCTGCATGGCGGGATCAAAGCGATTTTTTGCGCGGAGCTGGATCGCAAGGCATTCGGCGAGGTCGCGGGCAAACAATCCGACCGGCTCGAAGCCCTGCATGGCGCCGATCAGTCGCTCCACATGCGCCACCTTGACACCCAGCCGCTCGGCGATCTCGTCGATATCGGCGCGCAGATAACCCATTTCATCGAGATGGTCGACAAGTTCCGCGGCAATGAGGCGGTCGGCGACGCTCTCGAAGGTAAAAATAATCTGCTCGCCGACATGATCCCTGAGCGTCAGCGGCGATGCCGTTACCTGTTCGATATTGTAGCCCTCGCCGGAAGACACATAGCCGTCTCCCACCGATGACTTCCACTGGGAGGCAAGATCGCCGCCGATCAGATCATGCGTACCGGGATCATCCGGGAAAATATTCTCAAGCGAACTATCAAAGGTCTCGGACATGGAGCCGGCGCTGATCGTTTCGCCGCTTTCGAGCCAATGATCGCCCTGACCGTGGGAGTGTTCGCCCGCGTCCCCATCTCCGGTGAGGCTCTTGCCAAATTCGCCGTCGTCACCAGAACTACGCTCAGAACTACTGGCGCGCTCCTCCATGCCAAGGTAGTCGCCGTTGGCGTCATCGCGATCAAGTAGAGGGTTCTTCTCGATCTCCTGTTCGATGAATTGTTCGAGCTCGACATGGGTCAGCTGCAGCAGTCGAATCGACTGCATAAGCAGCGGTGTCATCACCAGTGCCTGGGTTTGCCGGAGATCGAGTTTTGGCGATAAAGCCATGAGGATGGGAGCACTCCTGTACCGCAGTACAAAACTGGCCCAATCCTTGCTTGTCAATCGCAAGGCGCTCAAAAAATCGCTGGCTGCGGCATTTTTGAAGCGGCGAAAAGGCAGTACGACAAAATTTTGCGCTGAATCGCGCAAAAGTTGAAGCGTCAAAGACTGAACTGGTCGCCGAGGTAAAGCCGCCGGACGTCCGGATTGGCAATAATTTCGTCCGGGCGCCCATGAGTCAGCACTTGCCCGGCGTGGATGATATAGGCCCGGTCGATCAGCTTCAGTGTCTCGCGCACATTGTGGTCTGTAATCAGCACACCGATGCCACGTCCCGTGAGATGTCGCACCAATTGCTGAATATCCGCCACGGCAATTGGATCGACGCCGGCAAAC
This sequence comes from Phyllobacterium sp. YR620, assembly GCF_900104165.1. Taxonomy (NCBI): domain Bacteria; kingdom Pseudomonadati; phylum Pseudomonadota; class Alphaproteobacteria; order Hyphomicrobiales; family Phyllobacteriaceae; genus Phyllobacterium; species Phyllobacterium sp. YR620. The sequence goes on from NZ_FNJP01000002.1 coordinate 86,885, forward strand.
GGTTCGTCGAGCAGCATGAAATTCGGGCGGGATGCCAATGCACGGGCGATTTCGAGACGACGTCGCTCGCCGCCGGAAAGTGAAATGGCGGGTGCCTTGCGTAGATGGGCAATATGAAACTCTTCGAGCAGGGAATCGAGTTCCTGCGCGCGGGCGCTACGATCCTTCTCGACAATCTCGAGCACAGCCTTGATGTTGTTCTCTACCGAAAGGCCCCGAAAGATCGACGCTTCCTGCGGCAGGTAACCGATGCCAAGGCGGGAGCGGCGATACATCGGCATGGTCGTAACATCAAAGCCATCGATCTCGATCGTGCCCTTATCGACCGGAACAAGCCCGGTCACCATATAGAAGCATGTGGTCTTGCCCGCGCCGTTTGGACCAAGAATGCCGACCGCCTCACCCGCGCGCACGCCGAACGACACGCCGTTAACGACCTGACGGCCATTATAGCCCTTGGTTATGCCGCGCGCGACGAGCGTGCCCTTCATGCGGTCGATGGCTGCCGGATCGGCAGGACGCATCTCATGCGAAAGACTGGATTCCGGCCGCGCGGCGCTGTTGGCTTTTGTGCGACGTGAAAAAAATGACACTTACAGCTGTTCCGCCGGTTCAGTTCTTTGGTTGGTTGTTGGGGGCGACCACAATCGAGACGCGCCCGGTCTGGCCGCTTTTGCAGCTTTCAAGCTGGGCTTCGCCGGTCTTGAGTTGCGCGGTCAGCTTGCAGCCTACGGCGACATTGTCGCCCTGGGTCAGAACCACCTTGTTGCCCGTCAGCACAAGCACCTCCGACTTCATGTCGAACGTGCCGTGATCGCCGGTGGCCACCTGGTCGTTGGATTTGACGTAGACCTTGTCGTTGACCTCGAGGTGATCGATATCCTGCGAGCCGCCAAGCCCGCCCGTCTTCGGCGCATCCGCGGCGGGGGCGGGATCGCCCTCTTTCTTCTTGACATAGTAGACGATCATGGAGCCGGCCTTGAGCAGGGTCGCGCCCTGGACGACGGTGACGTTGCCCGTGAAGGTAGCCGTTCCCTCCTTGTCGTGGACGACGAGTTTGTCGGCGTCGATCTGGATCGGCTGATCGCCGGAGAGTTTGATGCCGCCGCCGGGCGCATTTTCCTGCGCGACGGCGGATACGACCATCGATGATGCCAACAATCCCAATGCAACAGTCGAAATGCCTATCAGTCTTGCCCCGCGCGACATCGTTCTCTCCTAAAAATTCGGATATTCCCACAACTCTCAGTGAGCGAGCACCAATACTACTCGACTGATTTGACTGCGTCTGTACCTTCTTGCCGTTTTGTGGGCTGAATGACAAGCCTTACTCGCTTCTCAAAGGTCATTACCTTGCCGCTTTCGCTGATCTGCATCGTATCGGCGGTAATACTTGAAGTGCCGTTGCGTATAGTGACCGGATCTTTGGTGGACATGGAATTGCCGGCAATATCGATATCCGCCGATTTCATCTGGGCACTGATGCCATCAGACGTCGTGAAATTGATCTCGCTGTCGAGTTTCAACTGCCGGTTGGCATTATCGAACACGCCGGACTTGGCCTGGACATTGGCGCGCATATCCTTACCGAGCGGAAGCTCCGCGCTGATGCCCTGCAGCGAGATGACGTTGGTGTTGCCGACTTCCTGCAACGCCTTGACCGCGCTCATCTTGTAGGGAAGCTTGTCCTTGGTGAAGCCGTCGAGTTTGGGGTTCGTCATGACGAGCTTGCCGTTTTCCAGCGCGGCATTCTCCAGCGAGATATTGCTCGGCATGTTGGTCGTCGAAAAGAACGTGAACCACGAAAAGATGGCTGCGCCGACGATCGCCGCGGCAGGAAGCGCAAATTTCAGGATTCGCACGCGGCGCGAATGGCGTTCCGCGGCACGAAAAACACCGGAATCCTTGTCGGACGCCGCAAATTGACGTGCCACCTCTGCGTGGTGATCGGCACCAGCGGCAGCCTGGACGTGCGGATGCGTATCGTTTCTCTGAACTGACATGGCCTGGCTGTTACTACGTAATGACAATAGTATGGCTACTTGGCGCCAATATGGTTATTTTTCGATGAAACGGGCGAATAGATAAACGCGCGAGTTGCACCGCACCACAAGTATGACGTTGGCGTGCGAGATACAAGGTCCTAGCGCATTTCTAATGAAGCGCGAGGAAATGCCGGCGCAGGAACCTTACCCTAGACTTCCCTCTCGTGATGTCGCAGAGATTGTTTTTACCGACGTTGAGAACGAATGGACAAATCGATGGCAAACACGGCTGACGCGATTATTGACAGACGGCGCCTGCGCCGAAAACTGACATTCTGGCGCATCCTGGCGCTGTTGATTGTCGCTCTCGCACTGATTTTGTTTTATTTTTCGGTGGCAGGATCGGATGCGTTTTCCAGCAGGTCATCGCCGCATATCGCCAAGGTCCGCATTGAAGGCACGATCTTCGAGAACGAGGAACTGCTGAAGCGGCTCAAGGACGTGACCGATTCCAACGCCGTAAGGGGCGTCATCCTGTCGGTCGATTCCCCCGGCGGAACGACAGCGGGCGGAGAGGCTATCTATGAGGCCGTGCGCAAGCTTGCCGTTAAAAAGCCGGTGGTCGCGCAAGTCGGAACGCTCGCAGCGTCGGCGGGCTACATGATCGCCAGCGCATCCGACCATATCGTAGCACGCCAATCGTCGATCGTCGGCTCTATTGGCGTTTTGTTCCAATACCCCGATATTTCGCAGCTTCTGACCAAGCTCGGCGTCAAAGTCGAGACCATCAAGTCGAGTCCACTGAAGGCCGAACCCAATTTCTTCAATCCGGCAAGCGATGAAGCCAAGGAAATGATCCACCGCATGATCATCGATTCCTATGACTGGTTCGTCGGCCTCGTGCAGGAAAGACGCAAGTTCACGCATGAGCAGGCGCTGGCGCTAGCGGATGGATCGGTCTTCACCGGCCGGCAGGCCATCGCCAACAAGCTCATTGACGAACTCGGCGGCGAGGATACGGCGATCGCCTGGCTGAAGACCAAAGGCGTCAACGACAAACTGCCGGTTGTCGAATGGAAGCCCGTGGAAAAATCCTCGCTCGGCCTGTTCTTCTCAAATTCAGCGACAAAAATGCTCGCCCGCTATCTCGGCCTGCCGGAGGAGAGCGCCGGAATGCTGAATCAGCTCACCGGAGACCGCATGTTCCTTGACGGACTCGTTTCTGTTTGGCACGTTGACGGCAAGCCTGCCGGGGCGCAATAAAAGAATATTAAACATATAAGATCAGTGACATAGTCTTGAGGTGGGGCCTATGTCCTCCTGGTCTTGAACCGAAAGGGAACTCGCTGTGATCAAATCAGAGCTCGTGCAGATCATTGCCAACCGCAACCCGCATCTGTTTCAGCGCGACGTCGAGAATATAGTCGGCGCGATCTTCGATGAGATCACGGACGCACTGGCAGAGGGCAATCGCGTCGAGCTTCGTGGTTTCGGTGCATTCTCGGTCAAAAACCGCCCTGCACGCAGTGGCCGAAACCCGCGTACCGGCGAAAGCGTCGAGGTTGAAGAAAAATGGGTGCCCTTTTTCAAGACCGGCAAGGAACTTCGCGACCGTCTCAATGCCAATAGCTGAGGTTCATCGAACGGGCGGGTGAAGCGCGCCGGGAGGAATACATGATCAATCGCATTATCATCGTCCTCGTGCTGGTGCCGCTTGCAATCGTTCTCATAGCGCTGTCGGTTGCGAACCGCGGGCCAGTTCAACTGACGATCGATCCGTTCAATCCCGGAAACCCCGCGCTTTCCTACACGGCCCCGCTCTTCGTTTGGCTGTTCGCTGCCTTGATCGCCGGACTCATCCTCGGCAGTTTCGCTACCTGGTTCAACCAAGGAAAACATAGGAAACTGTCGCGCCAGCGTAAACTCGAAGCGGAACTCCTGCGCAAGGAAGCCAAGAAAGCATCGGTCGATAGTGGTGCGACGCCGAACCTGCCCTCGCTCCACTAGGGCACAATTACAAGAAAACCCAAGGAACAAGACATGAAACTGATCTCCCCGGCCGAGGTCGACAGGCTATTGAATTGGCCGGATATGATCGACGCCATCGAACAGGCGTTCCGCCAGGGCGTTATTCAGCCCGTGCGCCATCACCACACAGTCGAGCGGCCGGATGGCGCGGCATCGACCTTACTGCTCATGCCGGCTTGGTCGGATTTCGATGCCCTCGGCGACTCCTCCAAGGGCTATATGGGGGTCAAGATCGTCACCGTATCGCCCGATAACGGCGCAGTGGCGAAGCCCGCAGTCATGGGCGTCTACCTGCTTCTCGACGGCAAGACCGGCGAACCCAAGGCACTCATAGATGGGCAGCGGCTCACCATCTGGCGCACGGCAGGGGCATCGGCGCTCGCCGCACGTTACCTTGCGCGCGAAGATGCATCGAAGCTCGTCGTCCTCGGGGCTGGCGCGCTGTCGGGCTTTCTTGCCCGCGCCCACAGCGCCGTGCGGCCGATCAAGGAAATCTCGATCTGGAACCGCAACCTTGCCAATGCCGAAAAAGTGGCGGCGGACCTTACCGCTGACGGCTTCAATGCAAAAGCCGTTTCGGACAAGGATGCGGCAATCGCCGAGGCGGACATCATCACCGCGGGAACGCTCTCGACCGAACCGCTTGTCCTCGGCAGGCACCTGAAGCCAGGCGCGCATGTCGATCTCATTGGTGCGTTCACCCCGACCATGCGCGAGAGCGACGATGAGTGCGTCCGCCGCGCCCGGGTGTTTGTCGACACGAAGGATGGCGCGCTCAAGGAAGGCGGCGACATCGTACAGCCGATCAAAGCTGGTGTTGTGAGCAAGGAGCATGTCATCGGCGACCTGTTCGACCTGACGCGCGGCACGATGAAGGGCCGTCAGTCCGCCGAGGAAATCACGCTGTTCAAATCGGTCGGTGCCGCCCTTGAGGATTTGGCGGCCGGAATCCTTGTTTTTGAGAAGGCAAACGCTGCATCACAAGCCTAACGGCTCGGATTTCGCTTTCGCCCTGCAACATCTTGGCTTAGAGCGTTCTAGCCAAGACAGGGAAAGCGAGATTTGAAACCATCCGGCGGAAAAACGAGAAAGACCAAGGGCGCTGCCAGCAAGGCCAACCCCGCGAAGGGCGCTGTGCAATGGCAAAGCCCGGTAAAGCCGCGGCCGCAATTTGCCAAGCAGGTGCGCACGCCCGCCGTCGACGGTTCCGCGCAGGGTGGCGCACGTCAAGAGGCGTCGACACGACGCGTGCTTGTGCGCCGGTCCGGATCACGTCCTGAGGAGCGAACGGGCCTTATCCTCGAAACCCTGCCTTCGGAGGACTACGCGCTCCTCGATAGTGGCAATGGCCTGAAGCTGGAGCAATACGGCCCCTATCGCATCGTGCGCCCCGAAGGCCAGGCGATCTGGTTGCCGGCCTGGGCCAAGGCCGAATGGGACAAGGCGGATGCAGTCTTTACCGGCAATACGGATGAGGAAGGCGTCGGCCGCTGGCACTTTCCGAAAGTGCCGCTCGGTGAAACCTGGCCGCTCGCTTTCGACGGACTGCCGTTCTATGGCCGTTTCACTTCCTTCCGGCATGTTGGCGTTTTCCCCGAGCAGGGCACCCATTGGGCGCATATGGACAGGCTGATCCGAAACGCGAAACGGCCGGTCAAGGTGCTCAATCTCTTCGGCTATACCGGCGTTGCCTCGCTCGTTGCCGCGCGGGCCGGGGCAGAGGTCACCCATGTGGATGCCTCGAAGAAAGCCATCGCCTGGGCGCGCGAAAACCAGGAAATGGCCGGCCTTTCCAGCAAGCCCATCCGCTGGATCTGCGAGGATGCGATGAAATTCGTCATGCGCGAGGAACGGCGCGGCAGCACCTACGACATCATCCTGCTCGACCCCCCGGCCTATGGCCGCGGGCCGGGCGGCGAGGTGTGGCAACTTTTCGACAATCTCCCCGACATGGTCGATATCTGCCGCGCCATCCTTTCCCCCAATGCGCTCAGTGTCGTGTTGACCGCCTATTCGATCCGCGCCTCGTTTTTCGCGATTCATGAATTGATGCGCGATGCGCTCACCGGCCTCGGCGGTACGGTGGAGTCGGGCGAACTTATCCTGCGCGAACGTTCATCCGGACGCGCGCTTTCCACCTCGCTGTTCAGCCGTTGGGAAAATACATGACGCGACACGACGACCACACCCGAGGCACCGGACTCGCGCGACCCGGCAGGGTTAAGGAAGTGACCAGCCTCACCAACCCGATCGTGAAGGATCTGCGCGCACTCGCGATGAAAAAATATCGCGATCAGGAGGGAGTCTTTCTCGCCGAGGGGCTGAAGCTGATCATCGACGCACTCGATCTCGGCTGGACGATCCGCACGCTCGTCTTTTCCAAGGCAGGCAAGGGCAATTCACTTGTCGAACAGGTGGCGGTACGCACCATCGCCAAAGGCGGGGATGTCCTCGAAGTCAATGAGAAGGTCATTGCCGCCATTACCCGGCGCGACAATCCGCAAATGGTGGTCGGCGTCCTCGAACAGCGGAGCCAGCCGCTTGCTACACTGAGGCCGCAAGGCAACGAGGTCTATGTGGCGCTGGACCGGGTCCGCGATCCCGGCAATCTCGGGACGATCATTCGCACCGCCGACGCCGTCGGCGCCAAGGGCATCATCCTGATCGGCGATACAACCGATCCATTCTCGCTCGAAGCCGTGCGCGCCACCATGGGTTCGGTCTTCGCGGTACCGCTCATGCGCGCCACAGAGGCCGAGTTCCTGGCCTGGCGCAAAGGCTTTGCCGGGCTCGTCGTTGGTACGCACCTCAAAGGCGCAGTCGATTACCGCACCATTCCTTATGCGAACCGCCCCGTTGTGCTCTTGATGGGCAATGAGCAGCAGGGACTGCCGGACCAACTGGCGGCCGGCTGCGACAAGCTTGCCCGGATACCGCAGGATGGCCGCGCGGATTCGCTTAATCTTGCCATTGCAACCGGGATCATGCTGTTCGAGATAAGGCGCGACGCGCTCAAGCTCGATAGCGGAAACTGAAACAAGAGAACGATGAAAACCAAAGCCCTTTACAATCTGTTGGCCGTCGTCGCCTTTGCGGTCGTCAGCGACCAGATCATCAAAAATCTGGTCGAGACCGGCATGGACTACCAGCAGCAGATCGACGTGTTGCCGTTCCTCGCACTGTTTCGCGTTCACAACAATGGCATTGCCTTTTCCATGCTCAGCGGGCTGCACGACCTTGCGCTGATTGCGCTGACGCTCGTCATCATCTGCTTCGTCAGCTATCTCTGGTGGACGACGGCGGCAACCCGCTGGATTTCCCGCTTCGGCTTCGCCCTGATCATCGGTGGCGCGCTCGGCAATCTGATCGACAGGAGCATTCACGGTTACGTTATTGATTATGTTCTTTTCCATCTGCCGACCTGGTCGTTTGCCGTCTTCAATCTCGCCGATGCCTATATTTCAGTCGGCGCGGCGCTGGTCGTGCTTGAGGAAGTGCTCGCCTGGCTGCGCGAACGCCGGGCTTCGAAGGGTGAACCCGGGAAGAACTGAGATAAGGCGGGTTGTCGCGCTTGGCCCAAGGATCCGGGCTGGTGCTCTGGGGTCATCTTCCGATGCCACCTTCTCCGTATTCCTTCGACTGCACGAGAGGCCCCAAGCCGCCACCGTCACGTCATGCTGCCGTCATCGATTTGTAGTATTCAGGAGGCGACCGAACCACCGATCAACCTCTCTTAAGAGCGAATCGACATGAGCATCGCCTTGCTTGAACGTGCTTCACCTACTAAAGATCAGCGCATGGTCTCGCAGGTTGATTCAACGCCCTCGCCTCTTGTGGCGCCTCACCTTGTTTCGGTGCTCGGTCGCATCGGCACGATGGAGGTCTGCCTTGCCCAGACCGAGGACGAGATCGAGTCGGCGCAGCAGCTCCGCTTCAAGGTTTTCTTCGACGAACTCGGCGCCAAGGGATCGGCGACGCTCGAACAGCGCGATGCAGACCGTTTCGATCCAGTCTGCGACCATCTTCTTGTCTACGATACCTCGATCGCCGGCCCCAAGCACAAGCAGATCGTCGGGACATACCGCCTGCTTCGTTCAGAGCGGGCTTCTGCATCGGGTGGATTCTATTCAGCCAGCGAATATTCAATCGAAAGCCTCGTCAGCGCCAAGCCGGATTTGCGCTTCCTTGAACTCGGGCGCTCCTGCGTTCTGCCGGAGTACCGCTCGAAACGCACCGTCGAGCTGCTCTGGCAGGGGATCTGGACCTATTGCCGCCATCATTCGATCGGGGTCATGTTCGGATGCGCCTCATTCCAGGGGACCGTTCCTGCAGCCCACGCGCTGCAACTTTCGTTCCTGCAGCACAATTTCCGCGCGACTCCTGATTGGGACGTGTGCGCCTTGCCTGACCGTTACCAGGCAATGGACCTCGTTCCGGCCGAGGCGATCAACCCGCGTGTCGCCATGTTTGCCATGCCGCCGCTCATCAAGGGCTACCTTCGCCTTGGCGCAATGATCGGGGACGGCGCCGTCATCGATCACGATTTCGGCACGACGGATGTCTTGATCATCCTGCCGGTCAGCCGCATCGCTGAACGCTATGTCAGCCACTATGCCGCGGAAGCAAAGCGTTTCGCTTGAGATCATCTGTGGAGAAGAACGCAGGATACTCGCTACAGAGGTGGGTAAAGCCTGCGTTTGCGCATAGATTGCTCCAGACTGGACAAGGGTCTATCAGGAGAGCGCATTGGCGGAACTTGCAACCATAATCGAAACGCCTGCCTACGATGCCGAGCCATCGGCGCGGCTGACGCCGATGATGGAGCAATATATCGAGATCAAGGCGACGAATCCTGACAGCCTCCTGTTCTATCGGATGGGCGATTTCTACGAGTTGTTCTTCGACGATGCCGTCGCAGCATCGCGGGCGCTCGGCATTACGCTGACCAAGCGCGGCAAGCACCTCGGCGACGACATCCCGATGTGCGGCGTGCCGGTCCATGCCGCCGACGATTATTTGCAGAAGCTCATCGCGCGCGGCTTTCGCGTCGCCGTCTGCGAGCAGATCGAAGATCCAGCCGAAGCGAAGAAACGCGGCTCGAAATCGGTCGTCAAGCGCGATGTCGTCCGTCTGGTAACGCCGGGGACCATCACCGAGGAAAAGCTGCTCGATCCATCCGAGGCCAATTATCTGATGACGCTCGGCCGTGTGAAGGGCGCAGGCCAAGGCCAGTTCGCGCTCGCCTGGATCGATATTTCCACCGGGACCTTCCGCGTCGGCGAAACCGACCCGTCCCGCATGCTCGCCGATATATTGCGGGTCGAACCACGCGAACTGATCGTCGCCGATCCCGTCTTTCACGATCCGGACCTTCGTCCGATCTTCGACATTCTCGGTCGGTCAGTCACGCCGCAGCCGCCAGGCCTCTTCGACAGCGCAACGGCGGAAAACCGCATCCAGCGCTATTTCGATGTCGGCACGCTCGACGGGTTCGGCCAGTTTTCGCGGGCCGAACTTTCGGCGATTTCCGGCGCCATCGCCTACGTGGAAAAGACGCAGATCGCGGAGCGTCCGCCGCTGATGCGCCCGGAGCGCGAGTCGGAAGGCTCCTCGCTCTTCATCGATCCTGCGACGCGTGCAAACCTCGAACTCCTGCGCACCCTTTCCGGCAATCGCGACGGCAGTTTGCTCAAGGCGATCGACCGGACGGTTACCGGCGGGGGCGCCCGGTTGCTGTCCGAACGGCTCACCGCGCCGCTGACCGACCCGGACGCCATTTCCACGCGCCTCGATTCTGTCTCCTTCTTTCTGCTGCAGCAATCGCTTGCCGACATTGTCCGGGAAACGCTCAAAGGGGTGCCGGATATGCCGCGCGCCCTCTCGCGGCTTGCCGTCGGACGGGGCGGGCCTCGGGACCTCGGCGCGCTCGCCCGCGGGTTTGAGGCCGCCGACGAGATTGGCCGCGTGATCGGAACAGAGATCCTGCCGAGCGAGCTTGCCAGGGTCCGCGATTGCCTCGCCGGGTTGCCGCGTAATTTCCTAAGCCATCTTGAAGCAGCGCTTGCCGATGAACTGCCGCTCCTCAAGCGCGATGGCGGTTTCTTGCGGCCCGGCTATAATGCCGAGCTTGATGAAATGCGCGCCCTTCGCGACCACTCACGCCGCATCATCGCCGGCCTTCAGGCCGACTATATGGAGACGACGGGCATCAGGTCGCTGAAGATCAAGCATAATAATGTGCTGGGTTATTTCATCGAGGTGACGGCCAACAATGCGTCGGTGATGACCGATACGGATGCGGCCAAGGCAAAGTTCATTCATCGCCAGACCATCGCCAATGCGATGCGCTTCACGACGACCGAGCTTGCGGAACTCGAAACCAAGATCGCCAATGCGGCGGACCGCGCGCTCGGCATCGAACTTGATGTTTTCGAACTGTTGACGCGGGAGACCGTCGAAAATGCCGAGGCGATACGCGCCGGGGCGGCGGCACTGGCGGCGCTCGACGTCTCGGTGTCGCTCGCGGTCCTTGCGGAGGAACAGGGCTATTGCCGTCCGTTGGTCGATGACAGCCTTGCCTTCGCGATCATCGCCGGACGCCACCCCGTCGTCGAACAGTCGCTACGGCGGCAGGCCGCAAACCCGTTTGTGGCCAATGACTGTACGCTATCTCCCGAGGGAACCGGCAAAGGCGCGATCTGGTTGCTGACCGGACCGAACATGGGCGGTAAATCGACGTTCCTGCGCCAGAACGCGCTGATCGCGATCCTAGCCCAGATGGGCTCGTTCGTGCCAGCGGGCTCGGCCCATATCGGCATCGTCGACCGCCTGTTTTCGCGGGTCGGCGCATCCGATGATCTTGCCCGCGGCCGCTCGACCTTCATGGTGGAGATGGTGGAAACCGCAGCGATCCTCAATCAGGCGAGCGACCGCTCGCTCGTTATTCTCGATGAGATCGGGCGCGGTACGGCGACCTTCGACGGCCTGTCCATCGCCTGGGCCGCGGTCGAATATCTGCACGAGAAAAACCAGTGCCGGGCGATCTTCGCCACGCATTTTCATGAGATGACAGCGCTTTCCGAGAAGCTCCCGCGCCTTGGCAACGTCACGATGCGGGTCAAGGAATGGGACGGCGATGTCGTCTTCCTGCACGAGGTGGCCAAGGGCGCGGCTGACCGCTCCTATGGCGTTCAGGTCGCCCGCCTTGCCGGCCTGCCGGAAGCGGTCGTCAGCCGGGCCCGCGACGTGCTGCACCAGCTCGAGGCCGGCAATACGTCCGGCAAAGCCGACAAGCTGATCGACGATCTGCCGCTGTTTTCTGTTGAAGTGAAGCGCCAGGCGCCCAAGCCGGCACAGGGAAAAGACAGCGCCCTGCTCGCCGCGCTCACCGACGTAAATCCCGATGAGATGACGCCGCGCGAGGCGCTGGAAGTGCTCTACCGCCTGAAAGGCATTGCAGCAACGAATTCATGAAGGGCGTGTTTGACCTGCTTCAAATGAAGTCATTCCGTTTGAATTGATTTCGCGCTATAGCGAGCCATCATCCATAAAGTCGTGTTCATGAACGCCTCAGACCTGAAACTGGAACAGATCGTCAACCCCACCATACTTCATCGGCAGTTTGAAGATCTGGTCAAGGCGGCGAAGGACAATGGGGCAGCATCCGTCGATCGCAACGACGTGCTGCAGCTTGTCAAGCAAACGCTCGCATCCGGCCGCAAGAAGGCGGAAGAGCTGCTGATGAAAGATGCCGGGGGCACGCGTTGCGCCATGCGGATTTCCTTTCTGATGGATCAGATCATTTCGGCGCTCTACGAATTCGCGGTCGCCCATGTCTATCCTGCGGTAAACCCTTCGACAGCCGAGCGCATGAGTATTGTCGCAGTCGGCGGCTATGGGCGCGGCGCCCTGGCGCCGGGCTCGGATATCGATCTTCTGTTTCTCTTGCCCTACAAGCAAACGCCGTGGGGCGAACAGGTTGTCGAGTATATCCTCTACATGCTGTGGGACGCCGGGCTCAAGGTCGGGCACGCCACCCGCAATCTCGATGAATGCATTCGTCTGTCGCTGGCGGACATGACTATACGCACCAGCATTCTCGAGGCCCGTTATGTTTGTGGCAATGAGGAGCTGTTCACTTCGCTGGAAAAGCGGTTTGACGACGAAGTGGTCAAGGGAACGGGTCCGCAATTCATCGAGGCCAAGCTTGCCGAACGCGATGCGCGCAACCGCAAGGCCGGTGCCACGCGCTACCTCGTCGAGCCCAACGTCAAGGAGGGCAAGGGCGGCCAGCGCGACCTGCATACGCTGTTTTGGATCGCCAAATACTACTACCGCGTCAAAACCAGCGATGAGCTGGTCAAGCTCGGCGTGCTGTCGCGGTCGGAGCACAACAAGTTCCGCAAGGCCGAGGACCTTCTATGGGCGGTGCGCTGCCACATGCATTTTTTGACCGGCAAGGCCGAGGAACGGCTCTCTTTCGATATCCAGAGCGAGATCGCCCGGCGTCTTGGCTATACGGCGCATCCCGGCCAGCGTGACGTCGAACGCTTCATGAAGCACTACTTCCTCGTTGCCAAGGAGGTCGGCGACCTGACGCGCATCATTTGCGCGGCGCTAGAGGAAGAACAGGCCAAGCACGTGCCGGGCTTCAACAGGATTTTCCTGACCTTTTCCCGTCGCAAGCGCAAGATTGCCGGGACAAGCGATTTCGTCATCGACAACCATCGCATCACCATCGCCGATGACGGTGTCTTCGAGAAGGACCCGGTCAACCTCATCCGCCTTTTTCACTATGCGGACCAGCAGGGCCTCGAGTTTCATCCCGATGCGATGCAGCTCGTCACCCGTTCGCTGTCACTGATCAATGGCGAATTGCGGGAAAACCCGGAAGCGAACCGGCTCTTTCTCGAAATTCTGACTTCCGAGCGCAATCCCGAGCTGATCTTGCGGCGCATGAACGAATCCGGCGTGCTCGGCAAATTCATCCCGGATTTTGGCAAGATCGTCGCGATGATGCAGTTCAACATGTATCATCACTATACGGTCGACGAACACCTCCTGCGCTGCATCGCGGTGATGTCGGAGATCGACCATGGCGATCTCGGCCAGGAACACCCGCTGGCCAACCAGATCATGCCGGGGCTCAAGAAGGATCGCAAAATCCTCTACGTGGCGCTGCTCCTGCACGACATCGCCAAGGGACGTCCCGAAGATCATTCGACTGCAGGCGCCCGCATCGCAAGGCGGCTTGGACCCCGGCTTGGCCTCTCCAAGGCCGATACGGAGACGGTCGCATGGCTCGTCGAGCAGCACCTGACCATGAGCCGGGTTGCGCAATCGCGCGATCTCAACGATCGGAAGACAATCGAGGATTTCGCCGAAATCGTGCAATCGCTCGACCGCATGAAGCTGCTGCTGATCCTCACCATCTGCGACATCAAGGCGGTGGGTCCGGGCGTATGGAACGGCTGGAAGGGCCAGCTGCTCCGCAATCTCTTCTATGAGACGGAATTGCTGCTGACCGGAGGCTTCTCGGAGGTTCCGCGCAAGGAACGCACCGAACATGCACGGTCTCAGCTCGAACACGCACTGTCTTCCTGGCCGCAGATCGAGCGCCAGTCCTACCTGGCGCTGCATTACCAGAACTATCTCCTGACGGTCAGCCTCGACGACCAGATCCGCCACGCGAACTTCATTCGCGAATCCGATGCGGCCGGCAAGACGCTGTCCACCATGATCAAGACCCATGATTTTGAAGGCGTCACCGAGATTACAGTTCTATCGCCGGATCATCCACGCCTGCTCTCGATCATTGCCGGCGCCTGCGCCGCGGCGGGCGCCAACATCGTCGATGCGCAGATCTTCACCACCAGCGACGGGCGGGCGCTCGATACGATCCTGATCAGCCGCGAATTTCCGACCGATGACGACGAGCGGAGGCGGGCGAAGAATGTCGGCCGCCTGATCGAGGATGTGCTTTCCGGCCGCAGCTATCTTCCCGAAATGCTGGCGGCGCGCACCAAGCCGAAGCGGGCGGTTCGCGCCTTCCGTATCGAGCCCGGCGTCGAAATCAACAATACGCTCTCCAACAAGTTCACCGTCATCGAGGTGGAGGGGCTCGACCGGCCCGGCCTTCTTTCAGAGATAACCGGGATCATTTCCGATCTTTCGCTCGATATCGCCTCGGCGCATGTGACGACTTTCGGCGAAAAGGTCATCGACGTGTTTTACGTGACGGACCTCGTCGGCCAGAAAGTCACCAACACGGCGCGGCAAAACCGCATTCGTAAGAAGCTGCTCGCGCTCTTCGGCGAAGGCGATATAACCACCGCCCAGCCACAGCGGCAAAACATCCTCATGACGGCGGAATAAATGAGTCTCGTCAAGAAATTTGCAACTGTCGCATCCGGCACGCTGATGAGCCGCGTCTTCGGCTTCACCCGCGAAATGCTGATGGCGAGCGCGCTCGGCACTGGGCCGATCGCCGACGCTTTCAACGCCGCCTTCCGCTTTCCCAATACATTTCGCCGGCTTTTTGCCGAAGGCGCTTTCAACGCTGCCTTCGTTCCGCTTTTTGCCAAGGAGATTGAGGCAAACGGTCTTGATGGGGCGCGGCGCTTCTCCGAAGAGGTGTTCGGCGTCCTCTTCACCGTATTGCTGACGCTGACGATCCTGATGGAAGTGTCGATGCCGCTGATCGTGCGCTATGTCATCGCGCCGGGCTTCGTCGAGGATCCGATGAAGTTCGACAATACGGTGCGCATGGCGATCATCATGTTCCCATATCTCGCCTGTATGTCGCTGGCGGCGATGATGAGCGGGATGCTGAATTCGCTGCACCGCTATTTTGCCGCTGCGATCGCGCCGGTCTTCCTCAATGTCATTCTGATCGGTGTGCTTGCCTATGCCTGGTATACGGGCCAGGACGGCAGGCATGTCGGCTACGCCCTGTCCTGGGGTGTCATGGTCTCCGGACTCGTGCAACTTGCGATCGTCTGGATTGCGGTGCGCAATGCCGGCATCACCATCGGCTTTCGCCTTCCGCATCTCACCAAGAACGTGAAACGCCTGCTGGTTCTGGCGCTTCCCGCGGCGGTAACCGGCGGCATCACGCAGATCAACCTTCTGATCAACACCAACATCGCTTCGGCGAAATCTGGCGCCATTTCCTCGCTCGCATATGCCGACCGCATCTACCAGCTGCCGCTCGGCGTCGTGGGCATTGCCGTCGCTACCGTGCTTTTGCCGGAACTCGCCCGCGCGCTGCGCTCCGGCAACCTCAAGGAAGCGTCGAGCCTGCAGAACCGCTCGGTGGAATTCACCCTGTTTCTGACGCTGCCGGCAGCAGCGGCACTGCTCGTCATGTCCGAACCGATCGTTCGCATGCTTTACGAGCGCGGCAATTTCTCCCCCACCTCGACGCATACGGTCGGCAATATCCTCGCCGTCTACGGGTTGGGGCTTCCGGCCTTCGTGCTGATCAAGGCGTTCCTTCCCGGGTTCTTTGCCCGCGAGGACACTCGTACACCGATGATCTTTGCCGCAATTGCCGTGGCGGTGAATGTCTCGCTCGCGCTCACGCTCTTCCCGATCATGTACGAGACCGGCATCGCCACCGCCGAGATCGTTGCTGGTTGGGTCAACGCCATCCTGCTCTTTGCGACCTTGGTATGGCGCGGCCACTGGGGACGCGACATCCCTCTCCTCACCCGCATTCCGCGACTGTTCATATCCGCGGCAATCATGGCGATCGGCCTTCATTATGCGATTATATGGATGGGCCCTGCACTTGCACCGCATGCGCCGCTCCACACACAAGCCGTTGCCGTGCTGACGCTCGTCATCCTTGCGATGATCTCCTACTTTGCCCTTGCCTTCGGCACGGGCGGCGCCAGCCTTGCCATGATCCGTCGCAACGTGAAGCGCGGCGCGAAGGCCGCTGAAGCAACGCCGACAGATGCCGCACCATGAGCCGCCGCATCGGATTGATCACGCTTGTCGTGCGCGACTATGATGAAGCCATCGCCTGGTACACGCAAAAGCTTGGTTTTCGCCTCGTCGAAGATACCGCGCTTTCTGAAACAAAGCGCTGGGTGGTCGTGGCGCCTGGCGACGACGGAACGCGTATCCTCCTTGCAAAAGCGGACGGACAAGCCCAAGAAGCCGCCACCGGCAACCAGACGGGCGGGCGGGTTGCTTTCTTTCTTCACACGGACGACTTCGAGCGCGATCATTCGGCGATGGTCAAATCAGGCGTCATCTTCCTTGAAGAGCCACGGCATGAGCCATATGGCAGCGTCGCCGTGTTTCAGGATCTCTACGGCAACAAGTGGGACTTGCTCGAACTGAAGCAGCCAACGATATAGGGCTTGAATACTGCGTGTGGCTCTGCCAAAACCGCGCTTCACTGCCATCGGCGCCTGCAAGCCCGATCCCCGAACGATCAAGGACGATTAATGAGCACGTTTGAACAGCTCGTCTTTTCCGGTGTCCAGCCAACCGGCAACCTGCATCTCGGCAATTATCTGGGGGCTATCCGGCGCTGGGTCGCTCTGCAGGAAGACTATAACTGCATCTATTGCGTGGTCGACCAGCATGCGATCACGCAGGCCATGTCCGTGTGGGGCGGCCCGGCCGAGCTGATGCGCAACACGCGCGAGGTGACGGCGGCTTTTCTGGCTTCCGGTATCGACCCGAAGAAGCACATCGTCTTCAACCAGAGCCGCGTGCGCCAGCACGCCGAGCTCGCCTGGGTGTTCAATTGTATTGCCCGCATGGGGTGGCTCAACCGGATGACCCAGTTCAAGGACAAGGCCGGCAAGGATCGCGAGAACGCATCCGTCGGGCTCTTCACCTATCCGAACCTGATGGCGGCCGACATCCTCGCCTATCGCGCTACCCATGTGCCGGTCGGCGAAGACCAGAAACAGCACCTCGAACTCACGCGCGACATTGCGCAGAAATTCAATACGGATTTCTCCGACCGCATCGCCGAACTCGGTCTCGGCGTCGAGACGCAATCGGGCGACGAGACCATTGCCAGCTTCTTCCCGCTGACGGAACCCGTCATCGGCGGGCCGGCTGCGCGCGTCATGAGCCTGCGCGATGGCACCAAAAAGATGTCCAAATCCGATCCCTCGGATCTGTCCCGCATCAATCTCATCGACGATGCAGATACGATCTCGAAGAAGATCCGCAAAGCCAAGACCGACGCCGAACCGCTGCCCTCCGATGTCGAGGGTCTCAAGGATCGCCCGGAAGCAGACAACCTCGTCGGCATCTATGCAGCCTTGATCGATGCGGACAAGGAAAAGGTAATCGGCGATTTCCGCGGCCAGCAATTTTCCGTGTTCAAGCCGGCACTGGCCGACCTCGCAGTGGAGCGTCTCGCGCCGATTGCCGCGGAGATGCGGCGTATTTCGGCCGATCCGAGCTATGTCGATTCCGTCTTGAAGGACGGCGGTGAGCGGGCAGCCGTTCTCGCCGAGAAGACGCTGCGCAATGTGCGTGATATTATCGGCTTCCTGCAGGACTAGGACCGGGTGCTGCAAGGGGTGGACGATTACATCGGTTAGGGCAGGAACGGGCACATGGTATCGAAACGTCTTAGCCGGGAAGCGGGCCATCGCCGCAAATTTCTAGCCGTTATCGACGAGACGCCCGAGTGCGAGCGGGCGGTAGCCTATGCCTCGCGCCGCGCCAAGACGACTGGCGGAGTGTTGCTCCTCCTTTTCGTCATCGACACGGCCGATTTCCAGGCTTTTCTCGGCGTCGAGCAGATCATGCGGGCCGAAGCGCAGGAACGTGCAAGCGCGACGCTGAGCAAGTTCGCGGCCAATGTGCGCGGGACGATCGGCATCGAATCCGAACTCGTCGTGCGCGAAGGGCTGACATCGGAAGAGATCCAGAAGCTGATCGAGGAAGACCAGGACATTGCCATCCTCGTCCTTGCGGCAGGCTCGGGCAAGGAAGGCCCGGGGCCCCTCGTTCAGTCGCTGGCGGGACGCGAATCCTTCCCCATTCCTGTCACGGTTGTCCCATACAATCTCTCCGACGAGGATATCGACGCGATTACGTGATCCCGCCGCGAAACGTGATACAATCCTGACTTGAACAGTTGAGTTTTAAGGCCTATATCGCCTTTGAACAATTCTAAACTAGACACGCGAGATCCGTCATGTTTATCCAGACCGAAGCAACGCCCAATCCGGCGACCCTCAAGTTCCTGCCTGGGAAGGTGGTTCTCGACCAGGGGACGGCCGATTTCCGCGATGCTCAAAGCGCGGGCGCAGCTTCTCCGCTTGCCGGCAAGATCTTTGCAATCCCCGGCGTATCCGGTGTCTTCTTCGGCTATGACTTCGTCACCGTTACCAAGAGCGACGGTCCGGAATGGCAACATCTGAAGCCGGCCATCCTCGGCGCCATCATGGAGCATTTCATGTCCGGCGCGCCGATCATGACGAGCGCCACGCAGGTTGCCGACGATGCTGAACGCGATTCCGAAGACGAGTTTTTCGACAGCGCCGACGCCGAAATCGTCGATACCATCAAGGAACTGCTTGAGACGCGCGTACGCCCGGCAGTTGCGCAGGACGGCGGCGACATCACCTTCCGCGGCTATGAAAACGGAACTGTCTTCCTCAATATGCGCGGTGCATGCTCCGGCTGCCCCTCATCGACGGCAACCCTGAAGCACGGCATCCAGAACCTGCTCAAGCATTTCGTACCGGAAGTCCAGCACGTCGAATCCGTCTGAGCTTTCACGCTTCAATGTAAAAAAGGCCGCTTCGAGCGGCCTTTTTTATCTGCGCCACGGATCGACGATGTCGATGCCGGAATCAATAAAATCTTTGACGTTCCTTGTCGCAAGCTTCGCTCCCCGCGACTGCGCGATGGCCGCAATTTGTGCGTTAAATTGGGACATGGTCTTACCCGCACGGCGACGTTCACCAAGAATGTCGGAATACGACATCGCCGCGGACGCATCGAACGACAAAATCCGGTCGGCCAGGTCTTCGATGAACATAAGGTTGGCCGCTTCCAAAAGCGCCTGCTTCCTCCTGCCCTCGGGCAAGAGCGAGAGCCCGTAAAAGATTTCGGCCTGTGTGATGGTCGTCGTAAAGAGGGAAGCGACGGGCTGTTGGCCGAGCCAGGCAATTACCTGCTCGTCAGGTTCAGCCTTCATCAACTCCGAAACGACATTCGTATCGAGGATAATCATTCGCTGAAATCGATAGGCTTTCGCACGCCCTCACGGGGAACAACAGGCAAATCCACCCCGCCGAGCCCTTTGAAGCGTTCAGCGATAATCTCCGCGAGATTTTTCGAAGGATTGCTTTCCTGTGCGAGGGCCGCGCGCAATATATCGCGCGCCTCATCTTCCATGGATTTCCCATGCTGGGCAGCGCGAATGCGGAGACGAGATTTCAACTTCTCATCGAGGTTTCTGATCGTCATGCTCGTCACGTCTGCCACCTCTCATGCGATATTAATCATTGATTGCAAATCAATCAATGATTGCATTTGCGTGGGAGACAGGCCGTCACTGGCCTCAGACGGGGGGCTTGAGCTAGTTCACCGCGCCTGGCCCCGGAATCGCACCGGGTGGGCATTTGCCGAGAATGATCATGCCAAGGACTTCATCCTCGGTCACGTCGGTGACCTTCGCCGTGCCGACGACCTGACCATTCTTCATCACCGCCACGCGATCGGCGAGGTGGAACACGTCGTGAATATCGTGGCTGATCAGGAAAATGCCGATACCCTCGCTCTTAAGCTGCTTGATGAGTTCCCCGACCTGCGCCGTCTCCTGCGGCCCCAGGGCCGCCGTCGGCTCATCCATAATCAGAATGCGGGCATTGAAGAGGATGGCGCGGGCAATCGCCACCGATTGGCGCTGGCCGCCTGAAAGCGCCTTGACCGGGTCCTTGAAGCGTTGGAACCGCGGATTGAGCCGGCCCATCACTTCGCGGGCGCTGTGTTCCATTGCCACATCGTCGAGCGTTCCCCACGGCGTCATCAACTCGCGGCCAAGATAGAGATTGGCAGCCGTATCGACGTTGTCGGCAAGAGCCAGCGTCTGGTAGATCGTCTCGATGCCATAGGCCTTGGCGTCGCGCGGATTGTTGATCGTCGCTTCCTCGCCATTGACGCGGATTGTGCCACTGTCGCGCTTGTAGGCGCCGGAGAGGACCTTGATCAGCGTCGACTTGCCGGCGCCATTGTGGCCAAGCAGTGCCACGACTTCGCCCGGATACAGGTCGACCGAGGCGCCATCGACGGCGCGTATGCCGCCAAAGGCGATCGAGACGTTTTCGATATCGACGAGAGGGGTTTGTGCATCGGTCATGTTTCAATCTCCCTCAAGCGGTACGGCGGCGATAGATCGTGTCGAGCCAGACGGCAACGACGAGCACGATGCCGACAACGATATTCTGCAGCGGCGTTTCGAGACCGAGCATGACCATGCCCGAATTCAGCGACTGCATCAGCAGCGCGCCGATCATCGCGCCGGCAATGGTGCCGACGCCGCCGGCGAGCGAGGTTCCGCCGATGACAGCCGCTGCGATCGTCATCAGTTCATCGAGCGTGCCTTGCGCATTGGTGGCAGCGTTGAGGCGGGCGGTCGATATCGCGCCCGCGATGGCGCACAGAATGCCCATGATGATGAAGATCTTCATCGTCACCCAGCGCGTGTTGATGCCGGCAAGATCAGCGGCCTCCGGGTTGCCGCCCATGGCGAAAACGTAGCGGCCGAAACGCGTGCGCGTCGTCACGAAGGTCATGATGATCCCCGTTGCGACCGCGATCAGCACGGGGATGGCGATGCCATGCGGGATGAACAGGCCGCCATCCGGAATGGTGATGTTGTTGGCCTCGGCATATTTGCGGACGATACCGATCGGCCAATAGTAATGATTGGCGATCGAAACTGCGCCGAGGACGAGAAAACAGGCGATCGCCGCCATAAAGGCCTCGGCCCAGACCGGACGGCGGGGAAAGTTGAAACGCTTGCGCTGGCGCCGGCCGTTGACGATCATGCCGACAATGGCAAGGCAGGCGACAATGCCGACAACCCAGCTCCAGGTCGCCCCGATCGACCCTTCCGGCCCGCCGCCCATGAGGCGGAAGGTCGAATCCATCGGTGCGACCGTGCGACCTGACGTGACCCACCAGGCAGCGCCGCGCCAAACGAGCAAGCCGCCCAGCGTAACGATGAAGGCCGGAACGCCGAGGAAGGCGATGACGAAGCCCTGAAAGCCGCCGATGAGCGCGCCGACGACAATGCCGAGCCCGAGCGCAATAACCCAGGTGAACGGCTGTTCGAAGCCGATCAGCTTCGGCAGGATTTCGGCCTGCGTCACGCCCATCACCATGCCGACAAACCCGAGCACCGAGCCTACGGAAAGATCGATATTGCGTGTGACGATGATAAGGACCATGCCGGTCGCCATGACCGCGATGGAAGAGGTCTGGACCGACAGGTTCCAAAGATTGCGCGGTGTCAGAAATTGGCCGTTGACGAGGCCGCCGGTTAAAAACTGGAAGGCAAGCCAGATGATGACGAGCGCTCCGATCATGCCGAGGAGGCGGGTATCGAGCTCGGTCGCCTTGAAGAACCTGGCAACGAGACCGAGTTCGGAAGCGCGAGCCCGGTCAAGACTGATGGCCGGATCACTCATGTTAATCTCCCAGTTTTATTTTCTTTTAGAACGCCGCCGATCCAGTGGACCAGCGGCGCTCAATCCTATCAGACTTGAAAGTGTTAGTTGCAGGCCGGTACCGAGCCAGCCTTCACGCCCTGGCAGACGACGTCCTTCGTTACCCAGCCGGCATCGATGACGACGCCGAGATTATCCTTGGTGACCGGAACGGGCGTCAGGAACACGGCGCTGACCTCGACCTTGTTGGCGCCGCCGGCAAACTTCTGAACGTTCGGGATCTCTTCCATCTTCTTGCCGTCGGCAAGAGCCGAAGCAATGCCGGCAGCCTGCTTGCCGAGTTCGCGGGAGTCCTTCCAGATCGTTACCGTCTGGGTGCCGAGGGCAACGCGGTTGAGCGCGGCAAAGTCGGCATCCTGGCCCGAGACCGGCACGGTGCCGGCAAGGCCCTGCGCCTGGAGAGCGGCAATGGCGCCGCCTGCGGTACCATCATTTGCCGCAACGACTGCGTCGATCTTGTTGTCGTTAGCGGTCAGGAACTGCTCCATGTTCTTCTGGGCATTGGCCGGCAGCCAGCCGTCGGTATAGGCTTCGCCGACATTCTTGATCTTGCCGCTGTCGATCGCTTCCTTCAGCACTTCCTGCGCGCCGGAAAAGAGGAAATCGGCATTCGGGTCAGCCGAAGAACCCTTGATGAAGACGTAGTTGCCTTCCGGCTTGACGGCGAAGACACCGCGCGCCTGCATGCGGCCGACTTCCTTGTTGTCGAAGGTGATGTAGAAGGCATCCTTGTTCTCGATGAGACGGTCATAGCCGACCACCGGAATACCTTCCGCAACCGCCTTTTCGACGGCCGGTCCGATGGCGCTCGAATCCTGTGCAAGGATGATCAGCGCGTTGGCGCCCTGCGAGATCAGGCTCTCGACATCGGTAAGCTGCTTGGCGGCAGAGGATTGCGCGTCGGCGGAAATGTACTTGTCGCCATTTGCCTCGAGCGCCTTCCTGATCGCTGCCTCGTCGGTCTTCCAACGCTCTTCCTGGAAATTCGACCAGGACACACCGACGATCTTGTCTTTGGCCAGAACGGGCCCCGCGAAAGAGACAGCAAGGATAGCAGCGCCCGTGAGAGCGGTTGCATATTTCTTCATGGTAATCCTCCCAGTGCACACAGCACGATGACTGATGAACGAGGGCCTACACCTCCGACCCGCGTCTAAACCTCTTTTATTTCGAGGCTCGAAAAAAATAGTGACTTAAAAGCATTTCCATGTCAACATGGATTTTGCTAGGCATAACCCATTGCAACGCAACAACATTTTTGCATTGCACAAAAAGAGGGTTATGGGGAGGAGTGGAGTTTGTTGATCGATGAGATCGCGCGTCCCGACGATGTCAGGCGCCAGAATCGGAGACTTGCGCTGGCGGCTTTGCGCCGTCACGGCCTCCTGTCGCGCACCGATATCGTGGCCCAGACCGGGCTCAGCCCCTCGACTGTTTCCGCCATCACGACCTCGCTGATTTCCGAGGGCATCATCATCGAAGCGCGCGAGGGCGACCTCGGTTCCAACCGGCGCGGGCGCCCGCAAATTGCCTTGGTGCTCAATCCAGACGTTGCAAGCGTGGTGACCGTGGAGCTCGCGCTTAACTTCGTCCATGCGGTTCTCTACGATTACAAGGGCCAGGTCGTCGCTGAAATTTCGGAGCGGGTGCCAACCCTTGCAATGTCGGCGGACGCGCTGTTTCAATCGATATTCGCCATGCTGGACAGCCTCATCGATACACGTCCCTCAGGGACCGGCCCGTTGATGCACATTTCCATGGGGGTGCAGGGCGTTACCGACGCCACGGGCGCCACCATGCTGTGGTCGCCGATCACGCCGGACACGAACATCGCCTTTGGCAAGGTCCTTTCGCGGCGTTATGGCGTGGATGTTTCGGTCGCCAATGATTGCAACATGATAGCCGAAGCGTTGCGCTGGACCGATCCGGAACACTACAGGGAGAATTTCGCAGCAATCCTGCTGTCGCATGGCATCGGCATGGGCCTCTATCTCAAGGGCAAGCCCTTCGTCGGGGCGCACTCTTCGGCTGCGGAGTTCGGGCACATGTTGCACATCCCTAAAGGCGCGCTGTGCCGATGTGGCCGGCGGGGTTGCATCGAAGCCTATGCCAGCGACTATGCCATATTGCGGACGATAACGGGCGAGAACGAATCCACCCCGCCGCCGCAGGATATAGATCCCTCGACGTTCGCGGCCGCCACCGGCCGGGCCCGTAGCGGTGACGGCGATGAGGGTGCGGCCTTCCGCAAGGCCGGCCAGGCGATCGGCGCAGGCCTTCGCAGCCTGTTTTCATTGATCGATCCCGTGCCGGTGGCATTGGTTGGACCCGGGGCCGGTGTGTTCGATCTCATGGAAGAGGAATTGCGCGGCGTCATTTCCGGCACTTCCGGCTGGGGCGCGACGCAGGATCTCAGCATACGCTGTTATCCGGACGAACATCCGCTTATCGTACAAGGCTGCCTGATGACGTCCTTGCTTCACCTCGACACGCAAATCTTCGCGCCGGGCGACCTCAAGGACCCTCAATTGAAGCACGCCCTCTAACACCCCAAGGAAGGAAGCCAGCATGTATCTCGGGCTCGACCTCGGCACATCCGGTGTCAAAGCACTTCTGATCGACGAGAACCAAAAAATTGTCGGCTCCGGCACGGGACATCTCGACGTTTCGCGCCCGCATTCAGGCTGGTCGGAACAGGATCCTTCGCACTGGATCCGGGCGACGGAAGACGCTGTTGCCGCGCTCAAGACAACCCATGGGAGGGAGCTCGCTGCCGTCAAGGGTATTGGCCTCTCCGGACAGATGCACGGCGCCACACTACTCGATGCCGGCGATCAGGTGCTGCGTCCCTGCATCCTTTGGAACGACACACGCAGCCACGCGGAAGCGGCCGAGCTCGACGCCAACCCGAAATTCCGTAACCTAAGCGGCAACATCGTCTTCCCCGGTTTCACCGCCCCGAAGATCGCCTGGGTTCGCAACAACGAGCCCGATATTTTTGCGCGGCTGCAGCGCGTTCTGTTGCCGAAGGATTATTTGCGTTTCTGGCTGACGGGCGAACATGTGTCCGAAATGTCCGACGCGGCCGGCACGTCCTGGCTCGATGTCGGCAAGCGCGCGTGGTCGCCGGAACTGCTTGCCGCAACCGGCCTCGATGAACGCTACATGCCCTCGCTGGTCGAGGGAACCGAGGTGTCCGGCATCCTGAAGCCCGATGTTGCGGCGCGCTGGGGCATGGGCGACAAGGTGGTGGTAGCAGGCGGAGCCGGTGACAATGCGGCATCGGCCTGCGGCATGGGCACTGTCGGAGAAGGCCATGCCTTCGTTTCGCTCGGAACTTCCGGGGTGCTGTTTGCCGCCAACCGCGCCTATCTGCCAAACCCTGAAAGCGCCGTGCACACATTCTGCCATGCCCTGCCGGACACATGGCACCAGATGGGCGTTATTCTTTCGGCAACCGACGCCCTGAACTGGTATGCCGGGATCGTTTCCCGCAAAGCCGCCGAACTCACGGACGAACTTGGAGCAGGTCTGCGCACTCCATCGGGCGTGACGTTCCTGCCCTATCTTTCAGGTGAACGCACCCCGCTCAACGATTCAGCGATCCGCGGGTCGTTCCAGGGGCTCGAACATGCGAGCGACCGGGCGGCTCTGACACAGGCCGTGCTCGAAGGTGTCGCCTTCGCCTTCCGCGATTGCCTTCATGCCCTGGCCGCCGCCGGCACCAGGCTTAAGCGCGTCACGGCTGTCGGCGGCGGATCGCGCTCCACCTACTGGCTGAAAGCCATCGCCACCGCGCTCAACATACCGGTCGACGTACCGGCGGATGGGGATTTCGGCGCGGCCTTTGGCGCTGCTCGTCTCGGGCTTATCGCTGCCGAAGACGCTGACCCGCATGCCATCTGCGTCGCCCCCGCAACGGATACGACCATCGAACCGGACGCGAACCTGATCGGGGCCTTCGACGCGGCCTACAATCGCTATCACAACCTCTATCCAGCACTTAAGGGAGTTCAATCATGAGCAGCGGATTTTTCGGAGATATCAAGCCAGTCAAATATGAGGGGCCGGACAGCAACAATCCGCTCGCCTACCGCTTTTACAACCCCGACGAGAAGGTACTTGGCAAGCGCCTTGAGGACCATCTTCGCTTCGCCGTCGCCTACTGGCACTCCTTCGTCTGGCCAGGCGGCGATCCTTTCGGCGGTCAGACCTTCGAACGCCCCTGGTTCAACGACACGATGGAAGGCGCCAAACTGAAGGCCGACGTTGCCTTCGAAATGTTCTCTATCCTCGGCGCGCCCTATTTCTGCTTCCATGACGCGGATGTGCGTCCCGAAGGCGACACGATCAACGAGAGCAACAGCCGCCTGCAAGAGATCGCCGACTATTTCGCCGGCAAGATGGAAAAGACCGGCACCAAATTGCTCTGGGGCACGGCCAACCTCTTCTCCAACCGCCGGTATATGTCGGGCGCAGCCACAAACCCCGATCCGGATGTCTTCGCCTATGCGGCAGCCACGGTCAAAAGCTGTATCGACGTGACGCAGAAGCTTGGCGGCGAAAATTACGTGCTGTGGGGCGGACGCGAGGGCTATGAGACCCTGCTCAACACCGACATGAAGCGTGAACTCGACCAGATGGGCCGGTTTCTAAGCCTCGTCGTAGAGTACAAGCACAAGATCGGCTTCAAGGGCACGATCCTCATTGAACCCAAGCCCCAGGAACCCACCAAGCACCAGTACGATTACGATGCGGCGACGGTCTACGGCTTTCTGAAGCGTTTCGGCCTGGAGAACGAAGTGAAGGTCAACCTCGAACAGGGCCATGCCATCCTTGCCGGCCATTCGTTCGAACATGAGCTGGCGACAGCGGCGGCGCTCGGCATATTCGGCTCCATCGACATGAACCGCAACGACTACCAGTCGGGCTGGGACACGGACCAGTTCCCGAACAATGTTCCAGAAATCGCGCTCGCCTACTACGAGGTGCTGAAGGCCGGCGGCTTCACCACAGGCGGCACGAATTTCGACGCCAAGCTGCGCCGCCAGTCGATAGACCCGCAGGATCTTCTGATCGCCCATATTGGCGGCATGGATACCTGCGCGCGCGGCCTCAAGGCAGCGGCAAAGATGATCGAGGACAAGGCGCTGACGAGCTTCGTCGACGATCGCTATGCCGGATGGTCGACGCCGGAGGCGCAGGCGATGCTCTCGGGCAACGAATCGCTCGACGCGATCGCCAAACGGGTCGAGGACAAGAACATCCAGCCGCAGCCGCGCTCCGGCCGGCAGGAATATCTGGAAAACATCGTCAACCGCTACGTTTGACCGTTCGAAGCCTTCGGTACGGTTGGTCGCCGACAACACTGCGGTGCCCGCTCCCTTCCCTCCCCCTTGTGGGGAGGGTCGGGGTGGCGATGAAACTTCCGCCGCCCCATCGTACCTGCGCTAAACGTGCTGGCCGCCGTTGATATGAATCTCGGATCCGGTCACATAGGAAGAGGATTCAGTGCAGAGGAAATAGATCGTCTCGGCGACCTCGGCAGTCTTGCCCAGCCGGCGCAGCGGCAGTTGCTCGACGAGCTTATCCGTCCCCGGTGACAGGATGGCCGTGTCGATCTCGCCCGGCGCGATCGCATTGACCCTTATGCCGTGCGGTCCGAAATCCGAAGCCATTTCACGCGTCAGCGAAGCAAGCGCGGCCTTCGACGTGGCATAGGCCGTACCGGCAAACGGATGGACGCGGCTGCCAGCAATCGACGTGACGTTGACCACTGAACCTTGGGCAGCCTCGAGTTCATTGAACAAGCCTCGCGCGAGCATGATCGGCGCGAAGAAATTGACCTGGAACACCGTCATCCACGTCTGCATCGGCGTAACGATCGAATCGAGCCGGTCGCCGGCGCTGTTCTTCGGCGATATGCCGGCATTGTTGACGAGTGCGTTCAGCCTGCCGCCCTCGGCCGCGAGGCGGCTGCGGATCTCCGCGACAGCGTGATCGACGTCGGCAGGATCGGCAAGATCGACCTTGATATGGTCGTCAGGACCCGCAGGCCAAGGGCAGTTTTCGGAAAAATCCTGGCGTGAGCAAGTGATCACGCGCCAGCCGGCGCGCGAAAAGCGCTTGACAGTAGCGTGGCCGATACCGCGGCTTGCTCCGGTAAGGACAAGGACCTTGCGTGGCTCATCATTGGACATGGCGATACTCCGTTGCATCAGCCTTAGAGCAAGAACAGCCTAAATTCGAGGCTTATCATGTCGCAGCGATTGATCTGGCCCAACCAAGCAAATATCTTGGCGCCAAATCAGGGGGGAAGCATGAACGGATATGTTTTGGCCATCGACCAGGGCACGACTTCGAGTCGCGCCATCGTCTTCGATCACAATCGCCACGTGGTCGGCAAAAGCCAGCAGGAATTCACCCAAATCTACCCGCAGTCGGGCTGGGTCGAGCATGATCCCGACGAAATCTGGCAGTCGGTGCTCAGCACATGCGAAGTCGCCATCGAGAACGCCAGGATTCAGGCCGGCGACGTCGCCGCCATCGGCATAACCAACCAGCGCGAGACAGTTATCGTCTGGGATCGAACGACCGGCAAACCGATCCATAACGCCATCGTCTGGCAGGACCGCCGGACGGCGTCATTGTGCCAGAAGCTGAAGAAGCAGGGGCTGGAGAAGACGTTCACGCGCAAGACCGGGCTGCTGCTCGACCCCTATTTTTCCGGCACCAAGCTCGCATGGCTGCTCGACAAGGTACCCGGTGCCCGCAAGCGCGCGGCCAATGGCGAGCTGTTGTTCGGCACCATCGACAGTTTCCTCATCTGGCGCTTGACCGGTGGCAAGGTGCACGCGACCGACGCCACCAATGCGTCGCGCACGCTGCTCTTCAATATCGCGACCAATGCGTGGGATGACGAGCTTCTTGAGATCCTGCGCATTCCGCGGGCGATGCTTCCTGAGGTGAAGGACTGCGCCGCCAACTACGGCGCTGCCGAAGCCTCGCTGCTCGGTGCGGCAATACCGATCCTCGGCGTTGCCGGCGATCAGCACGCGGCGACCATTGGCCAGGCCTGTTTCGAACCCGGCATGTTCAAATCGACATACGGAACCGGCTGCTTTGCCCTGCTCAACACCGGCAGCGATATGGTCCTTTCGAAGAACCGCCTGCTGACTACGATCGCCTACCGCCTGAACGGCAAGACCACTTATGCGCTCGAAGGCTCGATCTTCATCGCCGGCGCCGCCGTCCAATGGTTGCGTGACGGCCTCAAGATCATCGGCTCGGCGCCGGAGACCGGCAAACTCGCCGATCAGGCCGATCCGAGCCAGGACGTCTATCTTGTGCCGGCCTTCGTCGGGCTCGGCGCACCGCATTGGGATGCGGAAGCGCGCGGCGCGATCTATGGCCTCACGCGCAACAGCGGCCCGGCCGAGTTTGCCCGCGCGGCGCTTGAATCCGTCGCGTACCAGACCCGCGATCTTCTCGACGCCATGCGCAAGGACTGGAAGGCATCGGACAAAAAGACCGTGCTGCGCGTCGATGGCGGCATGGTCGCTTCAGACTGGACCATGCAGCGACTTGCTGACATCCTGGATGCACCCGTGGACCGGCCGGTAATCTTGGAAACGACAGCGCTTGGAGCCGCATGGCTCGCGGGGTCGAAAGCAGGCATCTGGCCGAACCGGCGCGATTTCGCCAAGACCTGGGAACGCGAGACGCAGTTCACGCCGAAGATGGACGAGAAGACCCGCAAGGCAAAGATCGCGGGCTGGAAAACGGCTGTCAAGCGTACCTTGAGCCAGTAATCAGTCATTGATGCTTGCGCGATGCAAAACCGCGCAAAACATCGATCAATTGCCCATGATCAGATCGAACAGGGTTGTCTTGCGCCCCTTGCCGCCACTGACACTGCCGGGCGGCACGGGATGGGTCGATCCAGTTTGATCGCCAAGGTCGGCTGGCGGCATCTGGCCTGCCGGATCGAGCTGGGCCGACGGCACGCCCTCGGCAGCGGGAACGCTGTCGCCTGATCCGGGAAGAACATCATTGCCCTCGATGACCTGCTGATGCAGCTGATAATCGCCGGGAAGCTGCGCCACCGGCACGCCCTTATGCGCGGCGACCATGAAATCTTTCCAGGCGATGGCGGGCAGCGAACCGCCGGTGATCTTCTTGGTCGGCTTGCCGTCATCATTGCCGAACCATACGCCGGTGGTCAGGTTTGACGTATAGCCGATGAACCAGGCATCGCGGAAATTCTGGCTTGTGCCGGTCTTGCCTGCAGCCGGCCAGCCGAACTTCGCCTTGGTGGCGGTTCCGCTGTCAACGGTCTGGCGCAACATGGCATTCATCATGCCGACATTGCGCTCATCGATAACGCGAGACGGCTGCGGGCGCTTGAACTCGTAGAGCACCTTGCCCTCGTTGGTCGTCACGCGGCGGATGATGTGGATCGGCGCCTTGTAGCCGCCATTGGCAAAGGGCACGAAGGAATCGGTAAGTTCGAGGAGGGTCACTTCGGACGTGCCGAGCGCGAGCGATGCATTGGCGGTAAGGTTCGATTCGATGCCGAGCCGATGCGCCGTCGACACCACCGTGCTTGGTCCAACTTCCATGACGAGCTGCGCCGACACCGAGTTCAGCGAGCGCGCCAGGGCTTCCGCAAGCGTCACCTTGCCGAAATACTTGCCGTTAAAGTTGCCTGGGGTCCAGTTGCCGATGCGGATAGGCGCGTCGTTGCGCACCGATTCCGGTGTAAATCCCTGTTCGAGCGCGGAGAGGTAAACGAAGGGTTTGAAGGCCGAGCCCGGCTGCCGCTTGGCCTCGCTGGCGCGGTCGAACTGGCTGTTGGCGTAGTCATAGCCGCCAATCAGCGCCCGCACGGCGCCGGTGCCGTCGATCGACACCATCGCGCCCTGCGAAACATTGAGCTTTTCGCCGTTCTTGCTGATGAGGTCGCGAATCGACGCTTCGCCGAGCTTTTGCAAGCCGAGATCGACCGTCGTATCGACAATGACATCGCTGCGCACATCGCCGATCAGGCCCGGCAATTCCTCCATGACGCGATCAGCGACATATTGCTCCGAGCCGCTCCAATAGGAGGCGGCCCGGGTGGCCGGCTGCTTCATGGCAAAATTGAGCTCCTTGTCGCCGATCATGCCCTGTTCGCGCATGGCCGCGAGCACGAGTTGCGACCGCTCGCGGGCGGCTTTCGGGTCACGCGCCGGCGAAAGGCGTGACGGCGCCTTGAGGAGCCCGGCGATGAGCGCCGCCTCGGGCAGCGTCACCTCCTTGGCGGATTTGTTGAAATAGCGCCGGGACGCGGCCGCGACGCCATAGGAACCCGAGCCCAGATAGACCCGGTTCAAATACATTTCGAGGATTTGATCCTTGGTGTATTTGCGCTCCAGCCACAGCGCGAGCAGCACTTCCTGCACCTTGCGCTCGATGGTCCGGTCGGGCGTCAGGAACAGATTTTTGGCAAGCTGCTGGGTAATGGTGGAGCCGCCCTGCACGAGCCGTCCGGAAATGAGATTGGTTGCCATCGCGCGGGCAAACCCGATCGGATCGACGCCGAAATGCGAATAGAACCGCCGGTCCTCGATGGCGACGACGGCCTCGGGAATATAGGGCGACATGTCGTGCAGGCTGATGGCCTCGCCGCCGGAAGCGCCGCGATTGGCAATGAGATCGCCCTCGACCGAAACGATTTTCACGTTTGGCGGACGATCCGGGATGGCCCAGGTCGTCGTCTGCGGCATCTTCGCGGCAAAATAGATGACAGTGCCGGCAAGGCCGATACCGCCCCACAGGCAAAGAACCATCGACCAGTAAACCATGCGGCGCAGGAGGCCGATGAAGCCGCCGCCACCTCCGCTACGACGCGTCTTGCGCCGCCTGGATGCGGCGGGCTTGCGCGTCGTCTTGCGTTTTGCCACTGGCCTGTCCTCCGGATCTGCGCGCAAATCGTCGCCCGAACGGCGATCCGAACCAAAGCGCGGTTCGATACGTTGCTTGCCCGTGCCGCGTGCCATGAATGAGTAGTCTCGCCCCGTATGCGTTCGAAGAATGATCCCGCGACCCGTTGCAGGGTAAATGCGGCGATTTAAGGTGCGGTTAAATTGTGCGTGATGTGGGAAAATCGCAGCCACGGGGTGGTTGAGATTGCTGCGGGCGATCGTTACGGTCGGGAAAGCATCACTCGGAGCATACCCATGCGTCTTTTCATTCTGGCCGCACTTGGCATCCTGTTGAGCGGCTGTGGCGGCGGGGCTATCGAACGGCTGAACCCCAAGCCCGACGCGGAAGCGCAATACCGTCTTGGCGGTTGCCAGCTGCGCGGGCATGGCGTGTGCAAGGATCTTCCGCAATAGCTCCGAGGGCGCTCTAGAGGGAGCTTATGACTTGGTATCGAGCCCAGGTAGACCCTCTTCGCGATTTCCAAATAATGCCACGCGTAAAATATTATCTTGCGGCCCTTGAAAAGATTTGGGCCCGGTTCTATTTTAATTCTTGCGTAACGAGTGGTTCTCCTCCCATTTTTCGCTCGTTGCGTGTTCCCCTCTGGACGCATTAGCGTTCACAATTCGCCGGGCTCTTAGCCCGGCTCTTTTGTTTTTGGGGCTTGTTTGCAATCAGCTTCTGCTCATCACCTGAATTTTATTTCGATTTTTGTTTTTTCCTATATGTAGGTGCCGGTTGGCTTGGGGAATAACATTCATGAATACTGTTGAAAAGACGCGCGTCGATTGGGTCGATATTGCCAAGGGAATCTGCATCATATTCGTTGTGATGATGCATTCGGTGCTCGGCGTCGAGAACGAGGCGGGCGCGCGCGGCTGGATGCATGCGGTTGTCGCCTTTGCCCAGCCCTTCCGCATGCCGGACTTTTTCATGATCTCCGGCCTTTTCCTCGGCCTCGTCATCGATCGCCCGTGGTTGCGCTATGCCGACCGCAAAATCGTGCATTTTGCCTATTTCTACGTGCTCTGGCTGACGATCCAGTTCCTGTTCAAGGCGCCGGGTATCGTTGCGGAAAGCGGCGGCGACGGCGCCCTCTCCGCGTATCTTCTGTCCTTCATCCAGCCGTTTGGAACCTTGTGGTTCATCTATCTGCTGCCGTTATTCTTCGTCGTCACGCGACTTATCAGACACGTGAATGTCTGGGTCGTGCTTATCATTGCTGCCGCTCTCGAGACGCTGCCAATTCACACCGGCTGGCTGGTCATCGATGAATTCTGCAGCCGCTACGTCTATTTCTTTGCAGGCTACGCCTTCGCGCCTGTCATCTTCCGTCTTGCCGCCTGGCTGCGGGAGCGTCCGGCAACGGCGCTCGGCGTGCTCGGCGTCTGGGCGCTCGTCAACGGCTGGCTCGTCTTTCACCCGGCAACGCAACCGTTCGCAGCGTGGATCCCGGAAGAGTCCTATACATCCGGCGGTCTTGGTGGCTGGAGCAGCGTCCCGATAATCTCGCTTGCCGCCGGCTTTGCCGGGGCCATCGCCATCGTATCGGTTTCGGCACTGCTCGCCAGATTGGGCGCTTCGCAAGCCTGGCTCGTCAAACCGCTGCGCTGGCTCGGCGCACACTCGATCGTCGTTTACCTCGCCTTCTTCCTGCCGATGGCGCTTGCCCGCACGATCCTGTTGAAGCTTGGCATCATCACCGATATCGGCACGATTTCGCTCCTCACCGTGATTTGCGGCGTGATCGGCCCGGTCATCCTCTATGGATTGATCCAGTGGACCGGCTACGGGCAATTCCTGTTCAAGCGGCCGCCATGGGCCCATATCGACCGCGCCCCCGCCCCGAGAGAGGCGATGGCTTCGGCCGAATAGAACTTCAGCTTTATTCAGCTGTGGGCGAAAATATCCTGCTCGTCCCAACCCATGAGGTCGAGCTTGGCGCGCGTCGGCAGGAATTCGAAGCAGGCTGCCGCCTCTTCCGCCCGCCCGTCGCGCACGAGACGGTGCTGCAGGATCGTGCGCAACCGATGCAGGTAGAGCACATCGGACGCAGCATATTCCAATTGGGCCTGTGACAAATCCGGCGCCGCCCAATCGGACGATTGCTGCTGTTTTGACAGGTTGACCTCGAGCAGTTCGCTGCACAGGTCCTTGAGGCCGTGCCGATCCGTATAGGTGCGCGACAGCCGCGATGCGATCTTGGTGCAGTATACGGGTTTTGGCATCACGCCGAAGGTATGGAACAGCACCGCAAGATCAAACCGGCCGTAGTGGAAGATCTTGGTAATGGCATCGTCGCCCAGAATCTTGACAAGATTCGGCGCCGTCTTCTGGTCCCGGTCGATCTGGATGACGTCGGCGGAGCCATCGCCGGGTGATATCTGCACCACACACAGGCGGTCGCGATGCGGATTGAGGCCCAGCGTCTCCGTATCTATGGCAACCGCATCGACCTGGTAGCGGCTGAGATCGGGAAGATCGTTGCGGTGGAAGCGAATTGTCATCGGCCTGTCTCTTTCAATTAGCGGGCCAGCGCATCGAGGATGCGCGCCCAGGACCTCTGTCCCTTGTGGAACGAGGTGAGTTCGTATTTTTCGTTGGGGGAGTGAATTCGGTCATCCTCCAGGCCGTAGCCAACGAGCAGGGAATCCATGCCCAGCATGTGCTGGAAATCGCCAACGATCGGGATGGAACCCCCCATGGCGATGAGTACTGCCGGCTTCGGCCATTCGTCGCTCAGCGCATTCTTCGCCTTGGTCAAAAGCGGTGATTCATAGGCAAGCTGGATTGCCGGCGAGCCGCCATGCTCGTGGAACTCCACCGTGCAGTCGGCAGGAATCCGCTCGCGGACAAAAGCGCGGAAGGCCTCGCGCACCTTCGCCGGCTCCTGCTTATGGACGAGTCGGAACGACACCTTCGCCGACGCTTCCGCCGCAATCACGGTCTTGAAGCCTGCACCGGTATAGCCACCGGTAATGCCGTTGATTTCGGCCGTTGGGCGCGCCCATACGAGTTCGAGGACCGAGCGGCCCTTTTCGCCGGAAGGGATCGAAAGACCGACCGGTCCGAGGAAGTTTTCCGGCGTGGTGCCAAGACCTTTCCACATCTGCAGGATCTGCGTCGGTGTTTCTTCGACGCCGTCATAAAAACCGGGGACAGTTACCGCACCGTTCTCATCGTGCAGATCGGCGAGCGCCTTCGCAAGAATGTGAATCGGATTGGCGGCGACGCCGCCGAACATGCCGGAGTGGAGATCACGATCAGCCGCCTTGACGGTGATGTTTTCGCCGACGAGGCCGCGCAGCCCAACTGAGATGGCCGGCGTTTCCACGTTCCACATGCCCGTGTCGCAGACCAGCGCGAAATCCGCCTTGAGCTCATCCTTGTGGGCCGTCAGGAACGGCTTCAGCGAAGGCGAGCCGGATTCTTCCTCGCCTTCGAAGAGGATCGACACCCTTACCGGCAGTTGGCCGTGCATTTGCTTGTAAGCGCGGCATGCCTCGACGAAGGTCATAAGCTGGCCCTTGTCGTCGGATGTGCCGCGGCCCGTCAGTATCTTGCGGCCATTGCCGGCATCCTTGATCGCCGGGTCGAAGGGATCGTTCTCCCAAAGCTCCAACGGATCGACGGGCTGCACATCGTAGTGGCCGTAAAACAGCACGTGGGGCGCATCCGCGCCTGGACCATCGTGATGCGCGACGACCATCGGGTGCCCCGGCGTATCGCGGACGCTCGCGTCAAAGCCTATGGATTTGAGGTCGGCGACGAGCCACTCCGCCGCCTTGCGGCATTCATCCTTGTAGGCCGGATCCGTAGAGATCGACTTGATCCGCAACAGGTCGAAAAGCCGCTCCAGGCTGTTGTCGAGATTGTTATCAAGTGCGTTCAAGACGGGTTCGAGAGCTGGCATGGCATTTCCTGATTATCTGTGGACCGGGACTCGTAGAGGGAGTTCTTATTAGCGCATTTTATCAGGAGGGGCAGAAAAAACTGGCCATCCAGAAGGCCAAAAAGAAATGGTCGCCGTGGCGGGGGGACCACAGGCGACCAGATCACTACACTCATTTGCGGTCAACCCTGGAGAGGGGGATGAGGTTGGCCCGCAGTCCGGGGTCAGGCGGGGGACGAGCCTTAAATCCGGACATCGATCTAACGTCGACACCCTGAATTTGGGAGGCAAACCGTGGCAATTCAAGGGCACGGAAGATTACATCTTTGTAACAAACGTGTGATGGTCTGGTGAGCCGGCTCAGGCCCCGATGGATACCCTCGCTGGCTGTGGAAAGAACCGCACTCCTGTCAGGATGCGTCAGGTGCCTCCGGATCTTTCGTTGAAAGAAATCGCCATGTCATTCCATTTTCGAGGATCATCATTTAATCCTATCGCCCATGAAAAAAGGTGATCATCTCTTCCTCGTCGACGGCTCCGGCTACATCTTCCGGGCCTATCATGCTCTCCCTCCCCTAACGCGCAAATCCGACGGCCTTCCCGTTGGCGCGGTAGCGGGCTTCTGCAACATGTTGTGGAAGCTGTTGCGAGAGGCGCGCGACACATCGGTGCGCGATACCCCGACACATTTTGCCGTCATCTTCGACTATTCCTCGCACACCTTCCGCAAGGAGATTTATCCGGAATACAAGGCCAATCGTTCGGCGCCGCCGGAGGACCTCATTCCGCAGTTCGGTCTCATCCGCCAGGCGACCAAGGCCTTCAACCTGCCGTGCATCGAAATGAACGGCTACGAGGCCGATGACCTCATTGCCACCTATGCGCGCATGGCCGAGGAAGCCGGCGCCGAAGTCACCATCATTTCGTCGGACAAGGATCTGATGCAGCTCGTGACGCCGAACGTGTCGATGTATGACAGCATGAAGGACAAGCAGATCGGCATCGCGGACGTTGTCGAAAAGTGGGGCGTGCCACCGGAGAAAATGATCGACCTGCAGGCGCTGACCGGCGATTCGACCGACAATGTGCCGGGCATACCAGGCATTGGGCCAAAGACGGCGGCGCAACTGCTGGAGGAGTTCGGCGATCTCGATACGCTTCTGGCGCGCGCGGGGGATATCAAGCAGCAGAAGCGCCGCGAAAACATCATCGAGCACGCCGAGCAGGCGCGCATTTCGCGCCAACTGGTTACGCTGAAAAAGGACACGCCCGTCGAGGTCGGGCTTGAGGAATTCGGTCTCGAGCCGCAGGACGGAAAGAAACTCATCGCTTTCCTCAAGGCGATGGAATTCAACGCGCTGACGCGCCGCGCCGCGGAAGCGACTGGCGTGGACGCCAGCTCGATTGCCCCCGCTCAATTGAAAATCGAAGCGGTTGCCGAAGCCCATGGCCCGGATCTCGACGTCGAGGTTGGAGATTTCGAGCCTGTGGAGATCAAGTCGCCGTCGGCGGTATCGCCCACGGCGCGGTCGGGTACGGAGAATTTCACGGCAACGCCGGCTGACCTGGTCAAATCGCGCACCGACGAGGCGCTTGCGGCGCGCTTCGACAGGAGCGCCTATGTTACGATTCGCGATGTCGCGACATTGCAGGTCTGGATCGACGAGGCCATGACCTCCGGCATCATCGCCTTCGATACGGAAACGAATTCGCCGGATCCCATGCAGGCCGATGTCGTGGGCATTTCGTTGGCAACGCGTCCGGGCCGTGCTGCCTATATACCGATCAACCATAAATCCGGCGACGGCGATCTTCTTGGCGGCGGACTGGTCGAGCGGCAGATACCCGAGCAGGAGGTGTTTGCCAGGCTGAAACCACTCCTCGAAGACCGTTCTGTTCTGAAGATCGCGCATGGGATGAAGTATGAATGGCTGATCATGCATCGCCATGGCATCGACCTTCACCCGCTCGACGACACGATGCTTATTTCCTACGTGCTCGACGCCGGCGAGGGCAGCCATTCTATGGATGCGCTGTGCGATCGCTGGCTCGGTCACAAGCCCATGGCCTACAAGGAGTTGATCGGCTCTGGTAAGTCATCGGTTACATTCGACAAGGTGCCGATCGAGCGCGCCGCCGAATATGCAGGCGAGGATGCCGATGTCACCTTAAGGCTGTGGCGTCTTTTGAAGCCGCGCCTTGCCGCCGATAGTATCGCTTCCGTCTACGAACGTCTGGAGCGGCCGCTCATTCCCGTGCTTGCACGCATGGAAGAGCGCGGCATTTCGGTCGACCGGCAAATCCTTTCCCGCCTCTCCGGCGATTTTGCCCAGACGGCCGCGGCGATCGAAGACGACATCTACAAGCTCGCAGGCGAGCGGATCAATATCGGCTCGCCCAAGCAGATGGGCGATATCCTTTTCGGCAAGATGGGCCTTCCAGGCGGGACCAAGACCAAGACCGGCCAATGGTCGACAACGGCGCAATTGCTCGAGGAACTGGCGGCGGAAGGCCACGAACTCCCCCGCAAGATCGTCGATTGGCGTCAGCTGACGAAACTCAAATCGACCTATACGGACGCCCTCCCCGGTTATATCCATCCGCGCACCAGGCGCGTCCACACATCCTATGCGCTTGCTGCGACATCGACAGGCCGTCTCTCCTCATCCGAGCCGAACCTGCAGAACATTCCGGTGCGGACGGCTGAAGGCCGCAAGATACGCACCGCCTTCATTGCAGAGCCAGGCAACAAGTTGATTTCGGCCGACTACAGCCAGATCGAATTGCGCGTGCTCGCACATGTGGCGGAAATTCCGCAGCTTACACAGGCTTTTGCGGATGGTATCGACATCCACGCAATGACCGCCTCGGAAATGTTCGGCGTTCCGGTCAAGGACATGCCGGCGGAAGTGCGCCGCCGCGCCAAGGCGATCAATTTCGGCATCATCTACGGTATTTCCGCGTTTGGTCTTGCCAACCAGTTGTCGATCCCGCGCGAGGAAGCCGGCCAATATATCCGCACCTATTTCGAGCGATTTCCCGGAATCAGGGACTATATGGAATCGACCAAGGCCTTTGCACGCCAATACGGCTATGTGGAGACGATCTTCGGACGCCGCGCGCATTATCCCGAAATCCGCTCGTCGAATCCGCAGCACCGCGCCTTCAACGAGCGCGCCGCCATTAATGCGCCGATACAGGGATCGGCTGCCGA
Organism: Phyllobacterium sp. YR620; assembly: GCF_900104165.1. Lineage (NCBI taxonomy): Bacteria > Pseudomonadati > Pseudomonadota > Alphaproteobacteria > Hyphomicrobiales > Phyllobacteriaceae > Phyllobacterium > Phyllobacterium sp. YR620. Next base: position 125,693 of record NZ_FNJP01000002.1, read on the forward strand.
TATCATCCGCCGCGCCATGGTACGGATGGAATCCGCGCTTGACGAAGCCAAGCTTTCAGCGCGGATGCTGCTGCAGGTGCACGACGAACTGATCTTCGAAACCGCGGAAGCGGAGGTCGAGGCGACGATACCGGTGATCCGCGATGTGATGGAGAATGCGGCAATGCCTGCCGTCTCGCTATCCGTGCCGCTCAAGGTCGATGCGCGCGCGGCGCACAATTGGGATGAAGCACACTAGGCAGTGTTTGCCTGGAAAGAATTGCGCTAGAGCGAATCAAGTACGCGCCGTTGCGCGTGCATTTCGAGGAAAATGCGGTAGTCGCGGTCGAAACGCGGGCGCGCATCTGGATTTGGTTGCCGTTCGCGGCCGCCTTGCTTCATGGCGAGGCACGCCGAGGGCAGATCCGGGTAAAGGCCAGCCGCCGTGGCGGCGACCATCGCTGTGCCAAGCAGCACCGCATCCTCGGCAGCGGATGTCACGACCGTGCAACCGGTGGCATCTGCGTATAGCTCCATGAGCAGCGGGTTCTTGATGTGGCCGCCGGTGACATGCATCGTGTCGATCGCATAGCCCTTGTCGTTCAGCGCATCGAGGATATGGCGCACTCCAAGGGCGATTGCGACGCAGGTGCGCCAGTACAGCCGGCAAAGACTGTCGAAGGAGGTGTCGAGCGTCAGGCCGCTGATGACGCCCACCGCATGCGGATCGGCAAGCGGCGAACGATTTCCATGGAAGTCCGGGAGCACGTGCAAGCGTCCCGCAAGATCGAGGCCTTCGCCCGCACGCAGTTCCATGACACGGTCCGTTATCTTCTTGTGAAGCGCGGCATTCGGTTCGCCGACGGCGCCATGCCAACGGATCATGTGGTCGAGCAGCGCGCCCGCTACGGATTGTCCGCCCTCGCTCAGCCAGCAATCCGGCAAGGCGACGCCGTAATAGGGGCCCCATCCGCCGCTGAAAGAGATCGGCTCCGGCGACAGCGCCATGAGGCAACTCGAGGTCCCGGCAATCAGCGCAAGGTGGCGGTCGATCTGCGACAGGTCGCCGGCGAACCCGGCAAGAACACCAAGCGCGCCCGCGTAAGCATCGATCAACCCCGCCCCGACGTGACATTGCGTCGTTAGTCCGAGCGCATCGGCGGCATGTTGCGTCAAGGCGCCGACATCGGACCCGACGGGGCTCGCGCGCTTCGGCAGGCTGCCGCGCTCGAGCATGTCGGCAATACCCATGGCCTCGAAAAAGTCCGGCTGCCAGCCCGGCTCCTCATGTGCCAGATAGGCCCACTTGCAGGTCAGCGTACATTGGGAACGGGCGAGCGAGCCTGTTGCCTTCCACGTCAGATAGTCGGCAAGGTCGAAAAAGTAGCCAGCTTGCTTCCATGTTTCCGGAAGGTGCCGCTTAAGCCACATCAGCTTCGGCGTCTCCATCTCTGGCGACATGACGCCGCCCAGGTGTTCCAGCACCTTGTGGCGGCTTGCGGTGCATTCATCAGCCTCCGCGAGTGCCCTATGGTCAAGCCAGACGATCGTATCCCAGCGGTTTTCGCCCGATGTCGATACCGCGAGCGGAGCGCCGTCCGCGTCACGGACCACGAGCGAGCAGGTTGCGTCGAAGCTTATGCCGGCGATATCCGAGCGACTGACACCCGATTGCACGATGGCGCCCTGGACGGCGATGCACACGGACTTCCAGATGTCTTCCGAATCGTGCTCGGCATGGTCGCCGAAAGGCCGGTTCATCAGGATTGGATGTTCGACACGCCCTAGCAGATTGCCGTTTACGTCAAGAATACCCGCGCGGGCGCTTCCGGTACCAACATCGACCGCACAGACGAATTTCGGCATCAACGAACTTTCGGTGTGGCTTCCTGCGAGGCGAGCAAGCCGGGCAATTGCAACATGTCGTTGAATATACGGTCTGGGCCGAGAGACGCAAGTGCCGCCTCCAGCCGGCCCCCGCGCGAGTGTGTGCCGCCGGTGAAGGCAAAGACCCGCATTCCGGCGCTTTTTGCCGCCTCGATCCCGGCGGGACTGTCTTCCACCACCACGCAATCTTCTGGATCAGCCTTCATTGTGCGTGCGGCGAGGAGAAAGAGGTCGGGCGCAGGCTTGCCATGCTTCACCATGGTTGCGCTGAAAATATGGGGGTCAAGCAAATCGATCAGCCCGGTCAGTTGCAGCGACAGGCGGATCCGATCGGGTTGGCTCGACGACGCGACGCAACGCGGTATGTCGAGTACCCGCAACGTATCGGCTATCCCGGGGATGGGCTTGAGGTCACGTTTGAATCGCGCGAAGAGATTCGCCCGCATTTCATCGAGATCGGCATCGCTTGCGGCAAAGCCGTAATCCTCGTGCAGGATCTTGCTGATCGTCGTCATGCTGCGCCCGAGGAAGCGGTCATAAGCATCGTCCTCGGACAAGGTCGTGCCGCTCTTGGCGATCATATCGAGCAGGACGGCGATGGAAATGGGCTCGCTGTCGACGAGCACGCCATCGCAATCGAAGATGACGAGTGCGGGCTTGGCCATCTCAAAGCTTGCCCTGGAGATAGAGCGTCAGCGTTTCGCGCGTGCCCTTGTCCCAGAGTGTGCGCAGGTGGCGGGTAAATGTTTCAACGAAAGTGGGAGCGGTCCCGACCTCGCCGAAAATGTCGCTCATTGCGAGGAACGCCTTGGGGTCGTCCTTTGCCTTGAGCGCCTCAACTTTCAGCCGCTCGGCGCTGGCATCAAGATAATTCGTCGGCTTGCCCGTGTCGGTGGTACCCGCGCAAAAACGGCACCAGAGCGCTGAAACCAGCGCAAGCCCGGTGATGCTTTTGCCGGCTTTCAACCGGTCGGCGGTGGTCGGCAGGATGAATTTCGGCTGCCGGTTGGAACCATCCTGGCAAAGGCGTTGGATCGTATCGCCGATCTTGGGATTGGAAAAGCGCCTGACGATCAGGTCGAAATACTCATCGAACGGCATGCCGGGTACTGGCGGCAGGACGGGAATGATCTCATCGCGCTCGAGCTTGGTGAGGAAATCACGGATCAGTGGCTCCTCCATGGCTTCGTGGACAAAATGAATGTCCATCAATGCGGCTGGATAGGCGATTGCCGCGTGACCGCCATTGAGGATGCGTATTTTCATGAGCTCATACGGCGCCACATCCTTGACGAATGTAACCCCGACCTTTTCGAGTGCCGGGCGGCCGGTGGGGAAGTGATCTTCGAGTACCCATTGCTTGAACGGCTCGCAGAACACAGGCCAATTATCCTCCACGCCGAAATCCGTCGTCAGCATCTGGCGCTCGCGGTCGGTGGTTGCCGGAGTGATGCGGTCGACCATGCTGTTCGGGAAAGCCACATTGTCCTTGACCCACTTCGCAAGGCCCGGATCGATCAGAGCTGCAAGTCCGCTCACCGCATCGCTGGTCACATGACCGTTGCCCGGAATATTGTCACAGGACATGACGGTGAAGGGCTCGGTGCCCTCGTCGCGGCGGCGCATCAACCCGGCAAGAATAAGGCCGAAAACAGTCTTTGGGCTCTTGATATTCGCCGCATCCGCTACGATCGCGGGATGTTTGGGATTGAACACGCCCGAGGCCGGATCGATGAAATAGCCGCCTTCGGTGATCGTCATCGACACGATGCGGATCGTCGGGTCCGCGAGGCGCGAAATCGTGGCTTCGGTATCAGCCGGTTCAAGATAGTCGATCATCGATGCCGTGATATGGGCGATGCGGTGGCCACTATCCTGCTCGACAACGGTCGTCAGCCAATCCTGGTCGGAAAGCTTCTGGCGCATGGTTTCGTCTGAAGGAAGAACGCCCGCGCCGACGATGGCCCATTCGTGGTCCGAACCGCCATTGAACAACTCGTCAAGGTAGACCGCCTGGTGTGCGCGATGGAAATTGCCGATGCCGAAATGAACGATACCTGCCTTCAGATTGGCCTGGTCATAGCGCGGAACGCCGACGTTCTGCGGCATCTGCTTGAGCGCTGCTTGCGAGAGTTTAACAGTCATCGGGCTTAACCCCTCTTCTTGTGTCATTTGAACCGGCAAATCAGCGCCGGGAAGATCAGCTCATCCAGTTGCCGCCATCGACATTATAGGTCTGGGCAACGATGTAATCGCTCTCGCTGCTGGCAAGAAATATCGCCATTCCTGTCAGATCGTCGGCAGTGCCCATGCGCCCATAGGGCACCGCCTCACCAACGAGCTTCTTTTTTTCGCCGCGCGGGCGGTTTTCATATTTTGCGAACAGAGCATCGACACCGTCCCAATGCTCGCCGTCGACAACGCCGGGCGCAATGGCGTTCACATTGATGCCATGCTCGATAAGGTTGAGCCCGGCAGATTGCGTCAGGCTGATCACCGCAGCCTTCGTCGCACAGTAGATCGCAACGAGCGGCTCGCCGCGTCGGCCGGCTTGGCTCGCCATGTTGATGATTTTGCCGCCCTTGCCGCGTGCGATCATCGCCCTGGCGACAGCCTGCAAGGTGAACAGCGTGCCGGCAAAATTGACGGCAAACAGCTTGTCATAGCTTTGGCGCGTTATGTCGACGATCGGGGCCAGGTCGAAAAGCGCAGCATTGTTGATAAGCACGTCGACCCCGCCGAACTTGTCGACGGCCTCCTTGACGGCGGCGTCAATCGAAGCCTGGTCGGTTACGTCGAGGCGAACGGCATGGGCACGTTCACCAAGCTCGCTTGCCGTCTGCCTGGCCCGGTCGAGATCGATATCGGCGATAACCACATGAGCCGCGCCCTCGCGCAGATAGGCTTCGGCGAATGATCGGCCGATGCCGCGGGCTGACCCGGTGATGAATGCTGTCTTTCCTTGCAGTCTGTTCATTGGAATTGCTCTTGGTTACTGGATGGCCTGTCCGTTCGCATCGAAACGATGGACGCGACGCTCCTCAGGCGTGATGAAGACCTTCTGCCCGTGCTCGACCGGAAAATCGCCGTCGGTCCGTACAGTGATCTTGCCGATCCCGTCGGACTGGACATGAATCAAGGTGTCGGAGCCGAGATGCTCGGTGACGCCAACAGTACCCGGCCATGTGCCTTCGGTTGTCGAGATACGCATGTGTTCGGGACGTATGCCCACCGTCGCGGCATTCAGCGTGGCGGCATGTGCGCCTTCAATGAAGTTCATGCGCGGCGAGCCGATGAAGCCGGCGACGAACAGGTTGCGCGGATTCCGGTAGAGTTCGAGCGGCGACCCCACCTGCTCGATCCGGCCGGCATTGAGCACCACGATCTTGTCGGCCATGGTCATCGCCTCGATCTGGTCATGCGTCACATAGATCATCGTCGTCTTCAGCTGATGATGCAGGTCGCTGATTTCGAGGCGCATGTTGCCGCGAAGTGCCGCGTCGAGGTTCGACAGAGGTTCGTCAAAAAGGAACGCCTTGGGCTGGCGCACGATCGCGCGGCCGATGGCGACGCGCTGGCGCTGGCCACCCGAGAGCTGGCCCGGCCGGCGATCGAGATAGTTGGTGAGGTTAAGAATGTTCGCCGCGTCGCGAACCTTCTTGTCGATCGCGGCCTTGTCCTGTCCGTCCATCTTGAGCGGAAAAGCGATGTTGCCGTAAACGCTCATATGCGGGTAAAGCGCATAGGACTGGAACACCATGGATAGCCCGCGCTTGGCCGGCGCTTCGTTGGACATGTCCTTGCCGTCGATGACGATGCGCCCGCCGCTCAAGTCTTCGAGGCCGGCGATCATGCGCAGCAGCGTGGACTTTCCGCAGCCTGACGGCCCTACGAAGACGACGAACTCGCCGTCATTGATATCCAGGTCGATTTCCGGAATGACCGATGTCGTTCCAAACGACTTCGATACTTTCTGCAGTGTGATGCTTCCCATCATGTCCTCCCTGAAATCTTATTTCACCGCGCCGAATGTCAGGCCGCGTACCAATTGCTTTTGCGAGAACCAGCCCATGATCAGAATGGGGGCGATCGCCATTGTGGATGCAGCCGACAGCTTCGCCCAGAACAAGCCTTCGGGACTGGAGTAGGACGCAATGAATGCTGTAAGCGGCGCAGCATTCGCGGCGGAGAGATTGAGCGTCCAGAACGCCTCGTTCCATGCGAGAATGATATTGAGCAGCATGGTCGAGGCAATGCCGGGCACCGCCATGGGTGTCAGCACATAGACGATTTCCTTCATAAGCGATGCGCCGTCCATCCGCGCCGCTTCAAGGATCTCCCCGGGGATTTCCTTGAAATAAGTGTAGAGCATCCACACGATGATCGGCAGGTTGATCATGGTCAGGACCGCAACAAGACCAAGCCGCGTATCGAGCAGGCCCCAATCGCGGAAGATCAGATAGAGCGGCACCAGAACGCCGACCGGCGGCATCATCTTTGTGGACAGCATCCACATCAGGACGTCCTTGGTACGCTTTGTCGGCGAAAACGCCATGGCCCAGGCGGCCGGTATGGCGAGCGCGAGGCCGATCAGGGTCGAGCCAACCGATATCACGATGGAATTGGTCACATGCTTCATATAATCGGAGCGCGCCTGCACCTCGTGATAGTTCTCAAGCGTCCAGTCGAAGAACAGGAACTGCGGGGGCGTTGCAATGGCGGTGCCCTCGGTTTTGAAGCTTGTCAGGAACGTCCACAGGATCGGGAAGAAGATTAGAAGTCCGATCGCCCAGCCAAGAATGGAGAAGGTCAGTTTTCGGCGTGTCGAGATTGCTCTGGCCATGATCTTACCTCTCGAGGTTCTTGCCGATGAGGCGAATGAGGAAGAAGGCGACGATATTGGCGAGGATCACCGCGACGATACCGCCTGCCGAAGCGCCGCCGACGTCGAACTGCAGCAGTGCCTGCGCGTAGATCAGGTAGGTGATGTTCGTCGTCTGGATGCCCGGTCCGCCATTGGTCGTGACGAGGATTTCGGCAAAGACGCTCAAAAGGAAGATCGTCTGGATGAGGATCACCACGGTGATCGCACGCGACATGTGGGGGAGCACCAGATAGAAGAAGCGCGACAAGGCGCCGGCGCCATCCATTTCAGCCGCTTCGATCTGCTCGCCATCGAGTGATTGCAGTGCGGTCAGAAGGATAAGCGTCGCAAACGGCAGCCACTGCCAGGCGACGATGAGAATGATCGAAAATAGCGGGACTTCAGCGAACCAGTCGATGGGCTGAAAGCCGAACGATCGGGCGATCCAGGCAAAGAGCCCATTGACCGGATGCATCAGCATGTTCTTCCACACGAGCGCCGAGACGGTGGGCATGACGAAGAACGGTGCGATGACGAGAAGCCGTACGATGCCCTGGCCGAAAAACGGTTGGTCGAGCACCAATGCGAGAAGGATCCCGCCGATAACGGTGATGAGCAGTGTGCCGCCGACAAGGGTAAGCGTATTGCCGAGCGCCGTGAAGAATGAGGGGTCGGTCAGAAAGTATTTGTAATTGAGGAACCCGACGAATTCCTCGGTTCCCGGCATGAGCAGATTGTAGCGCAGGAACGAGAAATACAGCGTCATGACGAGCGGCACGATCATCCAGAGAAACAGCAGGATGACAGCCGGTGACATCATGATACGGGCAGTTGCGCGCGTCTGGTGCGTGGCCATGGTCAGGTTCCGATGCGTTTGCCGTTACGAGAAGCAAAGGAGGCTCGGGCGGCTCGCAGACATTTGCGTCAGCGAACCGTCCGAGGCCAGGAGGATCCCTATTTGATATAGCCGCCCTTGGTCATTTCGCGGGTGGTGAGCTGCTGGGCGCTCGTCAGTGCCTGATCGACCTTGACGGAGCCGGCAAGCGCTGCCGAGAACTGCTGGCCCACGGCCGTACCGATACCCTGGAATTCAGGGATCGCGACGAACTGCCCGCCCGTATAGGGCACAGGCTTGACGGACGGCTTGCTGGTATTTGCCGCATTCATCGCGTCGAGTGTGATCTTGGCAAACGGCGCCGCCTTTTCATATTCCGGGTTGGCATAGAGCGACTTGCGCGTGCCCGGGGGAACGTTGGCCCAGCCTTCCTTGCTGGCGACGAGTTCCGTATAGGCCTTGTCGGTCGCCCAGGAGACGAATTTCTGCGCGGCTTCCGCTTTCTGGGTGCCGGCAGGAATGCCGAGATTCCAGGCCCAGAGCCAGTTGCCGTGATTGTCAGGCCCCGCGTCACCGGTGGGGAACAGCGCATAACCTACCTTGTCGGCAACTTTCGAGTCCTTCGGATTGGTCACGAAAGATGCAGCAACCGTGGCGTCGATCCAGATACCGCACTTGCCGGTCTGGAACAGTGCAAGGTTTTCATTGAAGCCGTTGGAGGATGCTCCGGGAGGTCCGGCTTCCTTCATCAGGTCGACGTAGAAGGTAAGCGCCTTCTTCCATTCCGGCTGATCGAACTGGGGCTGCCACTTTTCGTCAAACCAGCGCGCGCCGAAGGAATTGGCCATGGCGGTCAAAAGCGCCATGTTCTCGCCCCAGCCGGCCTTGCCGCGCAAGCAGATGCCGTAGGTCTCGGTGGACTTGTCCGTCATCTTCTTGGCGGCTTCGGCGATCTGGTCCCAGGTCGGCTTTTCAGGAATAGTGACGCCCGCCTTTTCGGCGAGATCCTTGCGGTACATGACCATGGCGCTCTCACCATAGAACGGCGAGGCATAGAGTTTGCCGTCGACCGAGACCGCATCCTTGATCGCAGGCAGCAAGTCGTCCGCATCATACGCTTGGCCGAGTCCATCAAGCGGCAGCAGCCACTTTTGCTTCGCCCAGATGGGCACCTCGTAAGTACCGATGGTCAGGATGTCGTATTGGCCGCCCTTGGTGGCGATATCGGTCGTCACGCGCTGGCGCAGCACGTTTTCCTCGAGCGTTACCCACTCGAGCTTGATATCTGGATTTTTCTTGGAAAAGTCGTCGGTCAATTTCTGCATGCGGACCATGTCGCCATTGTTGACGGTGGCGATGGTCAGCGTGGTTTCCGCGTGCGCGAAACTCGCCATGGCGAGCACCGATGCAGCGCCGAGCAGAAGCGTTCTCGTTAACATTTCATTCCTCCCGAATGTTATGAGCATTTGCTAGCTTGTTGGGCAAATACTCACACAATGGCAAAACAAGTCAAGCGCAATTCGTCGCTGCGTTGCAACATAAGACCAAACAGGATGATATTTACTTTTCGCCGAGAAGCATTTCCGCAGTTTGCTCGTCGGTAATCAAACCATTGATAAGCTTGCCTTTTATGGCCGCCGAAATTCCTTGCATCTTGCGCGCACCCATGGCGGTGGCGATGACCATGGCGGTCTCGCAAGAAGGGATCGGCGCGCTGGCCACGCGCTCGTTCGTCAGCCCGGCAATGGGCGATCCATTCCGGTCAAAGGCGCGGCCGATGATCTCGCAGACGGCCCCCGCACTGCGCAAGGCGCCGAGTTCCTGGCGCGAAATGAAGCCGTCGACAAAAAGCGGCGCCTCATCGCCAAGATCACCGATGCCGAGAAACGCCACATTGGCCATGGCGGCAAGTTCCAGCACCGGACGGATCATCGCCTGCGCGTGCAGAAGTTCGCGCTCCTCCGGAGAAGAGGCGATGACCGGGAGCGGCATCGGGAAGGACCGCGCCTTGATCTTGTCGGCAATATTGAAAATGACGTTGTAATAGGCCGCCGAGCCATCCGGCGAAATATTGCCGGTCAGCGATACCACCTTGTGTTGCGGGCATTCGATCGGCGACAGCTGCTCGATCGCCGCCTTGAGTGTGCGCCCGGTGCCGATGCCGAGCACGATCGGCGTTTCCGATTTCAGCCAGCGCGTCATTTCAGCTGCGGCCGCATCGGCGACACCGAGTGTCGTCGAGGTCGAGCCTGGATCGGTCGGCACAACCTCCGTCATTTTCAGGGCGAAACGCTCGCGCAGTTGCGCGCCGAGGTCGAGGCAGCGTGCGATCGGATGGTCAAGCCTTACCTTTACGAGACCTTCCGAGACGGCGAGCGAGACCATGCGCTGCGCCGACTGGCGCGAAATGCCGAGCTTGGCTGCGATCTCATCCTGCGTATTGCCGGCCACATAATAGAGCCAGCCGGCACGGGCCGCATCGTCGAGCCGCGTGGTGGTAACCTCCGGCTTACTCATTGAATGGCCCGCCCTTAAGCTCCTCGCTGGCGGGGGTGGTCTCTGCCCCGCCCTTAAGCTCCTCGCTGTGCTCGTCGCTGGCGGGGGCCCGGTGATGCTTATCTGAATGACCGAGATCACGCTCGGGCCAGACGATGTCGCGCACGCGCTGCTTCAGGACTTTCGCCTCAGGGAAGCCGCCATCGCGCTTGCGCTCCCAGATGCTTTCGCCATCGACCTGGATCTTGAAAATGCCACCGGTTCCTGGAACAAGCGCCACCTCACCAAGATCGGCACCGAAGGTCGACAGGAGTTCCTGTGCCATCCAGGCGGAACGCAGGAGCCAATTGCACTGCGTACAATATCGAATGGTAATGCGCGGTTTTGACGTCATGCTTCTTTAGATATCACTTTCCTTTCCTATTGGAAGCAGGAGCATGAAAAGGGCATCCGAATGGGTCGGGGTCGCTTATCGGTGCCTCCCCTCGCCATCGTGCCGCCCATACACGTAATCGCCTCCAGCAATTCCCGATCCTGTTCCCCGCCACCTCCTGACAGGAGGTTGTCAGGAGGCCTGCGCTATATTTCTGTTTGAGGACACAATAAGCGGGAGGGAACGATGATGGACGCGCGGCCCGAAACAATCGGCAGTGCAACTGATTTCGATTTCCTCATCGGCGACTGGAGCATCCGCAACCAGCGGCTCAAGCATCGTTTTGTCGGCTCGGATGAATGGGACGAGTTCCCGGCGACGTCGCGCGTCCGCAAGCTCCTGCAGGACACCGCCAATATTGACGAGATGGATATTTCGGAGAAGGGCTTTGCCGGCCTGACGCTGCGTCTCTTCAACCCGCGCGACGGTTCGTGGTCGCTGCATTGGGCCGACAGCCGCAGCAATTGCCTGTTTCCGCCGGTCATCGGCCATTTCGATGGCGGCAAGGGTATCTTTTACGGTGACGACACGGATGACGGCGTGCCGGTTCGCGTCCGCTTCCTTTGGACCCCGTCGCCCGAAAAGCCGCTCTGGGCCCAGGCCTTTTCCAAGGATGGCGGCGAGACCTGGGAAACCAACTGGCTGATGGAGTTCACAAAGCGCGGCTGAAACCGTGCCGCGTTTTACGCCGAGCCTGACCGAAGTCGCGGACATCCTCCCAAGCCCGCACTTCGAAGAGCTTGGGGTGAACCTCAACTGCCGCTCACCTGCTCTTCCTGTTCCACCGTCAGAGGCTTGATGCCGGGTGTCGGAGGTTCGGGGCGGTCGCCTTCGACGATCGGCGCGGGTGGGGGAGCAACGTGATTTACCGTCGTACAGGCGGAAAGCGCGGCGAAGATGAGCCCAACCGCTGCGACATGGCGGGCTTGCCGTAGCGCCGTTCCGAAATTGCAGCTGGCGCTGTAGCTCACGTTGCTCAGTTGTCGCTCATCTTCAGCGCCTGGATGAAGGCTTCCTGCGGAATCTCCACCTTGCCGAACTGGCGCATGCGCTTCTTGCCTTCCTTCTGCTTTTCCAGAAGCTTGCGCTTGCGCGTCACGTCGCCGCCATAGCACTTGGCGGTAACGTCCTTGCGCAGCGCCGAGATGGTCTCGCGCGCGATAACGGTGCCACCGATCGCCGCCTGAATCGGGATCTTGAACATGTGCTTGGGGATGAGATCCTTCAGCTTCTCGCAAAGGTCGCGGCCGCGCTTTTCCGCCGCCGAACGGTGCACCATCATCGACAGCGCATCGACCGGCTCGGCATTCACGAGCACCGACATCTTGACGAGATTGCCCTCGCGATAGTCAGACAGGTGATAGTCGAACGAGGCATAGCCCTTGGAGATCGATTTCAGGCGGTCGTAGAAGTCGAACACCACTTCGTTGAGCGGCAGGTCGTAGGTTACCATGGCGCGCTTGCCGACATAGTTCAGATCGATCTGGATGCCGCGCCGGTCCTGGCACAGCTTGAGGATGGCGCCGAGATAATCATCCGGCGTCAGGATCGTCGCGCGGATCCACGGCTCTTCAATCGAGGCGATCTTCATCACTTCCGGCATATCGGCGGGATTGTGCAGTTCACGCTGCGTGCCGTCGGTCATGTTGAGCTTGTAGACGACGCTCGGCGCCGTGGCGATGAGATCGAGATTGAACTCCCGCTCCAGCCGCTCCTGGATGATTTCGAGGTGGAGCAGCCCGAGGAAACCGCAGCGGAAGCCGAAGCCGAGCGCTGCCGAGCTTTCCATTTCGAAGGAGAACGAAGCGTCGTTGAGGCGCAGCTTGCCCATGGCGGCGCGCAAATCCTCGAAATCCGCCGCATCGACGGGGAAGAGACCGCAGAATACGACCGGCTGCGCCGGTTTGAAGCCGGGCAGGATCTCGGCGGTCGGGCGCTTGTCCTCGGTGATCGTATCGCCGACGCGCGTATCGGCGACTTCCTTGATCGAAGCGGTGATGAAGCCGAATTCGCCGGGGCCGAGTTCATCGACAGCCAGCATCTTCGGCGTGAACACGCCGGTGCGCTCCACGGGATATCTGGCGTCCGTTCCCATCATGCGGATGGTCTGGCCCTTCTTGAGCACGCCGTCGATGATGCGCACGAGAACGATGACGCCGAGATAGGCGTCATACCAACTATCGACCAGCATCGCCTTCAGCGGCTTGTTGCGATCGCCCTCGCGTGGCGGCGGCAGCTGGTTGACGATGGCTTCAAGCACATCCGGAATGCCGAGACCGGTCTTGGCCGAGATCAGCACCGCCTGGCTTGCATCGATGCCGATGACTTCCTCTACCTGCTCGCGAATGCGCTCGGGCTCGGCGGCCGGAAGATCGACCTTGTTCAATACCACGACGATTTCGTGATTGTTGTCGATGGCCTGGTAGACATTGGCGAGCGTCTGCGCCTCGACGCCCTGGCTGGCATCGACGACGAGCAGCGAGCCCTCGCAGGCCGAAAGCGACCGCGACACCTCATAGGCAAAATCGACGTGGCCGGGCGTATCGATGAGGTTGAGGACATAGTCCTCGCCGTTCTTTGCCTTGTAATTGAGCCGTACGGTCTGAGCCTTGATGGTAATGCCGCGCTCGCGCTCGATATCCATCGAGTCGAGCACCTGCTCCTTCATGTCGCGCAGATCGAGCCCGCCAGTCGATTGGATCAGGCGGTCGGCAAGGGTGGATTTGCCATGGTCGATATGGGCGACGATGGAGAAATTGCGAATGTGATCAAGTGGTGTGGTCATGAGCGCCACATAGAGCATTTCCCGCCGATTTGGAAGGGCGCGGCGGCACGGCGGCATGGTTCAGCGTAGATAATTTTACCCGGGTATATTGACGACGCTATTTTACCCGGGTAAAAGCAGCCATCGAACAAGGAAACAATCATGGAAAACCCGCAAGAAACATACACAGCCTTCAAGGGCGTGGAGAAAATCGCCAGCGGCACAGCGACCGAAGTTGCGCTGAAGGCAAGGGACGCAGGCAGCGACGGCGCCGCCATCCTGATCTTCGAGGACTCCACGGGCCGGCAGGTAGACTTCGACGTCTCGGGGACCGAGGCGGAGATCGTCGCGCGGCTCGATCTCACCGCGCAGCGCGGACCCGGCCGGCCGAAGCTCGGCGTCACGGCAAGGGAAGTGACACTCCTGCCCCGGCAATGGGAATGGCTCGCACGCCAGCCTGGTGGCGCATCGGTTACGCTGCGTAAGCTCGTCGACGCCGCGCGCAACTCAACCTCAGCGCGCGAGCGCAAGCGGCAGGCGCAGGAAGCCGCCGACCGTTTCATGATGGCGATGGCCGGGGATCTTCCACACTGTGAGGAAGCAGCACGCGCGCTGTATGCCGGTGACTACCCGCGTTTCGCCGAGCACACGGAGTCCTGGCCGCAAGACGTGCGCAACCATGCGCGGCGGCTGGGCGATGCTGCTTTTGACCGGACTGATTTCCCGGCCTGATCGGTGGCGCGCAAGCTAACGCATCGGGAACCAGGTGATTTGTCCGCTCAACTGGCACGAAAATTGCTTTGACCTTGGAGCATACCCGTAGCCGGCTCAATGTTTCAAAGCCCTGCCGCGGCAGACGTCAATGTTTTAGTCATTTTCAAGCGCGGTCGGCGCCCAGTGGGGCCCGTTCGCAGAGCAGGAGTTAAACATGACACGATGGTTCATAGCCGAGGCGCGGCGCGCATGCCTATTTGGGGTGCTGCTTGCCGCTTTAGCAGGCTGCGACGGCGGGGGGGACGATGCCGCGCCGCCCACAACTACATTCGAGTCGCCGGCGACCGAAATCTCCAGTCTACCGCAGGCGGAAGCCGCAAGTCTCCCCCAGGAACCGGCGATCGGGACGGTCACAGCGGTGCCCGGCAGCGAGGCCGAACCGCCGCAGACATCGGGCGGCGAAGCGATACCCATCGTTCCCGAGGCTCCGCAGATCGTCCTGCCGAAGCCGATCGTCAGGTCAGTCACCCGGTTCACGGAGATTGCGCCGGATGCGACTGGCGGCGCTACGTTTTGGTCGTCACCGGCCTACGAATACAACCTTGGCAACCTCGTTGCTATCGCAAGCGCTGATTCTGCCACCTTTGACGATGGCAGCACCTTGATACAGCCGATGCATGGCTGGATGCGCTACCCGACCGACGCAGTCGGCCCGACGGCGCCCAAGACATATCCGATCATCGTTCTGTTGCACGGTAACCACGATGCAGCAGCTCCAAGCTACAAGGGCTACGACTATCTTGCCGAACACCTTGCAACGCACGGTTATGTGGTGCTCTCGATCGACGCCAACGCTATCAATGGCTTCGCGCCGGGCACAACGTTACGGGCCGACCCCTCAAGCCAGACCCGTGCGCAATTGGTCCTGGGCACGCTCGATCGCCTGCGCCAGATCAATGAACAGGGCCAACTTGGTCCGGATGGCCGGCCCGGAAGCCTCCACATTCTAAAGGGGAAGCTGGATTTCTCCCGCATCGGCATTATGGGCCATTCACGCGGCGGCCAGGGCATTGCAAATACCATTCTCTTCAATGCAAACAGACGCGGCACTACACAGCAGGATTTGATTGCCGCTGTTGCCAGCAGCGGGAGCAAGTTCTCAGCCGATTATCCGGACCTTACCGCCGCCATTAAAAAAACGGCAGTCGACGAAGCGAAGCTTGCGGCGGCAATCAAGAAGTACAACATCTTCTATGCTGTCGGCAGCGGCAATGCCAACGTGCCTCCACCCTATGATTTCAAGGCGGCTTTCATGCTGGCTCCGACGGATTTCGGTGGTAATCCCGGCATCAACCGTGTGCCGCTGGCCGTGCTGCTTCCGTCTTGCGACGGCGACATGTCCAATCTGCAGGGTGCGATCTCTTACGATCACAACCGGTTTGGTCCGGATGACGATCTGGCGTCGCGCTACCAGATCATGGTCCATGGTGCCAATCACAACGATTACAACTCGATTTGGACTGAAGACGATTTTGGACCAGGCGGCGGGCCCAAATTTTGCTTCAGGACAAAAGGTCAAACGGACAGTATCCGCCTGAGTGACGAAGATCAGCGCCGCACCGGCCTTTTCCTCATCAATTCTTTTATGCGCTATCATGTGGGCGGCGAAAGCAAATTTGGTGCCTATTGGAACAGCACCGCGAGAATACCCGACGCGGCTTGTCCAGGGGGCCTGGGACCGTGCGAAGAACGAATTATAATGACCGTGCAGAAAGATGCAGGCCGAAGAAAGCTGATCCAACGCTTTGGGGCTGCCAACAGCCTGGAGCAGACCCTTCTCGGGGGAGCAATAAGCTTTACTGATTTCGATGATAAGGCACGATGCAACATGCCCTTGGGAGCTTCCACTCCTGGCGAATGCATGCCCAAGCGACTGGGAGGCTTCGAGTTCACGGAAGGTGGATCCTCCGGACTGCGATCAATTGCCGAGCATGTCGAACTCGCGTGGTCGAAGCCAGGTGCCGCGATCACAACCGATCTCACCGGGCTATCCGGGAAGGATTACGATGCGCTCACATTCCGAATTGCTGTCGTGCGCCCAATGGGCCAGGAGGTGCTCGTCACGCTCACTGACAGCACCGGCAAGGCGGCGACCCTAACCGCGAGCGATTTTACCAATGCTCTCTATAACGCGCCACGAAAGAAGCCTGACAGCCTACCTCCAACGGACACTGGAACATCTTCAACCAGTCCCATGGCGGTACCGCAAACAATTCCGCTTCTGGATGATCCCGCCGACAAACCCTATTCGGAAGGCAAAGTTAAGATACTTATGAACATGGTGGCGTTCCCACTCGCAGCCTTCGAGGGCGTGGATCCAACCAAACTCAAGGAGCTGAAGCTTGTCTTTCCGAAGGAAAGCGGCAAGGTCGCCATAACGGATATCGAGTTGCAGAACTTCGGCCGCGACAAGCCCGCCTCGGATCTGGCGATGCAGTAACGTAAACTGCCAGCGCAGGAAACATCCCCGGGGATTGCCTCCGGGGATGTCGGATCTGACTGAACAATGATGCAACACCGCCGCACATCCTATTGAAAAGCGGCAACGGATGGGCGAACCTCCACATCGCCGATCTCATGTGGGAGCAGCGACAAAGACCACGCCAATATCCCGTTATCCCTGGGTGCCGCACTGCCACACCATTGGCAGGGCCGCAGCGGCGGGCCTCGAATTTTGCGCGCCACAAGCCCGCGTAGCAGCAGCTTCGACAGGCGCTCGGACCGGTCCGGCAGGCGCAACGACATGATGTGGATGGATGGCGCGCCGCTCATGGCGCAGCTTCAGCCTTGCGCTTCATTCAATGTGAACCCGCGCCGATCCATCGCTCCGCCCAAGATGTCCTGTTGATCTCCTTTAAATTGCCGGGATCGTGTTTGTCCACGCTGTGTCAACGGCCATAATTCAAGCCTGGGGTTTACGCTGCGCAAGCGCGCCAACGCTGCGCAACATCACCTCGGCACGGGCGCAACCGGCAGGCCCGGCAAGCCGACGACCGTTTCATGAGGGCTATAGCCGGCGACCATCCGCGCTACGGAGGCTGCCTGTGCTCTTTATCCGGCTAATTTTCATTGAAGCGACCAAGCATGGCCGAAGATGTGCACCGACGTGTGCGCAAGCTGGCTGCAGGCGCATTCGAAGGGGCAAATTAACCCATCCTATCAGTAGAGCACCTATGTAACAGTTTGATGAATTTAGATTTGGCGGGTATTTGTAGTATTGACCCTGCTTTTTCATCTGAGGTAAAAGCGCCCCGTATAAGCAATCAAGTGAACGATCAATATTTTCACTTGAACGTCCTAAAATTTATTAGCCGAATAATCTATTCGGCTCTTATCGATTTTATTGTTTTCCCGGGTAGTCGCTCTTACGGACCCGATTGCCCAATCAGGAGTTTTCCAGATGATCCATTGGATAAGATTGGAAGTGACACGGGCATGCCTCATCGGCGTGCTGCTCGCCACGACCGCCCTAGCTGGCTGCAACAAGGAAAGCAGCAACGACGTACAATTGCCGCCTGAATCGACCTTTGCGGCAAAGATCGACCCCACCAAGCCCAGTTCGACCCCCGAAGTTGTCGTGCCAAGCGGGCCGACGGCCGAGGTGCCGACCGTCACACCAAGCGAGCCGACAACGACCCTCACGCCGGCGACCGAGGAGAAGATAACGCGCTTCACATCGGTTGCCCCGGATATTACGGCCGGGAAATACACCGCATCGCTGATGTTCTACTATAACCTCGGCAACCTCGTCACCACGCCCGAGGATTTGGTGGGCTCCAAGCTGAAGGGCATCAACTCGATGCTCACGCCTATTCGCGGGTCCGTGAAGTATCCCAATGAAGTCACGAAGAATGACGGCGCCAAATATCCGGTCATCGTCGTCGTTCACGACAACGACACAACTGATGCCAAGAAGGTGATCAAAAACCATCATCAAGGGTTCGATTACCTTGTCTCAGACTTCGTTTCCCAAGGCTATGTCGTCTTTTCGATCGATGCCGAGGAAATCAACTCCTGGACGACGTTCGAAACCAGCTCGATAAAATACGAATATGACAGGTCCGGCATTGCTCGGGGTCAGCTGGTGATGGCGACACTCGACAAGCTGCGCGTCGTCAATGAGAACGGCGACCGCGATGCCGCCAATAGCCCTGGCGTTCTGAACGTGCTTAAGGGCAAGCTCGACCTCGACCGCATCGGCCTCGTGGGCCATGGGCGCGGCGGTGCCGCGGTGGCCAACGCGATCAATTTCAACAAGAATCGCGTGGGGGCGACGGAGGAGCGTCTGAAGGCCGCGCTTCTGGCCGACGCAAGTTCTATTATGGAGTATACCGCCGAGCCTTTCAAAGAACTCGCCAACACTGTTTCCGGAACGCCGCCGGTCATCGACGATGCCAAGTTCAAGGATATCGTCAAGCGGCTCAACATTTCCTACGCTGCGGTCCCAGGGCAAGCGGCGCCCCACAGCATCAAGGCTGCCCTGATGCTGGCCCCGTCCGACAGGAAAGCGGTCACCGGTCTTACGGGCATGCCTTGGGCGGTCGTGGTCGCTGGCTGCGACAACGCGGCAATTGGAACCGACAACAATTCCGGGCACTTGGCCGGCGGACCCATCTATGACCGCAGCCGTTTCGGTCCCGCGGATGACACGTCACAGCACTATCAGGTTTTTGTCAGGGGTGCGAACAGCGGCGGCTATAATACGGTGGCGAAGCCCGAATCGGCCGCCGGCACGGCCTGCAATCACCCGATCCTCGGGCCGAGACTTGCCCTCAATGCGGACGATCAGCGCAATAATGCTCGCTTCATCATCGGTTCCTTCATACGCCTGTATGTCGGCGGCGAAAAGGCCTTCGCTCCCTATTGGAACGGCCAGGCACAGCTTCCGCCTTCGTCCTGTCCAGGCGGCAAGGGCACATGCGACGAGCGCGTGCTCTTGACCATCCAGAAGGATTCGGCCAACACCACGCTGATTCAACGCTATGAGACGCCCGCCGCAGCAACGGTAAACAAGCTTGGCGGCGCCTTCTCGCTCAAGGGCTTCACGCAGGCTGTCCAATGCCCGATGGCCCCGGCGGGTTGCTATGACTGGACGACGCTCTTCGATAAGCTCCAGTCGGGTTCCGATCGGTATCAGCTGTTCTGGTGGGAAAAGAATGCGACGATCACAACCGACCTCAAGGGCCTTTCGGCTGCCGGCAGGGACTATCTGACCTTCCGCGCCGCCCTCGTGCACGAACTTGCCATCGGCCAGGAGATTCTTGTCACCTTGACCGACAGCAAGGGCAAATCCGCCACCGTCGAGGCAAGCGACTTTACCGACGCGCTCTACCAGACGCCGCGCCCGAAGGGCGATGGCCGGCCCATGATCGTCGACCCGCTCGACATGCCCTCCACCATGTACCCCTATTGGGACAATCTACACATGGTGGCCATTCCGCTGCGTGCATTCAAAGGGGTCGATACCACCAGCCTGAGCAAGCTCGAAATGATGTTGCCCAAGGAAGTCGGTCGGATCGGGCTCGGCGAGATCGAGTTGCAGAACTTCGGCCGCTATACCGAATCGGTTGCACAGAACTAGTAATTGCGAAGGGCTCCCGGCTCGAAGCCGGGCCCTTCTGGCCGCCGGCGGGCGGGACTCACTTGATCTAGCCATTTTGAAAGGCGAGCGATCTGCCGTCGCGGGTCGTCTCGCTGACCGAGGAGTATTTGAGATGATACAATGGACAAAACCCTACGCGAGCCGCGCATGCCTGTTGGGCGCGCTGCTTGTCGCCGTCACCGGTTGCGATAACGGCGGGTCTGCTGAGACGTCACCGACATTCGGCACGGTCGTCAGCCAGCCGGCGCAGCCGGAGACAGTTGTTGTAAAACCCACCGAACAGCCCCCCGTGACAGGCCCGGTCATCGGCGACGTCACGGCCGTTCCTGCCGAGCAGTTGCCCGAACTGATCGACAAACCGCTTCCGGTCTCGCCCCCGATCCTGCCCTTGTCCGATCCGGCAACCGCGCGTTTCCTTTCGGTCGCGCCCGATACGTTCGACGTCGGAAAATACAAGTCGTCCCTGCTCTTCACCTATGACCTCGGCAGGCTTTTCCTTCAACCGACATCGGGTGAGCCTGAAGATGTCGAGCTCAAGAAACACAAGGGCAAAAAATATGGATTGATTGCGCCCATACGCGGCAGCATCCGCTATCCCGAAGAGGTGCTGAAGGCTGATGGCAGCAAATACCCGCTTATCGTCTTCCTGCACGGCCAGCATAACGGCGACGTAAGCCATCTCGGTTATGACTATCTCGGCAAGGACCTTGCTACTCAAGGTTATGTCGTCGTTTCGATCGATGCCGATACAATCAATATGTCCAAGCAAAGTGGCATGGATAACGGCAACCGAGGACGGGCCCAGCTTATGCTTGCCACGCTCGACAAGCTCAAGCAGGTCAACGAGGCAGGACAGATCGACCGTTTTGGCAATCCGGGCATCCTCAACGTGCTGAAGGGCAAGCTCGACTTTGACCGTCTCGGCATTATGGGCCATTCGCGCGGCGGCATGGGCATCAGTACCACGCTTCTGCAAAATGTGGCGCGGCAAGGCACCACCTTTGCTGACCTTAAAGACTATGTCGCTGAGGCCGCCGCCGGGATTATTGATTTCGGCTTTATGGGCTATTTCCACGAGATGCCCAACTATCCTGAAATTGTGGCAGCGGCGACGACCACGAAGGGTGCAGATGGCCTTATGACCGCGACGGTCGACGAAGCGAAATTGCAAGCGGCCGTGAAGAAGTACGACATAGGATTTGCGGTCGCCGAAGCACCGCCCTATAAGTTCAAGGGCGCCTTGCTTCTCGCGCCGACCCAGTCGATACCGATTATGGGCGTAACGAATGTTCCGTTCGCAACGCTCGTCGGCAGCTGTGACGGCGATGTGCAATCGCTGACCGGCCTCGCATTCTTCGACCGAAATCGCTATAGTACCGTCGATACCGACCCCTCCCCGCACTATCAGGTATGGATGCGCGGCGCCAACCACAATTTTTTCAGCACGGAGTGGCGTGACCGCGACACCTTAAGGCCGGCTTGCTCCCTGAATCACTTCTATTTGAATGAAAAGGAACAGCGCCGCAGCGGCCATTTCATCATTAACTCCTTTATGCGCTATCACGTTGGGGGCGAGATGAAATTTGCAAACTACTGGAACGGCCAGGCACGGTTCCCGGCAGCCAATTGTCCCGCAGGCGAGGGGACATGCGATGAGCGTATCATACTCAGCATCCAGAAGAGTGCAAAGGACCGAATCCTTATCCAGCGTTTCGACCAGAAAAAGCTGGACGAGACCAAGACCAATCGTCTCGGCGGCGCTTTCGTCATGACCGGCTTCGACCAGTCGGCAGTGTGCCCACTGTCGATGGAGCAATGGTACTACAAGAAAAAGGGCTGCATGCCCAATGCACTAAAGAACTTCGAGTACATCGGCTCGGCAACCGAACTGCTTCAGGTTTCCTGGAAAGCGCCCGGGGCAAAGCTGACCACTGACCTGAAGAACCTTTCCACCGCCGGCATGGATTATCTCACGTTCCGCGCGGCGGCAACCGAGACCGTAGGCCAGGAAATCCTCGTGTCGCTCACCGACAGCAACGGCAAGACTGCCACCGTGACGGCGAGCGACTATACGGACGCGCTTTACGACATACCGCGGCCAAAAGCAGGCGGCATTCCCATGATCGACAATCCGGCTGATGTGATACCGGAAACCGATGGGATATTCCGTGCCATGAACATGGTTGCGATCCCGCTCAGCGCGTTCAAGGATATCGATACCTCCAAGCTCAGCACGCTTCAGCTGGAAATGCCCCGCGAGAAGGGTGGATTGGCGATCAACGATATCGAACTGCAGAACTTCGGCCGCGCGCCGAAACCAGCGACAACAGCGCAAAACTAGCATCAGGCCTCCCGCGCCATGGCGCGGGAGGCCTCCATCGACTGGCCGGACAAGCTGGCGTGAACCGGCGCTGCTGCTCGAAGACATCCTGAATCTTGGCTATCTGGCACGGAAATTGCTGGACAATCGATGTAGGCTCGTGAGCCGGCTGCAGAATTTTGCGCAGCCACGCACGGGAAACATTGATGTTTTAGCTTTTTCAATCGGCGATTGCAGAGATTGCCATCAGGAGTTCTCAATGATCCAGCGAATAAAACTTCATGCACCTCGCGCGTGCCTGTTCGGCGTGCTGCTTGCCGCTTTAGCAGGCTGCGACGGGGGCGATGACAAACCGCAACAACCCCAAGCAACGACATTCGAGACGCCGGCTCTCCAAGCCTCGAACCTGCCACAGGAACCGGTCACCGGCACAGTTGCGGCGGTGCCCGGCACCGACAATACGCCCCCGCAGGCATCGGGCGGGGAGGCGACAGCGATCGCCCCGCAGACATCAGGCGGCGAGACGGCCCCAATCGCCAAGGCAGTCACCCGCTTCACCGAGATTGCACCCGACGAGAACGGCGGTGCAGGGTTCAAGTCATCGACCGCGTATGCCTACGATCTCGGCAATCTGGTAGCACAGATGAGCGACGATTCAGTCGCGTTTACCTCACCCATCACTATCATTACGCCGATCAAGGGCTGGGTGCGCTACCCGGAAAAGACAATCGATCCTGCCGTCGCCGCGCCAGACAAATATCCGGTCGTCATCTTCGAGCACGGCAACCATAATAATGCAGATCCGAGCTACCAGGGCTATGACTATTTGGCAAAGGATCTGGCCGAGCACGGCTATGTGGTGCTTTCGATTGATGCCAACGCCATCAATCCTAACGACAGGTCGAGCCAATCACGGGCGCAGCTCATACTCGGCACGCTTGATCGCATGCGCCAGATCGACGGATTTGGGCAAATCGATCTCGGTGGCAACATCGGCAAGCTCGATCCGCTCAAGGGCAAGCTCGATTTTACCCGCGTCGGCATCATGGGGCATTCGCGTGGCGGTCAGGCCGTTGCCAACACCATCGTCTTTAACAAGACTCGCCGCGGCGTGAAGGACGCCGACTTAAAAAGCGCGTTGCTGGCGAAGCCCAACAGCTACGCC
This sequence comes from Phyllobacterium sp. YR620, assembly GCF_900104165.1. Lineage (NCBI taxonomy): Bacteria > Pseudomonadati > Pseudomonadota > Alphaproteobacteria > Hyphomicrobiales > Phyllobacteriaceae > Phyllobacterium > Phyllobacterium sp. YR620. The sequence continues at coordinate 148,812 of NZ_FNJP01000002.1, forward strand.
GCTGCCTACCCAGATCTCGCCGCCGCCATCATACCAGCCGCCACGGGCAAACCTGCCACAATAGATGATGCGAAGTTCGCTGCGGCTGTCACGAAATACAACATCTTCAATGCCCAGGGCAGCGAAGCGTCGTCCTACGACTTCAAGGGAGCATTCATGCTGGCCCCTACCGACTTTGCCGGCGTGACCGGCCTCGACCACGTTCCACTCGCCAGTCTTCTGCCGTCTTGAGATGGCGACGTGTCCAACCTTCAGGGGGCAAGGGCATTCGACCACAATCGCTTTGGACCGTTAGATGATACGACGCCGCGCTACCAGATCCTACACCGGGGTGCCAATCACAACTTCTACAACACGGTATGGTCTGCACGGGATAATATCCAGAATACCTGCAAGTTCACGCGATCTTACCTCAATGCCGAAGAACAGCGTCGCGGCGGTCTTTTCATCATCAATTCGTTCATGCGCTACCACGTCGGCGGCGAGCAGAAATTCGCCTCCTATTGGAACGGTCTTGCTCAGCTACCCAAACCGGCGTGCCCATTTGGCAAGGCAAGCTGTGACGAGCGGGTCGTGTTGACCGTGCAGACGGATGCAGCCCGCAGCAAGCTGATCCAACGTTTCGATGACACAGCCAGCATGACACAGAACAAGCTTGGCGGGGCCGTCACCTTTGGCAGCTTCGATACGATGCAGCGTTACGGTATGCCGAGAGGTGGCGACACTGCAAAGTGGGAGATGCCACTCCTCGACGGTTTCGGCGATATCAAGTCGCTGGCCGATCATGTCGAACTGGCCTGGACCAAAGAGGGACCGACGATAACAAACGACCTCGCCGGCATTTCGGCGGAGGGCTTCGATTCGCTAACGTTCCGAATAGCGGTTGCTCAGCCAGTACGTCAGGAGGTACTGGTCACACTTACCGACGGTAGGGGCAAATCCGCGACTGTTACCGCAAGCGAGTTCACCGATGCGCTCTACAACTTTCCGCGTCCGAAAGGCGATGGGCGCCCCATGGTCGACCATCCGGCTGACACGCCACTGATTGGGGATACTTTCGTCAATGTGCTCAGTATGGTCGCCATTCCACTGAAAGCCTTCGACAGCATCGACACGACCAACCTGAAGGAATTGAAGCTCGCCTTCCCCAAAGAATGGGGGAAGGTGGCTATTACCGATATCGAACTGCAAAATCTCGGGCGGGACAAGCCGGCGCCAGGCCCAGCGACAGCCGCAACCGACGGTTCGCCGATCGAAGGGACATTTGCCCCAACCCTTGCTGGTAAATGACAAATACAGTCCCGCCGCATAGGTGCGGCGGGACTGACCATCAACTGTCTTGATCGCAGGCGTTTCGCCAGTGCCGTGTGCACACCATACGCCCGCTGTCAGTCGCGGACCAGCCAGTCTCAAACGCCGATCTTGCCCCCGCCCTTTTTGGTGATGGCAACGACGGAGGGGCGGACCGGCATGTCATCCCTGAAATCCGGCCAGCGCGTCGACAGGTCCTCATAGTAGGAGGGACGGCCGAAGCCTTCCCAGTCCTCGCCGCCATCGCCAGGATGCTGCACCGCTACCATCATCGTCGCCATGTCCGGCAGCATCAGCGGGCCGCACATTTCCGCGCCGACGGGCACGCGGAAGAAGAGTTTCGATGTGGTGCGGGCCGGGCCAGCGATATCAACCGCCCAGATACCGTCGGTGCGGCCGGTTTCCTTCGGCGAGTTGCCATCCGTCGCGACCCAGAGCCGGCCGTCAGCATCGACGGCGCAATTATCAGGCATGCCGAACCAGCCATTCTTGGTCGTATCGGTCGAGAACGACGCGCCGACATCGGCCACGGATGGATCGCCGCATTTCAACAGGATTTCCCACTTGCCCTTGGTGGCGGCAAAATCGCCGCCGTCCTCGGTGATTTCAATGATGTGGCCAAAGGCGTTCTTGGCGCGTGGATTGGCGGCGTCGATCTGGTCGTCCTTGCGCTTGGTGTTGTTGGTCAGCATCACATACACCTTGCCGTTGACACCATTCGGCTGGATATCTTCGGGTCGATCCATCTTGGTCGCCCCGAGCAGATCGCCGGCGCGGCGGGTCTCGATGAGCACGTCGGCCTGCGAGGCAAAACCGTTCTCCGCGTTGAGCGGACCCGAGCCATGGACGATGGGCAGCCATTCGACGCCGCCCTCCGCATCGAACTTTGCGACATAGAGCGTGCCGTCGTTGAGAAGGTCCATATTGGCGGCACGATCGTCCGGATTGAATTTGCCGGACGTGACGAATTTGTAGACATAGTCGAAGCGGGAATCATCGCCGAGATAAAAGACGACCTGACCGCCCTCAGCGACGATCGATTCAGCGCCCTCATGTTTGAAACGGCCCATCGTCGTGCGCTTCTTCGGTACCGAAGCCGGGTCATTGACATCCACCTCGACGACCCAGCCGAAGCGGTTGGCCTCGTTCGGCTCCTTGGCAATATCGAAGCGATCGTGGAACTTGCCCCACTCATAGGCGGTTTCGGGAATGCCGAGCCGCTTGTAGTTGGCAGCTTCCTTGCTGTCCTTCGGCAGTTCACCGCTGAAGTAGCCGTTGAAATTCTCCTCCGACATCACATAGGTGCCCCAAGGGGTGACGCCGCCGGCGCAGTTGTTCATCGTGCCAAAGACCTTGGTACCGGAGGGATCGGCGTTGGTCTTGACGCGGTCATGGCCGGCGACGGGTCCGGTAAGCTGCATTTCGGTATTGGCCGTGATGCGGCGGTTCAGCTTGCCATCCTTCACCACCTGCCACTTGCCGTCGACTTTCTTGATTTCGACAATGGTGCCGCCATGGGCCGCCATTTCGATATCGACGCGTTTCTGGTCGGCCGGCGCGACTTCGATCTTGCCCTCGACAACCTTGACGATGCCGGGGAACATCAAATGCTCGTTCGTATATTCGTGGTTGACCACAAGCAGGCCGTGCTCGGAAGAACCGTCGATCGGGATAAACCCGACATAGTCGTTATTGTAGCCGAACTGCTTCGCTTGGGCTTCGGGACTCTGGTTCTTCGGGTCGAACTCCGGCGAATCGGGGAAGAGGGCGTCGCCCCAGCGCAGCAGCACATCCGCATCGTAACCGGAAGCCACGTGGTGTTCCTGGTCGATGCCAGCCTCAACTTCCTCAAAGACGAAAGCCGATTTTTCCTCGGCGCGGGCATCGTCAGCAAGCATGAGGGCCATCGGGCTGACGGTCGCCGCGATGGCCGAAACCGCGAGCGAGCCTTTCAGGAAACCGCGGCGCGAAAAACGTGATGCTATGATCTCGCCCATCGTCGGGTTGTCGGTCGGGTTATGGCCCGGTCCGTCGTTTTCTTCGAGCAGGCTGGTGCGAAACGGTTGGGATTGGTCGATCATGGCTCACCTCTGGCTATCTGGCTGGGGGGACGAAACCCAAGCCTACCGCCCTCTTGTGACGACCAAGTAACAACCGCAGCGGTCTTTTGCCTCAAGCCGCTGCGATCATCCCGCCATAGATGTCGAGATCGACATTTCCGCCCGAAAGGACGACGACGACGGTTTTGCCTTCGATATCCACCTCGCCGCTGGCGAGCGCCGCGAAGGCCGCACAGCCGCCCGGTTCGACGATCAGTTTCAGGTGATTGGCCGCGTCGCGCATGGCTCCGCGCACCGTGCTGTCTGACACTGCGATGGCACCGGCTAGATTGTGCTTGTTGATCGGGAAGGTGAGTTCGCCCGGCTGCGGCGTCAGGATGGCGTCGCAGATCGAACAGTGACCAGCCGCGTTGGTGACGCGCTCTCCAGCAATAAGCGAGCGGCGCAAATCATCGAAATGCTCCGGTTCCGCGCCCCAGATCCGCGTCCTCGGCGAACCGGCCTTGACCGCGACCGAGATGCCGCTGATCAGACCACCGCCTCCGGTCGGCACGAAGAGGTCATCGATTTCAAAGCCGCGCTCCTTTGCCTCGGCCACGAGTTCGAGCCCTATGGTGCCCTGCCCCGCCATGATCGAGGGGTCGTCGTAGGGCGGCACGAGTATCATCCCACGGTCCTCGATGAAGGGCGTCGCTACATCGTCGCGGTTCTGGTTGTAACGGTCGTAGAGGATGACTTCAGCGCCATAGGAGCGCGTATTGGCGATCTTGGTCTGTGGCGCATCGCTCGGCATGATGATTACTGCGTTGATGCCAAATAGTTTTGCGGAGCTCGCAACGCCCTGCGCGTGATTGCCCGACGAATAGGCGATGATGCCCCGTTCGCGCTCGGCTTCGTTAAACTGGCTTATGCGGTTATAGGCGCCGCGAAACTTGAACGAACCGGTCCGCTGCAGACATTCCGGCTTAAACAGGATGCGCGCCTTGTATTTGGCATTGAGCGCTTCCGATTCGACAAGTCGCGTCGATGCCAACTGTCCCTCAAGCCGCCCGGCCGCGGCCTTTACATCTTCTATACCAACGGCAAAATCCTGACTGTCCATGCGGCCCTCGCTGGCGAATAATGGCAATGGCGAATTCATAGCACTGCGATCGGCTCACAGCACCCAAATCATTGTCATCATTGTAGCAGGATCGGCGCTGACGCGCTGGGCCTTCTCAGGCCCGATCGGCTTCAGCCCGATGCGCAAGAAACGCCGGCAGTTCGGCGATGGAACCGAGAATGGCGTCGCTCAACGGACCGAGATCGTCAAGCGTGCTGTTGCCCGAGAGAACGCCAATGGCGAGGCCCGCGCCTGCGGCATGCGCCATCTCGAGATCATGCGCATTGTCGCCAACCATGGCGATGGCGGCGGGTGCGATACCGGTACGCTCGGCGAAGAGATGCAGCTGGTCGGCATGGGGTTTGGCGCGAGCGACAGAATCGTAACCGATTATAAGGTTAAACAGGGCAGTCAGCCCGAGTGCCTCGGCCGTTGCGCGTGCGCCGGCCTCGGAATCATTGGTGGCGATGCCGAGCACGTAGCCTTGCGCCACCAGCGCTTCCAGAGTTTCGCGCAAGCCGTCAATGCCGACAGCGCGGCGGGAGCCTTCGCTCACCGCATAATCGTCGTAGGCGCGAATGCGTTCGCGCTTTTCCTCAAGTGTCAGTTCGGGATGCCAAAGGTCGACGATATCGTGAATCGTTCCGGCAGCGACAACAGAGCCGCCGCGGAACTTTTCCATCTCCCAATCGTACCCGCCCGCCTCGACGAGCGCCCGCGCCTTTGCTTCATCGCCTGCAGCCGCCTCGCGGGCAATCTCCATGGTGATGCCGAACCAGGTGCGGTTAAAATCGACAAGCGTTCCGTCCTTGTCGAACAGAATTCCACGAATCTGCGCCGAGCGGGTGGTTGCCATCATGCCTCCAGCGAGCCTGGACGCGCCGTCTCCGAGCGCTTCGAGCCGAGGAGTTTCAGCAGGTCGTCGCCACGGCGGGTATAGCGGTGGCTGCGCCGCGTCAGAATCCGCCCGGCCTGCGGCGCGGTCAGGACGATGTCCCCGCCTGCATCGCCCGGAACGGTGACAACCGTCACGAGCTTGTCGCCCTCTTTAACCTCTGCGCCGATCTCGACGTGGAAGAGGATCATGCCGCCCTGCGGGGCGCGGATCATTTCGACATTTTCGAGCGGGGTCACTGGCCCTTTGAAATCGATATCGAGTTTCACTGCCGCATCGGTAATGACGCCGCGGTGCACGAGGAAACGGTAGAGACCAAGGGCATCCGACCTGCCCGTCTCAACGCCAACATCGGCAACGCCGCGAAACTCGACGGTCGTCACCGCCCGGCGATTCACATTGCGTTCCTCCTTTGACAGCTGGATCACAGGATGGGCGCAGGCCTCCTCGAATGCGGCATCTGCGGTGCTGCTCCAGGAAAGGATGGCGGTCGATCCGAGCGCCGACGCCAGATCGTACATTTCAGGCAGGAATGCCTGATGGATATAGACATAGCTTTCGCTTTCGTCATCGCAATGGAGATCGAGGACGATTTCATGCGGCAGGGCTAGGCGCAGAAGCTGGGCTTTCAGCCTTTCAGCCAGAGATTTTGGCGCGTCCACGCCTGGAAGACCCGACGTGTCGAAGCCTTCAAGCAAGGGAAAGGACCGGTTGAAATTCACGCTCGAGAAATAGTCGAAGCGGCCAAGATGCTCGTGCGCCAGCCATTGTGCCGAGGCAATCGGATTGGCTTGGGGGACGACCGTGATATTGCCGGCAAGGCGGCCCTCGCGCTCAGCCTTCTCCAGCATCGGAATGAGAAAATGCAAGGCAGCCTGACCGGGAAGCTCGGAGCCGTGCAATGATGATTGCAGATAGGCAGTGACGGCCTTGTCGTCCTTGCCCTCAAAGCGCAGGACGCGCAGTTCAATGCTGTTGCCCGGCACATCGCCGGCCAGCGTGATCGTTTCGGTCTTCATCGCTCTCTCCCGAGTATGCTTGGTATAATTGTTGGAACCTTAGGCCTATTTGCCACGCCGCTTGCGCAGGTGGGCGACAAGACCTTGCGTCGAAGCGTCCTTGTCCTTTGCCGTTTCCGCTCCGGAGACCACGGGCAGCAGCTCCGTCGCCAGTTCCTTGCCAAGCTCAACGCCCCATTGATCGAAGGCGTTGATCCCGAAAATCTGCGCCTCTACAAAAACCCGGTGCTCGTAGAGCGCGATCAGCCGGCCAAGCGTATAGGGATCGAGCTTGTCGTGAATGATGGTGATCGAAGGCCGGTTGCCGGTAAAAACTCGGTGCGGCGCAAGCCGCTTAACCTCGGATTTCGATAGGTTCTTGGCGGCAAGCTGCGTTGCCGCCTCCTCCAACGTGCGTCCCTTCATCAGCGCTTCCGACTGGGCAAGGCAGTTCGCCATCAACATCTCATGCTGGTTGTCGAGATTGGGCTCGTGCCCCGTGGCCGCAACGATAAATTCCACCGGAATCGTATCGGTTCCCTGGTGCAGAAGCTGGAAGAAGGCATGCTGTCCATTCGTGCCGGGCTCGCCCCACACCACAGGGCCGGTCGGACCGGCAACCGGCTTGCCGTCGATCGTCACACCCTTGCCGTTCGATTCCATGTCGAGCTGCTGCAAATAGGCCGGGAGCCGGGCGAGGCGTTGATCGTAGGGAATGACCGCGCGGCTCGTATAGCCCGATATCGCGCGATGCCAGTAGCCGACAATGCCGAGCATAATCGGCAGGTTTTTCTTCAACGGCGTCTTGCGGAAATGCTCGTCCATGGCGTGGGCGCCATCAAGGAAACGGCCGAAATTCTCCGGTCCTATCGCGATCATCAGCGGCAGGCCGATTGCCGACCATATCGAATAGCGGCCGCCGACCCAATCCCAGAAACCGAAGATGCGGTCGGCCGGAATGCCGAAAGCGTCGACCTTGTCGAGCGCTGTCGATACGGCCGCAAAATGCTGTCCGACAGCCTCTTCGCCAAGCGCATCGGCGATCCATTTGCGTGCCGCCTTGGCGTTGGTCATGGTTTCGATGGTCGTGAAGGTTTTCGACGCAACAATGATCAGGGTCGTTGCGGGGTCGAGTTTGGCGAGCGTATCGGCAATATGGGCGCCATCGACGTTGGAGACGAAATGGGCGCGGGGGCCGTCATGATAGGGCGATAGCGCAAGCGTCGCCATGGCGGGGCCGAGATCGGACCCGCCTATGCCGATATTGACGATATCGGTGATCGGCTTGCCCTTCGAACCCTTGATCGCACCCGAACGCAAGCCATCGGCAAACGCGCCCATGCGCTCAAGCACGTCCTTGACGCCGGGCATGACGTCTTCACCGTCGACCTTGATCGGCTTGCCGGACCGGTTGCGCAGGGCGACATGCAGTACCGCGCGGCCCTCGGTATTGTTTATTGGTTTGCCGGCAAACATCGCGTCGCGACGCTCCTCGACCTTCGCCGCCTTGGCGACGTCAGCAAGCAGAGCCATGGTATTGTCATTGACGAGGCACTTCGACCAATCGAGCAGGAGATCATCGAGTTCGAGGGAATAGCGGGAAAAGCGCTTCGGATCCTCGGCGAAGGCGCTGCGCATGTTGCGCGGGGCGCCGTTTTTCCAGTGATCCTTGAGAGCCTTGACCGAACGTTTTACTTCGTTCGCTTGTTCTGACGCCATTTTCGTCTCCTGCAACAATGCTTCGGGCGTGGGCAAACTGCCACTCAAACGGTTTGAATTCAATTCACCGAAGGGAGAATCTCATGCTTTCTTCGCTGCGGCGAACATGCCTTGCCAATTGCGGGAAAACTGCGGCACGCGCCGCTTCATTTTCACCGCAAAACCATCTAGCCTCCGCTTCGGGAGGAGCCAATCATGGATTTGACTGGAGAGGAAAGGATCGTTGCACCGCGCGATACCGTATGGAAAGCGCTGAACGATCCGGAGATTTTGAAAGCGTGCATCCCGGGCTGTGAAAGTCTGGAGAGAATCTCAGATACCGAGCTTGCAGCAGTTGTCGGCGTCAAGATAGGACCGGTCAAGGCACGCTTCAAAGGCAAGGTCGAGCTTTCCAATCTCAATCCGCCCCAGTCCTATACGATCTCCGGCGAAGGCACCGGCGGGATTGCGGGTTTTGCCAAGGGCGGAGCCGACGTAACGCTTATCGACGAGGGCGCGGAGACCGTGCTCGCCTACGTCGTCAATGCCGATGTCGGCGGCAAGATTGCCCAGCTCGGCAGCCGCCTGATCGCATCGACTTCGAAAAAGCTCGCGACGCAGTTCTTCGAGAACTTCAATGCGGCGGTGAGCGGCGGGTAGAGAAGGCAAGAAATGCGCGGATCCTTCTTCCTGTCGCATTTTCCATAGGCCGTGACGGAAAGCCGTTTGGGTTTAGGGGATCGAAGGCGGGTATCTTTCCCGGACATATTCGCATTCGGGCAAGGCATCTATGCGCTCCTTTGACTTCATCATCGTCGGTTCCGGTTCTGCCGGCTCAGTCGTTGCCAATCGCCTCTCGGAGAATGGGCGCTACTCCGTGCTCGTGCTTGAGGCGGGCGGCTCCGATCGGCGATTCTTCATCGCCATGCCGCTCGGCTACGGCAAGACCTTCTATGACCAATCCGTCAACTGGATGTACCGCGCCGAACCGGACCCCGGCCTTGCCGGCAATGCCGACTACTGGCCGCGCGGCAAGGTGCTGGGCGGATCGAGTTCGATCAATGCCATGGTTTATGTCCGGGGCGCCCGCGAGGATTTCGACGATTGGCGCGACCGCGGCAATCCGGGTTGGGGCGCTGCCGATGTCTGGCCGATCTTCAAGGCATTGGAGGACCATGACGGCCCGTCGGACACTCTTGGCCGTGGCGGGCCGCTGCATGTCAGCGATTGCTCCAAATTGTTTCACCCGCTTGCCAACAAGCTGATTATCGCGGCGCAGGAGGCAGGCCTCGCCCACAATCCCGATTTCAACGGCGCGAGCCAGGAGGGCGTCGGCGCCTTTCAGCTGACGACGAAGGGTGGCCGGCGCATGTCGGCGGCGCGGGCTTTTTTGCGTCCGGCGATGAAACGGCCCAATGTGACGGTACTGACCGGCGCCATGGTGACCCGCATCCTCTTCGAGGGCAAGCGGGCCGTGGGCGTGGCATTTACGCGGAATGGGCGCAGCGAAACGGTGAAGGCGGGCCGCGAAGTCATTCTTTCCGGCGGCTCGGTGAATACGCCGCAGCTGCTCGAAATTTCCGGCATCGGCGATCCGGCGCGGCTTTCGCAACTTGGCATCGACGTCGTTTACGCAAACCCGAATGTCGGCGAAAACCTGCAGGACCATCTCGGCATAAATTATACCTATCGCGCCAATGTTCCGTCGCTCAATCAGGTGCTGAGGCCATGGTGGGGCAAGGCGATTGCCGGTATCGAGTATCTCTTGCTGCGCACGGGACCGCTTTCGATCAGCATGAACCAGGGGGGCGGTTTCTTCCGCACCGATCCGTCACGGACGCGTGCGAATATGCAGCTCTATTTTCAGGCGTTTTCGACGATTGTGCCGAAGAACGGCGAGCGTCCTATACTGACGCCCGACCCCTGGCCGGGATTTTCCATTGGCCTGTCGAACTGCCGCCCGACCAGCACCGGCTCGATTCACATCCGTTCCGTCGATCCGATGCAAGCGCCGCAGATCGTGGCGAATGCCTTCTCGACCGAGCATGACGTTGCCGAAATGCTCGACGCGGTCAAATTCCTGCGCAAGGTGGCGGCGACGCCCACCATGTCGAAGCTGATCGTCGAGGAATTATTGCCGGGACCCCTCTGCCGAAGCGACGAGGAATTGATCGCCGATTTTCGCAAGCGCAGCGGCACGGTCTACCATCCGGTGTCGACCTGCCGCATGGGGCCGGATCCGGCCCAGTCGGTCGTCGATCCGCGGCTGAAAGTGCATGGCGTGGATGGCCTCAGGATCATCGACTGCTCAATCTTTCCGAACATCATTAGCGGCAACACCAACGCCGCCGCGATGATGGTTGGCGCCAAGGGCGCGGCGCTGGTGATCGAGGATTTGCAGTGAATCGTCTACCCGTACCGCGCCTCGAGCAGATCGATATCGCGCACCATCTTCGTTGCGACGGCAGTCTCTAGCCGCCGGGCGCGCACCAGCCGATAGATCTCCTGGCGCTCCGCTTTCAGCGCCGTCGTGAACAGCACTTTCTCGACTTCGTCGGTCTGCGCGGTCTGCTCACGCTCTTCACCGAGACGCATGCGGCCGTCAATGCGCTTGCGGTAGAGTTCCATGATCTGCGCCGCCACATCCGCGTAGAGATCGGCATCCGGGCGGCCAGCGGCGAGATCGTGCTGCGCGCGCTCGACCGCCATGATGGCCGCTTCTGCGGCGGCGATACGGGCGTAATCTTCCTCCTTGCGATGCGAGGCCTCGACAGGAACCTCGATATTGTTCAGCAGGCGTGGAAGGGCGATGCTGGCAACAACTAGCGAGAGGATGATGACGCCGGCCGCAAGAAAAATAACGAGATCACGCGCCGGAAACAGGCTGCCATCATAGAGGAAAAGCGGCAAAGTCAGTATGCCGGCAAGCGTTATGGCGCCGCGAACGCCGGCAACCGACATCGTGGCGACAAGTCTCCAGCTCGGCCGCACGAGAATCTGCTCGCGCGTTCCTGCCGTTCGCGACAGGGTAATACTCCATGACGCCCAGACCCAGGCAAAACGCAGCGCACCGAGCGCGAGCGTGATGACGACGATATACACGACCAGCCACCAGGGCGACGAGCGACCCGCCGCGATATTTTCGACCGCTCCAGAGAAGATGCCGGGAAGCTGTTCGCCGAGCAGGACGAAGATTGCGCCATTGGCGGCGAACTGCACCGTATCCCAGACTGCCGTGCGGCGCACGCGCGTGACAGCCAGCGCCTGACCGGTGATCTCGGCATAGCTCATCGTGATGCCGGCGGCGACGGCGGCGAGGATGCCCGAGGCATGGACATGCTCGGCGAGAAGATAGGCACCGAATGGAATGAGCAGGCTGATCAGGATCTGCGAGCCGCTTTCTTCACCAAGATGGCGGGCGAGAAATGCCTTGCCCCTCGTTACGCCCAACGTGACGCCGACGCCAATGGCTATGCCGCCGATCGCCAGCCAAAGGAAGGTGAAGAATGCGTCCGAAATCGAGAAAGCACCCGTCAGCATAGCCGCGACGGCAAAGCGCATGCAGACGAGCCCGGACGCATCGTTCAACAGCGATTCGCCCTCGAGAATATGCATCATGCGCGAGGGTATCGGCACCCGCGCGGCAATGCCCGATACGGCGATCGGGTCCGTGGGCGATACGATCGCCGCGAGCGCAAAGGCGACGGGAAGCGGGATCGAGGGAATCATCCAGTTAATGAGATAGCCGAGGCCCACCACCGTGAAGACAACAAGGCCGAGCGCCATTTCGAGGATAATGCCCTTGTCGCGAAAGAGCCCCTCCTTCGGGATGCGCCAGCCATCGAGGAAGAGCAGCGGCGGCAGAAACAGGAGAAAGAAGATATCCGGATCGAGTTCCACGCGGATGGTCGTCACCGAGGCGATGAGCGCACCGAGCCCAATCTGGACCAGCGGCAGCGGCACTGGCAGGGGCAGCGCGCGCACGATGGAGTCGCTGACCACAACGGCAAGGAGCATCAACAGGATGACGGTAATGGTTTCCACAGTTGATCCGATTCGATCCGGTGATTTCAGGTTGCCACTGCTTTGTCGAGACGAACCTTGGCAACTTTGTGCCCGGATGTCACCAAATCGATGAATCGCCAGACTTGGGTAAGAATGCCGGACATCCAGTTTTTACGTTTACGTTAATGTAAATACTTGCCAGCGCGGCGCCTCTCGCAATAGATAGCAGAGTTGGGTAGCATCGAACGCGGTGGGGAGATTGCGTTCGGGTTTGGGAAGCAAGCAGGGAGGTTTAGTGTGGCCAAAGAGACAACACGCAGGAGCAAATCCGCGCCGTCCACGGACCGTGAAGCAGCGAAGACTGCTCCGGCGTCCGTAAAAAGGACGTCCGGAACCGCCGCGAAGGCGAGTGCCGATGGTGTGGCCAAGGCCGCGGGCAAACCGGCGGCGAGGACGAAAGCTGCCGCCAATACGACAAAGCCGAAGGCTGCTGCCAAGCCTGGCACGGCCACAAAGAAGGCGGCCACGATAGCCGCGCCAAAACCTGTTAACGCCAAGCCGGCAATGCAGCCGAAAAGGGCAAAGGAGGCTGCGCAGCCAGTCGCCCACGCCTCGGCCCAGCCGACACCCAAGTTCTGGGTGAGCAATTATCCGGACGGCGTTCCGGCCGAAGTGACCTCGCCGTACGAATCCATCGCCGATCTTTTCACCCGCGTATTCAGCGACTATGCCGACAGGCCTGCTTTCAACTGCATGGGCGTGAGCATCACCTACGCGCAGCTAAAGAATTATTCCCGTGCGCTTGGGGCATGGTTTCAGTCACGCGGGCTCGAAAAGGGCGACCGCATCGCGGTGATGATGCCCAACATACTGCAATACCCTATCACCATCGCCGCCATACTTCGGGCCGGCTATACGGTCGTCAATATCAATCCGCTCTACACGCCGCGCGAGCTCGAACACCAGCTCAAGGACAGCGGCGCCAAGGCGATCGTCATTCTTGAAAATTTCGCGGCAACGCTGCAGAAAGTCATCACCAGGACGCCGGTCCAGCACGTGGTCGTCGCCGCCATGGGCGACATGATGGGTCTCAAGGGTCACGTCGTTAATCTCGTCGTGCGCCGGATAAAGAAGATGGTGCCGGCCTGGTCGCTGCCAGGGCATGTGCCGTTCAAGACAGCGCTCGCCAAGGGCGGCGCCCAAAGCATGCGGCATGTGGAACTCAAGGCGACGGATATTGCCTTCCTGCAATATACCGGCGGCACGACCGGCATCTCAAAAGGCGCGATCCTCACCCATGGCAATATCGTCGCCAATGTGGCGCAGATGAACGTCTGGTGCGACGTTGCCTATCGCCTCAAGGGCCGTCCGAAGGATCTCACCTTCATCTGTGCGCTGCCCCTTTACCACATATTCGCCCTGACGGTGAACGCGATGATGGGCATGCAGCATGGCGCGGTGAATATTCTCATTCCCAATCCGCGTGACATACCGGGCTTCGTCAAGGAGCTGCGCAAGCACAAGATGCACATCTTTCCCGGCCTTAACACGCTCTTCAACGGCCTCATGAACAATGAGGATTTCCGCAAGCTCGACTTCAGGGAGCTTATCCTTTCGCTCGGCGGCGGCATGGCTGTGCAAAAGCCGGTTGCCGATCGCTGGAAGGAGATTACCGGATGCGTGATCACCGAGGGCTATGGCCTTTCGGAAACCTCGCCCGTCGCCTCGGCCAACCGGCTCGATGCCACCGAATTTTCCGGGACGATCGGCCTCCCCGTTCCTTCCACCGACATTTCGATCCGCAATGACGACGGTAAGGAACTCGCCCTGCACGAGGTCGGCGAGATCTGTATTCGCGGCCCGCAGGTGATGGCCGGCTATTGGAACCGGCCTGACGAAACCGCAAAGGTGATGACGGCCGACGGTTTCTTCCGCTCAGGTGACATGGGGTTCATGGATGAGCGCGGCTTCACCAAGATCGTCGACCGCAAGAAGGATATGATCCTGGTTTCCGGGTTCAATGTCTACCCGAACGAGATCGAGGAAGTTGCGATGGAGCATCCCGGTATCCGCGAAGCGGCGGCGATCGGCGTTCCCAACGATCATTCGGGCGAAAGCGTAAAACTCTTCATCGTGCGCAAAGACCCGGCCCTCACCGAGGAAGCCGTGCGCGCCTTCTGCGCCGAGCGGCTGACCAACTACAAGCGCCCGCGCTCCGTCGAATTTCGCGACGATTTGCCGAAGAGCAATGTCGGCAAGATTTTGCGGCGGGAACTGCGCGGCTAGAGCCTTGGCGACCGGTCAGGCCGCCTTCTCGCGCACCTGATAATCCTTGATCGCCGTGAAGCGGATCGCCTTCCAGCGTTCCGCCTCATAGGACAGCGAAAAGCTGTTTTGGGCGAGGAACACGGGATCATTATCCAGATCATGGGCGATATCGGCGCGGTGCGCATTGATGAAGCGCTGCAACTCGGCCGGATCGTCGGCCGATATCCAACGCGCAACGGTAAAGCGTGCCGGCTCGAATCCGACAGGCAAGGTGTATTCCACCTTCAGTCGCTCAGTAAGGACATCGATCTGCAACGCCCCGACCACACCGACGATGGCCGGCGAGCCGTCATCGGGCAGGAACAGCTGCACGACGCCTTCTTCCGCCATCTGCTGCAAAGCTTCGCGCAATTTCTTGGCCTTCATCGCATCGTCGAGCCGCACCCGGCGCAGGATCTCCGGCGCAAAGTTCGGCACGCCACGGAAGAGAAGATCCTCGCCTTCCGTGAGGGTATCACCGATACGCAGCGTGCCGTGATTGGGAATGCCAACGACGTCGCCGGCCCAGGCCTCGTCGGCGATCTGGCGGCTGCGCGCAAAGAAGAATTGCGGCGCAGACAAGCTCATCGGCTTGCCGGTGCGCACGAGCTTCGCCTTCATGCCCCGGGAAAGCTTGCCCGAACACACGCGCAGGAACGCGATGCGGTCGCGATGGTTCGGGTCCATATTTGCCTGAATCTTGAAGACGAAGCCGGTCATCTTCTCTTCTTCGGCCGCGACCTTGCGCGTGTCGGCGTCCTGGTCGCGCGGGCTTGGACCGAAATCGCAGAAGGCTTCGATCAAATCGCGTACGCCGTAATTGCGCAGCGCCGAACCGAAATAGACCGGGGTCAGATGGCCTTCGCGAAAAGCCTGGAGATCGAAGGGATTGCAGGCGTCGCGAGCCAGCGTCACCTCGTCGATCCAGTCCCGGCGCTCGTTTTCGGGCAAGAGCCCCGAGGCCGCATCCGCTTCGGGGCCGTTGACCGGCGTCGGCACTTCTTCCTCGTCGCGGCGGCGCACCGTATTGTCCTTGAGATTATAGGTGCCGGCAAAGCTCTTGCCGCGCCCGATCGGCCAAGTGATCGGCGCCGTGTCGAGCGCAAGCTTCTGCTCGATCTCATCGAGAATTTCGTACGGATCGCGGCTCTCGCGGTCCATCTTGTTGATGAAAGTCACGATCGGGATGTCGCGCATGCGGCAGACCTCGAAGAGCTTCAAGGTCCGCGACTCGATACCCTTGGCGGCATCGATGACCATGACGGCGCTGTCGACGGCGGTCAGCGTGCGGTAGGTGTCGTCGGCGAAATCCTCGTGGCCTGGCGTATCCAGGAGGTTGAAGATGCAATCCTTGTACTCGAAGGTCATCACCGAGGTAACGACGGAAATGCCGCGGTCGCGTTCGATATTCATCCAGTCGGAGCGCGTCTGCATGCGATCCTTTTTGGCCTTGACCTCGCCGGCAAGCTGGATCGCCCCGCCGAAAAGCAACAGCTTTTCGGTTAGGGTGGTTTTACCGGCGTCAGGGTGCGCAATAATCGCGAAGGTACGGCGCTTGGTGACAGGATGGTCGGCAGAAGACATGAGGAAGGCTCGAACTTTGTATTGAAAGGATTGCGCGCCTTCTATCAGCCAACGCCTTCCACGTCGACACTTGGATTTGGTGAAGGGTCATAGCAATATTGTATCACGGCGTGATACTTGGACCTTGACCGCTGCTTGTATCACGATATGATACATCTATTTGAAGCGGTGATGATATGTTCATTCAAGGGCAAGCAAACCGAGGCTATTGCATCAGGGAAAAATCCAAAAGGCTTTCCACCGGACATTGTGCAGCGCGCTCATCGGAAACTGACCATGATTGAGTTTGCACGTCATTGGACGACCTCCGGTCGCCGCCGGCGAACCGGCTGGAAGCCTTGGAAAGTGCGAGGTCCGGCCAGCATTCGATCCGCATCAATGACCAATGGCGTATATGCTTCCGATGGACTCGCGCTGGCGCCATTGACGTGGAGATCATCGACTATCACTAGTTAACGCGGAGACCAGGACCATGACAATCAAGCACTCCTCGCCGCGTCCGGGTGACATGTTGCCCCCTATTCATCCGGGCGAAATCCTGCGCGAGGAGTATCTCGTCCCGCTTGATATGAGCGCCGGTGCATTGGCCAAGGCACTCCATGTGCCCCGGACACGCATAGAGCGTCTCGTGGCGGAACAGACGTCGATAACGCCGGACACCGCGTTGCGTTTGGGAAAGTTTTTCAGCACCGCGCCGGAATTCTGGATGAATTTGCAGACGGGCTATGACCTGAAGATTGAGGCTCGTGCAAAGAGGGACGAAATCGAGCAGATATTATCGTTGCAGGCCGCGTAGACAGCGCGCTCCTGAATCTACCCCGATCGTAATGCTTGCCTACTCTGCCTTCAGCCTTCGCAGCGCTACACGACCTCGACACGCCTGGCTGCCGCTTCTTCGGCCATGAAGGGCTCGATGGCGATGCGTTTCGTGTTTCGCACAGTCACGAAACTGTTGGGTGGCACCGGCATCCAGTTGCCGGCCTCACCGTCGAGCGGCTCGGAGACAACGCAGAGCCCGGCGCTCGGCGCAAGGCTTGCAGTATAGAGCGAAGGAGCGAAGCGGTCCGTGGCATAGCGCACGGCGTAAAGCTGCCGGCCGTCGGAAAAGGCTGCCGTCAGTCGAATAAAGGCAGGCACGCCCACCCGCTCGGCTTCGGCAGTGATGGCATTGACCGTGCCCGTCAGGGCCGTCGGGGCGTCATTGTCGAGACCGTGTTGCAGCATGAGCAGGAAGATCAGTTCCGAATCCGTGGAACCCAGCTTTTGCGCATAGAGGCCATCGTCGAGACGCGCCTCCAACCCGCGCCGAAGCTTATCGAAATGGCCGATCTGGCCATTGTGCATGAAGCTCCATCGACCCGACACGAAGGGATGGCAATTGGCGCGGCTCGTCGCCCCGCCGGTCGAGGCACGCACGTGGGCGAGGAAAAGGTGCGAGCGGATCTGCCGCGACAGGCTTTTCAGGTTCTGGTCCGACCAGGCTGGAAGGATGTCGCGGTAGAGGCCTGGCTCGTCGCGTTCGCCATACCAGGCAACACCGAAACCGTCGCCATTGGTGCGGGTCTTGGCTTCGTGCGCATCATGGCTCTGTGCGATCAGGGAATGGCAGGGAGAAGCAATGACATCTTCAAGATAGAGCTGCGGTCCAAGATAGGCTGCCCAACGACACATGAATCACCTGGTTAAGAGCAAGTCGGCTCACAATAGCCTGCAATTGCGCCATTGTGAATCGCCTCGATTGGAGTAGCTCGGTAGAAGGGGATTGTGTGCAAAGGATGGATGCTGCAAATCTTGTGAGTTGACGCGTGCCGCCCACTGGTGAAAAAGGTCTCTCATGTCCCAAGAAAACGATTCCGTTCGCCCAAGAAATCCTGCTCTCGGCCTGGTCAGGCTGCCGCACGGTCAGGATATAGACCTGCCCGCCTATGAAACCTCGGGATCTGCCGGAATGGATCTGCGCGCAGCGGTTCCGGCCGATCGTCCGCTCCTGCTCTTGCCGGGGCGGAGGGCCCTGGTGCCGACCGGGCTGATCTTCGAGGTGCCGCAGGGCTTCGAGGCGCAGGTGCGCCCGCGATCGGGCCTTGCCCTCAAGCATGGAATTACCTGCCTCAACACCCCGGGGACGATTGATTCCGACTATCGTGGTGAGGTAAAAGTAATCCTGATCAACCTCGGCGAAGACGACTTCTATGTGGAGCGCGGCATGCGCATTGCGCAGGTCGTCGTGGCGCCGGTGGTGCAGCTTGCGATCGAAGAGCGGCAACATGCCAGCGAGACGGCACGGGGTGCCGGCGGCTTCGGATCAACGGGAACGTTATAACAGGACGAGACTCTCAGCGTCCAATTGGAGGCCGGTATGGACAAGGGTTTGGTTTTCCGTCAGCTGCATGAAAGTCCCGAGACCTTCATCATGCCCAATCCATGGGATCCGGGAACCGCTAAATTCCTTGCCTCCATGGGATTCAAGGCGCTGGCGACCAGCAGCGCCGGGTTCGCCTTCTCGCGCGGCCTCCCCGATGGGGGGATCACCTTCGATGTGATGATGCAGCATTGCCGCGATCTCGTGGCGGCAACTGACCTGCCCATTTCCGGCGACCTTGAAAAGGGCAAGGGCGACAGTGCCGACAGCGCTGGAGAAACCATATTTGCGGCGGAAGCCGCAGGGCTCGCCGGTTGCTCGCTCGAAGATTTTTCCGGCGATCCGGCACAGCCGATCTACGAGTTTTCCCATGCGGTCGAACGTGTGGCCGCCGCCGCGGAAGCCGCGCGCGCCCTGAAGGGTGATTTCGTCTTCACCGCGCGGGCCGAAAACTTCCTGCACGGGCGCAACGATCTCGACGATACGATCAGGCGGCTGCAGGCATTCGAAGCGGCCGGAGCCGACGTGCTCTTCGCGCCCGGTATTTCCGACCGTGAAAGCATAGAAACAATTTGCAAATCCGTCTCGAAGCCGGTGAGCGTGCTTGCCCCGGCACCCTTGTCGGTCAGCGAACTCGCATTCATCGGCGTGCGGCGCATATCGCTCGGACCGCGCCTGACGACTGCCGCCTTCACCGCGATCCGGGATGCCGTGCGCGAAGTTCTCGACAAGGGCACATTCGGTTTCTCGCAAGCGGGGGTGCCATTTGGCGACCTGCAGGGGCTCTTCTCTCAAGGCATGGACAAGGACAACTGAATGACGCGCCCCGATCTGGTGATTTTCGACTGTGACGGGGTTCTGGTCGATACAGAAACGCTTGCAAACCGACACCTCGTTAAAATGCTTAACGCTTGCGGCTATGGCATTACTTTCGAGGAAGCGCGCAAGAACCTGTGCGGCATGCCAATGCGCGCAGTCAAGGACAGGGTTGAAGCCGAAGGCCATCTTCTCGGCGATGATTTTGTCGATCGCTGGTATAGAGCCATGCCGATCATCTTCGAAGCGGGCGTCGAAGCGATCCCGCATATTGAAACCGTGATAACCGCCGTCAAGAAGGCCGACCTTTCCTACTGTGTCGCCTCATCCGCCAATGTCGAAAAGATGCACCTCACGCTCGGTAAGAGCGGGCTGATCGCGCATTTCGCAGACGTCCTCTACAGCGCCTCCATGGTGGCGCGCGGCAAACCTTTCCCCGATCTCTTCCTGCATGCCGCGAGCGAAATGGGTGTCGAACCCGGCCGCGCGGTCGTGATCGAAGACAGTGTCGCGGGGACCACCGCCGGCACGGCGGCGGGCATGCGGGTATTCTCCTATTGCGGCGACGAGCATGCCGACCATGAGGGGCTGGCAGCGGCCGGCGGCATTCTGTTTGACGATATGCGAAAATTGCCAGCGCTGCTGGGGATTGCCTGATGGCGGACCTCCTCAAAGTCATCGACATGCACACCGGCGGCGAACCCTTGCGGATCGTGACGTCGGGCTATCCCGCCTTGCCGAAGAGCACAATTCTAGAAAAGCGCGCCCAGGTCCGCGACAGCTACGACAATTTGCGCAAGATCCTTATTTTCGAACCGCGCGGTCACTTCGACATGTATGGCGCTGTTCTCGTGGAACCAAACCTGCCGGGGGCGGACCTTGCGGTCCTGTTCATGCACAATGAGGGCTATTCAACCATGTGCGGCCACGCGATCATCGCGCTCGGCCGCTATGCTGTCGATTACGGCCTGGTGCCCAAGGTCGAACCGGTGACGACCGTCCATATCGAATGCCCCTGCGGCATGGTGGTTGCTTCCGTAGAAGTAAACGACGGCAAGTCCGGCGGGGTTTCCTTCGAAAGCGTTCCCGCCTTCCTTTTTGCCGCCGACCAGGAGGTGGACCTGCCAGCCTTCGGACCCGTAAAATTCGACGTCGCCTATGGCGGCGCGTTTTACGCGCTTGCCGATGCGACCCAGTTCGGCCTCGAATTCGGACGCGACCCGGCACGCAGGTTCATCGATGCGGCGACCGCCTTGACCGAAGCTGTCAAAGAAGCCGTCCCGCTCGATCATCCCGATCACAAGGACCTTGCTTTTCTTTATGGCTCGATCCTCACCGACGGCAACGACACGTGGAATGAGGCGCCGACGAAGAATGTCTGCATCTTTGCCGATGCGCAGCTCGATCGTTCGCCCACGGGTTCTGGCGTGACGGCCCGGCTTGCCGCCATGCACGCCAAGGGTCAAATCCGCGAGGGCAATGCACGCATCTTCGAAAGCATCGTCGGATCGCGCTTTGCCGGGTTTGTCGCCTCGCAGACAAAGGCGGGCAATTTTGATGCCATCACCGCTCGCGTCTCCGGCCACGCCTATTACAGCGGCAAGGCCGAATTCCTTGTCGAGGCGGACGATCCGCTTGGACAAGGATTCCTCGTTCTTTAACGAAGCACCAATATTATTAAACTAACTGGTTGACTATTATTTTCTCCACTGATATTAAACCGTATGGTTGAATTTCAGACACCCCATCTCGACGCAGTATTCCACGCTCTTTCCGATCCAACACGGCGGGCAATGCTGCACCGGCTTTCAAATGGCGAACACACGGTCAGTGAACTCGCCACGCCATTCAACATGTCGCTGGCCGGAGCGTCGAAACATATCCGCGTGTTGGAATCGGCCGGGCTCGTGCGCCGCAATGTCCGGGGCCGCACCCATATATGCGAGCTTCAGGCGGCGCGGCTCGCCGAAGCGCAGGAATGGCTGCGGCATTACGAGCGGTTCTGGACGACGCGCCTCGACGATCTCGAAAAGCTGCTTCGCGACGAAGATCGCACATCGGCGGGAGCAACTGGACCAACGCCGACCAAACCGGCAAAACCTTGAAATCAAAGGAGAACGAAATGGACCAGCATATTGGAAATGATCGTCTCGGCGTTGTCACCGCACCGCGAACGCTTCGCCTCGAACGCCTTCTACCCGGCCCGGTGGAGCGAGTTTGGGCCTATCTCACCGAATCCGACAAGCGCGCCAAATGGCTGGCGAGCGGGCCCATGGCCGACTTTGTCGGTGGGCCAGTCAAGCTGACCTTCCAACATTCGCATTTGTCGGACGAAAAGACCCCTGCAGAATTTCAGAAATATGAAGGCTCGGGCTTTGAGAGCAAGGTGCTGCGCTATGAGCCGCCGCATCTGCTCGTCATCACCTGGCCCGACGGTGGCCAGGATTCTGAAGTGACGTTCGAACTTTCGGCAAGTGGCAGCAATACGCTTCTGAAACTTACGCATACGCGCCTCGCCAGCACCGATTCGATGGTCAGCGTCGCAAGCGGATGGCACGCACATCTCGGTGTCCTGATCGACCACCTTGAGGGCAAAGCGCCCGCCGGCTTCTGGAGCAACTTCCAGCGCGTTCGCGACCAATACAGCCAGGTCATCAAGGATAAATTGCGTTAGCTTCGACTTACCTGGCCGCAGGAGCCGGCAACCCGCCGGCTTCTGCTCCATTCACAAACTGGAACTTGCGCTCCAGAAGGATGACCGGCTCTTCGGTATAGGTCGTCTCCAGAACCTTCACAAATCCATTCTTCGCCGCGAGCCGCTGAGAGGCAGTATTTTTCGGTGAAATGATGCACACCGCGCGCTCCTGCTTGAAGAACGTGTCGCCCCACGCCACGACGCGTGACAGCGCTTCGCTCGCATAGCCCTTGCCGTGTGTGTGGGGCGCGAGAACCCAGCCCATTTCCGGTGCGTCGCCGAAACCGGGGGTAATCTCGCGCCTGAAATCGGCATAACCCATCTCACCGACGAATTCCCCGCTCGCCTTGTCTTCCATGGCCCAGAAGCCAAAGCCGATCATGTTCCACAGCCCGCCATAGCGCAGAAGCCGCGCCCAGGATTGCTCGCGGGTCGATGGCTTGCCCGTGATCTGTTCGTAGATCGCCGGATGCTGCCACATGGCATGCACTGCGTCGAAATCCTCGCTGCGGTGCGCGCGCAGGATGATACGATCGGTTTCGAGGATGGGAACTTCGATGGCCATGGGAATTTACTTTCGTCTGTCTAGACTTCCACCGTTTGCAACGCTGCTGCGATCCTTGCGGCCAGCCGTTCGGCGACTTCATCCTTGCTCATGTCGGGCCATTCTTCGACGCCCGTGCGGGTGACAATGCGCACTGCATTGCGGTCGCCGCCCATGACGCCGGTTTCGTGGCTGACATCATTGGCGACGATCCAGTCCGCGCCCTTCTTGTCAAGCTTCACGCGCGCATTGGTCAGCAAATCCTGCGTTTCAGCGGCAAATCCGACGACGAGGCGCGGTCGCAACTTGCTATGACCAATGCCGGCAAGAATGTCGGGGTTCTCGACCATCTGCAGCGCCGGCGCGGTTTCACCCGGCTTCTTCTTGATCTTTTCGCCAGCCTCGTTGGCCGTCCGCCAATCGGCAACTGCCGCAACCATGACCGCTGCGTCGGCAGGCAAAAACTGCTCAACCGCATCCCGCATTTCCCGCGCCGATTCGACATGAACGACGCTGACGCCTTCCGGATCCGGAATGGCGACGGGACCGGAGACCAGACGCACGGTGGCTCCAAGCCGCGCAAGCGCCGCTGCTATTGCGTGGCCCTGCTTGCCCGAAGACCGGTTGGCGATATAGCGAACGGGATCGATGGGTTCATGGGTAGGGCCCGAGGTCATGATAATCGTCTTGCCGGCGAGAGGCCTCGGCCTCCTGTCCAGCGATTTCTCGATTGCCGCAACGATTTCCAGCGGTTCGGCCATGCGTCCAGCGCCGCTCTCGCCGCTTTCCGCCATTTCTCCTGTTCCGGGACCGACAAATTGGATGCCGTCTTTTGCGAGCGTTGCACGGTTGCGCCTGGTTGCCGGATGGTCCCACATCTTCGGGTTCATCGCCGGCGCAATCAGCACGCGTTTGTCGGTCGCCATCAGCACAGCCGAGGCCAGATCATTTGCCAGACCATTGGCCATCTTCGCCATGAGATCCGCGGTTGCAGGCGCGACCACAATAAGATCCGCCTCACGCGACAGGCGGATATGGCCGACGTCGTGTTCGTCCTCGCGCGAAAAAAGCTCGGTGAAAACCTTGTCGGCGGCAAGCGCACCGACAGCAAGCGGGGTGACGAATTCCTCCGCCGCCTTGGTCAGTACCGGCCGGACACCTGCACCGCGTTCGCGAAGCCGACGGATCAGATCAAGGCATTTATAAGCGGCAATGCCGCCGCCGATGATGAGCAGGATTCGCCTTTCCGAAAGCGAACCACGCTGGATCGGCGTCTTCGCAGCCACTGGCGTGGGAGCGTACTCCACCAGATCGCCGAGGATAATCCGCGCCTCCTCTTCCATGGAACGGCCATGGGCTGCGGCGCGCACCCGCAATCTTTCCTTGATGGAATCATCCAGATTGCGAATGGTGATACTGGCCATTTGATTGCACTCAATGGATCGCAGGGATATAATATGCAATCATTGCTAGCACAAAACGCCGTAAAAGCTCAAGCAAAGAGCTTGTAGGTGATCAAAACAAAACACAGTGCAATCACCCAAAGCGCGATTCTCCCAGACCGCGTGTGACGCGCCTCGGCCTTGCCGATTGCCTTGGCGGTCTGCTCGTCAAAGCGAAGGCCATTTGCCGCCATCGTATCGAGTTCGCGCGAAAGGCGATCGGCACGCGCCACCAGATCCGGCGCCTGCCGGGCAAGGTGCAGGATCGCGTGGGCGCCATCCCGCGCATCGATAAGGATGCCTTGCGGCCCGAGATTCTGTCTGATCCAGCCTCCGACAACCGGCTCCGACGCCTTCCACATGTTGAAATGCGGGTCGAGCGTGCGCGATACGCCCTCCACCACCACCATTGTTTTCTGCAACATGACGAGTTCTGGACGGGTTTCCATGTCGAAGAGTTCTGTAACCTCGAAGAGCAAGGTCAAGAGCTTCGCCATGGAGATCGTCTCGGCCGGCTGGCCGTGGATCGGCTCGCCAATGGCGCGGATCGCCTGCGCGAAGCTCGCCACGTCATGGTGATGCGGGACGTAGCCGGCCTCGAAATGAACTTCGGCGACGCGGGCATAATCGCGAGTGATGAAGCCATAGAGAATTTCGGCGAGAAACCGCCGTTCCTTCTTGCCGAGCCGGCCGGTGATGCCGAAATCCACGGCGACGATATGGCCTTCGTCATCGACGAAAAGATTTCCCGGATGCATGTCGGCATGAAAGAAGCCGTCGCGCAGCGTGTGGCGCAGGAAGGACTGGATCAGCGTTTCGGCGAGGCCAATCAGATTATGACCGGCCGCCCGCAGCCCTTCGATGTCGGACATCTTGATGCCGTCGATCCATTCGAGCGTCAGCACATCCCGGCCTGTCCGCTCCCAGTCAACCTTCGGCACGCGAAAGCCAGGATCATCCTTGGTGTTCTCGCCGATCTCCGAAAGCGCCGCTGCTTCGAGACGCAGGTCCATCTCTATGCGCGTGGTCTGGGCGAGCGTGCGGGTGACTTCGATGGGCCGCAGGCGGCGCGTCGCTGGCACGTAGCGTTCCTGCCACTGCGCGACCAGGAAAAAGCTCTCAAGATCGTTGTTGAAGCGCTGCCGCACGCCCGGTCGTACCACCTTGACCGCCACCTTCTCAACCGCGCCAGCAACATTGACATATGCAGGGTGAACCTGCGCAATCGATGCCGCCGCTATTGGTGCGTCAAAGCTTACATAAAGATCGTCGAGCCTCCGGCCGAGTGAACCTTCGATGGCCTTGACTGAGGCTTCCATCGGAAAGAAATCCAGTTGGTCCTGCAGCAGCGCCAGATCGTCTGCAACTTCCGTGCCGACCACATCGGGACGCGTGGCCAGAAATTGCCCGAGCTTTACGTAAGATGGTCCAAGCTTGTTGATGGCCCGTGACATGCGCTCCGAACGACGCGCGGTCATGGCGCGGCGGCGCGCCAGAAGGCCGGCGACGCGATGGCCAAAGGCGGGAAGACCGCTCAGGCCGTCCGCGGGCAGCGCTGAAATCACGCCTTCACGCGTCATGATCCATCCGGCCCGCATCAGGCGGAATGTCGCTGCTAGCTTACTCATTCAGAATTCACAACTTCCAGCCGGAATGCAGGGCGGCCACTCCACCGGTGAAATTGCGCCAGGTAACGCGCTCAAGGCCTGCCTTGCGGATCATTTCGCCGAAATCGGCCTGACGCGGAAACTTACGGATCGATTCGACAAGATACTGGTAGCTGTCGGCATCGCCGGTCACCGCCTTGCCGATCTTCGGAATGGCGTTGAACGACCACGCATCATAGACCTTGTCGAGGATCGGCAGTTCCACCTCGGAAAACTCGAGGCACATGAAGCGCCCGCCCGGCTTCAGGACACGGAAGGCTTCGGCCAGGGCACGATCGATATGCGGAACGTTGCGGATACCGAAGGCAATCGTATAGGCATCGAATCTCGCATCGGCAAAGGGAAGTTCTTCGGCATTGGCTTCGACAAATTCGAGATTTTCCGCGAGGCCCTTCTTCACGGCGCGGTCGCGCCCGACGCCGAGCATGGAACCATTGATGTCAAGCACGGTTGCATGTGCGTTGCGGCCGGAGGCTTCCACGATCCGGAACGCGATGTCTCCGGTACCGCCGGCAACGTCAAGGACTTTCCAGTTGGCCGTGCGCGAAGGCGACAGCCAGGCAATCATCGAGTCCTTCCAGACCCGGTGCATGCCGCCCGACATGAGATCGTTCATCACGTCGTAGCGCTTGGCAACGCGGTGAAATACATCGTTGACACGCGACTGCTTTTCGCCATCGCTGACGTCCTGAAACCCGAATGAAGTTTCCATGCCGCCATGGGCGCCGGTGCGTTGCTGGCTCATCTCGATTACCTGATCTACTCTATTTGCGGCGAACCATAGAAGATTAGTTCGCGCAACGCTATTGTCCTCTTGCGCGATGAAGCGACGCGTTTGTTGTCGGGTGACTTGATGGTTCTGAAAGCTGAGTTGCACTGCCATATAGAAGGCGCCGCATCCGTGCCGCTGGTGCAGCGGAAGGCGGCAAAATACGGCGTCGATGTTTCCGGCTTCATTCAGGACGACAAATTCGTTTGGGATGATTTCACGTCTTTCCTTCATGCCTATGACCAGGCATCCATGCTTTTTCGCACGGAAGAAGACTATGCCGACCTCGCCGAAGATTACCTTTTAGCGCTGAGCCGGCAGGATTGCATCTATTCCGAAGTGTTCATTTCCACTGATCATGCCATCAGCGCCGGTCTCGATCCGCGCGCCTACATCGAGGGCCTTGCCGAGGGCATGAGCCGCGCCAAGGCAGCAACCGGAATTGAGGGGCGCCTGATCGCGACGGGCCTGCGCCACAAGGGTCCCGAAGCCGTATTGGCGGCGGCCCGCTATATTGTGGAGAACCCGCATCCGCTGGTCACCGGCTTCGGCATGGCCGGAGACGAACGCATGTATCGCCCGGGTGATTTTGCCGCCGCGTTCAATCTCGCCCGCGATGCAGGCCTCGGCATAATTGTGCATGCGGGTGAGCTTTGTGGCTGGGAAAGCGTGGCCGCCGCGCTCGATGCCATCAAGCCCACGCGCATCGGCCATGGAGTGCGGGCCATCGAGAATCCGGACCTCGTCAAGCGCCTTGCCGCCGAGCAGATCGTCCTTGAATGCTGCCCGGGATCGAACATCGCGCTCGGCGTCTATCCTGACTTTTCTGCCCATCCCTTGCCGGCGCTGGCTCGCGCTGGCGTCCCGGTAACGCTTAATGCCGACGATCCGCCCTATTTCCATACGGATCTTGACCGCGAATATGCCATCGCGGCCAACAATTTTGGCTATGACGAGGCGGGCCTCGTCGCCGTGACCAAGACGGCCCTCAAGGCAGCGTTCATCAACGAGGATACGAGGCGTTCATTGATCCAACGTCTCGCAGCGGACAAAACTGTGCGCGCTTCGGTTGAGATCTTTGCGGGACCGGCGCCGAAAGGCTAAGATCGCCGCGTAAAAGAATGAAGGGGATTTCCATGGGCGTGACGCTCGTTTCTCATCCGCTTGTCCAGCACAAGCTAACCATCATGCGCGACAAGGATACCTCGACCGCCGGCTTCCGGCGGCTCCTGAAGGAAATTTCCCTGCTGCTCTGCTATGAAGTGACGCGCGACCTGCAATTGACCACGATCAAGATCCAGACGCCGCTGGCCGAGATGGATGCGCCGGTGATCGAGGGCAAGAAACTGGTCTTCGCCTCCATCCTCCGCGCCGGCAACGGCCTTCTCGAAGGCATGCTCGATCTGGTCCCGGCGGCGCGCGTTGCACATATCGGGCTCTACCGCGATCACGAAACGCTGCAGCCGGTCGAATATTACTTCAAAGCGCCGGAAGACATCGTTAACCGGCTTATTATTGTCGTCGATCCGATGCTCGCAACGGCAAACTCCGCCATTGCCGCGATTCAGAAGCTGAAGGACCGCGGCGCGAGCAACATCCGCTTCCTGTGCCTCCTCGCGGCCCCCGAAGGTATCGAGCGCTTCACCACGGCGCATCCCGACGTGCAGGTCTTTACCGCCGCGATCGACGATCATTTGAACGAAAAGGGCTATATCGTACCGGGTCTCGGCGATGCCGGCGATCGCATGTACGGGACGAAATAGCCTTCCGGGGAACCTCGCCCAGACAAGGACGAGCGTGAGATCACAAACTTCTGAAAGTTTGGTGCTTAACCGCCGACGCGCCGCAGGACGGGGCTTACGGTGCGTGGCTTGCGTTCCGAAAAGCTGAACGCCTGCTCGATGGCGCGAACGCCTGCTGCCGCATCGTCGTCGCTGCGCGCATGGACCAATGCAATCGGCTCGCCCGCTTCCATTCTGGCACCGATCGGCTGCAGATCGGTGATGCCGACGGCATGGTCGATGGGATCCTGGGGGCGGATGCGCCCGCCACCGAGCGCGACCACAGCGACCCCGATGCCGCGCGTATCGATCGACGAGACGAAGCCAGAGACCGGCGCTTTCACTTCACGGGTAATCGGCGCAACCGGCAAATAGTGGCGGGGCCGCGTCATCAAATCGGTTGGACCGCCGAGGGCAGCCACCATGCGCCCGAAGATCTCCGCCGCCTTGCCGCTGTGAAGCGCTTCGCGGGCCTTCTCCATTGCCAGCTTGTGGTTGGCAGCCAGTTTGCCCGAAACCAGCATTTCGGCGGCAAGCGCAAGGGTCACATCCTCAAGCCTGCTGTCGCGCTTGTCGCCGGTCAGGAAATCGACGGCAATCTTGACCTCAACGGCATTTCCCGCCGCGAGAGCCAGCGGCTCGTTCATATCGGTGAGCAACGCCGTCGTCATGAGCCCGGCGCCCTGCGCCACCCCCACGATGCTTTCCGCGAGAGCGACGGCGTCGCGGGTCTTCGCCATGAACGCACCATTGCCAGCCTTGACGTCCAGCACCAGCGCGTTGAGCCCAGCCGACAGTTTCTTCGACAGGATCGAGGCGGTGATCAGCGGGATCGATTCCACCGTCGCGGTGACGTCGCGGATCGAATAAAAGCGCTTGTCGGCTGGCGCCAGGTTTGCCGTCTGGCCAATGATTGCGCAGCCCACGCTGTGCACCACCCGGCGAAACAAGGCATTGTCTGGCTGGCTGCGATAACCGGGGATCGCGTCCATCTTGTCGAGAGTGCCGCCCGTGTGGCCAAGCCCACGGCCGGAGATCATCGGCACATAGGCGCCGCAGGCCGCAGCGATCGGCGCCAGCATCAGCGAGACATTGTCGCCGACGCCACCGGTGGAGTGCTTATCTACGGCGGGCCCGGGCAGATCGGACCAGTCAAGAATATCGCCGGAATCGCGCATGGCGAGGGTCAACGCCACAGCTTCGTCGCGCTTCATGCCGTTGAAGAAAACGGCCATGGCGAATGCAGCGACCTGGCCCTCGGTGATGGAGCCCGAACTCATGGCATTGACGAAAGCGGTGATGTCGGCGGCGTCGAGTGTCTCACCATCGCGCTTGCGGCGAATGATTTCCTGGGGCAACAGCATGGGTCAGCCAATCTCCCGGATCAGCACCCGGATAATCTTCTGCAGGCGCGCGCCACCCATCGGTGCGATGTCCTTGGTTTCCTCGTGCGAGAGTTCAGCGCCGGTCATGCCGGCACCGTAATTGGTGACGACCGAGCAGGCCGCAACGCGCAGGCCGAAGAACCGGGCGAGAATGACTTCCGGCACTGTCGACATGCCGACCGCATCGGCGCCGAGCGTGCGGGCCATGCGAATCTCGGCCGGCGTTTCGAAGGATGGGCCGGAAAACCACATATAGACGCCGGAGGTGATCTTCTCTCCCGCCTCGCTGGCGGCAAGGATGATGGCGTCCCTGAGCTTCTGGTCATAAGCTGTGGTCATGCCGACAAAGCGTTGATCCGAGGGTTCGCCGATCAGCGGATTGAGCCCCGAATAGTTGATGTGATCGTCGATCAGCATGACGCTGCCCGGCGCAATATCGTGGCGCACCGAACCTGCGGCATTGGTGAGGATCAACATCTCGATGCCGAGGTCCGCAAGCGCTGCAATTACCGGGCGCATGACCGATGCATCGCCCTTCTCGTAATAATGCGATCGCCCAGCTAGCATAAGGACCGGCTTGCCGGACAAATAACCGGCAACGACTTCTCCGGCATGGCCGGAGACGCCGCTATGCGGGAAGCCCGGCAGGTCGGCATAGGGGATACGGACCGGATTTTCGACGGCATCGACCAACGAGCCAAGCCCCGAACCGAGCACCAGTGCCACGCGCGGCGCAAGGCCATTGAGCTTCTTGATGAGAGCGCCGGTTGCAGGTGCGATCATGCGGCACCCACAGGGGCGAGAGCAACGTGATGGATGTTCATCATCCCTTTGCTCCTCCGAGGACTTCCGCTTCAAAGCCGAAGGGGAAAATCTCCTTCATCGTCAAGGTCTCGACAATCCCGTCATTGTCGCAAAGGTGGAGCAGCACATCGGGGCCGGCAAATTCCGCTAGCCGCTGGCGGCAGCCCCCACAGGGGGTGCATTTCGCCTTCTTCTCGGCGACGACAGCGATTTCGGTGATCGTGCCGCCGCCGCCCATGACGAAGTGTGAGAGCGCCGTCGTTTCGGCGCACCAGCCTTCCGGATAGGAGACAACCTCGATATTGCAACCCGAATAAATGCGCCCGTCGCTGGTGCGAATCGCGGCGCCAACCGGGAACTGCGAATAGGGCGAATGCGTCTTCTGCATCGCGGCATAGGCCGCGTCGAAAAGGTCCTTGCTGTTGGTCATCATCTTTCTTTCACGTAGGCAACGCCCCCGGCCTTGGGCGGGATCGCCTTGCCGATAAAGCCGGCGAGCAGCACGATGGTGAAAATATAGGGAAGCGCCTGCATCAATTGCACGGGCACCTCGCCGATCAGGGGCATGGGATGGCCCTGCATGCGAATGGCGACGGCATCGAGAAAGCCGAAAAGCAGGCAAGCGAACATCGCCTGCACAGGACGCCATTTGGCGAAGATCAAGGCGGCAAGCGCTATGTAGCCCTTGCCGGCTGTCATGTCCTTGACGAAGCCGGCGCCCTGCGCGGTGGCAAGATAGGCACCAGCAACGCCGCAAAGCACGCCGCAGCAGATGACGGCGCGATAGCGCAGCCAAGGCACCGATACGCCCGCCGTATCGACCGCCGCCGGGTTCTCGCCCACGGCACGCAAACGCAGCCCGAAGCGCGTGCGGTAGAGCACCCACCAGGTGAACGGGACCAGCAGGAAGGCGAGATAGACCAGGATAGAATGACCCGAGATCAGTTCGTAATAGATCGGGCCGATGATCGGGACGCTTCGCATTGCCTCGGCGCCCGGAAGATTGATCGGATTGAAACGTGCCGTATTGGGCAAGGACGGCGTGCGCCCGCCCTGGCTGAACCACGCCTGTCCGAGGATGACGGTGGTTCCCGCCGCGATGAAGTTGATGGCAACGCCCGACACAATCTGGTTGCCGCGATGGGTGATCGAGGCAAAGCCATGCACGAGACCGAGCGCCACGGATACAAGGACGGCAGCGAGAAGCCCCGCCCAGGCGGAGCCGTACCAGGCCGCAACCGTGCCGGCCGCAAAGGCTCCGGCCAGCATCTTGCCCTCAAGCCCGATATCGAAGATCCCTGATCGCTCGGAATAGAGACCCGCCAGACAGGCGAGCAGCAGCGGCACAGAGAGGCGGATCGTTGAATCAAAGAGCTGCAGCAGGGTGATCAGAAAATCCATTATTGCCCGCCCCCAGCTGTAACCACCGATGCAGTCTCCCGCTTCACCCGGCCCACGCGCTGGAAAATGCGCTGCAACGAGGGGCGGAACATATGCTCGAGCGCACCGGCAAAAAGAATGACGAGACCCTGGATGATGACGATCATGTCGCGCGAGATATTGGGCATGTCGAAGGCGATTTCCGCGCCGCCCTGATAGAGCATACCGAAGAGAATTGCCGCGAGCACGATGCCGACCGGATGGGAACGTCCCATCAGCGCGACGGCGATGCCGACGAAACCCGCGCCTTGCACGAAATCGAGCTGCATGCGGTGCTGGGCGCCCATGATAGGGTTCAGCGCCATCATCCCGGCGAGGGCGCCGGAAATCATCATGGTGATGATGATGATCCGCAACTCGCTGATGCCTGCATAGCGGGCCGCCTTCGGGCTGAAGCCCATGGTGCGAATTTCATAGCCGAGCTTGGTGCGCCAGATCAGCAGCCATACCAGGAAGGCGGCCAGCAGCGCGAGCAGGAAACTGATGTTGAGAGGGGCCGAGCGCATGTCGAGGCCGATGATATTGAGCAGCCAGCCGAGGCCCGGCAACTGCCCGCCATCGCCGAAGACCCGGGTTTCCGGAGCCTGGCTGCCGAGCGGCTTAAGAACGCCGACCAGAAGATAGACCATGATGCTGGCGGCAATGAAGTTGAACATGATCGTGGTGATGACGACATGCGAGCCGCGCTTTGCCTGCAGCCATGCCGGGATAAGGGCCCAGAGAGCGCCGACCAGTGCCGAGGCTAGGATCGCCAGAGGAAATACCAGCCACCAGGGCAGGGAATTGCCAAGTCCGAGGCCGACAATGGTCACGCCCAGCCCGCCAATGTAGGCCTGGCCCTCGCCGCCGATATTGAAGAGGCCGCAATGAAACGCGACCGCGACGCAGAGCCCGGTAAAGATGAAGTTGGTGGCGTAGTAGAGCGTGTAGCCGACACCGTCGCCGGAGCCGAAGGCCCCCTTTACCATCAGAACCGCGGCGTCGATCGGGCTTTCGCCGACAAGCATCACAACGAGGCCTGCCACAAGAAATGCAACGATCAGATTGATCAGTGGCAGAAGCCCGTAATCGGCCCAGGCAGGCAATTTGGCGAAGGGCTGGCTCATGGCAAGGTCTCGATGATCGCGTCAGTCATTGAAATGCGGGCATATTCGCCATCGAGAATGGCCAGTGACAGCGCATGCACGTCTTCGGCACTCCATAGCTTGCCGCTCCGATCCTTGCGGTCGATGCTTGCGACCGCATCCTCCGGGATCGTCACCTCGAACCCGAGATTGCTGGCCATGCGCACCGTGGCATCGACAGAGTTTTCGAGAAGGACGCCGGCAATGACCAGGCTGCGCACCTGCAATTCGTCCAGCACATCCATCAGATCGGTGCCGATGAAGGCATTGTTGGTGCGTTTGTCGACGACGGGCTCGCCCAATTGCGGTTCGGCCTCCGGCTTGAAGTCATTGCCGTCGGTGCCGGGCCGGTAGGGGGACTGCGGATCGGTGGAATCGTGGCGGATGTGGATGACCGGCAAACGTCGCTCGCGCCAGGCGGCGAGCAAACGTGCTATCGCTGCCTCCGCACCGGGTTGGCCGCGCCGCCCCCATTTCGGATCATCAATCGCTTTTTGAACGTCGATGATGAGGAGTGCCTGGGTCGTCATTCGGCTGCTTCCTTCGCTTCGACACCAGCCATCAACAGTCCGAGCTCGCCTTCGCTGGCATCGGAATCCCTTTCGCCGACAATACGGCCGGCGAACATCACAAGAATTCGGTCCGAGAGGGAGCGTATCTCGTCAAGCTCGACGGAAACAAGAAGTACCGCCTTGCCGGCGTCGCGCATTTCGATGATGCGCTTGTGGATGAATTCGATGGCGCCGACATCGACGCCCCGCGTCGGCTGGCCGATAATGAGCACACCGGGATCGCGCTCCATCTCACGCGCAAGCACAATCTTCTGCTGGTTGCCGCCGGAGAAGTTCGCCGTCTTCAGGCGCGGATCGCCGGGACGGATATCGTATTTCTCGATCTTCTTGCGTGCGTCCGCCTGGATCGCCTCGATATCGAGAAACGGGCCGCGAAGATAGAGCGGGTCGTCGTGGTAGCCGAGGATCGAGTTTTCATATTCCTCAAAGGCAAGGACGAGACCCATGTGGTGCCGGTCTTCCGGCACATGCGCGAGGCCGCGATCGCGCAGTTCGCCAGGGTCGGCAGCGCCAGTGATATCGATGACCTGGCCGTCAAGCAGCACGCGGCCCGAAACTGCCGTTCGAATCCCGGCGATGGTTTCGATAAGCTGCGACTGGCCGTTGCCGGCGACGCCGGCAATGCCGACGATCTCGCCCGCGCGTACGGTAAAGGATGCGTCGTCCACCATGACCACGCCGCGGCTGTCGCGCACGGTAAGGTGCTCGACCGAAAGCTTGATCTCGCCCGGCTTTGCCTCGCCCTTCTTGACGCGCAGGAGCACGCGGCGGCCAACCATCAGTTCAGCGAGTTCCTCCACCGTCGTCTCGTCGGTCTTTCGCGTTGCCACGACGGAGCCCTGGCGCATGACCGACACATTGTCGGTCACCGCCATGATCTCGCGCAGCTTGTGCGTGATGAGCACGATGGTTTTGCCCTGATCCTTCAATTGTTCGAGAATGCGAAAAAGGTGATCCGCCTCGGGCGGCGTCAGAACCCCAGTCGGCTCGTCCAGAACCAGAATTTCCGCGCCGCGATAGAGCGCCTTCAAAATTTCCACCCGCTGCTGCAAGCCAACGGGCAGTTCCTCGATCAGCGCGTCCGGATCGACATCGAGCTGGTATTCGCGCTCGAGCCGCTTCAGTTCCGCCCTTGCCTTGGCAATGCCGTTCTTCAGGAGCGGCGCGCCCTCGACGCCGAGCATGACATTTTCGAGGACCGTAAAGTTCTCGACCAGCATGAAATGTTGATGCACCATGCCGATACCAAGGCCGATGGCGGCGTTCGGATCCGGTATCTTCACCGGCACGCCGTTAATGCGGATCTCGCCACTGTCAGCCTGGTAAAAACCATAGAGAATCGACATCAGCGTCGATTTGCCGGCGCCGTTCTCGCCGATAATGCCGTGGATCGTGCCCTTTTCGACAAGCATATGGATGTCGCGATTGGCGTGCACGGCACCAAAGCGCTTATCAATTCCAACAAGTTCGATTGCCGGTTCGGCCATATCCCCATCCGCTGTTTCGCAGCT
This sequence comes from Phyllobacterium sp. YR620, assembly GCF_900104165.1. Taxonomy (NCBI): domain Bacteria; kingdom Pseudomonadati; phylum Pseudomonadota; class Alphaproteobacteria; order Hyphomicrobiales; family Phyllobacteriaceae; genus Phyllobacterium; species Phyllobacterium sp. YR620. The sequence continues at coordinate 183,681 of NZ_FNJP01000002.1, forward strand.
TTTATCGTCTTTTCGCGTTTCGACCCTAACACGGGATTTTTTTCTTTCCAGTCAAGAAACGCAAGATTCAACAGCCATCGGGCGACGAGCCTTGCACCGGGATCGCCCACCGCCTAGAGAGTAAACCGCACGGCAATGGAGACGAGCAATGACGACGGAAGACCGGCCACATCGTTTGACGCGCCTCGAAATTATCGTCACCGAGCAGGAGAAGACCATTGAGGAACTTTCCGGCCAGATCACCGAGCAGTGGAAGACAATCGAAGCCATGCGCCGCCAGCTCGGGGCGTTGACCGACCGCTTCCTCGTTCTCGAAGAACAGGCGACACCGGATATCCCGATTACCAAGCCGCCGCATTATTAAGGGCGGGCAATCAGGCTTTGGACGTGATCGCTTCCGCCATCAGCTTCACGCCGAGGGCGCCCATGACGGCGCCCGCGCCGCGGTCGATCCAGCGTTTCAAGCGCATATAGACGAGGCGGGCGCGCGTACCCGAAAAGGCGAGTGCCACGATCGTGTACCATCCGGCCTCGACGCAAAATAGCATGGGCGGAAGTGCGAGAAGCAGCCAGAGAGGCGGCGATTGCGGCATGAGAGCGGCAAAGATGCTGGCATAGACGATCGACGTCTTCGGATTGCTGAGCTGGGTGAAAAGGCCGACGAGAAATGCCCGCCGCACGGAAAGACCTCTGCCCTCGCCGCTCGGACCCGGCACAGCGAGCGGTTCGGATGCGCCGCGCCAAATCTTGATGGCAAGGTAGACAAGATAGGCCCCACCGAGAAGCTTCAATACCACGTAAAGCCATTCGAACTTGAGCAGCAGCGCAGTTAGTCCAAGGACGGCGAGCGCCGCAAAGAACGCGCCCCCGACCCCCATGCCGAGCGCCGATGCGAGCCCATGGCTTCGCGATGATGCGACGGAAATGCGCGAGACGAGGACAAAACTGGGGCCCGGGCTCATTGCGCCGATGGCGATGGCGGCGAGAATGCTGAGGAGTACGGCAAAAGCAGTCACGGCGAGCTCCTTGGTTTGAATGCGCCCAGTACTAACGACGAAGCCGCCGGATGTCACTATCGGCGGCTTCTCAAGTGCTTATGGATTAACGCTTACTTGTAGGGGCAGGCATTGTCCGTGTTGTAGTTGTGAACCTTGATCTTGCCGGAGATGATATCGGCCTTGGCCGCCTCAACCGCCGTCTTGACGTCATCGGTCAAAAGCTTGGCGTTGTTTTCATCCGCCGCATAATCGACGCCGCCTTCCTTGACACCAAGGACATTGACACCCGCGGTGAATTTGCCGTCAGCGCCGTCCTTGAAGGCATTATAGGTAGCAACGTCGACGCGCTTCATCATCGATGTCAAAACTTTGCCCGGATGCAGGCCGTTTTGGTTGGAATCGACACCAATTGCGAGCTTGTCCGCATCAGCGGCGGCCTGCAGTACACCGATGCCGGTGCCGCCAGCGGCAGCAAAGACCACATCCGAGCCCTGGTCGATCTGTGACTTGGCGATTTCGCCGCCCTTGGCCGGATCGTTCCATGCAGCCGGGGTATCACCGGTCATGTTCTGGATGACCTTTGCATCCGGGTTCGTGGCCTTGACACCGCCGACATAGCCGCAGGCGAAATTGCGGATGAGCGGAACGTCCATGCCGCCGATGAAGCTGACCGTCCCGGTCTTCGAAGCCTTGGCGGCGATCACGCCGACGAGGTAGGAGCCCTCATTGTCGTTGAAGACGACGGAGCGAACATTGGGCTTCTCGACGACCGCATCGATGATGACGAACTTGGTATCAGGAAATTCCGTTGCGACCTTTTCGATCGCGGCTGCGGCTGAGAAACCGGCGATGACGATCGGCGAGTTGCCGTCCGAAGCAAACTTGCGCAGGGCCTGTTCGCGCTGTGCCTCGTTCTGGATTTCGAACTCGCGATATTTGACGCCCGAGTCCGTCTTGTACTTCTCGGCGCCGTTGAACGCAGCCTCGTTGAATGATTTGTCGAACTTGCCGCCCAGATCATAGATCACGGCCGGCTTGTCATCGGCGGCAAACGCCGAGACTGACAATGCTGTAGCGGCCATGAGACCGAGAAGAATACGCTTCATTTGAACCAACCCTCTGGATTTTTGTTGAAAGAACCAACCTGCCGTCGATCCTCGAAATCGTGGCGGCAACCCACGATGGCCCCCGCCCCAAAATTCAATCTGGCATGCCCGCAGGCAAAATTCACGCGGAATTTTGCTGACCGGTCAAATATTGCGCAAATATCGAGTTATGTCAGTTGGTTAGATCGGATCAGCGGGCTGCAAAGCGCCCTGCCCGCTGCTCGCGCCGGTGGCCGAGCGTGTAAAGCACAAAAGCCAGCGCCGCGAAGATGATGAAGGTCGGCGTTTCGAAGATCCAGAGCATCAAGGGATCCCATAGCATGGGATAGAGATGCGAGCGGATATAGTCTTCGGCTGGGACGAGGGTTGAAGGCGAGAAGGACTGCCAGCTGTCGCGAAGTGACGTCATGACCAGACGCGATGCCCCGACGGAGCGGGCAGCGTCCAGGACTGCGGCGATAATCGCCAGGCTCAGGGAAATATAGGCAAGCAGCCTTAGAAACGCACGGATCACTCAACCACTCCAGAATCTTGCGCCCTGATCGCGATGGGGCCGACAGGCACCGCCGGCGATCGTAAGAGGACACGAATGAACGCGACCTTACCGGCATTTTGACGGCACGTGATGAAATTTTCGCGAAAACTCCCAGTAAAATCAGCATCGAATTTGAGAAACTGCGGCAAAGCGCGATAAAACTGAAATAGGTGTTGAACAAGTGCCTGTTCTGACTATATTGCGCGCCGCACGGGGTCGCTGCCAGCTAACCATCGACAGCGCCGTGCATGCTTCAAAAAAGAGTGACCGGTGGTTTGACGGTGCTCACGGCCGGCATTTGCGGCCGACATTATCGACCCGCCTGGCAGATGCCGGACGTTCTGCGGAGAGGTGGCCGAGTGGTTGAAGGCGCACGCCTGGAAAGTGTGTTTACGTCAAAAGCGTAACGCGGGTTCGAATCCCGCTCTCTCCGCCAGTTTCACTGAGACCTAGGAACGCCACTCTCCCATTACTTCCCGAACATCCCGTTTGCAGCCTCGGCGACTAGGGTCCGCGTCGCGGTATCTTGCCATAAAACTCGATGCGAATGATTTGACCATTCGACAATTCGAACACGCCGTTTTGGCCGCCTTGCGCAGAAAATTCCGATCGGACATCCCGCCAACGGCCCATATATGCTCCGCACTCGCTGCAAAAGACCGGGCCGTCATCGTTGTCTATTCGAGGGATGCTCAGATAAATCGTCCGGCATTCCTCGCACTGGAGTTTCCCGTCAATTTTTTGGGCCATTATGCGCCTCTAACACCGTGATCACGCGGGCCTAGCCCACTTCTTTAGAAGTGGACGGCTGCCGCCAGCGACCAGTAAAAACCGGAACAGTCAGTGGTAACCGTCAAGGCTCTGCCCGCAGCCGGACAACCGGTATTGCCGCGCCTGTTCATTCGCGGGAACGAGCGTCAGAATCTTGTTCAGGCTGTACGAATGCTGGGCCTGGGCCCGTTCCGTCTGTGCGGCGACTGCCGCGATGATGGCTATGTCGCGATGCCCCAATTCAAACAGGCGTAAAACCTGCCTGGCCAAGCGGTCAGAGTAGCGGTGACCGTTCGGCGATCGACCAAGGTTCTTCGATGCGCTTTCATGGGCAGCCTGCAGCACAAGCCAGTCGGCGGCGCGCAGGAGATGGGGGCTGGTTATGGTATGATCGATAGGCAACATGTCTGTCTCCTCGCGATTAAAAGGCGGGAGCAGATACTCTCAAGCGTCAGCGGCCATTGCATGCCTGACGACCACTGACTAACGCGCTCAAATCACCGTTAAGTCAATCATGCTTCGATCACATTGCTGTCTTTGGGTTTCAAGTGACCGCGCGCATAGGCATACCAACTCAAAGTTTCGGCTGGGCCTTGCGTGTCTGCTCATTCTCGAAGCGCAGGACGACGGCCTTATAGTGCGATATGAGCTGCTTGTAGTGCGCCGCCGTTTCGACCGAAATGTCTTCGCCTCCGTACTTTCCGGTACTGAACACCTGATCGGTTTCGGCAATAAGGCGCTCTCTTGTTGCCTGGTACTCGGCAATGACAAGCTTGAGGTTTTCGATGAAGGCGTGGCGGGCTGTCCGCACGGTATTCCTCGCCAAAATTCTAGTCCTTTCGCCATGATCTCCGGGTTGGGTAAACCAGCAGCAGTGTCCGCGCATCGGCTCTTTAAATTCCTGCTGTTGGGCCATTCATGAATGCACGTCTGCAAGTGCCCGCAGACTGTCGCGGTCGCCGCTGCTCCAGATATCGATGGCTTCAAGACTATCTTCAGTGGCCATCCGTTCGTGTTTCTCTTCTGCGTCGCGGATACGATACTGGAACGAGCCACCCAGGGGCGGAAGCCTCGCCAGAATCTCGAAGATTGCAGTGCTCTTCATCGCTGCGCCCCCGCCGCTGCGCAGGCGGACCTGCTGGCCGATTGCGAACCGATGCGGCGGGGTTACCGGCAACTTGTAGCGTCGGTGGATATTCATTTGTTTGTTTCCTGTTCTTTTTTCTGTGCCATTTCGAGTTCGTCATAGTCGATCGCAACAAGCTGCGTTCGATGGGCTTTCATGCCCCTTGCCGGAACGTGGATAAAGGTCGCCACGCGCTGATAAGCGAGCCGGGACAGGCCTTCGATCATTTCCTCGTCTACATCGACATCGTATTCGCCGGGGGGCTGAACCCCGTCCAATCCGCGCAAGGCGAAGGGTTCCAAGAAATGAGCAATCAAACGTTTGGTACGCGGGTTCATGCCAATTCCTCCATCACAAGCAGCACTCGCGATTTGGATAGCCATGGCGGCTCGAGGATTTGCGCGAAGAGCCAGAATGTGGCCAAAAGACGAGAACAGGAGCTTGAGCGTCAATTGCGCTTTAATTGCGGTTCGTGGCCAAAAGATTGAATAATAAACCAAATATTGTGGATGCGATTTCGATTTTACTAGTAAGGCGGTGCGGAACAAAAGTCTGATTGCTCAGTTTGAAATATGACATGCGCCGAATTCAAGTGCATAATCATAAAACATTCTGAAATGGCGCGCTTTTTTCAAGATTGCAAAAAAATGATGACTTATTCAGCCAATGTTTTCTCAACGAATATTCTGAGCTACGCATTCGGCGCGATGTTTTTGATCGTGCTCGCCTGGGGCTTTTTCATCGTCCGGCGGCGAATGCGAGGAAGACCTTCCAACGACGAATAGGCTACTGCGTGCACAGGCAACGGGCGGCCTTTTGAGCCGCCCGCCGCACACAATCCAGACCGGCCTAGTTGCCTGGCTTGTTCTTGATTGCGGCATCGATCTGCCGCTTGACAGCATCGAGGTTGAATGACGCCGGGTCCTGCATAGGCGGGTAGTCGACCGCCGTCAGCGCGAGTTTTCCGACCTCCTGCTGAACACTGACGAACCTCCAGAACTCGCGGGCGAAGAAGTCGTTCATATAACCTCCGCCGAGGTCGTTGAGGCTCTGCTGGGCAATCGACGGGGTCCGCTCGAACGGGTCCTGGCGGATATTGACCATGGTCGGCATGTCGGTCGTAACCTTTCCACCCGGCCAACCTTGCGGCTGCTGGAAGAACTGGAACTTGAAGTCATCGATGCGCACTGCGCCGAGCTGGGGTCCACCGAAATAGAAGAATTCATGTCGTGCGGAGGGGCCTTTGCCCAGCAAGAGATCCATCTGATTGTAGCCGTCGAGATGGTTCTTGTAAGTGGTTTCGCCCAGTTTCACACCCTTGAGCAACTGGTCGGTGATATCGGGGTTTCCCGCTGCCGCCACCAGCGTCGGGAACCAATCAAGCGCGGAATAGATGCCGTTTTCGACCGTCCCGGGCTTGACCTTCCCCGGCCAACGGATGATGGCCGGCGCCCGGAAGCCGCCTTCCATCACGGTGCCTTTCGTGCCTTTGAAAGGCGTCATGCCCCCATCAGGCCAGGTAAATACTTCAGCACCATTGTCGGTCGTAAAGAGGACGATGGTATTGTCTGCCTCGCCCGAATCCTGGATGCATTTCAGGATGGCGCCGACGCTGTCATCCAGCTGCGCCATCCCGGCTTCTTCGAGCCCATAGTTGGACGTGCTGTTCATGAGCGCCTGGTATTTTGGCGAAAGAAACGTCCAGACATGCATGCGCGTCGTGTTGTGCCAAACAAAGAACGGTTTGTTTTCCGTCTTGGCCTTGTCCATGAAGTCGCAGGAAGCCTTGACCAGCACTTCGTCAAACGTTCCCATGTCGTACTTCGCCTTGGGCGTTATGTCGTGCATGTTCGGTACATTGGACATGTCCGGGTAAGGCGCCAGTGGACCCTCGTCGACGATGCGCTGCTTGCCGACCTTGCCCCAACGCGGCTGTTCGGTCGCGTCATCGGTGTCCGTCGCAAAGCTATGCACGAGATTACGGGGCCCGACCTTATCGCGGTATGACTGATCGTCGGGGAAGGAATACCAGTAAGGATCAGACATGGCATCAAGATGATAGAGATAGCCGAAGAACTCATCGAAGCCATGCAGCGTCGGCAGGAACTTGTTCAGATCGCCGAGATGGTTCTTCCCGAATTGACCCGTTGCATAACCTTCCGTCTTGAGGGCGGCAGCAATGGTCGCGGCCTTGTCGGGCATCCCGACATCTGCCCCGGCTTGGCCAACCGTCGTCAGCCCGGTACGCAACGGTATTTCACCGGTAATGAAACTTGCCCGGCCGGCCGTGCAACTCGCTTCGGCGTAGTAGTCGGTGAACATCATGCCCTCGGACGCCAACTTGTCGAGGTTGGGCGTTTTTCCGGACATGATGCCCCGGTGATAGGCGCCGATATTGAACCAGCCGACATCGTCGCCCATGATGACGACAATATTGGGCTTGCTGTTTTGAGCGTGCGCCGTATTTGCGACCGGCGATAGAAACGTACCAGTCAATGCCACTGCCGCGGCAAAGTATTTGAGCCTACTTGAACCCATGACCGTAACCTCCGTTGGCGGCGGGCCCACGCTGCCGGGCAGAGGCTTTGGCTATGATGGGTCACGCGCACGGAAAGGTTACTGCAATAAGAAAGGCCAGACAGGTAACTTACGGTAGGCTACACCCGAAGCGCGCGCCCGCGCACCTTGTCACGGGTACTTTTTGATGCAGACAGCAGCCTTCCCATGGCTGTTGACCGCCGGCAAGCAACGTCCCGCCAGCGTTGCCTGCGGTGCCCCATAGATCGATGATTGCGGCGTGATATAGGGCGGTTCGATCTTGTTCCCCATGCAGCCGACGAGCGCGAGCGCTGCAAGCGTCAAGGCAAAGGCTTTCATTCGTGTGTCCCCCGATCAAAACTTGATCAGGCTCAGAATATCACGCCGGTAAAGTGCCGTCAGGGCATCCCTTTGGGCAGGGTGGAATGACGCGCCTCGCGTCTCAGGATCCGTTTACAAGTTGTAGGATGAGACGGTGAACATTGCCGCCCTCGCTCATTTCGTCCTTGTCGAAATCCCGGCTCTTCTGCCGCTGCGCCAGCGACAGTGCGGAGAGACGCCTGGTCATCTCGGACCTGATCTTCTGGCATTTGGGATCATCGGGCACGGACAGTCCGACGGTAGAAGCCTCGATTGCCTTGACCATCTCCTTGATCGTGTCGCCATGGACCCTTTCATGGGTCTCGACGCCGCCTATGAAGGTCTCCCAACCGGCTCGCACTGAAGGCGGCAGAGGTTCGGCAGGCTTCGGAAGCGTATAGGTGATGATCAGCTTCGGCTGCGCCGACACCAGCGTGCAGGCGGTGCCCTGATTCTGGTAGTTTCGCCGCCATGTCAGCTTGAAGTTGGTATGGGCGATGGTGCGGACCTTGCCGCCGCCAAGCTGCGGACCGTGCTCTCCAATAGAGGCGTAGAGTTCGGCGCCCGACTTGCCCCTGATTGCATAGGTTTCGATCTGTTCGACCGCCTGCCAGGCAGCTTTGGCCGTCGCTGGAAGCACAATAAGGCAGGCGGCAAGAAGCGCGCGCTGGACGATCCTGTTCACGTGAGCCCCCGCCCAATTCAACAAAGATGGAAATGCCCCTTCCAGCGAGCGGAAGGGGCAACTGAAGTCAGTTCGCCGAAGCGAGGGTCATCGACGTTCCGGTTGCGGCCAAGTTCAACCCAATCTGCCCGGTCACGCTGATTGCCTGCAGGTGAATTGAACCTGCCGTGCCGCCAAAGAGCACATTGGTCCCGATACCCGCACCGATCGTGGCCTCCGCTGTCGCGCCGCTGTAGACGCCGGCCAGCGATCCGCGGTGATAGCCGGCCGTTGGTGCGAACACCGCCCACAGCAAGCGGCTTTGTGTCGTGAAGCCGACGTCGACGCCGAGCTTCCTGATCGCACCGGAGTAGCGCTCCGAACGATCACCCGTCAGGCTGGAACGGAAAATGCAGTCGATCTCTTTCGCCGAGCCTAGAAGATAGCCGACACCGCCGCCGATCGTGCAGTCGAGATAGCCGATCCTGACACCGCCGCGCGCATCCGGGCTCTGGTAGCGCGCCATATCAGCGGCATTGGCGGAGCTCGCTCCAACGCCTGCCAGCAAAGCTCCAGTAAGCACCATTGCAAAGGTCTTTTTCATGATTTTCTCCTTAAGATTCGGCCTGCGGACCTTGGGTATTTGATCGTCGGCTACGGTTGGGGCAACGGTTTCCACGCAGAACGGTCCCAATTGGGACAATTGGAACGGTTGATGTCAACAGCATGTTTGGATGCGCAAATTTCAGAAACTTGATGGTACCTCCTCCTTTGGGTCAATTTGAAGGCATCGCGTTGATAAGCTGCGGTAATTTGATTCGAGAAGCGCAACAACGCCCGTCAAAAGCCGAGCATGTTCTTGACGCCGTGCCAGGCCTGGTCCTTCGCCTCGATGAAAGGCGGAGGCGGCAACACCTGCGGCGGCGCGCTGCGCTTCTGCCCGTCCTTGACCAGGTCCAGCATGTGAATTTCACCGTCTGTGAAATATCGGCTTCCTTCGCCATTGCGCCCATTCAGCGTCGGGCCGACCCCGGAAACCTCGTAGATGGCGTTGACCATCCCCGCCTCACTGAGACTGCCCGCGAAAAAGTCCCGCTCCCGGTCGACATCGGGTGAAATGTCATGCGTCACCTGGCCGGTATATTCGCTGACGCCAACATGCGCATCATACGTCGCAGAACCCAGCCACACCGGGCGTCCTTCCTCGCCTGATTGCAGCACTTCCCACAGGCGGACATGGTGGCGATGGCGAGCGCTGTCACCTACGGGTTTTTCGTAGGCAAGGTCCTCATGGCGCCCATCGTAGAACAGTGGGCTTACGGGCGCGCTCTTGTATGCCCGGTCGAAGACGACGCTGCCGATGATATCGATGCTCGAGCGCAGGGTGACCGGATCTGCAGGATACCATCCAGCAGCGTGCATGACGCGAACGACATCCTCGCGGCTGCCGATCAATCCAACATTCAAGGGATCGCCAGGCATACCGCCCGCCGTCATCGTCACCATGGGGCGCCGTGCAAGACCGGGCTGGCGCTCGTAATGGGTCCAGGCGGCTGGCAGGATCACATAGGCCAGCAGGAGGTAAACCGCGACCACGACTCCAAGCCCGATGAGCAAGCGCTTCATGTTTCCCCCGCGCGATTCCCCTAGATATGCAGATCGATCTTCGCACGGCTTGGCAAAATACGAAATGCAATCTCTGGATGCAGGTCGGGCTAGGCCTGTTCCGGGAGGAGTGGTAGGAATAGCGTGCACTCGCTTGACCCGGATCGTTCATGGCCCCACGACCCATTTCAATCCATCGCTATCTTATCCCGATTGCCTGCCTTGCCCTTGCGGTCGGCATTCAAGTGGCGAAGGTGCCGGTCGGCGCCGGGCGTCACGGCATCGGCATTGTCGTTTCCGCGCTTGCAATCGCCTTGCTCCTTGCCACGGTGTTTGTCGTCCTGCAGCATGCGGAAGGCCTGGCGCTACGCCTCGGGCAACCTTACGGCACATTGCTCCTCACCTTTGCCGTTACCACTGTGGAAGTTTCGATCATCCTCGCCATGATGCTGCATGGGGAAAATAACCCGACGCTGGCGCGGGAGTCGGTGTTCTCGACGGTCATGATCGTTTGTGCGGGCGTCGTGGGTCTTTGCCTTACGCTTGGCAGTATGCAGCACCGCCAGCAGGAGATGAAACGGCAAGGCACGAGCGCGATTCTTTCCGTGCTTACGGCGCTTGCCGTCCTGACGCTGATCCTTCCGAATTTCACCCTGCATGACGCACCCGGCACATTTTCACGTTTGCAGCTCACCTTCGTGAGCATTTGCTCTGCCTTACTCTATGGCAGCTTCGTCTTCGCGCAGACGGTTCGGCACCGCGATGATTTCGTCGATGACATCGGTGACGCCGAAGGCACACATGCCGGGCACCCCCATCCCGGCGAAGGTTCGTGGATCAACGCCGTCCTTTTGATGATCGGGCTTTTCGGTATTGTCCTCCTTGCCGAACGGGTGGCAATCGGCGTGGAGAACGGTCTCGATGCGATCGGAGTCCAACAAGCGGACGCCATAGTCGGCGCGCTCATTGCAACGCTTGTCCTCTTGCCCGAGGCCCTGTCGGCAATCCGCGCCGCCATGAACAACGAATTGCAGCGCAGTCTCAACATTGCGCTCGGATCGGCGCTCGCGACGATCGGCCTGACAATCCCGTCCATCGGCATTGCCAGCGTCATTACCGGCCGCGAACTGACGCTGGGCTTGCCCGGGGGCGACGCGGTGTTGCTTGCCCTTATTCTCGGCATAAGCATCCACAGTTTTGGAACGGGACGAACCAACGTGTTGACGGGTCTCGTTCATCTCGTTGTATTCGTCGCCTTCATCCTTCTCGTCACCACCAAATAGGCAGACTGAAATGCAGGACAGGTTCCTCTTCGACGGCAGTGACGACGCGCCTGTCACCATTCTTCTCGCACATGGCGCTGGCGCGCCGATGGACTCAGCCTCGATGACTGCAACGGCCAAGGCTCTCGCCGAAGCGGGCTTTCGGGTGGCGCGGTTCGAGTTTGCCTATATGGCGGCGCGCCGCACCTCGGCAGGACGCAAGCCGCCACCGCGTGCCGAGACGCTCAAACCCGAATATGTCGACGCCATCGCCGCGCTCGGCAAACCGAAGCGCCTGATTATCGGCGGCAAATCGATGGGCGGCAGGGTTGCCAGCATGATCGCCGATGAACTCCATGCGGCAGGCGCGATCAGCGGATTGCTCTGCCTCGGTTATCCGTTCCATCCGCCGGCCAAACCGCACCAACTGCGTACGAAGCATCTTGCAGGATTGATGACGCCGACCTTGATCTGCCAGGGAACGCGCGACGAATTTGGTACAAGGGAGGAGGTTGCGGGTTATGACCTTTCCGACAAGATCGAAATCCTCTGGCTTGAAGATGGCGACCACGATCTCAAGCCGCGCAAGAGCATATCCGGCTTTTCGGCCGCCGATCACCTGAAGACCTTGGCCGCCACAGTGGCGGGCTGGGCGGAGAGCCTGAAACGTTAGGTCGTTTCAGGCGATTGACCAGCCGCCGTCGACGAGCAGGTTCAACCCTGTGATCAATGATGCGGCCGGTGATGCCAGGAAAACGACGGCGCCCACAACATCGCGGGTTTCGCCGATCCGTCCGAGTGGGATGTGGGCGAGCGTCTGGTCATGGAAATCCTTGTCCGCAAGGGCGGGCCGGGTCCCATCAGTCCAGATGAAGGTTGGTGCGACCGTGTTGACGGTGATCCCATAGGGCGCCCATTCGGCGGCAAGGCACCGGCTCAGATGGTTGATCGCGGCCTTGCTCATGCAATAGATCGCCTCGCCGCGCAGCGTAACGGTTCCCGCCTGCGAACTGATGCTGATGATGCGGCCTGCCTTGCGGTCGATCATGTGCCGGGCAACAGTCTGGGTCATCAAGAACGTGCCCTTGATATTGACCTGCAGAATCTCGTCAACCGCCGCTTCCGAGACGCGTTCGGCAAGATCGCCTGGCGCTACGCCGACATTGTTGACGAGCACATCGATACGCTCGAATTGCTTCAGAGCGGCCTCGACCGCACTTTCTATATCCGCGCGCTGCGAAATATCGAGTCGTACCGGCAGGACCTTGCGCCCCATGGCTTCGATTTCAGCGATCAGATCGGATGAACCCGAAATGTCGCGCAAGCCGAGGACGATGTCGGAGCCAGCGGCAGCACAGGCAAGTGCGCAGGCCCTGCCTATGCCGCGCGATGCGCCAGTAATCAGCGTTACCTTGCCGTCCAGACTGAAGTTGGGTGCATGTTCGCTCGGCTGTGCCACGATTTATCCTCCTCGTTCTCCCAAGGCAGACCATAGCATGGAGGTGGGAAATCGGCCTAGAGACGGTCAGGCGAAGGCGCCGAGCCGCAATCCCTCGATCCAGTTCTTGCCGATCCGGATCCCTTCCTCAGGCTGGAATGCCTCGGGATTCAAGCACCAAGCGAGCCACAGGCCGTCCATCAGCGCCGTGAAGCCGATCGCGGCAAGACGCGGACTGGCTATCGCGCAGCCCTCCGCCTCGGCATAGTCCGTGATCAGTTTCTCCACGGTGACGACATAAGCGGTATACTCGCCCTTCTGCGAGGCGCTCATGCGCGGCGAGTGCAGGATCAGGCCCCAGAAAACGACCCAAACGCCAAGCACGTCGCGATCGAACAGCGCCGGCGAGAATGAGTTCTCGACAAAGGCCTCCAGCCTCGCCTTGGGCTCGGGCAAAGCGCTGTCAACGGCCGTCATGACCGTATCGAGCATGCCATCGGACATGATGTCGAAGGCATGGGCCACCAATTCGTTTATCTCGCCGAAATGATGGGTGATCAGCCCTTGCGTGACGCCGGCCTCCATGGCGATCTGCCGCGCCGATACCCCGGCATTTCCATGCCGGACGATGCAGCGCAGAGCCGCCTCGGCCAATTGCCGGCGGCGATCCTCCGGAGCTTCACGGCGGAACCCGGCCCGCGTTCTGACGCCTGATTTGGACTTGGCCAAGATCATTTTCCCGTTGCTTTATCACATCGAGGAATCAGGGGCGAAGAGGCAAAAATCTCAGCCAACCGACTCACTTAGTTCACGCTTAATATCAAAATAACATAACTAATTCAAATACTAATAGAGAAATTATACGATCATATAATTTCTCTTGCGGAACACGCAATTCCTGCATATCCTTTTTCCAACGATCCGCCCCGGATGCGGACAATGGGAACGAGGTTTGGCATGAAGCGGGATCCCCGATACGACGTCCTATTTGAGCCGGTGAAGATCGGGCCGGTCACCGCGCCCAACCGTTTCTACCAGGTGCCGCATGCCAGTGGCATGACCAATGCGCTACCCCGCGTTCGCGCAGCATTTCGTGAAACCAAGGCCGAGGGCGGATGGGGTGTCATATGCACCGGCGCATGCTCCACCGATCCGAGTTCCGACGATTCTCCGCTTCCCTTCGCTACCATGTGGGACGCGAATGATATCCGCGCCCATGCGATGATGACGGAGGCTGTCCACCGCCACGGCTCTCTCGCCGGTGTCGAACTCTGGCATGGCGGTGCCTCGGTGATGAACCGCACCAGCCGCATTCCGCCCCTATCGCCCTCCGGCATTCCGTGGATGGCGACGCATGTGGGTTTCATGGGCAATGCACGGCCGAAGACGATGGATAAGGCCGACATCCGCGATGTCCTGCGTTGGCAGGCCGAAGGCGCGCGGAAGTCGCGCACCGCCGGCTTTGACATCGTCTACGTCTATGCCGGCATGGGCTATCTCGGTTATGAATTCCTGCTGCCCGAATATAATCATCGCACCGACGAATATGGCGGTACGCTTGAAAACCGCGTGCGCTTCGTCCGCGAGCTTCTGGATGTGACGCGCGATGCCGTCGGCAAGGATTGCGGCGTTGCTTTGCGCATCAGCCTTGAAGCACTGCGGGGTCGTCCGGGTACACACCAGCCCTCCGAGGCGCACGAGGTGATCGAACTCCTCGCCGACTACGCCGACCTCTTCGACGTCAAGATGGATTCGAGCCCGACTGACTGCTCCGCATCGCGTTTCACCGGCGAAGGCAGCCACGAACCGGTAATCGACTTCGTCAAGGCACTGACGAAGAAGCCCGTCGTCGGCGTCGGTCGCTTTACTTCGCCCGATACAATGGTCTCGCAAATCCGGCGCGGCGTCCTCGACCTCATCGGCGGGGCGCGTCCATCGATCGCCGATCCCTTCCTGCCGGTGAAGATCAAGGAAGGCCGCCATGACGAGATCCGCGAATGCATCGGCTGCAATATCTGCATTTCGAGCTGGCATGACGGTGTACCGGTGCGCTGTACCCAGAACCCGACAGCGGGCGAGGAATGGCGGCGAGGCTGGCATCCCGAACGGGTGGACGCGGCCAAGAAGCCGGAAAACGTACTGATCGTCGGCGGCGGGCCTGCCGGCCTCGAATGTGCGCTCACCCTCGGCCGTCGCGGCCACGAGGTGACGCTTGCCGACAAGGGCACGAGCTTCGGTGGCCGGCTCACATTCGAAACACGGCTTCCGGGGCTCTCCACCTGGAACCGCGTCGCAGAATACCGGCTTGGCCGTCTCAACGAGATGACCAACGTGTCGATGTATCTCGAGAGCGATATTGGCGTCGACGAAATCATCGATCTCGCGCCCGATCACCTCATCCTCGCAACCGGCGCGCGTTGGACCCGCATGCTCTACTCATCCATGGAAATACCCGTCGGTGAACTCGATCATCCGCGCGTCTATACGCCCGACGACATCGCGGCGGGGCGCCTGCCGGAAGGGCCAACGCTGGTCTTTGATTTCGACAATTACTACATGGGCGGCGTTCTCACCGAGTATCTTGCGCAGCAGGGCAATGAGGTCACCTATGTGACGCCCGCCGGCCAGGCATCGGCATGGACGATAATGACCAACGAATTGCCATTGGTGCATCGGGCGCTGGCGCGGCGCAATGTTCGGGTCACGACGCTGCACATGCTCACCGCCTTCGACGGTGCGATGGCAACGCTTACCCACCTCTTCACCGGCGAAACGTTCCGCATCAAATGCCGGTCGGTCCTTGTCGTCGGCCTGCGCATGCCGCGCAACGAACTCTTCGAGGCCCTGACCGCGCGCAGCGAAAACGTTTCGGCGGCAGGTATCAAAAGCATTCGCCGCATCGGCGACGGCCTTGCGCCCGGCGCTATCGCCCATGCGGTCCATAGCGGCCATACCTGCGCCCAGGAACTTGGTGGCAAGCAATACGCTCCATATCGGCGCGATACGCCGATCGTCGATGCCGAGCCCGAATTCAAATCTCGCGCAGCGGCGGAATAGGCGGCCATGAGCGAGCGTCCCGCCCTTTCCCCCTGGTCGATCGCTTCGCCGCTTGCCGGCGGGGCGCTGCATGCCGCGGGGTCAGGGTTGTTCCACACGTTGCTGCCGTTGCGCCTGATCGAGAACGGCTACGGCGCCGACGCTGTCGGTCTCGTGGTCATGGCCGAGGGTGCCGGCTTTCTCATCGGCTGCATCGGCTCGGTGCGGCTCATTCGCTCGGTCGGCGAGGTCCGCGCCTATGCTGCGCTCTCCGCTTCATCCTCCGTACTTGTGCTTGCCCTGGGAGCCGGGCCGGAACTCGCCGTGATGATGGCAATACAGGCGGTCGTCGGCTTCGCCAATGCCGGCCAGTCGGTCGTGATCGAAAGCTGGCTCAATGCGATGGTGCCCAATGAGGGCCGCGGCCGCGCGCTTACCCTCTATGTGCTGGTGCTTGGTCTCTTCTACGGTCTCGGGCAGTTGCTTGCGCGCGATATCGCGCCTGCCGGCAATGCCATGTTGATGATCACCGCGGCATTCTATGCCCTGGCCCTGGTCCCGGTTACGGCGATATGGGTCGGGGAGCCGCAACTCCATGCGCCGTTGGGCATCGATCTCCTCGGCGCCTTTCGCACCTCGCCGCTCGGAGCCCTCGCCTGCCTGCTGACCGGTCTCGTATCATCGACCTTCTCGAGCATCGGCCCGCTATACGGCCTGGAGCTCGGCTTCAGCCAGGACAGGATCGTCATCCTGATGGCGGCCGTCGCCCTTGGCGCTCTCTTTTTGCAGTTCCCGCTCGGCTACCTTTCCGACCGGCTCGACCGGCGCGGCATGATGTTGTGGCTTGCGCTCATCCTCGCCGGCGTCTGCGGTATGTTCCTGCTCGTCGACAGCAACACGCCGCTTTGGGCCTTCCTCATCCTGTTCTCGGTTTTCGGCGGCATTTCGGAAATATTTTACCCTCTCGGCGTGGCGCACGCCAATGACCGCGCTTCGTCCTCGCAATTCGTCACACTCTCATCAAACCTTCTGCTGATCTGGGCGTTTGGCGGCACCATCGGGCCGGCCATCGCCGCGACCGGCGTCGAACATCTCGGCGCGCATTCCTTCTTCTGGTACGGGATTGGACTCTCGCTCACTTTCGCATCCTTCGCCCTCTGGCGGCAGTTCCGCCAGCCAATCGTCGGCACGCGCGATGAGTTCGTCACCTATCCCCAGACATCGCCGGCGGTCTACGAGTGGGTGCCGCGCAAGGAGATCGGTTCCCCTGTCGAAACGGATGCCCCAGAATCCAGCGAGACATCAAAGCCATGACGCGCGTCATCGAGACATTCCCGCACAAGGTGCGCTGCATCGACCCTGTCTTCATACCGATGCCAGACGGAACGCGGCTCGCAGCGACGATCTGGTTGCCGGAGGACGCCGAGACGAAGAAGGTTCCGGCAATCCTCGAACTCATTCCCTACCGTCGTCGCGACGGCACGGTGTTTCGCGACCTCAAGATGCATCCCTATCTTGCCGGCCACGGCTTTGCCTGCTGCAGGGTCGATATTCGCGGGTCCGGCGATTCGGAAGGGCTGCTTGCCGACGAATACACCGAACAGGAGTTTGACGACGCCTGTGCGATCATCGATTGGCTAGCACATCAATCCTGGTCAACCGGCGCGGTAGGCATGACCGGCATTTCGTGGGGCGGGTTCAACGCGCTGCAGGTGGCCGCACGCCGCCCCCCGGCGCTGAAAGCGATCATCGCGCTCTGTTGTTCCGACGATCGCTTTGCCGACGACGTGCACTATTTCGGCGGCTGTCTTTTGACCGAGGACGCCATGTGGTCCTCGTTCATCCTCGGGCTTGGCGCATTGCCGCCAGACCCGCAGATCGTCGGTGATCGCTGGCGCGAGATGTGGCAGGAACGGCTCGACGCAACCACATGCTGGTCGTCCGAGTGGATGCGGCACCAGCGCCGCGACGCCTATTGGAAGCGCGGCTCGGTCTGCGAGGATTTTTCCGCCATCGACATCCCGGTCTATGCAATCAGCGGCTGGGACGACACCTATTCGAATGCGGTGCCGCGGCTGCTTGAAGGTCTCACCGCGCCGTGCAAGGGACTGGTGGGTCCATGGACCCACGCCTATCCGTTCCTCGGCGAACCGGGCCCTGCCATCAACTATCTGCAGGAAGCAATACGCTGGTGGCGCCATTGGCTCGAAGGCATCGACACCGGCATCATGGACGAGCCGAAATACACGGCATGGATCAATGATCCGCACGCGCCGGCGCCATTTTACGAGGAACACCCCGGACATTTCGTTGCCGAGCCGTCGTGGCCCTCGCCGAACATCAAGGAAAACCGCCTCTATCTCAATCGCGGCGCCCTCGAGGAGGTTGCCCAGGTCGGGACGAGCATGGTCCTGCGCTCACCGGTGACCGCCGGTCGGGATTTCGGACGTTATGGCGGCTACGGCGGCATCGTCCCGGATCTTGCCGTCGACCAGCGGCGCGAGGACGGGATTGGACTGCAATTCGAGACCGCGCCCTTGACGCAGGATATCGATGTCCTCGGCGCGCCAAGCGTTTCGCTGGTCCTGACTTCCGACGCGCCGCAAGGCTTTGTCGTGGCACGGCTTTGCGATGTCGCCCCCGACGGAGCATCGACCCTTGTCACCTGGGGCGTTCTGAACCTCGCGCACCGCAACGGACATGAGCATCCGCAAGCGGTTGTTCCGGGCGAGCCGCTAACGGTGAGGCTCGAGCTCAATCATGTCGGCCGTCGCTTTGCCGCGGGCAGCTGCATTCGCCTCATTCTGTCCAACCAGCACTGGCCTATCCTGTGGCCATCGCCGACGATGCCGTCATTTACCATCGACACCGGCATCTCGACGCTCTGCTTGCCCTTGCGTCATGCGCCGGCAAACGATGTGCATCCGACCTTTGCGCCGGCAGAGATCGCGACGCCGGTGCAGATGATCGAACTCAGCAGCGAAGCGCATCGCCGCGACATTGCCATCGATGTTGGCGCACGCAGGGAAACGATCACGCTGACAAGCGACTTCGGTAGCCAGCAATTGACCGACCGCGCCATTGTCACATCGGCCTGTGTTGTCGACAGGATGGAAATCGTGGACGGCGACCCACTCTCGGCACGGCTCGATACCGGCTGGGTGCTTGGTTTCAAAAGCAGCGAAGCCGACACGGAAACACGCTCCTCGGTGACGCTTACGGCGGATGCCGAACGTTTCCGCCTGCAGTGGCGGCTCGAAGCCTATGAGCGCAACGAACTGATTTTTGAACGGGAGGGGGACGAATGGATCGACCGCGATCACCTGTAGCCCCTGATCCTGCAAGGGCCCGATCCGGATCCGCGCCTTGGCGGAGGGTCCGCCGGTGACGAGCTTCATCATGCGTCGCATTGGCCTTGCCGCAATCATCCTGCTGATCGTGGCAATACTTCTGTTTTCGATGATGCACCTTATTCCCGGCGATCCGACCGTGGTCGCGCTCGGGCCCCGCTCGACACCGGAAATGCGCGAGGCTTTTCGCGAGATGATGGGTCTCGACCAACCCATCCTCAAACAGCTCGCACTTTTCCTCGGCCGGCTCGCGGAAGGCAATCTCGGCGAGGACGTCTGGAGCAAGCGGCCGGTGCTGACCATGATCTTCGAGGTCCTGCCCTATACGGCGACCCTTGCCGTGGCGAGCTTCCTGTGGGCGGTAACGCTCGGCATATTGCTCGGCTGCTTCGCCGTCGTCCATCACGGCAAGTGGCCGGACTGGCTGATCGGCATCCTCTCCGTCGGTTTCGTCGCCGTTCCCTCCTTCGTCGTCGCGCTCTATTCGCTGCTGATCTTCGCCGTCAGCCTCAACTGGCTCCCGGCAATCGGCGCCGGCACGCCCGGCGATATCGTCAGCCAGTTGAAGGCGCTCGTCCTGCCCTCCTTCGCCATAGGCCTCGGCTGGGTGGGCTACGTGGCGCGGCTGGTGCGCGCTGCGATGATCGAAGCCATGGGCGAAAACTATACCCGCACGCTGCGTTCGTTCGGCGTTTCCGAACGCCGGATCATTTTCCGCTACGCCTTGCGGCAGGCGCTGATTGCCGTGCTTTCGGTGATCGCGATCGGCTTTGGCGGCCTGCTGACAGGCTCCGTATTTGCCGAAATCGTCTTTTCGAGGCCTGGGCTCGGCAAGATGACCTATGACGCGGTGATGTCGCGCAATTATCCGCTGGTCATGGGCACCGTACTCGTGACCTCCGGCCTTTACGTCACCTGCATGATCATTGCCGACGTCGTTACTGCCTGGATCGACCCTCGCGTCAGGAGCGCGCTCTGACATGGCGGTCATAGGCATAGATACGAACCCGCTCCAATCGCAAACCAGAGAGCCCGGCTGGCTGCGCCGATCGGGCCGCGTTGTCTCGGACATTTTCCACACGCCGCTTGGCGGCATCGGCATCACCCTCGTCGTCCTGATCCTTGTTGTCGCGGTCTTCGCCCAATGGATCGCGCCCTACAATCCGACTGCAATCAGCGTCAAGGAACGCCTCGCCGGTCCGTCCTTCACCCACCTTCTCGGCACCGATCAATTGGGACGCGACCTCTTCTCACGGGTCATCGTCGGCACGCAAACGGCTATGATGGTTGCGATATCGGCGCTTTCCATCGCCCTTGTCGCCGCGTTGCCGCTCGGGCTCATCGCCGGCTATGGACCACGCTGGCTCGACGCCGCGTTGATCCTCGTCTTCGACAGTCTGAGTTCGCTGCCGATGATCATGCTCGGGCTTGCCATCGTCGTTCTTCTCGGGCCCGGCATCCCGACCGTCATCCTCGTAATCGTGCTCTATTCCGTTCCGAGCTATGCGCGCCTCGTGCGCACGCAGACGCTGAGCCTCAAGTCGCGCGATTTCATCAAGGCGGAGCAGGCCATGAATGCCTCGACGCCGCGCATCCTGTTCAATCATCTCCTGCCGAATGTCATCGGGCCGCTGCTCATTCTCGCTTGCCTCGATATTTCCACTGTCATCACGCTGGAGGCAGGGCTCTCGTTCCTCGGTCTTGGCGTCAAGCCGCAGGTGCCAAGCTGGGGCAACATCCTGAGCGATGGGTTCTCGGTCATACGCTCGACCGCGCTCCCGGTCATTGCCGGCGGCGCACCGCTTATCCTCGCGACGATCGGCTTCACCTTCTTTGGCGAGGCGCTGCGCGATGCGCTTGATCCGAAGCTTGCCCGGGAGCGCAAGCCATGATCCCTGGCCCTGCAACCGCAACACCCGTCAACCCGGCACCCGTGCTCGAGCTCGCCGATGTCTCAATCAGCTATAGCGGCATCGTACCTGCCGTCGTCGGCGTCGATCTCAAGGTCATGCCCGGTGAAATCGTCGGCATCATCGGCGAAAGCGGTTCTGGAAAGTCGACGCTGGCGCATTCGGTCCTTGGCCTCCTGCCAGACTCCGCCCAGATCTCCGGTAAGACACTTTCATTGAACGGCATCGACATGCTTGGCGCGCCGGAACAAGCCATGCGCCAGTTGCGCGGCCCGGCGGCGGCGATGATATTCCAGAATCCGATGACGACCTTCAGCCCCATGCATAAGCTCGGTCGCCAGCTCATGGATCTGCTCTGGCGCGAGCGCGGCCTTTCAAATCAGGAAAAACGCCAGAAGATTCTGAAGGCCATGCAGGATGTCGGCCTTCCTGACCCGGCCGCGCGGCTTGAAGCCTATCCGTTCCAGCTCTCCGGCGGCATGCTCCAGCGCGTTGCGATTGCCGCGGCGTTGCTCATGCGCCCTTCGCTGCTTGTTGCGGATGAGCCGACCACCGCGCTCGACGTGACCATGGAAGCCCAAATCCTGCATCTCATGCGCGAGATTCGCCGCAACGCCGGCGTTTCCATCCTGATGATTTCGCATCATCTCGGCGTCATTGCCGAAATCTGCGACCGCGTCGCGGTAATGTATGCCGGACGCATCGTCGAAGAGGGTCCGGTCGATGTCATTTTCGCCGATCCGCGCCATCCGTACACGAAGGCGCTGTTTGCCTGCGAGCCGGCGCTCATTGAAACTGGGGCGACGCGGCTTCCGGTAATCGGTGGCGAAGTGCCCCGCCCCGTTCGGATCGGGTGTGGTTTTGCCGGGCGCTGCCCGCAGGTGCTCGAATGCTGTTGCAACGCGACGCCTCCATGGGTCGCTGTCGGCGCCGGCAACGTCTCCCACTTCTCACGCTGCCATCGGAGTGCGCCATGATGCGGGAGACGGCACTGATCGAAGCAAACAATCTTTCGGTCGCGGTGCCGCGATCATCGCGCTGGTTCCCCTCGAGAAAGCCGGACCTCGATATTCTGGTCGACATTTCGGTTGCCGTAAAACCCGGCGAGATAGTTTGCATGGTCGGCGAGAGCGGCTCAGGCAAGACGACTTTCGGCCGGGCTTTGCTCGGCCTCGTGCGTCCCTCGGCGGGACAGATCGTCTTCGACGGCACGCCTCTGCCGGATTTCTCGCCGGCAAGTTTCAAGCGTATCCGGCGCGAGGCTTCACTCTTGTTCCAGGACCCGGTGACTTCGTTCGATCCGCGCCAGCGCATCGGGTCGATCCTCGCCGAACCACGCCGCATCGCCCGCAGCGGAAGCGTGGCGCGATCGGAGATTGAGGAGCTGGCGCGCAAGGCCGGGCTTGTGAGCCCGCTTCTATCGAAATTTCCGCATGCACTGAGCGGCGGCCAGGCAAGGCGCGCGGCGGTGGCACGGGCCCTTTCGGTCGTGCCGCGACTGATCGTTGCCGATGAGCCCACGGCCGGGCTCGACGTTTCGGTTCAGGGCGGCGTCCTCAACCTCTTCCTCGACATTCGCGAAGAATTTCGCACGTCATTTCTTATCATCACGCACAACCTTTCCATCGCCCGCCACGTCTCGGACCGCATCGTCATTCTCTATCTCGGTCGCGTGCTCGAAAGCGGGCCGGGCCGCGAGATCTTTCGCGCGCCGCGCCATCCCTATACCCGCGCACTGCTCGACTCCGAGCCGATACCCAACCCGGCGAAGCGGCGCGAAGCGCCCCCGGTGATCGGCGAGGTGCCTGGTCTCGCGGCACGTCCAAGCGGCTGCGAATTTCACACCCGCTGTGCCTTCGCGCAGGATCGCTGCCGCCACGAACGGCCGCTCCAGACGACAATATCGGCAGAGCACGAAGTGGCTTGCCACTATCCGCTGACGCCGCGGCTGACCGTCGTCGGTCCGCCGCCACAACGACTGCCGAAGACCGCAAACAGATAAAATCAAGCATAACAAAAGAGGGATCAGAACAATGCATGCAGTTTCGCTCAATCGCAGACACTTCCTTCTCGGCGCCGCGGCGGGCATGTCCGCCCTCGCCATGCGGCCGGGTCTTTCCTATGCCGTGGAGGGTGACACGCTCGTCGTACGCGGCGCCTCGGACATCGAAGTTCTCGACCCGGCTTTCCAGAACGGGCTGCTCGAGGAGGAGATCGGCCGTTGCCTCTTCGTCTCGCTCAATCGCCTTGATGATGTGCGCTCAGGCGCGGCGAACTGGACGCTGTATGGCGCAAGCGAACTCAACCAGAAGTCCCCGACCGAAATCGAGTTCAAGCTCAACGACTGGCTGGAATGGACCGGCGATTTCGGTCCGGTGATGGCGGAAGACGTCAAGTTCTCGTTCGAGCGTGTCGCCAACCCTGAAAACAAATCCGCCTGGGCCTACGCCTTCGATGCGCTGGACAAGGTGGAGGTGACAGGCGAGCGGTCCGGCATCATCCACCTGAAAGCGCCGTCAGCGCCGTTCTTCGTTACGACATTGCCCTATTACATGGGCCATATCGTCTGCAAGAAGGCTGTCGAGGCGGCAGGCGGCAAGTTCACCACCGAAGCTCCTGCCACCGCCGGTCCTTACATCATCGAGAAATGGGTACCGAAACAGAATATCACGCTCGCGCCCAACCCGAAGTGGAAAGGGCCTGCTCCGACATTCCCGAAGGTGCGCTTCGAGATCGTGACGGACGACGACTCTGCCGCCCTCGCCTATGAATCGAAGTCGCTGCAATACACGAAGATCAGCCTCAATACGCTCGCCAACTATCGCGAAAAGCTTCCGGCCGATACGGAACTCATCGAGATGAACGGCAACCGCTTCGTCTGGCTCGCGATCAATCTCGGCAACCCGAAGTTTGCCGACGAAAAGGTTCGGCGCGCCCTGCAATATGCCCTCGACGTCAACCAGATCATGGATGGTTCCTATTCCGGGCTGGCGGCCCCGGCGACGGGTGTCGTGCCGCCTTCGATGATAGGCCATCGGGAGGCGATCCTCTTCCCGGCCGACGCCGCCAAGGCGCAGGCGCTGCTCGAAGAAGCCGGCGTTTCTGACCTGAAGATCGAGCTCGCGGCGCAAAACGACAAGACCAGCCAGCTGACGTGCCAGATTATCCAGGCGGTGTTCGGTGCCGTGGGCGTTACCGTCGACATCAAGACCTATGATGACGGCGTCTACTGGACACTCGGCGACAAGAGTTCGGGCGATACCTACAAGACGCTCGAGATGGTGCTGATGAGTTTTGCCGGCGGCGTCGATCCATCCGAGAACCTGACCTGGTTCCGCCCGTCGCAGATCGGCGTGTACAACTGGTCGCAGTTCGACAGCCCGGAGTTCGAACAGCTTTACCTCGACGGCATGAAGGAAACCGACAAGGACAAGCGCTCCGTCATCTACAAGAAGATGCAGGACATCATGGAGCAATCCGGCGGCTTCATTTTCCTCACGCACGAGACGTTTGCTGCGGTCGTGCGTAAGGGATTGAAGCCCTGCATCATGGCTGACGGCTATCTCGACGTAACGCGGTTCGGCAAGAGCTGATCCCCCCAGGGTTCGGGGAAACCCGGCATGAAAAGGAGGCCATCATGGCCCGAAGCATGTTGAACAGGCGCGAGCGCCGCCTTGCGAGCGCGGGGTCGGTGCGGCAGATGCCGTTTGGCGGTGTCACCAACCGCTATCCGCCGATTGCGATCATGAGCACGGACGAGATCGAAGCGATCCACCGCGCGTCATTGCGGCTTCTGTCGGAGACCGGTATCGAGATCCTGCACGACGAAAGCCGCACGCTTCTCAAGGCGGCGGGAGCGGACATCGATATGTCCAATCTGCGGGTGCGGTTCGATCCGGCGATGGTCGAGGAAAAAATCCGGACCGTGCCTTCCAGCTTTACGCTGCAGGCGCGCAATCCGGCACGCAATCTGACCGTCGGCGATGGCAGCCTCATCTTTGCCGCGACCGGCGGTCCGGCCTTCGTCCACGATACCGACCGGGGGCGGCGCGCCGGCAATTATGCGGACATGTGCGATTATATCCGGGTTGTCCAGCAACTGAATGTGATCCATCAGGAGGGCGGGTGCCCCTGCGAGCCGACCGATCTGCCACCTGATTCGCGCCATCTCGATTTCTATCTTGCCGCGATCCGGCTCACCGACAAGAACTGGCAGTGCTGGGCGCTTGGCGGCTACCGCGTCGAGGATGCGATCGAAATGCTCTGCATCACGCTCGGCCAGACGCGCGAGGAACTGCGGGCAAAGCCGGCGGCGCTCACCGTCGTCAACTCCAACTCGCCATTGCGGCTCGATATTCCAATGGGCGAGGGCCTCTGCGCCATGGCCCGCGCCGGCCAGCCGGTGGCGCTCACGCCTTTCACCCTTTCGGGTGCCATGAGTCCAGTGACGATCGCCGGCGCCCTGACCCAGCAAAATGCCGAAGCCCTTGCCCTGATGACCTTGTCGCAGGTCGTCGCGCCAGGCGCGCCCGTGCTTTACGGCGGTTTCACCTCCAATGTCGACATGCGCACCGGCTCACCGGCGTTCGGCACCCCGGAATATGCCAAGGCGCAGATTGCGTCTGGCCAGCTGGCGCGGCGCTATGACGTGCCGTTTCGCTCGTCGAATGTGACGGCCTCAAATCTGGTGGACGTACAGGCCGCCTATGAGAGCGGGATGTCACTATGGAGTACGATCATGGGCGGAGTAAGCCTGATCGAACACGCCGCCGGATGGCTCGAAGGCGGGCTGACGGCTTCGTTCGAGAAGCTCATTCTCGATGCTGAAATGCTGCAGATGATGCGCAGCTTCCTGGACCCTATTCTCGTTGATGAGGACAGTCTTGCGGTCGATGCCATCAGCGAGGTCGGACCCGGTGGTCACTTCTTCGGCGCGGGCCATACGCTCGCGCGCTTCGAGAACGCGTTCTACGAGCCGATGCTCTCGGACTGGCGTAATTTCGAAAACTGGTCGGAAAGCGGGGGGCGCAGCGGCACGGACCGCGCCAATGCGATCTGGAAAGACCTTTTGCGCACCTATGAGCAGCCGCCGCTCGACCCCGGTGTCGATGAAGCGCTGGACGCCTATGTGGCAAGGCGCAATGAGGAAATCCACGCCGGCAAGTTTTGACCGTCGCGAGCCGATAGCAGCGAACAGGTCGCATCGATGTGGCCTGTTCGGCTTTTGATTTCCTGTATATAGTCCTGACAGTCTTGTGGGATCGATGCCGGCTGTCATCACACCAGCCGCAAACCTTTCCGCGGGCGTGATCGAAGCGACCTCTCATAAACCGGATTGGCCCGCATGACCGTCAATCGCACGCCGAGAAAAAAGACCCACCATACAAGCAAGCGTCCACCCTTCGAGCGGATCGCCCTGCTCCTTCAGGGTGGCGGCGCGCTCGGCTCCTATCAGGCCGGCGTCTACCAGGCGCTCGCCGAATCGGACCTCCACCCCGACTGGGTCGCCGGCATTTCGATTGGCGCCATCAATTCGGCTCTCATTGCCGGCAATGCGCCCGAGCGGCGCGTCGATGCGCTGCGCAAGTTCTGGGAAGCGGTCACCGAGCCGCCGCTTGGCGTCGCGTCACTGGCTTCGGCCTGGCTCGGCAAGCTTGCTGCAAGGGGCGACATGGCCCATGGCTTCGTCAACCAGGCACAGGCCTTTGCCACCATGGTGGGCGGCGCGCCGGGCTTTTTCATCCCGCGGCCGCTGCCACCCTTCATCTCGCCAGCCGGAAGCATGGAGGCCGAGAGCTTCTATGATGTCACGCCACTCAGGGCAACGCTCGAAGAGCTTGTCGATTTCGACCGGATCAATGAAGGGGGAACACGCTTCAGCGTCGGTGCGGTCAATGTTCGCTCTGGAAACTTCGAATATTTCGACAGCACGACCCACCACATCACGCCGGACCATATCATGGCGAGCGGCGCACTTCCGCCGGGCTTCCCGGCGACGCGGATCGAAGGGGAATATTATTGGGATGGCGGGCTGATCTCCAACACGCCGCTGCAATGGGTGCTTGAGAGTTATCCGCGCAAGGATACGCTGGCTTTCCAGGTTGACCTCTGGAGCGCACGCGGTGAAATCCCGCGCGACCTCGTAGGCATTGAGCTGCGCCAGAAGGAAATACGCTTTTCGAGCCGTACCCGCGCCGCCACGGACCAGTTTAAGCGGGCGCAGCGCCTGCGCCGGGCGCTCAAGCATCTGCTCAAGATGGTGCCCAAGGAAACGCTGGCCGCGGCCGATGACGAGACCAAGCTTCTGATCGGGCAGGCCGATGAAACCGTCTACAACATCGTGCAACTGATCTATCGCGCACGATCCTATGAGGGAACTTCCAAGGACTATGAATTTTCCCGCCTGACGATGGAGGAGCACTGGGCTTCGGGGTACAATGACGCGGTTCGCACGCTGCGGCACCCCGAAGTGCTGGAACGCCCCGATACGCCGGACGGTGTCGCCACGTTTGACTTAGCCTAGACTATCAAACCCGTCTTCCAACGAGCACCGAGCACACCCATGAATATCGAAGATGTCCGCGCCAAAGCCTTCGCCATGCCGCTCAACGATCCGGCATATCCTAAGCCGCCTTACAAATTCTACAACCGCGAATTCGTGGTCATCAATTACAGGACCGATCCCGACGCCTTGCGCGCCGTGGTGCCCGAACCGCTTGAAGTCATCGGCGATACTGTCGCCTATGAATTTATCCGCATGCCGGACTCGACCGGCTTCGGCGACTACACGGAAACCGGCCAGGTCATTCCTGTTCGTTTCAAAACTCCCTCCGGCGAGATGCAGGAAGGCGGCTATGTTCACGCCATGTATCTCGACGACAACTCGCCGATTGCCGGCGGGCGCGAGATATGGGGTTTTCCGAAAAAGCTTGCATCGCCAAAGCTAAGCCATGAACAAGAGACGATAGTCGGCACGCTGCACTATGGCAGCGTCCTCTGTGTCACGGCAACGATGGGCTACAAACACAGGGAGCTCGATCTCGAGCCCTTAAGGAAGGCGCTCACAAAACCGGCCTTCATGATCAAGATCATTCCGCATGTCGATTGCACGCCGCGCATTTGCGAACTGGTGCGCTACTATTTCGAGGATGTGACCTTGAAAGGCGCATGGTCTGGCCCGGCTGCCCTGCAGCTCTACGAACACGCGATGTGCGACGTCGCCCGGCTTCCGGTGCGCGAAGTGATCTCGGCGAGCCACTACGTTGCCGACCTGACCCTTGGCCTTGGCGAAGTCGTTTTCGATTATCTGAAACAGGATTGATTTCCGAACAGCAAAGAGGTGGAGCATGTCTCGCTTTACAGGAAGAGTTGCAATCATAACGGGCGCTGCAAGCGGCATCGGCAAGGAGATCGCGCTGCGCTTTGCCGCTGAGGGCGGCACTCCGGTGATTGCCGATCTCAACATTGACGCCGCCAACGCCGCCGCCGATGAGTTCAAGGCAAATGGCGGTGACGCCTTTGCCGTGGCAATGAATGTGACCGACGAAGCGGAAGTGGAAAAGGGCGTTGCCGACGTCATCGCCAAATATGGCAAGATCGACATCCTCGTCAGCAATGCCGGCATCCAGATCGTCAAGCCGATTGTCGATTTTCCGTTTGCCGATTGGAAGAAGCTGCTGTCGATCCATCTCGACGGCGCATTCCTGACGACAAGAGCCTGTCTCAAGCACATGTACGCAGCCAATTACGGCCGGGTCATCTACATGGGTTCCGTCCATTCCAAGGAAGCCTCCAAACTCAAGGCGCCTTACGTCACGGCCAAACACGGCCTTATCGGTCTTGCCAAGGTGGTGGCCAAGGAGGGTGCCGAGCACAATGTCAGTGCCAATGTCGTATGCCCCGGTTTCGTGCGCACTCCGCTGGTCGAGAAGCAGATACCCGAGCAAGCCAAGGAACTCGGCATAACCGAGGAGCAAGTCATCAAGAATGTCATGCTGAAGGATACGGTCGACGGCGAATTTACGACGACCGACGACGTGGCGGACGCCGTACTTTACTTTGCCGGCTCCAGGACAAATGCGTTGACCGGACAATCGCTGGTCGTGAGCCACGGCTGGTTCATGCAATAGATCGGATAAGTGGGGTCTTTCCAGTTCATGGGGAAGACTCCACGCGGTCTACTCCTCCTGGCAGGTCGTGCTGCTGCCATTGCGCGTCAGTTTCGCTTCCCTGCCCTTGGTCCAGAACTCGGTATTCTCATCGGCATAGCGCCCACCATCGGCCGAGAGCGCCTGCGGCAGGGTATAGGTATCGCCGCTGCCGGAGAAGACGAGATCGACCGTGCCGAAGCCATCGCCCGGTGGCGTAAAGCTGGCGGTCAGGCGGGAGCCGTCGGCACACTTGTATTTCACGTCCTTTGCAAGCGCCGCTACCGGCATGAACGCCAGAGCAAGCCCGCAAATCCCGTAGATCAACCTTGAATTCATTCCGCTATACCCCTCGGCTAGATGTCAGGCGAGCTATCCGCCGTTGCCGTTGTCGATCAACGCCAGCGTGTTTTTATCAGGTACACCGTCGCACCAATAGTCAAGGGCCCGTTGGTAGGGACTGTCGGTGTCGGGCGCTGCCAGCGAAAACAATGTCATGCTCGAGCGAAACTTTATGTCGTCGGGCGAACCGAATATCCCATGCAAGGTCGTCCCGCGGATAGCGAGGACGGTGTTGGTGCATTCTGCGAGCCGGCCGCCCAGGAGCGGGTGGGCGAGATAGGAGCGCGCCTCATCAAGCGAAGCGATGCCATAGAATTTCGCAGTCGATGAACGGCCAAGTTCGCGCAGTTGCGGGAAGATGAACCACATACAGTGGCTCTGCTTTCGTCCCGCGCGCAATTCAAGCAGCACCTGCTGATACACGGGGGCCTGCGCGGTCACAAATCGCGCGAGGTTGAAGGGATCCTCCGGCGGCATATGAACCTCCTCCGTGTTGCCCAAGCCATCTTGACTGGAATAATGTAAGGTGCGGCGGCAACGATGTATACATTGGGGGGAATGCTTATGGATGCCACGTCGTCGCCTGTCATCGTATCAATCGTCAATACGCTGGAGACGGCGCTGACGCCGGTCTTCCTGCTGGCAGGTACCGCAGGCTTCCTCAATGCCTTTGTCTCCCGCCTCGCCCGTCTCTCCGATCGCGTCAATCAGATCTCGGACTTGATCGGCACCGACCACGAGCTCAATACAGCACGGCTGACACAACTCAGTTACCTGCGCTTCCGCACGCTCGCGCTGGAAATCGCCGTGGTGTTTGGCACTCTCGCGGGCGTGTTGACCTGCCTTGCGATTGTATCGCTGCTCGGCGGTGCCATCGGCCGCTCGGGCTTTCGCGAACACGTGCTGTACTGGCTTTTTGCCGGAGCCGTCTTCGCCCTGGTCGGCGCGCTTATCGCATTCCTGTTCGAAATTCTGACAGCAAGCCAAAGCATGTTGCGCCAGATAGCCCGCGACCAGCGCCTGCGCAGATAGGAGAACGCATCGCTAAGCCCATCCACTATCACGCGAAGGTGGAATAGGCCTCCTCGCGGCTGAGCAGATTGGCGTCGCGCGCCAAACGCCACCGGCCATCGCTTTCCTTGCGCAGGATGGTCAGCGTATAGCCAGAACGATGGACGGCGGCACCGTCGGCGGGCGTAACTTCCAGCCTGATATAGTTACGCAAGTATGCCCATTCGCCTAGCACATTGACTTCCTGAATGTGATAGGCGCCGTCCATGCGAACCTGCTTCATCGATTTCATCGTCGCAGCAAATGCCGCTTTGCCAAAGGGCTTTTGCCCGGAGACCATGAAGATAACATCGTCGGTCATGAGATCGAGAATGGTCGCGGTATCGCCAGATTTGCTTGCGGAAAACCAGGTTTCCACGAGGGTGCGAATCGCCTGCTCGTCTTCGCTCATCTGTCTCTCCCAGTCCACGTTAGCTCGGTCCTAAGAAATTATAGCGAGACGGCGATTAATTGAAGGGGTCCCGACATGCGTGCACACTCAAACGGCTGATTGACCCCAGCAGGGGCCCGGTTTCCCATACCCCCTGAATATTTGCCTGGCCGGGCCTCTTTCATTCTTTTCGAGGTAGTGGAGATGGAACCGGATGATCCCACTCCGCCAAGGGCGGAGTACGAACCCTACCTTACGCCGGTGCTTCCCTACGTCATCGTCTTCATCATAACAACGACGCTCGTCATCTCCGCAGGTTGGATGCTTCGCCCGTAGGGTGTGCCGGCTGCAAATCCATTGTGTCGATTTCCGTGTTTGATAGTCGCAGTAAAAAGCCCCGTCGCGAGAACGGGGCTTTTCTATTTTCATGCCTTATGGACCGACTGGATTAGCAATCAGTGACCGCCATTGCCGTGGCCGCCACCACCGCTGTTGCCGCCGCGCCCATTGTTGTCGCCTCGGCCGTTGTCACTCTTGCCGTTATCGCCTTTGCCGCGATCGTCTTTATCCTTATCGTTCTTATCGTTCTTATCGTTCTTGTCGTGGTTGTCCTTGTCCTTGTCGCCCTTGTGGTCACGATCATCGCCCTTGTGACCCTTGTCGTCACCCTTGTGGTCTTTGTCGCCCCAGCCGCCCTTGTCTCCTCGGTCGCCCTTATGACCACGATCGCCATGGTCGCCCTTATCGCCCTTGCCGTGACCATGCTTGCCGCCGTGTTCGCCCGGTCCGCAATTGCCTGGATCGCCGCCATTGTCGCCGCCATTGTCGCCGCCGGTACCACCGGTTCCGCCAGTACCGCCAGTGCCACCGTCACCGCCCGTGCCGCCCGTGCCACCCGTGCCTCCCGTACCACCAGTGCCGCCGGTTCCGCCCGTACCACCAGTGCCGCCCGTTCCGCCCGTACCACCAGTGCCGCCCGTTCCGCCTGTGCTGCCCGTTCCGTCAGTACCGCCAGTACCGCCGGTTCCGCCGGTGCCAGTGCCGCCTGTTCCGCCGGCGCCAGCGCCACCAGTTCCGCCAGTACCAGCACCGCCGGTGCCACCTGTTCCACCGGTACCGCTCGGGCTACCACCCGTACCGCCACCATTATTGCTTGCCGAATTGGTGCCGCCGGACGTGCCTGAACCGCCCTTGCCCGCGCCGCCCTTTGAACGACCGCTACGGCTATTGTCCGATACGTTGCCATTGTCATGGGTCCAGCTCGATGGCTGGCTGATGGCCGCCGTGGTCATGGGCGGGCACATGTCAAGTTGCTGCTTGCTGAGGATTGACCGTTTATTCAAGGCATAGCAGCAAAGCCCAACATTACCGTCGTTGAGCTGCCTGCACTGTGCGGCGCTCGCAAACAATGCGCGCCGGCCCTCAGCATAGCTTGGCGCCGTCTGAAGGAGAGTTGAAACCAGACCCAAGGTTGAAATCGTCATAACGGCGAATAAAACGCTGCGTCTGCTCTGGTTTTTATTGTTGTTTGTTATACGCATGTGACATTTCCCCAAGTGTTATTGTTATTAAGCAACTCCACACATCAGGGTAATGTTGTTATCTATCACCTAGCCATTGATGGCTTTATTGCTTGCCAAATATGTAAACTTAAGGTTGTGGTATTGATACATAACAATGCTGCTTATAAACGATGTAAAAAGATTGATGCAAAACGCGGGGTTATACCGTAATATCTAACCTGGGAGTAAGCGCCGGGTAATGAGGCGTCCTGTGTTCCAGTACATACTTTCGTAACCATAAATAAGTACGTTTAAGAAAAAGACGGCGTCAAAGTCGCGACGATCAGTGCGTAACGCCGTGTTAACCGTTGATTCACAAATTCAGGATCTTAGACACGATTTTACCGCCCTGACGCGCCAATTCGTCCCTGCCGATCTTTGGGAGAACACAGCATGTTGCGCATATTTTCGCTCGTGATCCTGTCCGCAGGCTGGTGCCTGGGGGTCTTTGCTTCAATACCCGCCCGTGCCGACGGGACCGAAATGGAGCTCAAGGGCAAGGGATTTGGTCCGCCTGCCTTCCAATCGTTCTGCAATCATTATGCGAGCCTTTGCAACACGCGCTCAGGCGCCAAGGTGGTGCAACTTACAGGTGAAAAGCGTAAGCAGTTGCAAGCCGTCAACATGAGCGTCAACTCCTCGATCCGACAACAGAGCGACATGCAGACGAACGGCGTCGACGATGTCTGGACGATCCCGACCAAGGCGGGTGATTGCGAGGATTTCGCCATCCTGAAGAAGCGCGAGCTGATGCGGCGCGGTTGGCCCGCGGCCTCGTTGCTGCTGACCGTCGCGCGGCTGCCATTCAGCAATGAAGGCCATGTCGTCCTGACAGCGCGCACCTCCGACGGCGATCTTATTCTCGACAGCCGCAGCAATTCGGTGCGTGACTGGTCAAGCACGTCCTATCGCTACTATGCGCGCCAGTCGCAGACATCGGCAGGCTGGGAACGTATTGGGAGAGCAATTCCTGTGACGACCACCGCCAAGGTCAAACTCGACTACACCACCACCGCCAGCATCAAATAGCAGGGCCTGGTGCGGATTGAAGGATCTGCACCCCGTTGATCTTGTAGCCGCCATCCGGTTGCTTCACCAGCTGATAGATGGCGGTCCAGTCCTTGCCGTCCGGGCCAGTGATCAAGACTTCCTGTATGACCTGTTCGCCCTCGATCCTGCTGCGTCCAAACGCGAAGTTTCCCGGCCGGAAAACCGGCTGGTAAGCCCGCTTCACCATATCGAAGAAGAGGTTCTGGTTGAGGAACTTCTCCTGGATCGTGGGTGACGCAAACGAATAGGCGGTAGCGGCATCGTTGCTGAGGAAGGCGGCGATCTGGTTCCTGATGATGAGCTGCGCCGAATCGACGGGTTCCTCCGCCCGCAGCGGTCCGGCAAGGACAAGAGCAGCGCATAAAGCCGCGCTAAAGCCGAATGCCCTGATCATCATGGTCTCCTCCTTACACCCCAGTGCCACTTGAAGTAGATGCGCGTATCACTGCCGATGCCGGTCGTGCGATTTGTTGCCGCCGAGGTCGCCAACTGCGATTGCTATTTGCGGCGCAGTGGTGAAAAACTACGCCCACAATCACGCTCTTGCAATGAGAGGCGCGCCAGGCTCCCGGCGCGAACTTGTTTCTTCCATGCCCACCCGCACAAAGCCCCTTGACAGATCATGACTGACAATCGCCCGGCCTCGGGCCAAAGCGTGACGGAATCGCGTTATTGGCGGCAGAACCTCGTTGTCTGCCTGCTTGGCTCGTTCACCACCATCGTTGCGATGACACTTATCCTGCCATTTCTGCCGCTCTATGTCGAAGAGCTCGGTGTCAGCGACCACGCGGCCATCGTGCAATGGTCCGGCATCGCCTATGGCGCGACGTTCTTCACCGCCGCCCTTGTTGCGCCGCTGTGGGGCCGCCTCGCCGATCTCTATGGGCGCAAGCTGATGCTCATCCGTGCCAGTCTTGGCATGGCGATCGCGATGTCACTGATCGGGATGGCGACAAACATCTGGATGCTTGTGTTCCTGCGCCTGCTCACGGGCCTGCTCGGCGGCTATGCCTCGGGCTCGACGGTCCTCGTTGCGACGCAAACACCAAAGGCGCGCACCGCCTGGGCCCTTGGCACGCTTTCCGCCGGCATCATGGCAGGCAATCTCGTCGGTCCGCTCATCGGCGGGGCGCTGCCGCCGCTTATCGGCATTCGCCAGACTTTCTGGCTGGCTGGCGGGGTGATTTTCATTACCTTCCTCGCCACAAGCTTCTTCATCAAGGAAGAGTGGCGGCCGCCCAAGGCCCGGTCAGAAAAACGGTCAGGCAGATGGAGTACCATTCCCGACAAGCGGCCGGTTGTCGTGATGCTGCTTGCCGGCATGCTGCTGATGCTCGCCAATATGTCGATCGAACCGATCATCACCGTCTACGTGGCGCAGCTGGTCGCCGATCCGGCCAAGATCACGCTCGTTGCCGGCGTCGTCATGTCGGCGGCGGCGCTTGGCAGCATCCTGTCCGCATCCAAGCTCGGCAAACTGGCTGACCGGGTGGGCCATTGGAACATCATCGTCGGGGCGCTCGGCGTATCAGCGCTGCTTCTCGTTCCCCAAGCCTTCGTAACCGAGAGCTGGCAGTTGATCGTGCTGCGGTTCCTGATGGGGCTTTCCCTGGGCGGATTGTTGCCGTGTATCACCGCGGTGATCCGCCACAATGTCCCCGATAATGCGGCCGGCAGCATACTTGGCTATGCCACCTCCTCGCAATATGTCGGACAGGTTGTGGGACCACTGGCTGGTGGCTTCGTCGGCGGTCACATCGGCATGCGCGCGGTATTCCTCGGCACGAGTTTGCTCCTCGCCGGTGCGGCCGTCTATGGCTGGTTGGTACGCCCCAAAGAACGGTGATACGCTCGCCGAAGTACCGAGTGATTCGTAAGCGATGACGATCACGAAAAATTCGCCAGATTGTCATGGAACCAGACTGACTCCCGACGCATTACCGTGGTCAGTTTAGCCTGCAACTTGTTGCAACTAGACTGTCCTACATTCCATGGAGGAAGTAATGAACGACAAGCGGTTTCCCATCCCCGTCATGATCACAGTTGGAGCGGCCGGACAACGCGCCGTGTCCACGGTATGGGAAGCGATAGAATGCCTGCGAACGTATTGGCCCACGAAAAAGGGACCAAGTTACAGGCGGGCATTGCAAGCCTGCCTCGACGCACTCGACGGCTGGAAGCCTGCGCACAAGGCGCGGCATGCCTTCATCAGCGCCGCGCGTGAAGCCGGCGTTTTCCTCGACCCACATTTGCATTGATAAGGCGTTCGAGCCAACATATGCGGGCGGCATCGGCCGCCCGACTCCCGTTCAGCGAATATCTGCCCGCGCCCGCGGACGCCTTTCATTCATTTCATGGCTGAAGATCGCCGGCGGCAATGGTGTGCGCTGGCGGATAATGTCTGAACCCTTCTCGCCCATCATGATCGTCGGCGCATTGGTATTGCACGAGGGAACACGCGGCATCACCGAACTGTCACACACGCGCAGCCCCTCGATGCCGCGGACTTTCAGTTCGAGATCGACCACAGCCATATTGTCCGAACCCATCTTGCAGGTGCCGACAGGGTGGTGGTCGGTCTTCGCATTGGCGCAACCATACTCGAAGAGTTCCTCGTCGGAGTTATACTTCGGCCCCGGCAGGCGTTCCGCCATCACGTAAGGCTTCAGGGCCGCCTGGCTCATGATCTCACGGGCGATCTTCAGGCCTTCGATCGACATTTTCCGGTCATGCGGATCGCTCCAGTAGTTGGGGTCGATCAAGGGAGCGGCGTTCGGATCGGAAGACTGCAACCGCACCGTCCCGCGCGATCGGGGATGAAGATAGGCGGAGTTCAGGGTGACGCCGGCGTTCTTGAGCCGCTCGACGCCAGCTTCGATACCCGAGCCCAGTCCGAGATGGAACTGGATGTCCGGGGAGCGCGCATCGGGATCCGCATACCAGAAGCCGCCCGTTTCAAACAGGCTCGACGCAACCGGACCGGTACGGAAAAGCACGTACTGGATGCCCGCCCACAGTGTTCGGTGCAGCTTGGCGACGCCATCATAGGTATGGTCGCCCGTGCATTCGCAAATGACGAAAAGGTCAAGGTGGTCCTGCATGTTCTCGCCGACGCCGGGCAGATCATGCGCTACCGGCACGCCCACGCTCTGCAGATGATCGGCCGGGCCGATGCCGGACTGGAGCAGCAGCTTAGGCGATCCGATTGCACCCGAACTGACGAGAACCTCGCGTTCGGCACGGATTGTCTCGCGCGCATTGCCCTTAACGATCTCTACGCCGACCGCTCGCCCCTTCTCGACAAGGACCCGGGTTACCTGCGCGCCCAAGCGGATCGTCAGGTTCTTGCGCTCGCTGATTGGAGCGAGATAGGCCATCGACGCCGATGAGCGGCGGCGATTGCGCTGCGTCAATTGGTAGAACCCGACACCCGCTTGCTGCTGGCCGTTGAAATCGTGGTTGTAGGGAATGCCGAGTTCCTGTCCTGCCCGGATATAGGCATCGCAGATCGGCAGTGTGGCCGCGGGCATCGAAACGCCGAGCGGCCCACCATAGGCATGATAATCGTCGGCGTAGCGCTGATTGTCCTCGGCGCGCTTGAAATAAGGCAGAACGTCGCGATAACTCCACCCGGCACAACCATCCTCCCGTGCCCACAGGTCGTAGTCGGTTGCATTTCCGCGCGTATAAAGCTGGGCATTGATGCTTGATCCGCCACCGATGACTTTTGCTTGCGTATAGCGCAAGACGCGGTTGTTCATGTGCTTCTGCGGCACCGTCGACCAGCCCCAGCTGGCAACACCCTTGGTCATCTTGGCGAAGCCGGCAGGCATATGGAAAAGCGGGTTCCAGTCCCCGCCCCCGGCTTCAAGCAACAGTACCGAAACCTCCGGATCTTCGCTCAGGCGATTGGCGAGAACGCAGCCTGCGGGTCCGGCGCCGGTTATGATGTAATCATAGGTCATTCTAGAGCCTGCTTATCGAAAGGGCGCCATCGGCATTGATGATCGAGCCCGTGGCAAAGTTGAAATCGCCGCTGGCAAGAGCGGCCACGATACGGCCGAGATCGTCCGGCTCGCCCCAGCGCTTCATCGGAACAAGGCCCTCGGCAATAAGCTTGTCGTATTTTGCAGCGGCAATGGCGGTCATGTCGGAACGGATGATCCCAGGACGCACATCGAAAACGCTGATTCCCTGATCGGCGAGACGCACCGCAAGCCCCTGCGTGAAGGACGCGAGCGCCGCCTTCGTCAGGCAATAGTCGAGACGTTCGGGCGATGTCATCTCGGCGGAAACCGAGGTAACGTTGATTATGGTGCGCGATGTGGCGCTTTCCTGTTGCTCCAGCATGGCGCGCAAGACGCCTTGAGTGAAGAAAACGGTGCCGCGCAGATTGACGGAGACGATGGCGTCGAAATTAGCCGGCTCAAGGTCGAGGAAGTCACCCCGTACCTTTGAACCGATGCCGGCATTGTTGACGAGACAGTCGATGCGGCCATGGGTGTCGAGCACGCCCTCAATCGTCGCGGCATGGCCGGCGAGATCGGCAATGTCGGCCGTCTGAAACGAGACCTTTGCCCCGAGGCCTGCCAGTGTGGCGACCGCTGCCTCAGCTGTTTCGTCATTGGCGATATCCGTGATGGCGAGATCGAAACCCTTGCCGGCCAGTGCCCTGGCGATGCCAAGGCCGATCCCGCGGCGCGCTCCGGTGACGAGTGCAACCGGCTTCATGACAACTCCTTTCGGACGATATGATCTGCGACGCGCAGGGCCTGGGCCGCGATCGTCAGCGCCGGGTTGACCGCTGCCGACGTCGGCAGAAACGCGGCATCGACAACGAACAGATTAGGGTGGTCAAAAGCCCGGCAATAAATATCGAGCGGCGCGGTCGCGGGGTCGCTGCCCATTCGAACGGTGCCACACTGATGCGACGGCGTCTTGCGGTCGAAGGCCCTGGAAAGCACCAGCGGGAAGCCCGCCGCGCGAAGGGTGGACTTGATCCGCGCCACTAGCCTCAGATGGGCCGGCCAGTTGCTGCGGATCCACTCGAGAATGATCTTGTCACCATCAATGCGCACCCGGCTTTCGGGCTTTGGAACATCCTCGCTCATGGCAAGGAAATCCACCGTATGCGCGCAGAAACGGTCAAGCGCCCATTCCGGCACCATCCGAAGATCGGATTTCAAAACCGCGCCGCTGATCCGCCCGAGCAATTGCACATTGCCGAGCGGCGCGCCGCCATCGCCATCGGACAGATAGAAATCATTGAAGCCGAACGTCTTCTGGTAGACGCTGTCATTTTTGAAGCGTGGATCGAACCCGATGACGGCCGAAAGGTTGTGGTTCATAAAGTTGCGGCCAACCTGGTCCGAGCGATTTGCGAGTCCGGCGGGATTGGCATCTTCGGCCGAGCGCAGCAGGAGTACGGCGGACTGGACCGCTCCTGCCGAGAGTACGACGAGCTTCGGTCGCACGATACGCCTTGCGCCATTCTGCTCGTAATGCACTGCTGCGATTGACTTGCCATCGGCTGCGGTCTCGAGGCGGTTGACCCGCGCATTCGTTTCGAGCCGGACATTCTCGTGTTTCAGCGCGGCAACAAGGGCGGTCGTTTCCGCGTCCATCTTGCCGTTGAAGCTGTTCGGATGGGCATCCCAAGGCGTTTTGCCGTGCTTCAGCCAGGTATCGATATCGACGCCCAATGGCAGCGATGCCGGATGAACGCCCACCTTCTTCAACCGGGAGCGAAGCGCGGCGATGGGCGCTTCGTCTGGCACGGGTGGGAAGTTGTAGGGTGCTGAATGAAACGGCTCGGTCGGGTCTTCGCCGAGTGTTCCCCTCACCTCGAACAATTGTTCGGCCCTGCTGTACCAGGGCTCGAGTTCCTCGTAACCAAAAGGCCAGGCCGGGGAGACACCTTCGAGATGCTGCATCTCCGCGAAATCCTCGGCGCGGTAACGTGTCAGCACCGCTCCATAGAATTTCGAATTGCCACCGACATTGTAATAATTTCCGGGGTTGAAGGGCTTGCCGGACTCGTCGTACCAGCTTTCCTTCGGCCGAAAGAAACCACGCTGGAAGATGGCGCGCGGATCGCGGTTCTCGGGCCGGTCCGCCAGATGATCGCCCGCTTCCAGGATGGTGATCCTCGCTCCCGAACCGGCGAGCCCGGCGGCCATCGTGGCGCCGCCGATGCCTGAGCCGATGATAACGATATCTGCGGCCGCGTTCGGTGTGGGGCTGGTGGTCATGACGCGGGTCGATCAGGCCCCGATGCGCAATTGCGATTGCGGATCGAAGAAAACCGCCTTGTCGAGATTGAAGGCGAGTGCCGTTCTCGTGCCTGCGGATATTGGCGCATCCGCACGCAGGCGTGCAACGACCTCCTTGCCGCCGAGCTTGGTGACCGCGAAAGTGTCGGAGCCTGCAGGCTCAACCACTTCGATGAAGCATTCGCCTTCGACGAGTGAACCCGCGTTACGATCCGCGCCATCCGGATCGGTCAACGCTTCCGGGCGGATGCCGAAAATCACATCCTTGCCCGTGAATGCAACGAGGGCGCTATTGGTCTTGATCGGCAGGCGCAACGGTTCCATGTCGGGGCGCTCGAGCACGACCGCGAGATCGTTGGCGCCACCTTCGATCTTGGCCTTGAGCAGGTTCATGGCCGGTGAGCCCATGAAGTCGGCGACGAAGATGTTGGTAGGATTGTTGTAGATTTCCGCCGGTGTGCCGAACTGCTGCAATACGCCGTCTTTCAGGACTGCGATCTTTGTTGCCAGCGTCATCGCCTCGATCTGGTCGTGGGTTACATAGACGATCGTCGTCTTCATGCGCTGGTGCAGGCGCTTGATCTCGGTACGCATATCGACGCGCAGCTTGGCATCGAGGTTGGAGAGCGGCTCATCGAAGAGGAACACCTGCGGATTGCGCACGAGCGCACGCCCCATCGCCACGCGCTGGCGTTGCCCGCCGGAAAGCTGGCTCGGCTTGCGGTTGAGCAGATGCCCGATCTGCAGCATGTCGGCGACCTGCTTGATGGCCTTTTCACGCTCTTCCTTGGCGATGCCGCGAATTTCCATGCCGAAGGCTATGTTTCCGGCCACGGTCATATTCGGGTAGAGCGCATAGGACTGGAACACCATCGCGATGTCGCGCTTGGAGGGGTGCAATCCGCTGATCGACTTGCCCTTGATCGAGATGTCGCCTGACGTGATCGGTTCCAGCCCGGCAATGGTGTTGAGCAGGGTCGACTTGCCGCATCCGGAGGGTCCGACGAGGACGAGGAAGCCGCCTTCATCGATCTCGATATTGATGTCCTTCAGGATCGGCACGTTGCCGTAGGACTTATGCAGGTCTTGGATCTTGAGAAATGACATTGATTTATCCCTTCACGGCGCCGGACATGAGGCCGCGGACGAAATACCGCCCGGAAACGATGTAGACGATGAGAGTTGGCAGGGCGGCGAGAATGGCGCCGGCGAAATGCACGTTATATTCCTTCACGCCCGTCGACGAGTTGACGAGATTGTTGAGCGCAACCGTCATGGGCGTACTGCTGAAGCCGGAGAACGATGCGCCGAAAAGGAAGTCGTTCCAGATGTTGGTAAACTGCCAGATCACGGATACGACGATAATCGGCCCAGACGACGGCAGGAGGATACGCCAGAAAATCTGGAAGAAGTTTGCGCCATCGATCTGCGCGGCGCGCACCAGTTCGGTCGGGAATGCCTCGTAGTAATTACGGAAATAAAGCGTCGTGAAGCCGAGGCCATAGACGATATGGACGAGGATCAGGCCCTGGATGGTTCCGGCCATGCCGAGAAAACCGAGGACACGCGCCATCGGTATGAGCACGATCTGGAACGGGATGAAACAGCCGAGCAGCAGCATGCCGAACATGACGTTCGAACCGCGGAAGCGCCATTTCGTCAGGACATAGCCGTTCAGCGCGCCGATCACCGTCGATATGGCGACTGCGGGAATAACCATCAGGATCGAGTTGATGAAATAGGGGCGCAGGCCCGTGGGCTGCACGCCGATCTGCGCGGTCGACCAGGCCGAGAGCCAGGGCTGGATCGTCCATTCGTGCGGCGGCGACAGCATGCCGCCCTGACGAATTTCATCGAGCGTCTTCAGCGAGTTCACCACCATTACGTAGAGTGGCAGCAGATAGTAGAACGCGAAAACCAGAAGGGCGATATAGATGACGACGCGGGTGAGTTTGCCGCTGTTGATCACATTGTCGGGGCTTGGAGCGCTCATTTGTTGCCTCCCCTGATTTCGGAATAAAGGTAGGGGATGATGATTGCGAAGATCGTGATCAGCATGATGATGGCCGATGAGGCGCCAATGCCCATGGAATTGCGGGTGAAAGTGTAGGAATACATGAACGTCGCCGGCAATTCGGTTGCCTGGCCAGGCCCGCCGCCGGTCAGGGCGATCACGAGATCGTATGCCTTGATCGCAAGGTGCGCGAGAACGACGAAGGCGGAAAGAAACACGGGCCGCATCAGTGGAATGATGATGCGCCGGTAGATCATGCCGGTCGATGCGCCGTCGATCTGCGCCGCCTTGATGATCTCATTGTCGACGCCGCGCAAGCCGGCAAGAAACATGGCCATGACGAAGCCGGAGGATTGCCAGACGGCAGCGATAACGACCGTATAGATCGCCATCTTCGAGTCCTTGATCCAATTGAACTGAAAGCTCTCCCAACCCCACTGGTGCATGGTGTTTTCAAGACCGATGCCGGGATCGAGAAACCATTTCCAGGCGACGCCGGTGACGATGAACGACAGCGCCATGGGATAGAGATAGATGGGACGCAGGACACCTTCGATGCGGATCTTCTGGTCGAGAAGGATGGCGAGGCCCAGGCCGAGCACCGTGCAGATGACGATGTAGAGCGAGGCAAATATGCCAAGGTTGGTAATAGCCCGCCACCAGTGCGGCAGCGCCCACAGCTTGCGGTAGTTTTCAAAGCCGACAAATCCATAGGACGGCAACATCTTGCTGTCCGTGAACGACAGAATGCCGGTATAGATGATAAAGCCATAGACGAAGATCAGGACGATCAAAAAGCTCGGTCCGAGAACCAGCTTGGGTATAAGGTCCTGTATGCGGCTGCGGGTATCCATAGCCTCACCTCTTAAATCAATATCGTTTTATATCGTTGCCGCGACGGGGCGGAGAATTCTATCCGGGGCATGTGCTGCCCCGGATAGAGGACTAAGCTTATTTCGCAGCGTCAACGGCGGAAACGAGTTCCTTCACCGCGTCTTCGGAGCTCAGTTCACCGTTGAATTCACGTGTGACGACGTCATAGATCGCGTTCTTCACGGCAGCAGGAACCGCATAGCCATGGGCCATGGAGCCGTAGAGCGTGCCGCCCTTGCTGGCTTCGGCAAGATCCTTGATGGCCTTCTTGCCGCAAGCGTCAAAAGCGGTATCCGGAACGTCCGTGCGAGCCGGAGCCGAACCCTTGACCACGTTGAACGCCGACTGGAAGCTCGGGCTCTCGATGGCCGATGCCATTACCAGCTGGTTCTTGTGGTCAGCATCGCTCTTCTTGAAGAAGAGGAACTGGTCGGAGTTGAAGGTTACCGACCCCTGGGTGCCCGGGAAGCGCATGCAGACGAAGTCCACGCCGGGCTCCTTCTTTGCCTTCACGAATTCACCCTTGGCCCAGTCACCCATGAACTGCATGCCGGCCTTGCCTTCGATAACCATGGTCGAAGCAAGGTTCCAGTCGCGACCGGAAAAATTGTCGTCGACATAGCTGCGCAGCTTGGTCATGCGGTCGAATGCTTCCTTCATCTTGTCGCCGCCCAAGGCCTTGGGGTCGAGATCGATGAATGCCGCCTTGTAGAAGTCATTGCCGAGGGAAAGAACGACGGCATCAAAGATGGTCGCATCCTGCCAGGGCTGGCCGCCATGGGCGATCGGCGTGATGCCCTGTTCCTTGAACTTGTCGAGCAGAGCGATCAGCTCGTCCCAGTTGGCAGGTTCCTTGCCGCCAGCCTTGTCAAGGGCCGCCTTGTTGATCCATACCCAGTTGGTCGAGTGAACATTGACCGGCGCGGCGATCCAGTGGCCGTCATACTTGGAGAACTTCTGCAGTGCCTCCGGAATGACGTCGCCCCACTTTTCCTTGTCGGCAACGTCATCGACATTGGCCAGCGCGCCCTGCTTTGCCCAATCGGTGATGTCGAAACCGAGCGACTGCACCGACGTCGGCGGATTGCCGGCGGTAACACGGGCGCGCAGCACGGTCATGGCTTCAGAACCACCACCACCGGCGACGGGCATGTCAGACCAGGTGATGCCCTTGG
Organism: Phyllobacterium sp. YR620; assembly: GCF_900104165.1. Taxonomy (NCBI): domain Bacteria; kingdom Pseudomonadati; phylum Pseudomonadota; class Alphaproteobacteria; order Hyphomicrobiales; family Phyllobacteriaceae; genus Phyllobacterium; species Phyllobacterium sp. YR620. The sequence continues at coordinate 227,256 of NZ_FNJP01000002.1, forward strand.
TCTCGAGATCCTTCTTCAGGACTTCGAGCGCCGTTGCTTCACCGCCGGAAGTCCACCAATGCAGAACCTCGACGTTTTCAGCAGCGCGGGCCGCCGTTGCAGTCCCGAGCAGCATCGCCGCGGCGGCGACCGTATTCATCCACTTTTTCATTTCAGGCCTCCCATTTGAAAAAAGAAAAAATCCAAAATATCCGACTGAGATTCCTCAAGTCCGGAGCATTCTTACAATAGGCGGAAGGGGCTTTACAATCGATTTAATCAGCTCGCCCATACGACTTTCCTCCTACCCAGATGCATGTTGAGAGTCTTCGTTTCCGTGTAATCCTCAACCGCATGCCTGCCCAGTTCCCGGCCGAGACCGGACTGCTTGTAGCCGCCGAACGGCAATTCCGAAGCGCCGTCCATGAAGGTGTTCATCCAGATCGTCCCGGCACGAACCTGGCGCCCGATCGTCAGGCACGTATCGAAATCGCGGCTCCAAACGCCGGCCGACAGGCCATAATCGATGGAATTGGCGATGCGAACCGCTTCATCGAGTGTTTCGAAGGTCAGGACGGAGAGAACCGGGCCAAAAACCTCCTCACGTGCAACTGCCATGTCCGGCTGCACGGCCGACAGAATGGTCGGCGACATGAACTGTCCCATGCCAAGTTCCAGTGGCTCGCCGCCATGGCTGATATTGGCTCCGCCGGTTGCTGCATTGCGCACATAGCCGTCGATCTTCGCCAGGTGCTCGGGCGTGATGATAGCGCCAACCTTGGTCTGCGGATCGAGCGGATCGCCGACCTTTACCTTGGCGGAATGAGCGCCGATGCGGGCGACGACGTCGTCAGCGATATCGCGATGGATGATAAGTCGCGAACCGGCATTGCAGCATTCGCCGGCGTTGAAATAGGCGCCGAAGACCGCTGCATCGATGAAATCATCGAGTTCCGCATCGGGAAACACAATCTGCGGGTTCTTGCCGCCAAGTTCCAGCGAGACCTTTTTCAAGGTCTGAGCGGCATTGGCCATGGTGAGCTTGCCGACCAGCGTCGAGCCGGTGAAGGACACCATGTCGACGTCGGGATGGACGGTCATGGGCGCACCGACTTCCGCGCCGGTTCCCGTCACGATATTGACGACACCGGCAGGAACGCCGGCTTCCATCAGTATCTCGCCAAGCACAAGCGTCGAGCCGGAAGTAAGTTCCGATGGCTTGACCACGGCCGTGCAACCAGCCGCCAGGGCGAAAGGCAGTTTCTGGCTGACGATAAGGAACGGAAAATTCCACGGCGTTATGATCGAAACGACGCCGATCGCTTCGCGCAGGACCACCCCGAGCGTGCCTTCACCGAGCGTATTATAGCTCTCGCCATGGAGATCCCGGCCGAGCGCAGCGGCATAGCGCCAGATATCCACGGCGCCGACGAGTTCGGCCTTGGCCTGGCTGATCGGCTTGCCCGACTCGATGCAATCGAGATAGGCGAGTTCATCGGAACGCGCGGCAATCAGTTCGGCAGCCTTGAGCAGAATGTTCGAGCGCTCTGCGCCGGTCATGCGGGACCAGGTACCCGTATCGAAGGCGCGGCGTGCTGCGGCGATGGCGCGTTCCGCGTCGGATTTCGTTGCGGCCTGATAGCGGGAGACGACGACACCATGTCCCGGGCTCTTGCGCTCGATGGAAGCGCCGCCGGAACCATCGACCCACCGGCCATCGATCAACAGCTGAAATTCGCGCACCTTGAAATCTTCGAGCGCCTGTGGGCGCACCAGAATCGTCATTACCATTCTCCTTTGAATGCGGGTTCGCGCTTTTCGGCAAAGGCCGAAACACCTTCCTTAAGGTCCGCTGTCTTTGCGACGAGGATCGAGCCCAGCGCTTCGACCGCCGTTCCGTTGTCTTCGCCATTGGCCGAAGCAATCATCAGTTTGGCCACTTCGACGGCAGCCGGTCCGCGCTTGGCAATACGTTCCGCATAGGCCGTTGCCGTTGCAACCGCCCCGCCCGTTTCGACGACGTGGTCGATAACGCCGAGGCCCAAGCCTTCCCCTGCACTGAAGATTTCGCCGCCGAGCGCCATGCGGCGCACGACCTGCGCGCCGAAGCGCCGGACAAGGCGCTGCGTTCCCGACCAGCCCGGCACCATGCCGAGGCCGGTTTCAGGCAGGCCAAGCTTGATCTGGGCTTCCGCAATGCGGATATCGGCAGTTGCAGCAAGCTCGAGCCCGCCGCCCAGCGCATGACCATTGAGCGCGGCGATAAGCGGCACGCGCAAGGTCGCAAGGCGTTCGAACACGCGGTGACCGAAGCGCACCCAGGCATGGCCGAACTCGTTGGGCGTCATCGCTGCCCAGGCCTTGATATCGCCGCCGGCCGAGAACGCCTTGCCGGCGCCGGTCAGGATCGCGACGCGCGTTTCGGCGTTGGCTTCGACAGCGTCGCAGGCCGCACTCAGTTCCTTCAGCATATCGAGATCGAAGGCATTAAGCTTTTCCGGGCGCGAGACGGTGATCGTGGCGACGTGACCGGCGAAGGTGACGGTGATGCGCGGGTCAGCCATGGATCGTCCTCTGGGGCTTGTGCGGCAATTCGAGGCCGAGCGGCTGCGGCTGGAAGAGGCGGGCATCCATCTGTTTCAGGTCGCGCGCGACAACCAGAGGAAATTCGGACTGGTCGAGAATATGGGCCTGGAGATCGACGCCGGGGGCGATTTCAGTCAGCACGACGCCTTCGGGACGCAGCGCCATGACGCAGCGCTCGGTCACGTAGGTGATGTCCTGCCCCTGCTCGATGGCGCGGCGACCGGAGAAGGTGACATGCTCAACCTCGTTGACCAGCTTCTTGAGCTTGCCTTCCCTTTCGATAACCAGCTTTCCGCCTTCGACATGTACTTTCGCCCCGGCATTGAACATGCCCGAGAAGACGATCTTGCGAGCGCGCGCCGTGATATCGACGAAGCCGCCGGCGCCAGCGGTCACATGCGGGCGGAAACTCAGCTTCGATACGTTGACAGAACCGCTCTTGTCGATTTCCAGGAACGAGAGCAGCGACGCATCGAAACCAGCGCCCTGGAAATAGGTGAACTGGTGCGGCGACGGCACAAAAGCCTCGGCATTCGAGGCGCAACCGAAGGCAAAGTCCAGAAGCGGAATGCCGCCGACCGGACCCTGTTCGATGACCCAGGTGACGGCACCGTGCAAACCCTCTTCAAGCAGGATGCGCGGCACGTTTGCCGAAATGCCGAAGCCGAGATTGACAGCACTGCCCGCCTCGAGTTCCGTCGCGACCCGTCGCGCGATGACCTTCTGGATATTGAAATCCGGCAGTTCGAAATCTTCGAGCGGATGGAATATCTCGCCGGAAATAGCCGGATCATACAGCGTCTGTGTTGTCTGCTTCTGTTCCGGATCGACCACGACATAATCGACAAGGATGCCGGGAACGCGCACGTCGTGCGGCTTCATCGAGCCGCTCTTGGTGATCCGCTTGACCTGCGCAATAACGATGCCGCCATTGTTGCGCACCGCGAGCGCCTGATCGAAGCCACCGAGATAAGCGCCTTCATGCTCGTAGGTGAGATTGCCGCGCTCGTCGGCGGTCGTTGCACGGATGATAGCGACCTGCGGTACGATCGGCTTGAAGAACAACCATTCTTCGCCATCGAATTCGATTTTGCGCACCAACGGTTCCTTCGCGGCGGATGCATTCATGGCGCAACCCTGGCGGTCGGGATCGACGAATGTGTCGAGCCCGACCTTGGTCAAGACGCCCGGACGCTTGGCGGCAGCCTCACGGTGCATGTCGAAGAGAATGCCTGAGGGCACATTGTATGCAGCAACCTCGTCATTGCCGATCATCTGCCAGATCAAAGGAGGCTCGGCGCTGGACGGGCCCGACGGGTAGGAACCGCCGACGATCTTCTTCAAAAGCCCCTTCCTCGCAATGTAGTCGACGCCCTTGATCCCGCTCATGTCGCCGGCGGCTATCGGATGCAGGGTCGTCAGATCACGCGGGTGACCCGTAGCCTCGAAGCGCGCGCCGATCGCCTTCAGCATCAGGTCGGGGCAACCGAGCCCGCTCGACGATGAGACGGAGACGATGGCTTCGTCAGGAATGAGGTTCGCGGCCTCTTCGGGGGTTATGTGCTTGTTCATGCTCTTGGATCGTGCTTTCAAAGGCCTGGATTGATCTTTTGGGCGGTTCCGGTCCGCGCAGCTTCCGTAACGGCGATGCCGGCGGCAAGCGACCAGACACCGTCCTCGCCCGACGCTGCAGGTCTGCCGTCGCCGGCAATGGCGGCGTGGAATTTGGCAAGGCCCCTCTCGTAGAGATTCTTGTGGTCGAGCTTTAGTTCGCTTTCGCCGTCTGCGTTGCGGAGTATGACCGTGCCGACCGGCTTTTGCGTCATGACATTATGCCCGACGAGCGAGCCTTCCGTGCCGTGCACTTCGAAGCCCGTTTCGGAGTATTTCGTGGTGAAGCCGTCATGAAACAGAGCAATCAGCCCCGACTTGAAGCGCATGACGCCCATCACTCCGTCCTCAAGGCCCTGTTTGGCAAGTCCGCTCTTCTGGCCGAAGGCAACGGCCTCGACCGGGTCGTCGCCAAGCACGTAGCGCAGCGTATCGGTGTCGTGGACCGTAATATCGAGTATCACGCCGCCGCCAGCCTCCGGGCGATCCAGGCGCCAGCCCTGCAGATGCGGCGGAAGATAAACGGCGTGGAAGACCTTGGCGGCGAGCGGCTTGCCGATCTTGCCCGCAGCAATGGCATCGCGCATCGCCGTATGGCTTGCCGCGTTGCGCAGGTGGTGGTTGGTGGCAAAGACAATATTGGCGGCGCGGCAGGCCTCGACCATGGCCCGCGCATCCTCGAGGCTCGTTGCAAGCGGCTTTTCGCACAGTACATGCTTTCCTGCCTTCGCTGCGGCGAGCACCTGGTCCTTGTGCAGTTCATTCGTCGTCGAAATATAGACAGCATCGATCGGCTGTTCGCTGAACAACGCATCGAGCGTTGTGACCGAATGGGGAATTCCGTGATCGTCAGCATATTTGCGCCCGCGCTCGGCATTGGTGCTCATGACCGATACAATCTCGCCGCCACTGGCGCGGATCGCATCGATGACCCATTCATGCGCGATGGTGCTCGCACCAATCAGACCCCAGCGTATCATGCCAATTCCTCCGTTTGCCTGACAGGCGCGCCACAGCTTTGGCGCACGACGAGACGCACCGACGTAACCAGTGTTTCCTGGTCGACCTGCCCGGCGTTGATCTGCTTCATCAAAAGCTGTGCCGCCCGCTGGCCCATGCCCTGCGGATCGACCGAGACGGTCGTCAGGGCGGGAACCGCTGTCTTTGCCTCGATGACATCGTCGAACCCGATGACTGCAAAGCCCTTGCCCGGCTCGATATCGTTGGAGCGAAGGCCATCGCACACGCCGAAGGCGACTGCATCGTTGAAGCACAGCGCCGCAGTGGGACGCTCGTCAAAGAACATCATGCGTTCTACCGCGGTGGCGCCGCCGGCGCGCGAGGGCGCAGAATGAATGACGAAGTTTTGGTTGAGGGCAATACCGGCTTCCATCAGGGCATCGCGATATCCCCGCACCCGGTCGGATGACACGGCGGTATCGGCAAAGCCGCCCATGAAGGCAATGCTGCGGTGCCCGAGATTGATGAGGTGGCGGACTGCCGCTTTCGCGCCGGCGTAATTGTCGGAAAGCAACGTGGATACCTTCGCACCAGGCAGATTGCGCACGACGACCACAACGGGAATGCCGCTGTCGGCGAGCGGCTTGACGTCACTTGCCTCGGTTCCGCGTGCCGGTGACAGGATAAGGCCGGCGATGCCGTTTTCACGCATCGAGGCGATGACCTGGCGCTGCCTGTCGACGCTTTCGCCGCTATGGGCGAGGAATTGGACATAGCCTGCCGACTGAACCACCATGTCGACGCCGACAGCCAGTTCCGCAAAGAAACTGTTGGTCAGATCGTTGACGACGATGCCGATGATTTTCGATTTCGACTGGCGCAGATTGGCAGCCCCGCGATTGTAGACATAGCCCAGATCATTGATGAGCGCGCTGACCTTTTCGCGGGTCTTTTCATTAACCAGCGGACTGCCCTGGAGGACCAGCGACACGGTGGATTTCGACACGCCGGCGGCGCGCGCAATGTCCACAATACTTGTCCGTGTCTTGCTCAAGGTGATTTCTCCCAGTCGCCGCACAGTTAATTGGAACGTTCCAAATATGTCAAGATATTTCTTTAGGATGCCGCAAAGGCGCTGTTCTGCGCGGATTTTGTCCTCACCGCACCTCTTTCCGGATGTCTGTCTGGCTCTTCCGATAATTTTTCGGCCTAGCTCTTGTATTTTGGAACGTTCCAAACTAAAAATCCGACGTCAGTACGGGAGCGAACGCATGACAATCAGCCTCAACCTGCCGACCTCAGATGGAGTAAGCGCTGCCTATAGCCTGCGCGGCGAGCCGCTTGCCAAACCATCGTCCCCGCCCTCGTTCAATCGCATCGCCTATGCCGCGGCGCATGTCGTTTCCGATCCGCGCCGCGATGCCAATCCCTGGACCTCGCCCGCGATCGACTGGGATGCGACGATGGCATTTCGCCATCACCTATGGTCGCTCGGCTTCAAGATTGCCGAGGCGATGGACACGGCGCAGCGCGGCATGGGCGTCGACTGGGCTACCGCGCAGGAGCTGATCCGCCGCTCGCTCGCCGAGGCGCGGACCGTTTCGGGCGCCGATCTTGCCTGCGGTGGCGGAACGGACCAGCTGTTGCCCCAGGATGCGAAATCGCTTCAGGATGTCATCGACGCCTACGAGACCCAGATCGGCTTCATTGAAGGCGAAGGCGGACGCTCGGTGATGATGGCGAGCCGTGCACTCGCACGTGTCGCCCGCTCTGCCGATGACTACCGCACCGTCTATAACGCCGTCCTCTCGCAGACGCGGGAAAAGGTGACCCTGCATTGGCTTGGCGACATGTTCGATCCCCATCTTGCCGGCTATTGGGGTTCGGCAAGTTTTGAAGACGCGCTCGAAACTGTCCTTGCCGTCATCAACGACAATCGAGCCAAGGTGGAAGGCATCAAGATTTCGCTGCTCGACAATGCGAAGGAGATTGAGCTGCGCAAGCGCCTGCCCGACGACGTCCTCTGCTTTACCGGCGACGACTTCAACTATGCCGAGTTGATAGAGGGTGACGGAGAGCGCTATAGCCACGCTCTTCTCGGCATTTTCGACGCCGTTGCCCCATCGGCATCAAAAGCGCTCGCGCACCTCGCAGCGGGCGATGCCGAGGCATTTCGCGAGACGATCGAGCCGACCGTGCCGCTCTCGCGCAAGATATTCGAGGCACCGACGCAGTACTACAAGGCCGGTGTCGTCTTCCTCGCCTGGCTCAATGGCCACCAAAGCCACTTCGTCATGCCGGCCGGTATGCAGTCCGCGCGTGGCATCGTGCACTACGCCGACATCTTCCGGCTTGCGGATGCGGCCAATGTGCTCGACAAGCCTGACCTTGCAGTGGCCCGGATGAAGAGCCTTTTGCAGGTTTATGGAGTGTAATGCACGTCCATGGGTTCTCGGGCTAAGCCAGAGGTCCTCTCTCCCGATAGAAAAAGGGACGGTGCCGGAGCACCGTCCCCTCCCCGCTCCAATCTTTGAAGCTTACTTGTTCCAGCTCTTGACCAGTTCGTCGTAGTTGACGGTCTGCGGCTTTTCCTTTTCGTTTTCGATCTTCAGCTGCGGAGCGAGATTGCCAGCCTTGACCGCTTCCGCGTTCCAGTAGGCAAGGTCATGCTCCTCGGCCAGCTTCGGACCGATATCACCCTGGACGCCTGATTTCTCGAGGCGGCCGAGCACCTTTTCCTGCTCCTCGCAAAGCGAGTCCATGGCTTCCTGAGCGGTCTTGGCACCGGAAGAAGCGTCACCCACGGCCTGCCACCAGAGCTGTGCCAGCTTCGGATAGTCAGGAACGTTGGTGCCCGTCGGCGACCACTGAACGCGAGCCGGCGAACGATAGAACTCGATCAGACCGCCGAGTTCAGGCGCACGCTTGGTGAAGCTCTTGTCCTGGATGGTGGATTCGCGGATGAAGGTGAGGCCGACATGGCTCTTCTTCACGTCCACGGTCTTCGAGGTTACGAACTGCGCATAGAGCCATGCGGCCTTGGCGCGGTCCTCGGGCGTTGACTTCATCAGCGTCCATGAGCCGACGTCCTGGTAGCCGAGCTTCATGCCGTCTTTCCAATAGACACCATGCGGCGAGGGCGCCATACGCCACCTCGGGGTGCCATCTGCATTGACGACGGGAAGGCCTGGCTTGACCATGTCGGCGGTGAAGGCGGTGTACCAGAAAATTTGCTGGGCGATATTGCCCTGCGCCGGAACCGGACCCGATTCGGAGAAGGTCATGCCCTGAGCTTCCGGCGGTGCATAAGCCTTCAGCCAGTCGAGATATTTCTGGATCGAATAGACCGCTGCCGGTCCGTTGGTATCGCCGCCGCGGGCAACGCACGAGCCGACAGGGCGTGACTGCGCATCGACCTTGATGCCCCATTCATCGACCGGGAGACCGTTGGGCAAGCCCTTGTCACCATTGCCAGCCATGGAAAGCCAGGCATCGGTAAAGCGCCAGCCGAGCGACGGATCCTTCTTGCCGTAGTCCATGTGACCATAGACCTTCTTGCCGTCGATCTCGCGACCGTTGAAGAATTCGGCAATGTCCTCATAGGCCGACCAGTTGACCGGAACGCCGAGATCGTAGCCGTATTTCGCCTTGAAATCGGCCTTGTTCTTCTCGTCGTTGAACCAGTCGTAGCGGAACCAATAGAGATTGGCGAACTGCTGATCGGGAAGCTGATAGAGCTTCTTGTCGGGCGCAGTCGTGAACTTGGTGCCGATGAAGTCGTCAACGTCGAGACCGGGATTGGTCACGTCCTTGCCTTCATTAGCCATCCAGTCGGTCAGGTTGCGCACCTGCTGGTAGCGCCAGTGCGTGCCGATCAGATCCGAGTCGTTGACCCAAGCGTCGTAGAGGTTCTGGCCCGTCTGCATCTGTGTCTGGATCTTTTCGACGACGTCACCTTCCTGGATGATGTCGTGAGTGACCTTGATGCCGGTGATCGCGGTGAAGGCCGGGGCCAGTGTCTGCGATTCATAGCTGTGGGTCGTCAGTGACTCCGACACCACCTTGATTTCCATGCCCGCGAAGGGCTTGGCGGCATCGATGAACCACTGCATCTCCTTTTCCTGAGCAGCGCGATCAAGGGTCGACATGTCGCCGATTTCCTTGTCGAGGAACGCCTTGGCCTCATCGATTCCGGCCCAGGCACTGCCTGCGCCGAACAACAGCACCATTGCTGTCGTTGTCGTCAATAATCGCGTTCGCATGGTTGTCCTCCCAGAGTTGCTGCGATTGCATTGTTGGGACAGGGCGGAATGCCCTGTCTCAATTTCATACGTCAGACGAAGCGGAACACGCCTATGGCGTAGACCACCGAAATTGCCAGAGCCCACCAGAGGTTGGGACCAACGAGGCCAAGCCAGGCAAGATGGATATAGGCGGCGCCGAGCAGCGACACGAAAAGCCGGTCGCCCCGCGTCGTTTCAAAGCGCAATATGCCGATGCGGGGATTGCCGCCCGGCGAGAAGTATTCCCACACCGCCATGCCGATCAGCAGAAGGAAGATCGTCATGAAGAACAGCGCGGTCGGCACGGTCCATGCCATCCATGAAAGGTCCATGTCAGGCCTCCTTCCGTGCAATTCTAAAGTCAGAACAGCATGCTGGCCTTGGCGCATTCCCGAGCACGCGCGCCTCCGCTATCCTCAGCGCACGCTTCTCCCAGCCCGTCATTACACCCTCCCCAGGGCGAAGCCCTTGGCGATATAGTTGCGGACGAAGTAGATGACGATGGCGCCCGGGATCAGGGTCAACACGCCGGCGGCGGCCAACAGCCCCCAATCCATGCCTGACGCTGAAACCGTACGTGTCATCGTTGCCGCAATCGGCTTGGCATCGGTTGTCGTCAGCGTACGGGCGATCAGGAGCTCCACCCAAGAAAACATAAAGCAGAAGAAGGCGGCGACGCCGATACCGCTCGCGATAAGCGGCACAAAGATCTTCACGAAAAAGCGCGGGAACGAATAGCCATCGATATAGGCGGTCTCGTCGATCTCCTTCGGCACGCCCGACATGAAACCCTCGAGGATCCAGACGGCGAGCGGTACGTTGAACAGGCAGTGCGCCAGCGCCACCGCGATATGTGTATCAATGAGGCCGAATGCCGAATAGAGCTGGAAAAACGGCAGCGCAAACACTGCTGGCGGCGCCATGCGGTTGGTCAGCAGCCAGAAGAACAGGTGCTTGTCGCCAAGGAAGCGATAGCGCGAGAAGGCATAGGCCGCAGGCAGGGCAACCAGCACCGAAATCACCATGTTCATGACGACATAGATGATCGAATTGATGTAGCCGCGATACCATGACGGGTCGGTGAAAATCACCGCGTAATTGTGAAGTGTCGGATTTTGCGGCCACAGCGTGAAAGTGGTCAAAATCTCCTGGTTGGTCTTGAAGCTCATGTTGACGAGCCAATAGATCGGAAGCAGCAGGAAGATGATGTACAGCGTCGGGACCAGCCACCAGAATTTCGACTCGTCCCCACGCCGACGCATCCTGCGGGCCAGCGCCTTGTCGATCTGCCCCTGCTCGGCGGCAGGCCGTCCGCTTGTGCGTGCAAGGGTTTCGTTCTGCACCGACATGTCAGCGCTCCGCATCGTAGTTGGTCATGACGGTATAGAATATCCATGACAGGAGAAGGATGATCAGGAAGTAGATGATCGACATTGCTGCTGCCGGCCCTAGGTCGAACTGGCCAATGGCGATCTTGACGAGGTCGATCGACAGGAATGTCGTGGAATTGCCGGGACCGCCGCCGGTGACGACGAAGGGCTCGGTGTAGATCATGAAACTGTCCATGAAGCGCAGGAGCACGGCGATGAGCAGCACGCGGTTCATCTTCGGCAGCTGGATGTAGCGGAAGACCGCCCAGCGCGACGCGCCATCGATCTTGGCAGCCTGGTAGAAAGCATCGGGGATCGAGACGAGACCGGCATAGCAAAGGAGTACGACGAGGCTCGTCCAGTGCCACACGTCCATGATAATGACCGTGAACCAGGCGTGCAGCGGGTTCTGCACATAATTGTACTTGATGCCGAGGCTTTCCAGCGTGTGGCCGAGAAGGCCGATATCGTTGCGGCCGAAAACCTGCCAGATCGTTCCGACGACATTCCAGGGAATGAGCAGCGGCAGCGCCATCAGGACGAGGCAGACGGGAACGCCCCAGCCACGGCGAGGCATATTCAGGGCGATGACGATGCCGAGCGGCACCTCGATGGCGAGGATGATGAAAGAGAAGACGAGATTGCGACCGAGCGCTGCGTGAAAGCGGTCCGAATGCAGGATTTCCTCGTACCATTCTGTGCCGGCCCAGAAGAACTGATTGTTGCCGAACGTATCCTGCACCGAATAGTTGACGACGGTCATTAACGGAATGACGGCCGAAAACGCCACCAGCAACAGCACCGGCAGCACCATGAGCCAGGCCTTGTTGTTCCAGGTCTTATCCATGGCTGTTGCCTCCTGCCAGTGTGCGGAGGGTCGCGGACCAAAAGGTCATACCATGCATAATCAGTTCCCTCCCACGCGCCAGGAATCGGCGTAGATATTGATGCCCTTCGGATCGAAGGCGATGTGCGGTTCGGCCGGAATTTCCTGGCCTTCGCCGACAATAACGGCGATCTCCTGAGTGCCGAGGCGGGTGCGCACGATCTTGTGGCGGCCAATATCCTCGACCTTGGCGATTTGAACGGGCATGCCGAGGCGGCCGAGCCGCACATATTCCGGGCGGATGCCGAGTTCGACCTTGCCGCCTATGGGAGCCGCTGGCGACGGCAGCTGAATCTGATGCTCGCCAATGCGGGCGGCGCCGGACTCGATCTCGACCGGCATCACATTCATGCCGGGAGAGCCGATAAAATAGCCGACGAAAGTGTGTTTTGGCCGCTCGAACAATTCTTCCGGCGTGCCGATTTGCACGATCTCGCCGTCATACATAACCACCACCTTCTGGGCGAAGGTGAGGGCTTCGGTCTGATCGTGGGTGACGTATACCATGGTATAGCCGAAGCGCTGGTGCAGCACCTTCAACTGGGAGCGCAGCACCCACTTCATGTGCGGATCGATGACCGTGAGCGGCTCGTCGAAGAGGATGGCATTGACGTCGGAGCGGACGAGGCCGCGGCCGAGCGAAATCTTCTGCTTCTGGTCCGCCGTCAGGCCACGCGCCTTCTTGTTGGCCCAGCTTGCCAGATCGATCATCTCCAGCGTTTCCTTGACCTTGCGGTCGACTTCGGCTGCTGGAACGCCGCGGTTGCGCAAGGGAAAGGCGAGGTTATCGTATACGGTCATCGTGTCGTAGATGACCGGAAACTGGAACACCTGCGCGATATTGCGTTCCTGGGTCGAAAGGTTGGTGACGTCCTCGCCATCGAACAGCAATTGCCCGTGCGACGGATGGAGGAGACCCGAGATAATGTTGAGGAGCGTGGTCTTGCCGCAGCCGGAGGGACCGAGCAGGGCATAGGCGCCGCCGTCCTCCCAGCTGTGGTGCACTTCCTTCAGTGCATAATCCTTGTCCGACTTCGGGTTGGGGACGTAGGCGTGGCGAATATGATTGAGGTCGATGCGTGCCATGGCCAGCCCCTATGCCGCGCGTTTCTGACCGCGGGTGACGGAATTGCCGGCCGCGTCAAAAATCATCAGGTTGCGTGGGTCGATGAAAATGTCGATCTGCTCATCGGGTGCGTAGATATGAATGCCATGGGTCAGCATGGTCCAGCGCGCATCGGCGAAGGAAAGGTGCACGAAGCTCTCAGAACCGGTGATCTCAGTCGCCGTGACCGTCGCCTTCAGGGCGATCTCATCGGGATGCGCCCGCGTCGTCTCGATATGGTGCGGCTGGAAACCGATCGTATAGGTCCCGTCGGCGAAATCAGCGAGATGCGGCGGCACCGGCAGTGTCACCCCGCCCTCGAGCTGGAAGGCCTTGCCGAACTTTGCCAGCGCGATGGTATTGAGCGGCGGGTCGGCAAAAGTCTGGGCGGTGATCAAATCATCGGGGCGGCGGAAGACATCGATGGTCGGCCCGAACTGGGTGATGCGGCCTTCAGCCAGCGTAGCCGTATTTCCGCCAAGCAGGAGCGCCTCATGCGGTTCGGTTGTCGCGTAGACGAAGATCGTGCCCGACTCCGCGAAAATCTTCGGCAGTTCCTGGCGCAGTTCCTCGCGCAGCTTGTAGTCGAGATTGGCCAGCGGTTCATCAAGGAGCACGAGCTTGGCGTTCTTGACGATGGCACGCGCGAGCGCGGTGCGCTGCTGCTGGCCGCCCGAAAGATTAAGCGGCGTGCGGTCGAGATATGGCGTCAGCTTCAACAGCTCGGCCGCCTTGCGCACTTCGCGATCGATGGTCTTGGCGTCCAGACCGGCAACGCGCATCGGCGAGGCAATGTTCTCATAGACGGTGAAGGCCGGATAATTGATGAACTGCTGATAGACCATCGCAACCGAGCGCTTTTGCACCGGAATACCGGTCACATCCTTGCCATCGAACCACACCGAACCCGAGGTCGGCACGTCAAGGCCGGCCATAATGCGCATCAGGCTGGTCTTGCCCGACAACGTCGGCCCCAGCAGCACGTTCAGCGTGGCGTGCTGCAAAGTCAGCGAAATATCGCTGAGATGGGGCTTGCCGCCCACCACCTTCGATACATCGCGCAATTCAAGCATTCGTGGTCCTCCCTTTGAGCGACGCTTACCGCCCCGGCGATGTGGACCCTCCGTCCCATCGCCCGATTTCATTCCAGTCTATTCGGCCGCCAGCCTGCGCCGCCGGTCCACCGCATCTTCCATGAAGCGGTCGAGCGCGGCAGCCTCGTCGGCAGTCAGGTGCAAACCCTTCTTGGTGCGGCGCCACAACACGTCCTGCGCCGTGACCGCCCATTCATGTGCAATCTGGTAGCGTACTTCGGCCTCGTAGAGATCGGAACCGAAATTCTTGCCCAGGTCCTCGATCGACGTGGCCTTGCCAAGCAGCGTGCGCGCCTTGGTGCCGTAAAGGCGGAACAGCCGCCGCGCATGCGTCGCATCAAGAAAAGGGTAGTCGGTTTTCAGTTTCTGCAATTCGGCATCGAACGCAGTCGCCGCAAAATCACCGCCGGGCAGCTTGCCGGCAGCGGTCCAGGGCTGGCCGCGCTTTCCGAGAAACGCTTCGATCTTTTCCAGCATATGTTCCGACAGCCGGCGGTAGGTCGTGATCTTGCCGCCAAAGATGTTGAGAAGCGGCGCCTTACCTTCCACCGCGTCGGCCTTGAGGACGTAGTCGCGGGTCGCTTCCTGCGCCTTGGACGCACCGTCGTCATAAAGCGGGCGCACGCCGGAATAGGTCCACACGACATGTTCGCGTTTGACCGGTTCGACGAAGTATTCGCTCGCCGCGGCGCAAAGATAATCGATCTCGGCGTCGCTGATTTTCACCTCGGCGGGATTGCCGTGATAATCCTGGTCGGTGGTGCCGATAAGGGTAAAATCCTGCTCGTAGGGAATAGCGAATATGATGCGGCCATCGGTGTTCTGGAAGAAATAAGCGCGCGGATCGTCGAACTTCTTGCGCACGACGATGTGGCTGCCCTGCACGAGCCGCACATTGTGGGCGTCATTGGCGCCGACGACGCCCGTCAACACCTCATCGACCCAGGGTCCCGCGGCATTGACGACGAGACGGGCGCGAACCTCCTCCGTCTCGCCGGTCAAACCGTCCTTCAGGGTCAAGGTCCAGGTCTCGGCGTCGCGCCGGGCGCTCACGACGCGGGTGCGGGTGCGCACGACAGCGCCGCGATCCGCGGCATCGCGCGCATTGAGCGCAACGAAGCGCGCATCATTGACCCAGCAATCCGAATATTCGAAGGCGCGGGTATAAAGCGATTTAAGCGGCTTGGCTGCCGGGTCGCGGGTCATGTCGAGCGTGCGCGTTGCCGGCAGCTTCTTGCGCCCGCCAATATGGTCGTAGAGGAAGAGGCCCAGGCGCAACAGCCAGGCAGGGCGAAGGCCCGCATGGTGCGGCAAGACGAAACGCATCGGCCAGATGATATGCGGCGCGTTGGCCCAAAGCACCTCGCGTTCCATCAATGATTCACGTACAAGCCGGAATTCATAATATTCAAGGTAACGCAGGCCGCCGTGGATGAGCTTGGTCGAACCGGAGGACGTGCCGCTGGCAAGATCGTTCATCTCCGCGAGGAACACTGAAAAGCCACGGCCAACAGCATCACGGGCGATGCCGCATCCATTGATGCCACCGCCGATCACGAAGATATCGTAGATCTGTTCAGCCAAGCCCGGCAATCCCCACCCATGATTTCGCAGCGCACCATTTGTTCGCAATTGCGAAACATACATGAGGCGATTACGAAAGCAATACGAAACTGAAATGAACTATATAGCGCAACTTCGCCCCGCACAAGAGCCCCAATCAAGCCGATGTTTCAATCAGGCGTACGTCGGCATCGGCGCAAATTCTGCGGATGGCCTCGCTCTCGCATCGATCGGTGATGAAGGTGTGGACCTGCGAAAGATGCCCGATCCGTACCGGCGCGGTGCGCTCGAACTTGGTGGAATCGGAAACGAGAATCACGTGGCGCGCATTCGCCATGATTGCCTGCGCCACCTTCACTTCGCGAAAATCGAAGTCGAGAAGCGCGCCGTCGGCATCGATCGCGGAGGTGCCGATGACGGCAAAATCCACCTTGAACTGGCGGATGAAATCGACCGCCGCCTCACCGACAATGCCGCCATCCGAGCCCCGGACGACGCCGCCAGCGATGACCACCTCGATATCCGGATAGACACGCAACTTATTGGCAACGTTGATATTATTGGTAATTATCATGAGGCCCTTGCGATCAAGCAGGGCCTGTCCGACCGCTTCCGTGGTCGTCCCGATGTTGACGAAGAGCGATGCATTGTCAGGTATCAGGCCGGCGGCGGCGCGTCCGATTGCTTCCTTCTCCGCTGCGGCAATCAGGCGGCGCGATTCATATTCCAGGTTCTGAATGCCTGATGGAAAAAGAGCGCCGCCATGGATTCGGTTGAGCAGGCGCTGGTCGCAGAGGTCGTTCAGATCTTTACGGATCGTCTGCGGGGTCACATTGAAATGAAGCGCGAGATCGTCAACGAGGACGCGCCCATGTTCCTTGGCCATTTCGATGATTTCGGCGTGCCGGGAGGAAAGGAACATGGAGAGGAACTTTCATTTTCGTTTTTTCGCGCATTATACGAAAACGAAAATGATCACATGTCAATCGAGCGCAATGCGAAACTGCGCCTTTTTCAGGCCGTGGCGCCCTCGATAATATCGAAGCCGGTGTTGATGATTGTCTTCTCCTGCGGCCTCTCACGACTTTCGATGAGCTTCTCGGCCGCCGTCAGCCCGATGAGAAAACGCCGGGACAGAATGGTCGAAAGTGGCATCGGCATGGCCTGCCCTATGTCGAGCCCGTTGAAGCCAAAGATACCGAGCTTTTCCCTGACTGCAATCCCGCTGTGCATGCAATGGAAAATGCCGCCCATCGCCATATCGTCGTTGGGAAAGACCACGACGTCGAGGGAAGGCTCGGCACCAAGGAGTATTTCCAGCGACTCCCGCCCCGCCTTCGTCGAACTCGGACCAGGCTGCCTGTGCTCGGCAATCAGCGAAAGCCCGGCCTCGCGCAAAGAGGTGCAGAGCCCTTCGTAGCGGGCGCTGGCGCGATCGTCCGTAGCGACGCTATGCCCGGCATAGCCGAACCGGCGATAGCCGCGCTGAACCAGGTGGCGGCCGGTTTCATAGCCCGCCTGCCGGTGTGACATGCCGACGGCGATATCGACAGGGTCGCCGTCTATGTCCATGAGTTCGGCGACGCGAAACCGTCCATGTTCGAGGTGACGGCGCGCGGTCGGGGTATGGTGCAACCCCGCGAGGATCACTGCCGCAGGCTGCCAGGCTAGAAACGATAGTAGGATGCGCTCTTCGATCAGCGGATCGTAGTCTGTCACGCCGATGACGGGCTGGTAGGCCGTATGTGTCAGCGCCGAATGAATTCCGCGCAGAACGTCTGGAAAGACGATGTTGGAGAGGGACGGCAGCAGCACGCTCATCAGTGTCGAGCCGGCGGAGGCGAGGCTGCCGGCGGCGCGGTTTGGAATATAGCCAAGCTCGGCGATCGCGGTGAGGACGCGCGTGCGGGTAGAATCGGCGATTGGTCCACGATCGCGAACGACACGCGATGCCGTGATTTCGCTGACGCCGGCAAGACGCGCGACATCCGCCAGGGTCGGCAGGTCAGGGCTGCGATGAGCGTTGCGTTTGCGCGGCATGTCAATCCGGACGGCTGACGAAATTTATTTTATGACAGCGCTACCATAAAACGCTTGATGAATGCTAGTCAGTGTGCATAACTTTATGACAGCGCTGTCATCGTTAAGTGTTTCGGGTCTTGGGAGAGGCCCTTCGGAGGATTCTTGCCCATGCACGTACTGGTCATCGGTGCAGCCGGAATGGTTGGCCGCAAATTGCTCGACAAGATCGCATCGCAGCCGGGCGCGCTTGGCAGGGACATTGAAAAGCTCATTCTCGTCGATGTCATCAAGCCTGATGCTCCAGCTTCGCTCGCAAGCATTTCGACCTCGCGTGCTGCCGACCTTTCGGAACCCGGCGTCGCCGAATCACTGATTGCGAGCCGCCCCGACCTCATCTTTCATCTCGCTGCGATCGTTTCTGGCGAAGCCGAAGCCGATTTCGAAAAAGGCTACAAGGTAAACCTTGATGGCACACGGCAGTTGTTCGAAGCGATCAGGCTCGAGAGCGCCAAGTCGCCCTACAGGCCACGCGTCGTCTTTGCTTCGTCCATAGCGGTCTTTGGACAGCCCTTCCCGGAAAAGATCGGCGATGAGTTCTTCACGACACCTCTGACGAGCTACGGCACGCAGAAGGCGATTTGCGAACTTCTGCTCTCCGACTATAGCCGCCGCGGCTTCTTCGATGGCATAGGCATTCGCCTGCCGACGATCTGCATCCGCCCGGGCAAGCCCAACAAGGCGGCGTCCGGCTTCTTTTCCAATATTCTGCGCGAACCGCTTGTCGGCCAGGAAGCGGTGTTGCCGGTGGACGAAAACGTTCGCCACTGGTTCGCAAGTCCGCGTTCGGCCGTCGGGTTCTTTCTTCACGCTGCAAACCTTGATCTCGAAAAGGTCGGCGACCGGCGCAATCTTTCCATGCCTGGCCTCTCCGCCCTGGTAGGCGAGGAAATTGCGGCTCTGCAACGCGTTGCCGGGGAAAAAGCTGTAAGGTTGATCCGGCGCGAGCCGGATGCAACAATCCAGAAGATCGTTGCAGGCTGGGCCACGGATTTCGATACGAAACGGGCCACAGCATTAGGCTTCAAGGCTGAAACCGCCTTCGATGACATCATCAAGGCGCATATCGAAGACGAACTCGGCGGGAACATTTAGGGCATGGCTTACAATCAGGAATCCGGCAAGGGCAAGATTGCCCTTGTCACCGGCGGTGGCACAGGTGTTGGCCGAGCAATTTCGGCAGCGCTTCTCGGTGCGGGCTATACGGTCGTCATCTCCGGGCGGCGCGAGGATGTGCTTGAGGATACGGCAAAGGCGCTCGCCGCCGAGACAGGCGGCAATGTCAAGGCGATCACAGCGGATGTCAGCGATCCCCAATCGGTTTCGGGGCTCTTCGATGCAATCCAATCGGAGTTCGGACGCCTCGATCTCCTCGTCAACAATGCCGGCGTGAATGTTCCGAACATTCCGATGGAAGAACTCACTTTCGATCATTGGAGCGCCATTGTCGGGGCAAACCTGACCGGCGTGTTCCTCTGCACGCAACAGGCCATGAAACTGATGAAGGCGCAGACGCCGCGCGGCGGACGTATCATCAACAATGGCTCGATCTCCGCGCAGACGCCCAGGCCCCATTCGGCGCCCTATACCGCAACAAAGCACGCCGTGACGGGTCTTACCAAATCGACCGCGCTCGATGGCCGTCCGTTCGACATTGCCTGCGGGCAGATTGATATCGGCAATGCCGGCACGGAAATGACGTCGAAAATGTCCAGCGGTGTCCTGCAGGCGAACGGCGAGACGGCAAGCGAGCCGACGATCCCTGCCCACCATATTGGTGACGCCGTCGTGCACATGGCGAGCCTGCCTCTGGAAGCAAACGTGCTGACAATGACGATCATGGCAACGAAGATGCCGCTTGTCGGACGCGGCTAATACAATATCGACGGCAGCGGTCGGCAGAATCGCGGCCACAGGGACGAAATTTGGAGGAGAACGCATGGCATCGGTTGAATTCGCCAACGTACGAAAATCATTCGGGACGCACCCGGTCATCAAGGGCGTCGATATCGAGATTGCCGATGGCGAATTCGTTATTCTTGTCGGCCCCTCCGGCTGCGGCAAGTCCACGTTGCTGCGCATGCTGGCGGGACTTGAAAACATCTCGGCCGGCGAAATCCGCATTGGCGGCCAGGTCGTCAACGGTCTCGCGCCGAAAGAGCGCGATATCGCCATGGTATTCCAGAATTATGCGCTTTATCCGCATATGACCGTTGCCGACAACATGGCTTTCTCGCTCAAGCTCAAGGGCGCACCGAAGTCGGAGATCGACAAGCGGGTGAAGCCCGCTGCGGAAATCCTCGGCCTGTCGCATCTTCTCGAACGTTTTCCGCGGCAGCTTTCGGGCGGCCAGCGCCAGCGTGTCGCGATGGGGCGCGCCATTGTTCGCGACCCGCAGGTCTTTCTTTTCGACGAGCCCCTGTCGAACCTCGACGCGAAGCTCCGCGTTGCCATGCGGGCGGAAATCAAGGAACTGCACCAGCGCCTGAAGACCACGACAGTCTATGTGACGCACGACCAGATCGAAGCCATGACCATGGCCGACAAGATCGTGGTCATGCATGACGGTATCGTCGAGCAGATCGGTGCGCCGCTCGAACTCTACGATCAGCCGGCTAATCTGTTTGTGGCAAGCTTCATCGGCTCGCCGGCAATGAACATGATCAAGGGCAAGCTCGACCCGAACGACAACGCGAAGTTCGTGACCGACAAGGGCATCGTCCTCCCCGTCGCGAAGGCGCCGGAGAGTGCCAAGGGACGCGCGTTGATCTATGGGCTGCGCCCCGAACACATGACCATCAGCAGCGGTGGCATCCCGGCAGAGGTCGTGGTCATCGAGCCGACCGGCTCGGAAACCCAGATGATCATGCGTATTGGCGGCGATGATATTACCGGCGTCTTTCACCAGCGCGTCAGCGCCAAGCCCGGCGAGACAATCGGGCTCTCCATCCACGCGGAAGCCACGTATCTGTTCGACGCGGAAACGGGCCAGCGCCTGGTTTGACAAGCGGCTGCCTGCCGTTCGGGGCAGCAGGCGCCGTGCATAATTGTCCCCGAATGCAATTTGCCGGGAACGTGGGAGCGTTCCGGGAGAGGACTTAAACCATGGAGGAGAATCAATGACCATCAATAGAAGACATCTTCTTGGCGCGTCAGCAGGGCTCGTCGCGGCTGCCGGGCTCAATCGCTTCGGCCTCACCCCAGCCTTCGCCCAGTCGGCGCCGGCATACAAGCCGGAGGAAGGCGCCACGCTTCGTCTGTTGCGCTGGGTGCCGTTCGTTCCGGCCGAAGAGGCGGCCTGGCTCGCAAACACCAAGAAGTTCACCGACGCCACCGGCGTTCAGGTGCGCATCGACAAGGAAAGCTGGGAAGACGTTCGCCCGAAGGCGGCTGTCGCCGCCAATGTCGGCTCCGGTCCCGACATGGTCATGAGCTGGTTCGACGATCCGCAGCAATATCCTGACAAGCTCGTCGACGTGACGGAGCTTGGCGAATATCTCGGCTCGGCGCATGGCGGCTGGTATCCGGGTCTTGAAGGCTATGCCAAGCGCGATGGCAAGTTCATCGCGCTGCCGCTCTGCGCCATCGGCAATGCCGTCGTTTATCGCGACAGCCACATGAAGGCTGCGGGTTTCAGCGAGTTTCCGAAAGACACGGCGGGCTTCCTCGAGCTCTGCAAGGCCCTGCATGCCAAGGGAACGCCCGCCGGCTTCCCGCACGGCAAGGCTGTCGGCGACGGCAACAACTACGCTCACTGGCTGCTGTGGAGCCATGGCGGCAAGATGGTCGACGAGAGCGGCAAGGTTGTCATCAACAGCCCCGAGACGCTCGCATCGGTCAAGTACGCGCAGGAGCTATACAAGACCTTCATTCCGGGCACCGAAAGCTGGCAGGACGTCAACAACAACCGTGCATTCCTTGCCGGCCAGGTATCGCTGACCGCCAACGGCGTTTCGGTGTATTATGCCGCGATCAAGGATCCGGCCATGAAGGCGATTGCCGACGACATGCGCTCGGTCAACCTGCCAATCGGTCCGGTCGGACAGTCGGTCGAGTTGCACCAGACTTCGACGATTTCGATCTTCAAGCACACCAAATATCCGGAAGCTGCAAAAGCCTATCTGCAGTTCATGTATCAGGCCGACAATATGAACGCCTGGATCACGGGGGCCAGTGCCTATTGCTGCCAGCCGCTGAAGGAATTTGCAGCAAATCCGGTTTGGACATCGAACCCGATCCATGCCGCCTATGCCAAGGCATCCGAGACGCTGCGGCCGAACGGCTATGCCGGTCCGCTCGGAACCGCTTCGGCCGGCGTGATGGCCGACTACGTGCTCGTCGACATGTATGCGACCGCCGTAACCGGCCAGATGTCGCCGGAAGACGCCATCGCCCAGGCGGAAAAGCGCGCCAACCGCTACTACACGCTTTAGGCATGCGAACGATCTTCCGCCGCCAGCGCGGCGGAAGATCCTCCAGCGCTGACGAGGAAACCGGAGACTTCCGATGACAATGACGCAAACCGCAAAGCAGGAATCCGCCTTCCGCTCCTTCGCGCGCAGCAATACCGCCATCGGCGCACTGTTCATGCTGCCTGCAGCGGTCTTTCTCCTGTGCTTTCTGACCTATCCGCTCGGCCTCGGGGTCTGGCTCGGCTTCACCGATGCGAAGATCGGGCGCGACGGCGTCTTCATCGGCCTTGAAAACTACGAGGCGCTGGCGGGCGACTCGGTGTTCTGGATGGCCGTCAGCAACACCGTCTTCTACACGCTCTTCGCCTCGATCCTGAAATTCATCCTTGGCCTGTGGCTCGCACTCATTCTCAACGAGAACCTGCCGTTCAAGTCGTTTTTCCGGGCAATCATCCTTCTGCCCTGGGTCGTGCCGACCGTCCTTTCCGCCCTCGCCTTCTGGTGGATCTACGATGCGCAGTTCTCGATCATATCCTGGTCGCTCATGCAGCTCGGCTGGATCGACACCCCGATCAACTTCCTCGGCGAACCCAACAATGCGCGCGCTTCCGTGATCGCCGCCAATGTCTGGCGCGGCATTCCCTTCGTCGCCATCTCGCTGCTTGCCGGCTTGCAGACGATCCCGCAGTCGCTGCACGAGGCGGCTTCGCTCGATGGGGCAACGCCGTGGCAGCGTTTCCGCTTCATCACACTGCCCATGCTGACGCCAATCATCGCGGTGGTGATGACCTTCTCGGTGCTCTTTACCTTCACCGATTTTCAGCTGATCTACGTTCTGACCAAGGGCGGCCCGGTCAATGCCACGCACCTTATGGCGACCCTGTCGTTCCAGCGCGGCATCCCCGGCGGCCAGCTCGGCGAAGGAGCCGCGATTGCGGTTGCCATGATCCCGTTCCTGCTTGCCTCGATCCTGTTCAGCTTCTTCGGCCTGCAGCGCCGCAAGTGGCAACAGGGCGGACAGGATTGAGCGGAACAAGGAGGACAGCATCATGAGCATTACCGAACAGAGCAACGCCCAACCGCTTACCGACGATGCGCAGGGCATGAGCTATCTCAATCGCCTGCCGCGACGCATTGTGGTGCTGTACCTGCCGCTTGCGGTCTTCGTCTTCGTGCTGCTTTTCCCGTTCTACTGGATGGCGATCACCGCGGTGAAGCCGAATTCGCAGCTGACCGACTACAGCAATTTCAGCCCGTTCTGGGTGGTCGGCCCGACGCTCGACCACATCAAGTACCTCTTATTCGAGACCTCCTATCCAGGCTGGCTGTGGAACACGGTGGTGATTTCCGTATGCGCAACCTTCCTTTCACTCGCCGCTTCGGTCTTCGCCGCCTATGCCATCGAACGCATCCGGTTTTCGGGGTCGCGTTCGGTGGGCCTGATGATCTTCCTTGCCTACCTGGTTCCGCCTTCGATCCTCTTTATTCCCCTTGCCGTTATCGTCTTCAAGTTCGGCATCTACGACACGCGCTGGGCCCTGATCTTCACCTATCCGACATTCCTCATTCCTTTCTGCACCTGGCTGCTCATGGGCTATTTCCGCTCCATACCCTTCGAGCTCGAAGAGAGCGCGCTCGTCGATGGCGCGTCCCGCTGGCAGATCCTCGTCAGGGTCATATTGCCGCTGGCAGTGCCGGGAATGATCTCGGCGGGCATTTTTGCCTTCACATTGTCGTGGAATGAGTTCATCTATGCACTCACCTTCATCCAATCCTCGGAAAACAAGACTGTCCCAGTCGGTGTCCTGACGGAGCTGGTTCGAGGCGATGTCTTCGAGTGGGGATCACTGATGGCGGGCGCCCTTTTCGGGTCGCTGCCCGTCGTCATTCTCTACTCGTTCTTCGTTGACTATTACGTTTCCTCCATGACCGGCGCGGTCAAGGAGTAACTCACCAGGAGTTCTTTCAAAATGACGACGTCCAGCACCCCGAAAAAGCTCCGTTCGCAGGAATGGTGGGATAATCCCGACAATCCGGGGATGACCGCGCTCTATCTCGAACGCTATTTGAACTATGGCCTGACCCGCGAGGAACTGCAGTCGGGCAAGCCGATCATCGGCATTGCCCAGACTGGCTCCGATCTTTCGCCCTGTAACCGCCACCATATCGAACTCGCCAAGCGCGTGCGCGACGGCATCATTGCGGCCGGCGGCATTCCCTTCGAATTTCCGGTGCATCCGATTCAGGAGACCGGCAAGCGTCCGGGCGCTGCGCTCGACCGCAACCTCGCCTATCTCGGCCTCGTCGAAGTGCTTTTCGGCTACCCGCTCGATGGCGTCGTCCTTACCATCGGCTGCGACAAGACCACGCCCGCCATGCTGATGGGCGCCGCAACGGTCAACATTCCTGCGATTGCGCTCTCTGTTGGCCCCATGCTCAACGGCTGGCATCGCGGCGAGCGCACAGGTTCTGGAACCATCGTCTGGAAATCGCGCGAGAAGCTCGCCGAGGGCGAAATCGACTACAACGAGTTCATGGACATCGTGGCCTCGTCGGCGCCGTCCGTTGGTTATTGCAATACGATGGGTACAGCGACCACGATGAACTCGCTCGCCGAGGCGCTCGGCATGGAACTCCCCGGTTGTGCGGCAATTCCCGCGCCATATCGCGAGCGCGGCCAGATCTCCTACGATACCGGCAAGCGCATCGTTGAGATGGTGCGCGAGGACCTGAAGCCCTCCGATATCATGACGCGGCAGGCTTTCGAGAATGCCATCGTCATCAATTCGGCCATCGGCGGTTCCACCAATGCCCCGATCCACTTGAACGCAATTGCCCGCCACCTCGACGTTCCGCTCGACAATGACGACTGGCAGACACTCGGCCACGACGTTCCGCTGCTCGTCAACCTGCAGCCCGCCGGTGAATATCTCGGCGAGGACTACCACAGGGCGGGCGGCGTTCCGGCAGTCGTCGCGGAACTGATGAAGGCAGGCAAGCTGCCGCATCCCGGCGCGCTGACCGTCAACGGCAAGAGCATCGGCAGCAATTGCGAGAATGCCGAGAACCTGAATACCGAGGTGATCAAGCCGTTCGAAGCGCCGCTCAAGAAGAAGGCCGGGTTCATCAATCTCAAGGGCAATCTCTTCGACAGCGCCATCATGAAGACCAGTGTGATCTCGGAAGAATTTCGTGAGCGCTATCTATCCAATCCGGATGATCCGGAAGCTTTCGAAGGCATCGCCGAGGTATTCGAAGGTCCCGAGGACTATCACCATCGCATCGACGATCCGAAGCTCGCGCTCGACGAGCACAGCATCCTGATCATGCGCGGTACCGGGCCTATCGGCTATCCGGGAGCGGCTGAAGTCGTGAACATGCAGCCACCGGCCTATCTGCTGAAAAAGGGAATTCACGCGCTCCCGTGTCTTGGCGATGGCCGCCAGTCCGGAACGTCCGGCTCGCCATCCATCCTCAATGCTTCCCCGGAAGCGGCGGTAAACGGCGGGCTCGCACTGGTACGCTCCGGCGATCATCTACGTATCGATCTCCTCAAGGGCACGGCCGATATCCTTATCGACGACGAGGAACTGCAGAAGCGCAAGGACGACCTGAAGGCGGCCGGCGGATACAAATATCCGGCGAGCCAGACGCCCTGGCAGGAAATCCAGCGCGGCATGGTCGGTCAGCTCGATGAAGGCATGGTGCTGAAGCCCGCGGTCAATTACCAGCGCATTGCCCAGACGAAGGGGTTGCCGCGCGACAACCACTGAGCGTCCAGGGAGGACACCATGGCGAATGCAATAAGGCGCTATGAAGGGCGGCATGCGGTCATTACCGGCGGCGCTTCGGGCATAGGCTTGACCACGGCCGCGCGCATTGTCTCGGAGGGCGGCACGGTCAGCCTGTGGGATGTCGACGCCGGCAAGATAGAAGAAGCCCGGGCGGCGCTCGGCGATGGCGCCCACGGTATCAGGGTGGACGTCTCGGCTCCAGACGAAGTGGCAGCGGCTGCAAAGTCGACGGCAGAGAAGTTCGGCAAGATTGACGTGTTGATCTGCTCTGCCGGCATTACCGGTCCCAATGCCAAGGTCGCCGATTACCCGATCGACGCATGGAAGCGTGTCTTCGACATCAACGTCAACGGGCTCTTCTATTGCAACCGCTTCGTCGTTCCGATCATGCAGAAGAACGGCTATGGTCGCATCGTCAATGTCGCCTCGATCGCCGGCAAGGAGGGCAACCCCAATGCCTCCGCCTACAGCGCTTCCAAGGCGGCTGTGATCGGTCTCACCAAATCGCTCGGCAAGGAGCTGGTCCAGAACGGCATTACCGTCAATGCGATCACGCCAGCGACGGTCGACACGCCGATCCTCCAGCAACTGCAACCGAGTTTCATCGACTATATGCTTTCGAAGATCCCGATGCAGCGTTTTGGCAAGGTCGATGAACTTGCCTCGCTGATCACATGGATCGCGAGCGAGGAATGCTCGTTCACCACGGGCGCCGTATTCGATATTTCGGGTGGCCGCGCCACCTATTGACGCCCTCCAGTCAGGAAAAGGTAAAACCATGAAACTCTTGCGCTATGGTCCTGCGGGCCAGGAAAAGCCGGGCCTTGTCGACAAGGACGGCAAGGTCCGCGATCTTTCTGCCCACGTGAAGGATATCGGCGGCGATGCCATATCACCGGAAGGCCTGAAGAAGCTTGCCGCGCTTGATCCGGCCTCGCTGCCGTTGGTCGAGGCCGACCGCTTTGGCCCTTGTGTGGCGGGAACGGGCAAATTCATCTGCATCGGTCTCAACTATTCCGATCACGCTGCCGAGACCGGCGCCAAGGTGCCGCCCGAACCGATCATCTTCATGAAGGCGACGTCGGCGATCGTCGGTCCGAACGACGATGTCGAGATTCCGCGCGGCTCGGAAAAGACCGACTGGGAGGTCGAGCTTGGCGTCGTCATCGGCAAGCACGCGAAATATGTGAGCGAGGATGAGGCTCTTGATTACGTTGCCGGCTATTGCCTGATCAACGACGTGTCCGAGCGGGCGTTCCAGGCCGAGCGTCAGGGCCAATGGACGAAGGGCAAGAGCTGCGACACGTTCGGCCCGACCGGTCCCTGGCTCGTCACCAAGGACGAAGTCGCCGATCCGCAGAACCTCAAGATGTGGCTCGATGTCAACGGCCACCGCTACCAGGACGGTTCCTCGGCGACGATGGTCTACGGCGTCAAATACCTCGTCGCGTACCTGTCGCAGTTCATGAGCCTGCATCCGGGCGACATCATTTCGACCGGCACGCCGCCCGGCGTCGGCCTCGGCCAGAAGCCGAACGTGTTTCTCAAGGCCGGAGACGTGATTGCGCTCGGGATCGAAGGCCTCGGCGAACAGCACCAGAAGGTCGTCCAGGGTTAGTTCGGCGGATCGTCGCTTCTCGCATCGATCCTCGGTCTCTTGTCCCGAGCATCCACTCTTTGCATCGTGGTTCAGCCAGTGGCATGGATCCTCGGGACAAGGGCCCGAGGATGACGGCAGCGCCGGCGCCGCCACTCACCGCCAAGACGGAAGCCTCGCCTCTCCGGCTAACCAGCCCTCAATAGTCCTTTTCGTAGAACAGTCCTGCGCCCGAATCGCCGTCAGCACCGACGGAGCCTCGCGCCTTTAAGTTCGGCGTGATGTCGAGATTGACCGTACCCTTGCTTGATCCACCCGAACCCGCCTCGACGCCGAGGTAGACATTGTCGCGGATATAGCGCCCGGCGCGCACGCCGGTATTGCCCTTGGCGTCGGTAACGACGTCGAGATCATCAAGGCCCGTACTCTTGCGCAGATTATCGAGCAGCGACGAACGCTGACCGCCGGCGAGTTCCGCCGCGGCAGCAGCGAGGCGCGCCACCTGCAGCGGCGACAATTCGCCGATGGAGCGCTTGAATATCAAACGGGCAAGAACCTCGTCCTGCGGCAGTTCCGGCTGCGACGAGAAGGTGATCTTGAGGTCGGATACCCGGCCCCTCACCATGACATTGACGGTAATGTCGGACCCTTGGGTTGTTGCAACAAAGTTTATTTCGGGGTCGAGATCGCCGACGAGCGTGACCTGGCCCTCGGTAAAGGTGATGCGCTGGCCAAGAATGCCAAGCCGGCCGCGGATGAGATCGAATGCGCCGACCGGCTGGATATCGGTGGCAGGACCAGTCAGGCGCACCGAACCGCCGATTTCGGCATCGAGGCCGCGACCGCGAATGAAGATCTTGTTCGGCGCGTTCACGTTGATATCGAGACGAACGATGCTCGGCCGCGCCGTCGATGCGCCAGCCTTCCGCGTTCCGTCGACACCGGCGCGGCGCAACGTTTTCACCACCGCCTTCGACGGGTCCTTGTGGCGCACATCGATCATTGCGGCAGAACCGCCGAAGTTTTCCGGCACGGTGATCTCGGCACGATTGACATCGATGTTGCCGGCAATGACCGGATCGCGGGTGAGCGGACCGCGGACTGTAAGCGCGCCCGTAACGGTCGCAACGAGCAGGTCGTCGTCGACATAGCGCGCCTTATCCAGCCGGATATCGATATTGGCGGGGAAGTTTGCCGCAGCGTCCGTCGAAATCGTGCCGCTGGCGCTGATAGAGCCGCCGGTCGAAAGCGCGGCGTTGAAGGTGCGGATCGTCACCGTTGTTCCCGCCATATCGCCAAGCAACGTAATGCGTTGCAGCCGAAGATTCGTCTGCGGGTCGAGCACCTCGGCGCCATTGGCGGAGAAGTTGCCGCGAATCTGCGGCTGGCTGAAGCTTCCCGAAACAGCGGCGGACACTTCAATGGTGCCCTTGGCCTGCGTCCCGCGCTCGGCGAGTGAGCGATTGACCAGCGAAAGCGGAATCCGGCCGGTGACGTTGACGCCGAGACCAGATCCGGACAGCGGAACATTGCCGTCGGCCGATACGGTCAGTCCTTGCGGCCCGTCCACCTTGGCGGAAGAAAGGTTCAGCACGTTGTTGGCAAAACGGCCCGCGGCGGCAAGCTGCAATGGCGCCAGTCCGTTGTCCTGCAGGGGACGTGCGGTAAGGCCGGCCCCCTTCAGGTTGAACTCCACATCGGGCCGGCTCAATGTGCCGGTGACACGGCCGCTGCCCGAGATATCGCCGCCAAGATTCTGGTCCCGGACGACGCCGTTGAGCGCCCGCAGCGGCAGGCTGCGCAGGTTGAAATCAACGCCGAGCTGGCCACCGGCAAGCGGAACGGAGCCTTTTGCCGACGCATCGATACCGCCGGCGCCGGTCACATGTGCGTCGACGTTCAACTGGTCGGTGGTCGAGGTCCCCTTGGCATCGACATTGACGGTATCGACACCAGCCAGCTTCAGCGCGGCAGCAGTAATGCCGCGTGCCTGCACATCGAAATTCACATCGGGTTTCTGGCGTGTGCCGCCGATCCGGGCCTGGCCGTTGATCTCGCCACCGAGCCCAAGGTCGGGCTTGATCAGATTGGCGATGCTGAGCGGCAATCGCTGTGCGGCGACGGTCAAGCTCAGCGTTTCGGCAACATCACCGCTGACGGTGACCTTGCCCCCGTCAATATCGAGCAGGATATCGCCAAAGGAAATATTGCTGCCAGCCACATTGATCGCGGCCGGTGCGGTCAGCCTCGCAGCGACGTCGCCGCGCGTGAGCTCAGCCTTGGCAAGCGACAACTGGAAACCTTTGTCCGTGGGTTGCAGTGCGCCGGTCGTGGCGATGTGCGCGCTGTTGGCGAGACTTGCGCCAACAACGAAATTGGTCGTTTGGCCCGACTGCATGGCACGCGCTTCAGCCACCGTGATGTCGATGCCGGCCGCCGATACATCAGTCGCGGTCACCGAACCATTGGCTGACGGAACTTTGAAAATGTCCTGCGCTGTCAGGGCGATCGCTGCCTTGCCGACGCGGATGTCATTGGCCTTCAGACCGTTGACCTGCCCCTTGACCTCGACATTCTGTTTCTCGTCATCGTGGGTAAGCGCAATCGTTGCATCGGCCTTACCGGTGGCATTGACGAGGAACAGGGCCGCCGCCGTCGAAAGATCCGTCGAAGCAAGGGTAAAATTGCCCTGCAGCAGCCCTTTCAGGTTCTGCGTAACATCGCCGCGCAGCCTGGTCCCGCCGGCGATGAATTGGATATCGCTCAAGCGCTTCTCGTCAGCACGGATTGCGATATTCGTGCTGAGGTCTGCCCGCTTGTCGTCGAGGAAGGCGAGACCGGAAACCCTGCCGTCGACATTGCCATTGAACAGCGTGCCATTGAAGGTCAGGGCCCCATCGGTCAGCTTGCGCCCCGAGAGCGCGCCTTGCGGCACCCCGGCATTGAAGGCGAGCGCTATGATATTGTCCTGGCCGCGTGCGCTGCCCTTCACCTTGAGAGCGCCCTTCGTCTTTTCGGAAAGCAGGGCGAGATCGCTCAAATCGAGGCCGAAATCGAAGTTCGCCGCGCCAGTCGCGAAGGTTCCGTTGGCCGTGAGAAGCGTTTGTGGATTCTCGACGCGGAAGTTCCTGGCGCTAAGACCGGCTTCGCCGCGGGCAAGGCCGCCGGTGAGGCGCGTCTCGCCCGCAAGCACCTTGTCGGCAGCGTCGATGCCGAGCTTCATGCCAGTTGCCTGCCCGTCGAGCATGAGATCGAACCCGCCCTTCAACATCTCGATCAAGCCATTGGCCTTGAGGTCGAGCGAGCCGGCAAGGTCACGCCCGGCAAGGGCGGAGAACGGTGCAAGGCTCGATGCCTTGACCAGAATATCGCCCTGGTAGGCGAAATTCTGGATCGTGCCTTCAAGGTCAGCGCTGAATCCATTCGCCGCGATGAGAGCCTGGCTTAGGTTAACGGGGGTACCTGCCTTCCAGTCGCCATTGATCTTGAGCTGGATCTTATCGCCGAGCGCTTCGGCAACATCGGCGCGCGTCGCGGTAATGCCGGAAACGTCGCCCGTTACGTCAAAGGTGAGCGACCGAGCGGTCGGGCTGTCGAGATTCTCGGCAATGCCCTTGCCAAGCAGATTGACGTTGCGCGCTGCAAAGCTCTCCGTCGTCAGGTTGGTGATCTCGATGCTGCTCGTCCAGTCGTTGGTGGCGCTGGCGCCGAACGAGACGGCAAGCACGGCCTTGTCGACGGTGGTCTGCCCGCCTTTGACCGGAAGGATCACCTTCTTGCCGGACGGATCGGCAATAGTGCCATCGATCTTCAGGCGGCGCGGGAAGAGATCGTCGGTCGTATCGCCAGTGGCGTTGAGCGTGAGCGAATTGCTCCTGATGCTGAGCTGATCGAGCGCGACACCGCCACCGTCACGGGCGACGCCATTGACGACGAGTGCGGTCTCGTTGCCGAAGAAATCACGGAAGATGGGGGGCACCAGCGTGGCGATTTCGCCGTTCATCGTTGCCTTGAAGGCGAGGCCATCCGGCTGGCGGTCGAATTTGGTATCGCCGGTGAGAACGCGCTTGCCGGCCGCGTCGAGCGTCAACTGCAGGGCAAGGTCGCTTACCGGGCCCGATCCTTTCAGCGCCAGCGCGACGGGGGGTCTGCCTTCAATATTAAGAAGGTTGGCAACGATGCCGTTCTGCGGCTCGTTCAAGGTCAGATCGAGGTCGAGTTGCTGGCTCTGATTGGCATACGCCGCCTTGATATTAAACTCGCCGCCGGGCCCATCCAGGCGTTTGACGGCAAGCGTCGTATCAAGCGATCCACTTTCAAGCTTCAGGTTGCCCGCGATGGAGATTTCCGACCGAAGCCCGAATACACCGTCGCCGAAGGCAATGCGCGCCACCTGCAGATCCTGGAGGATGACAGCTAGCGGTAGTTCCGGCAGGCTGAAACCCTTGGCTTCCGGCGAAGGCAAGCTGTCGTCGGGAAGCGGCTTGCGGAAGACGTCGATTCGGTCGGCGGCAAGCGTGTTGATATCGAGCCGGCCTCTCAGAAGCGCAAGGCGGCTCCAGACAATGCGGGCATTGGTGATCTTGAGCCAGACCCCTTCGCGGTCAGCCACCGTTATGCTGCCGATGCTCGCTTCGGAGGAAAGCACGCCCTGGATGTCCGAAATGACGATCTGCCGGTTGGGAGTTGAAAGCTGGTTCTGAACGAAGCTCAGGAAATAGGACTTCTCTGCCTCGGCGCTATCCTGCGCCAGGGCCGGCGCTGCAAAAAGCAACAGGAAGAGACTTACGAGGAACCGGGTCAAAACGCTTGTCCTATGCCAACATAGAGAGCAAAATCTGGATCGTCGTGGGTCCGGTCGAGCGGTACCGCAAAGTCGAGGCGGATCGGACCAAGCCCTGTATTGTAGCGCAAGCCTGCGCCAACGCCGACACGGAGCTGTTCGGAAAAGTCCGGATAGGACTGTTCGCCGACATAGCCCGCATCGACGAAGCCGACGACACCGATCGTATCGGTCATGCGTACCCGCGCTTCGACCGAGCTTTCGACGAGCGAGCGCCCGCCAATGACGAAATCCTCGCCGTCGCGCGTCACGTTCACGCCGACATTGCGATAAGCATAGCCGCGAATCGAGCCGCCGCCGCCGGCAAAGAACAATTGGTCTGGCGGCAATTCGGCGATGTCGGCTCCGACAATGCTGCCGAGCTTCAAGCGTCCGGCCAGGATGAAGCGCTTGTCGGCATCGAAACTGTAATAGGTGCGGCCTTCAGCGGTGAACTTGCTGGCGAAATTGCCGTATTCGAACTCGTAGAAGGGGGTGATCAGCCCTTCGAGGTAATATCCCTTCGAAGGATCGACCTTGTTGTCACGGCTGTCATAGGTGAGCCCACCGATAAAGCCCGCCGTCAGAAAATCACGCTTGCCGAAAAAATCGTCGTCGAAACGGGATTTCGCGACGTTGGCCATGATCTTGCCGGTCAGTTCATCGGAGAAAATCCGCGTGAACCCGCCCTGCGCCGTAATCGACGTCTGCGTATAGGCATCCAGAACCTGGCGCTCGCCGATGAGCGACGTGACGAAATCAGTATCCGGATTGAAAACGCCGGGCTTGGTGAAGGTCACGCCAAGAAGATAATTATAGTCCTGCGGGTTGAACGACTGGCCACCAATGCCGCCAATCTTCGCATCGAAGCGCAATCGTTCGGCGTGACCGAAAAGATTGCGGTGCAGCCAATAGGCCTCGAAACCTGCGCCGTCGAGCGTCGAATAACTGCCGCCGAGGCCGAACCGGCGCAGCTTCTGTTCCTGGACGGCGACGGTGATCGGCAGCAGCCCGTTAGGTGTGATCGCGTCGGCTTCTTCAATGCGGGCGGAGCGGAACACTTCGAGGCGGGAGAGCCGCTTCTTGGCGCGCTCGATTTCGTCCGGATCATACTCCACCCCCGGCTGCAATCCGGTGATGAAGGCCACGAACTCCGGATCCATCCGTTCGGTACCCCTCACGGTCACAGGACCGAAGGCGGCCCGGCGATCGGGCTCGACATCAATGGTGGCATCGATCCTGTTGTCATCGTGATTGGCAACGACGTCGCGCGATACGATGCGGGCCTTGGGGTGGCCCTGTTCGCGCCATGCGTCAACCGCAAGGCGTTCCGCCTTGAGGATCGCCGTCGATGTCGCAACATCGCCGGGTGCGAAGCCTTGATCTTCGGGCCTGTCCACGACGTCCTTGGGGTCTATAGGCAGCGGCGCCATATTCTTTATGCGCGTCGATGCAAACAGAAATTGCGGTCCGGGATCGACGGCGATCACGACCGTGGAAGGATTGGGCAAATCGGCATCCGGCGGAATATCCGCGGCCTCCCGGCCGTCGATCTTGATGCTGATCGTGCCGCCATAGCGGCCATCGGCATAAAGCGCGCCCAGAATGCGGCGGTAGTCTCCCCGTGCCTTGGCGATCAGGCCCGCTGCCCCGGAGGCAGGCTTGTCCTCATCCTCGACAAGGCTCGATGCCCCCGCGACGAGCTTGGTTGTCGCCTTGTCCTCGCCTTGCGCATTTTCGACGCTGTAGCGGTGCGGGTCGGCAATGACGGCATCCGCATCATCGGTCTTGCGCTCGCCCCAAAGATGAATGCCGAAGAGGTCAAACGCCTGCGCCGGCGAAACAAGCGCGGTGAAGGCCAGCAAAGCGGCGCCGAAAAGCTTGGCCTGTGGGCGCCTCAATTCCATCAACCAGCAAAATCCTTACTCAAAAAATGACACACATTACGCCGCAGGCATGGAGACACATCCCCACGGATTGTTAAAAATCCTCTCCCGAGCTTAAGAAATTGATAACATGCCGGTCAGGGTGGGCCAACCCGCTAAGACCACGCTCTGGGCGCCTAGGGGTTTTCTTGTGGCCATATCGACACAGAACTCTGCCGGGTGCGGATCACTTTTTGTTAGAGCAATGCAATAGACCGGCTTGAACGACGAAGCGCCGGTCAGGCGGGCGCTTCTCAAGTTCAATTATTCCGCGGCGGCCAGCCACTCCGATTGCCCGGCTTTTTCCGCCGGCATCGCCGCGCTGATATGACCGGCAATGATCTCAGCGGTTGCGGCCGAGAGCGTCCAGCCGAGATGGCCATGTCCCGTATTGTAGAAGACACCCGGTCGCTTGCCGCTGCCGACGCGCGGCATCATGTTCGGCATCATCGGGCGAAGGCCGGCCCACGGCACCACATTCGACGTATCCATGCCTGGGAAGAGATCGCGGCTCCAATCGACCAGCGGCTTGACGCGGTCATGACGGATGTCACGGTTTTCGCCATTGTACTCGGCGGTGCCGGCGACACGCAGCCGTCCTGCGCCGAGGCGGCTGGTGACGATTTTAGCATCGTCATCGAGCAAACTCACCCATGGCGCCGCCGTACGGCTTGCCTCGTCGCCAAGGTTGATGGTGATCGAATATCCCTTGACCGGATAGATGTTGACCCTGTCGCCAAGCTGCGCGGCAAATTTGCGGCTGGTAATACCGGCACAGATGACGATCGCATCGAAGCGCTCGCTCTCGACCGGCGAAAGCGCCTGTGAGGCGCTGTTCCAGGCAACAGCGATGCCATCTTTCCCATGCCTGAGGGTCTGCACATTGGCGTCGCCTACGAAGCGAACGCCACGGCGCGTCGATGCTTCGGCAAGGCCCCGGGTGAACTTGTGGATGTCGCCCGTCGAATCCGAAGGAGTGAAAAAGCCGCCGTGGAACGTGCCGTCGAGCGCTGGTTCGATGTGGTGAATTTCCTCGTTCGTGACCGAGCGGCGGTCTAGGCCCCCTGCTTCAAGCAGCTTGTTGACCTTGACGGCATGGTCGTAACCATATTCCGAACGATAGATATGCAGGATGCCGCGCTTCTCGAGGTCAAAATCGATCTTCTCTTCGGCAGCGATTTCGAACATGCGCTTGCGCGCCTCGATGGCGAGCCTGGTTGTCGCTATCGTGTTCTTCTCATAGTGCGGAATGTTCATGACGAACTCCGCCATCCACGAATATTTGTGCCACGATGGCTTTGGATTCATGAGCAGCGGCGCATCCTTGCGCAGCATCCACTTCATGCCCTTGAGCACCGTGCCCCAACTGTTCCAGACTTCGGCGTTCGATGCCGAAAGCTGGCCGCCATTGGCAAACGACGTCTCCATCGCGGCGTAGCGGTTGCGGTCGAAAACGGTGACGGTGTGCCCTTGGCGGGCAAGCGCATAGGCGGTGGTAACGCCGGTAATACCAGCGCCGATAATGGCGATCGAGGTCATGGCAGTTTAGTCCTTCAGCACAAATGGTTCCAGTTTCGCCGCGAGCGGCACGAAACCCCATCTGTCACGGGACCTGAGAGTTTGGCCCTTACGCACCTGCCGGATGTTTGCCATCCCTTGTCTCGGCTGCGTTACCGGCTTGCGCCGGTCAGGGCTTTCTCCTTCGGTGGGCGAGGCCTTCAAAGCCACGCCACTCTCCAGATGTCCGACGCTAGTCTGGTCCTTTTGCCTGAGAGTTTCCGGGGCGGTTGCTCCATCGGCGCCGGTTTTACCGGTCTCTCCCAGATAGCCTGTGCGAACGGGCTGCTTATATCGCAACCGCGAGACGAGAACAACTGGCTAACGAAGCCCGGACCCATTATGTTGATTGCACCAGTTCAGACCACCGGAGCAGATAAATGAAACCCGTCTTCCTGCAGCTGCAGTGCTTCCCCGGCAAGACCTATGAGGTCGCAGCTGCCCTCTACGAGCGTGAAATCGTATCGGAGCTTTATTCGACAAGCGGCGATTATGACCTCCTGGCAAAGATCTATATCGCCGAGGACAAGGACGTCGGCAAGTTCATCAACGACAACGTGCTCGGAATCCCGGGAATTGCCCGTTCCTTGACGACGATGACTTTCACGGCGTTTTGAATACGAGCCCCGAGACATTACGTCCCGTTTCGGGCAGAGATGAAGTCCACTATGAAATAAATGCAACAATTTGCACGCCCCGCAGGAAACAAATGCCATTTTGCCATTGGCTCTGTTTGTCTGTAGAGATGCTTTTTCGACCACTGCCATCAGGATGATCCCAAATGCCCCCCTATCGTTCACGCACAACCACACATGGCCGCAACATGGCTGGTGCCCGCGGGCTCTGGCGCGCGACCGGAATGAAGGACGAGGATTTCGGCAAGCCGATTATTGCAGTGGTCAATTCCTTTACACAGTTCGTTCCCGGCCACGTCCATCTCAAGGATCTCGGCCAGCTCGTTGCGCGCGAGATCGAAAGTGCGGGCGGCGTCGCCAAGGAATTCAATACGATCGCTGTCGATGACGGCATCGCCATGGGCCATGACGGAATGCTCTATTCACTGCCTTCGCGCGAGATTATCGCCGACAGCGTCGAATATATGGTCAACGCCCATTGCGCCGATGCGATGGTATGCATCTCCAATTGCGACAAGATCACCCCCGGCATGCTGATGGCCGCACTGCGCCTCAACATACCGGTCGTCTTTGTTTCCGGCGGCCCGATGGAAGCCGGCAAGGTCGTCTGGGGAGACAAGGAAAAGAAGCTCGATCTCGTCGATGCGATGGTAGCGGCGGCCGACGACCGCATTTCCGACGAGGAAGTCCAGGTCATCGAGCGCTCGGCCTGCCCGACCTGCGGTTCGTGCTCCGGCATGTTCACCGCCAATTCGATGAACTGCCTCACCGAGGCGCTGGGCCTGTCGCTGCCCGGCAATGGTTCGACGCTCGCCACCCATGCGGACCGCCGCCGCCTCTTCGTCGAGGCCGGCCATCTCGTCGTCGATCTCGCTCGTCGCTACTACGAACAGGACGACGAAACCGTCTTGCCGCGCGCGGTTGCCTCGTTTGCCGCTTTCGAAAATGCGATGACGCTCGATATCGCCATGGGCGGTTCCACCAACACGGTTCTGCACCTGCTTGCTGCGGCGCATGAGGCCGAGGTGGATTTCACCATGAGCGACATCGACCGGCTTTCGCGCCGCGTGCCGGTGCTTTGCAAGGTCGCCCCTGCCGTTGCCAACGTTCACATGGAGGACGTGCACCATGCCGGCGGTATCATGGGCATTCTCGGCGAACTCGATCGCGCAGGCCTCCTCGACACGTCGGTCTATTCCGTGCATTCGGCCAATCTCGCCGCAGCTCTCGACCGCTGGGACATTGCCCGCACCTCGAACAAGTCGGTACACGACTTCTTCCGGGCAGCGCCGGGCGGCGTGCCGACGCAAGTCGCGTTCAGCCAGGATCGCCGCTTCGAAACGGTCGATCTCGATCGCGAGAAGGGTGTGATCCGCAGCGCCGAGCACGCCTATTCCAAGGATGGCGGCCTTGCGGTTCTCTACGGCAACCTCGCCGAGGACGGATGCATCGTGAAGACCGCGGGCGTCGACGATTCGATCCTGAAATTCTCCGGCCCGGCCCGCATATTCGAAAGCCAGGACAGCGCAGTTCTCGGCATCCTGAATGGTGGCGTCAAGCCAGGCGACATCGTGCTTATCCGCTATGAAGGCCCGCGCGGCGGACCTGGCATGCAGGAAATGCTCTATCCGACGAGCTACCTGAAATCGAAGGGTCTCGGTAAGGCCTGCGCCCTGATCACCGA
The DNA here is from genome assembly GCF_900104165.1 of Phyllobacterium sp. YR620. NCBI lineage: Bacteria > Pseudomonadati > Pseudomonadota > Alphaproteobacteria > Hyphomicrobiales > Phyllobacteriaceae > Phyllobacterium > Phyllobacterium sp. YR620. The sequence goes on from NZ_FNJP01000002.1 coordinate 265,198, forward strand.
CGGGCGTTTCTCCGGCGGTTCTTCCGGCCTTTCGATCGGACACGTGTCGCCGGAAGCCGCCGAGGGCGGATTGATCGGCCTCGTCGAGGAGGGCGATATGATCGATATCGATATTCCGAACCGCAAGATCCACCTCGCGGTGGACGATGCTCTACTTGCCGATCGCCGCGCCCATATGGAAGCCAAGGGCGCCGCCGCCTGGAAGCCTGCAGAAAAGCGCAAGCGCAAGGTAACGACCGCGCTACGCGCCTATGGCGCCATGGCGACAAGTGCTGCCCGCGGTGCGGTCCGGCAAATTCCCGACGATTGGAACTAGGCGGTAGACGGCCCTCCGCGAACACGGAGGGCCGTTTCGGTTACTTTGCAGCGTCGGTGATCTTCGAGGTCCAGGCGCCTTCCGGCTTCTTGGTGATGACCGGATCTGAACCGCCGCCGAGCAGTGTTTCGACCGTCCGCTCGGCCGCAGCCACGTCGAGAACACCCGTCGAGCCTTCCGTCAGCTTGTTGATCTCCGCGACCATTCGCTTCTGGTGCTTCTCGGTCTGCGCGCCGCTTGCATCATTGTCGAGGACGATGGTCGCAGCCTCATCCGGATTGGCGCGGGCATACTCCCAGCCCTTCATCGAAGCCTTGACGAAACGGGCAAGCTTGTCGACCATCTTCGGATCGTCGAGGCTCTTCTGCAGCACGTAGAGACCATCTTCCAGCGTCGCGACCTTTTCGTCCTCATACTTGAATGTGACGAGCTGGTCCGCCGGGATGCCGGCATCGATCACCTGCCAATATTCGTTGTAGGTCATGGTCGAGATGCAGTCGGCCTGCTTCTGGATCAGCGGATCGACATTGAAACCCTGCTTGAGAACGGTCACGCCATCGGGTCCACCATCGGTCTTGAGCCCGAGATGGTTCATCCAGGAGAGGAACGGATATTCGTTGCCGCCGAACCACACGCCGAGCGTCTTGCCCTTGAAATCCTCCGGCTTGGTAATCCCTGTTTCCTTACGGCAGGTCAGCATCATGCCCGAGCGCTTGAACGGCTGGGCGATATTGACGAGAGGCAGACCCTTCTCGCGGGTTGCGAGCGCCGAAGGCATCCAATCGACGACCACGTCGGCGCCGCCGCCGGCGATGACCTGGGGCGGCGCCACATCGGGTCCGCCCGGCTTGATCTCGACGTCGAGGCCGGCTTCCTCGTAGAAGCCCTTATCCTTGGCGACGTAGTAGCCGGCAAACTGGCCCTGCGTGACCCATTTCAGCTGCAGGACGAGTTTGTCCGCGGCAAGCGACGAGCTGGCCATCAGGGTCATGGCGAGGCCGAGTGAGAGTGCCAACGTTTTCTTCATGCTTCAGTTCTCCTCTGTTCTTGTTTGTTATGCGCGATAGGACGGGTGCCAGAAGGTGACGGCCCGTTCGATAAGTGTAATCAGTCCGTAGGATAGCGATCCGGCGAGCGCCGCAACGAAGATTTCGGCCCACACCATATCGACATTCATGCGGCCAACCTCGGCCGATATGCGAAAGCCCATGCCGACGATGGGCGAGCCGAAGAATTCGGCAACGATAGCGCCGATCAACGCAAGGGTCGAATTGATCTTCAACGCATTGAAAATGAAAGGCATCGCCGCTGGCAGGCGCAGCTTGACGAGGGTCTGCCAATAATTGGAGCCATAGGTGCGCATCACGTCGCGTTCCATCGCGCCAGAGGCGGCGAGACCCGCGACAGTATTCACCAGCATCGGAAAGAACGTCATGATGACGACGACCGCAGCCTTCGATTGCCAATAGGACCCGAACCACATGACCATAATGGGCGCGATGCCGACGACGGGAAGGGCGGCCACCAGATTGCCGATCGGCAGGAGCCCCTTGCGCAGGAACGGCACGCGATCGACGATGATGGCGGCAATGAACCCGGAGCCGCAGCCGATGGCATAGCCGGCGATCGCGGCCTTGAGGAATGTCTGCTGGAAGTCTGCCCAAAGGGTCGGGACAGAGCCAGCAATGCGCCCGGCGATCATGGAGGGCGGTGGCAGCAGAATGGTCGGCACGCCGAAGCCGCGCACCACGATCTCCCAGAGGATCAGCAGCCAGGCGCCGAAGAGGACGGGCAGCGCGAGATTGACGAAACGTTGCGCACCGGCAGATTTGAGGCGTAGCGCCGCAAGTCGCTGGACGGCGAGCCAGGCAAGGAGCCAGGCGGATACCACCATGCAGCCATAGCCAATCGCCGGACCGCTTATCGTGAACGAGCCGAGGAGCGCGATGAGGCATGCCGCCGCGATATGGACGAGAACCAGCAAGGCAACCAGTGAGGCTAGAGACGGGGTCACGAAGAGCCCAACCGCCGCTGTTGCGAAGAGGATGGCGGGCGCTACGAAGAAAAGGGTGCCCGGACCGTCCGCGCCGGTCGGCAGTACCAGCGATGCAGCCGCAAGCACGAAGGCGAGGATGGCGAGAGGCGACCGCTTCATGCGCGCACCCCAGTTGTGGAACATGGCCGTGGGTTCGCCCCCCACCCCGCCGCTGCGCGGCGACCCCCCCCACGTCGGGGGAGGGTAAGAACGGCGCCCGCCGATGATAGGTGGATTGTTTCGTCCGGAGGGAAGTTTACACCTTGAGTTTGGAAGCAAGGCCGCAGCCCCACCCGCCCCCAGCGTGGGGAGGGTCGGATCGAAGATCCGGGGTGGGGGGAAAGGCCCAACCAATGATCGACCGCCGATCGCGGCAGAGCCCCCCACTGCGCCGCTGCGCGACGACCCGCCCCACGTTGGGGGAGGGTAAAAGCGGCGCCGCGCGATGACCCGCTGCTTGTCCCGCCCAGTCTCATGCCCGCACCCCCATGCGCCGGTTGACCAGGGTGGCGATCAGGCCGATCAGGCTGACAAGCACTGCTGCCATCAGCGCCGCCGCAATCAATGCCGCCCATATTTGCACCGTTTGCCCGTAATAGGAGCCGGCCAGGAGCCTCGCGCCGATACCGGCGACGGCCCCCGTGGGCAATTCACCGACGATTGCACCAACGAGGCTGATGGCGACGGCGATCTTCATGGAGGTGAAGAGGTAGGGCATCGAAGCCGGCCAGCGGAGTTTCCAGAACACCTGCATTTTCGAGGCGTTATAGGTGCGCATCAGGTCGAGGTGCATGACCTCCGGCGAGCGCAAACCCTTCACCATGCCGACAGCGACGGGAAAGAACGAGAGGTAAGTCGAGATCATCGCCTTGGGCAGCAGGCCGGTAATGTTGACCGCATTGAGAACCACGATGATCATCGGCGCAATTGCGAGAATTGGCACGGTCTGCGAGGTGATGATCCACGGCATCAGGCTCTTGTCAAGGGTCCGCGAGTGGACGATGGCGATGGCCAGCAGGATGCCAAGCAGCGTGCCAAGCGCGAAGCCGAGCAGGGTCGAAGAAAGCGTAATCCAGCCATGATAGACGAGGCTGCGCTTCGAGGTTGGGCTGATGTCGAAGACGGTCTTGCGTATTTCTGCTGCCACCTGATGCGGCGCCGGCAGCACGGGCCGCTCCTGCGCCATGGTATTGGCGATGAGTTGCTGCGTCGAAAGGGTCGTATTGGCGCGCGCCGCCTGATCCCGCTCGAATGGCGCATTGAGAATGACTGCGAATACGTACCAGAGCACCAGTATGGCGAAGAGGACCGTCGAGACCGGAATGACACTGTTGCGGATGAAATTCATGGCGTAGCTCTCACCCCGTCCACACGGCAGACATAGAGGATATCGGGAAGCTGCTCCTCGTTGTCCCCCTCCGTGCGCCGCACTTCCATAAATCCTTCGTGCTTGTAGAACGCCTGGGCTGCCCGGTTGGCGACGAAGGTCCAGAGCTGCACGGGACCTGTCGCCTCACGCTTGGCGCGGTCGAGCAGTGCCTTGCCGACGCCCTGCCGGCGCGCATCCGCGTGGACATAGAGCGCGCTCACCATGTTGTCCGGCGCCAGCGCAACCATGCCGGCGATTTGTTCGTCGCGGTCGGCCACGAAAACCTCGAAGCGTTCGAAAACCGTATCCCGATAGAATTCGGCCACCTCATCAGGCGAATGCACGCGCGGCATCCAGTCGGTCGCATCGATCCATGTGTTGACGATATCCGCGCAGGCCGGCATGTCGCGCAATCTGGCCGCCCGGATGATCATCAGGCGACCCTCGTCATAGATGCGCCTCGTCGTAGGAATGGCCATGGCGCAGCCCCTCCCGTACCCGGTGGGCAATCTCGAGGAATTTCGGCGTCTCGCGAATGTCGAGCGTACGCTCGCTGCCGAGGTCGCAATCGATTATCTCATGGATCCGGCCGGGGCGCGGGCTCATGACGACGATCTTCGTCGAGAGGAACACTGCCTCGGGAATCGAATGGGTAACGAAGATGACGGTCTTCTGCGTCTTCGCCCACAGCTTGAGAAGCTCCTCGTTGAGGTGGTCGCGGACGATTTCGTCGAGCGCGCCGAAGGGTTCGTCCATCAAAAGCAGATGCGGATCGAAAGACAGGGCGCGGGCGATGGAAGCGCGCTGCTGCATGCCGCCCGATAATTGCCAGGGAAACTTCTTCTCAAAGCCGGATAAATTCACGAGGTCGAGATTCTTGGCGATACGCTGCCTGCGCTCCTCGCGCGGCACGCCCATCACTTCCAGCGGCAACGAAACATTGCCGCCGATGGTGCGCCAGGGATAAAGCGCCGCCGCCTGGAATACATAGCCATAGGCGCGCTTCTGGCGGGCTTCTGAAGGCGACATGCCATTGACGGTTATGCTGCCCGATGTCGGCTGCTCAAGATCGGCGATTACACGCAGAAGCGTGGTCTTGCCGCAGCCGGACGGACCGATGAAGGACACGAACTCGCCGGCATTGACCGTAAGATCGATATGGGAGAGCGCATTTACGGGGCCGTCATTGGTCTCGAAGACCAGCGACAGGTCCTTGACGTCAATGACATTCTTGGGTGCCGCTTCGGACATCGTCTTCGCCTTGGGCCTAAGGGCGACGACTGTCATCAGACGCCCGCCGGAATGTTCTTCGGATCGCGATCCACCTTACGCGGCGCCATCAACTCCTTCCAAGTGGAAAGTGCGCGGTTGGCAGGCGCGTTGGCCTCACGCTCGACGAAACGGCCGCTGCCCGTCGGGGCAACAACTTCGCCGTCCTTATAGGCGATGCGCCCGCGCGACAGGGTCATGCGCGGCAGACCCGTGACCTCGAAGCCCTCGAACACATTGTAATCGATGGCGGACTTCTGCGACGCGGCGGAAATGACTTTGCTGGCCTCGGGATCCCAGATGACGATGTCCGCGTCGGAACCGGGAAGGATTGCGCCCTTACGCGGATAGATGTTGAGAATCTGCGCAATATTGGTCGAGGTGACGGCGACGAACTCGTTGGGTGTCAGCCGGCCGGTGCGGACGCCGCGCGTCCACAACACCGGCATGCGATCCTCAAGTCCGCCGGTACCGTTCGGAATCTTGGTGAAATCGCCGACGCCGAAACGCTTCTGCTCGGTGGTGAAGGCGCAATGATCGGTCGCAACGACCTGCAGGCTGCCTGATGCGAGCCCGGCCCAGAGCCCGTTCTGGTTGATCTTGTCGCGGAACGGCGGCGACATGACGCGCCGCGCCGCATAGTCCCAATCCTCGTTCTTGTACTCGCTTTCATCAAGGACGAGATGCTGGATGAGGGGTTCGCCGTAGACACGCATTCCCTTCTGGCGGGCGCGGCGAATGGCTTCGTGTGCCTGCTCACAGGAGACGTGGACGATATACAGCGGAACACCGGCCTGGTCTGCGATCATGATGGCCCGGTTGGCTGCCTCGCCTTCAACTTCCGGCGGGCGCGAATAGGCATGCGCCTCGGGTCCGTTGTTGCCTTCTGCCAGGAGCTTCTGCTGGAGCTGGGCGACGACGTCGCCATTCTCGGCGTGGACCAGCGGCATGGCGCCGATCTCGGCGCAGCGCGTGAACGAGGCGAACATCTCGTCATCGTCCACCATCAGCGCGCCCTTATAGGCCATGAAGTGCTTGAAGGTATTGATGCCGCGCTCGACCACCTTCGGCATTTCATCGAAAACCTGCTTGTTCCAGCCCGTGATCGCCATGTGGAAGGAATAGTCGGTGCGCGCCTTGCCCGCCTTCTGGAACCAGTCCTGCAATGCGGCGAGCAGTCCATCGGCCCCGGGCAGAACGAAATCGACCACCATCGTTGTGCCGCCCGCAAGCGCCGCCGCCGTGCCGGTGTCGAAATCATCGGAGGAATGGGTACCCATGAACGGCATTTCGAGGTGGGTGTGCGGGTCAATGCCGCCCGGCATCAGATAGCAGCCTGTGGCGTCGATAACCTCATCGCCTGAAAGGTCAGGCCCAATCGCCGCGATGGTATCGCCATCGATCAGCACATCCGCCTTGTAGGTGCGATCCGCGGCGATGATGGTACCGCCCTTGATCACTTTCGTCGCCATGTGTCCGTTCCCCTTTTTGGTTTTTTCCGAACAATCCTGCCTGGATCTTACAAATCACCCTCATGCGAAACCCCGTTGGCCGTTTTGTTCGCGGGATAGAAACGCAAGATTTCACATCGAGCCGAATAATGTCCTTCAAGCGCTGTCAGGATTGTATCCAGCACCTGCCGGCGCTCGGTCAGGATTTCGTGATTCCAGAACCGGAGCAGTAAGTAGCCTTTAGCGTTCAGCCACTGCGTGCGTTTGTGGTCATGCAGGCTATCGGCATGCTGAGCGCCATCCAGTTCGACAACAAGCCGCCTAGCGCGGCAAACAAAGTCGCAGACGTAGGGTCCCAGTGGGACCTGCCGCGAGAACTTGTACCCGTTCAGCAGCCGGTTGCGCAGGTCGCTCCACAAGCGAAATTCGGGCTCTGTTTCGCTCCGCCGAAGAAATCTCGCCTTTTGAGTGGCACCGGGCCGGCGTTTGTTGACCGGGCCGGATGAGGGGGGCAGCACCGACAAAATCATGGTTTAGCTGACAACCTCCGCGGTCTCCAGCACAGCATGCAGCAGCACGTCGGCGCCGGCTGTCGCCCACTCCTTCTTGATGTCCTCGTCCTCGTTGTGGCTGAGACCGTCGACGCAAGGGCACATGACCATTGCCGTCGGCGCCACGCGATTGATCCAGCAAGCATCGTGGCCAGCGCCCGAGACGATGTTGCGATGGCTGTAGCCGAGCCGCTCGGCGGCGTTGCGCACCGCCGTCACGCAGCCGGCGTCGAATGCGACCGGATCGAAATGGCCTTCTTCCTCGATCTCTATGCCCAGGCCGAGCTCCTTGGCGATCCCGGCTGCTTTCGCCTCGATTTCCGCCTTCATGGCGTTAAGCGTGGCAATATTGGGCGAGCGAATATCGACGGTAAAGACGACTTTTCCCGGGATCACGTTGCGCGAGTTCGGATAGACGTCGACATGACCGATAGCACCGACGGCGCTCGGCTGGTGCGCCATTGCGACCTCATGAACAATCTCGGTGATGCGCGCCATGCCGAGCCCTGCATTCTTGCGCATAGGCATGGGCGTCGAGCCGGTATGGCTTTCCTTGCCGGTCAGGGTGATCTGCAGCCACCACAGGCCCTGCCCGTGGGTGACGACGCCGATGTCCTTGCCCTCGGCCTCCAGGATCGGACCCTGCTCGATGTGCAATTCGAACAGCGCATGCATCTTGCGCGCGCCGACCTTCTCGTCGCCCTTCCAGCCGATCCGCTCCAGCTCGTCGCCGAATTTCTTGCCCTTGGCATCCTCGCGCTGATAGGCCCAATCCTGGTCGAGCACGCCGGCAAAGACCCCGGACGCCAGCATGGCCGGAGCGAAGCGCGTGCCTTCCTCGTTGGTCCAGTTGACGACGACAATCGGGTGCTTGGTCCGGATATTGAGATCGTTCAACGTGCGGACGAGTTCGAGCCCGCCAAGGACGCCGAGAACGCCATCGAACTTGCCGCCCGTCGGCTGCGTGTCGAGATGACTGCCGACATAGACAGGCAGAGCGTCAGGGTCAGTTCCCGGGCGCATGAAGAACATGTTGCCCATGGTATCGACACCCATCGACAGGCCGGCTTTTTCGCACCACCCCTGGAACAGGCGCCGGCCTTCGCCGTCCTCATCTGTCAGGGTCTGGCGGTTGTTGCCGCCGCGCAGGCCCGGCCCGATCTTCGCCATTTCCATCAGGCTGTCCCAGAGACGGTCGCCATTGATCCTGAGATTTCCAGTGAGCGTCATCGGGCGTGCCTCTATGCGAGATTTTTCAGAACGTCGGCCAGCGTATCGAAGAGGTGTTCGATCTGCCCCTTGCTGATGATCAGCGGCGGCGACAGGGCGATGATATCGCCGGTCGTGCGGATGAGCAGGCCTTTTTCGTAGGAATCGAGGAACGCCTGGAAGGCGCGCTTCGTCGGCGCGCCGTCGATCGGCTCGAGTTCGACGGCGCCGATCAATCCGAGATTGCGGATATCGACGACATGCGGCAGGCCTTTCAAGGCATGCAGCGCGTCGGCCCAGTAATCGGCAAGATCAGCCGCGCGCGTCATCAGGCCCTCGTCCTCATAGGTATCGAGGGTTGCGAGCGCAGCGGCGCAGGCGACGGGGTGGCCGGAATAGGTGTAGCCGTGGAAAAGCTCGATCATGTTTTCCGGGCCCGTCATGAAGGCCTCGTAAATTTGCCGCGTGGCAAAGACCGCGCCCATCGGGATGACACCGCTGGTGATGCCTTTCGCAGTTGTGACGAGATCCGGAATGACGCCGAAATAATCCACGGCAAAGGGCGCACCGAGCCGGCCGAAACCGGTAATAACCTCGTCGAAAATCAGAAGAATATCGTGCTTGGTGCAGATTTCACGCAGGCGCTTCAGGTATCCCTTTGGCGGTATCAGGACGCCGGTTGAGCCAGCCACCGGCTCGACAATGACCGCGGCGATATTGGAGGCATCGTGAAGCGCGATGACCCGTTCGAGATCATCGGCAAATTCGACGCCGTATTCGGGCTCGCCGCGCGTAAAAGCATTGCGTGCCGGATCATGCGTGTGGCGGATATGATCGATGCCGCCGAGCGCATTGCCGAACGTCTTGCGATTGCCGGATATGCCGCCGACGGAAATGCCGCCGAAGCCGACGCCATGATAGCCGCGTTCGCGGCCGATCAGCTTGACCTTGGTGCCGTTGCCCTTGGCGCGGTGATAGGCGATTGCGATCTTGAGCGCAGTATCGACCGCCTCAGAACCCGAATTGGTGAAAAACACATGGTCGATCGGCGACGGCAGCATGGCCGCGAGGCGTGCTGCAAGCTCGAAAACCTTGGGATGGCCCATCTGGAAGGCGGGCGCGTAGTCGAGTTCTGCAACCTGCTTCTGCACCGCTTCGACAATCTTCGGCCGGGCGTGACCGGCATTGCAGCACCAGAGGCCCGCTGTGCCGTCGAGAATCTCGCGGCCGTCATGCGATTTGAAATGCATGTCCTTGGCACTGACGAGCAGACGCGGGTCCTGCTTGAACTGGCGGTTTGCCGTGAACGGCATCCAGAACGCGTCGAGATTATTGGTCCCCATTGCCGCCTTGGACATGTGACTCGCCTCCTGATCGCAGATGGCCCGTTTGGGGCCGATTGTTTTTTGTTCCCGGATGACTGTGCGTCTGGCACAATCAAAAACTTGACTAGTTGGTCAAAATGCAGGCTAGAAGAGCATAGGAAAGCGGTCAAGCGCTTTGTCGGTTTTTCCGGCCGTGGCGGCCGGCAACAGAACTGTCATCTTGTCGCGGTCTGAAAGGAGAGCGGGTGCATGGGGAGAGCGGCCAAAACCAGCGCAGGCGCGGTTCCTGAAAAGACGACGCGCATACAGGAAATCAATCGCCGCCTCATCCTCGACGCCGCGCTCGACGCTTTTTCCACCTATGGCTTTCGCGGCACCACGATCGACCAGATTGCCGAGAAAGCCGGCATGTCGAAACCGAACCTCCTCTATTATTTTCCGCGCAAGCAGAACATCTATGTGACCCTTCTCGAAGAGACGCTGGCGGAGTGGCTGGCACCGCTCGCCGATATCGATCCTGACGGCGATCCGATCGAGCAATTGCGCAAGTATATCACGCTCAAGATCAGTATGTCGGAGAGCCATCCGGCGGCGTCGCGGCTGTTTGCCAACGAAGTGTTGCATGGCGCGCCGGCGATCAGCGAGTTTCTGACCACGCATCTTAAGCCGCTCGTCGACGAGAAGGCGACAGTCATTCGCCGTTGGGTCGGCGAAGGCAAGCTTGCCCCGGTCGATCCCTACCACCTGATCTTCATGATCTGGGCGACCACGCAGCACTACGCTGATTTCGATGTCCAGGTCCGGGCGATCATGGGCAGCCAGGTCGGCCGTCCGGGCTTTCGCGAACAGACGGCGCAGGCGGTGCTCAGCATCATCCTCAATGGGATAAAGCCGCGGGGATAGCTCCCTACTCCGCGGCGACCTTTGCCATCGGGTTGTTCGGATGGGTCGTCCAGTTGGCATAGTCCGGCCTGATCGGCTGCTTCGTGCGCGGATCGACGCCTGCCGTCATCGGCACCATGCTGATGCAATTGTCGACCGGGCAAACGTTGACGCAGAGATTGCAGCCGACGCACTCTTCATCGATCACTTCGAAGTGCCGCGCCCCATCGACCATGGAGGTGATGGCCTGGTGTGAGGTATCCTCGCAGGCGATGTAGCAGCGGCCGCACTTGATGCAGAGGTCCTGGTCGATCCGCGCCTTGGTGATGTAGTTGAGGTTGAGGTATTGCCAGTCCGATACGTTCGGGACCGCAAGGCCGCGGAAATCCTCGATCGTCTTGAAGCCGCGCGAATCCATCCAGTCGGAAAGACCGGAGATCATCTCCTGCACGATCTTGAAGCCGTAGGTCATGGCCGCCGTGCATACCTGCACATTGCCGCAACCGAGGGCAATATATTCCGCCGCGTCGCGCCAGGTGGTTATGCCGCCGATGCCGGAAATGGGCAGGCCCCGAGTTTCGCCATCGCGGGCGATCTCCGCCACCATGTTGAGCGCAATCGGCTTTACCGCCGGGCCGCAGTAGCCGCCATGCGAGCCGCGCCCGTCGATGGACGGGACCGGGGCGAAATTATCGAGATCGACGGAGACGATGGAATTGATCGTATTGATCAACGATACGGCATCCGTTCCACCCGCATTCGCCGCGCGCGCCGGCTTGCGGATATCAGCAATATTTGGCGTCAGCTTGGTGATCACCGGCATGCGGGTGTACTGCTTGCACCAGCGCACGACCATTTCGATATATTCCGGTACCTGGCCGACGGCAGATCCCATGCCGCGCTCGGACATGCCATGCGGGCAGCCGAAATTCAGCTCGATGCCATCAGCGCCCGTTGCTTCGACTAGCGGCAGGATCGCCTTCCACGCCTGCTCTTCGCACGGCACCATGATCGACGCGATCAAGGCGCGATCGGGCCACTTCTTTTTCACCTCTGTCATTTCGCGGAGATTTACTTCAAGCGGACGGTCCGTGATGAGCTCAATATTGTTGAAGCCCAGCAGTCGGCGATCCGGCCCGTGTATGGCGCCATAGCGCGGGCCATTGACATTGACGACCGGCGGGCCCTCCTCACCTAGGGTCTTCCAGACGACGCCGCCCCAGCCGGCCTTGAAGGCGCGCTCCACATTATAGGCCTTGTCGGTCGGTGGGGCCGAAGCCAGCCAGAACGGATTGGGCGATTTGATGCCGAGGAAATTCGTCGATAGATCAGCCATGTCGATCTCCTTCAGCCCGCCACGTGGCGTGGGTGACTGGGTTTGTGCGCGCTGTCGGTCGCCCTGGCATTGTCGGCCATGACGGCTTCGACAAAACCCGCGACCTTTTCCGGCTTCTGCATCAAGGCGCGATGAATCGATTCGGCGGCAATCTTGCCGTCCTGCACCGCCGCAACGGCCAGATCCTCGCCATCGGCCACGCAGTCGCCGCCGGCCCAGATCCCCGGGATCGAGGTTCTGCCTTCCTCATCGACGCTGATACGGCCGCGCGAAAGCGCAATGCCTGCCTCTGCCAGAAGGCTGGCCGCCGGAGCCTGGCCGATAGCCTTGAAAATCTGGTCGCTGGCGAGCGTGATGCTTTCGCCTGTCACGCTGAGACGGCCATCCGTGATGGCGGTGTAATCCAGGGTAATGCCGCAGACTTCGCCATGTTCGTTGCGAGTAAGTTCCCGGGGCTGCAGCCAATGGCGGATGATGACCCCGTTCTTCAGCGCTAGTTCCTGTTCGAAGGCGCTGGCATTCATATGCTCCGGGCCGCGGCGGTAAGCGATAATGACATTTTCGGCGCCAAGCAGTTTGGTCTGCACGGCGACGTCGATAGCCGTCATGCCGCCGCCAATGACGACCACGTCGCGACCGACGGCAATTTCCGAAAGGTCGTCGCTCTGGCGCAGCACTGAGATGTAGTCGACCGCGTCGATACAGCCGGCCGCATCTTCGCCTTCGAGTCCGAGTTCGTTGACGGACGGCAGGCCGATGCCGAGAAACACGGCATCGAAGCCCGCGTGCAATGCATCAAGGCTGACATCGCGTCCAAGCGCCTTATCGTTCTGAATCGTAATGCCGCCGATCTCGAGGATGAAATCGAGTTCCTTCTGGGCAAAATCATCCGGTGTCTTATAGGCGGCAATACCATATTCATTCAGACCGCCGGCCTTGGGCCGCGCTTCGAAGATTGTCACGTCATGGCCGCGCATTGCCAGGCGATGCGCTGCCGACAACCCTGCCGGTCCTGCCCCGACCACCGCCACGGATTTGCCGGACGGTTCGGCGCGCTGGAAGGGATGTTTGCCATTCGCCATCAGGTGGTCGGTCGCATAACGCTGCAACAGGCCGATCTTGACCGGCTTGCCTTCAGCGATTTCACGCACGCAGGCCTGCTCGCAAAGGGTTTCGGTCGGGCAGACGCGGGCGCACATTCCACCGAGAATATTCTCCGATAGAATGGTCTTGGCCGATCCGGTCGGATTGTCCGCGTTGATCTCGCGGATGAAGAGCGGAATGTCGATGCCGGTCGGGCAGGCATTCATGCAAGGAGCGTCGTAGCAAAAATAGCAGCGATCGGATTCGACGAAAGCCTCGTGCCGTGTCAGCGGCGGATGGAGGTCGGAAAATACATCCGCATAGTCTTCGGCTGGAAGACGTCCGGTCCTGACGTCACGGATTGCAGAATCGATCGATCCCATAAAATCGCATCTCCTCTTTCCGGCCGCGTCCGGTTCCCAGGGATCGCTGCCATTTTCGTGGGCCGGTTCGTCCGGCTCCTCTAAGGGAAGAATGCCATATTTTGACAGAAGGTCAAATTTTTTATCAAACGGTCAATATTTTGCCGAGCAGATTGCAACCAACGCCCGTCTGCGTCGAGACAGGCGTTGGAATGTTGCGGAGAAGGCTATTCGGCGGCGAGGCGGGGTCGCGAATCGACTTCGAGCAATTCGCGGTTGAGACGCGCCTCTTCCTCGATCTTCGGCTTGGAGAAGCCCGCGAGCAGCAGATAGGCGACCGGCGTCAGGAACAGCGTCGAAGCGGTGGCGAGACCCAGCCCGCCGACAATCACCCAGCCGAGCGCGATGCGCGCTTCAGCGCCGGCGCCGCTGGCAAGGACGAGCGGAACGCCGCCGAGGATCGCGCAGAGCATCGTCATGACGACGGGACGCAAGCGGATGTTCGACGCCTCTTCGATGGCCTCGCGCACGCCTTTGCCTTGGTCGCGCAGATGATTGGCGAACTCGACGATAAGAATACCGTTCTTGGCCATGATACCGACGAGCAGCACCAGGCCGATCTGGCTGTAGACGTTCATGCTGGTGCCCGTCATCACCATGGCGAAGACGGCACAGGCAAGACCGAGCGGCACTGTCGCCATGACGATGATAGCGCTGATGAAGCCTTCGAACTGCGCTGCAAGCACAAGCAGAATGATCAAGAGGGCGAAGCCGAAGGTCACCATCATGCTTGCCGAATTTTCGCCGAGCGTCGCCGCTTCAGCAAGCGGAATGAGACGGTAGCCGGGCGGCAGCAACGGCGCAGCCACCTGTTGCGCCACCTTATAGGCATCGCCAAGGGCAAAATCGGCACGCAGCCCGGCGGTGACCGCGACCGAACGCATCTGCTGTTCGCGGGTAAGTGCAGGCGGGACTGCCACCTCGGTGAGCTTGGCGATTGTCGACATGGGCACGAAACGACCATCGCCGGTGCGCAGGAACACGTTCTCCAGATCGGTCGGATCGTTGATCGGATTGATGGTCGCGACGAGCTTCACGTCGAAGCTGCGATCCTCGATATAGACTGAGCCTACCTTGTAGCCATCAAGGACCGACTGCAGCGCTTCAGCCAGCCCGCTGATATCGATGCGAAGATCGGAGGCGCGCTCGCGGTCGATAGATACGGCGAGCTGGGGTTGCGTCGGCTCGTTGGTCAGGCGCGGCCGGTCGAAGCGGGGGTCCTTCTCCAGCTCGGAGACGATCTTTGCTGCGGTGGTCCCAAGTTCCGAATAGCTGCTGCCGACGACGGCAAATTGCAGACCATTGCCGGCCCCGCGAATGCCAAGCGAATTGGGCTGCGCGGCAAAGACCTGGATGCCGGGAATATTGCGCACAAGGCGCGAAACGTCGGCGACGATTTCCTGCTGGCTGCGGTGGCGTTCCTTCCACTTGGCAAGGCTCAGCACCATGAAACCGCGATTGGTGTTGCCGTTCTGGCCGGCGATGGAGAAGGTATTCTCGATCTCGCCGGCATCGCGCAACGGCTGGATGAGCGCCTCGATCTTGCGCATCTCATCGCCGAGATATTCAAGGCTGACGCCCTGCGGCGCCGTTATGCGCAGGAAGGCCGCCGCCCGGTCCTCGGTGGGCGTCAGTTCCTGCTTGAGCAGCGAAAATGCGCCGAAGGCGGCGCCGGCAAACAGGACCGAGACAATGACGACGATCCACGGGGCGGCGAGGCAGGCATGCAGCATGCGCGCATAGAGGCCGCCGAACCAGCTGCCAATGCGGCCGACAACACCGGGCGCGTGAGCAACTTCCTCATGCCGCCGCTCGCTGGCGCTCAAGAGCCGCGAAGCAAGCATGGGGCAGAGCGTCAGGGCGACGACGGCCGAGAGCAGTACGCAGATGGCGAGCACGAAGCCGAACTCGCGGAAAAGCCCGCCTGTCTGCCCGGGGAGGAAGGAAAGCGGCACGAACACTGCCGCCAAGGTGACCGTTGTGGCGATGACGGCAAAGAACACTTCCTGCGTGCCGAGCACCGCCGCGGCGCGCGGCCCCATGCCCTGGTTGCGGCGGCGAACGATATTTTCAAGGACAACAATGGCATCGTCCACGACGAGGCCGGTTGCGAGAACGAGAGCGAGCAGCGTCAGAATGTTGATGGAGAAACCAGCGAGATAGATCGCCGAGATCGTGCCGATCAGCGCAACAGGCATGCTGACGGCCGGTATCAGGGTCGCCTTGAAATCCCAAAGGAAGAGATAGATGATCAGGATGATGATGAGGACCGACGCGCCAAGCGCGATCTCGACCTCGTGCACGGCGCCGTTGATGAAGTCGGCATCATCGCTGGTCACCCGAATGTCGACGCCCTTCGGCAGCGTCTTCTGCAGTTCTTCCACTGCGGCGCGTACGCCCTTCGATATGTCGAGCGTATTCGACTGCGCCTGACGAATGATGCCAAGGCCGATGCCGGTCTTGCCGTTGGCGCGCAGCGATGAGGTGCCGATATCGGGTCCGAGCGTGACGGTGGCGACGTCGCGGATGCGCGTCTGGTTCTTGATGATGATGTTCTCAAAATCTTCGGGCGTCGTCACCGGCGCCTGCGCACGCACGACGATGCTCTGGTCATTGCTGTTGAGCTGGCCTGCCGGCGTGTCGAAGGCCATGGTGTTCAGCGCGTTGCGGATATCGGCGATGTTCATGCCGAGACCGGAAAGCTTGCCCTGGTCGATATCGATACGGAAAATCTTGCTGCGGTTGCCGTTGATCTGAACATCGGCGACGCCGGGCACCGAGGCCAGCACGTCTTCGATCTGGTCTTCGACGAGGACCGTCATGTCCTCCACTGCCATCGTGTCGGACGTGACCGCAAGGCGCATGACAGCGTCGGAATTGGCATCCGCCTTGACGATGCGCGGCGGGTCGGCTTCGTCGGGCAGCGTGTTGGAGATGCGGCTGATCGCATCGCGCATATCGGCGGCGGCGACATTGAGGTCGACATTGTCGTTGAACTCGACCGTCACGCGGCTATTGCCGAAGGAGGAGCTCGATGAAATGGATTTGACCCCCGAGACGCGGGATACGGCGCCTTCGATGGCGGATGTCAGTTCGCGATCGACCGTTTCTGCTGCCGCCGAGGTGAAATCCGTACTGACGGTCACCACAGGACGGTCGACGTCGGGCAGTTCACGGACATCGACGCCGTAAAACGCCGCCAGTCCGGCAACGACGATCAGGGCGTTCAACACCAGCGACAGGACCGGACGGCGAATGAAAAGGGCGGTAAAGTCGGCCTGGCCTTTCGAGCTGCTCATGGCGCTGCCTCAGCCCTGTTCGCCGACGGAAGCCAAGGGACTTGCCTGGTCAGGAGCGGGCTGGCCCTGAATTTGGACGAGACCGTCCTGCCGCACCGACTGCACGCCTTCGGCGACGATCTGGTCGCCCGGCTTGATATCGGCGTCGACGAGTACGTTGGTGGTGTTGCGCTGGACGATCCGCACCGGCACCCGGGATGCCTTGCTGGCGACAATGCGCCAGACATAGGCGCCATCCGTCCCCCACTGGATCGCCAGCGGATCCACCGTCGGATAGGTCTCGCCCGGAAAACCGAGCGACACCTGGAATGCCATGCCCTCGCGGAGCGTATCCTTCGGGTTGGTGATCTTCGCCTGGACGTGAAGCGTACGGCTCGTCGGATCGACCCGGTTGTCGATGGCACTGACTGCGCCCTTGAAGGATTCTCCAGGGCGGGCAATCGAGCTTGCCGAAACCTCGGCACCAATCGTCACGGCCGGTGCAAAGCGTTCCGGCACCCAGAAATCGACAAGGAGTTCCGACCGGTCGTCGATGGAGGCGACCTGCGTGGTGGTGACGACGTAGTTGCCGGCATTGATCGGGAAGATGCCGACGGTGCCGCCGATCGGCGCCCGGATGGCGCGGCGATCCAAGGCAAGTTCGGCTTCGCGCAGGTTCAGCCTTGCATTTTCAACGACGAGTTCGGCGTCGGATACCTGGACCGCCGAGACGGTGTTGGTCGTCGAGAGATTCTGTGCGCGCTTCAGCTTGGTCTCTGCATCCTTGAGAGCCGTCCGCGCCTTATCCGCGAGAATGCTTTCCGATTCAGAATCGAGCCGGGCAATGACGTCGCCATTCTGCACGTGGCTGCCGGAGGTAACGAGTATTTCGGTAAGACGGCCGGCGGCATAGGGCGTTACGGAGACGGAGCTCTTGGCCTTGCCCGTTCCGATCGCCGTCAGCCGGTCATTAATCTTCGCATCGGCGGCCGCACGAACCGTGACGAGCGGCAAGGGCTGTCCGCTGCGCTTCTGCTTTTGGCCGCCGGCCGGCGCGGTCGCCGCCGTGGTTGCGCCGCGATCGATGCCGGCCTTCTTCAGGAAATCACTTGCGCCAGGAAAGAGGTACAGCCAGCCTGCCCCGGCAGCACCAAGGATTACCAAAGCCAGAGCCAGTTGTTTCCAAACCTTCATACGTCACTCCAAAACGCCGGTCCCGCGTCAAAGCAGAGCCAGCGCCTAAATTGATTATACCTCAACGCGTCATCGAGCGCGAACAGGCGAATGTGGAGCGAAAGATAGGGTGCTTTGCCTGAACCGTTAATGACAATTCGGTGAGGTTACAAATATTTAATGGAAGAGCCGCTTCGCTGAATTTAGCCAGCTCCGCTTGAAGGCGGATAGTTGCCGTGCAACATGGCTGGCGGAATATTCGGAAGGAGAGCGGCCATATGGCGACCAAGACCGACATCGCACGGCGTGTGTTCAACCACACATGGAAGCTCGATCCCATCGTCCGCAGCCTGCTCGACACGGATTTCTACAAGCTTCTGATGCTGCAGATGATCTGGGGGCTCTATCCCAAGGTCGATGCCACCTTCACCCTGATCAACCGGACCACGCGGGTCCGGCTTGCCGACGAAATCGACGAGCAGGAACTTCGCGCCCAGCTTGACCACGCGCGGACGGTGCGCTTTAGCAAGAAGGAAATGATCTGGCTCGGCGGTAATACGTTCTACGGCAAGCGGCAGATCTTCGAGCCGGATTTCCTCGAATGGCTGACGAATTTCCAATTGCCCGAATATGAACTGACGCGGCAGGACGGGCAATACGTCCTGAATTTCTATGGGCCGTGGATGTATACGACGATGTGGGAGATCCCGGCGCTGACGATCATCAACGAGCTGCGCTCGCGCGCCGCCATGAAACAGATGGGGCGCTTCGAACTCGACGTCACCTATGCCCGCGCCAAGGCCAAGATGTGGTCGAAGGTCGAACGCCTGCGCGCGCTCCCCGATATCCGGATTTCCGATTTCGGCACGCGGCGGCGCCACTCGTTTCTGTGGCAGCGCTGGTGCGTCGAGGCGCTGAAGGAAGGGATCGGCCCTGCTTTCACCGGCACGAGCAATGTTCTGATGGCGATGGACAATGATCTCGAGGCGCTCGGCACCAATGCCCACGAGTTGCCGATGGTGCTTGCGGCGCTCAGCACGACAAGGGCGGAGCTGCTCAAATCGCCCTATAAGGTCCTGCAGGACTGGAACCGCTATTATGGTGGCAACCTGCTGATTGTGCTCCCCGATGCATTCGGCACGGCCGCCTTCCTGCGCGATGCGCCTGACTGGGTGGCTGACTGGACTGGATTTCGCCCCGACAGCGCGCCCCCGGTCGAAGGCGGCGAAAAGATCCTCGCCTGGTGGCGGTCGAAGGGAAAGGACCCGCGCCAGAAACTGCTGGTCTTCTCCGATGGTCTCGATGTCGATACGATCGAGGAGACCTATCACCATTTTCGCGGCAAGGTGCGCATGAGCTTTGGCTGGGGCACCAACCTCACCAATGATTTCGAGGATTGTGCGCCGCGCTACAATGACCGGCTCAACGCCATCTCGCTGGTTTGCAAGGTCAGCGAAACCAATGGTCGGCCGGCGGTCAAGCTTTCCGACAACCCGAAGAAAGCGACGGGCGATCCGGCGGAGATAAAGCGCTATCTGGAAGTGTTTGGGGCGGAGGATCGCGTGGAACAGGCCGTCAAGGTCTGAACCACGCTTATCCGGTTTTACTGCAGCATTACGGTGCGCAGTTCATGTTCCTGGGCGCCGACGAGGACATTGTCGCGCTCATCGGAGAGGACGATCGGATCGCCATTGGCGCCAAAGAGGGCCCAGAGCTCGACACCCGGCGTCATCGGCGGCAGCGCCGGAAAGCTGTGGGCGAGCTCGTCGGTCTTGACCTTGCGCATGTAGGCGACCTGTCCGGCGCCAAGCCGTGCAAATTCAAGATCCGAGAACGGGCTTTTGTGAACAGTGTTTTGCATGTCAGCCTCCATATTCGGACAGTCTATTTCGAAGCCCTGTCCTGTTAGAGCTACGGTCAGTCCTCTACCGCAATGTTTATGCGCTTGACCAACCGTTCGGGTTCCGGCCGATCGAGGTCGATCGACAACAACCCATTCTTCAGCGAGGCAGCGCTTACGCGCATTCCATCGGCAAGTACGAAAATCCGCTGGAACTGGCGCGCGGCGATACCACGATGCAGATATTCCCGTTCGCCTTCATCGGCCTGCCTGCCGCGAATGACCAGCTGGTTGTCCTCCGTCGTGACTTCGAGGTCTTCGTTGGAGAAACCGGCCACTGCCAGAACGATGCGAAGCTGTTCGCGGTCGTTAGCGCCGCGTATGCGCTCGATATTGTAGGGTGGATAGCCGTCGCCGGATTTCGCTATGCGCTCCAGCGTCTTTTCCATCGAGTCAAAACCAAGCAGCAAGGGGCTTGAAAATGGCGTCATTCGTGTCATTGGTGCAGTCCTTGATAAAAGCGACCTAAAAGCGAAACCCGTGTTCGACAGCATTTCGCCTTTGCCAAATGATATGGTCGATCGAATCACGGAGTTCAAGAGAGGGCCGGATTCAGGTCGCGAGAAAGTAGGAAATGACGCGTAAAATCATAATCGATACCGATCCCGGCCAAGATGATGCCCTTGCCATCCTTCTAGCCTTTTCCAGCCCCGAACTTGACGTGCTTGGCATTACCGCAGTCGCCGGAAACGTGCCGCTGGCGCTGACTGAGCTCAATGCGCGCAAGATCTGCGAACTTGCCGGTCGCCCCGATGCGAAAGTCTTTGCCGGCGCCGACCGGCCGCTGCTGCGCCCCCTGATCACCGCCGAACATGTTCATGGCAAGACCGGACTTGACGGGCCCGACCTGCCGGTGCCGACTATGCCGCTCCAGACGCAGCATGCGGTCGATTTCATCATCGAGACATTGCGCCGCGAGGAACCAGGCAGCGTGACGCTCTGCGCGCTTGGCCCGCTCACCAACGTGGCGCAGGTCCTCATCAGGGCGCCGGAACTTTCTCCGCGCATCCGCGAGATCGTGCTCATGGGCGGGGGCTTCTTCGAAGGCGGCAATATAACGCCGACTGCCGAGTTCAATATCCACGTCGATCCCCACGCGGCGCAGATCGTGCTGCAATCCGGCGTTCCCGTCACGATCCTGCCGCTCGATGTGACGCACAAGGCGCTTTCGACGGCAAAGCGGGTCGACCGCTTCCGCAATATGGGAACGCGCGCCGGCGATGCTAGCGTCGAGCTCCTCGAATTCTTCGAGCGATTCGACGAGGAAAAATATGGAAGCGACGGCGGGCCGCTGCATGACCCGAATGTGATCGCCTATCTGCTCAAGCCGGAACTTTATGGCGGCCGCACCTGCAATGTGACGGTGGAGACAGCCAATGAGCTGACGCTCGGCATGACCGTGGTCGACTGGTGGGGCGTTACCGACCGGCCAAACAATGCTTACTACATCCGTGACGTCGATGATGAAGGCTTCTTCGACCTTTTGATCGAGCGCATAGGACGTATTTCCTGACGCTCCGATGGCGGCCGTTGACGGCCGCCATTTCATCACAAAAAGTTGAGCCGGCGTAAACCATGGTTCAGTAATTTCCGGACAGAATCCTCCCAAAAGTGTAGTGTCCTTTGACGGACAGCAGCCAAGTTGGGGGATGAGATGCTGACGCGACGCTTATTCTTGACCGGTGTTCTTGCAGCGGCGGCAGCGCCGCAGGCAGCACTTGCGAAGCCAGCCCGCAAACCATTCGTCATCAACCCGGTCTTCCAGCCGCAATATGTTTCCTTCGATTCGTCCTATGCGCCGGGCACGGTCGTCATCGACCCGCGCAGCCGTTTTCTCTATCTGGTCGAGGACGGGTTTACAGCGCGGCGCTACGGTGTCGGCGTCGGCCGGGCCGGACGCGCCTTCCACGGCAGCGCCAAGATCGGGCGCAAGGAAGTGTGGCCCAGGTGGGTACCGACCCAGGGCATGATCAGCCGCCAGCCGAACAAATATGCGCGCTACGCCGGCGGCGTGTCGGGCGGACCGCACAATCCACTCGGCGCGCGGGCGCTTTACCTCTACCGAAACGGCCGCGACACCTATTATCGCATCCACGGCACGACGGAGCCGTGGAGCATTGGCCGCGCCGTTTCCAATGGCTGCATCCGCATGATCAACGAGCATGTGATGGATCTATATGCGCGGGTGCCGCTCGGGGCGCGTGTCGTTGTGATCTAGAAGCTAGGCCGCGACGCTAGCGCGCTGCGTGTCTGGTGCGAGCGTTACTTCAAGTCCGTTGAGTTCCGGCGTCATGATCAGCTGGCAGGACAGGCGCGAATTATCCTCGACGTGGAAAGTCACGTCGAGTTGGTCGATTTCCTCATCCTGTGGCTCGTAGAGCTTTTCCGTCCAATCCTCGCCGACATAGACATGGCAAGTGCCGCAGGCGCAGGCGCCGCCGCACTCGGCCTTGATGTCCAGTCCCCAATCGCGAATGACCTCCATCACACGAAAGCCTTCGAGGGCCTCGAGCGTATGGCGTTTGCCGTGCTGATCGGTGACGTGGATATAGAGGGCGTCGTCGCTCATCAGTCCTATGCTGCCTTCAGCTTCTTCTGCAGGGAGGTGGATGATGTCGTATACTGGAAGATGATACGCTCGCCAGGCGATACGATCCGCTTTGCCGCCTGTGACATGAGCGCGGCCTCGTGGAAGCCCGACAGGATGAGCTTCAACTTGCCGGGATAGGTATTGATGTCGCCAATGGCGAAGATGCCGGGTTCGGAGGTCTCGAATTTCTCCGTGTCGACCGCAATCAGGTTCTGATCAAGATTGAGGCCCCAATCGGCGATCGGGCCGAGCTTCATGGTCAGGCCGAAGAACGGCAGCAGGCGGCCAGCTTCCAGATGCTCGTCGCCCTCGGCGCCCTTGATGACAACCTTGGACAGTTGCCCGTCGGCGCCCTCTAGATTGCTGACCTGGCCCATACGGAACCTTACGCGGCCTTCCTTCTCCAGTGCCCACATCTTGTTGACGCTGTCGGGCGCGGCGCGGAATTCCGGGCGGCGATGCACGAGTGTTACCGATTTCGCCACAGGCTCGAGGTTAAGGGTCCAGTCGAGCGCCGAGTCGCCGCCGCCGACGATGACGACGTCATGGCCGCGGAAAGCTTCGATCTTGCGAACCGCATAGTGGACGCTCGTTCCCTCATAATGCTCGATCTGCGGCACGGGGGGACGCTTCGGCTGGAAGGACCCGCCGCCGGCGGCAATAACGATGACCTTGGTGATGAATACCTCGTCCGCATCGGTTTCGACGCGGAAGCGGCCGTCTTCGAGCCTGGTCAGCGCGGTTACCATGGTCGAGAAATGGAACTGCGGGTCAAAGGGCGAAATCTGCTTCAACAGATTGTCGGTCAACGCCTGACCGGTTACCTCGGGCAGTCCCGGAATGTCATAGATCGGCTTTTCCGGATAGAGCTCGGCGCACTGGCCGCCCGGCCGGTCGAGTATGTCGATGACATGGGCGCGAAGATCGAGCAGGCCGAGTTCGAACACAGCAAAAAGGCCCACGGGACCCGCGCCAACAATAACCACATCTGTTTCAATCGTGTCGGACATAAGTGCTTTCCAGGTGATGTCGTAAAGGGTTCAGGCGACCGGGACGCGGCGCCAGCTATAGGTTCCGGGGGCGGTATGCGATCCCCTGCCCGGCTGGTAATAGACCGGCGCATCGTGAAGGTTGTGATCGGCAAGCCGCTCCAATGTGACCGCATGCGACACCTTCAGCGTATCGAAACCGGTCCGCAGCATATAGGCGACCTGATCGATCAGGACATCGCCCACCGCGCGCAGCTCGCCTTTGAAGTGACGCTGATTTTTCAGCATTTCAGCCTTCGAGTAGGAGCGCCCGTCATTGAAGGCGGGAAATTCGAGGGCGATCAGCGGAATTCGGTCGAGCGAGCCCAGCAGCGGCTCGATGTTCTCGCCGGGCGCCACGGATACGCCGATGCGCCGGTTCGTTGCAAAACGCACATCGTCCTCAAGACCAAGCCAGACGGCGAGCGGCAGGATGACCGCCGGCGCGTCCCCGGCCTCGTCGACAGAGGCAACCGCGATATAGGGATCTTCGCGAAATCCTTCGCGGCCCCAGAGTTCGCCGGCGGGCTTTTCGGAAATGTCGCTCATAAATTCGAATCCGTCAGTGAAATATTGCTCAACTGGTCGGTAAGGCCAGTCAGGTGAATACCGCATTCGGTCTTGTCCGACCCGGCCCAGCGCCCGGCCCGGTCGTCATCGCCATCCTTGACCGGCGACGTGCAAGGCATGCAGCCAATCGAACGGTAGCCTTCGGCAACCAGCGGATGCGGCGGCAATTCATGCGCGCTCATATAGGCCCTGAGATCGGCCGAGGTCCAGTGGGCCAGCGGATTGATACGGACGCGCGAGCCGACCGACTCGAAGATTGCCAGGCTGGAGCGTGTCGAGGCCTGGAACTGCTTGCGGCCCGTCATCCAGGCGCGATAGGGCGCAACCGCGCGCGCCATCGGCTCGACCTTGCGGATATAGCAGCAGCGGTCCTTGTTGGTCATGGACAGCGCGCCAAAGGGATCTTCATCCTTCAGGCTCTGCTTGAGCGGGTGAATGTCATGCACGTCAGTCAAGCCAAGCTCGCTGACCAGTTGGTCGCGATAGCGCAAAGTTGCGGGAAAATGCTTGCCTGTCTCCAGAAAAAGCACCGGCGTTGCCCGATCGATCTGCGCGATCATGTGGAGCAATACCGATGATTCCGCCCCGAACGACGAGACAACAGCGATCTCCTCATTGAAGAGGTGGTCGATGGCGAGTTCGATGACATCCAGCGGCTCGAGATTGCCGTACCGGGCTTCGAGCGAGCGCGCTTCATCCGCCACCGTTTGCTCGTTGAACTCAAGCAGCATTTGCAGCCTCGCTATAGAGCGCATCCTTGAACGGCGCGGCTCCCACACGACGGTAGGCGGCAAGGAACGTTTCCTCCTTGTCGGTGCGGATTTCAAGATAACGGTCGACGATGGTCTCGACCGCATCGACGATCTCTTCGGACGAGAAGCCGCGGCCGGTAATATCGCCGATGGTGCAGATCTCGTCGCCCGAGCCGCCCAGCGAAATCTGATAGAGCTCCTCGCCCTTCTTCTCGACGCCGAGAATGCCGATGTGGCCAACATGGTGGTGGCCGCAGGCGTTGATGCAGCCCGAGATCTTGATCTTGAGCTCGCCGATATCCGCCTGGCGATCCGGCTGGCCGAAGCGCTCGGAAATGCGCTGAGCCACCGGGATCGAGCGGGCATTGGCGAGGGCGCAATAGTCGAGGCCGGGGCACGCGATGATATCGGTGATGAGACCAGCATTGGCCGTTGCAAGGCCGTCGGTCAGGAGCAGGTCATAGACGATGCGCAGATCGGCGATCGCAACGTGCGGGAGAACAAGGTTCTGTTCGTGGCTAACGCGGATCTCATCTTGCGAAAACTTCTCGGCAATATCGGCGACGAGGTCCATCTGCGCGTCGGTTGCATCGCCCGGAATGCCGCCTATGGGCTTCAGCGAGATGGTTACGACGCCGTAATCCGGGTTCTTGTGCGGCGTGACGTTCTGGTCGACCCATGTCGCGAAGGCGTGATCTGCCTTGCGCGCGGCGGCAAGTCCCGACCACCCTTCCGGGCGCTGCGGCAGGTTGGGCGCGCGGAAATAGCTGTCGATTGCATCGACGTCCTGCTGCGGCAGCTTGAGGTCGCTATCCTTGAGCACCTGCCACTCGGTCTCGACCTGGCGGGTCAATTCCTCGGTCCCGGTTTCATGCACCAGGATCTTGATGCGGGCCTTGTATTTGTTGTCACGGCGGCCGTTGAGATTGTAAACGCGCATGATCGCCGTCGTATACGTCAGGAGATCCTCCACCGGGAGGAAATCCCTGATTTTCTTGGCCACCATTGGTGTGCGGCCCTGCCCGCCGCCGACATAGACTGCAAAGCCAAGGTCGCCGGCTTCGTTCTTCTTTAGATGGAGGCCGATGTCGTGCACCTGGATGGCGGCGCGATCGCGCTCGGCTCCTGTCACCGCGATCTTGAACTTGCGCGGCAGGTACGAAAACTCGGGGTGCATCGACGACCACTGACGCAGAATCTCCGCATAGGGACGCGGATCGGCGACCTCGTCAGCCGCCGCACCGGCGAAATGGTCCGCCGTCACGTTGCGAATGCAATTGCCCGAGGTCTGCAGCGCGTGCATCTCGACCGATGCCAGTTCATCGAGAACCTTGGGCATGTCTTTCAGTGCCGGCCAATTGTACTGCAGGTTCTGCCGCGTCGTGAAATGACCGTAGCCGCGATCGTAATGGCGGGCGATATGGGCGAGCTTGCGCATCTGGCGGCTCGACAGCGTGCCATAGGGAATGGCGACGCGCAGCATATAGGCATGCAGCTGCAGATAGACGCCGTTCATCAGCCGCAGCGGCCGGAACTGGTCCTCGGTCAATTCGCCGGCGAGACGGCGCTCCACCTGATCCTTGAATTGGTCCACGCGGGCAGAAACGAATGCGTGGTCAAACTCGTCATAACGATACATGAATGCGAACCTTCAGGAATTTAAGCGGCCGAGGCTTTGGGCTTTTCAGCTTGCTTGCCGAGATCGAGGCGGATGGTGGGACCGAGTTGGCGGATACGTTCGCGCAGACGCAGCGGATACAGATTAGTGCCGCGCTCTTCGACATCGATCACATTAACGTCGATAACGAGGTTGGACTTGATCGCTGCCTTGCCCGCTTCCTCAAGCGCGGTCACCGCTTCGGCGTGACGGGCGATCAGCGCACCATCGATCTGTTCGAGCCATTCGCCATTGGCGCCGAGCCAGACGGCTTCACCGTCGGTCAGGCGATTTGCGGTAAGAACTTTGACACTCATGATCGTGATCCTTCGCGTTCACGCAGCATTGGTTTCAAGGTGGCGCGCCGCCACGGAATTCTGGTTCCGGGCGGAAAGCGCCTCGGCCTTGTCGATGGCGGCGCCAGCAACGGCGTCACCGATGACGACCATGACGGGACCGCTCAAATCCCCGCGCCGCTCAAGCGACGGCAGGTCGTTCAACGTGCCGTGGAACATGCGACGGTCGCTCCGGCCGGCATTTTCAATGACGGCAACGCCGGTATCGGCATGAAGACCAGCGGCGATCAGCCGTTCTGCGACCGAAGCTGCAACACTGCGGCCCATGTAGACGGCGATCGTCGCGCCAGAGATGGCAAGGCGGGCCCAATCCGGCAGGACTTCGCCGGTCATGTCGTGGCCCGTCGTGAAGACGAGCGAGGAGGCAACGCCGCGCAAAGTCAAGGGCAGTTGCATATCGGCAGCCGCGGCAAAGGCCGAGGTGATGCCGGGAACGATCTCGAAGGAAATTCCGGCATCGCGAAGCGCGGCCATCTCTTCGCCGGCGCGCCCGTAGACGAGCGGATCGCCTGATTTCAACCGCACGACACGCTTACCTTCGCGGCCGAGAGCGACGAGCAGATCATTGATCTCGCCCTGGCTCTTCGAATGGCAGCCCTTGCGCTTGCCGACGGAAATGCGCGCGGCGTCGCGGCGGCCCATGCCGACAACCGCGTCCGGCACCAGCGCGTCATAAACGATGACATCGGCTTCCATGAGGACGCGATGAGCCCGCAAAGTCAGCAGATCCTCTGCGCCCGGGCCAGCGCCGACTAGCCAGACATAGCCTTGGCCCGCTTCCTGATTGCCCAGCAGCGCCGTCGCAGCCTCATGTGCGCCGGCAAGATCATTGTTGTAGACATTGCTTGCCACATCACCGGAAAAAAACGACCGCCAGAACAAACGGCGAGGCAAGCCCTTCCTGACCAGCCGTTCGACCGCGGGGCGATAGGCGTTGGCGAGGCGCGCAAGATCGCCAAGGCGGGGCGAGAACGCCGCATCGATGCGGGCGCGGATCATCTGGGTAAGAACGGGACCGGTGCCTTCCGAACCTATGGCGATTGCGAGCGGTGCTCGGTTGACGATGGCAGGCGTGAAGAAATCGCAAAGGTCGGGACGGTCGACGACGTTGACTGGAATGTGCTGGCGGCGCGCTTCGGCGGCAATCTCTCGATCCTGGTCTTCATCGCCGGTAGCGATGAAGACCAGTTTTGCACCGGTCAGTTGCTTGGGAGCAAATTTTTCCGCGACGTGTTCATATCCGCCATCGCGCAGGAAGACCGCGAGTTCCGGTTCGGGCGCATCGGCGACAACGCGAATTGCCGCATTCGTCTGATCGAGCAATCGCGCTTTGTTAAGCGCCTCTTCGCCATTGCCCACGACCACAAGCACTTCATTCCGCACGCGGAAAAAGGCTGGAAAGACAGAAAGCTGGGTCTTGCTGATGGACATGAATGCGATAATCCCAATGGTTGCAGGGATTATCCATGAAAGGTCAGCGGTTTATAAGGAACAGAAATGCGCCGAAACCGAAGGCGGAGCATGGAATTTCTGAAAAACCAAGAGCTTGCAGATTCTCGTTCTATCAATCAAACAGCAAGCAGCCCCGCTCACCTCAGGGTGGAACAAAGCGGGCGCAATTTCAAGCGATACACGACTACTTTTATAGTGTTAATCAGAAAATGCAAGCACCCTTTTTAGGTAGAACTGGCGCGGCCGACTTTGCCATCTCGGCGCCATGAAATTCTCAACGCTCTGAGCGGCGTCGCGATGGATCCAATCTGGAGCCCACCACCGGGTCACACTGGGCGAATTGCAGCTGACCCTCAGCTTGTAAAAATTGCAGGCACATGTACCGGCCAGCGCCAGGGCAGGATCGCCACAAGATCGAACCGCACTGACAGCAACGCCTGATCCGGTTGGCGCGCCAGCCATTGATCGGCTGCCGCCTCGATGCGGCGCTGCGCGAGGATGTTTACCGAGTCCATCGCCTGGTCGAGCCGTGCCCGTGCCTTCACCTCGATAATGGCGACGATATTGCCGCGGCGGGCAATCAGATCGATCTCGCCGACCTTGGTGCGGTACCGGCGGGTGACTATGCGATAGCCCTTCAGCATGAGGGCGAGCGCGGCGAGCCGCTCGGCGGAATGGCCGCGGCGGTATGCCTTGCGCCTGCCGCCCCGCGCGCTCATTTCATTGCCAGCAACCGTTGATAGAGTTCGCCCTTGGGCCGCCCGGTCATGCGCGCCGCCTCTCCGGCCGCCTTTGCCGGCGACATTTCGAGGACAAGCGCGCGCAGCAACGCGTCGACATCTTCGTCGGAGCGGGGAATATTCGCATCCTCGACGGGAGAACCGACGACGAGAACCACCTCGCCGCGGATGCGATCCTCGTCCGCGAACGTCTCGGCCAGCTGCTTCAGCGGTAGGGTCACGATGGTCTCATAGGTCTTGGTCAACTCGCGGCAGAGGGAAGCCGGGCGTTCCGCGCCGAATATATCGGCCATATCCGCAAGCGTCGCGGCAGCGCGGTTGGGCGATTCGAAGAAAACCAGTGCCGCATCGAGCGCCTTGAGTTCCGCCAGCCGGGCACGGCGCTGTCCCTGTTTCGACGACAAAAAGCCGGCAAAGTAAAATGAGTCCTTGAAGAGGCCCGACGCCGTCAGCGCGGCAAGGACGGATGAGGCGCCGGGTATGGGCACCACCCTGATTCCGGCCGCCTTGGCCTCCGGCACCAGCCTGCCGCCGGGATCGGCGACGAGTGGCGTTCCCGCATCGGAGACGAGTGCAACGCTCTTTCCGGCAAGCAGCGCCTCGATCAGTTTAGGGCCGGCGATTTCGGCATTGTGCTCGTGATAGGCGAAAGGGCGGCGTGAAATGCCATAGCGCTCCAGCAGGACGCGGCTCACCCGAGTATCCTCGCAGGCAATGATGTCGGCGGCGGCAAGGGTTTCGACGCCGCGGATCGTCATATCGCCTAGATTGCCGATGGGCGTCGCCACGATGTAGAGCGCCGGCTCGAGCGGACGAGCCCGGAAGCTGGCGCTGCCGATCTGATAATGCCGGTCGCCGGTTTCAGCTTTGGACACCTGTTTTTCCCCTCAAGCCGCGAGATCGGCGATGACCGCATTGAGAACGATCGCGCCCTGCGGGGTCGTGCGTATGCGGCTATTGCCGACATACTCGATAAGCCCCTGCTCGGCGAGGGAAATTACCCGCTTCTCCTTGACGCTGTGGCCAGTAAGGCGTTCGTAGCGCGCAAGGTCGATCCCCTCGACAAGCCGCAGACCCATGAGCAGGAATTCGTCGCCTTCCTGCTCGCGATCAAGGCGCTCTTCCTCGATAATGCCGTGTCCCGCTGCCTCGACCTTTTCGACCCAGGTTTCAGGATGGCGCTCGGTGATCGTCACGGCGCGTATATTGTCCTCGACAAAGCGCCCATGAGCGCCGGGTCCCACACCGACATATTCGCCGTAGCGCCAGTAGACGAGATTGTGCTGCGACTCGGCGCCCGGAATGGCATGATTGGAAATCTCGTAGGCCGGCAGGCCGTGCTTTGCAGTCACATCCTGCGTTTCGGCATAGAGCGCGGCCGCATGATCGCCGTCCGGCGTAACGAGCTTTCCTGCCTGCCAGAGATTGTAGAAGGGCGTGCCTTCTTCGATGGTCAATTGGTAAAGCGAGAGGTGATCGGCGGCAAAGGAGATGGCACGCACAAGTTCTTCACGCCATGCCTCGACGCTCTGGTCCGGCCGCGCATAGATGAGGTCGAAGGACAGCCGCGGGAAGATTTCCCGTGCAAGGCCGATCGCCGCAAGTGCCTCATCGACACTATGCATGCGGCCGAGGCGGCGCAGATCGGCATCATTTAGTGCCTGCACGCCAAGCGAAACGCGGTTAACGCCTGCGGCGCGATAGCCGCGAAACCGATCAGCCTCCACGCTGGTGGGGTTTGCTTCGAGGGTGATCTCGATGCCCGCGGGCACGTGCCAGTTCTGCGCGATCGCATCCAGAACCGAGCCGACCGTATCGGGGTGCATCAGCGAGGGAGTCCCCCCGCCGAGAAATATGCTGGACACTGTGCGCTCGCCGGTGCGCTGGCGCATTGTCGCGAGCTCGCGGGCAAACGCAGCGGCGAAGCGCTTCTGGTCCACCGGCTGATGCCGCACATGCGAATTGAAATCGCAGTAGGGACACTTTGCCATGCAGAATGGCCAGTGCACATAGACCCCAAACCCGCTCTCGCCCTTGTCGGGGTGCGATTTCGTGCGCCCTCCCTTACCCTCGAACTCTTGGAGAAGGTCGGACCGCAGGTCCGGGGCGGCGGGAATCACTGGCAAGGACGCCATCAGACCCGTCCCCTACCCCGTTGAACAGCAATGACCCTTCCCAGACGGGGAAAGGGTGGGAGCCAAACTGCAAAACTCCGGCGTGTGATCGGATCGTTGCGGGTCATCCTGCGTCCAGACAATCCCTGGCGAAATGCTGGAAGGCACGGGCGCGGTGCGACAGCGCCTTTTCGTCACCCGGCTTCCAGCCATGCTTCTGTTCAGCTGTCATCTCGCCGAAGGTCGCCTCATAGCCTTCCGGCTTGAATACGGGATCGTAACCGAAGCCAGCGCTGCCGCGCGGCGGCCAGACGATCTCGCCCTCGACCTCGCCGCGATAGTAATTGGCTTCGCCGTCCGGCCAGGCGAGGCAGATGACGGATACGAAACGCCCGCTGCGTTGGTCGGGGCTTGTCGCGGCCTTATCCTGCAAGGCCTTTTCCACCTTTTCCATGCCGTGGCTGAAATCGCGCTTTCCATCGGGAAGTTCCGCCCAGTTCGCCGTGTAAACGCCGGGATCGCCGCCGAGCGCGTCGACGCAAAGGCCGGAATCATCGGAGAGCGCAACGAGGCCGGTCGCCTTCGCCGCTGCATAGGCCTTGATATAGGCATTTTGCTCGAACGTGGTTCCGGTCTCATCCGGCTCCGGCAGGCCGAGATCGCCAGCGGAAACCACTTCAAAGCCGAATGGTCCCAGAAGGTCGATCATCTCATTGATCTTGCCCTGATTGTGACTTGCGACGAGCAGTTTGCCCTTTTCGAGTTTTCTCATTCCAAATTCCATAATTTCGGTTCTGCGAATTCGATCGAGTTTCCGGCGGGATCACGGAAGTAGAGCGAGCGCGCGCCGTTAGGCCAATCGAACTCGCTTTCGATCTCGATGCCATTTGCCTCAAGATGGGATTTCCATCCGGCGATTTCATCCCGTGTCGCCTTGAAACAGACGTGGCCCGGGCCTGTTGCCCCATGCGAGGGGATAGGCAGGCTGCCGGGCGGGCGCTCGTTGATAAGCACGGGATCGAACAGGATGAGGACACCGGCGCCGCAGCGAAAAAAGATGGACCGCTTCGGCGTCTCCAATATGATCTCGAGCCCGAGAATGCCGGCATAGAAGTCCTTGGCGGCCGCAAGGTCCGTAACATAAAGCGCCGTTTCAAGGATACCGGATGGTCGCATGGTCTCGGGCTTTTAGCTCACAGCCATCTGCTGCAGGTTGACCAGCCGCCCGATGCCGCTGCGGGCAAGGCTCATAAGGGCAAGCAGTTCTTCCTCAGAAAAGGGCTCGCCTTCGGCGGTTCCCTGCACCTCGACGATACCACCCTTGCCAGTCATGACAAAGTTCGCGTCCGTCTGTGCCGTCGAATCCTCCTGATAATCGAGGTCGATCACCGGCGTGCCGTTGGAAATTCCGCATGAGATCGCCGCAACGTGGTCCTTCAGTACTTTTTCGACCTTGATCATCTGGCGTGCTTCCATCCAGCGCAGGCACTCGTGCAGAGCGACCCAACCGCCAGTGATGGCAGCCGTGCGCGTGCCGCCATCGGCCTGGATAACGTCGCAGTCCACCGTGATCTGCACTTCGCCAAGCGCCTGAAGGTCTACGACCGCACGCAGCGAGCGGGCGATCAGCCGCTGGATTTCCAGCGTGCGGCCGCCCTGTTTGCCCGAGGATGCCTCGCGGCGCATGCGATCGCCGGTCGAGCGCGGCAACATGCCGTATTCGGCCGTTACCCAACCCTTGCCGGTGTTGCGCATCCAGCCTGGCACCTTTTCCTCAAGGCTCGCTGTGCACAAAACGTGGGTGTCGCCGAATTTGACAAGGCACGAGCCCTCGGCATGCTTGGAAACGCCGCGTTCGAAGGAGATGGCGCGCATCTCGTCGGGGGCTCGCTTGGAAGGACGCATTGGAAAGACCTCTTTGAAAATCTGTGGTCCGGCCTTTTAGCCGTGATGGCAGATCGAAGCAAAGGCTTTGATGATTGCCCGGACAATGCTTATATCAGGGCTGTAACAAGCAGACATACGAGGCAAGATGAAACGGGCCGTGGTACCGGAGGCATATCAGTCGCTTGACCAGCGGTCGCGCGACATTTTCCGGCGCATCGTCGAGAGCTATCTTGGCGACGGCGAACCGGTCGGCTCGCGCAACCTTTCGCGGATTCTCCCCGTGTCGCTGTCGCCGGCGACGATCCGCAACGTCATGAGCGATCTCGAGCATCTCGGACTGGTCTATGCACCGCATATTTCGGCCGGACGCCTCCCGACGCAGCTCGGGCTGCGCTTCTTCGTCGACGCCTTCATGGAAGTCGGCGATCTTTCCGCCGCTGAGCGCAACTCGATCGAGGCGCAGGTTCGTGCCTCAAGCGAAGACCAGTCGACTGAAACTGTGCTGACGCAGGCGAGCCAAATCCTCTCCGGCATGTCGCGCGGCGCCGGTCTTGTGCTTGCGACCAAGGCGGAAGGCGCGCTGAAACACATCGAGTTCGTGCGCCTCGAGCCGACCAAGGCCCTGGCCGTTCTTGTCAGCCAGAGCGGGGATATCGAAAATCGCGTTATCGATTTGCCCGTTGGCGTGACGCCCTCACAGCTCATCGAAGCTTCGAACTTTCTCAATGCGCATATCCAGGGCCGCACGATCAGCGAGGCGCGCCAGGAAATCGGCCGGCTCAAGGACGAGACCCAGCAGGCACTCGATGCCTTGTCGCAACATCTGGTGCAACAGGGGCTGGCGGTCTGGGGCGGCGCAGGCAGCGGGCAGCCGCCGCGCCTGATCGTGCGCGGGCGCGGCAATCTTCTCGATTCGATCAACGCCGAGGCCGATCTCGACAGGCTGCGCCACCTCTTTGACGATCTCGAAACCAAGGAAGGAACGCTGCAGCTTCTCGACCTCGCCGAGGCGGGACCCGGCGTGCGCATCTTCATCGGGTCAGAAAACAAGCTGTTCTCGCTGTCGGGTTCGTCGCTGGTGATCGCGCCCTATCGGGACTCGGAGCAGCGCATCATCGGCGCCCTCGGCGTCATCGGCCCGACCCGGCTCAACTATGCCCGGATCGTGCCGATGGTCGACTATACCGCCCAGCTCGTATCCCGCCTTTTGCGATAAGACTTGATTTTCAAGAGCCGAACGTCGATATCCAGCGCAACTTCGAAAAATGAACGGACAGGATAGATGGCTGAAGACAAGAAACTTCACGACACCCCGGATCTCGATCAGCGCGACCTGAAGAATCCGCGCGATCGCGATGCGCTGAAGCGCGCTGCCGATGATTTTCTTAAATCGCGCAAGGCCGAGGAATATGCGCTTGCCGAGGAAGACCAGGAGCAGGCAACGACCGCCGAACTCGACGCGCTGCGCGCCGAAAACAACGATCTGAAGGACCAGTTGCTGCGCCTTGCCGCAGATATGGAAAACCTGCGCAAGCGGACCGCGCGCGACGTCCATGACGCGCGCAGCTATTCGGTTGCCAACTTCGCCCGCGACATGCTTGCGGTATCCGACAATCTGAAGCGCGCCATCGAAGCGGTTCCCGCCGATGCACTTGCAGGCGGCGATGCCGGCCTTAAGGGTCTCGTCGAGGGCGTCGAGATGACGGAACGCTCCATGCTCACCGCTATGGAACGCCACGGCGTCAAGAAAATCGAGCCGCAGGGTCAGAAGTTCGATCCGAACTTCCACCAGGCGATGTTCGAAATTCCGAATGCGGATGTTCCGCATAATACGGTGGTGCAGGTTGCGCAGGCTGGCTTTGTCATCGGCGACCGCGTGCTGCGGCCGGCGCTTGTCGGCGTGTCGCGGGGCGGACCCAAGCAGGCCGCCGGCGAAGCTCAGCCGGAACCCGGCCCGATCAATCCGCAGGCTGAAAAAGACGCCTGATCGGTCGTAACGACGTTCCAAGGAGCCGCATTTCCCTGACCGGAATGCGGCTCTTTTCATTTTCCGGTCATGCTCTATCGTGGGACAAAATAACGGCGAGGGGAAACTGCCGGTGACCATGATTCAGCTGTTCAACTATGCCGGAATTTTCCTTTTCGCCGCGACGGGAGCTCTGGCGGCCTCGCGGCGCCAGCTCGACATCATGGCCTTCATCTTTCTCGCCGCGGTCACCGGAATCGGCGGCGGGACGTTGCGCGACCTCATCCTCGGCGTTCCCGTCTTCTGGGTGAAGGATCCGATGAGCCTCCTCGTCTGCGCCGCAGCGGCAATCCTTGTCTATTTCACCGCCAACCTGCTAGAATCACGCTATCGCGTTCTCCTTTGGCTCGATGCGGTCGGGCTTGCTGCCTACAGTGTCATGGGCGCGGCGAAGAGCCTTGCACTCGGCTTCGACTCGACCATTGCGGTGGTGACCGGCATCATGACGGCGACATTCGGCGGCATCCTGCGTGATATCATTTCGGGGGAGCCATCAGTGGTGATGCGCCGCGAAATTTATGTCACGGCGGCGCTCGCCGGCTCACTTGTCTATATCGTGCTGCACCGGTTTGACGTCGGGACGGAGATTTCCGCGCTCGTCGCGGCGCTTGCCGCCTTCACGGTCCGAGGCGGCGCGCTCTATTTCGGCTGGTATCTGCCGACCTATCACAAGCCCGGCCGCAGTGCGGACGAGCTTGAGCGGGAAGGCTTGATCAGAGCAGCCCCGCCCGCTCCGCCGCGGCCTTCAGATTGATCTGCGGGCGCGGACCGATCTGCTGGATGACAAGCCCGGCCGTCAGCGAGCCGAGGCGGGCGCAATCGGTCAGCGAGCGGCCGTTGGTGTAGCCGAAAAGGAAACCCGCAGCATAAAGATCGCCCGCGCCTGTGGTATCGACCAGTTCCTCGATCTCGATGGCTGGAACCGCAACGGTCTCGTCGCCGGTAACGACCACAGAACCTTTTTCCGAACGGGTGACGGCAGCGAGCTTGCAATCCCTGCGGATCAACTCGAGCCCTTCCTCAAAGTTGTCCGTCTGGTACAGCGATTTCATTTCCGCCTCATTGGCAAAAACGATGTCGACCGTGCCGGAGCGCATCAGATCAAGAAACTCCTCGCGGTAGCGATCGACGCAGAACGGATCCGAGAGGGTCATCGAGACTTCCCGCTTGTGCTCATGAGCGATCTTTGCCGACAGGCGGATGGCTTCCTTGGCGCGCGGCGGATCCCAGAGATAGCCCTCGAAATAGGTGACCTTGGCCTGGGAAACCTTGGAACTCTCGACATCCTCCGGCCCGAGTTCAATGCAGGCGCCGAGATAGGTGTTCATCGAGCGCTCGCCATCGGGCGTCACGAAAATCATCGAGCGCGCGGTGGGTGGCGGTGAAGCCAGCACACGCGTGTCGAAGGCGACGCCTTGCGAACGGATATCATGGGTAAAAACGTGTCCAAGCTGATCATCCGCTACCTTGCCGAAATAGGCGGCGCGTCCGCCGAGGCTGGCAACGCCCGCCGCGGTATTGCCGGCGCTGCCGCCGGACGCCTCGATCGCGGGACCCATTCGCTCGTAGAGGAACTCGGCCCGATCGGCATCGATCAGGTTCATTGCATTTTTGATAATGCCGTTCTTGATGATGAAATCGTCATCGGTGCGGGCAATGATATCGACAATGGCGTTGCCTATGCAAAGCACGTCATAAGTGGACATGGAAACTCCGGGATAGATCGCAGACCTGTTGGCGTTGTTTTGCCTGCTCTACCCCGTCGCGACAGAATTGACCACCCCCCACTTGGGCGAACACCTTGTCCGAAGGGTCAGTTGCGCTTATGTCGGGTGCCTACGCCATGGAGCAAAATGCCCGATGATCGTCGAAAGCGCCCGCGCCGCCGCCAGTCACCTCTTCCGTCCGGAATTTCGCGCCGTCCTGTGGAAATCGCTGGGGCTGACATTGCTGCTGCTCGTCGGCGCATGGTTTGGGCTGCGCGAAATCTTCGAATGGCTCGCGCTCCCTTTTTTCCAAGGAATGATGCCGGATTTGCCATCCTGGACGGGCTGGATCGGCTTCATCGCCGGCCTCTTTGCCAGCATCGGGCTCGCATTGGGACTGGCGTTGCTGATTGCTCCAGTTACCGCCATCGTAGCCGGGCTTTTTCTTGACGATGTTGCGGAGGTCGTCGAAAAGGAAGACTACCCTGGCGACCCGGCCGGAAAGCCGCTGCCTGCCATGCGCTCGATGGTCCTTTCGATCCGCTTCTTTGGCGTCGTCATTCTCGGCAATATTGCCGCCCTGCTGATGTTGCTCATTCCCGGCGTCAACCTGATCGCATTCTTCATCGTCAATGGCTATCTGCTGGGCCGCGAGTTCTTCGAGTTCGCCGCGATGCGTTTTCGATCCGAAGCCGAAGCAAAGGCCTTGCGGGCGCAGAATGCCGGTACGGTCTTCCT
Source organism: Phyllobacterium sp. YR620 (assembly GCF_900104165.1). Taxonomy (NCBI): domain Bacteria; kingdom Pseudomonadati; phylum Pseudomonadota; class Alphaproteobacteria; order Hyphomicrobiales; family Phyllobacteriaceae; genus Phyllobacterium; species Phyllobacterium sp. YR620. The sequence goes on from NZ_FNJP01000002.1 coordinate 302,413, forward strand.
CGCGGGCCTGCTCATCGCCGCATTTATGGCTGTGCCATTGCTCAACCTCCTGACGCCGCTCTTTGCCGCAGCGCTCATGGTGCACCTCCACAAAGCCGTCGCCAGTGCGGCACGGCCTGTAGCCGTCAGATAGCCTGCGGCGGCAGCGGCACCAGCGGCGCCGGGATTTCCGAGGTCTTTTCCGCTGCCTTGCAGATATCGGCGATGACACAGGCCGAACATTCCGGCCTACGCGCCTTGCACACATATCGGCCGTGCAGGATCAACCAGTGATGCGCATGATAGAGATATTCCGACGGAATGATTTTCATCAGCTTCGCCTCCACCTCGTCCGGGGTCTTGCCGGGCGCAAGGCCAAGGCGGTTGCCGATGCGGAAGATGTGCGTGTCCACCGCCATCGTAGCCTGGCCGAACGCCATGCTGAGGACGACATTGGCAGTCTTACGGCCAACCCCCGGCAGCTTGACCAGTTCGTCACGATCATCGGGAACGACGCTGCCGTATTTTTCGACCAGTGCTTGCGACAGCGCGATGACGTTCTTGGCCTTGTTGCGCCACAGCCCGATCGTTCGGATATATTCGCCAAGCCTCTCTACCCCTAGGGCTACCATCTTTTCCGGCGTGTCGGCGACCTTGAAGAGCACGCGCGTCGCCTTGTTGACGCCGACATCGGTTGCCTGCGCCGAAAGCGCCACGGCGACAAGCAGGGTGAACGGATTGACGTGTTCGAGTTCCCCCTTTGGCTCCGGCCGCTGGATCGAAAACCGGCGAAATATCTCGTGGATCTCCGCCGCCGTGTAGCGCGTACCCGGAACACGCCGCCCTACCTTGGCGGGCCTGGCGGTCACAGCGTTCTGATCGATTTTCGGCTTGGGATTTTCCATGACCCCTCTATACTTGAGCCCCATGAGCCAAACAACAAACCCGATTGACCCGGCCGCGATGAACGAAGAAGAAATCTTCCGTGCGCTTCTTGTGCCACATCGATCGCTTGGCCGTTTCGGATTTCTTGTTCTTATGGGAACGCTTGGGGTCAGCAGTTTTATGACCGGCCTTTTCTTTCTGTCGATCGGCGCCTGGCCGGTATTCGGCTTTTTCGGGCTGGACGTCGTCATCGTCTACGTGGCGTTTCGCATGAACTACGCTGCAGCGAAAGCACACGAAGAAGTCAGCATTTCGCGCGTTGCCCTGCATATCCGTCAGGTCGCGCCTTCGGGACGGGCAAGGCAGCACGAATTCAACCCTTACTGGACGCGGTTCAGCATTGCCCGTCATGCCGAGATCGGCATTACCTCGATGCGCGTCGAGGGACAGGGCAAGGCCGTCATCATCGGCTCGTTCCTCAATCCCGACGACCGCGAAAGCTTTGCCTCGGCCTTTCAGACAGCGCTTGCGACGGCGAAGGGACGCTAATCTTTCCGACCGGTTCGGCCGTCAAGAATCGGGTGGCGGCGACAGCGGGTGCGTGGTCATATATCCTCAGCACAAGAGGTAAACGCTCATGAAACCGCACGCTATACTTCAAAAAGACATCACTCCGACCGGCGACGACTATGCCATTGTCAGCCACATCATCGAACGCATCAGCAAGGATTATCGCGACCAGCCTTCGCTTGAAACTCTGGCGCGCGACACCGGACTTTCGCCGACTGCGCTGCAGAAGCTCTTTACGCGCTGGGCCGGGCTCTCACCGAAGGGTTTCCTGCAGGCGGTAACGATCGATCATGCGCGTCGGCTGCTTGACGAAGGCATGCCGCTGCTCGAAACCGCCTATGAGACCGGACTTTCCGGCCCTGGCCGGCTGCACGATCTCTTCGTTACCCATGAAGGCATGTCGCCGGGAGACTATAAGAGCCGCGGCGCAGGTTTGACGATCCGATATGGCTTTCTCATATCGCCGTTCGGACTGGCGCTCATCATGGTGACGGATCGCGGTCTTGCCGGCCTCGCCTTTGCCGACGCCGGCAAGGAGCGAGAAGCGCTCGCCGACATGTCCTCGCGCTGGCCAAACGCCACCTATGTCGAGGATCTGGCCGCCACAGCCCCCTATGCCGGGCGGATTTTCAATCCGGCGGAATGGCGCGCCGACCGGCCATTGAAAGTCGTGACGATCGGCACCGATTTTCAGCTGCGAGTCTGGGAAGCGCTGCTCAAGATTCCGATGGGCAAATGCGTCGCCTACTCTGATATCGCCGCTGACATCGGCTCGCCCAACGCCTCGCGCGCCGTCGGTGCGGCGATCGGCGCCAACCCTGTCTCCTTCGTTGTTCCCTGCCACCGGGCTGTCGGAAAGTCGGGAGCCTTGACCGGATATCATTGGGGCCTCACCCGCAAGCGCGCCATTCTCGGCTGGGAGGCAGGGCAGCTCGCACAGGATGCGCCGCACAGCCAGGCAGGCTGAGAACCGTCTTCTCCCAGAAAGCCCGGCCGCGTGCCGGGCTTTTGCGTTGCACCTTATCGCAACATGGCCCTTGACCTTCCAGTCACTGGAAAGATTACCTTTCCTGCATTACTTAGTTAAAGACGGAAAGCAGGACCATGAAGCACGAACACGCGAACCACCAGCACCACGGCCATAATTGCTGCGGCGGGCATCAATCCGTAGCAACCGAGGTCGTTCGCGATCCGGTATGCGGCATGGTGGTGGATCCTGACGCGGGCAAGCCAACTACCGAACATGGCGAGCGTGTTTTCCATTTCTGTTCGGCCGGCTGCCAGGCGAAGTTCGTCAAGGATCCGGAAGCCTATATCGAGGCGACGGATCCGGTATGCGGCATGAAGGTCGATCGGGCCAGCGCCAAGCATTTCCTGCGACACGACGGCGAGAAATACTACTTCTGTTCGGCGGGCTGCATGGCGAAGTTCGAGAAAGCCCCGGAGGATTATCTCGGCGACCGGCCCCTGCCGAAGCCTATGCCAGCCGGAACGCAATATACGTGCCCGATGCATCCCGAGGTCGTTCGGGACGGTCCCGGCGCCTGCCCGATCTGCGGCATGGCCCTCGAACCTATGGGCATACCGACCGGCGACGAAGGCCCCAATCCGGAGCTCGTCGATTTCACCCGCCGCTTCTGGATCAGCGCCTTCTGTTCGGTGCCGCTGCTCGTCATCACCATGGGGCCGATGCTCGGTCTCCCGTTCCGCGACTGGCTTGGCGAACGCCTCGCCATATGGATCGAGTTTGCGCTGGCAACGCCGGTTGTCGTCTGGGCGGCTATCCCCTTTTTCGAGCGCGCCTTTGCCTCATTCGTCAATCGAAGCCCTAACATGTGGACGCTCATTGCCATCGGCGTTGGCGCGGCCTACGCGTTCAGTGTCGTCGCGACGCTTTTTCCGGATATTTTCCCGCATTCCTTCCGTGGCCATGGCGGCATGGTTCCGGTCTATTTCGAGGCCGCCGCGGTGATCGTTGCCCTCGTCTTTCTCGGCCAGGTGCTGGAGCTCAAGGCGCGCGAACGAACCGGGTCGGCAATTCGCGCCCTGCTCGACCTTGCGCCGAAGACGGCACGCCGCGTCGGCGGGGACGGCGCCGAGATGGACGTTCCGCTCGACGAGGTCGCAGTGGGCGACAAGCTACGTGTTCGTCCCGGCGAAAGCATTCCTGTCGACGGCATCGTGCTCGAGGGGCGCACATCGATCGACGAATCCATGATTACGGGCGAACCGCTGCCGGTCGAGAAAGCCGGGCATGACCAGGTCACGGGTGGGACGCTCAATCGCAACGGCACGCTGCTCATCGAGGCCGAGAAGGTCGGCGCGGATACGGTGCTGTCGCAGATCGTCGGCATGGTCGCGGCGGCGCAGCGTTCGCGCGCGCCGATACAGGGCCTCGCCGACCGGGTTGCGAGCTATTTCGTTCCAACTGTCGTGCTCGTCGCCATTCTGGCATTCGCCGCCTGGGCGTTTCTCGGCCCCGAGCCGAGCATGATCCACGGCCTTGTCGCGGCGGTCTCGGTGCTTATCATTGCCTGCCCCTGCGCGCTTGGTCTGGCAACGCCGATGTCGATCATGACGGCAACGGGACGCGGCGCCCATGCAGGCGTTCTCATCAAGGATGCTGAAGCGCTCGAACGCTTTGCCGGCGTCGATACGCTGATCGTCGACAAGACCGGCACGCTGACCGAAGGCAAGCCACGGTTGACCGATCTCATCGCGCAGCCGCCTTTCAATGACGGCGAACTCCTGGCACTCGCCGCAGGCCTCGAAAAAGGTTCTGAGCATCCGCTGGCCGAAGCCATCGTCGATGGCGCCAGGGATCGCGGTCTTACAGTCCCCGACGCAACCGGTTTCGAAGCCGTGACCGGCAAGGGCGTTACCGGTATTGTCGGCGGGCGCACCGTCGCGCTCGGCAACCGCGCCATGATGCAGGATGTCGGCGCCGATGTTCTGCCGCTTCAGGAGCGCGCCGACGCGTTGCGCGCCGCAGGCAAGAGCGCACTGTTCATCGCCGTTGACGGCAAGGCCGCCGGCATTGCTGCCGTTGCCGATCCGATCAAGGCGACGAGCGCTGAGGCGATCCGCCTGCTGCACGCTGCGGGTCTGAAGATCATCATGGCGACAGGCGACAACGCCGTGACCGCTCGGGCCGTGGCTTCGCAGCTTGGCATCGATGAGGTGCGCGCCGATATGCTGCCCGAGAGCAAGAAGGCGCTGGTGGATGAACTGCGTCGTGGCGGCGCCAGGGTTGCGATGGCTGGCGATGGCATCAACGACGCGCCGGCCCTCGCCGCAGCCGATGTCGGCATCGCCATGGGTACGGGCGCGGACGTCGCCATGGAAAGCGCGGGCATAACCCTCGTCAAAGGCGACCTCAACGGCATTGTCCGTGCGCGTCATTTGGCCGAGGCGACGCTTCGCAATATCAAGCAGAACCTCTTCTTCGCCTTCATCTACAACGTGCTCGGCGTGCCGGTCGCCGCGGGCGTGCTCTATCCGGTCTTCGGCCTTCTGCTTTCGCCGATGCTTGCCGCCGCAGCAATGAGCCTTTCGTCGGTTTCGGTCATTGCCAATTCGCTGCGCCTGCGCACCGTCAAACTGTGAGGTTGCCATGAATATCGGTACCGCTTCCGACAAATCCGGCCTGCCACCCAAGACGATCCGTTATTACGAGGATATTGGCCTGCTGAAGCCCGGACGCGCGGAAAATGGCTACCGCGACTATTCCATGTCCGATGTGCATAAGCTGCGCTTCCTGCAGCGCTCGCGCGGCCTTGGATTTTCCGTCGAGGAATGTCGACAGCTCCTTGCGCTCTATGAGGACAAGGAGCGCGCCAGCGCCGACGTAAAGGCAATCGCGCAATCGAAATTCGGCGAGATCGAACGCAAGATTCTGGAACTACGCGAGTTGCAGCACACGCTGCAACATCTGGTCGCTCATTGTCACGGCGACCAGCGGCCTGACTGCCCGATCCTCGAGACGATTTCAGGAAGGAACTAACGGAAGGTCAGACAAGCGTCGAAACAACATCGGCGGAAATGCGCAGTTCGCGCATCGGCCGGACCACTGCCGTCGTCTCACTATAGATCGGATGCGCCTTGTAAGCCGCCAGCGCTTCGGCATCCTTGAACTCGCCATAGACCACGACATCGATCTCGCCGGAGATCGGATCCGTCTTCGTGTTCTGCATCACTTCGAACACATTCGAATGCGGAATTTCGCCGAGGCGCTTCAGGCCCTCGACAATTGCTCCCACGTCTTCCTTGTTCCGGGCACTGAAAAACACAATATGACGGATCACGGCTAGGCTTCCTGCTGCATAGTTTGCGCGGGACTTTCCACACTCGGCCGGTTGCGTCAATAGATGTGCTGTCGCAGCCCAGCCGATCCACGCCTTGGCTTTTCCGACAAAGCTGGGGTAAACGTTCTGGCCTGTCCCTGAGATTTGAGTATGGGCCGCATAAAACAGCTTGAGGCATCCATGGCCGATTACGGTCAAAAAAACAGACCCGATCCCGACAGACTTCTGCAACTTGCGACGCGCGAAACGCGTGGCAAGCTCACGGTGTTTCTCGGCGCGGCACCCGGTGTCGGCAAAACCTACGCCATGTTGCAGCGCGCCCGCCGCCTCAAGGAAGAGGGCGAGGATATCGTCGTCGGCATTGCCGAAACCCACGGACGCGCCGAGACCGCCGAATTGCTCAAGGGGCTGGACGTTATCCCGCGCAAGGAAGTGACCTATCGCGAACGGCTTCTCGAGGAATTCGATATCGATGCAGCCATCGCGCGCAAGCCGAAAGTGCTCATTGTCGATGAGCTCGCCCATACCAACGTTCCCGGCAGCCGCCACCCCAAGCGTCATCAGGATGTCGAGGAACTGCTCTGGCTCGGCATTGACGTCTGGACAGCCATGAACGTCCAGCATCTCGAAAGCGTATCCGACATCGTATCGAGCATTACCGGCGTCACGGTGCGAGAGATTGTCCCCGATACGGTGTTGAAACGCGCCGACGATGTCCTTCTCGTCGACCTGCCCCCGGCGGAACTGATCGAACGCCTGAGAGAGGGCAAGATTTATCTCCCCGGCAATGCGGAGCGGGCGGCCGAGGGCTTCTTCAAGCCTGCAAACCTCACTGCCCTGCGCGAGCTTGCGTTGCGGCGTACTGCCGATCGCGTCGACGATCAGATGATCGATATTCTGCGCCAGCAGGCGATCGAAGGTCCGTGGGCGACGGGCGAGCGCCTCCTCGTCTGTGTCGGTCCCGACAGTCTGTCCGACAAGGTTGTGCGCACCGCCAGTCGTCTCGCTTCCGGTCTCAATGCGCGTTGGCTTGTCGTTTCGATGACGCAGACCAGCGATCTCGGCGGCGAGACCGGCAAGCGCATCGACGCCCTGCTCGATCTTGCCGAACGCCTCGGTGCAGAAACACGGCGCGTCATCGCCGACGACTTCGTCGAGGAAATCTTCCGCATTGCCCGACGTGAGAATGTCACGCAGATCGTTGTTGGCCGTCCCAAGCCAAGGCGGCTCGCCAATCCGTTCCGCCGGTCCCTCCCCGATGAAATCATCAAGCGCTTTACCGATGTCGGCGTTCATATCGTCACCGGCGAAGAACAGGACGTTTCCTATGCGCCGCCCAGACTGCGCAAGCGCTCGCCGCTGGAACTTGCCCTCGCCGTTGGCGTGCCCGTGGCAACGACGGGTGCGACGACACTGCTCGGCCTGACGGCCAGCAATGTCGTGCATCCGCAGAATCTTTCGATGGTATTCCTCGTTGCCGTTATCCTTTCCGGCATGATCTGCGGGCGTCTTTCGGCCGTGATCGCGGCTGGCCTTGCCTTTGTCTTCTATAATTTCTTCTTTCTCGAACCGATACACGATCTCAGCATCGCCAAGCCGCACCAGCTGCTGTCGCTGATCATATTCCTCGCCGTCGCGCTGATGATCGGCGACCTCACCGGCCGTTTGCGCGAACAGGTGGGCCGCTCTCGCCAACAGGCGAAGAACACGCAGGCACTTTACGAATTTTCGCGCAAGCTCTCGGGTACGGCGCGACTGGATGACGTGCTTTTCTCGACGGCGACGCACTTGCACGCGACCTTCGGGACCGGCGCTGCCATCTTGCTTCCGGACGAGGGTGAATTGAGCGTGCAGGCGGCTTGGCCGCCAGATTCGAACCTCGATGGCACCGACATGACCGCAGCGCGCTGGGCTTTTGAGAAGAACGAGCGGGCTGGCCACGACACCGCGACATTGCCGCAGATCGGGTGGGAATTCCTGCCCATCCTCACCTCGCATGGCGTTGCAGGCGTCATTGGTCTCCAAATGGACGACCGCGACGTTCTGACCGAGGAGGACGACCGCATGCTGACAGCGATCCTCGATCAGGCGGCCATTGCCATCGATCGCGCACAACTTGTAAAGGAAAACGCGAAGACGACCGCCCTGCAGGAGAGCGAACAGCTGCATACGGCGCTGTTTTCATCGCTTTCCCATGACCTTAAGACGCCACTTGCCTCGATCACCGGTGCGATCACGACCCTGCGCCAGCTCGGCGACCGCATTAAGCAGGAGAGCCGGGATGACCTTCTGCTTTCAATCGAGGAGGAGGCCGGCCGCCTTACACGCTTCGTCGCCAATCTCTTCGACATGACCCGTATCGAGGCCGGCACCCTGAAGATCAGGAATGTGCCGCTCGATGCGTCGGAGGTCATCACCGCCTCGATCGATCGCATAAAGAAGCTCAAGCCCGATATTGTCGTCGATATCAGCGTCGCCCCCGACCTGCCGATGGTCAAAGGTGACGCCGCAATGCTCGGGCAGGTCCTGTTCAATCTCCTCGACAATGCAGCAAAATATGCTGGCGATGGCCCGGTTACGATCTATGCGCGCCAGGACGACAGCGAAGTGGCCATCAGCGTCACCGACCAGGGCAAGGGTATTCCGCCCAAGGATCTCGACAAGATTTTCGACAAGTTCTATCGCCGTACCAAGGGCGATGGCCGCGCACCCGGAACCGGCCTCGGGCTTTCGATTGCGCGCGGCTTCGTGGAATCGATGGGCGGGACGATCAAGGCGGAAAGCCCTGCCGTGCGCAAGCGTGGCACCAGATTCATCATCCGCCTGCCCGTCGCCAATCCAGCAGGAGCGCATGAATGAACCAGCATCGCATCCTCGTTGTCGACGATGAGCCGCAAATACAGCGGTTCCTGCATCCGGCACTGACGGCGTCGGGTTACGAGGTCATTCAGGCGGCGACCGGCGGCGAGGCGGAGCGCCTGGTCGCAACGAGCGCGCCGGACCTCGTCATCCTCGACCTTGGCCTGCCGGATAAGGACGGCAAGGACGTCATCGAGACTGTGCGCGCATTTTCCGATGTTCCGATCATTGTGCTTTCGGCACGTGACCGCGAGGCGGAAAAGATCGCCGCGCTCGATCTCGGCGCGAATGACTATGTGGAAAAGCCCTTCGGCATCGGCGAACTTTTGGCACGCATCCGAACCAGCCTGCGCCGCCAGGTGGCGGGGGCGAGCGTTCCCTCGCGCTTCGAAGTGAATGGTCTCGTCGTGGATACCGCAAAGCGCATCGTGACGCGCAACGATCAGGAAGTGCACCTGACGCGCAAGGAGTACCAGTTGCTGGTCCACCTTGTGCTCCATGCGGGCATGGTCGTGACCCATCGCCAGTTGCTCGCTTCCGTCTGGGGAGCGGCCCATGTCGAGGATCTGCAATATTTGCGTGTGTTCGTCGGGCAGTTGCGGGCAAAGATCGAGGACGATGCGAACAACCCGCAGTTCATTCGCACCGAGCCCGGCGTCGGCTACCGATTCATCTCCGAGTGATCAACCGAGCGTCGAGTTGAAGGCGCCGCCGTCGAGCAGGAGATTCTGGCCGACGATGAAGCCGGAATACTGGCTGCAGAGGAATGCCGCGGCCGCGCCGAATTCCTCAGCAGTGCCGTAGCGTCCTGCGGGATTGTCGGCATAGGCCTCTTTCCGCGCTTCCTCGATCGATATGCCCTTTTCCTTGGCGGAGCGCTCGATGAAACCCTTGGTTCGGTCGGTGTCATGCGATCCGGGCAAGAGATTGTTGATGATAACGCCATGGCGCGCGACCTGACGCGACGTTCCCGCGACGAAACCGGTAAGGCCGCTGCGCGCAGCGTTGGAAAGCCCGAGCTGCGCGATCGGTGACTTGACGGAACCCGAGGTAATGTTGACCACGCGTCCCCATTTGCGCTCGATCATACCGGGCAAAATCGCCTTCATCAGCAGGATCGGCGTCAGCATGTTGTTGTTGATCGCCTTCAGCCACTCTTCTTCGCCCCAGTCGGACCAGACACCGGGAGGCGGTCCGCCAGCATTGTTGATAAGGATGTCAGGCTGCGGTTCGGCCTGAAGCAAGGCTTGCCGCCCGGCCTCCGTAGTGACGTCCTCCGCCACGATCTGAACCTTCACGCCGTACTTGCCCGCTATCGCATCCGCAGTCGCCTTGAGCGTCGACTCGGTGCGCGCATTCAAAGTCAGATCGACACCCGCCTCAGCAAGCTTTTCTGCTACGCCGCGCCCCAGCCCCTTCGAACTCGCACAGACGATAGCGCGTCTGCCCCTGATACCAAGATCCATCTCATCCTCGCCGATTCTTTTCCGGGCACTGGTTATCGACAATTCTTGGCCGCTTTGACAAGCTCTGGTTGATCAAATCAGCGGCAGATCCTGGAAATGCAGCAATGACCACTTTCGGCGCGACAGTCCTTTGGGAAAAGCAGGACAGCGAACCTTTCAGCGACAGCAAGTATAGCCGTGCCCATGTCTGGCAGTTCGATGGCGGCGCCGAAGTTCCGGCTTCGTCGTCGCCCCATATTGTCCGCGTTCCCTTCTCCGAGCCCGCGAATGTCGACCCCGAAGAAGCCTTCGTTGCATCGCTGGCGAGCTGCCACATGCTGTTCTTTCTTTCGATTGCAGCGAAGAAGGGCTTTGTCGTCCGCCAGTATCGTGACGCTGCCGAGGGCGAACTTGCCAAGAATGAAGGCGGCCGGCTTTATGTGAGCCGGGTTACGTTGAAGCCTGGCATAACCTACGTTGGCGCGGCCCCAGATCGCGACACCGAAGCCGGCATACATCACGAAGCCCACGAACAATGCTTTATCGCCAATTCCGTGCTCACGCACGTCGTGGTCGAAGCCGTTCAAGGCGCAAGGGAGGAACAAGACGATGCATGAACTGAGGATTAGCGACGCGGTCAACAGGAATTGTCCCTGGTCGGGCGATCCGATCAAGGAGGATAGCCTCACGCTCTACAAGGGCGCGGTCGTTGGCTTTTGCAACCCCGGCTGCCGCGACAAGTTCGAAAAGGCGGTCAACCATTTCGAAGCGGCGCTGGCGCGCGTAGCGCACGCAAATCCTTAGAACCGGACTTACTTTAACAACACCCCGAGTGATTTAGGCCACTCGCCGATTGACAGCCTGCCGATGTTGCGATACTTAAGTATATGCTTAACAAACAGGACAAGCTCGATCTCATGTTTCAGGCGCTCGCGGATCCGTCCCGACGCAGCATGATCGAGCGGTTGAGCAAGGGACCAGCCTCGGTCAGCGAACTCGCCAAGCCCCTCACAATGTCGCTGCCGGCCGTGGTACAGCATTTGCAGGTTCTCGAAGCGAGCGGGCTGGTGCGGTCTGAAAAGGTCGGGCGCGTGCGCACCTGCCGTGTCGACTGGGTGGCACTGCAGACGGCCGAGGACTGGATGATGGATCGGCGCAGGACGTGGGAACTGCGCCTCGACAGGCTCGGCGATTTCCTCGCCGATCAAACAAAGGGATAAAAGCATGACCAAGCGATCCGTGACGCATGATACTTTTACTCTCGAGCGTAGCTATCCGGCTGCGCCAGCCCGGGTGTTCTTCGCATTGAGCGACCCGCAAGCGAAGGCAAAATGGTTCAAGGGCCCCGAGGAATGGGGGCCGGCCCAGCACCAGATAGATTTCAGGGTCGGCGGACGCGAAGTCAGCATTGGCGGCCCCAAGGAAGGACCGCAGCACCGCTTCGATGCGATCTACCAGGATATCGTGCCGGACCAGCGCATTATCTACACATACGAGATGCATCTCGACGGCAAGCGCATCTCCGTATCGCTGGCAACGCTCGAACTGAAGCCGGAAGGCACCGGAACGCGGCTGGTCCTAACTGAACAGGGCGCCTTCCTCGACGAGTTCGACAATCCGGCCGTGCGCCGGGGTGGGATGGACTCGCTGCTCGACGCACTCGGCGCATCCCTTGAAGCCGTGCCAGCAAACGCCTGAGCGAAATCACTAACTGTTGCCGGGTCCGGCGCCATCGCCCGATCCGGCAACCACTGTCTGATTGAGCGTTTTGATCCGCCCCTGACGCTTCAGCTGTTGTTCGCGGAAGAAGATGAAGAGGCCGGAAGCGACGATGAAGCCCGACCCGATCAACATCGACATGCGCGGTACGTCACCGAACACCAGCCAGCCGAAGACAATTGCCCAGAACAGCAACGTATACTGCAGCGGCGCTACGGTTGCCGCGTCCGCGAGCTTGAGAGCACGGTTGACAAGGACATGGGCGAGCATGGCGACGACGCCGAGAAGGCCGAGGAGCAGCAGATCGCGCACGCTGACCGGCTTCCAGTCAAACACGATGGCGACGAGCCCCGCCGCGCCGGCACCGACGATCTGCCAGAAAACCAGCGTCGTATCAGGTGTCCCGCGCAAGGACCGGCCAAGCAGCAGCATGAAGGCAAATGCCACGCTGCCTAAAATCGAGATAATCGCTTGCGGTGTCAAAGCCTGAGACGACGGTTCGAGCGCGATGACCACGCCGACAAAGCCGATGATGATAGCGCTCCAACGACGCCAGCCGACGGGCTCCTTCAGGATAAAGGGCGAGACCGCGGCCACATAGATGGGCGCCGCCAGCCAGTAGGTCATTACGTCGGCAAGCGGCAGGTAGACCACGGCGAAATAGAAGGCGAATACCTCCACGGTCGAGAGAACCGCGCGCAGCAGCTGCAGGCGCGGGCGATCGACCTGAAACAGCTTCTCCGGACCGTTGAACCATATGAACGGCGCCAGGATGATGAGCGCGGCGACGCTGCGGATGAAAACCACCTGCCCCACCGAATAGGTCGACACCAGCCATTTGCCCATCACATCGTTGAGAGAAAACATAAGCATGCCAAGCAGCATCAAAACGACGCCGTTGCGGGCTGCAGGCGATGCGGATGCGTGAATATGGGTATCCGATGGAGCGGACATTCGGTTCTATCCTGGGGAGATTTTTAATCCGGCTGGTTTGCGCTATTTTTCTTGGCCAATCCAGCCCAAACAACCAAAAGCCCACCTGTGGCGCGAAAATAAGCAGATTTAGCCCAACCATTTGCAATGTCAGCCATAATCTCGACTTGAATTTGTCCTTTTAGGGAAGACAGCTTGTCTGGGGAAGCGTTCATAAACATTCAAATCGGATGCTCGTGTGCATCAATAAAGTGGTCATTAACCAATAAATCGGATAGTCCAGCTATTCGGTGCTTTGGAAAACGGTCAGGATTGGAACGATATTGTCTAGCGTGAGTGAAGCAAAAACCGGCCTATCGAAGACAGTTTTCCCGATCAGCGGCCGCTGGTTTGGACCCTTTGTCCTTTTCCTGTCGATGCTGTTTTCCTCCGCCGAGGCCTTTGCCGAGACCCGCACATTGCGGCTCTATTTCGTCCACACCAACGAACGCGCCGAAATAACCTTCAAGCGGAACGGCCGTTATCAGCAGGACGGCCTCAACAAGTTGAACCGTTTCCTGCGCGACTGGCGCCGCAACGAACCGACGAAGATGGACCCCCGCCTGTTCGATCTCGTCTGGCAGGTCTACGACAGGGTTGGCGGGCGCGATTATATCCATGTGGTTTCGGCCTACCGCTCTCCGGCAACCAATTCCATGCTGCGCTCACGTACGCGCGGTGTAGCCCGCAAGAGCCAGCACATGCTCGGCAAAGCCATGGACTGGTACCTGCCCGGCGTGAAGCTTGCGACCCTGCGTGCCACTGCCCTGCGCTACGAGGCTGGCGGCGTCGGTTATTATCCTCGTTCGGGATCGCCCTTCATTCACACCGACGTCGGCAATGTCCGCCACTGGCCGCGCATGAGCCGCAAGGAACTTCTCGCGGTCTTCCCGGACGGCAAGACGATCCATGTTCCATCCGACGGACGACCGCTGCCCGGCTATGAACAGGCGGTCGCCGCCTATGAAGCCCGCCGTCGCAACGGCAGCTCGATACAGATTGCAAGCTCGTCATCGGGCTCCAGCCGGAAAGGCAAGACCCTGTTCGGCCTGCTCTTTGGCGGCGGTGCGGACGAGGAAGAGGATTCGAGCGAGAGCTCTGTCGCGGTCGCTTCAACGGCCAAACCCTCGCGCGCCGTTGCCCAGGCTCCGGCAGGCGAGGACGCGGACGATGGCGGTACGGCTCCGGTAGTGGCGGCACAGCCGCAACCAGCGGCAGCGCCTGCGGCAACCGCAACTCCGGCTGCCCCGGAGCTACCCGCCCGGGTTCCGCAGCCTTTGGCCGCGCCGCGCCAGGAAGCACCGGCGCCCGTCGCCATAACGCCCGAAGACAATGCCGCTCTCGCCTTTGCCGTGCCGGTACCGCTGCGCCGTCCAGACTACGCGCCGACACCCGCGCCGGGCGATCCTTCGACACTTAATGCGCTCGCACAGAACACTGCCGCGGTCGCCGTGCCCGAGACGCGACCCGACGACAGCGCCAGCGCGATCCGCGAACTCATCGCAGCAAATATCGAGCAGCCCGCCGAGGCCGCCGATCAGTCCCAACCGGCCATGGCCAACGCTCTTGTTCCCGTGCCCTTCGACAAGCCGAAGCAGCCAGACATGAAGGTTGCTTCGGTCGTCCCCGGCCAACGCCCGGTCGTGGCCGCAGCACCTGCCCCTGCCGCCGCAGAACAGGACGTCATCGCCGTTCCCGATGACAGTCTTAGCCCGGAGGCCATCATTGCTCAGGCGGATGTCGACCATGACGACGATTCCGCCGACCTCGTCGCGCCGATGCCCACGACGAGCGGCACCACAGGCGGACGGTTGCAGCCGCAGCAGAATGTTCAAATGGCGGCGGTTCAACCACAGACGTCCCTCCGTCGCACAATGCTCGAAGCCAAGGGCGACCCGGTCGCCATGCTCGACAGCGGCGTGAAGACCACCAGCAAGAAGGCCAAGCCGCACCGCCAGGCAGCACAGGGGCAGACGGCAAAGGCAATCCAGGTGTCCTCCGACCTATCGGATAGGGCGTTATCCTCCGAACAGGTCGCCGCCACAGCGCCAGAGGTGGTGCCGGCGGTTCTGCGCAACAGCTCGATGCGCAAGGCGCCGACGACGGTCTATACCGCCGGCTTCCAGCAAGCATTGCCTGTTGCTGACGCCAACAAGTTTACCGGCAAGGCCGTGACCTTCATGCAGATTGCGCGCTTCCAGCCGACCAGCGGCATGTAACGGCTGCAAGAACCCGAGACGAGCAACGGCGGCTTCACAGCCGCCGTTTTCTGTTTGGGCTCAGACCAACCCGCCATTGGCCCGCACGACCTGTCCATTGATCCAGCCGCCATCGGGACCCGCTAGAAACGAGACGACGCGGGCGATATCATCCGGCTGTCCAAGCCTTTCCATGGGCGCAGCCTTGCTGAGCTGCTGGACAAGTTCCTCGCTCTTGCCTGCAAGGAAGAGATCGGTTGCAACCGGCCCCGGCGCAACGGCATTGACCGTTATGTTGCGGCCGCGCAGTTCCTTGGCGAAGATGCGCGTGAATGTTTCGACCGCCGCCTTGGTGCCGGCATAAACGGCGTAGCCCGGAAGGTTCGTCCCGACCACCGAGGTCGAAAAGTTGATGATGCGGCCGCCATCGCCCATCCTGCCGGCAGCCTCGCGCATCGTGTTGAATGTGCCCTGAACATTCGTGGCAAACTGCTGTTCGAAAACCGCGTCGCTGGTTTCGGCAAGCGGCTGAACCTTCATGATGCCGGCATTGTTGACGAGAACGCTGACCTTGCCGAGTTCCGCCTCGACAAGATCGAACATGCGGCGCACTTGCTCGGCCTTGGCAACATCCGCCTGCACGGCGATCGCCCTTTGGCCCGCCTTGCCGAGCTTGGCCGCAAGCGCCTCGGCTTCCCTGGCGCTGTTCGCATAATTGATGACGACGGCAAAACCGTCTTTTGCGAGCCGCTCTGCAACCGCCGCACCAATACCACGCGCTGCGCCTGTGACGATTGCGATCCGTTTATCGGTCTGTGTCATTCGATGGAACTCCCCTGTCACGTTGACATTTGCTCCACTATGCCGCAAATCACTTTCTGCATAATTAGCCAATAATTGGCATGACTATTCGATATTCTATAACAATTGAACGAGAGCAAGCGCCGGCATGGATCGTTTTCGCGATATGCAGATATTCGTACGCATCGTCGAGCGGCGCAGTTTTAGCAATGCTGCGGACGATCTCCACATTCCGCGTGCGACAGTGACCAACGCCATGCAACGTCTTGAAGAGCGCCTAGGTACGCGCCTGCTCGACCGCACGACACGCCAGGTCAACCCGACACTCGACGGCGAAGCCTATTACGACCGTTGCCTGCGCCTCCTCGCCGACATGGAGGAAGCGGAAGCATCGTTCCGCGACTCGGCGCCGAAGGGTCTTTTGCGGGTAAACCTGCAAGGCACGTTGGCGCGACATTTTGTGATACCGGCACTGCCCGATTTCCTCAATCGTTACGCCGCCCTCGAACTCAGCATCGGCGAAGGCGACCGGCTTGTCGATCTCGTTCAGGAGGGAGTCGACTGCGTCCTGCGCGTCGGCGACCTCAAGGATTCCACCATGGTCGGACGCAAGATTGCCGAGATGCAGCAAGTGACCTGTGCGAGCCCGGCTTACCTTGCCCGGCATGGCGAGCCAAGGAGCCTAGATGACCTCGCCGGACATCAGGCCGTCAATTATGTTTCAAGCGGTACGGGCAAGCCGTTTCCGCTGGAATTCGCCACGCAAACAGGTCTCAGACTGGTGAACTTGCCGGGACCCGTTTCGGTGACGGGCGCGGATATTTATGCCGCATCCGCAATTGCCGGCCTCGGGCTCATCCAGGTGCCACGTTATCGAATCGCGAATGAACTTGCTGAAGGAAGCCTGCGGGTCGTTCTACCCGGGAGCCCGCCCCCGCCAATGATCGTTTCGGTGCTCTATCCGCAGAACCGCCAGCTTTCTTCGCGCGTGCGCGTCTTCGCCGACTGGCTCACCGAAATATTCGCCAGGGCGCCGCTCTAGGTTCTGCGCAGCAAGGTCTCGAGTTGGGTTGCGCAGGCGCGCAGCGGCGCCGCGCTTTGGCTGGTCTTGGCCATCGCCATCGCCCCCGAATAGCTGGCGACCACGAGCGTGGCGAGATCGTGCGCGCGTGCTTCGTCCATTTCCGGATGATCAGCGTGCAAGCGGAAGGAAAGCGCGGCGCGCCAACGATCGAAGACGGCGTTGACCGCTTCGCGAAAGTCCGGATCGGCCAAGGATAGTTCGAGCGCGAGGTTGTTCAGCGGGCAACCGGTCACTGCCCGGTTATGCTCGAGCGTATCAGCAACACCGTTGAACACCGCACGAATCCCCGACGCGGCCGATGATGCATTTGAAACCGGCTGGATGGCGGTCGCCTCGACTTCCGGCGCCACCCGCTCGGCGATGACGGCAAGGCCTAGCGACTTCTTTGTCGCAAAATGATGGTGCAGCGCACCTCCGGTGGTGCCCGCTGCCCGCACGACGTCATGCACGCTGGTCGCGTTGTAGCCGTGCCGCTGGAAAAGGTCGGCGCCAACATCAAGGATCCGGGCCCGCATTGCCTGCGGATTATTGGTGCGCTTCGGCTTACCTGCAGCAACCACGGCCGGGGCTCCGGGGCCATGCTTTTCGCTCATGGGCGCCACACCGCGCGTTTTCAGTTCGTTCTCAGCCAAGATCCAGATCTCCTTTCCTTCAAGGATAGCGAGATTGACAAAACAGGACAACCGGTCTTTTATTTAAACAGGATGCCCTGTTTGTTTTGGAGGATGAATGTTCAAGACTGTTGAAACCGCCCATCCTACGGACGGCGAGCCGGGGCAAAGCCCGATCATGGAGCTACGCCGCTACAGGTTGCATCCAGGGCGACGCGACGAATTGATCACACTCTTCGATGCTGAATTCATCGAAACCCAGGAAGCCTGCCGCATGCGTGTCATTGGCCAGTTCCGTGATCTCGACGATCCGGATGCATTTGTCTGGCTAAGGGGATTTTCCGGCATGCGAGAACGGCATGCTGCGCTGACAGCATTCTATGACGGACCCGTCTGGGCGAGACATCGCGATGCTGCCAATGCGACGATGATTGATTCCGACGATGTGCTTCTCCTGCATCCCGCAGGCGATTCGGGAGGCTTCAGGTTTCCAGATGCCCGACCCGGGCATGGCTGCGAGCAGCCCTCCCCGGCAATCTATCAGGCATTGACATATAGACTGAAGGAACCCGCTGAAAACGCGTTTCACTCATTTCACCGCAATGAACTGGAGCCGATTCTCGACCGGATTGGCGATATACGCATTGCAATTTTGGCTTCGGAGCACAGTGAAAACACTTTTCCGCGGCTTCCCGTGCGGCTCGGAGAAAATGTTTTCGTGGTCGTCTCCCGCTTCGACGATCTTGCCGCCCATGCCGATTTCAACAGACGGCTGACAAACGACATTGCATGGCAGCGCGTGCAGGAGGCGCTCGAAAGCTATTTGATCGCGGATTCCATCGTAGCAAGGTTTTCGCCGACGGGCCGCTCCGCGTTGCGATGAACCTGCGGCTGGCGCTCACCAGCTGCGGCGACCGACTCGCGTTCCCTACGCTGAATTCTGCGACCGAGTTCGATGCCGGGCCGCTCGATCAGAACGTGCGCCGCCAGCGCCGCGAGAACCAGCACAACAATGACCACGCATATCATGATCCAATAGTATGCGTCGGCGGCCAGAGCGAATGCACGCAACGGCGGAATGGCGAAGATTGAAAACAGCGCGAGGCCCTGCATCAGATAAATGCAATAACTGATTTCTCCGAGCCGGATCGAAGGCCGCGCGACCAGCAGCCCGAAAAGGGTGCCGCCGCTTAACATCAAGTAGAAGGACGCTCCGATTAAGACAGACACATCCGGGCGATAGGATGTTTCATAATTCATTCCTATGACTGCGAGTATCGCGGCAATGCCGATCGACGCAAACGCGGGATGCAGTCGCAGCACCAAACTTTCATCTTCAAGCGATGCGCACACCATACCGAAGCCAAAGAGCGAATAGAGTGCAAACTGGCGGTCCGGCGAGATCAAGGCAAAAATCAGCGCCAGCATCGTTGCGAGCACCGCGAAGGGCAGGTGCAGGCGATCACGCCGCGCAAAAATTGCAAGGAACGGCAGCGCGAAATAGAAAAGCCATTCATATTGCAAGGTCCATGTGACCCCGGCCGTCAGGGTGCCTATGCCCGGGGCACCATTTATCTCGACAAGCGGAAAGATACCAAGGGACAGGTTTTGGACGAGTTCCATGAAAAACTGCGGCGCTGGCACGTTCAGGCGCGCGCCGGACCTGACGAACATGATGGCCATGGCGATCGAGGCGACAAGCAGGTAGACCGGGCCCAACCTGAACAGGCGGCCTAGCATGAGACTGGCAAAATCAAGCGATCCCCTCGCCCTGACGATCTTGCCCCAGAACAGATAGCCCGTGATCACGAAAAAATAGGCAACACCCAATTGTCCGGCCAGGGTGTAGAAGCGCGACGGTGGCACTGCCCAGGCGCCATTGCGCATGAACTCATAGTAAATGATGGAATGGTGGAGCACGACGGCAAGTGCCAGAAATCCCCGCAGCCCATCCACCGCATCGATGCGCCGACCCCTGGCTGGACCGAATCCCGCCCGATCGAAGACCGGCAGGCAAGCGAGCAGCATGACCAAGCCAATAGCGATGAATGATGGCCAAATGGCATAAACGGTCATTCAGGAGCGGTCCACCATGGACAATTTACCCGGCATTCGCACATAAACCGGAGTGATGCAACGCCCGTGCGGGCGGCACATCTCCTCGTAGTTGATCACGATATATAAACGTCCCAGGCCACAAGCGGCAAATACGCAATTGTCAGCGCTGCGTATACCTTGCGCGACCTGGCGAAGAAGGTTGCGACGGGCAGTACAATCATTGGAACGTCCGTCAAAGCCCATGCAGACAAAGGCGACGATTTGAAAAAGAAAATATTCACGAGGAAAGCGAGCAGGAGGAAACCAGTCAGCGATAGGAGAGCGTATCGCCCGTCATGTTCAAAATAGGCGCGCAGCCCGTTTTTTTCATCCTCACTTCTGCTCGGCAGCATAAGCGCTGCCGATAGGAAGAGCATCAGAGTGAGAAGAACAAGGAAGATAAAATCTGGGAAAGAAAACGTTGGCTTCACAGATGGCAGCAGGGTAATGGCCCACCAGTATTGAAGTTGGATAGTGAACAGGATTGCCGCCCATGCGAGCGACACCCAGTCAAGTGGACTTTCGCGCCGGATGCGGAACACAGTGACCAAGCCAAGCAGAAGGCGTGTCACCCCCAGCCCCAGGACCATTGAGAGAACGGTTACAATCCTGCCGAAGTCGGTCATAAATACAGATCGCGGTTTTTCTCAGGAGAAAGAACTCGCCCTGTTGTAAACTGGCATTCTTAACAAATCGCATTGGCACGCCAAACTGGGCTCGGGTGCTCCGATGTGAGATTTCCAAAAGAGATCGGATTATTTTATGAAATTTGGTGGAGCCAAGCGGGATCGAACCGCTGACCTCTTGCATGCCATGCAAGCGCTCTCCCAGCTGAGCTATGGCCCCATTCCAATCGGCCGAAAAGGCCGCGCCGGATAAACCGGCAAACTGTTCGGCAAGGTCTGGCGCCTTGCCCGGGCGGGTACTTATCTCCCGCCGCCGGGAAGATCAAGTCCTGTTCGCCGGTTATTTTCGACGAACAGGATTATTTGAAATCAATTCTCGTCGTCGTCGCCAATGCCGCCGCCGAGGATGTCGGTGACGTCGTCGTCCTCGTCTTCCTCGTCTTCGGCAAGGAACGTATCGTCGTCGTCGGAATCTTCCACCTCAACATCGACATCATCGCCGAGGTCCGGAACATCCTCGCCGCTGTCGGCATCCGCATCCTCGAGCGAAACGAATTCCGGCTTCTCGAGCGCAACGTCGAGTTCTTCGGTTTCGACCTCTTCTTCCTCTTCGCGCGCGGCGGCCGCGGTCGAATCGAAGTAGCTGAGCGGGTAGCTCTTGCCCGTATACGGCGAAACAATCGGATCGCGGTTCAGATCGTAGAACTTCTGCCCGGTCTCCGGGTCAATTCGCTTGGTGCCAAGTTTGGGATTTGCCACGTTTTGCCTCGCGTTCTGGCTGCGCCCGCATCCGGTCAACATTCAGGTCCCTAAACCCGACCGTGCATGCAAGCGCTCATCAAAAATGGATTTCTGGTCCCATAAACGCAATTCAGCGTATTTGTCAAAGTGAAAAAAGCCCGCACACGCGAATGCATTTGCGAGATGACCGCATCTTCAAGCTGTGTTACCAACGCGGCCGCACCCTGCCAGCCCTTTTCATTGTGATTGCTCCATGTCCCACACTTCATTGCCCCGCCCCGCTACCGCCCGTCGCTCGAAGGCCCTTTCGGGCGATATCCGCATCCCCGGCGACAAGTCGATCTCGCATCGCTCCTTCATGTTTGGCGGCCTTGCCTCCGGCGAAACCCGTATTACCGGCCTGCTCGAAGGCGAAGACGTGATCAACACCGGTCGCGCCATGCAGGCCATGGGCGCGAAGATCGCCAAGGACGGAGATGTGTGGATCATTCAGGGTACGGGCAATGGCTGCCTTCTCGAGCCGGAGGCTCCGCTTGACTTCGGCAATGCCGGAACCGGCGCACGCTTGACCATGGGTCTCGTCGGCACCTATGCGATGGAGACGACGTTCATCGGCGACGCCTCGCTCTCGAAACGCCCGATGGGCCGCGTGCTCAATCCCTTGCGAGAAATGGGCGTGCAGGTCTCGGCCGCGGATGGCGACCGCCTGCCGTTGACGTTGCGCGGTCCCAAGGCGGCGGCCCCGATCACATATCGCGTGCCGATGGCGTCAGCGCAGGTCAAATCAGCCGTGCTTCTCGCCGGCCTTAACACTCCGGGCATAACGACCGTGGTCGAGCCGGTAATGACGCGCGATCACACCGAGAAGATGCTACAGGGTTTCGGCGCCAATCTTTCGGTCGAGACGGACAAGGACGGCGTCCGCCATATTCGTATCGAGGGCCAGGGCAAGCTTACCGGACAGGTAATCGACGTGCCCGGCGATCCGTCCTCGACGGCTTTCCCGCTGGTCGCGGCGCTGCTCGTCCCCGGCTCCGACATTACCATTCGCAACGTGCTGATGAACCCGACGCGCACCGGCCTCATCCTGACATTGCAGGAAATGGGCGCAAATATCGAGGTTCTCAACGCGCGTCTTGCCGGCGGCGAAGACGTCGCCGACCTGCGCGTGCGCTCGTCCGAACTCAAGGGCGTCAGCGTGCCGCCGGAGCGCGCACCCTCGATGATCGACGAATATCCCGTCCTCGCGGTCGCAGCGAGCTTTGCCATGGGCGAGACGCTCATGCACGGACTCGATGAACTGCGCGTCAAGGAATCGGATCGTCTCTCGGCTGTCGCCAACGGGCTGAAAACCAATGGAGTCGATTGCACGGAAGGTCCGGAAAGCCTCAGTGTGCGCGGCCGTCCGGACGGCAAGGGCCTTGGCGGCGGTACCGTCGAGACGCATCTCGACCACCGGATCGCTATGAGCTTCCTCGTCATGGGGCTTGCCGCCGAAAAGCCGGTGACTGTCGACGACGCGACGATGATCGCGACGAGCTTCCCGGAGTTCATGGAGATGATGACCAGAATGGGCGCGGAGATTTCCGAAGACGGCGCGCAAGGCTAGATCGGTTCCGATTGCGCATGATTGCATCTGAACAATCCGCACAATTATCAGCATGCCGTGCGCGCGACCGGGAGCGCCTCGGACAATGAGCGCGCTCCTTTCGGCCATCACGGTCTATTTCCTCTACGCCATGTCGAGCGTTCCTTGCCTGGTCTGGGCCGGACGCAGCGCCTATGCCGGCACGATCGCCAGCAGGGAGCCCCGGCCATGGCCGGGCACGGCCAGAACAATCCTGTGGGTTGCGCTTCCTTTGCTCTTGATCTTCCTTTATGCGTGGAATGTGTCTGACACTGCATCCGGTGCAGTGAATGCAGAGGCTGAAGGCGCCAGCGATTGGATGCCCTATCAGTTTCTGCTCTTGCCATCGGCGCTCGGTTCGATCGCCGGCTACGGCATAGGCTTTATCATGGGCAAGAGAAGGGTCGCTTGATGTTTTTCCTGCTGACGTCATTTGCCATCGTCGCCATTCCCTATGCGGTCGAACGCGCGGGCCTTCGCGTCCGCTTCGGCCTGTTTGCGCTGCTTTTCTGGCTCTTCATCTTTCAGTTCGTTCTCATTTTTCTCATCGATACGATACTGCAGAATTTTGCCGCCACCCTGCCCGGCTGGCTGGAATCGATGCTGTCGACCATCGGCGGGTTTGCTTTTGTGACGATAGGCATCACCCCGATCATCACGCTGGTACTTGCGGCTGCCTACTCGCTGTTTGCGCTCTGGCAATGGGCTTTCGACAAGGAAGAAAAAGAAGACGCAGCACCGCCTCAGACGCATTTCACGATTGCGATCGACGGACCGGCCGCTTCGGGCAAGGGCACGCTTGCCCGCCGTATCGCCGATGCCTACGGCTACCACCACCTCGATACAGGCCTTACCTACCGCGCGGTGGCGAAATCGCTCATGGACCAGAACATGCCGCTCGACGACGAGTTCCTTGCCGAAAAGGCAGCGCGCAGCGTTGACCTTTCGAGGCTCGACCGGGATGTCCTTGCCGCCCACGACATTGGCGAGGGCGCGTCGCGCGTCGCGGTGATGCCGGCGGTGCGGCGCACGCTCGTCGCTGCACAGCAGAGTTTTGCGGCACGCTCACCGGGCGCGGTGCTTGATGGCCGCGATATCGGCACGGTGGTTTGCCCGGATGCGCCGGTGAAACTCTATATAACTGCCTCGCCCGAGGCGCGCGCCAGGCGCCGCTACGACGAGATCAGGTTGAATGGCGGTTCGGCGACGTATGAGGATATCCTCAACGATTTGCGGCGCCGCGACGCACGCGACATGGGCCGAACCGATTCGCCCTTGAAGCCCGCTGGCGACGCGCACTTGCTTGATACGACAGAAATGGATATAGAGACCGCGTTTCTCAGTGCCAAAACCCTGATCGATCAGGCCTTGGCGCGAAACATGCATTCTAAACGATAACATTTGCCGCCATCCCATGCACCGGATTGCCCTTCAAAGGGCGGGTTGGCATGCAAATGAACCGCAACACGAACCACCGGTGCTGTGTCCGATGTATTTTCCGGACACTCCAGGAGTATGTATGTCTCAAGCCAATCCAACGCGCGAAGATTTCGAAGCTCTTCTCGCCGAGTCCTTTGCCACCAACGATCTTGCTGAAGGTTACGTTGTAAAGGGCCGTATCGTCGCCATCGAAAAAGACATGGCGATCATCGACGCCGGCCTCAAGGTTGAGGGCCGCGTTCCGCTGAAGGAATTCGGCGCCAAGGCCAAGGACGGTTCGCTCAAGCCGGGCGATCTCGTCGAAGTCTATGTCGAGCGTATCGAAAACGCTCTCGGCGAAGCCGTTCTGTCGCGTGAAAAAGCACGCCGCGAAGAGAGCTGGGTCCGCCTTGAAGAGAAGTTCAATCGCGGCGAGCGCGTCGACGGTGTCATCTTCAACCAGGTCAAGGGTGGCTTTACCGTCGATCTCGACGGCGCCGTTGCCTTCCTGCCGCGTTCGCAGGTCGACATCCGTCCGATCCGCGACGTCACCCCGCTCATGCACAACCCGCAGCCATTCGAAATCCTCAAGATGGACAAGCGTCGCGGCAACATCGTTGTCTCGCGCCGTACCGTTCTTGAAGAGAGCCGCGCTGAGCAGCGCTCCGAAATCGTCCAGAACCTCGAAGAGGGCCAGGTCGTTGAGGGCGTGGTCAAGAACATCACCGATTACGGTGCGTTCGTTGATCTCGGCGGCATTGACGGTCTGCTCCATGTGACCGACATGGCATGGCGCCGTGTCAACCATCCGTCGGAAATCCTGTCGATCGGCCAGACCGTCAAGGTCCAGATCATCCGTATCAACCAGGAAACCCATCGTATTTCGCTCGGCATGAAGCAGCTCGAAAGCGATCCGTGGGATGGCATCGGTGCCAAGTACCCGATCGGCAAGAAGATCACCGGTACCGTCACCAACATCACCGACTACGGTGCATTCGTTGAGATCGAGCCCGGCATCGAAGGCCTGATCCACGTTTCGGAAATGTCCTGGACGAAGAAGAACGTGCATCCCGGCAAGTTGCTCTCGACCACGCAGGAAGTCGAAGTCGTTGTTCTCGAAGTGGATCCGGTCAAGCGCCGCATCTCCCTCGGCCTCAAGCAGACGCTCGACAATCCGTGGACGACCTTTGCAGAGAAGTTCCCGGTCGGCACGATCGTCGAAGGCGAAGTCAAGAACAAGACCGAATTCGGCCTGTTCATTGGCCTCGACGGCGACGTGGACGGCATGGTTCACCTCTCCGACCTCGACTGGAACCGTCCGGGCGAACAGGTCATCGAAGAGTACAACAAGGGTGATGTCGTCAAGGCTCAGGTTCTCGACGTCGACGTCGAGAAGGAGCGTATCTCGCTCGGCATCAAGCAGCTTACCGGCGACAAGGTCGGCGAAGCCGCTTCCTCGGGCGAACTGCGCAAGAACGCTGTTGTAACCGTTGAAGTCACCGGGATCACCGATGGCGGCCTCGAAGTTCGTCTGGTCGACCACGACCTCGACACCTTCATCCGTCGCGCTGACCTCTCGCGTGACCGCGACGAACAGCGTCCG
This sequence comes from Phyllobacterium sp. YR620, assembly GCF_900104165.1. Classification (NCBI taxonomy): domain Bacteria; kingdom Pseudomonadati; phylum Pseudomonadota; class Alphaproteobacteria; order Hyphomicrobiales; family Phyllobacteriaceae; genus Phyllobacterium; species Phyllobacterium sp. YR620. Next base: position 327,953 of record NZ_FNJP01000002.1, read on the forward strand.
GAACGCTTCACGGTCGGTCAGAAGGTTGACGCCCGCGTCATCGCCTTCGACAAGAAGACCCGCAAGCTGCAGGTCTCGATCAAGGCGCTTGAAATCGCCGAAGAGAAGGAAGCTGTCGCACAGTACGGTTCGACCGACTCCGGCGCTTCGCTCGGCGACATTCTGGGCGCTGCTCTGAAGAAGCAGGAAAAGAACTAAGCGTCTTTTTTAGTCGAAAACCAATGACCCGCCGGTGCAAGCCGGCGGGTTTTTCTATGGGGGTCTGGCAGCGTCAGATCGTGTCGAACTGCACGAGGATGAAGGCGATCTGGACTATAAGCGCGAGGCAGACGAGAACGATCTGCGCGTTGGGGCGGCGAAGGTAAATGCCAAGGCCGGCAATGCCGATCAGGAACAGATTGCGGAAGGGATATTCAGGGCCGAGCGAGCCAAAATGCGCCTTGCCCTTCATCGCAGTATCAAAGAAATCGACGACAAAAATCGCGATCAATATGCCGAAATACCACGCCCTTCGCGACATGAAGTAGTCTTCATAGCCGGAATAGCCCTCCATGCTGTCCGGGAAAAGCAGCGCACAGGCAAGGAAATGAATGCTCGCGAAGAAGATAACGAAGAGATAAGCCTCGAAAGTCCATTGCACGAGTTCGTGCAGATAAAACTCGAACCACCAGAAATGCACGACGGTGAGAAAGGTAAAGAGCACCCAACCGAGATGCACGGCAAATATGTTCTTGCGCTGGGGATGCTGGATGATACGTGCGACACCGGTCAGCAGTCGCGAGACGCTCAGGCCGAGGATGATGCCGATGATGACGCGCACATGGGTGAAGACTTCCGGATCGGGTATGCGGCCTTCCAATGCGTATCCTCCCCCGTCGTAAGCATGAACTGGAAGCTTTATGCTAGCTGAGTGCAAGATTGATGCAAACCACTGGCCCAAACGCCCCCCGCGAAGGTGTCAGGTTTCGTGCCTGCCGTTGCAAAGGCATCCGAAATATTTCTATAGCTCAAAGGTATTAGCTTTACCCTCTTCGCAAGAATTAGTTTCATGATAATGTTTTCCAGGAATTGATCCGGAGTAATTAAGATCTTGACGCGCGTGAGGCTCTCTGCAACTTTCCGAAAAATTGATCGCGCGCCATCAATCAGGTGATGTATTGCGCCGTCTTAGTTTTGAGCAAAAAATCATTGTGATGATTGGCGGCAATTTCCGCACGCACCGGCTTTTTTGAGAGCAAGCTGACAGCAAGCAGGGAATCCAGACGGTGAAAAAACCTATCAAGACGATGGAAGATTTTTCCGAGTTCGTCGGGCTGTCGCGTCCGACGGTTTCGAAATATTTCAACGATCCGAATTCCGTTCGAAGTTCCACACGCGCCATCATCGAGGCCGCCGTCAAGCAGTCTGGGTTTCGGCCCAACATCTTTGCGGTCAATCTCAATCGCCGCCGCACGAATATACTCGGCATCATCGTGCCGAATTCGACCGATCCATTTTATATGGCGTTGACGCGCCGGATCGAAGGCATTGCCGAACAGGCGGGCCACCTTGCATTTGTCTTGAGTTCCGACGGCAAACCGGAACTTGAAGAACGCGCCATCGAGACCTTCAAGTCGATGAACGTCGCGGGCGTGATCATCGGCCCTCTCGGCGTGCAGTCGCATCATGAAAAGCTGCGCAAGCTCGGCGATTCAATTCCGCTCGTTTATGTCGATTCACCGCTTGATGCCACTTCGGCCTATGTCGGCACCAATAATCGCCAGAGCTTCAAGCTGATCGTCGATTATCTGACGCGTTCCGGCGAGCCGCCCTGCTATTTCGGCATGGCGCTCGTCAACAACAACGCACTGGAGCGGCGCGACGCTTATACGGAGGCGATGACTGACCTTAATTTCGAGCCCCGCGCCATTCCAATCGAAGAGCATGCCAATTGGGATTTCGAGAAGTATGCCTTCGACCGGACGACGCGCATCCTGAAGGAAGGGGGATTCCCCACCAACACCGTATTTTGCGCCAATGACCGGATCGCGTTCGGCGTGGTGGCTGCTGCATACCAGGCGGGACTGAAGGTCGGACGCGGACCCGACTGCCAGCTGCGCGTCGCCGGGCACGATGACCAGCCGCTGTCGCGCTATATGTGTCCGCCGCTGACGACAGTGGCGCAAAACTACAACGAGATCGGCCGGCTTGCGATCGAACTGCTGTTCAATAAGCTCGGCGAGAACCAGGACTCCAAAACGCCCCTGCCGGTGGATTCCCGCATCCTTCTTAATGCGGAAATCAAGCTGCGCATGTCGGCCTGACCGGATGCGAGCGCGGCAACGCGCCGCGAAGAATGCGGCGCAACGACCCTTTGCCTTCATCCAAAAAGGCAGTAAACAGCTTGGAAATATGCGGCCGCAGTTTCATTCCCATAGGAGCGTTCGATGACAATCACCAAGCCAAAACTCGTCACCGTTTTTGGAGGCTCCGGCTTTATTGGTCGTTATGTCGTGCGGGCGCTGACGAAGCGCGGCTATCGGGTTCGCGTCGCGGTCCGTCATCCTGAACTCGCCTTTCACCTGCAGCCCCTCGGCGGCGTCGGCCAGATCCAGGCTGTCCAGGCCAATCTGCGCTATCGCTGGTCGGTGGATCGCGCCGTCGCGGGATCGGACCATGTGATCAATCTCGTTGGTCTCCTGTTCGAAGGCGGCAATCAAAAGTTCGGCACGGTGCATGATTTTGGCGCGCGGGCCGTCGCCGAGGCTTGCCGTGCGGCGGGCGTTCCGCTGACCCATATGTCGGCCCTCGGTGCCGACCCGAAGTCACACTCCGCCTATGCCAGCACCAAGGGCCGCGCCGAGGCTGCGGTGCGCGATATTCTGCCGGACGCCGTGATCATCCGGCCGTCGATCGTCTTTGGCCCTGAGGACAATTTCTTCAACAAGTTCGCCAATATGGCGCGGTTGTCGCCGTTCCTGCCATTGATCGGGGGCGGACATACCAAGTTTCAGCCGGTCTATGTCGGCGATGTTGCCGAGGTTATTGCGCGCTCCGTCGACGGGACCTTGAAGCCCGGCGAGACCTATGAACTTGGCGGCAATGAAGTGCTGACGTTCAGGCAGTGCCTCGACATTGTCCTGCGCGTGATCGGCCGCAAGCGCTGGTTCGTCTCGCTTCCCTTCTGGGTTGCCCGCCTTCAGGGGCGTATCATGGGCATGCTCCCCAACCCGATGCTGACGCGAGACCAGGTTCTGTTGCTGCAAAAGGATAATGTGGTGTCGCATGCCGCCAAGGCAGAGGGGCGTACTCTCGAGGGCCTCGGGATCCAGCCGGAAACAGTCGAGATTATCCTGCCATCCTATCTCTGGCGCTTCCGCGTCCACGGGCAGTATTCAGCGCAGAAGCCCGCCTAGGTCGCCCGCAACGGGAGACCCCTTGATGTCCCGCCGTCTCAGCGCATGAGGATAAGTGCGACGAGGCCCAGCGTTCCAACGACCAGACGCCACCAGGCGAACAGGCCGAAACCGTGGCGTGACACGTAGTCGAGCAGATAGCGAACCACGAAGACGCCCGAAATGAAGGCTGCGATAAAACCGACCACGATGAGAGATGCATCGTTGAAGGTCAGGATATGGCGGTTTTTGAAGAGGTCATAGGCGAACGCGCCCGCCATGGTCGGCATGGCAAGGAAGAACGAAAATTCCGCCGCCGAACGCTTGTCCGCTCCGAGCAACAGCGCGCCGACGATGGTGGCGCCCGAACGCGACGTTCCCGGAATCATGGCGAAACACTGGATCAGCCCGATCTTGAAGCACAGCGACAGTGGATAATCCATGACGTTGGTATAGCGCGGCTTCAGTTCGAGGCGATCGACCCAGAGCAGGATCAGGCCGCCAAGAATCAGCATAACGCAGATGAGCATCGGCGATTCGAACAGCACGGTCTTGATCAGGTCATGCGCGAGAACGCCGATGACCACGGCGGGCAGGAAAGCGATAAGCACGCCGGCGACAAAGCGGCGCGTCTTCGGATCGCTCGGCAGATCGCGTGCGATCTTGAGGAGACGGCTGAAATAGACGGTGAGGATAGCCAGAATCGCGCCGAGCTGGATCAAAACCTCGAAGGTCTTGCCGTTTGATTCAAAGCCGAGGAAATGCCCGGCGAGCAACAGATGGCCGGTTGACGAGACCGGTATAAACTCTGTTAACCCTTCCAGCAGACCAAGGAAAAGGGCTTCGACAATCGTCTGTGATTCCATGATATCGCTTTCATGACGGCGCCGGGAGCGGTTGGTAACCGGCTATTGGTGAAATCGTGTTTACTTGTCTCATGCAGCGCTTGCGCCTATAGCTTTGGGCGCAGACTCAAAGCGGTGCCGAGAAATACGACGACGCCGAATAAAATGCCAGTTTGAAAGATCCGCTTACAAAGATGCTGACGCTCTTCCATCATCCCATGTCCACCGGCTCACGCTATGCGCGCCTCATCCTCAATGAATATGACATCGAGGCGGAACTGATCGAGGAGAACAGTTGGGCGCGACGCAAGGAATTCCTGGCGCTCAATCCCGCCGGGACACTACCGGTGCTCCTCGCCGAAGGCGACGTGCCGATCTCGGGGGCCTCCGTAATCGCCGAATATATCGATGAGACGCGCGGCGCGCTGAAGCGCAGCCGCCGCCTGTTTCCGGAAGATTCGCTGAACCGCGCCGAAGTGCGCCGGCTGATTGACTGGTTCCTGTCGAAACTCGAAAACGAAGTAACGCGCCATATGGCGCGCGAGCGCATCTTCAAACTGCACATGACGGCCGAACAGGGCGGCGGCGCTCCCGACTCCACCGCCATCCGCGCGGCCCGCTCGAACATCACGCAGCACATGAAATATATCGACTGGCTTTCGGCGACGCGCAATTGGCTTGCCGGTCCAACGCCGAGCTATGCCGACATGGCAGCTGCAGCATCGATTTCGATCCTTGATTACCTTGGCGAGATCAAATGGGCCGAATACAAGGCCGCACGCGACTGGTACACGCGCATGAAATCGCGCCCGTCGTTCCGGCCTTTGCTTTCCGACCGCGTGCGCGGACTTCCACCTGCATCGCATTATGGCGATCTGGATTTCTGAGGCAAACCGCTGCAAGCTTGCGAGTTCAAGGGTCCACAGGACTTTGCCAGATGCGTGCCGGCCAACCGGATAAACTGAAACAGTTCATCATCGATGAGGCCCGTGCGCACGGCTTTGATCTCGTTGCGGTGACGCGTCCCGACGCCATTCCGCAAGCCGAGGAACGGCTCCGCCAGTACCTGGCGCTCGGCCGCCATGCCACGATGGATTGGATGGAGGAAACGGCACTCAGGCGGGCGCGCCCAGACGCGCTATGGCCCGAGGTGCGCTCGGTTATCGTCCTCGCCATGAATTACGGGCCCGACAGCAATCCGCTTGAGCTTCTCAAAGAACGGGACAAGGCGGCCATATCGGTCTACGCGCAAAACCGTGACTACCACGACATCATCAAAGGCAAGCTCAAGGGCATCGCCAGCCGTTTCGTTGCGCGCGCGGCAGGCGCGGACGTAAAGGTCTTCGTCGATACGGCGCCGGTGATGGAAAAACCGCTCGCCGAAGCCGCGGGCATCGGCTGGCAGGGCAAGCACACCAATCTCGTCAGCCGGAGCCACGGCTCCTGGCTGTTTCTGGGCACGATTTTCACGACGGCGGAACTTCCCGCCGACGAGCCCGACTCCGACCATTGCGGGTCGTGCCGCGCCTGCCTCGATGCCTGTCCGACGCAGGCTTTTCCCGCACCCTATCAGCTCGATGCGCGCCGCTGCATCTCGTACCTTACGATCGAACACAAGGGACCGATCGCGCCGGAATTCCGCAAGGCGATGGGCAACCGGATTTATGGCTGCGACGATTGCCTTGCCGTGTGTCCCTGGAACAAGTTTGCCGAAAGTGCGCGCGAGGCGAAGTTGAAGGCGCGCGAAGATCTGAAGTCGCCTGGTCTCGGCTCGCTGCTTGGCCTGGATGACGCGGCATTTCGCGAACTCTTTACCGGTTCTCCAATCAAGCGCATCGGCCGCGATCGTTTCATCCGCAACGTCCTGATCGCCAGCGGCAATTCGGGCAGGTCGGAACTCATCGAACGCGTGGAAGCGCATCTCGCCGACCCTTCGCCGCTGGTGCGGGGCGCGGCGGTGTGGGCGCTCGGCGAACTCTCGGAACCGGGACCACTTTCGGCCTTGCGAATGCGCCACGCAGCTCATGAGAACGACCTGGACGTCTTGACCGAATGGCGGAATGCTGTGAAAAATCAATAATGCAGATTTTTCTTTTCGGGGCCGGATATTCGGCACGCGCATTCGCTAGGATCATGGCCGGTCAAGCGGACTTTATCGGCGGGACGACGCGTGACGCGAGCAAATTCGCCGCGCTTAAGCAGGACGGCATAACGCCCTATCTTTTCCATGGGACCCATGCCTCGCAGGAAATCGTCGATACGCTGGCGAGCGTAACCCATATCGCCGTTTCGACATCACCGGGCCAAAGCGGCGATCCGGTACTGGCCCAGTTCGCGCCCACCATTGCGCGCGGGATGCCGAAGCTGCAATGGATAGGCTATCTCTCGACGGTGGGCGTATACGGCAATCATGGGGGCGCGTGGGTTGATGAAACGACGCCATGCCACCCGGTCTCCGCCCGGTCTGTCGAGCGCGTCGATGCGGAGAAAGGCTGGCAGGAGCTCGCGAACCGGCGGGAAGTGCCGCTTGCGATCCTGCGTCTGTCCGGCATCTATGGGCCGGGCCGCAATGCATTCGTCAATCTCTCGAACGGCACCGCGCGCCGGCTCAACAAGACTGGACAGGTTTTCAACCGTATTCACGTCGACGATATTGCCGGGGCCCTCCGCTTTCTCGCGACCCGCAACGAGGGCGGCATCTTCAACATTACGGATGACGAACCGGCGCCACCGCAAGACGTGGTCGCCTACGCGGCCGAATTGATGGGCGTCGAACCGCCCGAGGAATCCGACTTCGAGACAGCGCCGCTCACACCAATGGCGCGTTCCTTCTACGGCGAGAACAAACGCGTCTCCAATGCCAGGATCAAGGCGCTGGGCTATACGTTCCGCTACCCGGACTATGGAACCGCCTTTTCAGCCATGTGGCGGGGCGACAGCTGGCGCTGACGCGGGCCGCTAGAATTTCGTGATCACATTGATGCCCGTGCCCTCAAAGCGATCCATGGCCATCAGGGCGGCAGGAGCATCGTCGAGCGTGATCTCCTTGCCGATCAACTTCTGTGGTGCGAGCTTGCCGGTTTCGAGCATGTCCATCAGCGCCTTGTAACGGAACGCCTGCATGCCGTGGCTGCCATAGATTTCAAGTTCATGCGCGATGACCTTGTCCATCGGGATCGGTGCATGCGCATGGTTGCCAAGCATCAGTCCAACCTGCACGTGCCGGCCGCGGCGGCGCAGATTGGCGACGGAGTTGAAACAGGTCGATGGATGACCGAGCGCATCGATCGAGACGTGCGCGCCGCCCTTGGTGATTTCACGGACGGCGCCAACGACGTCTCTTCGCTCGGCGCCATTCACAATGGCGACAGCACCCAGCGCCTTCGCAAAAGCGAGCTTCTCGTCGGCAAGATCGATCGCGACGACATTGGCGCCCATGGCAGTGGCGATCATGATCGCCGACAGCCCGACGCCACCGCAGCCGTGCACGGCAACCCACTCGCCGGGCTTGACCCTGGCCTGATCCACGATTGCGCGAAACGAGGTGACGAACCGGCAGCCAAGGCTCGCCGCCGTCGCGAAATCGAGAGAATCCGGCAAGCCGACCAGGTTGGTATCGGCATAGTCGACAGCGACAAACTCGGCAAATGAACCCCAGGCGGTAAATCCCGGCTGGAACTGGTTCTCACAGACTTGATGGTTGCCGGAATTGCACTCGAAGCAGTGACCGCAGCCGCCGACGAACGGCACTGTTACGCGCTGGCCGATCTGCCATTGCTTCACGTGCCTGCCGACTGCCGCAATGGTTCCGGCAAGTTCGTGACCCGGCACATGCGGCAGGACGATGTCCGCGTCATGCCCCATCCAGCCGTGCCAGTCGCTGCGGCAAAGACCCGTGGCTTCGACCTTTATGACCACGCCGGAATCCGCCGGGCGTGGATCGGCGACGTTTGCAACGCGCGGCGTCTCGCCGAACTTTTCGAAGATGACAGCTCGCATAGTAAGTACCCCTTCGAATCAGAGTGTGGATCCGATCGCATATTGCGACTTGGCGGCGAATCTGGCCATCATAAAGCCCCGATCCTCGACGCAAATTTACCGGGATCACCTGTGGGATAGCGATTATGACACCCAAAGTCCTGTTGCGCCTGATATTCGGCGCGCTCGTTTCACTCGGCATGACAGCGGGGGCGATTGCAGAAGACGGTCCGGCCAAGCAATTGTTCGGCGCGCAGCCGTTGCCGACGCTCGGTGCGCCGCAATCGGACGGATTCTATGCCAAAGGATGCCTTGCGGGCGGTGTGGCCCTCCCGGTCGACGGGCCGACCTGGCAGGTGATGCGCCTGTCGCGCAATCGGCGCTGGGGCCATCCACGAATGATCAGCCTGCTGGAGCGCTTGTCGCGCGATGCCGCGGCCAAGGATGGTTGGTCTGGCCTGCTCGTCGGCGACATTTCTCAGCCGCGCGGCGGTCCCATGCTCACCGGCCACGCCTCACATCAGGTCGGGCTCGATGCCGACGTCTGGTTGACCCCGATGCCAAAGCGCCGGTTCACCAACCAGGAGCGCGAAACTGTCGAGGCCACATCGATGCTCAAGGGCGACACGCTCTTCGTCGATCCGGACAAGTGGTCGGCGTCCCGCGCCGCCCTTTTGAAGCGTGCGGCGAGCTATCCGGAGGTCGAGCGGATTTTCGTCCATCCGGGCATCAAGAAGAAGCTCTGCGACACCGTCCAGGGCGATCGCAGCTGGATGGCAAAGATCCGTCCCTATTGGGGGCACTATTACCACTTCCATATCCGCATTAAATGCCAAGCCGGATCGCCCAATTGCAAGCCGCAGGAGCCGACCGGCATCGATGACGGTTGCGGCAAGCCGCTCGCCTGGTGGTTTACAGACGAGCCGTGGAAGAAAAAGCCCGAGCCGGCCAAGCCGGTCAAACCGCGCGTCATGATGCTTTCGGATCTGCCCAAGGTCTGCGCGCAGGTGCTCAATGCACCCGGACCGAATTCCGCCGCTGAGGTTACCTATGGCGCCGGCGGTACGGTCGCTGCGCCGGCCAAGGCTGCCGCTCCCGCCGCAGCCTATGCGCCCGACGATGAGACGCTGCCCGAGGACGTACCGGTTCCCGGGCAGAAGCCCTGAGGCGGATCGTCTTCCGCTGCATGCTGGTCTTTTTTCACTGCGGCCTTTTCATGCTGTCATGAATTGAGTATAGGGTTTCAATCGATTTAGGGCCGGACCCAAGTTAGAGATTTGATGACACAGCCTTTCCGCCTCGCGCTGATCGCTCACGACCAGAAAAAGGCCGACATGGTGGCGTTCGCCCGCACCTACGAAAAGCTGCTGGCACCGTGTGAAATCGTTGCCACGGGCACGACCGGCGGATTGATCCAGGAAGCGTGCCCATCCCTCACTATCCGCCGCGTCAAAAGCGGACCACTCGGAGGCGACCAGCAGATCGGCGCGCTTATTGCCGAAGGCAAGATTGACGGGCTCATCTTCTTCGTCGACCCGATGTCACCGATGCCGCACGACGTCGATGTGAAGGCCCTGATGCGACTCGGCAGTGTTTACGACATTCCAATGGCATTGAACCGGGCAACAGCCGAGGTTCTGGTGCAAAAACGAGGCTTGCTGCGTGATGACGCAGCAGACAACACAATCACTGCGGCGAGCGCCACTTGAGCGCAAGCGTGCAGCGACAAGGCTAAGAGCGTATGATCCAATGGTCATACTCAAGAAGGGGCGACGCGAGGAAAGCGATATGGTGACACAGGCAGATACCGACCACATCATGAAATTTCCGATTCTGGTCGGCGATATCGGCGGCACCAATGCGCGCTTTGCGATACTGGTGGATGCCAATGCCGAACCCAAGGAATTCCCGATCATACAGACCGCGGATTACCCGACAATCGACGAGGCGATCCAGAATGCCATTCTCGATCATACGTCGATCCAGCCCCGCTCCGCTGTGCTTGCCATCGCCGGTCCGGTAGAAGGCGACGAGATCGACCTCACCAATTGTGCCTGGGTCGTAAAGCCGCGGCAGATGATGGAGACCCTCGGTCTCAGCGACATTACCGTGCTCAACGATTTCGAAGCGCAGGCGCTGGCTGTCGTCTCCCTCGAGCCGAAGCACCTCGAAAAGCTTGGCGGCGGCGCGGGCGACCCCCATGGCAGCCGGGCTGTTCTCGGACCCGGAACCGGGCTCGGCGTCGCCGGCATGGTGCGTTCGCGCAATAGCTGGGTTCCGGTGCCTGGCGAAGGCGGCCACGTGGACATGGGACCGCGCACGGCGCGCGACCTCGAAATCTTCCCGCATGTCGAACACATCGAAGGGCGCATTTCCGGCGAGCAATTGCTTTGCGGTCGCGGACTTCAGAATATCTACCGGGCCATCTGCAAGGTAAGCGGCACCGACGCGACGCTGCAGACGCCGGCGGAAATCACCGCCGCAGGGCTTTCAGGCGAATCGCCCGAAGCCAAGGAAACGCTGGCGCTTTTCGTCATTTATCTCGGCCGCCTTGCCGGCGATTTCGCCTTGACCTTCATGGCACGTGGCGGCGTCTATCTTGCCGGCGGCATCGTGCAGAAGATCGTGCAGCCGCTGAAGGATCCCGCGTTCCGCAAGGCTTTCGAGGACAAGGCGCCGCACGGCGAAATCCTGCGCGAAACCCCGGTCTATATCATCACTCATCCCCTGGCGGCGCTGAGCGGACTTTCTGCCTTTTCCCGGACGCCCACCCGTTTCGGCGTCTCGACCGAAGGACGCCGCTGGCGCCGCGACTGAACCGCCTCGTGGCTCTCGCGCCGACCGCACGGGAGGCGGAGGCCGCAGCACAATGGCAACACTCGGCGCCCAGACGCGGTGCCGAGGCCCAAAACCGATAGGCAAGGCGGATCAATAAGGCTATAGGGACAATTTCAGCGGCAAGGGTCTTCCCTTGCCGGGAAGTCTTTTTGTACCAGCGAGTTGCCGCCTGCATGGATGGTCAGACCAAGAAGAAAAAGATCGATATGAACGAGGCGCGCCGCGTCATCGGAAGGGTTCTGCGCGAGAACCTTTATGAACAGCGCGGGTCGTATGCGGTCGCGGTGCCTGCCATGCTGGCGACGGCCGGCGCCATGGCTTTCGTCGCGATCATTTTCCGTGATGTGATCAACAAGATCTACTACGAGCAACGTGCGGACCTGATCATCCCGATCAGCCTCGGCGTGCTTGCCGCCTTCATTATTCGCGGTGTCGCCACCTATATCTATTCGGTCTACATGGCGAAGATCGGCAACAATATCGTTGCGCGCTATCAGCGCCGCATCTTCGACCAGCTTATGCGTCTTGGGCTCGATTTCTACCATGACAATCGTTCGGCGCAGCTTGCAGCGCGGATAAACCAGAACATTTCAGGCGTGCGCGACCTTCTGCAGCTGATCGTGACCACAGTCGGCAAGGATATTCCGACCCTCGTCTCGATGGTCGGCAGCATGATCTATCTCGACCCGGTGCTCTCGCTCTTTGCCCTTTTGATCGGGCCGCCGGTGCTGCTCACCGTCCGGTACCTGACAAAGCGCCTGCGTAGCATCCACCGCGAGTCGGTGACGCTGAACTCGCATCTTCTCGGCGCCATGCAGGAAGCGACGCAGGGGATTACCATCGTCAAGGCCTTCACGATGGAAGAGCAATTGCGCGGCAAGGTGACGACCCTGATCAACCGCGCCGAGGAGCGCTCCAACAAGATCGCACGCGTCGAAGAGCGGCTGACGCCGATCACCGACCTCATAGCCGGCCTCGCGATCGCCTCGATGATCGCCTATACCGGCTACCGCGCCGTTCTCAATGCGGAGCCACCCGGCGCAATGTTCGGCTTCATGACCGCGGTCCTCCTCGCCTATGATCCGGTGCGGCGTCTCGCACGGGTCCAGGTCGGGCTCGAGCGCGCACTCGTTAATGCGCGCATGATCTACGAAATCCTCGACATCGAGCCCCGACAGGCCGACAGCATTGGCGCGGTACCGATCACCGTGCCCTCCGGCGAGGTAAAGTTCGACAATGTCCGTTTCAGCTATGGAGAAATCCCGGTCCTGCACGGAATCAGCTTCACGGCGGAAGCCGGCAAGTCCACCGCCATCGTCGGCGCTTCGGGAGCAGGCAAGTCGACGCTGTTCGGTCTTGTCGAGCGTTTCTATGACATAGACGGCGGGCGCATCCTCATCGACGGGCAGGATATCGCCCATGTCAGCAAGCGTTCGCTGCGGCAATCGATCGCCTATGTGTCGCAGCAGCCCTATCTCTTCGAGGGTACGATCGCCGATAATATTCGCTATGGCCGCCCTGATGCCACAGACGACGAAGTCATCGAGGCGGCAAAGCTCGCCAATGCCGACGAGTTCATCCGGCGGCAGCCGCAAGGCTACGGCACCGAGATCGGCGAAAACGGGGCGAACCTTTCCGGCGGACAGCGCCAGCGCCTTTCCATCGCCCGCGCCATCGTTCGCAACGCCTCGATCCTTCTCCTCGACGAAGCGACCTCGGCGCTCGACAATGAATCCGAAAAACGCGTGCAGCAGGCGCTTGACTATGTGATGCGCGGCCGCACGACGATCGTTATTGCGCATCGGCTTTCGACAATCGTCAATGCCGACCGCATCGTCGTCATGGAGGCCGGGCGCGTGGTCGAGGAGGGCGTGCACGCCAGCCTCCTTGCCATTCCGAACGGCGTCTACGCGCGTTTCTACCAGTTGCAAGGCAAGGAAGAGTCGCCCATCATCGACGATACCGAATTGCAGCCCGCAGAAATCACAGGAACCGCCACATGAGTGCCGAACAGCCCGCCACGCCGATGAAGCTTGCCGTGGTCGGCGCCGGCGGCCGCATGGGCCAGACGCTCATCCGTCTTATCAACGAGACACCCGGCGCCGTTCTCGCCGGCGCAGTGGAACGGGCCGGCTCGCCGCATATCGGCCGCGACGCCGGTGAGATTGCCGGCGTGGGGACCCTTGGCGTCGAAGTGACCGACGATGCGCTGGGTGTATTTGTCGGCGTCGAGGCCGTCCTCGATTTCACCACCCCAGGCGCCACAGTTGAATTTTCCGAGCTGGCGGCCCAGGCGCGTATCGTCCACGTAATCGGCACGACCGGCTGCTCGGCTGACGACGATGCCAAGATCCACGCAGCCGCGCGCCATGCGGTCGTCATCAAGTCCGGCAATATGAGCCTTGGCGTCAATCTTCTCAGCGTTCTCGTCAAGCAGGCGGCAAAGGCCCTCGGCTCGGACGATTTCGACATAGAAATTCTGGAGATGCATCACAAGCACAAGGTCGACGCGCCGTCAGGCACAGCGCTGCTTCTGGGTGAGGCTGCAGCGGATGGCCGCGATATCGGCCTCGGCCAGCACAGCGTGCGGGTTCGCGATGGCCACACCGGCCCGCGCGAGGCTGGCGCGATCGGCTTTGCCACCCTTCGCGGCGGTTCGGTGGTCGGCGACCATTCGGTAATCCTCGCCGGACCTGGCGAACGCATCACACTATCGCATCACGCTGAGGATCGCAGCATTTTCGCCCGCGGCGCCATCAAGGCGGCGCTCTGGGGTAAGGGCCGCAAACCCGGCCTCTATTCAATGCTCGACGTGCTCGGCCTCAACCCATAACGCTTGTCTCACAGGAGTAATCCCATGTCCGGAACCCTCGTCCTTGTCCGCCACGGCCAGAGCGAATGGAATTTGAAGAACCTTTTCACCGGTTGGCGCGATCCGGGCCTCACGGAACTCGGCCACAAGGAAGCGATCGAAGCGGGCAAGCGCCTGAAGGCGAAAGGCCTGCAATTCGACATCGCCTATACGTCGGTTCTTTCGCGCGCGCAGGCGACGCTCGACCATATTCTGGAAGAAGTCGGACAGACAGGCCTCGATACCATTCGCAATCAGGCGTTGAACGAGCGCGACTATGGCGATCTTTCCGGTCTTAACAAGGATGATGCCCGCGCCAAATGGGGCGAGGAGCAGGTCCATATCTGGCGTCGCTCCTATGACGTTTCGCCTCCCGGAGGCGAGAGCCTGCGCGATACCGGCGCGCGTGTATGGCCCTATTACCTGCACGACGTGCAGCCGCATGTCCTGCGTGGCGAGACCGTTCTCGTTGCCGCCCACGGCAACTCGCTGCGGGCGCTGATCATGGCGCTTGACGGCCTGACGGGCGAAGAGATCGTCTCGCAGGAACTCGCGACGGGCGTTCCGATCGTTTACAAGCTGAATGCGGACTCGACGGTCGCCTCGAAGGAAGTGCTGGCGGGCTAAGCGGTCTCGAGGCGCCCTGTTGTGATTAGCGAAGGCTGGCGCTGGCGCCGGCCTTTTTCGGCACCAACGAGGCGCAAAGGGCGCGAAATTGCACAACGCGTTCTATTTAAACGCGAAGCGCTCTAAATGGATTGACAGACTCAAAGCTGCCCCTTACATGAGACCCCGCTGCCCAGATGGCGGAATTGGTAGACGCGCACGGTTCAGGTCCGTGTGCCGCAAGGCGTGGAGGTTCGAGTCCTCTTCTGGGCACCATTTCCCAATATTTCAATTTCATTCGACATTTGGCCGTTCGATGTCGTTAAGGCCGACGTTGGGCTTCTGACCCAAGCGATCGGAGCCACCTTGGAGCACCGTCGCGGCTATTTGAACCGTTTGCGCATTTACCCAGCCATCTTAAATCGCTATATCTCATAGCGTGACTGGAGCCTTCTTGCTTCAGTCGCTCGCTCGCAACGAGAGTGAAACGATGTCCGAAACGCGCCGCAAGCTGACGACCATCTTTTCCGCCGATGTCCAGGATTATACCCGGCTGATGCAGGCTGACGAGGAAGGCACCCTCGATACGCTGAAGCAATATCGCGACGCGATGGCTGGCCTCATCGCATTGCATGGCGGGCGTGTGATCAATACCTGGGGCGACGGCGTGATCGCCGAGTTCCCGAGCGTGGTCGAGGCCGTGCGCGCTGCGATCGACGTCCAGAACGAGCTTGCCGGCTATAATGGTGACCGCTCCGAAGGTGACCGCATGCTGTTTCGCATCGGGCTCAATCTCGGCGACGTCATCGCCGAGGGCGAGGACATTTATGGCGACGGCGTCAACATCGCTGCGCGCCTGCAAGCGAGCGCTCGCCCGGGCGGCATCGTCATCTCGCATACCGTCTATGATCAGGTGCGAAATAAAGTTGCGGTCGGTTTTGATTTTCTCGGCACGCTCAATGTGAAGAACATCGAAGAGGGGGTGCCGAGCTATGCGGTGCGTATCGGCGGACCCGGAAACGCTGAGGCGCCGCGGCAACCGGAAAGCCCCTACGGGCGCGATGCCCGGCCAGCGCCCTTGCAGTCAGTCCTAAGGGAGCAGTCAACGGCACAATCGGCGCCCCGGCGCAGCTTCGGCGTGCTCGCAGTGATTGCCGCCATGCTCGCGGGCATCAATCTTCTAACATGGGAAGGTGAATTCTGGGCGCAGTGGCCGATCCTTGCCCTCGCCACGTTGGCGGCGCTGATCTGGGTGCGCGGGACAAGGACGATCGACCGCGGCATCGGCACATTGGCCGTCATCGGGCTTGGCCTTGCGGCCATCAATCTGTTCTCGTGGTCGGGCACATTCTGGGCCGTGTGGCCGATGTTTGCGCTCGCCGTGATTGCGGGGCTCAAATGGGCCATGCGCCGGCAGGGCGCAGCCCGTTCATAAGCCCTCAGGCATTTGCGCGGCGATAGAATGCCAGCGAAGCCGCCAGCATCAGCATGGCCCCGCCACACACGCGATCGAGCCATAAGGCACCGGACCTGCGCAGAAAGCGCGCAGCGCGCGAACCGAGCATCGCATACCCGAACATCACCATGAAATCGATGGCGGCGAATGTTGCGGCCAACACCATGTATTGCGGTAGCTGCGGCAAAGCTGGATCAACGAACTGGGGCAGGAAGGCCGAGAAGAAGAGATAGCCCTTGGGATTGGTGACCGCGACCGCGAAGCTTTTCAGGAACACCGACCGCACCGAAACGGATGTCGCGGCACGTGCAGTTATATTGGACAGTTCGAGCGTTCCCTTTGATCGGATCAGCATCACACCCAGAAAGGTGAGATAGGCGACGCCGATCCACTTGACGACGGAAAACCAGAACTCGGACGCCGCGAGTAGAGCGCCAAGGCCAAGCGCCACCGCGCCGATGAGGGCAAAGTCGGAAAGCACCGCCCCCGCCATGCCAAAACAGGCGGTCTTGGTGCCGAAGCGTGAGCCATTCGTCAGGGCGAGGATCACGGTCGGACCAGGCGTCGCAATGCCAATGAAGGCAACTACGGCAAATGCCAAGACTGTCAAATGTGTCATCTATCACCCCATCTTCAGCGTAAGGTAAAACACTCTCATGCCTATTTAAATGTCAAGACCGCTATCGTTCGGATCGTCCGGTTTCGACGAGGCCGCAGATTGTCGCCTCTCGCGGAAACGCACCAAAAAGTTGGGTCTTCAATCTCGTATCGACCTGCAATGATCCGAGCAAGCGCTCCGCATCGCGCGACCTGCCAAGCAGCCGCGCACTGGTAAGCAACAAGGAAGGGGGCATGGAGAAAAGCCTCGCTTTGACGCCCAAGCCCTCGGCAAAAGCGCGCAACAATTCAGGGGTCGATACGTCGTTGCCATCGGCGAGAAGCACGGTTTTTCCCGCCGCAGCAGGCAGATGCGCCGACTCGGCGATGATCGCCGCCAGGTGACCAACATTGAGCAGGCTGCGCCGGTTGTCGACTGAAGACAGCGGCAACGGCATGCCGGTCTTAACCAAGCGCATGAGACGCTCCAGATTGCCGGGATTGCCCGGACCGTAGACGAGGACCGGGCGGAGAACCACAAGTTCCATGGCGCCTTCCCGGCAGACATCCTGCAGCGCCTGTTCCGCCTGCCATTTGCTCATGGCGTAGGCGCTGGTAGGTTGCGGCGGATCGGCTTCGGTGAACGGGCGCTGCGAGAAATCGCCCATGACGCCCGCGGAACTCACGAAGACGAAACGCTTTACCTTGGCGGCGAGCGCCGCGCGCGCCAGCGCAATCGTGGCGTCGACATTGGTGCGCCGGAAGAGAGCGTGCGAAGCGTCGGGAAATTCCCCTGTCTTGTGCGCTCGCGCTGCAAGATGGACGACGACCCGGCAACCGGACACAAGTAGCGACCAGTCGGAAATAGCGCTGATATCACCCACCTTATGCAGCGACAAACGGGCGTGCGGCGCAGATTCGTTGCGCACTTCGGAACGTACCAGCCCACGGACGTGCCAGTCTTTGGCCAGCAGATGTCTTACAGTTTCACGGCCTACGAAACCCGCGGCGCCCGTTACCAGAATTTCGTCTCGATTATTCATGTCACGAGACTGCTTTGACGGCGCGCAATGTTCAATCCCCGCCTGCAATAATTCGAAGGAAAGCCGTTAGACTTTGGGATAATTGACGCTTTTATGACAGCGCGACTATTGTCGCCAACTCTGGAGGAATGCGTGGGAAGGGAGGCCCAGGCGCAGCCATACAAAAACGGATTCCATTATCTGCACGGCAATGCACCCATGTGTGGCGTTGCCTGCGGATCTATAAACTCACGCATATTCTAAATCGATTTAAGCACCGCCTTTCATTACTGATTCATTTGGAGGAATTCATGACCATAACGCGAACGCTGCTTGCCGGGCTGCTCGGCTGCACCATGCTTGCCGGATGTAATTCGGATGACAAGAAAGACGCCGAGGCAGCATCGAGCACTTTTGCCAGTGATGTCGATGCGCTGAAACAGGACAATGCCAGGCTCAATGCCAAGGTTGGCGAGTTGCAGGCGGCGGCTGCCGGCACGGCCACGGTGAGCGTCACGGTCGGCCAGTTGCAGAGCGACCTGCAGACGATCACCACCGACCTGGCCGCCTTGCAGGCCAGGGCGAGTGCCGGCGAGGCCGATGGCGGGGCGCTGGCCGGTGAGTTCAAAGGGCTGCAGCAGCGGATTGACGCGCTCACCACCGCGCTTTCTACCCTCGACAAGTCGTCCGTCACCCAGCAACAGCTCGATACGCTCACCACCGGCCTCGCCGGGGTGAAGACCACCCTTGGCGCCGACATTGCCGCGCTCGACAAGAAGGCAGCCACCAAGGAACAGCTCGACAAGCTGGCATCGGACCTTGCCGCATTGAAGACGAGCCTCACGACACTGTCCGACCTGCAGCAGGCCGACCACAAGCTGACCGTTTCCGCCACGGCCTCCAAGATCAGCACCATCGACTTTCCGGCAGCTTCCGACCGCCTCAAGGCCGCCGATGCCGCCCGCCAGTCTTTCGCGGCGCTGCTGCCGCGCATCGATCAGACGATGCAGGATATTGCCGCCGTTCAGGCGATGTCCAGCCTTTCGGCCGACGACAAGGCCAAGATCGCCGATTTCGCCAAGCAGGCGGCATCGATCAGCGACGACTTCAAGACGTCGCTCGCCGAATTCGAAAAGGGCACAAGCGACGCCCGCCTGCTCACCGAGAAGGTCAGCGCTGCTCTTGCCAGCGGCGACAAGGAGACCGCAGCCAAGCTTTCGGCCGACCTCGAAGCGCTGCCGAAGACCCTCGAAACCCTCGCCAAGAAGATCGCCGACACCACGGCAGCGCTCGACAAGCGCCTGGCGCCCTATTCGGGCCCATGGGAAGAGAGCCTCGAATTCCTGCGCCCGCGCTCCGACGCCCCGCTGACAAAATATGTCAATCTTTTCGTTGGGACCAATATGTCGGACACCGGAGGCGGACACTCCGGTAACGTCAATCCCGGTGCACAAACTCCATTTGGAATGGTCAGCTTCGGGCCTGACACGAGAGGTAGCGGCGACGGTTGGGGTTACGGTTCGGGCGGCTATTACTACGGCGACTCCTCAATTCAGTTCTTCAGCTTGACGCATCTGAATGGTCCAGGCTGCCGCGGCCAGGGTACCGTGGCGATGCTGCCAGCGGAATCGGCGACGCAGAGCCTCTATTACGGACTTTCGTACTCGCACAACAATGAGAGCGCCGAACCCGGCTACTACAAGGTCAAGTTCGATAACAACATCACCGTCGAAACAGCCGCGACGACGCGCACCGGCATGATGCGGGTGACCTATGGCAATGCCGCGGAAGCCTACTTTATCCTGAACTCCCTGTTGAACAACGCGAACAAATCTTCAGGTGTGTCGAAGGATCAAGCGGGACTGAAGATCGATGTCGATGCCAGATCGATCTCCGGGAACGCTGTCGCCAGCAAGTTTTGCGATGGCACCTGGAACCAACCGGTTTATTTCTACGCAACCTTTGACAAGCCCCTTACCAGTGGAACCACCGATGCGGGCAGTGACGTGGCAACGCTGCAGTTCGCACTGAGCGATACGGACAAGACGGTGCAGATCAAGATCGGCGTCTCTTCGGTCAGTGTCGAAAATGCCAAGGCCAATCTTCTCGGCGATGCAGCAAAGAACCTGAAAGGCGAAAACACCGCCTGGTCGTTGGACGAGATCAAGAAACAGGCTTCGGATGTCTGGAACAAGCGGTTGAACACGATCCAGGTCGATCTCGCCAAGCCGGGTGAGACGGACAGGCTGGCCAGCGCCGATCTCAAACAGGCTGCGATCAACAATCTCACCAAATTCTACACCACCCTCTATCGGGTCTTCAGCGGCCCGACCGTGTACAGCGATCTCAATGGCGACTATCGCAGCATGAAACAGGTCGATCTCAAAGCTGCGAGCGGTTCGCTGCCGGCGCGCGAGGTCGAGAACGTGTCGAAATACAGGTTCAAGATCGACGGCAAGGACGCCGGGTATACGACCCACTATTCCGGCTTCTCCATGTGGGATACCTATCGCTCGGCCGCGCAACTTGTCGCTCTTATCGCGCCGGACGAGGCGAGCGATATGATGCAGTCGCTCGTCGCCGATGCGCAGCAGTGTGGAGCGTTCCCGCACTGGGTCGACGGCTCTGAAGACACAATCCCGATGCAGGGCGACCATGGCTTGAATGTCGTTGCAGGCTCATATGTATTCGGCGCCAAGAAATTCGACACAGAGACCGCCCGCAAATATGTGATCCAGTCTGCTTTCGACCCCCAGAGCGCGTGCAACGACAAGCTCAGCGTCGGCCGCAATGCCGACAAGCCCGCGCTGCCGGACTGGCTCCAGTATGGCTACATTCCGACGGACGCAATCGCGGACTGGAAGGAATCGTCGGCAACGGTCGAGATGGTGACCTCCGATCGCTCTGCGGCATCGTTCCTGTCGCGGCTGCCGACAGCATCCACCGACAAGGACCAGATCTCCCAGCTCTATGCGCGTTCGAAGAACTGGTCCAACATCTTCGACACGACGGCTGGTCAATTGAAGCTGCGCGCCAAAAACAAGGCCGGCGTTTGGGAGAACGGCGTGTTCCATGAGGGTACGGAGCCTCATTACGTCTGGGCCTTCGCCCATGACTGGGCGTCGCTGATGGACAAGCTCGGCGGCAAACCGGCCGCGTTGACGCGTCTGCACACGCTGTTCGCGCTCGACACGACCAACCCGTTCAGCAAGGAGCCGACCGGCAGCCAATTGAATTCCGGAGAGAGCGGCTCGATCTACTATATCGGCAACGAACCTTCATTCCAGACGCCGTGGGCGTATAATTGGGCGGGCGCACCGAAATACGCACAGTATATTATCCCGGCGATCATGCGGAAGACCTTCTCGCTGGCTGCAGGCGGTCTCCCAGGCAATGACGACATGGGCGCCACATCCGCATGGTACGTCCTGGCGACGCTCGGCCTCTATCCTGTCATCCCGTCCGAACCCGGTCTTGCGGTTTCCACTCCGCAGTTCAAGGGTATCTCGATGTGGCTCGGGAATGGGAAGAAGCTGCGCATTTCGACCGACCGGCCGGCTATGCTCGGCCACGCCGCACCGGTCGCTGAAGACGCCCGATATATCAAGGAGATGAAACTGAATGGGGCGACCTATCAGGGCACCTGGCTTCCGCTCGACAAGATCAAGGACGGTGGCAAGCTGAACTTCGACCTATCCACCACTCCCACCGAATGGGGTGCGGAGTGGACGCCGCCTTCGGGCCCGGCCGGCGACTACTCGAAGCCGACAGCCAATCCGCTGCCGGGCGTTCAGCTTATCCAATAGGAACAGGGCGGGGCCGTTTCGGCGACCCCGCTTCTTCCCTTGATCGCTTCAGGCGTGGGAAAGCCCGGTACCTGTTATCCGCATCTGAAAATTTTTATGGCAGCATGTAAGCATCAAGGTTAGGTTGTACCCTGAGGCGGCACGGTTGTTCGACCGCAACCTGTCTCGTGGGAAAACACCAAACAATCGAAGGCTGAGGGTGCACCAGGAAGTCGCATTGATCGCAACCGTTGCCGTTGGCTTCGTGTTCGCCGCCATCCTCGGCTATGCCGCGGACAGGCTGCGCCTTCCGCCCCTCGTCGGTTATCTCGTCGCTGGCATCCTCATGGGATCCTACACGCCTGGTTTCATGGCAGACGCGTCGCTGGCCGGCCAGCTGGCGGAAATGGGCGTCATTTTGCTGATGTTCGGTGTGGGCCTGCATTTTTCCGCAGCTGATCTCTTGGCCGTGCGCGGCATTGCCGTGCCGGGTGCGCTTGGTCGTATCGTACTTGCAACCCTGCTCGGCATGGGCCTTGCGTCGCTATGGGGCTGGGGTCTAGGAGCCGGACTGGTCTTTGGTCTCAGCCTGTCCGTTGCCAGCACGGTCGTGCTCCTGAAGGCGCTGGAGGAGCGCAACCTGATCGAATCGGTCGGCGGCCGCGTGGCCGTTGGATGGCTCATTGTCGAAGATCTGGCGATGGTGCTGGCTCTCGTGCTCTTGCCGGCCTTTGCGGAAGTCCTGGGTGGCCATGCCGTCGCCCATGCGGCCAGCGATCTTTCGATTGCCACAACGATTTCCATCACCTTGCTCAAGGTTGCCGCCTTTACCGGCATCGCCGTCTTTGTCGGGCCGAAGGTCGTGCCATGGCTTTTGACGCTGGTTGCCCGCACCGGCTCCTCGGAGTTATTCACCTTGTCCGTGCTCGCCCTCGCCCTCGGCATCGCCTACGGGTCCGCGGCAATCTTCGGCGTTTCCTTTGCGCTCGGCGCCTTCTTTGCCGGCGTCGTCATGAGCGAATCGCGTCTCAGCCACCGTGCCGCCGCCGATTCCCTGCCGCTGCAAAATGCGTTTGCCGTTCTGTTCTTTGTTTCCGTTGGCATGCTCTTCGATCCCTCGATCATCGTTCGAGAGCCGATCGCGGTGATCGCCGTTCTGGTGTTGATCATCATCGGCAGATCGCTGATCGCCTTTTTGGTGGTGCTCGTGCTGCGCTACCCCTTGGGCATGGGCGTGCGCATATCGACCGGCCTCGCCCAGATCGGTGAATTTTCCTTCATCCTTGCCGGGCTCGGCGTCACGCTCGGCTTGCTTCCACGCGAGGGGCAGGACCTTATCCTCGCCGGGGCGATCCTGTCGATCACGCTCAACCCGCTGGTATTGCTCGCCGGTGAGGCCATCCAGAAGAAGCTGCAGGCAACCTGGCCAACAGTGTATGCGACGTACGGCAAGGTGAAGTTTGAAAAGCTTAATCACGCGGTCGAGCAGATCCGCGCCGCCAATGACGAGCGCAACCGGCAGCACCAGCTGGAGATGCAGCAGCTTTGCGAGACATTTCCGCTTTTCTCCCAGGTCGACGAGAATTCGCAGGAGGAACTCTTGCTACTGTTCCGGCCGAAATCCGCGTCACCCGGCGAGCGCGTCCTGCGCAAGGGCGATCGTCCGGACGGGCTCTATTTCATTGCTTCCGGCGCGGTCGAGGTTGAACTGGCGGATGACAATGTCCGGCTCGACGCCGGCGCTTTTTTTGGCGAGATGGCGCTCCTCAGCGGCGGCAGGCGCACGGCAGATGTTATTGCCGTCGACTTTTGCGCGTTCCTCGTGCTTGAGCGGCGCGACTTCAACGTCTTCATGTCCCGTCACCCGGCACTGCGCAAGGCCGTGAGCAACATGGCGCGCGAGCGTGCGGAAATGAACGTTTCCCGCCGCAAACGGGACGACCAGTCACTCGATGTGACCTGAACCAGCCCGCGCATTGGCTACAAGTTCTCGCCCCCGAAAGGTCCCCGCGGTGCTATGATGCGGGCAACGCTAACATGACGCATTGAAACTGCTACCCTCTCCAACTAATATATTAATTCAACCTGGAGAATTTCATGGACACGCTTACCGCCCCTCGTCATTTGCGGCTGCACGCCAGCGACAACGTCGTCGTTGCCGTCGACTCGTTTCAGGCCGGGCAAAAAATCGAGGGCGTCACGGTTGCCGATCGGGTGCCGCGCGGCCACAAACTGGCATCGCGAGTCATTGCCGAGGGCGAGCCTGTGCGCAAGTTCGGCCAGATCATCGGCTCGGCATCAAAGCTGATCGAGCCTGGCCAATGGGTGCACGAACATAATCTGAACTACAGCGATTTCGTGCGTGAGGCGGATGCGGGCCACGCGCCGCACGGGAGCGGTTTGCTGCCGCTGACGCAGCGCGCCACGTTTGAGGGCTTCCGCCGCGCCAATGGCCGTGCCGGTACGCGCAACTATATCGGCGTCCTTACCTCGGTGAACTGCTCGGCCTCCGTGGCGCGATTTATCGCCGAGGCGGTGCGCAAGTCGGGGCTTCTCGATGAATATCCAACGATCGATGGCATCATACCACTCGTCCATGGCGGCGGCTGCGCCATGGATACGAACGGCGAAGGCTACGAGGTTCTGAAGCGCACGCAGTGGGGCTACGCCACCAACCCGAACATCGGCGCCGTGCTCATGGTCGGGCTCGGCTGTGAGGCATTCCAGATCGGCCGCTGGAAAGAAACGTATAATATCGTTGAGAACGACACGTTCCGCAGCCTGACGATCCAGGAAGTGGGCGGCACCCGCAAGACGATGGAAGCGGGCATTGCCGCCGTCCGTGACATGCTGCCAGTCGCCGCGAACGTTCGGCGCGAAACCATTCCCGCCTCGGAACTCATGCTCGCTTTGCAGTGCGGCGGGTCCGACGGCTATTCCGGCATTACCGCCAATCCCGCACTCGGCGCTGCGGTTGATCTCCTCGTCAAGCATGGCGGTACGGCGATTCTTTCCGAAACGCCGGAGATCTACGGCGCCGAGCATCTCCTCATCGAGCGCGCCTCGAACCCGCAGGCGGTGGACCGGCTGCAATCGATCATCGCCTGGTGGGAGGATTATACCGCCCGCAACAAGATGGAGATGAACAACAATCCGTCGCCGGGCAACAAGGCCGGTGGTCTCACCACTATTCTCGAAAAGTCGCTTGGTGCGGTCGCCAAGTCGGGCACGTCGCCGCTCGAGGCCGTCTACGGCTATGCCGAGCCCGTCACTTCCCATGGGCTCGTCTTCATGGATACGCCCGGCTACGATCCTGTTTCAGCGACAGGACAGGTTGCCGGCGGCGCCAATGTACTTGCCTTCACCACAGGCCGCGGCTCGGCCTATGGCTGCAAGCCGACGCCTTCGATCAAGCTTGCCACCAATACGCCGATGTACAACCAGATGATCGAGGACATGGACATCAATTGCGGTGACATTCTCGACGGTGTCTCTATCGAGGCGAAGGGCCAGGAAATCTTCGAACGGGTTCTGAAGGTTGCTTCCGGCTCGCCGAGCAAGTCCGAACAGCTCGGCTATGGCGATGCGGAATTCGTGCCTTGGCAGATTGGCGCAACGATGTAGCCGACAAGGCTGCAGGCATTGGAACGAAAACGGGAGCCATTGGCTCCCGTTTCCTTTCATTTCTGCCTCTACGGTCAGGCGGCTGTTTGCTGATGCTTGGCACGCGCCACGATCTGCGTCGGGTTGACGAAGCGCAGTGCGATGAGCAGCCAGACCAGCGTCGTGATCATGTAGACCACTGCCATCGCGTCGATCGATTGCACGGCCCGAACGCCCGACGCAAACACCGAATAGTAGAGCGCGACGACAAGTGTCTGGCTTGTCGGCCCGGCGGTTAGGAACGTCAGCTCGAACATTGCGACGGTGCGCACGAGCACGAGAAGGAGAGCCGCAAGGATACCCGGCAATAGCATCGGCAGGAGAACGTGGATGAAGAGCTGGAACGTTCCCGCACCGAAGACGCGTGCGGCGGCTTCGATCTTGGGATCGATCTGTTCGATGAACGGGATCATGACCAGGATGACGAAGGGAACTGTCGGCACGAGATTGGCGAGAACCACGCCCCAGAACGTGCCGCCCACGCCCGCCTGATAAAGTACCGTTGCGAGGGGAATACCGAAGGTGATCGGCGGGACCAGCAGCGGCAACAGAAAGAGCAGCATGACCAGTTTCTTGCCGGGAAAATCCCTGCGCGCCAGCGCGTAGGCTGCGGTCACGCCAAGTATCCCCGACAGGGCGACCACGGCGAAGACGATCTGGAAGGTGACGAGCAGGACGTCGCCGAGCTGGAACTCGGTCCAGGCGGTGAAATACCACTTCGTGGTCCATCCGGCCGGCAGCCACGTGCCGAGCCAACGGGTGGCGAAGGAAGAGAAGATCACGGTAGTGATCATCGCAAGGAGATTGAGGACAAAGAAGCCCACCAGTACCCAAACGGCGGTGATCCAGAGCTTTGCAGCAATTGTTGTGTCGCGGATCATGGATCAGCCCTTTCCGCCGGCGGTCGAGCCGCGATAGAACATGTTGCGAATGACGAGAATGGCAACGACAATCAACAGCTGCACAGCCGCCATGATCATGGCGATCGCCGATGCCATCGAATAATCATACTGCTCGAACGCCGCTTGGTAAGCCGCAATCGAAATGACGCGGGTCGGTCCCGCAGGCGCGCCCAGCAAGACCGCGGACGGAAACACCGCGAAGGCCTGGACGAAGGACAGGCAGAAGGCGATGGCAAGGCCGGGAACCAGAAGCGGCAGCATGACATGGCGGAAGCGCTGCCAACTGCTTGCGCCGTGGGTGGCGGCGGCCTGTTCCAGCGCCGGGTCGATGCCCGATACGTAGGACAACGTCAGCAGGAATGTGAACGGGAAGCCGGTGATGATCAGCGACGCGAACACGCCCCAGTAATTGTTGGTGAGCTTGAGCGGCCGGTCGATCATGCCGAACTGGATGAGGGTGCGGCTGAACCAGCCTTGCGGGCCGAGATAGTTCAGGAGCCCTTCGGCGACAAGCACCGTGCCTAATGTGACCGGAAGAACCAGGATTGTCGTCAAGAGCCGCTGATGCTTCAGCAGCCGCACCCGCAGGGCCACCGGAATGGCGATGGCGATGCTGATGATCGTCACCGGTACGGCGAGCCACAGCGTCGTGAGGATCGTATCGTAGAGAAACGGGTCGGAGAAAAACTTCTGATAATTGCCAAAGAGGCCGCCTTCCTTGGGCGTGAAGGAAAGGACCAGGCCATAGATGAATGGATAAACGAATACGGCCAGCAAGAACAGGAATGCCGGCAGTACCAGAAGCGTAACGCCATCAATGCCGCGCACCGCCAGCCGCTGGCGCAGTGGCAGGCGATACTCGGACGGAGAGGAGGATGCGGTAATGCTCGCCATGGCCGTCACGCCGCAAAAGCCAGCGCACGCGCCGGATCAACTGACAGCCAGATGGAACTGCCGAGTTCCGCGGAGTGGCCGGCGTGGAAAACAAGTTCGAGGCCGCCAGCGGTGCGCGCCGTCCCGACAAATTCGCGGCCGCGATACTCGATCGTCTCAACCACGGCCTCGACAGTCTGCGGCGATTTTTCGCCGGCAACGACGTCGTCGGCACGGGCGGCAATGACGGCCGTATCTCCGGGCTTCAGGGATGAGCGAGCGGTGCCGGTCAAGGTCGCATTGCCGACGGTGACGGTTGCGCGGTCGCCTTCCTTGGCGACGACCTTGCCGGTCAGGCGATTGCGGTATCCCATGAATTCGGCGACATCCAGATGATCGGGGCGTTCGTAGAGATCGCTTGGAACGCCAACCTGCCTGATCTCTCCGTCGCGCAGGACCACGACGCGATCAGCTAGGGACAAGGCCTCATCCTGGTCGTGGGTAACGTAAATCGTTGTTGCGCCGAGCTGATTGTGAATGCGGCGTATTTCGGCGCGCATTTCGAGCCGGAGTTTGGCATCCAGATTCGACAATGGCTCGTCCATGAGGACGAGCGGCGGTTCGATGACGATGGCGCGCGCGATGGCAACGCGCTGCTGCTGGCCGCCCGACAACTGGCCCGGCAGCTTGTGGCCCTGACCTTGCAGGCGCACGAGATTCAGTGCCTCTTCGACCCGCTTGTCGATTTCGGCCTTCGCGACTTTGCGCATCTTCAGGCCGAAGCCAATGTTCTGGCGCACAGTCATGTGCGGGAACAGGGCATAGTTCTGAAACACCATGCCGAACCCGCGATCCTCGGGCTTCAAGGTGTCGATGCGCTTGTCGTCGATGAATATGCCGCCGCCCGTGGTTGCCAGGAGCCCGGCAATGCAGTTGAGCGCCGTCGACTTGCCACAACCTGAGGGGCCGAGGAGGGCGATAAATTCCCCCTTGCGAATGGAAAGCGAGACGCTCTTCAGCGCGTTATGCGCACCGAAGGCACGGCTCATTTGATCGAGACGAATTTCGCGAAATGGCGATGATGCAAGCAGCATCTGGAAACCTCATGGCTGTGCGCGGTCCGGCATCGCCGGGCCGCGCCGATGAAACAATAAATTATGACTTCTTGGCTGCGACTTCCTCATCCCAGCGCCGGAATGCCACCACCATCGACGATGGCTCGAGCGGAACCTCGATCGGGTTGTTGGCAATCCAGTCGGCATATTCCTTGCGGCCAAATTCGGCGATCGCGTCCTGGCTTTCCTGCGGCGCCATGGAAAGCGGGACGTCCTTCACCGCCGGACCCGGATAGAAGTAGCCCTGGTCGTAGGTGTAGGCCTGTTGCTCGGGCGTGAGCAGGAAGCTCATGAGATCGAGGAGGACCGCAACCTTGTCATCTGCGACGCCTTTCGGGACGCACATGTAATGCGCGTCGGCGACCCAATGGAAGCCCTTGAGCGGAGCAACTGCAGCTTCCTTCGGAACAACGCCAAGGACGCGCGGGTTGATATCCCAGCCGGTCGTCGACACCGTCATGTCGCGCGTACCTTCGCCGAGTTCCTTCATCAGCGCGCCGGTGCCTGTTGGGTAGTATTCGATATATTGGCCGAGTTCCTTGAGGTAAGCCCACGTCTTGTCCCAGCCCTTGACCGGATCGCGCGGATCGCTATCGCCAAGAAGGTAGGGCAGGCCCATGAGGAAGGTACGGCCTGGACCGGAATTTGCCGGACGCGCATAAAGGAACTTGTTCGGGTTCTCCTTGGCCCACGCCAGCAGCTCTTCGGCTGTGGTCGGTACCTTCTTCACCCGATCCGGCATGTATTCAAGCAGCGGCCCCGAGGGGTAATAGGTAACGACGACGCCATGGTCCTTGCCGAGCGCCAGCATGCGATGAGCCGGTTCAAGATAGATTTTCGCAAGATCAGGCAGCGATGCGGCGTGATCCGGGAGAAGCTTGATCCATAGATCCTGTTCGAGCCCCGCGGAGAGCGCGTCCGTACCGGTGAGCACGAGATCGATATCGAGCCGATTGGCCGCCTGCTGTGCCTTGATCTTGCCGGGCAGTTCGGGTGCCGGCGCCTTGGTAAAGGTGATCTTGGATACCAGTTCCGGCTTCGCCTTCGCATAGTTCTCGATTGCGGCCTGCGTCAATGCAAGGTTGCCGGCAACGTCAGCGACGTTGATCGCGACCGGCGAAGTCGGCAGTGCCAGCTTCGACTGAGCAAAGAGCCGCGTGGCGGGTAGCGCGGCGACTGCTGCCAGACCGCCAATGGCCTGTCTGCGTGTAATGCGGATCATATTATTCCTCCCTTTTGATTTCCCAATGTCCTGCGGTGAGACTGCGACCGGGTTCCCGAACCGGCCTGTTTTGAGATTTGATATATTAATCTATCAGATCAGGATAGCAAGGCTTTAGTCTCTTACAGCTTTTGCTACAGTCAGAGCGGCGCCATCGCGCAGCAGTTGTTCCAGTGCCCCGCCCACGGCGCGGCGAAACTCATTATTGCCCGCAAGGTCCTCGCCAAAAATCTGCTGCATCCCTAGATAGGCGTCGAGAAGGTCGGCGACCGAGGTTTTGCCACGCGTGCGTTCGCGGAAATCGTTTGCCAGCGGATCGCGAACGTCGATCGGCTGTCCGCGCTCGTCTGTCCCCGTGGCGTAGCGCATCCAGGCCGCGACGCCGAGCGCCAGCCGTTTGAAGGGCTTGCCCTGTTCGATGCGCTTGCGGATCGTGTTCAACAGCCGCTGCGGCAGTTTTTGCGAGCCATCCATGGCGATCTGCCATGTGCGGTGGCGCAGAGCCGGATTGCGGAAGCGCTCGCGCAGCTGCGCCTTATAGGACGAAAGGTCGAAGCCTGAAAGCGGCGGCAGGGTCGGCGTAATCTCTTCGTCCATCATCGCTTCGATGAAGGCAGAAAAGCCTTCCGCCTGCATCACGTCGGATACTGTCTCGTGCCCAGCAAGATAGCCGAGATAGGCGAGAGTCGAGTGACTGCCGTTAAGGAGGCGCAACTTCATCAATTCGAACGCATCGACGTCTTCAACGAAGGTGACGCCGACTTTCTCCCATGCGGGACGCCCGGATGGGAAATGGTCCTCCACCACCCATTGCGTAAACGGCTCGGTCATGATCGGCCAGGCATCGCGCAGCCCGGTCGCCTGCTCGACAATTGTGCGATCCGTATCGGTCGTCGCCGGAACAATGCGATCAACCATCGTCGAAGGAAAGGCGACGCTTTCGCGGATGAACGTCGCCAGATCAGGATCGCGCAATTCGGCAAAGCGCAGGACGACCCGCTTGAGGGTTTCGCCGTTCGCCGGAAGATTGTCGCACGACAGGAGCGTAAACGGCTCCGTCCCGTTTTCACGACGGCGCGCGAGTGCCTCTACGATGAAACCAATCGCCGAACGCGGCGCAGCGGCATGCGCAATGTCGTGGACGATATCCGGGTGACTTTCGTCGAGTGAAGCGGTCGCGGGCGCA
This sequence comes from Phyllobacterium sp. YR620, assembly GCF_900104165.1. Classification (NCBI taxonomy): domain Bacteria; kingdom Pseudomonadati; phylum Pseudomonadota; class Alphaproteobacteria; order Hyphomicrobiales; family Phyllobacteriaceae; genus Phyllobacterium; species Phyllobacterium sp. YR620. The sequence continues at coordinate 358,266 of NZ_FNJP01000002.1, forward strand.
TAGCAATAACCCTTTTCCGTTACCGTCAGCGAGATGATCTTGACGGAAGGTTCGACCATTGCCGACACAACGGCTTGCGGATTTTCAGGCGCCACAAGAACGCTCGTGATGCTGCCAATAACGCTGAAACGATCGCCGCTGCCATCACGCACGGCAACCGTATAGAGGCCGTCCTGCGGTTGCAGCGCATCTCGTGTGTCGGCACTGCGCAACGAAACCCCGAGGATGCCCCAGCGATTGTCGCCGTTCGCCAGCACGGCATCGGTGTAGACTGCCTGATGGGCGCGGTGGAACGCGCCAATACCAAGGTGCACAATCCCGGTATTTATCTCGTCTCGATCATAGGCTGGCCTTTGCACATCCTTGCCGAGGCGAGCCAGCGTGTCAGCGGACAGTTGATTTTGCTCGGTCATGTCCATTCCTAAAGCTTGTATGCCTGCTTGGCGAGGCGGTAGGAAAGTTCGACCGCCACCTCCTGCGCCTCGTCCTCATCAAGCCGGTGATCGGCGACAAGGCGTGCGAGAAATGCGCAATCGACGCGGCGCGCCATATCGTGGCGGGCAGGGATCGAAAGATAGGCGCGCGTGTCGTCGTTAAAGCCCACGGTGTTGTAGAAACCTGCGGTTTCGGTCGTCAGTTCGCGGAAGCGGCGCATGCCTTCCGGACTGTCGTGGAACCACCAGGCCGGTCCGAGGCGCAAGGCCGGATAATGCCCGGCAAGCGGCGCTAGCTCGCGGCTGTAGCTGGTCTCGTCGAGCGTGAACAGGATAAGCGTCAGCCGCGGATCGTTGCCAAATGCATCGAGCAAGGGCTTCAGCTCTTCCACGTAGCCGGTGGCGCGCGGAATGTCGGCGCCCTTGTCCGGTCCGAAGCGGCCGAAAATTTCCGGATTATGATTGCGGAAGGAGCCGGGGTGGATCTGCATGACCAGGCCGTCCTCAACGCTCATGCGCGCCATCTCGGTCAGCATCTGCGCACGGAAGAGTTCCGCATCGGCAAGAGAGGCTCCTTGCAACACGCGATCGAACAGGCTCGCAGCCTCCACCGGCGAAAGATTTGCCGTGCGGGCCGTCGGGTGGCCATGGTCAGTGGATGTCGCGCCGCGCGCCTTGAAATAAGCGCGGCGCAGGCGATGCGCTTCGAGGTAGCCGGCATAGTCGAGATTAACGCCAGCCAGTGCGACGAGATTTTCCACATTCGAGCGAAAAGCCGGCTGCGCGGCATCGACGACCGCATCGGGCCGGTAGGCCGGGACAACGCGGCCATCCCAACCTGAGCGCAGGATCGCATCGTGTGCGGCAAGATCATCTGTTGCCGCGTCGGTGGTCGAAATAACCTCGATGCCGAACTGCTTGTAGAGCGCGCGCGGGCGCATGGCCGGATCAGTCAGGCGTTCGGCGATCCGGTCGTAGAGCGTGTCCGCATTCTTTTCATTGAGCCGCTCATCGATACCGAAAACGTTTTCGAGCGCATGCTCGAACCACAGGCGGGAAGGCGTTCCCCGGAACAGGTGAAAATGCCGCGCGAACGTTTGCCAGATGGAGCGTCCGTCCGTCTCGACGGCCCCGCCATCCTTTCTCGGAACGCCAAGCGTTTCGAGGCGCACGCCTTGTGAGTAAAGCATACGAAAAATATAATGATCTGGCTTGACGAAGAGGCTTGCCGGATCGGGAAATGCTTCATCATCCGCGTACCAGCGCGGGTCGGTATGGCCGTGCGGGGAGACAATCGGCAACCGCTCAACGGTCTCGAACAAGCGCCGCGCGATGGCGCGCGCGTCAGGCTCGATTGGAAACAACCGGTCGGGGTTGAGGGCCATTCTTCAACTTCCTTGCTGCGTCATACAATAACGGGATCTAGTGGCGCTAAAGCTTGGTGCCGATGCCCGCGAGGCCATTATCTTCAGAGATTTGCCGGTATTGGCCTTGGCGAACACTAGAGAATAATATATTAGTATGTCAACACCCGATCGCGCGTGGAATGTCTCGCCGCTGCGGATCGAGGATCTAGGAATTTGGGTGGAATTCCATCATTGAGGATTGAAGGATCCAAAATGAGGAAATGGAGCGCTTGAATGGCAGTAAAGCAGGCGGGAGAAAAAAGCGTCGTCCTTTTGGCGTCCGAGACGATCGTCACGCCCGGCGCTACCAATGTGCGGCCCGTTCGGCATGGGGGAGCAGCGCCTGTTGCCCGGGTCACCACGGCGACAGCCATTTATCGCGAACTCCATGCAGCCATCGTTTCGATGGAGATGACGCCCGGTACGCCGCTGAACGAAAAGGTGCTCACCGAACGCTTCGGTGTCAGCCGGACGCCGGTTCGCGAGGCGCTGATCCGCCTCGTTGAAGATGGCCTTGTCGACGTGTTTCCCCAGTCCGGAACCTTTGTTGCTCGCATTCCTGTTGCGCTTATACCTGAGGCTGTCGTCATCCGGCAGGCGCTGGAAGGCGCGACCGTAGAGCGGGCTGCATCGCGAGCGACCGCAAACGACATTGAACGTCTGGATGAGGTTCTGGCGCGACAGCAATTCTTCGCCGACCGCCAGAACATGGGCGCATTCCATGAAGCCGACGAGGCCTTTCACGAGGCGATTGCCGCTATTTCAGGACATCCCGGCATCTGGCGCTACCTGAAGCCGGTTAAGGTACAGATCGACCGGGCCCGGCGCATGACCCTTCCCGCTCTGGGGCGCATGGAACACGTGCTTTCCGAGCACCGGATCATCCGCAATGCCATTGAGGCCCATGATGTGGCGGCAGCTTGCGCTGCCATGCGGAAGCACCTCGACGCCGTCATCCCCGATGTCGACGAATTGAGAAAAAGCCACCCGGAATCATTCATCTGATCCGGACGAGATAAAACACACCACGGAGGAATGCATGCGTCAGGGATGGCGATGGTTTGGCCCGAAGGCGGGCGTGTCGCTGGATAATGTGCGTCAGGCCGGGGCGACCGATATCGTCTCCGCGCTGCACGACGTACCGATCGGCGAAGCCTGGACCACCGCTCAGGTTCAAGAGCGCAAGTCCATGATCGAATCGACGCCGGACGGCCGCTCGCAGTTGACCTGGTCAGTGGTCGAAAGCATTCCAATTCCCGACGCCGTGAAACGGACCGGCGGGACGGCGAAGAACGAAATTGCCGCATGGATCGCCAGCATGGAAGCTCTGGCGGCCAATGACATCAAGGTCATCTGCTACAACTTCATGCCCGTTGTTGACTGGTGCCGCACCGAACTCGACTACGTCACGCCGACCGGGTCCACGGCGATGCGTTTCGACCACAACATGTTCGCTGTGTTCGATCTGCACATCCTGCAACGCAAGGGTGCCGCAAGTGAATATTCGCAAGCCGACCAGGAGATTGCGGCCGAGCTCTATGCCGGCATGGGCGCACAGGAAATCGCTGATCTTACCCGCAACATTGCCAGCGCCCTTCCCGGCTCGACCACCGAGCCGCTGACGATTCCAGCGTTCCGCGACAAGCTGGAGGCCTATTCGGGTATCGATGCCAACAAGCTTCGCCAGCACCTCATCGAGTTCCTGCTGGCCGTGACGCCCATTGCCGATGATCTCGGTGTCAAGCTGACACTACATCCCGACGATCCGCCGCGCCCGCTGTTCGGGCTTCCGCGCATCGCCTCGACGGAGGCGGACTATGCTGCGGTGTTCGAAGCGGTGCCTTCGCCCGCCAACGGCATGTGCTATTGCACGGGCAGCCTGGGCGTGCGCGCCGACAACGATCTGCCCGCAATCGCGCGGCGCTTTGCCGACCGCATTCACTTTGCCCATCTGCGGGCAACAACGCGCGAGGGCGACGGTCGCACCTTCCACGAGGCAGCGCATCTCGAAGGCGACGTCGATATGGTGGCTGTCTTGCGCGAACTCCTTGCCGAGGACCGCAAACGCGACAAGTCGCGCAGCATCATCTTCCGCTCGGACCATGGTCACCGCATGCTCGACGATCTCAACAAGGAAGTGACCCCGGGCTACCCTGCCATCGGCCGGTTGCGCGGCCTCGCCGAACTTCGAGGCATCATTCACGCCCTTGATCCACAAGCTCTCGTCTAAAAGCGATCACTTTTTACCAAATATTGCGCCCCGGCTTTCCCAAGCCGGGGCGTTCTAGTTCTTTATAGTTAATCCGTTTTAACCATATTCATGAGTCGGGTCGCGCTGCTGGGCAAATAGAGCGCAATAATGCGGTGAATATCCATCACATTATCGCCATATTTTGGATAGCAGGCAGAATACCTTTCCCATAGAGAAGCATTTTCGATCACGTTTTGAATCATATTAAGACAAGCTTTTTGAGTAACTTGGCGGCTCTCTCCAGCTGATCTCAGCCGATCTTGGTTTGGCGGGCCACCTCAGGGCCACATTTCTCCAAAATAGAAGCAATTACTCGCTCACGCCGTGATCTACTTGCCCGGGGGTCAATCTTCAATGCGTGTGTCTTCAGTCCGGCAGTTCTGCCGCGGGCTACCACAAGTGCGAACATCACCATGGTATCTATCGCAAGCATCCGCACCGTCCTTTCGGCATCGGTGCTATTCCTCATGCTCGGCGCCGTTTCAGCACATGCAGGCTCAGCCTGCGGCGGCGCATCCTGGTATGCCTTGCGTTCCAAGACTGCATCCGGCGAACGGATGAACCCATCCGATTTGACCGCCGCTCACCGCACCCTGCCCTTCGGCTCGAAGGTCAAGGTTACCAATCAGCGCAATGGTCGTTCCATTGTCGTGCGCATCAATGATCGTGGGCCGTTCATCAAGGGCCGTGTGATCGACCTCTCCAAGGGTGCCGCCAACCGGCTCGGCTTTGTCGGGCAGGGACACACCAACATCTGCATGGCTCAGCTCTGATAAGGCCTCTGGAAGCAAGGATGCGCCAGCGGCGTTGGCGTATGATGGGATTGACGTTGACCGTCGAACGTGACATCGCCATGTGAGCATTTCCTGCTCGTTTAGGGGACGTTCGATGGTACTCCAAGTCGCGGTCCAGATGGACCATATCAAATCGATCCGGATCGGCGGCGACACGACCTTCGCGCTTTGCCTTGAAGCGCAGAAGCGCGGCCACGTTCTCTTCCACTACACGCCCGACCGGCTCAGCCTGCGCGATGGCGTCGTGTCGGCGCGTATCGAGGAACTCAGTGTCCGCGATGTCGAAGGCGACCACTTCACCCTTGGTGAGCCGATCCGCCGTGACCTGTCGGAGATGGATGTGGTCTTGCTCCGCCAGGATCCGCCCTTCGACATGAACTACATCACGACGACGCATATGCTCGAGCGCATCCATCCGCAGACGCTCGTTGTCAACGATCCCGCCTGGGTGCGCAACAGTCCCGAAAAGATCTTCGTCACCGAGTTTCCGGATTTGATGCCGGAGACCCTGATCACCAAGGATCCTCAGGAGATTGTCGCCTTCCGCAAGGAGTTCGGCGACATCATCCTGAAGCCGCTCTATGGCAATGGTGGCGCCGGCGTATTCCACCTTGCCGACGGTGACCGCAATCTGACCTCGCTCCTCGAAATGTTCAGCCAGATGTTCCGCGAGCCGATCATCGCCCAGCGCTACCTGAAGGACGTGCGGGCCGGCGACAAGCGCATCATTCTGATCGATGGCGAACCCGTCGGCGCAATCAACCGTGTCCCGTCGGATAGCGATGCGCGATCCAACATGCATGTCGGTGGCCGGGCTGAGAAAACGGAACTCACCGAGCGCGAGCGCGAGATCTGCGCGCGCATTGGACCGGCTTTGCGCGAACGCGGCTTCATTCTCGTCGGCATCGACGTGATCGGCGACTACATGACCGAGATCAACGTGACCTCCCCGACGGGCGTGCGCGAGGTGAAGCGTTTCGGCGGCGCCGACATTGCCGCGCTGTTCTGGGATGCTGTCGAGGCCAAACGGGATTAAGGCTCACAGCCTGAACCGTTCACTTAATGTTCTTGTGATGTGGAATGAAATGTGCTGATGTTGCGTCATTGCACTCAGCTCTTTTCATGCCCGCATTTTCAAGGACGAAATCATGGTCACCCGCGTTCGGACGGTCGCCTTCCAGGGTATCGATGCGCAGCCCGTCGATGTGCAGGTCATGATCGCGCCCGGCAAGATGGGCATGCATATTGTCGGCCTCCCGGATAAGGCTGTCGCCGAAAGCCGCGAACGCGTTCAAGCCGCCTTGCATGCGTCCGGGTTGTCGATGCCTGTCAAGAAGGTGACCGTCAATCTTGCGCCCGCGGACCTTCCCAAGGAAGGCAGTCACTACGATCTTCCCATCGCCGTGGGGTTGATGGCCGGGCTCGGCGCCATCCCCGCCGATGTGCTGCAATCCTATGTCGTGCTTGGCGAACTCTCGCTCGACGGCACCATCACGCATGTGGCGGGGGTTCTCCCTGCAGCCATCGCCGCCAACCGCCAGGACCGGGGGCTGATATGCCCGGCCCCGTGTGGACCTGAGGCTGCCTGGGCAGGACCCGAGATCGACATCCTTGCGCCGCGCAGCCTCATTGCCCTCGCCAACCACTTTCGCGGCACGCAGGTTCTCTCCCGGCCCGAGCCGGCTATGCAGACGAGCGCGACCGGCCTGCCTGATCTTGCTGACATCCGCGGACAGGAAAGCGCACGGCGCGCACTCGAAGTCGCGGCGGCTGGCGGGCACAATCTCCTGATGGCCGGGCCGCCCGGTTCCGGCAAATCCATGTTGGCGCAACGGCTCCCCTCGATCCTGCCGCCGCTTCTGCCGCGCGAACTGTTGGACGTGTCGATGATCGCGTCGATCGCCGGCGAACTTCTCGGCGGCAAGCTTACCGACCGGCGTCCGTTCCGCGCCCCGCATCACTCAGCCTCGATGGCGGCGATGGTCGGAGGCGGCATACGTGCCCGGCCCGGTGAGGTCTCGCTCGCCCATCACGGCGTTCTCTTCCTCGATGAGTTCCCGGAATTCACGCCGCAGGTCCTCGATTCGCTGCGCCAGCCGCTGGAGACCGGCGAATGTCTGATCGCGCGCGCCAACCACCGCATCGTCTATCCGGCACAGATCCAGTTGGTGGCGGCGATGAATCCCTGCCGTTGCGGCATGGCGGGCGAGCCCGGCCATCAATGTGCGCGTGGCCCGCGCTGCCGCCAGGACTATCAGGCACGTCTTTCCGGGCCGCTGCTCGACCGCATCGACATCAGGATCGACGTGCCTTCAGTGAGCGCGAGCGATCTCATCCGCCCGGCTGCGTCGGAAGCGAGCGTCACAGTGGCGGCGCGGGTCGCACGGGCGCGCGCCGTTCAAAAGCGGCGCTACGAAGAACTCGGCGCTCCCTCGATCACGACGAATGCGCATTCCTCCGTCGCGCTTATCGAAACGGTCGCCGCACCCGATGCTTCCGGCATGGCGCTGCTGCACCAGGCAAGCGAGCAGATGCGATTCTCGGCCCGCGCCTATCACCGTGTGCTGAAGGTTGCGCGCACGCTCGCCGACCTAGACGGCCAGGAAACGGTCGGGCGCATTCACCTTGCCGAAGCAATCTCCTATCGCATGACCGCCGACAGGATGGGCGAGCCAGCGTGAGATCGAGGCAGAATGGCTGAGGGTGGCCAGGAAGCGCCTTCTCCTGCACGAACGATGCGGAGAGACGTTTATCAGGCGCGACCGCCGCGCCTGTCTGGTGCGAGAACCCTAGGTAAAGGACGGCGCAAAGGAAAACTGCCAGACCCTTGGTCCGGCAGTTCGAATTTCGCGGACTCTCCCGGTTACTGGACGGAGCCGACGAGGATGTTGGAAGGAGCTTCGATGCTGACCCAGCGCCCGGTATTGTTGGTCGCCTGGCGCTTCAGATAGGTGTACTCGGTCTCCGACCAGTTCTTCACACCGTCAACGAGGTTATCGAGAACGAAATCACCCTTGTCGGTGCGAACGGTCAGGACTGCATGACCCTCGCCATCAGGCTTGCGGACAACGGTGATCAGCAGATTGGCGGGCGAGATGCCCTGCTGCATCAGGTCGCGGCGCTTCAGGAGCACATAGTCTTCGCAATCGCCGACCTTGTCCGGATAGGCCCAATATTCCTCGACCCCGTAAATTTCCTTGTCGGTGAGCGGCTTGATCTTCTGGTTCACGTCGCTGTTGACGTTGACGATCAACTGCCAGAAATCGTGGCTCATCTTTTCGGGCATGATATTGCGGCTACGGATCGAGCATTCTTCCGGCATACGCTTGCACAACTCGTAATGACCGATTGGTTGTGAGGTGAGGCCACCGGTGGTCATGAACGCTTCAGACGCCGAGGCGGAGTTTGCCCCAAATGCGGCCGTGAAGAGCGCTGCTGCGATCCCCATCGACTTCAAAACCCGCCCCATTCCGAACATGCCCTACTCCACACCAGCAGCCTTCGTTAACAAAACGTTAATGGCCGGACGGGACATGAGTCAATCACAATGGCGCCACGGTCTTGCCATTGTTAATATATGGTTAAAATTTGAGAAGCCGCCTATCCCCACGTTCGATTGATATGCGCCGACGTGCAATTGCTGCGAAACTCTATGGCTTCCGAAGCAACATACCTCGTAAGCGAAGCCCAAAGCCGCTGCTCAAACCACTGAAAACAAACGATTATTTCTCGCACTCTTTCCGTGGAACAGATTAATCGATCTGTCTCTTCACTGCCTGAGGCTAGACCGAAGGTTCTAGCCCGCCGCGCGTTTGCCGATGGGCGTAACGTTGCTCGTCCGGCGGTTCACGCGTGCGTGATCGTTAACGAATTTGACGATTCGTGGTGCAATTTCGGCACGGAAGCGCGAACCGTTGAACACGCCGTAGTGCCCAACCTTCGGCTGCAGGTAATGCATGCGCATCTCTTTGGGGATATTCACGCAGAGGGTCTGAGCTGCCTTGGTCTGACCCACGCCGGAGATATCGTCATTTTCGCCTTCCACCGTAAGCAGCGCCACATTGCGAATGGCGGATGGATCGACAAGGATGCCGCGGTGGGTCATCTCGCCCTTTGGCAGGGCGTGACGGACGAATACGGTATCGACGGTCTGCAGGTAGAACTCGGCCGTCAAATCCATCACCGCCATATATTCATCGTAGAATTCGCGGTGCTTGTCTGCCGAGTCGCCATCCTCCTTCACGAGATGCATGAAGAATTCCTTGTGCGCCGTGATATGGCGGTCGAGATTCATGCTCATGAAGCCTGAAAGCTGCAGGAAACCGGGATAGACCTCACGCATAAAGCCCGCATGCGGCCAGGGAACCGACATGACGACATTGTCGCGGAACCAGTCGATGCCCTTTTCCTCGGCGAGTTTGTTGACCACCGTCGGATTCTTGCGGGTATCGATTGGCCCACCCATCAGCGTCATGCTCGAAGGCGCGAAACGGTCGCCATTGGCTTCCATGACCGAAACGGCGGCAAGCACCGGTACGGAAGGCTGGCACACCGCAACCACGTGCGTATCTTCGCCCAACGCATGGAACATCTCGATGACGTAATCGATATAGTCGTCGAGATCGAACTTGCCGTCAGTGAGCGAAACGGTGCGGGCGTCCACCCAATCGGTGATATAGACCTCCGCATGCGGCAGAAGCGCTTCGACGGTGCCGCGCAGCAGCGTCGCATAGTGGCCGGACATCGGCGCGACAATCAGGATCCTCGGATCGGCGGCACGCTTTGCCGGCAGGGCGCGCTTGAAATGGATGAGGTTGCAAAACGGCTTCTTCCAGACGATCTTCTCTTTGACGTCGGTCTCAACTCCGTCAACCACCGTGGTAGGCAGGCCGAATGCCGGCTTGCCGTAGGCACGGGTGGTGCGCTCGAAGAGCTCGCACATCGCCGCGATGGAGCGCCCGACTACCGTCTGGGACAATGGATTGAGCGGGTTATCATAGAACAGCTTGGTGGCATCGGCGAAAGCCCTGTAAGGCTGAAGCGCGGCATGGTTGAGTTCATAAAGTTGGTAAAACATTCCACTTTCCGATCAATCACCACAGCTGCAATTCAAGAACAATGACGCCCACATATGAAAATGTTCTTGACGGGTCAGTGACCGTAGCTGGTTTTACCGCTATTGCAATGCAACAAAGGTATGAGAGAACAGAAAAATGTTCGCATCGAAAGGCGCAGCCGCAGTTAGCCGGCTTCGGCGCCTTCGACCAGCAGCATCTCACCCTCGGCGACTGTCAGGCGGATAGCCTTGGCAGCTTGGTATTCCGGCGAATTATAGCAATCGAGCGCGGCCTGGAGCGAGGGAAACTCGATGACAACGTTGCGTCCGCGCGCCTGCCCTTCGAGCACGTGATAGGCGCCGCCGCGCGCCAGGAAATTGGCGCCATATTTCTCGAACGCAGGTTTCGCTGTGGCGATATAGTCCTTGTAGCGTTCCGGGTCTTTTACATCCATCCGCGCGATCCAGTATCCCTTGGGCATTTTCTCGCTCCTTTGATGTCCAATTATGCCGTGGCCATTTCAGCCAGAATCTCTTCCGCTGCCGAACGGCGATCCCGAGCGCCGACAATCGGGCGGCCGACCACAAGGTGGCTCGCCCCGGCGCGCAGGGCGTCTGCCGGCGTCATCACACGCTTCTGATCGCCCGCGGCGGAACCTGCCGGGCGAATGCCCGGCGTGACGATGGCAAGCTCCGGGCCGACGACCTTGCGCACAGCCTCGGCCTCCGTCGCCGCGCAAACGATCCCGCCCATGCCGGCGTTGAATGCCTGTTCGGCCCGGATCAGCACCAGCGTATGCGGGTCGTGCTCATAGCCGGCATTGACGAGATCCTGCTGGTCCATCGAGGTCAACACTGTCACGCCGAGCAAGCAAAGGTCGGATCCCCGCGCTGCCTCGACGGCGGCCCGCATGGCTTTCGGATAGGCATGCAGCGTCAGCATCGACACGCCCATTTTAACGATATTCTCAACGGCCTTCGCCACCGTGTTGTCGATGTCGAGAAGTTTCATGTCGAGAAAGACTTTCTTGCCGGAACGGGCAAGTTCGCTGGCCAGACCAAGCCCGCCGGCGAAGGCGAGCTGATAGCCGATCTTGTAGTATAAAACCGTATCGCCGAGTTCGCTGATCACCTCTTCGGCGACGTCGAGCGTCGGCACGTCAAGGCCGACGATCAGGCGCTCGCGCAAAGCCGCATCCGTCATGACAATCATCCTTTTTCTTTGATCGCATCCCATTGGCACAGATGCAGCCGATTGGAAACAGCTATTGCTGCGAGCCACCGCAAAACGCCAACTATGCGCGGGATCTGGCAAAGCGCGTGTGGTCGATCAACGATTGGCAGACCCGTTCCATCGACTTTGCCGTGCGCTCGTTGCGAAACGATCCATCCTCGGCGAAGGCTTCATGGGCATGGATCACCGAGCATTGTTCCGTGATGATCTGCGTCCCGACATTCATCAGGACCGACCGCAAATGATAGAGCCCGCGCGCACCGCCGAAATTGCCCTCGGATGAAGAGCAAAGTCCAACGACCTTGCCGGAATAGGGCTTAAGCGGCTTGTCGCCATCCTGCGAAATACGGCTGACCCAGTCGATGGTATTCTTGAGAAGCGGCGGAATGGAAGAATTGTACTCGGGCGAGGCAATCAGCATGCCATCATGAGCCGCAAAGAGCCGGCCAAGTTTCATGGCATTGTCAGGAATTCCCTGTTTCTCTTCGAGATCCTCATCCATCAACGGCAAGGGATAATCGAAAAGCGCAATAAGCGTCACATCGGCGCCGAGTTCGGCCAATGTCTTGACCGCAGCGTTTGCTACCTTCTTGCTGTAGGCACCGGTACGGTTCGACCCGGCGAACACCAGAATCTTCGGCAGCATTCAAACCCTCTATCGAAATGGCAGCAAAGGGCAATTGAGCGGAGTCAATCGACCCTGCGGTAGACCCAGAGCCGTGCCGGCGGCACGTTGCGGATAATGAAATCGAGATGCTCAATCTTGTAGTTGCCTCGCCCGGCGGGCACCGGCGAAAGCGGCCCATAGGTAATCTGGACGACGGGCCGCCCGTGCGGAATACGCCGCAGCAGATCCTCGACGATGGCAACGCGGTCACTTACGGGGAAATTCAAGAGTGGAACCGCCGAGATGACGCTGTCGAATTTTTGGTCGCGCTTCTCGCCCAGCGTGGTGTCGAGATCGAACGCATCGCCTTCGATGATGTTGACGCCAGGGAAATCCTCGCGCAGATGCTCGGCAAAATCCGACGAATATTCGACGCTATAAAGATTGGCCGGGGCGACGCCGCGATTGAGAATAGCCCGGGTGATTACCCCGGTGCCGGGGCCGAGTTCGAGCACGGGAAGCCCGGAATGCGGATTGACGACGCTCGCCATGCGCCGGGCAGTAATCGAACTCGTTGGAAGAATCGAACCCACCGCCTTTGGACCATGCATCCAACCCTTGAAGAACCGGATTTCCTCGCCGAACTTCTCGGCCAGTTTCTTCCCCAAAGGTCTCGACATGCTCATCCTCCGTCGCAGTTAGACAAGTTTATGCCGCAACACGTGACGGAAGCAAGGCCGCCAACGGGAAAAGATCCAATAAAACTACTCGCTTAGACTTTCGAAGAACTCTTTCATGCGGGCAAAGAAGCCTGACGATTGCGGGCTGTTGTCCTGCGATGAAATGCGTTCGAACTCTTCGAGCAACTCGCGCTGGCGCTTGTTGAGATTCTGCGGCGTTTCAATGGCCATCTGGATGTAGAGATCGCCCATGGCAGGCTGGCGCAGCACCGGCATGCCCTTGCCCTTGAGACGGAACTGCTTGGCATTTTGCGTGCCATCGGGAATCTTGACCCGCGTCTGCGTACCGTCCAGCGTCGCAACTTCGATCTGCCCGCCAAGCGCGGCAGTCGTCATCGAAATCGGTACCTTGCAATAGAGATCGGCACCGTCGCGCTGGAAAAACTCATGCGGCTTCAGCGAGAGGAAAATATAAAGATCGCCCGCCGGTCCGCCGCGCAATCCAGCTTCGCCCTCGCCGGTCAGGCGAATGCGGGTGCCATCCTCGATGCCGGCTGGAATGTTGACGGAAAGCGCGCGTTCTTCGGTAACGCGGCCCTGGCCCGAGCATTTGGTGCATGGATCCTTGATGATCTGGCCACGGCCATGGCATGTCGGGCAGGTGCGCTCTATCGAGAAGAACCCTTGAGCAGCGCGCACGCGGCCAGAACCGCTGCAGGTGCTGCAGGTGACGGGCGATGTGCCGACCTTTGCACCGGTACCCGAGCATTCGTCGCAGGTGATCGAGGTTGGAACGCGGATCTGCGCCGTCTTGCCGGTATAGGCCTCCTCGAGTGTGATCTCCATATTGTAGCGCAGATCGGCGCCACGCTCGCGCCCGCCGGAGCGGCGCTGGCGTCCACCGCCCATCATCTCGCCAAAAATATCTTCGAAAATATCGGCGAAACCACCGGCGCCGCCGAAGCCACCACCGCCATTCATGCCGCCATGCTCGAAGGCCGCATGACCGAAGCGGTCGTAGGCTGCCCGCTTCTGCGGGTCCTTCAGGGTCTCGTAGGCCTCGCCAATTTCCTTGAATCGGTGTTCGGCGGCTGCGTCTCCCGGATTCTTGTCGGGGTGAAATTGCATTGCCAGCTTACGGAAAGCGCTCTTGAGCTCTTTCTCATCAGCGCCTTTCGTGACGCCGAGGGTTTCGTAATAGTCAGCCTTCATCCAGACACTCGTTCCGTGAAAATCGCGTACGCTTCTTTAAGAAGCTTGTTTAATGCCGGTATTTAGGTGTTCGCCGCCGTGAATGCCATAGCCAACTTACATTGATTCGCAAGAAATGCCGCATATTCGCGGATTATCGCGGGAATGTGGCGGCATCGAACACGCCGTTGAGGCGTTGGCGGCAAAAAGCCCGGCGCGAGCCGGGCTTCTTGTTCTGAGGGTAGTCACAATGCCCTCGCAATTCGGAAGCACTTACAGAGGCGTTGCCGCAGCTGCCACGGGAGCCGGAACCGCATCCGGCATTCCGTAAAGCTCGAACTCGGCAACGGAGACCGCGTTGGTGCCGGTGAATTCCAGCCGGTATCGGCTATAGGATACTGGTGTTTTGAGAGCGAAGGGCCGAGTTTGCTGGCGCCACTGGAAAGTCTGCTCATCTCGCTTGTCGAGCGCGACCCAGTTGGTGCCGTCATTTGAACCTTTCAACGTCCAGCCCGTCGGATCTTGGCCGGCCGCGCTCGTTGATGTGACGGTATACAGCGATACGGTATCGATGGAGGGCGAGCTCTTCTTGCCAGCCTCAATCCAGCCCGCGGATCCGGCGGGGCTGTCCCATTTCGTGCTTGACGTCCTGTCGAACACGTTTGCCTTGGCCGCATCCGTGCTTGCCGTCACATTATAATTCCCAATCGGCAACAGGGACTTCAGAGGTGTCGGTTTCTTGTCACCCTGCGTGATGGAGGTCGGAACGTCATTCACCCCCGTGCCCCACTGGGATGGATTCGGGCCCATCTCGAAATCGAGGGTTGCGCCTTCCGCCAGTTCGGAGTGCAGCAAGTAATTGCGCGTCAAGGCCGTTCCGTTCAGTTTCACGCTCTGCACATAGCGGTTGCTGCTGCTTACATTAGGCGCATTGATAACCAGCTTCTTAAGCTCGCCCTTGATGTTCTTTAATTGCACGGTCATCTTGGGGAAGTATGGCGCGCCGATCGCATATTCCGGGCGCCCCATGCTGACGGGATAAAAGCCCATGGCGCTCAAAACATACCAGGCCGATTGTTCGCCGTTATCCTCATCGCCAATATAGCCGTGCCCGTTGCTGACACCGTCCGCGCCAAAGCCGGTAAAATACAGCTTGTCCATTACATCGCGCAGATATTTTTGTCCGCTCGACGGGGACCCGGCATAATTATACATGTAAATGGAGTGATGTACCGGCTGGTTGGAGTGCTGGTATTCCCCGACATTGGCCAAGTCGTCGACCATCTTGGCCTCGTAGACTTCGTGTATCCCTCCGTAGCTGCCGCCATCAAGACCCGCACGCGTGGTGAAGAAGGTATCGAGTTTATCCTTAAGCTTCTGCCGTCCGCCATAGAGGTTGGCCAGACCCTGACCATCCTGTGGTGCGAGGAATGCATAGGACCAGGCGTTGCCTTCCGTAAAGCCGTTGCCCCAGCTTTGCGGCGTGCCCGAAGTGAACATCAGGCCGCCGGTTGAATTCTTGGCGCGGAAGAAACCTCCAGCCCACGCGCCCGTCGAGGTATTGTCAAAAAGGTTAGGATAACTGATGGCACTATTCATAAAGTAGGCGTAGTCGTCGCCCTTGTTCATTGCCTTCGCCATTTGCGCCAGGCCGAAATCGTTCAAATACCCCTCAAGCGACCATGATACAGATTCGCTGCTTAGGATCGAATAGCCGTAGAATGGCGTGTTGGCCATGCCCTTGCGTCCGCGATCGTTGTTGCTGCTGAAGGTCGATGCGTTGCGGACAATCGAATTATAGGCGGCATCGATATCGAAATTGCGTATGCCCTTCATATAAGCGTCCGCGATGATGATGTCGGAGCTTGTCCCCACCATGGAGTCCGCGTAGCCGGGATTGGACCAGCGCGTGGTCCAGCCACCATCCTTGAAGCCGTTGACGAAACCGTCAATCATCTCGCCTGCCTGGTTTGGGACGAGCAAGGCATAAAGTGGCCATGTGGTCCGGTAGGTATCCCAGAACCCATTGTTTACCCAGATCTTCCCCTTCTTGATCTTGTCGGTCGTGGTGTAGGGGCTGACATAAGTTGGCACGGGGTTGCCGTTTTCTATGACATTTTCCCAGGCGGAATTGGGATAAAGAAAGCTTCGGTACAGGTTGGAGTAAAGGATGATCTTCTGGTCGTCTGTCGCACCTTCGACGCGGACGGCATTGAGCTTTTCGTTCCAGGCCGCCAAAGCCAGGGCCAGTACATCGTCAAAGCTCTTGGCGGCGATTTCCTGTTCGAGATTGCTCTGTGCCTGCTCCACGCTGATGAACGAGGTGGCCATCTTCATGCCGACCACCTTGACGCCTGCGGGCGTATCGAATTGTACCCACGACCTCACATCCCCCGGCGAGATATCCTGCTGGAAATTTGTAATCTTGTTGTCGAACTTGATGAAGAAGTACATTTTGGGAGTGTAAGCGTTGGAACCGTGATTGGCATAGCCCGATGCCGTACCCTGCGCCTGATCGACTTTCAGCGAACCGAGCCCTTCAAACGTATCGAAAGCGATTGTGGTTTTTGCCATGGTGTCGGGCGCTGTGAACCGGAAATACGCGGCGTGATCCGTGGGCGTGATTTCCGTCTTGATTTTGTTTTCGAAGGTCACGCTGTAGTAATGCGCCATCGCAACTTCGTTTTTGCGGTCGAATAGTTCGCCGTTATCATTCGGAAGCCGAACGCCCTCGTTCCTGACTGGCATGATTTTCAGGGCCTGACGGTTGCCGTTCCACTTGCTCGCCTCATGCGTTACAGCAAATGCCCGCATGTATTTTGAGTTGGGGTCATAAAAAGAGCTGTTATCGGTAGAACTGACTGGCGACCACATATTGAAGCCGAACGGCACTGCAGTGGCAGGAAAATTGTTGCCGCGCGAGACGTTGCTGGCGCCGAAATGGCGCTCGGAGAGTGAGCCGCGTGTGGTATTGACGAATGCCGCCAGACCGGTACCGGTGAGTTCCGTGACCTTGCGGCCAAGCGTGGCGGTCACTTTGGAATACCCGGCCAATTTATCCTGAAGTGGTTTCGTATCCGCCTTGAGTGCTGTGGATAATCCTGTGATTTGACCGTCAATCTCCATCACCTGGCCAGAGGTTGCATCGGCCTGCAGTTCACCGATCGATTTGAGAATTGCACCGCCCTTGGCGAGCGTTGCAGCAACCTCCGCCTGTTTCGCGGCAAGGTCCTTTTCCAAGGTTGCAAGCTCCTGAACCGCCGCGTCATACGCGGCCGCATCCTCAGTCGACAACTTCGTTCGATCGACCTTCGTTGTGCGGGCCCTCGATTCAGATGCGCGATCGGCGATCGCGGCCAACGCCGCCACATTCGGCTGGTACTTTGTCAGTTCTGCTTGAAGATCCGCGATATGCGGCTGCATTGTTTCGAGCTTCAGGCTCTTTGCGGTCTGGTCGAGTGAGGCCAGAGCTGTCTGAAGCTTGACGATCTTGGTGTCGTCGGCCGTGTGGACGCTTTCCAAGGTCGCGATCTTGGTATTGGCTGTGGAAACCTTCTTCTCGATCTCCTCGTATCTCGCCTTCAACTGATCGATCGCGGCCGAGAGATCTGGGGTCGTTGCACTGGTGCCTACCTTTGCAAGGAGCGCGGTCATACTGGAGTTTGCCTCCTGACGCTGCTTTTCAAGTTCAGCGATCTCGCTCTTAAGCTGGCCGATCATGGCGCTTACAGCAGCGTCCTGCGCATTATTTCCGGCTTCCAGCTCGTTAGTGCGCTTCACCAGCGTTTCAACCGCAGTGTTTGCTGCGGTATCGGCGGTTTTCAACGCTGCCACCTGATCACCGAGCAAGGTATTGGCACTATTGAGCGCCTGAACCTCGGCCGTGAGCGCAGACACGCGGCCGTTGGCCTCCTCGATCTTGGCGTTGAAGGTCCCCTGCGGATCAGTGTTGTCGCTCGTTCTGTCGTCGCCGTTGTTGCAGCCAGCGAGCATCGTGCACCCAAGAAGGGCGGTGATAAATGTCTTTTTCAAATGACTTTCCTCCAATGAATTCAACAATGAATCCTGCTGAAATAACTTGGAGGGCAAGGGTCCGAAATACGGGCCCGGTTCGATTGCCCCTCCCAGTAGCAATTCAACCGATTGAATAGGCGTGATAGTCCTATTCTCCTCGGCTCTCAATTGACCGAAAGTCTAACCCTGCAACAAAAAAGCCCGGCACGATGGCCGGGCTTTTCCGTGGGTTTCGTAGAAGGCGTCAGGCAGACTTCTTCTTGCCGTCCTCGTCGATTTCTTCGAAATCGGCGTCGACGACATCGTCGTCGGCCTTGGCCGTTGCCTCGGCGCCTGCTGCGCCTTCAGCGGTTTCAGCAGCCTGCGAAGCTTCGTACATCGCCTGGCCAAGCTTCATAGAAGCTTCGGCAAGAGTCTGGGTCTTTGCCTTGATGACGTCGGCGTCATCGCCTTCGATTGCAGACTTCAGGTCGGCAAGCGCGGTCTCGATGGCGCCCTTGTCCTCAGCCGAAACCTTGTCGCCATAGTCCTTCAGCGACTTTTCGGTCGAATGGACCAGAGCTTCCGCCTGGTTCTTCGCCTCCACAGCCTCACGACGCTTCTTGTCGCTCTCGGCATTGGCTTCGGCGTCCTTCACCATCTTCTCGATGTCGGCGTCGGAGAGACCACCGGATGCCTGGATGCGGATCTGGTGCTCCTTGCCGGTGCCCTTGTCCTTGGCCGAAACATTGACGATACCGTTAGCGTCGATGTCGAACGTGACCTCGATCTGCGGAACGCCGCGCGGCGCTGGCGGAATGCCGACGAGATCGAACTGTCCGAGCGCCTTGTTGTCGGCGGCCATTTCGCGCTCGCCCTGGAAGACACGGATCGTCACGGCGGACTGATTGTCCTCGGCCGTGGAGAAAGTCTGCGACTTCTTCGTCGGGATCGTCGTGTTGCGCTCGATCAGACGGGTGAAGACACCGCCCAGCGTTTCGATGCCGAGCGAAAGCGGCGTGACGTCGAGCAGGAGCACGTCCTTGACGTCCCCCTGGAGAACACCGGCCTGAATGGCGGCGCCCATTGCGACCACTTCGTCCGGATTGACGCCCTTGTGGGGTTCCTTGCCGAAGAAGGCTTTGACGATTTCCTGGATCTTCGGCATGCGGGTCATGCCGCCGACGAGAACCACTTCATCGATCTCACCAGCCTTGAGGCCGGCATCCTTGAGCGCGGACTTGCAGGGCTCGACCGTGCGCTGGACCAGATCGTCGACGAGGCTTTCGAACTTGGCGCGCGACAGCTTCATCGTCAGATGCTTCGGACCCGTCGCATCGGCGGTGATGAACGGCAGGTTGATTTCCGTCTGCTGTGCCGACGAAAGTTCGATCTTCGCCTTTTCAGCGGCTTCCTTGAGGCGCTGCAGCGCGAGCTTGTCGTTCTTCAGGTCGATGCCCTGTTCCTTCTTGAACTCGGCTGCGAAATATTCGACCAGACGCATGTCGAAGTCTTCACCGCCAAGGAACGTATCGCCATTGGTCGACTTCACTTCGAAGACGCCGTCGCCGATCTCGAGAATCGACACGTCGAACGTGCCGCCGCCAAGATCGTATACGGCAATCGTCTTGCCTTCCTTCTTGTCAAGCCCGTAGGCGAGAGCGGCCGCAGTCGGCTCGTTGATGATGCGCAGGACTTCGAGACCGGCGATCTTGCCAGCATCCTTGGTCGCCTGACGCTGGGCATCGTTGAAGTAGGCCGGAACCGTGATGACGGCTTTCTCGACCTTCTCGCCGAGATAGGCTTCGGCGGTTTCCTTCATCTTCTGCAGGACCATCGCGGAAATCTGTGACGGCGAATATTTCTTGCCGTGGACTTCAACCCAGGCATCGCCATTGTCGCCCTTCACAATGTGATAGGGGACGAGCTTCTTGTCCTTCTCGACGGTCGGATCGTCGAAGCGGCGGCCGATGAGGCGCTTGACCGCAAAGACGGTGCCTTCAGGATTGGTGACAGCCTGGCGCTTGGCCGGCTGGCCAACGAGGCGTTCGTCGCTATCCGTAAATGCAACGATGGATGGCGTCGTGCGTGCGCCTTCCGCATTTTCAATGACCTTCGCGTTCTTGCCATCCATGACGGCGACGCAGGAATTGGTCGTTCCCAAATCAATACCGATAACTTTTGCCATTACTTCATCTCCATTCAGCAGGCTGCTGGGACCTCTGCCGAGCATTCCATTCAGCAGCCCCTAGGGGGTTTCAACAATAGGGGACCGCCGAGGCGAGCGGTACTTACATTGTTGGGGGCTATATAAGAAGGGTAAATTTGCCATGCAAGTTCTAAGCTACAGCATTTGTCGGGGGAATTGTTGCAAAAGAGTCGTAAAAACCGGGTCTGGGGCGCTCTATTGCCCAAATCCGGCGATGACCCCATATTTCGAGGATGACCGAAAGCGCGCTCCACCCCCATATTCCCGAGCATCGCCGCAGCCAATTGATCAACATGCTGCACACCTGGCTGCTGCTCGCAGGCAGCCTTGCGCTCCTAATCGCCTGTGCCTGGACCCTGGCAGGCCCGGCAGGCATTGCCTATGCCCTCGTCTTCGGCGGCATCAGCCTTTATGCGATCAAGCGCATCAGCCCGCAAATGGTGCTTGCCATGTACAAGGCGCGGCCCGTCACCCGTTCGGAATTTCCGCAAGGTTTGGCAATCGTCGAGGAACTCGCCCGCCGGGCCGAACTTGCAGCCGTGCCGAAGCTCCACGTCATTCCCTCGAGGATGATGAACGCCTTTGCCGTGGGCTCCAGAGAAACGGCGGTCGTCGCTGTTACCGATCAGTTGGTCAGGACCCTGACCGCGCGCGAACTTACCGGCGTTCTCGCCCACGAAATAAGCCATATCCGCAATGAAGATTTGCGGGTCATGGCGCTTGCCGACACGGTCTCCCGCTTCACGTCGCTGATGTCGACGATCGGCATTGTCTCGCTGCTTTTCAATATTACTTGGCTCGCCAGCGGATCAACGCCGCAGATACCCTGGCTTGGGGTTCTGGTGCTGCTGGTGGCTCCGACGGTCGGCGGCCTCCTGCAAATGGCGCTTTCGCGTACCCGCGAGTTTAATGCCGATCTCGGTGCCGCCATGCTCACCGGCGATCCTGAAGGCCTCGCCCATGCGCTGACGAAGCTCGAAAAGGCGCAAGGCAAGGTTTGGGAAAGCCTGATCCTGCCGGGCGGGCGCATACCCGATCCTTCGGTCCTGCGCACGCACCCGCTGACCGAAGCGCGGGTGGCGCGGTTGCAGGCCTTGAAGGATGCCTGCGCGGTTGTGGCGCGGGGCGAAAAGATGCGGGACGACATTCTCATCAAACTGGCGCTTGAGCCGCAGGAGCATATTCGCACCCGCCCGCGATCAGTCCCGCAGATTGGCCAGCAATATGGCCGCTGGAACTCCAACAACCTTGAGATCCTGTCACTCATCAATACGCAGGCGACGCATCCGGTTGTCGCCGACAAGGATGCCGACTGCGAGGCCTGCGCTGCAAGCCTTTATACCCCCGACGGCGATCCGCGAGTCCATGTCACCCGCGGCGGTGTCTATTGGTAGGTCAGGCACTTTCCCTAAAATAACTTCTGATTTTGCCTAAAAAACATTCAGACCGCGACTTTGGTTGAATTGTCATCACATATTTCATCTGCTGAATTCACCCATTCATAGGGGAATTCAAATGAACTTAAAAATACTTTACCTTTTTCCACTTTTAGGCCTCGCTGCATGCGACAGTTCCGACAACCCGGCCCCGGCAAGTGCGGCGCCCGCCGTCGAAGTTTCCTCGGCGGGCACCTTTGAAGCAGCAGCTTTGCCAGAAACCACTCAAGCCGTGACGCCGCAAACACCGGTAGCGGTGGCGCCGGAAACGACTGTAGAGGTGGTGCCTGAAGTCACCGAACCGGTGCAGCCGGTTCCCCCGGCCGTAACTGTCGATCCCGGCGCCGCCGCTCGGGCGGAGGCCGCAGAATTGATGAAGGCGGGCAAGCCCTACGAGGCTGTGAGCGTTCTGAAAGAAGCGGGGCTTGATGAAGAAGCCTATGCGCTGATTGCTCCGGCGGACTATGCATTCCACCAAGAAGACCATCCTGCGACTGCGACCGCTCCGGTCGACGAAACCCCGTCATCGATGCGTCATTCTATGACGATCAATGGCAAGACCGTCTGGTTTACCGCCAAAGCCGGTCATTTTATCGCCTATGCGCCGAAAGACCCAAAAAGCCCTGACAAGAAAGACGCGAAAGCGGCGATTTTCTATATGTCCTATACGCGGGACGATCTGCCTCCTGAAAACCGTCCCGTCACTTTTCTCTTCAACGGTGGGCCCGGTTCTTCCTCTGTGTACTTGCATACTGCTTCATGGGCCCCGCAACGCCTTAAAATAGACACGCCCAATATTCCAAAACTTGCCAAGGACTTGAAATTTCCGCTTCTCGACAATTCAGAGACACTGCTCGACCAGACGGATCTTGTCTTTGTCGATCCTGTCGGCACGGGGCTATCCAAAGCAATCGCGCCGCACAAGAATGAAGAATTCTACGTCGCCGACACGGACGCAGCTATAGTTAGGGACTTTGTAGCACGCTACGTCAACACGAACAGCCGGCAGAGTTCGCCCAAGTATCTGTACGGCGAATCCTGGGGCGGTTCGCGCATCGCCTTTGCCAGCGCGCTCATGGAAGACGCTGGCATCAGTATTTACGAGCCTGATCCTTCCGGCAGACCGACAAAGGTGCTCACGGGCCTGGTCTTCAACTCGCCGCTTCTGAACGGGAGTTCATGCTACCTGTTCAATTTGTCCGGTGGTTGCTATCTAACCTTACCAACCAGTGCCTTTACGGTCGATTATTTGCTGGGTCCAGCGAAGAGCTGGCGCGGCAACCGCACCCTGGAAGAATATGCCGACTATCTGCGCAAATTCTCCGAGGAACGCTTCGCGCCTACATATGTGAAGTACAACGAAAAGGTTCAAGAACCTGGAACTGGAGGAAAGAGCGGCAAGCCGCTGGCCTACAAGCCAAAGACGCCTGAGGTAATTGCTTTGGTGGAGTCAACACTGACCGAACTGCGGAATATTTTTGGCGATCCTTCGATGACGGCAGATGAAGCGTTCACGAAGTATGGCGATATATCCATCAAAGTACCTGGGTTCGGCGGCGGGGTCTACGACACGCGCTTGAAAGCGGATGACTATGACGTAAACGAATTTGACAAGAAGATATTCGGCGACCACATCAGTTCGAGATTGCCGACATATCTCAATTATTTTACAGATGGTAAATACCTCATAAATTGTGGCTGTAAATTTAACCTGAACCGCGACCCGGGCGGCGTGGTCGAAATAACACATGCACTCGGGCGCGACCCCAAATTGAAGATGCTGGTGCTTCATGGCTACTACGACATGTCGACGCCTTTTTTTGGTAGCGAGACAACGTTGAAACAGGCCAAGCTCGACAAAATCATACCCGTGAAACTATTCGAGGGTGGCCACATGACGTACTATACGGAGGCGGCGCGGGGACCGATGAAGAAAGCGCTGGACGCGTTCTACATGGCGCAACCAGCAACGACCGTTGCCTCACAAAATTAGAACGCGGGCCCAAGCTGCAAGCAGAGATGAAAACCGGCGGCGAGACCGCCGGTTTTTATTGAAAGTCGCCAAATCTCAAACCGTTTCCCAGGCCCCGCTCTTATCCGCGCGGTAGATCGCATCGATGAGCTTCTGGTTGCGCACCGAATCCTCCAGCGTGAAGATTTGGGCCTTCTCACCCTTGGCGGCGCGGGCGAAGGCCTCGACCTCCAGGCGGTAGTGGTTCACATCGCTGAAGTTGAACTCGGTCGCGCTGCTATGGTTGGCATTATGCAGCGTGATCTTGGCATGATCGTATTTGCCGGTGTTGAACGGCGCCAGGACCTCGATAAACCCCTTGTCGCCGTGGAATACGATCGACTGGCGGGCGGCTAGTTGCGTGGCGACGTAGAACGCAAGTTCGAACCCGTCAAAATCCGCCCGGACACTCGCAAAGCGATCGGTGCCGAATTCGGGATCGCGCTCGACGCTTGCGGCGACCCGCAACGGCTCTTTGCCGGTAACGAAGCGTGTCGCGACCGTCGGATAGACGCCGATATCGGGCAGGGCGCCGCCGCCGAGCGACACCTGATTGCGCATATTGTTGGCGTCCTTGTTGAAATAGGTGAATGCTGCCTGCACCTGGCGCAGCGTACCGATGGCGCCGTCGGCGACAAGCTCCCGCACCTTCAGCCATTGCGGATGATAGGTGACCATGAAGGCCTCCGAAATCAAAACGGCATTCTTGTCGCGCGCGGACAGCAGCGCATCGATTTCACCGGCATTGAGCGAAATGGGCTTCTCACACAGGACGTGCTTGCCGGCCTCGGCGGCTTTCAGCGACCATTCGACGTGCTGGGACGTCGGCAGCGGGATATAAACGCCGTCGATTTCGCTGGACGCGAGCATATCCTCATAGGAGCCGAATGCATGCGGCGCACCGAAACGATCGGCAACCGCGCGCGCCCTCGCAAGGTCGCGGCTGGCAATCCCGGCGAGGACACCGTTTTCCGCGTCGCAGATTGCCGGAATGACGGCTGTCACTCCGATCTTGGCAGTTGATAAAACACCCCAGCGGAACATGACGGCTTCTCCTGTTTCGGCGAATGGAAGCACTGCTCTAGGTCGTAAAGCGGAAGAAATCAATGAAGGCGCGCAGCGCCGGGCGCATTTGCCGGCGGCTCGGATAGTAAAGATAGACGCCCGGAAATGGCGCGCACCAATCTTCAAGGACGCGGCGCAGCCGACCGTCGGCAATCGCATCCTGCGCCATATGCTGGAGGAGAAAAGCGAGCCCGGCACCGCCAAGAGCGGCGGCGATAACCAGGCCGTCATCGCCAAGGATCAATGGGCCGTTCACATCGATGACGATCTCCTCTCCATCCTTTTCAAACTCCCAGCGATAGACCTGACCGCTTGCAAAGCGACGGCGGATACAGCGATGCGCGGCAAGATCGCGGGGATGCAACGGCAGCGGATGCGCATCGAGGTAGGCGGGCGCGCCGACGATATTGGCATGGATCGGACCGCTCAGCGGTACGGCGATCATGTCGGGCTCGAGGCTTTCGCCAAGGCGCATACCGGCATCAAGTCCGGCGGCGACGATATCATTGAAGGGTTCCTCGGCCCTGAGTTCCAGCGTGACACCGGGATAGGCCGCGCTGAAGGCGGCGAGCCGCGGCGCAAGCAGCCAGTGGGCGGCGAAGGGCGGAACACTGAGGCGCAAATTGCCGGCAACGCGATTATTCGCTTCCTTGACCGCATCGAACGCGAGGTCGATCTCGCCGAGCGCCGGGCGCAGCCGCTTCAACAGCAGCGCGCCTTCCTCGGTGACGGTGACGCTGCGCGTGGTGCGAGCCAGCAACCTGACGCCCAGGGCCTGTTCGAGACTGGAGATAGCATGGCTTACTGCGGATGGCGCTATGCCGAGTTCCTTGGCGGCACCGCGAAAACCGCCGCAAGCGGCGACGCTGGCGAAAACGGCAAGTTGCGGCAGGCGGGATCGTTCCATTGATCTACCATATCGAACAAGCTGTGCCACCGACAAGGAATTATCGAACACTCCCACAGGCCTTATCTTCGACTCACCACACGAGGCAAGGAGATCAGTGATGGAAAAACGCAAACTTGGAACGGAACTCAACGTCTCGGCCGTCGGTCTCGGCTGCATGGGCATGAGCTTCGCCTATGGCGGGCAGGAGGAAGCCGATGCAATCCGCACGCTGCAGCACGCAGTCGATATCGGCGTCACCTTCTTCGACACGGCGGAAGTCTACGGTCCGTTCGAGAACGAGATTCTGGTCGGCAAGGCGCTGAAGGACCGCAGGGACAAGGTGGTGATCGCCACGAAATTCGGCTTCAAGATTTCAGACGAAGGTGTGGGCGCAGCGCGCATGGCCGGCGTCGACAGCCGGCCGGAGCACGTGAAAGCAGTCGCGGAGGCCTCGCTCGGACGCCTTGGCATTGAGCAGATCGATCTCTTTTACCAGCACCGCGTTGATCCGAACGTCCCGATCGAAGATACGGTGGGCGCAATGGCCGACCTCGTAAAACAAGGCAAGGTCAAGGCGCTTGGCCTTTCGGAAGCGAGCGCCGCCACGATCCGCCGTGCGCACAAGGTGCACCCCATCGCCGCTGTACAAAGCGAATATTCCCTGTGGAGCCGCGATCCCGAGGACGAGGTTCTTGCCGTGTGCAAGGAGTTGGGCATCGGCTTCGTTCCCTATAGCCCGCTCGGGCGTGGCCTTCTGACCGGCACGATCAGCAAGCCCGACGAACTCGGAACGGATGACTGGCGGCGGACACTGCCGCGCTTCCAGGCCGAGAACATGGATGCCAATGCGGTGCTGATTGCCACGCTGAAGGGCCTTGCTGGCGACAAGGGTGTCACCCCGGCGCAGCTCGCGCTTGCCTGGGTGCTGCACCAGGGCGATTTCATCGTACCGATCCCGGGCGCACGCAAGATCAAGCACCTCGAGGAGAATGCCGCCGCGGCTGATATCGAATTGTCCACGGCGGACCTTGCGAAGATCGGGGATGCGCTCTCTCCCAACCGCGTTGCCGGCAAGCGCTATACCGAGGCGGCTCTCGCCCTCGTCAACGGCTGATTGCAACCGCAGGGCGTTTCCGACAGGGCGCCCTGCCATTCCTTCCAGAGGCTTGACAGACTGCCGACCCCCGGTGCCTATACCTGACCGCCGTTCGCCACTTTTAAAAATGCGTCGGCGGTTGTATATCGCGCAGGATCGATTTGTCTCAACAAGCCGCGCCGTTGGCTAATCTATAATGGCGCTCAACTGGAACATCATGGAAAAAGCAACGAAAAAGTCGCTTAGGCGCTGGGGTATCGGATTGGTTGTGCTGGCAATTATCGCCTGGTTCGTACCATATCTGGTGATCTTCTATCTGATCTGCGGCATCTATGATTTGTCGCGCAACAAGAATCTCAACTTGCAGGTGATCGAACAGTATTTCTTCGGCAACGGCATTTTCACCTGGGTTCTTTCGCCGCTGAATATCATTCTCGACCTTCTCTCGCTCCCTTATATCAACAAGGGTGTTTACCGCCTGCAGGACCTGCCTTCCGATTATCAGGCCGAGGTCAAGCGCCTGATTACGGCGACTCAGAAGGAGAATATCGTTGGCCAGTTGCAGCAGCGCGCCGAGCAGCAATCGCGCAGCATGTTCTTCTTCAAATGGTACGGCAAGGATCAGCCAAGCTTCGCCAACGTGCCTTCGTTCTACGAGAAGTACAACTTTGTGAAGACGATCGGGGTTTCGGTCTTCAACAAGAAGAATTCGACGTCGAAGCACTTCGGGCCGATGCGCGCAACGATCCGCGTCCTCTACAATATCAACGACATGAATGACCGCTCGGCCTATATCTGGTGCGGCGACACCACCAGTTACTGGAAGGACGACAAGCTCTTCATCTTCGATGATACGCTGATGCACCAGTCAGTGAACCAGACCGACCAGACGCGCTATTGCCTCTTCGTCGATATCCTGCGCCCGTCCTACGTACCGGGATTCTTCGCCGCCGTCGTCGCCTTCATGGGCGTCGTGCTCAAGGGCAGCAATTCGGTATTCTACAAGAACTGGAAGGTCATTCAGAAGTAAGGCAAGGTTCGCCTGTGCTTCTCCTTCGCCTAATAGACTCTGCCATTATCCTCGGGCTCTTGTCCCGAGGACCCAGGCGGATCGCAAATGACCCGCGATAGCAGTGAAACGACGTGGTCCGGGGAGGGGGGTTATCCCCTCAATACGCCCCCGGTCTGCTTGGCGACATTCTCGACAATCCGCTTCGAAAGCGCCTCTAGATCCTCGTCGTTCAGCGTGCGCTCCTGCGGCTGGATCGCCACCTCGATCGCCACGGACTTCTTGTCTGCGCCCAGCGACGCACCTTCGAACACGTCGAAGACCTGAACGCCTGTCACCAGCTTCTTGTCGCCGTTGAGAGCGGCCTTGACGATTGCGCCAGCTTCAACGCCCTTGTCGACGATGAACGCAAAGTCGCGGCGAAGCGCCTGGAAATCGGATAGGTTAAGCGCGGGCTTGGTACGCGTCGCCTTCAGCTTCGGCTCCGGGATAGCGTCGATGAAAACCTCGAAGCCACAGAGCGTGCCGCCGACATCGAGCGTTTCCAGCGTCTTCGGATGGAACTCGCCAAAGGTGCCGAGCACCAGTTTGGGACCAAGCTTGATCACCCCCGAACGTCCGGGATGGTACCAACCGGGAGCACCGGATTCGATCTGCAGCTTGTCCACCGGCGCGCCGCAAGCCTCGAGCACGGCGAGCGCATCGGCCTTGGCGTCGAAAACGCCAACGGGCGCGGCATTGCCGGACCAATGGCGGCCTGAGCCGTCGAGACGGGCGGTGCCACGGCGAACCCCAGCGGCAACGCGCCGCTGCGCTTCCGGTGTGTCGCCCTCATAGGTTCCAGAAACCTCGAACAGGGCAAGATCGCTAAAGCCGCGATCGGCATTGCGCTGGGCGGCAGCAAGCAGGCCGGGCAGCAGGGAGGGGCGCATGTCCGACATATCGGAAGCGATCGGATTGGCGAGTTTCAATTCCGGCTGGCCGCCACCAAATGCCTTGGCGGCCGTTTCGGAAATGAACGACCAGGTGACAGCTTCCATCATGCCCCGCGTTGCCAATGCCCGGCGGGCGTGGCGGGTGCGGATCTGCAGGGTTGTCAGGATCTTGCCGTTGACCGTCGCATGGCTCGGCAGCGCTTGCGGTTCGATGAGGTCGACGCCGTGAATACGCATGACCTCCTCGACGAGATCGGCCTTGCCGTCGATATCGGGACGCCAGGAGGGCACGATCACGTCCACAGCCTCGCCCGTGCCTTGTGGCACGAAACCCAGGCGCCAAAGGATGTCGAGGCTGGTTGCGGCAGGCACCTCGATGCCGGTCAGGCGCTTGACGTCCGATAGCGGGAAGCGGACCACCTTCGGCGTGTGGCCTTCATAGCCGACGACCTTCGCCTCCGACGGTGTTCCGCCGCAGAAATCGAGCACAAGCTGCGTCGCCAGTTCCAGCCCCGGAATCATGAACTCCGGATCGACACCGCGCTCGAAGCGGTAACGTGCATCGGTGATGATGCCTAGATTGCGGCCGGTACGAGCGATGTTCATCGCATCCCACAGGGCCGATTCAATCACCACATTGGTGGTGTTTTCGTCGCAGCCGGAATGTTCGCCGCCCATGATGCCGCCGATCGACTCGACCCCATCGGCATCGGCGATGACGACATTGTCCGGGCCGAGCTTATACTCCTTGCCGTTGAGGCCGAGGATTTCCTCGCCTGCCCTGGCATGGCGAACAGTAAGATCGCCCTTCACCTTGTCGGCGTCGAACACGTGCAGGGGCCGGCCGCGGTCGAAGGTCAGGTAGTTGGTAATATCGACAAGCGCATTGATCGGCCGCAGGCCAATGGCGATCAGCCGCTGCTGCAGCCATTGCGGGCTATGGCCGTTCTTGACGCCCTTGACCGTGCGCCAGGCGAAACCCGGGCAGAGGTGGCGGTCAAGATCGAGCGAAACGCCAACCTGTGGCTCGCCCGTTCCCTTCACCGGCGCTATCGCCTGTTGCCTGAGCTTGCCGATCCCGGCGGCAGCCAGGTCGCGCGCGATGCCATAAACACTGGTGCAATCCGGACGGTTGGGCGTCAGATTGATCTCGATGACAGGATCGTCAAGCCCGGCATAGGCGGCAAAGCTGGTGCCCACGGGCGCATCTTCCGGCAGGTCAATAATGCCATTGTGCTCGTCAGACATCTGCAATTCGCGTTCCGAACACATCATGCCATGGCTCTCGACACCGCGAATCTTGCCGACCGACAGCGTAATATCAATGCCCGGGACATAGGTGCCGGGCGACGCAAACGCGCCGATCAAGCCGGCGCGCGCATTGGGTGCGCCGCAGACAACCTGTAGCGGTTTGCCGTCACCCGTGTCGACGGTCAGAACCTGCAATTTGTCGGCGTCGGGATGGCGGGCCGCAGTCAGCACCTTGGCAATGACGAAGGGCTTCAAGGCCGCCTTGTCGTCGAGCGATTCCACTTCGAGCCCGATCATCGTCAGGGTCTCGACAATCTTGTCGAGCGGCGCATCGGTTTCGAGGTGGTCTTTTAGCCAGGAGAGTGTGAATTTCATGATTTCACTCGTTTTCAGATTTTAGCGTTGGAGCGTTTCGACAAGGCCAAGCCGCTCGCACCGGAAACAGGTTTTTAGCGCTCCGCTCACGCGCTGAGGCCCCCAAACAGGGTCGGCATGTCGAGCGGGCGGAAGCCGTAATGCGACAGCCAGCGCACATCCGCATCGAAGAAAGCGCGCAGATCCGGCATGCCGTATTTCAGCATGGCAATGCGATCGATGCCCATGCCCCAGGCAAAGCCCTGATACTCATCGGGATCGAGGCCGCCGGCGCGCAGCACATTCGGATGCACCATGCCGCAGCCAAGAATCTCCATCCAGTCATTGCCCTCGCCGAACTTCACTTCCTTGCCGGAGCGATCGCACTGGATGTCGACCTCAAGCGATGGCTCGGTAAACGGGAAATAGGATGGACGGAAGCGCATCTTCAACGACGGCACTTCGAAGAACGCCTTGCAGAACTCTTCGAGCACCCATTTCATGTTGGCGACATTCGCCGTCTTGTCGATGACGAGGCCTTCGACCTGATGGAACATCGGCGAATGGGTCGCGTCGGAATCCATGCGATAGGTCTTGCCCGGAATAACGATGCGAATCGGCGGCTTCTGGTTCTCCATGGTGCGGACCTGAACCGGGCTCGTATGCGTGCGCAACACACGCCGTTCGCCGTTGGCATCCGGATTGAAGAAGAAGGTGTCGTGCATCTCGCGCGCCGGATGGCCTTCCGGAAAATTCAGCGCTGTGAAATTGTAATAGTCGGTCTCGATGTCCGGCCCTTCGGCAATGGAGAAGCCCATGTCGGCGAAGATTGCCGTGATCTCGTCGATGACCTGGCTGATTGGATGGATGCGGCCGCGCTCGACCGGAGAGGCGCGGACCGGCAGCGTGATGTCGACCTTTTCCTTTTCGAGACGAAGAGCGATGGCCACATCCTTGAGGGCGGCCTTGCGGGCCGTCAGCGCTTCGGTGATCCGGTTCTTCAGGCCATTGATGGCCGGGCCCTGGAACTGGCGCTCTTCCGGCGACATTGCGCCCAGCGACTTCAGCTTCTCCGAGATCGAGCCCTTCTTGCCGAGTGCAGCAATGCGTACGGCCTCAATGGCCGCTTCGTCATTGGCTGCCTCAATCTGCGCGACAAGCACGCTTTCCAGTTCTACCAGGTCGTCCATCGTTCATCACCTGTCTGATCGTCAATGACAAAAATCGAAAAACCCGCGCCAGCCGAGCCAGCGCGGGTTTCCCAAGTCTAATTTTCCGAAAATGCTTTGGGAGCGCTGGGCTTAGTGGACAGCGCCTTCAAAAGCGTTCGGAGTGGTGTTCTTGAGGTACTCAAGCGCCTTCTTGGCAGAAGCGACGAGTGCACCGAATGCTTCCGGCTCGTGGATCGCGAGATCCGACAGAACCTTACGGTCGACTTCGATACCCGACTTCGACAGGCCGTCGATGAAACGGCTGTAGGTCAGGCCATGCTCGCGCACGGCGGCATTGATGCGCTGGGTCCAGAGCGCGCGGAACGTGCGCTTCTTGTTCTTGCGGTCGCGATAAGCGTACTGCTTCGAACGGTCAACGGCAGCCTTTGCGGTGCGGATCGTATTCTTGCGGCGGCCACGGAAACCCTCGGCCTGCTTCAGAACTTTTTTGTGCTTGGCGTGGGACGTAACGCCCCGTTTTACACGTGCCATGATATGATCTCCTTGTCTTAAGGACTAAAAACGCGCCCGGCTTAGAGGCCGTTGGGCAAGAACTTCTTCACGATCTTCGCATCGGCATCGGAAAGAACCATTGTGCCACGTGCGTCACGGATGAATTTGTTCGAACGTTTGATCATGCCATGGCGTTTGCCAGCGGCGGCGGCTTTGACTTTGCCAGTCCCGGTTACTTTGAACCGCTTCTTGGCAGCAGATTTGGTCTTCATCTTGGGCATTTTGCTACTCCATTCTTCTAAAGGAGCCCTTGTGTTTCCATGAAACGGCGGCTCCTGTTTTTCCACTTCAGGCCGACCAAAGCCTGAAAGCATACAAAACCGCCACGGCATGCCCTGCCGGGCGGTTTGAACGGGGCCTTATTACCAGAAGTCTGAAAAAGCGCAACAACTGAATCGATCAAGGCCGATTGTAAATGAAAAAGCCGCCCGAAGGCGGCTCTTGATCCGAGGAAAGCGCCTGTCAGCGCGGTGCGAGCACCATCATCATCTGGCGGCCTTCAAGCTTCGGCTCCGCCTCGACCTTGGAAATCTCGACAGTATCTTCCTTCACCCGGTCGAGCAGACGCATGCCGAGTTCCTGGTGCGCCATTTCACGGCCGCGGAAACGCAGCGTTACCTTGACCTTGTCGCCCTCATCGAAGAACCGCTTGATCGCCTTCATCTTCACATCATAGTCATGCGTATCGATGTTCGGACGCATCTTGATTTCTTTGATTTCGACTGTCTTCTGCTTCTTGCGCGCCTCAGCGGCCTTCTTCTGGCCCTGGTACTTCAGCTTGCCCAGATCGACGATCTTGCAAACCGGCGGCTCGGCATTGGGGACGATCTCGACGAGATCAAGTCCGGCCTCATCGGCCATGGCCAGTGCTGCCTGAATGGTAACGATACCGTGGTTTTCACCTTCGGCATCGATCAATTGTACCTGAGGTACGCGGATATCGCGGTTCGAACGAGGTCCATCTTTCTGGACCGCCTGTGCTCTAAAGGGTCGGCGAATGGCAGTAGTCTCCTTGAATTATTTCGGTCAACGCAAATAGCACCGTCGGACCAGCGCCGCAATGCTTCTATGCGTCGGGCCCATGCGAATACCATTTTTTTCGGGATAAATCATCCATGACAGACATAGGATTGTTTCAGTTTTATGCAATATCGCGGGCTTTATTGCCAGGTGCGAACATGGCAAAAGGCAGTATAGCGATAGATGACAGGCATGCTCATGGACATTACCCCGCCCCAGTTCCACACCGTCGATGGGATCGAGATTGCCTACCGCAGGCGGAATGGAGGCGAACCCGGTCTCGTCTGGCTCGGCGGCTATCGCTCGGACATGCTCGGCACCAAGGCCGAATGGCTCGATCAATGGGCTGCAAGCAGTGGCCTTGCCTATCTTCGGCACGACTATTCCGGGCACGGCGAATCCCGCGGTGAATTCCGCGACGGCACGATTTCGCTCTGGCTCGAACAGACGCTGGCGGTGTTCCGCGATTTCACCTCCGGGCCCCAGATCGTAATCGGCTCGTCGATGGGCGGCTGGATTGCCCTACGCCTCATCGAAGAACTGCAGAAGGTCGGTGAAGGCGGACGGGTCGCCGGCCTCGTCCTTATTGCGCCGGCGCCCGACTTCACCTCGGAACTGGTAGAGCCGCAACTGACCAACAAGCAGCGGCGTCAGATCGCCGAGCTTGGCTATATGGAAGAGCCGTCGGAGTATTCGCCAGAGCCCTATATCTACACGAAGAAGCTGCTCGAAGACGGGCGTACCAACCAGGTATTGAAGGGCGTCATCCAGACCGACTGCCCCATTCACATTCTCCAAGGCATGAAGGACGACGACGTTCCCTATCGCCATGCCTTGCGGCTCGTCGATCATCTTCCCGTCGACGACGTGACGATCACCCTCGTTCGCGACGGCGACCACCGCCTTTCCCGCCCGCAGGACCTTGAGCTTCTGACGCGAACCGTGTCTTCAATGGTCGATCGCATCACCCATCCAAAGTCCCGCCCGCCCGTTCAATAGGTCACCTCATGCGTTTTTCAGTGGTTGCTTCTGCCGTCGTTGCTGCGGTCGTCGGTTTCGGCGGTACGCTGGCGCTGATTATCGCGGCGGCGCAGGCGCTGGGCGCGACACAGGCCGAGACTGCAAGCTGGGTCACCGCCGTTTGTCTCGCCATGTTCTTCGCCACCGGCTACCTCAGCTGGCGCTACAAAATGCCGATTATCAGTGCATGGTCGACCCCCGGCCTTGCGCTTATCGGCGGGTCAATCGGCTTTACCATGCCTGAGGCCGTCGGTGCCTTTATCGTCACCGCCCTTGCCATCATCCTTACCGGGTTGATTAAGCCCGTCTCGGCTTTCGTCTCGAAGATCCCGGCTTCCATCGCCTCGGGCATGCTTGCCGGCGTGCTCTTTGCCTTCCTCATCGGCGCGGCGCGAACCATACCGATTGATCCGCTCTTTGTTTTGCCGCTGGCGGCGCTGTTCTTCATCATCCGGCTCTATAACCCTGCCATGGCCGTCCTCGCGGTACTCTTCGGCGGCGTGGTATACGCCTTTGCCAGCGGGCGCGTGGCAAGCGTACCCTCGGTCGAACTGTCGACATTGACGCTGATCATGCCGGTGTTCGACCTGCGCGCCATGATCGGCCTTGCCTTGCCGCTTTATCTCGTCACCATGGCTTCGCAGAACCTGCCGGGTTTTGCTGTGTTGCGCGCTGCAGGTTACGAGCCACCCACGGCCGCGGCTTTGCAGGTGACCGGCCTCGTCTCGCTGCTGAGCGCGCCCTTTGGTGGGCACACCAGCAATATGGCGGCGATCTCGGCTGCCATATGCACCGGTCCCGATGCCCATCCTGACCCGCAGAAGCGTTGGCTGACGGGACCGTTCTATGCGCTTTCCTATCTGATATTTGCGATCTTCGGCGCCTCCCTCGTCGCGCTCTTCGCAGTTCTGCCGGCGCCGCTGATCGCGCTCGTCGCCGGCCTCGCCCTTATCGGTGCATTTACCAACGCGCTGTCGCTCGCGCTCAAGACAGAAAAGGAGCGCCTTGCAGCAATCGTGACCTTCTCGGTCACTGCATCCGGCATCTCGATCGCGGGAATCGGCGCGGCCTTCTGGGCGCTCGTTGCGGGCCTGCTCGTCTATTGGCTCGATCACGTAAAGAAAGCGGTCTGATTCCAAAGGCTTGTCGCATTTGGAGTCACGTTTTCTTGAAAAGCCAAAATTGCCTTCCCATGTCGTAATCGATCGACCAATCGGGGTCGGGCTTTCTTCAGTAAGGAAGGGCTTTAGATGAACAATGCTGCTTTGATCCGGCCAGGCTGGACCCCGGCGACCATCGCTCTGATGATTATCGGTTTCATGCTGTTCTGGCCACTTGGCTTAGCCATGCTTGCCTACATTGTCTGGGGCAACCGGTTTGGCGGTTTCAAACACGAAATGAACAATGCCGCTGAAAACGTTTGCGGTGCGTGGCGCCGCAATCGCCGTTCGCAGCGTTTCGGCAGAGGTCCGTTCGGCACCGGCAACGTCGCCTTCGACGAATGGCGCGAGAAGGAATTGGAGCGCCTCGACGAGGAACGCCGCAAGCTCGAAGAGATGCGCGCCGAGTTCGAGACCTACGCGCAGGAACTGCGCCGCGCCAAGGACAGGGAAGAATTCGACCGCTTCATGGCCGACCGCAACGCCAGGAAGCCTTCGGGATCGGTTCCTGATGTGAATGAAGGCAACGGCGAATAAACCCTGTTTCAATCGTTCGTTGCTGTATGAGGCGGCGCCGGGATGTCCCGGCGCCGCTCCTGTTTTGGCTGGCGACACCCCTCGAATCAACTAAAGTGGCCGCATGATCCTGTCCCTGTTTCGGAATCCGCCGAAAAAGTCCGCCACGCTCACGGCTGAACGCAGCTATGAGGTGGCCGGGCGCGTTCTGCCGCTGCGCGTCATGGAGAACCCTCGCGCTACGCGCTTGACACTGCGGATCGATGCCGGTGGCAAGGGGCTGCGCATGACCGTGCCGCCCGGCATGCCGGTGCGAGAGATCGACAAGTTCCTCACGCGCCACGAGGGTTGGATCGAGACCCGCATTTCCAAGATGCCCGACCAGCCCAAGGTGCGCCCCGGCGTGAAGATACCGGTGCGAGGTGTGCCGCATCTCATCGTCCACGAACCCGCCAAGCGCGGCACGGTGCGGCAGGAGCCGGGACCAGACGGGCCATTGCTCATCGTTTGCGGTGACCGCCCGCATCTTGCCCGCCGCGTCGGCGATTTCCTCAAGCGGGAAGCCCGCCGCGACCTTGAAATGCTCGTCGCGCGCCATACTGCGGCTGTCGGCCGACGCGCAAAAGCGGTGCGGTTGAAGGATACGAAAAGCCGCTGGGGCTCCTGTACCTCCGATGGCACGCTGTCCTTTTCCTGGCGCATCATGATGGCCCCGCCGCCGATCATCAACTATCTGGTCGCGCACGAGGTCGCACACCTTAAGGAAATGAACCACGGTCCGAAATTCTGGAAGCTGTGCGGCGAGCTTTGCCCCGATACCGATCGCTGCAAGGCCTGGCTGAAGCGCAATGGCGGCGCATTGCAGGCAATCGATTTCAGCTGATGGCAGTCGATCTTCCAATGCCGGTTTTGCAGGCCGCAAAAACGCTGTGGGAGTATCACCACATCTACGATCCGCTCGCCAAGTCGGACCTGATCATCGGGCTCGGCAGCTACGATCTGCGCGTCGCCGACCATTGCGCCGCGTTGTTTCACCAGGGTCTGGCGCCGCGCATTCTCTTTACCGGCAAATCCGGCAATTGGACCGGCAACCTTTATGAAAACAGCGAGGCAGAGGCGTTTGCGCAACGTGCCGTCAATCTTGGCGTGCCCGCCGTCTCCATTCTCATCGAGCCCCACGCCACCAATATCGGCGAGAATATCCGCTTTGCCAGATCAATGGCCGGCGAGCATATCCAGCGGGTCATTATGGTCACCAAGCCGCAGACCCAGCGGCGCGTCCGCGCCACGGCGGA
Organism: Phyllobacterium sp. YR620; assembly: GCF_900104165.1. Lineage (NCBI taxonomy): Bacteria > Pseudomonadati > Pseudomonadota > Alphaproteobacteria > Hyphomicrobiales > Phyllobacteriaceae > Phyllobacterium > Phyllobacterium sp. YR620. The sequence continues at coordinate 394,902 of NZ_FNJP01000002.1, forward strand.
TGCACAATGGCCTGAAGTTACAACGCTGGTGACCGCACCACTTACCCGTTTCGAAGACCAACCGACGACGGCCTATTCGCTTGAGGGCCTTATCAACGAGATGGTCGGCGACGTGCATCGCATGAGGATTTACCCCATCAAGGGCTATCAGACAGCGCAATCCATCCCCGTATCCGTCGTAGATGCGTTCGAATTTCTTGTCGCGAAGGGCTATCACCACCATCTGTGACAGAGTCCGATGCAAAATCCTCGACTTTGGCGCATTTTCATGCGAGTGGCGGGTCATGAGCCTTGATATAAAGATATGCGGATTGAAAACCGACGAAGCAGTTGCCGCTGCCCTCGACGGTGGCGCCACGCATATCGGCTTCATCTTCTTTGCAAAGAGCCCGCGCAATATTAACCCTGCCGAGGCCGGTCGTCTGCGCCGCGCCGCCGCAGGCCGAGCAAAGGCCGTTGCCGTTACCGTTGATGCCGACGATGCCGCGCTCGATGCGATCGTTTCCGAAATGGCGCCTGATATGCTGCAGTTGCACGGCCACGAGAGCGTCTCGCGCGTGCGGCAGGTGAAAGCGCGTTATGGCCTCCCGGTGATCAAGGTCTTCTCGCTGCGCGAGCGCGGCGACCTTGCGCAGATCGAACCGTACATCGGCATCGCCGATCGGCTGATGTTCGATGCCAAGGCACCTGCAGGCTCCGCCTTGCCGGGCGGCAATGGCGTCGCGTTCGATTGGCAGGTCTTAAGTGAGCTTGACGGCTCGCTCGATTACATTCTGTCCGGCGGGCTGAATGCCGGTAATATCGGCCAGGCATTGCAGGCGACATTACCCGGCGGCATTGATGTTTCATCCGGTGTCGAATCGGCGCCTGGCGTGAAGGATGTCGGGCTTATCGAGGAATTTTTCAGGGCCGTGCGCGCTGCCAAAAGCGCCGATGCGGCTTAAGGCGGGCAGTCGTTTCGGCGACTATCCCAGGAACGGAGTGGAGCAGTGAACAAGGTGGTTGAGCCCAATTCATTCAAGACGGGTCCCGACGAAGAGGGCATGTTCGGCATTTTCGGCGGGCGCTTTGTTGCCGAAACGCTGATGCCGCTCATTCTTGAATTGCAGCAGGCCTATGACGACGCCAAGAATGATCCGGCCTTCAAGGCCGAGCTTCAGGCGCTTTCCACGCACTATGCCGGCCGCCCGTCCAAGCTCTATTATGCCGAGGGCCTGACTCGGCACGTGCGCCAGCTCGCCAAGGATCAGGGCGGCATTGGCGGCGCCAAGATCTACTTCAAGCGCGAAGACCTCAATCACACCGGCAGCCACAAGATCAACAATTGCCTCGGGCAAATCCTGCTCGCCAAGCGCATGGGCAAGACCCGCATCATCGCCGAGACTGGCGCCGGACAGCATGGCGTCGCCTCGGCTACGGTGTCGGCCCGCTTCGGGCTCCCCTGCGTCGTCTATATGGGCGCGACCGACGTCGAACGGCAGAAGCCGAACGTCTTCCGCATGAAGCTGCTTGGTGCCGAAGTGAAGCCGGTTTCCTCCGGCCATGGCACGCTCAAGGATGCCATGAACGAGGCGCTGCGCGACTGGGTCACCAATGTCGACGACACCTACTACCTGATCGGCACTGCCGCTGGTCCCCATCCCTATCCCGAACTCGTTCGCGACTTCCAGTCCGTCATCGGCATTGAGGCACGCGAGCAGATCCTCGAACAGGAGGGACGACTGCCCGACACGATCATTGCTGCCGTCGGCGGCGGGTCCAACGCAATCGGCCTGTTCCACCCGTTCCTCGACGACAAGAGCGTCGAGATCATCGGCATCGAGGCTGGCGGACGAGGGCTTGACGGTATCGAACATTGTGCCTCGATGAGCGCAGGCCGTCCCGGCGTTTTGCACGGCAACCGCACCTACCTCCTGCAGGATGAGGATGGCCAGATCCTTGACGGCCACTCGGTTTCGGCCGGCCTCGATTATCCGGGCGTCGGTCCCGAGCATTCCTGGCTGCGCGATACGGGCCGCGTTTCCTACGTGCCGATCCTCGACAATGAGGCGCTCGACGCCTTCCAGCTGACGACACGCGTCGAGGGTATTATTCCGGCGCTCGAATCCGCCCATGCCATTGCGCATGCGGTGAAGATCGCGCCGCAGATGGCGCAGGACAAGATCATGATCGTCAATCTATCCGGCCGCGGCGACAAGGACGTACACACGGTCGGCAAACTGCTTGGAATGGACATCTGATCATGACGACCCGTATCGACAGGAAATTTACTGCCCTTAAAGTTGAGGGGCGTCCGGCGCTCGTGACCTACTTCATGGGCGGCGACCCGGATTTCGACACCTCGCTCAGGATCATGAAGTCGTTGCCGGTCTCGGGTTCCGATATCATCGAACTCGGCGTGCCCTTCTCCGATCCCATGGCTGATGGCCCCGCCATTCAGGCTGCGGGCCTGCGGGCGTTGAAAAAAGGCATGACCCTGACGAAGACCCTGGAGCTTGCCCGGCAGTTTCGCGCGAGCGACGATACGACGCCGATCGTGCTGATGGGCTACTACAATCCCATCTACATTTACGGTGTCGACCGCTTCCTGGAGGATGCCGTTGCTGCGGGAATCGATGGTCTCATCATCGTCGACCTGCCGCCGGAAATGGACGAAGAGCTGTGCATCCCCGCCATCAAGGCCGGGATCAACTTCATTCGCCTGGCGACGCCGACGACGGACGAAAAGCGCCTGCCGAAAGTGCTGCAGAACACCTCCGGCTTCGTCTATTACGTATCGATGACCGGCATCACCGGTTCGGCGCTTCCCGACACGTCGAAGGTTGCGAGCGCCGTGGAGCGCATCAAGAAGCACACTGACCTTCCGGTCGTCGTCGGTTTCGGCGTCAAGACCGCAGAACAGGCAAAAGTGATCGGCAGCGCTGCCGACGGTGTCGTCGTCGGTACGGCGATCATCAATGCCGTTGCCAATACCATCCGTCCCGATGGCTCGCTGGTCGCCGATCCTGCCGAGGCAGTTGCCACCATGGTGCAGGGCCTCTCCAGCGGCGTCAGGGCTGTACGCCTTGCGGCGGCCGAGTAGAAGCTCTAAATCACCTGAACCTTTGACGGAAGAACAGGACCGATCATGAACTGGATCACGAATTACGTTCGGCCAAAGATCAACTCGATGCTTGGCCGCCGTGAAATGCCGGAGAATCTCTGGATCAAGGATCCGGAGTCCGGAGAGATGGTCTTCCACACGGATCTCGAAAAGAACCAGTGGGTCGTGCCGTCTTCCGGCCACCACATGCGCATTCCGGCGCGTGATCGGCTGCGCTTTTTCTTCGATGACGGGATTTTCGAGACGCTCGAGCAGCCCAAGGTCGCCATCGATCCTTTGAAATTCCGCGATGAGAAGCGCTATATCGACCGCCTCAAGGAACATCGCACCAAGACCGGGCAGGACGACGCAATTATCAACGCCCTCGGCACCATCGAGGGTCTGCCGATCGTCGTCACGATCCACGACTTCAGCTTCATGGGCGGTTCGCTCGGGATGGCAGCGGGCGAGGCAATCATCAAGGGTTTTGAAACAGCGATCAAACAGAAGAAGCCGCTGGTGCTCTTTGCCGCATCGGGCGGGGCGCGCATGCAGGAGGGCATTCTTTCGCTGATGCAGCTGCCACGCACCACGGTTGCCGTGGAAATGCTGAAGGAAGCCGGCCTGCCCTATATCGTCGTCCTGACCAATCCGACGACCGGCGGCGTCTCCGCATCCTATGCCATGCTCGGCGATATCCATATTGCAGAACCAGGCGCCCTGATCGGCTTTGCCGGGCAGCGCGTCATCGAACAGACCATCCGCGAGAAACTGCCGGAAGGTTTCCAGCGCGCCGAATATTTGAAAACCCACGGCATGGTCGACATGGTGGTGCCGCGGCCGCAGCTCAAGACGACTATTGCCCGGCTCCTCAAGATGATGATGGGCCAGCCGGCGACGGAAATTGCCGAGGAGACCGATGTGCCGAATGGTCTCGCCACCACCGCTTTGCCGGTTCCGGCCAAGGCCGATTCCTGATGCCGCTGCGCCATACCTAAAGCCGGATGTGCAATGTCGTCGCATGCTGAAAAGGAAATAGAACGGCTGCTCGGCTTGCACCCGAAGGGCTTCGACCTGTCGCTCGGCCGGATCACACGCCTGCTCGACACGTTGGGCAATCCGCATCTGAGACTCCCGCCCGTGATCCATGCCGCCGGGACCAACGGCAAGGGTTCGGCGGTAGCCTTCTCTCGCGCACTGCTCGAGGCTGCGGGCTATACCGCGCATGTGCATACCTCCCCCCATCTCGTGCGCTGGCATGAGCGTTACAGGCTCGGTGCACCGGGCGGCGGCAAGATTGTCGAGGATGCGGTTCTGGCGGAAGCGGTAAAGCGCGTTGCCGAAGCCAACGCGGGGCAGGCGATCACCGTTTTTGAAATTTTGACGGCAGTCACCTTTGTGCTTTTTTCCGAGCACCCGGCGGACGCCGTTGTTCTTGAGGTCGGTCTTGGCGGAAGGTTCGACGCGACAAATGTGATCCCGGAGCCGGCGGTAAGCGTCATCATGCCGATCTCGCTCGACCACCAGCCCTATCTTGGCGATCGTGTGGAGCTCATTGCGGCCGAGAAAGCGGGCATAATCAAGCCCCGTTGCCCCGTCGTTATTGGCGCGCAGGACGAAGAAGCCGTGCGCATGGTCCTGATCGAGACCGCCGAGCGCCGCGATTGTCCCTATGCCGTCTATGGTCAGGATTTCCTGAGCTTCGAAGAGCGCGGTCGCATGATCTATCAGGACAATACCGGCCTGATGGACCTGCCCCTGCCGAACCTTCTTGGCCGGCACCAACTGGCCAATGCGGCTGCGGCCATCCAGGCCGTGCGGACCGCCGGCTTTAAAGTTCCCGAACAGGCCGTTGAGCGCGCCATGACCACCGTGGAGTGGCCGGCGCGCATGCAGCGCCTCGTCAAGGGCAAGCTTGTTGAACTATCCGTACCCGGTTCGGAGATCTGGCTCGACGGCGGGCACAATCCCGGTGCGGGCCTCGTGGTCGCAGAGGCGATCGCCACCCTTGAAGACCGCAGTCAGCGCCCGCTTTTCCTCATTACGGGCATGATCAATACCAAGGACCCTGTGGGATACTTCCAGGCATTCACCGGCATGGCGCGCCACGTCTATACGGTGCCGGTCCGCTCCAGCGGCGCCGGTATCCCCCACGACGAGCTGGCAATCGCTGCCAATGAAGCGGGTCTTTCCGCCGAGCCGGTGCATTCGGTGGAGAATGCCCTGAAAATCTTGCGCGATAGCTGGGACTCCAGCGAGCCCGCGCCGCGCATCCTCATCGGCGGCTCGCTCTATCTTGCCGGCGAAGTGCTCTCGGATAACGGCACGCCGCCGCAATAAAAAACCCGGCACAAGGCCGGGTTTTTTGTTGTGCAGTCCGGATTGATCAGGCAGCCGAATTTCTGATCCAGTCGCTGAGCTTGCTCTTGGGAGCAGCACCAACGAGGTTGGCGGCAAGTTCGCCATCCTTGAACATCAGGAGGGTCGGGATGGAACGGACGCCGAACTGGGCGGCCAGTTCCGGATTCTCATCGATATTGACCTTGGCGATCGTGACCTTGCCTTCCATCTCCGACGCGATTTCCTCGAGGGCCGGCGCGATCATCTTGCAGGGGCCGCACCACTCCGCCCAGAAATCAACGACGACAGGCTGGCCAGCCTGGATTACATCGGACTGAAAATTGCTGGTGTCGATCTTGACGGTAGCCATAGGCTTTTCCTTGTAGGTTTGTTGAATGTGTTGCACATCATGTGGTGAGTCTATCCACACTCGTCAAGCTAGGTCTTGTCACGATTCAGTGCAAAGGTCTACGTGGGTGCCTATCGCAGACGCTCGAGCGCCTCCTTCATGGCCGCCTCGGGAATGTCGACGAGGTGGGGGCCCTCGGTGAAGAGCAAGGCGGTTTCGATGGTCTTGCCGGGGTAAAGTGGCGCCAGCAACTCGCGGTAGAGCGCAAGCTGGGCGACATAGGTTTCCGGTACTTTCGCCAGCATTTGAGGTGCCGGCCGGTTGGTCTTGTAGTCGATGATGACGACGCGATTGCCCACGACGGCGAGTCGGTCGACGACGCCGGATACGGCGTGGTCCTTGCCGCGCAGATGCAATGTCCCCATGACGGCCACCTCTGCCAGCGAGCCTTCGGCAAAGACGGCAGCGAACTTTGCATCGTCGAGGATCGCAAATACCGACCTCCGCGCCACGTCAAGCTCCTGTGGTTCCCAGTCGAACGCGGCCCGCGCCAGATAGTGGTCCGCCGCTGCCATCCGTTGTTCAGCGGGTAGATCAGGCAGTGTCTGCAACAGAGCGTGGATGACGATGCCGCGGCGGATGGCAAAGGATGACGTGCCGCGATCCCCGGAGAGAACCGGCGATCCAGTGACCAGTGGGGCTTCATCGTCCGGCTCGATCACAACCGACACGCCTGACGGGGCGAGCGGTCGCGGCAGACCCAGTTCGCGCGGCATCGGCTTTCTGAAGGCAGCGGGAAACGCGACCTCGGTGGCTGCCGGCCGGTCTTCGGGAACCGCAATATCGCGATCGTCGGGCTGGGTGATGCGATAGCGCCTCGCGTTGACACCTTCCACAGGATGATCGAACGGCAGGCTCGCATCGCCGAGACCGGCATCAACCAAATTGTGCCACGTCTCGGGGGCCTGTCTTATGCCGCGATAGCCGCAGACGATCAGGCGGTCTTCGGCGCGGGTCATCCCAACATAGAGCAGGCGGCGATACTCCTCTTCAGCGCGCAGCTTCAAGGTATCGAGCAATGTGCCCGTGAATGCTGTTGCATGGAATTTCGACGGTACGAAAAGGAAACCCTTGCCCTGCCAACCGTCCTCTTCGCGCATATCGAAGGAGACGAGATTGGGATTTCGTCCGCCGGCCGAGGCCGCGCTGCCAGGATCGACGAGAAAGACCACGGCAGCCTCCAGGCCCTTTGAGGCATGGACGGTCATGATCCGTACTTCGTTGCGGCTCTGGTCGAATTCGCGCTTGATCTCCGGCGTTGCGGCTTCCAGCGTTTCAAGAAAGGCCTGCAGGCCTGGCAACCCGGTACGCTCGGTCGCGATCGCATAATTCTGGAACTCGTCGATGACGTCACCGGCTTCCTGGCCAAGCCGCGCCAGCAGGTCGCGCCGCGCACCGCCTGGTCCAAGGATATGAGCGTAGAACTCGAAGACAGGGAGCGTATCGGCGCGGCTGCGCCATTCCTTCAGGCGCTGGGCAATAGCATGGAACGTAAGGTCGTCCTCGGCACGGCTGTTCAGCCGGTGGAATAATGTCTCGTTTTCGGCGCGGCCATGGGCAAGGACGAACAGTTCATCGTCTCCAAGCTTGAACAGCGGGCTCTTAAGCAGGGCGGCCAGAGAGAGGTCGTCGGCGGGCAGCAACATGAAGCGACCAAGCGCCATCAGGTCCTTGATCGCAATGTGGTCGGTCAGCTTCAGCCGATCTGCCCCGCCGACCGGCACGTGCCGCCGTTTCAGTTCGCGCGACAGGGCATGCATGAACTGGTCGCGCTTGCGAACCAGCACCATGATGTCGCGTGCCTCGATCCTGCGTCCCTGCCCCGGCAACACCTCGCCGTTCTTCAGCCAGAGTTCGATGGTCCTGGCGATCTGCTCGGCGAGCCGCACGGGTGGCGCGCGCAGGCTGTCGACCGGCGTGCGCCAGTCCTCCACCTCCGGGGTCGTGTCCGGCGTCAGCACGTCCCATATTTCGACTTCGCCCGGATCGCTGCCGCGTATCGCTGTGTGGACAGTCGATCCATGATCGCGGCCAAAGCCACGGTGCGCTTCGGCCCGGGCAAAAACCTTGTCTACAGCCGAGAGCACGTCCGGGGCGGAGCGGAAAGAGAAATTGAGGTTGACCTTGGCGAAGCTCAGATCCGCCTGACCGGCATTGCGTTCCGTTGCCCTGCCGTGAGCGGCAAAATCCTCCGGAATGGCCCCCTGGAACGAATAGATCGACTGCTTCTCATCACCCACCGCAAACAGAGTGCGACGTACCTCACGCGCTGTTTTGCCGGCAAAGAATTCCTCGCTGAGCAGCCGGATAACTTTCCACTGGTTCGGGCTCGTATCCTGCGCCTCGTCGACAAGTATGTGATCGATACCCTTGTCGAGCTTGTACTGCACCCAGGGGCCCGCATCCTGGCGCGCCAGCAGATTGACCGTGCGCACGATAAGGTCGTCGAAATCGAGCAGTCCGCGAGACCGCTTCATCTCCTGATAGCGGCCGAGCAATTCGTCCACCAGCACGAATGCGGACAGGGTCAGTCCGATGAGCCTGTATTGCTTGAGGCGGTCAAGACCGCCGCGCACCCGCTCCGCCGCCCTTTCGAAGCGATCCTCGAAGTCGGGCACCCTGTCGACCACGGCCCGGGTCGCGAGCTTGGCGCCGCTGACCGGTTCGCCGGATTTCAGGTAAAAGGCTTCCCGCAGAAAGTCCTCCAGTTCCTCGGTGCGTTTCGCCTGCTCGGCGGACCGGATCAGCCACGCGAAGTCGACTGCGCGCTTGGCGCCTTCGGAAATGTCGAGAAGTTCCCCGAGCACCCCATCATCGAGCTCGGGCAGCGGCCAGAATTCGGCGATTATTTCGTCTTCCGTTTCATCGCCCCTAAAGCCGAAGTGCCCGTAGAAGGTCTGGCGACGCAATCCATCGTGGCCGACTTCGCGGATGAATGAAGCAAGGTCATGCCGTTTCACGATGGCTTCGTCGAGCAGCGCCTGCAGGCCGAATTCACCGGCCGCGTCGAGCACGTCCCCGAAGGCGCCTGCAAGCTCGACATTGTGATCGAGCCGGGCGGTTTGCAACAGTTGCCGGCGCGCCTCGCCGACGAGCGCTACCTGCATCAAATCGTCCATCAATTCGAAATGACCGGCGATATTCGCTTCGAGCGGAAACTGATGCAGGATCGCTTCACAGAAGGCGTGGATGGTCTGTATTTTCAGCCCGCCCGGTGTCTCGAGCGCGCGGGCAAAGAGGCGGCGTGCCTGCGTCAACCTTTTCGGAACTGGACGTTCGCCGTCGATTTTCTCAATCGTGCGGCTGAGCGCTGCCTCATCCATCGTCGCCCATTCCGACAGGCGGGCAAAGACACGGTTCTGCATGACCGCCGCCGCTGCCTTCGTATAGGTCAGGCACAGGATTTTGGACGGATCAATCCCATCCAGCAGCAGCCGGATAACGCGTTCGGTGAGAACATGAGTCTTGCCCGAACCCGCATTCGCTGACACCCAGACGGAATCCTTCGGATCGGCGGCGCGGTTCTGGTCGCGAATGGTTTCCACCGGAATGGCGAGCGGCTTCTTCATGATCCTTCACCCTCGTCGTCGGCGCCGCCGGCCGACCATTCCAGCACACGGGCGAGGTGATCATAATCGCCGGTCAGATCGCCCTCCTTGAATGGCAGGGCGCGTGACAGGTATCCTTTGCCGACGTCGCGGTAGGCTTTCAAGAGTTCGCTCAGGCGATGCCATGCCAACTCACCAAGGTCCGGCGCGGACTTCCTGCTGTTGCGGGTTTCTAGAATCGATTCGGGGACAACCTTCCCTCGTGGCCTCAACCGGACATAGAGCAGGTCGGTTGCATTGCGCCGCCCGACCTCATGGAATCCGCCGCGGGCCAGCAACGCCGCTTCTAACGCGAGCTGCGGGGCAAGTAGGACATGCGCCTGCCGAACCGACGGTGTCGAACCGGTCTTGTAGTCGATGATATCGACGGTTCCGTCGCGGCGGATATCGACGCGGTCAGCGCGCCCCGACAAGGTAACGCCGGTCGAATCAACCGCGATCTTTTTGGATGCGATTTCCGCATGCCGTTCGGCGATGAGTTGCGCGCGCCCGCGCTCCCAATTGATGAACTCCGGTACCAGCATCTGAAATCGCGGCCACCAAACCGCGTCGATTTCCTCCGGCAGAGCGCTCGCATCAAAATGCCGCCGCCCAATATCCATGAGCTTTGCCATCGCATCGGCATCAACCGGATCGATGTTTTCGCCAGTGAATGCGGCAAGGATGTCATGAAAGAGCGAGCCGCGTTCGGCAACGTCGGGATCGCGGATCAAAGGCTCGATCGGGCGCAGGCGCAGGATGCGCCGCGCAAATATCGCGTATGGATCACGCCGCAAGGTTTCGATTTCGGTCACCGAGAAATGCTTCGGCCGTGCATCGAGCGGCGGCTTCGGTTCCGGGCGCTTGACGAAATCTTCATCGAAGGCGTGATCGATTTCGCGCGCCCAGCCAAGATACTTGCCGCCTCGCTGCCGCAATGTCGCACCGGCATCCTTGCCAAGCACCGTATCCAGCCGTTGCAGCCAGCGGGAGGCCACCGTCGGTGCATTTGCCGAGCGTTGCGAACGGGTAAGAACGACCTTACCCATGCCCATCGCCATCTGGAAATCATGGGCTGCAAGGCCGGTCCGTCGTTCCGGCGGTTCGAGCTTGATGATCGACTTCATCGGCCGCGACATGAAAGGATCGTTGCGCGTCTTGCCCGGCCAGGAGCCTTCATTCAAACCGCCAATGACGACCGTATCGACGGTTTGCAGGCGGGCTTCGAGCGCGCCCCAGATGAAGAGGCGTGGATGGGCGCCGACTTTCGGCTTCACGACTTCGCCGGCGAGGAGCGCCTCGACCATGGCCGGCCATTCGGTCGTCGCAAATTCCAGCCCGGTGTCGGCCGATACGAGGTTGCGAAGGAAAGCCGCAAACTGCTCGCCCGCCGGCCCCTCGTAGAGCGCGGAAATATCGCCACTGTCGTCGCGCACAAGATTTTCGAGCGCGGTAACACTCGCATGAATGATTTCGGGCAAGGCGACGGCGCCGGAATGGCCTGCCATGGCAACAATTGGCGCCATGCACCCGCTCAGCGCATCGCAGATCGCTCGTGCCTCCTCGATATCCGTCGCTGATAGGTGCCGCAGCCACAGCGGTTCGAAGGGCGTGCCGCTCGTTTCCGCGAGCCGGTGATTGAAGAAGGCTCCAAGGTCCGCAAGGGTCGCGCGTCCGGTCCCTCCACGCAGGGCGACGAGTTCGATGGTCTCTGCCACTTTGCGCACCTTGCCGCGCTGCCCGCCGATGCGCGTCAGCGGATGCTTGAGCAGTGCCAAAAGCGCAGCGGGATCGCCAGGGTTGAACACCGTCTCCAGCGCCAGGCGCATCAACGTCGCCGGCAAGGTCTCGCGGAGTGCATGGCCGCCGGAATCGTCGGCGATGATGTTGAAGCGGGCGAGTTCCGTAGAAACGCGCCGCGCCAGATCCCGATCGGCGGTTACGAGCGCTGCGGTACGACCCGAATCCTCAATCGCTTCGCGCAGGGCCAATGCGGCAGCGAGCGCTTCTTCGCGTTCATTCGCCGCTTCGATCAAGCAGATATCGGCAGTGGCTTCGGAAAATGCCCCGCCTGCCCGGTCTAGATATGCCCAGGCCTCGCTGGTGTCGGCGGGTCGCATCGACTCGCTGACAAGGCGCTCGCGCGCCCGCATCCCGGGTAGCGGCGCCCCGAGAGGAATGACATCGTCGCGCAGAATGCCAAGCTCCCCCAGGAGTTTGCGCAGGCCGTATTGGGGGTGGCCAAATATGGAGGGGTTGTCTTCGACCTTGGTCAGAATATCCCAACTCGCTGCGTCGAGATCGCGATCGAGGCCGGGCAGAACGACCGCTCCTTGCGGCAATGATGCGATCGCCGCGAGCAGCTTGGCGGTGGCCGGGATCGACCCTGTCGAACCGGCCGCGATCACCGGCCAGGACGGCGGACTACGCAAAAGACGTTCGGCCTCCAGCTCGATAAGGCGATTGCGATGCGCGGCGGGATTGGAACGACGGCGCTCCTCCAGGATTTGCGGCCAGACGCCGGTGACGATATCGAGGAATTCGAGCGTGACCTGCCACCAGTTCGGCAGGTCCTCAGCCACGATATTGCCAAGCGTCGCCCAGCCGCTCGCCTCGGTTTCAACCTGGTCCATCAGTCCGGCAAGATCGCGCGCCAGCCATATGGCGTCGGCGGTTGTCGCCGGAATGGCAATTTCCTCATTGCCGAAGAGCGCACGCACATGGTCGGGCAAACGCTCGCGCCAAGGCCTTACCAGGCTCGCCAGAAGCAGCAGCCGCTCCGTCGCATTGATGGGCGGCAGAAGGTCGAAGAACGCCTCCGAGCCCATGTCGAACATGGCGGCATCTTCGTCCACATCCCCGAGCGGCCGGATGACGGGGAGGATCGCCGATTTCACCAGGCTTTTTTCCACGAGCAGCGAGCGCAAGGTTCGGGCCGCGCGCCGCGTCGGAACGTAGATCGTTGCCCGCGCCAGCGCCATAGGATCGCGAGCGTCGGCGGGAAAGCCCGGGATCAGTGTTCCGGACTGGATGGCTTCGATCAGCGCCGGCAGAAATGGGACGCCGGGAGCAATGGAAAATACCCGCGGCCGTCTGCGCTCAACCATGAACCTTATGTGCGGCAATGGCCGCTTCCGCCTCGCCGATTGCCGCCGGCGTACCCACCGTCAGCCAAAGGCCGTCCATCTGCACGCCATAGAGCCGGTCCGCAGCAATCGCCGCGTCGAAATAGCGATTGAGCGACGCCTTTCCTTGCGCCTCGCCAGCGAAGATGCGCGGGTGGATGATTGCGGCGCCGGCATAGATATAGGGAGATGTTTCGTCTTTCCCTAGACGACTGAGGCGTCCTTGCTTGTCCATATGAAAATCGCCGCGCCCGTCATAGCCCGTCGCCTGGTTCTTGTTCGCGATCATCAGAAGAATATCCATCCGATCATCATCCCACCCTTCCGCGAGCAGGACAAGATTTGGGCGCGCCCCATCGATCCAGAATGTGTCGGCGTTGATGACGTAAAACGGATCGTTTCCAATCTGATCCAGTGCATTGACGATGCCGCCGGCAGAATCCAGAAGTTCAGCCCGCTCGTCCGATACGATAATCGATGGCAGCCTGTACCCAGCGACATGCTGTTCAATCTGGTCCGCAAGATAGTGGACATTGACGATTGCGCGCTCGACATCCGCAGCACGCAAGGCATCAAGGCCCCAATCCAGCAATGGTTTGCCGGCTACCTTAATCAACGGCTTTGGCGTTGTGAGCGTAAGGGGGGCCATGCGCGTGCCGAGACCGGCTGCGAGAACCATCGCCGTGCGAGGAGATTTCATCAATGGAACTCCGGATCGAGTATGCCGGCCTTCTCGCACCAATTTCTGATCGGCGCCAGAGCCTCGTGCTGCAACGCACGGATAAAATACGCTTGAATGCGTGGGAGATGCTTTAGATAGGCTGGCTTGCCGTCGCGCTCGTCGAGGCGGACAAAAATGCCGAGAATCTTGGCGTTGCGCTGCGCAGCCATGATGGCAAAGGCTTCGCGGAATTTCGCTTCATCGAATTTCGGGTCGGCGGCCCGTCGTTCTGCTAGATATGCCAGGAGCAGATGGTCCTGCAGTTCCGGAGAAATGGTCACCCGCGCATCGAGTACAAGGGACGCGACGTCATAGGCGGAAGGCCCGATCATCGCATCCTGAAAATCGATCAGCCCTACCTGGTCCATCCCTTTCCGGTCGGCGCGCCACAGAATATTGGGCGAATGCACGTCCCTGAGAAGCAGGCTCTGCTCGGCATCCTTAAGTTGGCTAAAGACTTTATGCCATGTTGCCACGTAGCCCTGTTTCAACTCTTGCGAGAGTGCTGCGCCACGCATTCGCGGCACATACCACTCCGACAGGAGCTCGACCTCGATCATCATCGCGTCGCGATCGAAGCGGTGGATATGATGTGCATAGCCGTCAGCGGCTTCGATGTCCTGCGGCCACGAATATTGATGCAATCTGGCCAGCAGGCGCACCGCTGCCTCATACCGGGCGAGCACCGGGAGTCCCTCAGCATCGAGGATGCCCTCGCTGCCGAGATTCTCTATAATCAGAAAGCCCGCATCGAGATCGGCGGCATGGATTTCGGGAACGGAGAAACCCCTTGCTTGAAGCAGTTTGTCGATCGCGACGAAGGCAGTAACCGACTGCGACAAATGCGCGATCTGCATGTAGGTCTTGCCGTCGCGCAGGACCGGACCGCCGGGATTGTAGGGCGCGTTCATCAGGATCAGCGGCGACTGACCATCGTTGGCAATCGTCTCGTAGCCGCGCGCCGAGGCGTCGCCGAGAAGATAGCGCCGCTCCGCCTTTGCGAAGCCCGACGAGGCAAGGAAAGCGCGAATGGCGAGGGAGCGTTCGACGCGAGCAAGTGTCGCCGCGTCACCTTCGATCCTGATCTCCCGTCCCTCTCGCTCATGGATAAGCTCGATACGAAGGTTCTCGCGCGGCAGAGCGCCTGCGGCCCGCTCCGGCCACTCGACCAGCACGACGCCATCCTCCAGCGCCTCCTCCAGGCCAAGTTCGTCGACTTCCTCGGCCGAGGAGAGGCGATAGAGATCGACATGGCTGACCGGCAGTCGCAATTCCGGGTAGGATTGAACCAATGTAAATGTGGGACTTGGAACCTCGTAATCATTGTCCGCTGCAATCGTGCGGATGAGCCCGCGGGCGAGCGTCGACTTGCCGGCGCCAAGATCGCCCGAAAGAGCCACGAGGTCTCCCTTGCGCAGTGCCAGGGCAAGGTCCTGTCCAAACCGCTCAGTTTCCTCAGTCGTTGCCAATTGAACGATGATCGGTGCCATGGACGCCTTATTCGGCAGCGATGCTGAAGGTCCGCGCCTCGAGCGGGAAGCGGCATGTCACCAGCGTGCCTTTGCCGGCGGCGCTTTCAATATCGACTGTGCCGCCATGCAGTTCGACGAAACCCTTGACAATGGAAAGGCCCAATCCGGCGCCGCGCTTGCGCCCGCCATTCGGATAGGGCTGGAACCGCTTGAAGATGCTGTCGAGTACATAGCCCGGCATGCCCGGCCCCTTGTCCTCGACGCTGAACACCATTTCGGCCTGCTCGCGCCAGCAGGACAGGGTTACGGTGCTCCCCTCCGGTGCATAGTTGGCGGCATTGCTCAGGAGATTTGCCAGCACCTGCTTCACCCGGCTGGCGTCGGCCCGGAAAGAGCCCGCTCCTGGCGTAATGCGGATGTCGAGAAGGATATTGTGTTCCTTCAGTCGGTCGGCGACTTTTTCCGACGCGGTCGTGATCGCGTCCGCGACGGAAACATCGCTGATATCAAGTTCCATGATCCCCGCATCGACGGTGGCGAGATCTAGAATATCATTGACGATGGTCAAAAGGACCGACGACGAAGTTCCTATATGGTCGAGATAATCGCGTTGCTTCTCGTTCAGCGGCCCCGTCATGGGCGTCTGCAGGAGTTCGGTAAAGCCAATGATATTGGTCAGCGGTGAGCGCAACTCGTAAGAGACGTGCTGTACGAAGTCGTTCTTCAATTCGTCCGTACGTTCGAGCGCTTCGTTCTTCTCCTTCAAGGCTCGCTCAACCTGTACCGAGTCGGTCACATTGACGAAGGTCAGCATGGTCTGACCGTTCGGCAGAGGCGCCGTCGCGTAGGACAATATCTTACCGGTGCTGAGCTCTATATGGCCGGAGAGCGACTGCCGCTCATCGTCAAATCCGGTAACCGTCGTCACGAAGGCTTCCCAGTGCACGGCATCCGAAACTGGTTCGCACAGCCGGCGGACAGCCGAAATATGCATACCTTCGGCGATCTGTTCCTTTCTCAGCGACCAGAGCGACGCAAAAGCAGGATTGAAAAGGCGGATCTTGCCGTCTGATCCAAATACGGCGACACCCTCGGCCAGGTGATCGAGCGTCTGGCCCTGCACCTTGATCAGCGTGTTGTACCGGCTCTGGAGTTCGAGCTTTTCCGTGAGATTCTCGAAGACCCAGGTGACGCCGCCCTTCGGCTGCGGATTGACGATGACCCGCAGCGTACGGCCATCCGTCAGGTACCAGAGGTGTTCCTGCGGTTCGACCGAATGATAGGCCGAAAGAACCTGTTCCTTCCAGCGCCGCCAATCCGGTTGCTCCGGCAAAATGCCGTCACTGCGGAACCTGTCGAGCAGCATGGAATTGTCAGGGTGGCTTTCGAGAAACGCCGTTTCGAGTCCCCAGACCTTGGCAAAGGCCTGGTTGAAGAACTGCAGCCTGCGGTTGGCATCGAACATCGCGACGGCCGAGTTCAACTGGTCCAGCGTGTCGGAATGATTGAGGACGGTTTGCTTGTATTCCTCGCGGATAAGCTCGACTTCGCTGATATCAACGGCGACACCGGCCGAGCCGGTCGTGCCGGCAACGTCGGTCACACGGAAGACGCGCCGGTCTCCGCCTACCACTGTCGAAAGCTGTTCGTTGAAGCGCCGCGATGCGGCTTTTTCCCGCTCCACGCGTTCGCGTGCCTGTGCGCCGAACAATTCACGCGCCTCACTGACGGCGGCGTGCGGTTCTCGCGCGTCGACTGCCTTGGCGTAAGCAAGATTGGCCCAATTGAGCCGCCCATCGGCATCGCGGCTCCATGCCGGCATGTCAACCGATTCAAGCAGTCCCCGCAGGGTGCCGATCGCTTCGCTCAACTGGTAGTTCTCGGTCTTGAGCAGCGCTTGCTCGGCCCTTGCTTCGCCAAGATTGATGAAACGGACAATGGCATATCCGCCCGAGGTACGGCCCTGGATTTCCAGCGGTGCCCCCTTTGTCGTTTCGACGGTGATATCGAAGGGGCGTGCCTTTTCGCGCAAAGCGGCGATGGAGCGATCGAGCAAGGTAACCGAATCCACGCGCAACCAGCGACCGAAGGCAAGGAAGAGCGAGCGGGGCTCCGGCACGCCGATCTCCGGCGGAAGATTGCCGATCAGGTTGGGTGTGCTCGATCCACCTTCCCAGACGATGATGCGCTGATCCTTCAGATTCAGCATGGCCTCGTTGCGCTGCACCGTGACATTGAGATCGGCGACCTTGTCGCGCAACTGGCGGTTCTCATTGGCAATGCGGCTGCGTTCACGGATCAGCCAGCCTGCCGAGAGCAAGGCGGCACCCATGGCGCCAAGGAACATGGCGAACTGGATGACCTCGAACGTGCCGACCTCCACCCCAAAAGGCGTGCTGATCTTGCCAAAAGCATCCTCGGCGCGGGCCGGAAATGAAAACGCCGAAAGAATTGCGAGAGAGGAGCAGGCGCGGCACGCCAAGATCCGCAGTTCCTTCAGCACCGGAAATGCCCGTGCCGGATGTCTCCTGCGAACACCGCTTTCAATCTTCATATCAACCGTCGCTACCCCGTCTGGCGAATGCCCGCTGTTCCTTCCCTTCGATTTTTCAATCGCTTGGCCCACCGGGAACAGCGCTATCCCGAATCACTAGAATAAACCTTGAGCGAATCGACGGGAAGAACTGGCGCTAAAAAAGAAAGCCGGAGAATTTGTCAATCCCCCGGCGTCCATATCTTGTGTCGTTACTAACGAGAATTAATATCTGTAGTGGTCGGACTTGAAGGGGCCCTTCGGCGTTACACCGATATAGGCCGCCTGTTCTTCGGAAAGCACCGACAATTTCGCGCCGAGCTTGTCGAGATGCAGACGCGCGACTTTTTCGTCGAGGTGCTTGGGCAGAACATAGACTTCGTTCTTGTACTTCTCGCCACGGCTATAGAGCTCGATTTGCGCCAGCACCTGGTTGGTGAAGGAGGCGGACATGACAAAGCTCGGATGGCCGGTCGCGTTACCGAGATTGAGCAGCCGTCCTTCCGACAGAAGCAGCATGCGCTTGCCATCCGGGAATTCGATCAGGTCGACCTGCGGCTTGATGTTGGTCCACTTGAGATTGCGCAGCGCTGCGACCTGAATCTCATTGTCGAAGTGGCCGATATTGCCGACGATGACCATGTCCTTCATCTTGCGCATGGTATCGAGCGTGATGACGTCCTTGTTGCCGGTCGTGGTGATCACGATGTCAGCCGTCGGCGCTGCGTCCTCGAGCGTGACGACTTCGAAACCGTCCATGGCGGCCTGCAGCGCGCAGATAGGGTCGACTTCCGTTACCTTGACGCGTGCGCCGGCGCCGTTGAGCGACTGGGCAGAGCCCTTGCCGACGTCGCCGTAGCCACAAACGACGGCAACCTTGCCGGCCATCATGACGTCCGTGGCGCGGCGGATACCGTCGACCAGCGATTCCTTGCAGCCATACTTGTTGTCGAACTTCGACTTGGTGACGCTGTCATTGACATTGATCGCCGGGAAGGGAAGCAAGCCCTTCTTCTGCAGCTGATACAGGCGATTGACGCCCGTCGTCGTCTCCTCCGTGACGCCCTTGATGGCTTCGCGTTGCTTGGTGAAGAAGCCAGGCGTTTCCTTCATGCGCTTCTTGATCTGCGCAAACAGGATTTCCTCTTCCTCGCTGCCGGGATTGGAAAGAACGTCCTCGCCGGCTTCGGCGCGCGCGCCGATAAGGATATACATGGTGGCATCGCCGCCATCGTCGAGGATCATGTTCGACGGCTGACCGTCCGGCCACTGGAAAATCTGGTCCGTGTAGGTCCAATATTCTTCAAGGGTTTCGCCCTTGACGGCAAAGACCGGCGTGCCGGTAGCAGCAATTGCAGCTGCAGCGTGATCCTGCGTCGAGAAGATGTTGCACGACGCCCAGCGCACCTCGGCCCCAAGCGCCTGCAGGGTTTCAATCAGAACGGCGGTCTGGATCGTCATATGCAGCGAACCGGTGATCCGGGCGCCCTTCAGCGGCTGCAACGGGCCAAATTCCTCGCGGCTCGCCATCAGGCCCGGCATTTCTGTCTCGGCGATCTCGATTTCCTTGCGGCCCCACGAGGCCAGCTCAAGGTCCTTGACGATATAATCCTGCTTCTCGGCCATCTGTGCCAACTCCATTTTTCGCAAATTCCGTATGGCCGCGCGCTTGAACAGCGTGGCCGGAGATGGAGTTGACTAGCAGATTAGGGCGCGCCGCACAATGGGACATAAAGAAATCCTTATGCGTGCATATCCAATTTGAGCGATCTTAAAAATCGGCGCTCAAGCTTCTTCGCCGAATTTGTCGGCGATCAGCGAACCGAGCGCTTGCATCACCTCGCGCGCCTGCACACCGGATGCGCTAACTTTTATGCAGCAACCAGGCGAAGCGGCGAGCATCATCAGGCCCATGATGGATGTTCCGCCGACTGTCATGCCATCTTTCTCGACGCGGACATGCGCATCAAAACCATCGACAAGTTGAACGAACTTGGCGGAGGCGCGCGCGTGCAAGCCGCGGCGATTGATGATTTCGAATGACTCCACAAGCGCGTTGTCCGGATTGAACGTACCGGTCGTTTCTGCAGTCAGGCGCATTCATGACCTCTATTTGGCTGTCAGCACCTGGCTGGCCACGTTAATATACTTTCGACCGGCGTCCTGGCCTTCGCGCAACGATGCCGCCATGTCATTGGTCAGGCGAACGCTGGAGAGCTTGATAAGCATCGGCAGGTTCACGCCCGCAATCACTTCGATCTTGCCCGATTCCATCACGGATATGGCGAGATTGGAAGGCGTCCCGCCAAACATGTCCGTCAGGATAATAACACCCGAACCATTGTCGGCGCGGGCAACTGCATCGACGATATCCCGGCGACGCTGTTCCATATCATCATCCGCACCGATCGATACGGTTTCCAAATATTCCTGCTGGCCGACCACATGCTCAACAGCATGATGAAATTCTTCGGCCAGTCTTCCGTGCGTCACAAGCACGAGTCCGATCATTCTGAAACTGCTCCTGTCGCGCCGCGCCCTTCAGCTTGGGCTTTTTTCCGCGCATTGAATGCCCCGTTTGGCAGGTGTCGCATTCTGGCAGGACGAATCGCGAAGGCAAGTGGAAAAATGGCGCCACCAAGACGCATAGTCATTTTATCGCAGTGCAAAAGGGCAACCATCTGGATTAGCTCGTTAATTTTTTCCATTGGGGCTCGAAAAGCCACGCCTCGACGGCCCTGCAAGCGGATTCCACCTCGCCTTCCGGTAGGCGGAGGCGCTGAATTGCGACGCCCTGAAGTTGTGTCGTCTCCTCACCAGCAAATCGAACTGCCTCTGCTTTATCGACGAGTTCGACAACAAGATGAATGACGGCAGTGCCTTCATGATCGACCGCGTGAAGCCCCGACCCACGCACCTCGATTCCGCCCCGCAGCGATGCCGGCGCCGAACAGATGAGACGTCCCGAAGACGGGCGCAATTGGCATTGGTCATCACTGACAAGCGCGGCAAACGTGCCCTTGGCGTTGGTACGCTCGATAAGTGCCCGCGCTATTGACGATTTCCCTGCACCGGACGGGCCGACGATCAGGACGCCACGGTCGGCGACGATGAGGGCCGTTGCATGGATCAGTTCTTCCGGCATGCGCGCCATCAAGCCTCAACCGGCAGAATGGCGGTAAAGCGGGCGCCAAGATAATTCTCCGGATCCTTGGGATCGGGAATGTTTTCGGCATTGAGGGTGCCGCCATGCGCCTCGATGATCTGGCGACTGATCGAAAGGCCGAGACCGGAATTCTGCCCGAACGCCTCCCCGGCAGGGCGGTCGGTGTAGAAGCGCTCGAAAATGCGATCGATCTGCTCCACACGGATGCCCGGGCCATTGTCCTCGACGAGAATGCGGATGCGATCACCCATATGCTGCAGCGAAACGGTAATGATGCCCCCTTCGATCGGGACGAAGGAGCGCGCATTCTCGATGAGGTTGGAGACGACTTGGCCCAGACGAAGATCGTGGCCGACGACATGGAAGCCCTTGCGGTTGTTTGGAAGCTTGCCGACGACCAACTCGATGCGCGTGTCCTTCTTGTTGCGGCGGACTTCGCGGGCCGCTGTCACGAGGTTGCCGAGAAGCATCTTGAGGTCGACATGCTCGGAATCTTCGCGGGCTAGTTCAGCATCGAGACGGGAGGCGTCGGAGATATCGGTGATCAGGCGGTCAAGGCGCTTCACATCGTGCTGGATGACATCCATCAGGCGTTTGCGCGACTCGTCGTTCTTCGCAAGCGGCAAGGTTTCGACGGCGCTGCGCAGCGAAGTAAGGGGGTTCTTCAGTTCATGGCTGACATCGGCCGCAAAGCTTTCTATCGACTCGATCCGGGCATAGAGCGCGTTGGTCATGTCGCGAATGGACGTCGATAGATGGCCGATCTCATCCTGTCGTTCGGAAAAATCCGGAATCTCTTCGCGGCTTTTCACGCCGTGGCGCACGCGGTCGGCCGCGGCGGCGAGACGGCGCAACGGATTGGCGATGGTGGATGCCAGGAACAGGGAAAGGATCGCCATGACCAGGGCCGCAACCGTGAAGACGCGGATGATCGCGTAACGTTCGCCCTGGACGATCTTGTCAATGTCGCCGCCTTCGGTGGAAAGCAGCAGAACACCGAGAACAGCACGGAAACGCTGGATAGGAACGGCGACGGAAACGATCTGCTCGCCCTTCTCGGTCATACGCACGACGGTTGCCGGCGAACCCGTCAGCGCCTTGACGATTTCCGGATAGGACGAACCATTGCCGCCCGGCTGCTCCTGGTAGATCGGCAGGTCGCTGCGGCGCAGGAGCCTCGTCATGCGATTGGTCAGACGCTCGAAGAAACTGGGCTCTTCCCCGTCGATGGGCGGCAATTCATAACGCAGCACCTGTCCGCGCGAATAAAGGTGGCGGGAATCGAGAAGCAGGTTCGAGTCGCGGTCGTAGATGCGGGCGCGGGTCCGCGTCGGCGAGATGAGGCGGCGAAGAACTGGGGCAACGCGTTCCGGATTGATCGGGAAATCGAGATTGTCGAGAACGTCCGGCGATGGCGTGATGCTTTGGCCAGCCTGGAGTTCAAGCAGCTTTTCCGGATCGATAGCGATCGAATTGGTATCGACGGTCGCTGATGAGGCAATGGCGCCTGCAATGATCTCGCCCTGCGTCATCAGGCTTTCCACGCGGGCATCAATCAAACCGTCGCGGAACTGATTGAGATACATGATGCCGGACAAGAGAACGGCGAGGCCGGCAAGGTTGAGGAAGAGGATGCGCCGCGTGAGGCTCGAGAAAAGATAGTTGCCGAAGACGCGATTAAGCGGCTTGAAAAAGCGACGCAAAGCAAGCGAGCGCTTCCGGCGCATGACGGCGCTCTTGCGCGTAATATTGCCGCTTTGCAGCCCGGCTACCATTTATTCCTCAAAGAACCTTGATCGCGGCGTCTCATGGCATTCATATCGCCACGAGACAACCTTGTTTTACAGCGGATCACACGCCTGTGAAAGCAAAGGGCCCGCTCAAGCCCGTCCATCAATTAACCTATACCGCAGCTATTCTATCAGGTTTCGCGAAACCGGTAGCCCACGCCGTAAAGTGTTTCGATCATGTCGAAATCGTCGTCGACGACCTTGAACTTCTTGCGCAGGCGCTTGATGTGGCTGTCGATGGTGCGATCGTCGACATAGACCTGCTCGTCATAGGCGGCATCCATGAGCGCATCGCGGCTCTTGACCACGCCGGGGCGCTGCGCCAGCGAATGCAGAATCAGGAACTCGGTAACCGTCAGCGTCACCGGCTCGCCCATCCATGTGCAGGTGTGGCGTTCCTGGTCCATGACCAACTGGCCGCGCTCGAGCGATTTCGCTTGCGGGCTTCCCGGCTTAACGGTGCCATCACGCGCGGCGACACGGCGCAGCACGGCTTTGACCCGCTCGACGAGCAGGCGCTGCGAGAACGGTTTGGTGATAAAGTCGTCCGCACCCATCTTGAGGCCGAACAACTCGTCGATCTCGTCATCCTTGGAGGTAAGGAAGATGACCGGCAGGTCGGACTTCTGGCGCAGGCGGCGCAGCAACTCCATACCGTCCATGCGGGGCATCTTGATGTCGAAAATGGCAAGGTTCGGCGGGCGCGCCATCAGGCCGTCGAGCGCGGAGGCGCCATCCGTATAGGTTTCGACGCGATAGCCTTCCGATTCGAGCGCAATCGAAACGGACGTCAGAATGTTGCGGTCGTCATCGACGAGCGCTATTGTTTGCATTGCGGGGACTTCCCTCATGCGCTGCCTTCCTTATGCCATTGGTCTGCACAGCTTGTGCAGTACAAATTAGGTACAAAATGTGGCACAGATCCGCGGCGGTGTCACCCGGACCAGTCCACCACTGTCTTACGTAAAGGGAAGAGCACAGAAATTTCCCCTTACTTAAACCGATTTAAAAATATTTAAATTCTTTAAATCGATTAAATATTTGAAAGTATTCAATTTTTCTGCTTTTGACGAGACGTAGCCGCATTCTTGTTCGATGATGCAAGAATGCGGCGAATGCATCTATTGACCCTAACAACGGCGGACACATGACTAGAGAAACCGGTATCCACAACGCGTCTATCGCGCTCGGCAACTCAGGCTTGACGGAACTTTCGGCGGTTTATTACAACCCCGAAGCAGCTGAACTTTATGAAGAAGTCGTACGCCGCGGCGAAGCACAGCTCACCGCCCAGGGTGCGTTGGTCGCCCGGACCGGTCAGCACACGGGACGCTCGCCAAAGGACAAGTTCGTCGTGCGCGACGGTTCCACCGAAGCACATGTCTGGTGGGACAACAACGCTCCGATTTCACCGGAAAAATTCGAATTGCTCTATGCCGACTTCATGGCGCAGGCGAAAGGCAAGGAACTCTTCGTTCAGGATCTCGTCGGCGGCGCCGATGACGACTACAAGCTCAACACCCGCGTCATCACCGAGTTTGCCTGGCATTCCCTGTTCATCCGCAATCTGTTGATCCGTCCCGATCGCGACGAGCTCGCGAGCTTCGTGCCGCAAATGACGATTATCGACCTGCCGTCATTCCGTGCCGATCCCGCGCGCCATGGCACGCGGACGGAAACGGTCATCGCTGTCGACCTCAATCGTCTCATCGTTCTCATCGGCGGTTCGGCCTATGCGGGGGAGATGAAGAAATCCGTCTTCACGGCATTGAACTATATTCTCCCCGCCAAGGGCGTGATGCCGATGCACTGTTCGGCCAATGAGGGTCCTGATGGCGATACCGCCGTATTCTTCGGCCTCTCCGGCACCGGTAAGACCACGCTGTCGGCTGATCCTTCGCGCACGCTGATCGGCGACGACGAACATGGCTGGGGCGAGCACGGCGTCTTCAACTTCGAAGGTGGCTGCTATGCCAAGACGATCCGTCTGTCCGCCGAAGCGGAGCCAGAGATATACGCGACGACGCAGCGCTTCGGCACCGTTCTCGAGAATGTCGTTCTGGACGCAAGCCGTCAGCCCGACTTTAATGACGGTTCGCTGACCGAGAACACACGCTGCGCCTATCCACTCGACTTCATTCCGAATGCATCGAAGACAGGCAAGGCGAGCCATCCGAAGAATATCATCATGCTGACCGCCGATGCGTTCGGCGTCATGCCTCCCATCGCAAAACTGACGCCGGCGCAGGCGATGTACCACTTCCTCTCCGGCTATACCGCCAAAGTTGCGGGCACGGAGCGTGGAGTTACCGAGCCGGAGGCTACCTTCTCCACCTGCTTCGGCGCGCCGTTCATGCCGCGCCATCCTTCGGAATACGGCAACCTGCTGCGCGAACTCATTGCCGAGCACGGCGTCGATTGTTGGTTGGTCAATACCGGCTGGACTGGCGGCGCCTACGGTACCGGCAAACGCATGCCGATCAAGGCGACGCGGGCGCTTCTCTCAGCAGCGCTCGATGGTTCCTTGAAGAACGTCGAGTTCCGCACGGATCCGAACTTTGGCTTCGACGTGCCGGTTTCCGTGCCCGGCGTCGACCAGTCGATCCTCGATCCGCGCTCGACCTGGGCCGACAAGGCAGCTTACGATGCCCAGGCGATGAAACTTGTCGATATGTTCGTTCGCAACTTCGGCAAATTCGAAAGCCACGTGGATAGCGATATCAGGGCTGCCGCGCCGCATATGCCGGTCGCCGCAGAATAGGCCAGACAATTCATAAGAGCCCCGCCCGCGGCGGGGCTCTTTGCATTTCATGCAGCTTTGCGCGAATCAAAGATTGGGTTACCAATCTGGCATGGAAGAGAGCCGCACCCGGATCAAAATCACCAACCGGATCTGGATCGATGAAAGCGATCTGGAGGAGAGCTTCATTCGCTCGGCTGGACCAGGCGGCCAGAATGTCAACAAAGTTTCGACCGCCGTACAGCTGCGCTTTCTTGCGGCGAATGCGGGCCTGCCCGACGAAGTCTTCGCACGGCTCCTCAAACTTGCCGGTCAGCGCGCGACTAAGGACGGTGATATTCTCGTCGAGGCAAGCCGCTTCCGCACGCAGGAGCGCAACCGGGAAGATGCGCGCGAGCGGATGGTCGCGCTGATCGCCAAGGCGGCCGAGCCGCCGCCGCCACCGCGCAAGAAGACGAGGCCCACGAAAGGTTCGATCGAGCGTCGCCTCAAGGCGAAGTCCGGCCGTTCCGACGTAAAGAAGATGCGTGGCAGGGTATCCGGCGACTAGAGTCCTGGTCGCCAATACACGACGCTATAATCTGCTCGGGTGATTTTCTAGCCTTTTCAAGTCCTTCACGGAATGCCACAACTGCATATGTCGGTTTGAACAATTATCAGGAGCCAGTTATGGGACTGTTTGATTTCGTTAAATCCGTAGGCAAGAAGATCGGTATCGGCGACGACGAGCCAAAGGCCGAAGACCTGAAGAAGGAACTCGACTCCCACGAGCTCGGTACCGAAAATGTCGAGGTCGTGGTTCAGGGCGACAAGGCCGTTCTCAAGGGCAATGTGACCAACCAGGAAATTCTCGAAAAGGCGATTATCGCCGTCGGCAATTCCCTTGGCATTTCCAAGGTCGAAACCGACGAGCTCAAGATCGACAACACGCCGACGGGAACGATTGAAAAGGCCCCGGTGTTCTATACGGTCAAGAAGGGCGACAATCTCTGGAAGATCGCCGAAGCCCAGTATGGCAAGGGCAAGGGCGCCAAAAACACGCTTATTTTCGAGGCCAACAAGCCGATGCTCACCCATCCGGACAAGATTTATCCGGGCCAGGTGCTGCGCATTCCTGAACTCAAATAACCCCTTTCACTAGGCACGGCCCGGTCCTGCCGGGCCGGCAAGCTTTGCATTCAAAACGATGATCCTGCTGGCACCTGGAATTCGCTATTATCCCGATTATTTTGATCAGGCGGCGCAGGCCGCATTGCTTGAGTATATCAGGGCGGTGGTTGCACAGGCGCCGCTTTATGTTCCGGCAATGCCGAAAACCGGCAAGGAGATGAGCGTGCGCATGACCAATTGCGGCGCGCTCGGCTGGGTTACGGACAAGGAGCGCGGCTATCGCTACCAGCCTGTGCATCCGATTACTGGGGAACCTTGGCCACCTATTCCCGAGCGCCTGCAACAGCTCTGGCATCATATCTCGGAATTCCCGATGCCGCCCGAAGCCTGTCTGGTGAATTTCTATGCGGACACCGCCAAGATGGGACAGCACCAGGATCGCGACGAGCAAAATCTCAACGCGCCCGTCGTTTCGGTTTCGCTTGGCGATGCCTGCCAGTTCCGCTTCGGCGGCACAAAACGAACCGATAAGACGCAGTCGCTGCGTTTATCGAGCGGTGATGTCATTGTGCTCGGCGGCGAGGGTCGCCTCGCCTATCATGGTGTCGACCGGATTTATCCCGGAACGTCGATGCTGCTCAAGGGCACGGGCCGCATCAACCTCACGCTTCGCCGGGTTACAGCTTCCTGAGCGCAACTTCCTCGATCAAGTGATTGTCGCCCTTGCGCAGGATAAGATCGGCACGGGGCCGTGTCGGCAGTATGTTCTCGCGCAGGTTCTTGAGGTTGATGTTGGCCCAGAGGCTTTCGCCGATGGCGCGCACCGCGTCTTCTGAGATCGTAGAGTAACGATGGAAGAACGACGTCGGATCGCGGAATGCAGTCTCGCGCAGCCGCATGAAACGGCTTATGTACCACTTGTGGATCTGCTCTTCGTCGGCATCGATGTAGATCGAGAAATCGAAGAAATCGGAGACGAACGGCACCATTTTGCCATCCTCCGGCAGGTCGCGAACCTGCAGAACGTTGATGCCTTCAAAAATCAGGATGTCGGGTGCATCGACGGTCTGAAATTGCCCGGGCAGGACGTCGTAGGTCAAATGCGAATAGAGCGGCGCGTTGACGTTGCGCTGGCCCGCCTTGATCGACGAGAGAAAGCGCAGGACCATGCCGACATCATAGCTTTCGGGAAAACCCTTGCGTTCCATCAGGCCTTTAGCGCGAAGCACCTCGTTTGGATAGAGAAAACCGTCGGTCGTGACGAGATCGACTTTCGGGCTCGACGGCCAACGCGCCAGCAATTCCTTCAACACGCGTGCCGTCGTGGATTTGCCAACAGCGACCGATCCCGCAATGCCGATAATAAACGGGGTCTTGAAGGATTCGCTGGTGTTGAGAAACCGGCGACGCTGGTAGAACAGAAGCTGGCTCGCCTCGACATGGGCCGACAGCAAGCGTGAAAGCGACAGGTAGATGCGCGTAACTTCATCGAGATCAATCGGGTCGTTCAGCGAACGCAACCGCTTGATCTCGTCGTAAGTCAGCGTCATGGGCGTATCGGCACGAAACTCCGCCCATCGCTCCGCACTGTAGAAGCGGTAAGGCGAAAACTCGCTGGGTGCCAATTGGTCCATGACTTCCCCTTCCCTCTGCCGTTCGCTCGTCGAAGACCGGAACACGATCAACCCTGCCCGCGCGCGGCTTTTTCCTCAAGCCCGGTTTGCGCCGTCCGCCGTTCGAGTTCGGCAAGCACGTCTTCAAGCTTGATGCCCGAGATTCCAAGAACAACGACAAGATGATAGAGCAAATCAGCACTCTCCGAAACAATCCCCTTTGCATCGCCGGAGACAGCCGCGATCACGGTTTCTACCGCCTCTTCACCAAGCTTCTGGCTGGCCTTGCCTATGCCCTTGGCGTAGAGGCTTGCCGTATAGGATCCGGCATCGGCGGAGGCCGCACGCTCTGCGACAATGCGTTCGAGGTCACTAAGGGTAAATGAGCTCATGGGTCGTCTCCAACTCAGCGGATGGGATCAAGGCGCATCGGAATACCCGCTGCGGCCATGTGGGCCTTGGCTTCGCCAATCGAATACGTGCCGAAGTGGAAAATGGATGCTGCAAGAACGGCGGAGGCATGACCTTCGCGTATGCCTTCGACCATATGGTCGAGATTGCCGACCCCTCCCGATGCGATGACGGGAACCTTGACCGCATCGGCGGTGGCGCGCGTCACCGGAATGTCGTAGCCGATCTTCGAGCCATCCCGATCCATCGAGGTCAACAGAATTTCGCCGGCGCCGAGATCGACGACTCTTCGGGCAAAGTCCACCGCATCAATGCCCGTGGCATTCCTGCCGCCGTGGGTGAAGATCTCCCAGCGGTCCGCCTCGCCTTTGCCTGATACTTTCTTTGCGTCGATGGCAACGACAATGCATTGATTGCCGAACTTGTCAGCCGCCTCGGCAATGAATTCGGGATTCTTGACAGCGGCTGTGTTGATCGAAACCTTGTCGGCCCCGGCAAGCAGCAGCTTGCGGATGTCGGCAACGGTGCGCACGCCGCCGCCCACCGTCAGCGGCATGAAGCACTGCTCGGCCGTGCGAGCCACCACATCGAAAATCGTCTCGCGATTGTCCGACGAGGCGGTGATGTCGAGAAAGCAAAGCTCATCGGCGCCCGCCGCGTCATAGGCCTTGGCTGCCTCCACCGGATCGCCGGCGTCGATCAGATCGACAAAATTGACGCCCTTGACCACGCGTCCGTCCTTGACGTCGAGGCAGGGAATAACCCGGGCTTTAAGGGTCATGCGGCGCGCTCCCGTGCTTGCCGAAGCACCGTCAGCGCTTCCGCCGGATCAATACGGCCGTCATACAGTGCACGCCCGGAAATCGCGCCTTCGAGCCGGGCGGCATCGGGCATGGTCATGCGCACGATATCGGCGATCGAGGCAAGTCCGCCCGAAGCGATGACTGGGATGGAAACTGCTTCGGCCAGTTGCAGCGTCGATTCCCAATTGATGCCGGCCAGAACGCCGTCGCGATCGATGTCCGTGTAGATGATCGCGGCAACGCCCGCACCCTCGAACTTCTGCGCAAGTTCAATCACGCCAAGCGTCGATGCTTCCGCCCAGCCTTCGACCGCCACCTTGCCGCCCTTGGCATCGATGCCGACAGCAATCTTGCCGGGAAACGCCTTGCAGGCTTCGATAACCAGTGCGGGATCGCGAACGGCGACAGTGCCGAGAATGACACGGGCCAGGCCCTTTGCCAGCCACGCCTCAATGTGCGCGATGGTGCGGATGCCGCCGCCAAGCTGCACGGGATTTTTGGTCGCCTTGAGGATCGCTTCGACCGCCGCGCCGTTGACGGATTCGCCAGCAAAGGCGCCGTTGAGGTCAACGACGTGCAACCACTCGAAGCCCTGGTCCTCGAATTCCTTGGCCTGCGCCGCCGGGTCCGTATTGTAAACGGTCGCCTGCTCCATATCGCCGAGCCTCAAGCGCACGCATTGCCCGTCTTTGAGATCGATTGCCGGAAACAGGATCATTTTGCCCTCACGTCCACAAAAAGAACAGATATTGAACATTCATCGTGGACTTACGCCTGCAACGCGCTGGACTCTAAACTTCGAAAAATCTAAGAGTCGGAATCACTAAGACAAAAAGCCGGGATTCCGCCCCGGCTTTTTTAGCCCAGTACAACGTGAGGTGTCGTGGGCGATAGGGTATTACCTACTAGGCGCAAAAAGCATAAAGCTTTTGATACGTCAACATATCCTTGATTGGTCGACACCTCATTTCCTCCCAAGGAGAAATGAATGTCATACTTTACAGATAAGCAAGCCAAGGACATATGGAAGGCGAGGTGGAGGGGTGAATCTGTCCAGTCGCTCATTGGTCGCTATGGGCAGAACACATTTAGATTCTACGAAGTCTGGATGGAAACGCGCAACGTCGGTAGTCGGCTCGACGCTTATGAAGAGTTCAAAGTAGAAGCTCCGCATCTAGCCGTTGACATCGACCCTCAGCCTCATACGCCAAGACGGCGTGTAGTGCAAAAACGCGACATGAACGACAACCACGAGACACCGGGTCAACTAGGGTTTCCATTTTAAAAAATTGGCGATGAGAGCCAGGCCGAGCGCCTGGCTCTTTTCCGGATGAAACTGCGTCCCCGCCATATTGTCGTTGGCAACAGCGGCCGTCACGCTGCCGCCGTAGTCGGTAACGGCGATCACGTCGTTTTCAAGCTCCGCATCGAGAAAATAGGAATGAACGAAATAGGCGTGAAGGCCTTCCGGCCCCGTCCTGATTCCGTCGAAGAGCGGATGCGGACGCGTCAGGCAGATGGTGTTCCAGCCAATTTGCGGGATTTTCAGCGCCGGATCAGAAGGGACCATTTCGCGTACATCACCCTTGATCCAGTCGAACCCGACGGAGATCGTCTTCTCCAGCCCGCGCGACGACATGAGCTGCATGCCGACGCAAATGCCAAGGAAGGGTCGCGCCTTGTCCATCACCACCTCATGGATCGCCTCGACCATGCCGGGAACGGCATCAAGCCCTTTGAGACAATCGGCATAGGCGCCTACGCCCGGCAGGACGATGCGGTCGGCGCCCAGCACCCGATCAGCGTCGGCTGTGAGTTCGATCTCCGCATCTATTCCGGCTTCGCGCGATGCCCGCTCGAATGCCTTCGTGGCCGAGCGGAGATTGCCGGAGCCATAGTCGATGATGGCAACGCGCATGCTCAATTCTCTCCGCGATGGCTGACGAGCCCGACCATTCCGCCGAGCGGTGCCGGACGCGGCGCCGCCGCGAAAACCGGCGTATCGGAGGTCGGGACGGGATTTTTAGCCGGGAGCACCGGACGGAAACGTTCTGTTCCGAGAAACCAGATCGTTTCGGCGTCGCTTGCGTTGTGCGCATCGACGACGCCGGCAAGTTCGAAGCCGCGGCGCTCGAGAGCCGCCGCGCGCCAATGGTTCGCCTCCAGCCCAACAAGCAGCGATACCAGTAGTCCGATCAGCCCGGCGGCGCCACCGTGGCCCGTATAGCTGCCGACCGCCGAACTCGCGACACCGGCCGCAAGCACGATGGCCGCCTCGAACCATAATTTGTGAAAGAGCAGCCAGACAAAAGGCAGGATGAGCGCGAGAAACGCAAAGCCATCGCGGATGAAAACGGTCTTGTCCTCATTGTGCCCGCCATTGTCCGGTCGCGGTGTCAATACCAGGTAGCTCGCCATGACCCAAACCTCCGCTAGCCGTTGAGCGTACCCTTGGTGGAAGGGATCGCGTCCTTCTGCCTGGGATCGGTCTCGATCGCGTTACGTAACGTTCGTGCCACCGCCTTGAAACAGGTTTCGGCGATATGATGGTTGTTGGCACCGTAAAGATTCGTTACGTGCAAGGTGATGCCGGCATTCTGCGACAGGGCCTGGAAGAACTCGCGAACAAGCTCCGTATCGAATGTGCCGATCTTCGGGGCCGAGAACTCGACTTGCCACACGAGGAACGGCCTGCCCGAAACGTCAAGCGCCGCTCGGGTCAAGGTCTCGTCCATTGCAAGGTCGAGCGAGGCATAGCGATTGATCCCGCGCCGGTCGCCGAGAGCCTTGGCGATCGCCTGGCCGATGGCAATGCCCGTATCCTCCACCGTGTGGTGATCGTCGATGTGAAGATCGCCATTCGCCTTGATGTCCATGTCGATCAGGGAATGGCGCGAGAGCTGTTCCAGCATGTGATCAAAGAAGCCGACACCCGTTGCGACGTTGAACGTGCCGGTACCGTCCAGATTAACCGATACGGCAATCGAGGTTTCCTTAGTGATCCGCTCGATCTTTGCCGTGCGTTTGTTAGGGCTGCTCATCTACTGTTTTCCCGCCACATGGTGCTGCAAGCTGGCTTTCAATTGTGGCCTTCTAGAACATGGGCGGCGAATCTCCAAATGCTTTGATGGGCGCTAATTCCGGCAGCATTTGCATTTCGGCGGCCGCGTCATACATAAGTGGCACAGAAGGGGTTCGGTCTGCTGCCAATTGGAGCATAATCGGACCTGCTTGAAGGAGAACCCAATGCAAGAACACAATCCCTCCACCATGTATGGCACGACCATCGTTACGGTTCGCAAGAACGGCAAGGTCGTCATTGCCGGTGACGGACAGGTCAGCCTCGGCAACACGGTCATGAAGGGCAATGCACGCAAGGTGCGCCGCATCGGCAAGGGCAATGTCATTGCCGGATTTGCTGGTGCCACTGCAGACGCCTTTACCCTGCTCGAACGGCTTGAGAGCAAGCTTGAACAATATCCCGACCAGCTGATGCGCGCCTGCGTCGAGCTCGCCAAGGACTGGCGAACCGACCGCTATCTGCGCCGCCTCGAGGCGATGATGCTTGTCGCCGACAAATCGGTTACGCTGGCTCTCACAGGAACAGGCGATGTGCTGGAGCCGGAATTCGGCGTCATGGCCATCGGTTCAGGTGGCAATTACGCCCTCGCAGCAGCGCGCGCGCTTGCGGACACCGATCTTGGCGCCGAGGAAATTGCCCGCAAGGCCATGCAGATCGCCGCGGATATCTGCGTTTTCACCAATACGAGCGTTACCCTCGAGAGTCTCGATGCCGAATGAGCCACACTATCACTACCGCTTCATTCCGGTTGAGCCGCGCCACCTCAACATGATCATGGAGTGGCTGGCGGAACCGCATGTG
The DNA here is from genome assembly GCF_900104165.1 of Phyllobacterium sp. YR620. Classification (NCBI taxonomy): domain Bacteria; kingdom Pseudomonadati; phylum Pseudomonadota; class Alphaproteobacteria; order Hyphomicrobiales; family Phyllobacteriaceae; genus Phyllobacterium; species Phyllobacterium sp. YR620. The sequence continues at coordinate 427,687 of NZ_FNJP01000002.1, forward strand.
GCGAAGTGGTGGGGCAAGAGCCCCGATGAAGAAATGGCCTTGATCATGGAAAGCATGGACAGCGTTTCGGTGGAACCCTTCATCATCATGCTTGGCGACGAAGCGATCGGCTATCTGCAGACTTATGATCCGCATCTGGAGGACGATCATCCCTATCAGGATCAGCCGACGGGAACGCTCGGTCTCGACCAGTTCATCGGCGAGCCCGACCTGATCGGACAGGGCCATGGGCCGAGGCTCCTCGACGAATTCGTATCGCTCCTGTTCGAAGAGGGCGTGCCCCGGGTGATCGTCGATCCCGATCCGGCCAACGCCCACGCGGTCAAAGCTTACAAGAAAGCAGGCTTTATCGCTTTCGACACCCGCACAACCATCTATGGTCCCGCCCTCATGATGGCGCGCGACAATCCTGAACTTTCTTCAGATGAAACGAGAATACAATGACAACATTTTCTCCCCGTGAAATCGTCTCTGAGCTCGATCGCTACATCATCGGCCAGAAGGACGCAAAACGCGCCGTTGCCATCGCCCTGCGTAACCGCTGGCGCCGCCAGCAGCTCGAGGGCCAGATGCGCGAAGAAGTCATGCCCAAGAACATCCTGATGATCGGACCGACAGGCGTCGGCAAAACCGAAATCTCGCGCCGCCTTGCCAAGCTCGCCGGCGCACCGTTCATCAAGGTCGAGGCCACGAAATTTACCGAAGTCGGCTATGTCGGCCGCGACGTGGAACAGATCATCCGTGATCTCGTCGAGGTCGCAATCGGCCTTGTGCGTGAGAAGAAGCGCGAAGAAGTGAAGGCTCGCGCTCACGTCAACGCCGAAGAGCGGGTCCTTGATGCCCTTGTTGGCAAGACGGCAAGCCCGGCAACGCGCGACTCCTTTCGCAAGAAGCTTCGCGACGGCCTGATCGATGACAAAGAAATCGAGGTCGAGGTCGCCGAAACCGGCTCGGGCATGCCGAATTTTGAACTGCCGGGCATGCCCGGCGCCAATATCGGCGTGCTTAACCTCAGCGACATGCTTGGCAAGGCCATGGGCGGTCGCACCAAGACTGTGAAGACCACGGTCAAGGATTCCTACGGCGTCCTAATCAATGACGAGTCGGACAAGCTGCTCGACCAGGAACAGATCACCAAGGAAGCAATGCGTTCGGCAGAGGATGACGGTATCGTCTTCCTCGACGAGATCGACAAGATCGCCGCACGTGACGGCGGCGTCGGGGCGGGCGTTTCCCGCGAAGGCGTGCAGCGCGATCTGCTGCCGCTCGTCGAGGGCACAACTGTTGCGACCAAATATGGACCGATCAAGACCGACCATATCCTGTTCATCGCCTCGGGCGCTTTCCATGTCGCAAAGCCCTCGGACCTCTTGCCGGAATTGCAGGGACGTCTGCCGATCCGGGTCGAGCTCAGCGCGCTTTCGCGCGATGACATGCGCCAGATCCTGACCGAGCCGGAGGCTAGCCTCCTGAAGCAGTATATCGCATTGATGGAAACGGAAGGCGTGACGCTCAACATTACGGACGATGCCATCGACGCGCTCGCCGATATCGCGGTGGACCTCAATTCTACCGTGGAGAACATCGGGGCGCGGCGGCTGCAGACCGTCATGGAGCGTGTCCTTGACGAGATTTCGTTCTCGGCTCCGGACAAAGCCGGGACCGAACACACGATCGACGCCAAATATGTCCGCGAGACCGTCGGGGACCTTGCCAAGAATAGCGATCTTTCGCGCTTCATTCTTTAGTTTCCCGCAAGTGCGACAGCGGCGCATTTTGCAATGCGAATCAATGCCTCCCTGCTAGAAGGGGAGGCATTTTTCTTTTGGGGTAAGCGCTGACGATGAGGTTTTTCTGGCTTTCGCGTGAGCAAGAGGCTATTTGGAACGCCCGACGGAATTCTGGACCGCTATGAGAAACCACCTGATCTGCCTCACGACGAGCCTTGCGCTCGCGCTTTTTGCGGCCATGCCGACGGCGACAGCCGTGACAGTCGTTCCGGAAGGAAATCGCAATGCGAGCCAGCCTGGCGTTCCGGCTGCATCGGCAAAGCGCACCCGCGATCTCAACACGACCTACGAAGCCAAGTACCAGAAGATCTACAATCTTCTAAAAACGGACTCCAAACTGCGCTCGAAGATCGCCAGCGTTGCCCGAACCTATGGCATCGATCCGGTCCATATTGCCGGCGCATTGATCGGCGAGCACACCTATAATGTCGACGCCTATGACCGCCTGCAAACCTACTACGTCAAGGCGATTTCCTACGTGCAGCAGGGCCTCGCATTCGACTATCAAGGCGAGACCATCGGGACTTTCGTCAAGCGCCCGCAATTTTCGGAATGCGCGCAGTTCAAGGACAGCTTACGTTTGTGGACCTGCCGGGAGGACGTTTGGGACCATGATTTTCGCGGCAAGACGGTAGGCGGCAAGCGCTTCCCCGACAACCGTTTCAGCACTGTGTTCTTTCAGCCCTTCTATGCCGGCCAGAGTTTCGGCCTCGGTCAGCTTAGCCCGCTGGTCGCATTGCAGATGACCGATATGGTCAATCGGTATTCGGGCCTGCCCAAGCTCGATGCCGACCACGCGGCCGAGGTCTACAAGACCATCATGGATCCCGATCTGACGTTGCCCTACATGGCGGCGACGCTGAAGCACTCCATCGAAGTCTACCGCCGCGTTGCCGATTTCGACATTTCCAAGAATCCCGGCGTCACCGCGACGCTGTACAATACAGGCGGTGCCGATGCACGCGCCCGCGCGCTAGCCGACGGCAACGCCGCGCGTATCGCCAATGGCCAGGCGCCTGAGTTTCCGGCCGAAAATTATTATGGCTGGCTGGTGAACGAGAAAATCGATCAGCTGCGGGCATTGTTCTAGACTACGGGTTCAGCGTTTCGGCACGGTTTTCAATCGCTCGATCAGTTCGCGGGCGGTCGCATCATCCATATCGGCAATGATAATCGCCAGCAGGTTGGCAAGCTCTGTCGCTGCCGGCGAAAGACCGCCGGTATCGATGGTGACGCGCGGGTCCGAAATCATCGCGAGCCGCTGCAATTCCTCCGCCTCGTCCCAGATGATGTTGAAGTACTGGATGATGCGCTGCAGCTTGTCCCAGGTCGGTTGGCCACGATTGCCGTGCTCGAGTGCCGAAAGGTAGGCAGCCGAGACGCCGATCGCCTTCGCCATTTCCTTTTGCGAGATTCCCCGCTCGCCCCGGAGATCGCGAAGTTTTTTCCCGAACGGCGTCATGGCGCATCGCTCAGGCGGCGCATGCGCACATAGATTGCGCCGCTGCCGCCATGGTTGCGGGCCGCGTCCTCATAGCCGTTGACCAGCGGGCGGAACGACGGCGTCGCAAACCATAGTGGCACAGCTTGCTTCAGCACGCCGTCGCTTCCGAATGAAGAACCCTTGCCGGTAATGACCAGCACGTAGCGCAGCTTGCGCAAATGCGCCCTTTGCAGAAATCCGAGCAGCAGCCCATATGCCTCGCTTTGCGTCAGGCCATGGAGATCGATCCTCGCCTCTATGTCGACGCGCCCGCGCGCGATCTTCTTGTGCGTCGGACGGTCGATCGGATGCAGACGATGCGGCGGCGGCGCTTTTGGAGCAGCAGCGCCGATGGCTGTCAGCTTTGTATTCGCCGGCGCGGACGGATGGATGGCTTCCTTCTCTGGGTCGTCGCTGAGAAAGAGCGGCTGGGTCTTGCCCTTCAACGGCCGCGCGGTCTTTGCCACCGTCTCCCAGAGGATCCGGTCTTCAAGCGTGGCGAATCCATCCTGCGGACGCTTCCTCATCGCGCCGCGGCCGGCAGCGAACGGGGTACCAGCGCATAAAAATCGGCACGGTTGCGGATGCCGCCGGCGATTTCGCCGGCCGCGTCGCCCGATCCGGCAAAAAGATCGCCCCGGGCCGGGCCGACAATTGCCGAGCCGGTGTCCTGTGCAATCATCAAACGGGCAAAGCCGTCGCCGCCAAACGCCTTCAAGTCCGGCGCATTTATATAGAACGGCGTGCCAAATGTATGAAGCAAGCGGTCAACGGCGAGCGAGCGGCCGTTGGTCAACGGCACTTTGGCTGCGGCGACAGGGCCAAGCGTTTCATCTTCGACATCGGCCTCGCGGAAAAAGATGTAGGAACGATTGTTCCACATAAGTGCCTGGGCCTTGTCCGGATTTGCCGCCAGCCAGGCGCGGATAGCCTGCATCGACATTTTTTCAGCCGGAACTTCTCCGCTTTCGAGGAGAATCCTGCCGATACCGGTAAACCTTTGCCCCGTTTTCGCAGCATAGGTGATCCGCCGGAGGCGGCCATCGGTCATCTTCAGGCGAGCGGCGCCCTGGACGTGAATGAAGAAGGCGTCAACCGGGCTTTCCACAAAGGCGATCTCGAGACCCTGGCCGGCGAGCGCACCCCTCTCGATTGCCGGTCGGTCGAAATATTCGGTCAAGCCTTCGGGCGTTTTACGCGCAAAGGCGAAATAAGGATCGAAGCCTTGCGGTCGATTGCTGTCATTGACATCGACGAGATCGGCCGGGCGGCCGAGAAAAGGGACGGTGAAACGATCGGTACGTACGGGCGAAGCCACTACCTCTGGCTCGTAGAAGCCCGTTACAAATCCATCCTCGGCATCCGCCGGCCGGACAAGGGCCGGCCTGAACCAGCGCTCGAAGAACTGCCGCGCTGCCACGTCGGTCTCCACCGGTGTTTCACGTGAATCAGCAAAAATCGGCGCTAGCGCTTCAAAACTTATGCCAAGGGAGCCGCTCTTGTAGGGCTTTTCCAGTACATGCTGCGCGGAGCGCCGGAAGGCTTCGAAAGCGGGAAGGTGGTGATCGTCTTGCCAACCGGGGCAGTCTGCAAAATCCACCGGCTTGAACAGGGGCGACAGCATGGCTTTTTCTCAATCGCTGATTAGTCTTCCGCTTCGGTCGCCACGAGCTTCCAGTTCGGGTCCTTCGAACGCGTGTCGCGGGCGAAAGTCCAGACATCCTTCACCTCGGCAACCGCTTCTTTGTCGCCGTCGATGACCGTACCGTTCTTGTCGAGCGTTGCGGAGATCAGTTCGCTGACAATGCGCACAGTCACGTGCGATTCCGTGCCCTTCATCTCGGCGCCGATAATATCAGCCTTGTTGATGCCAACGAAGGACGACTGAACCTTTTCGCCGCGCGACTCCCGATCGGCTATTGCAGCGACGAAACCGTCGAAGACTTCCCGCGACAGGAGCGACTTCAGCGTCTTGCGATCGCCATCGGCAAAGGACATGACGATCATTTCATAGGCCATCTTCGACCCGTCGAGGAATTTTGCCGGCTCGAATGTGGGATCGGCATTTTGAATCGCCCGCAATCCGTCATTGAGCGGCGTACCCGGCTTGGCAACAGCATCGACCTTTTCGAAGCTGCTTTCCTTCACTTCGCCGCGACGCGGCAGCGAAACAACGTTGTCGCTCGGCTTGGACTTGTCATCGACCTCGGCTGTTCGGGTATAGGGATTGAACGGAGGGCGCTCGTTGCCGGTCCGCCGGCCAAGGACCTTGCGCAGCTGGAGGAAGATCACCACCGCCGCCACGAAGAAGAAAATCGTTCCAAAGTCCAGATATTCCATGTCGCCTGCCACTCATCCCAGCGTTCGTTAGGGTCTTCGATCTTCTGCCGAAATACCAAATTCATATAGATTGCCAATGGCAATCATACAAATGCTCATCTTGCTTGCCTATATAGGCATGAAATCGACGCGGGGAATGGATAATATCCCCATATGTCCTTTGAAAGGTAAATTAGTTTTGCGATCGCTTTTCGTTCCCCTGCTCCTGCTCGCCCTGCCGTTCCTGGAGATTGCCGGATTTGTCATCGTCGGCAGCAAGATCGGCGTGCTAGCGACGCTGGGCCTCGTGATCCTGTCGATCTTTCTTGGCGTCTTCCTTCTGCGTGTCCAGGGCTTCGGTCTGATCCAGCGCATTCGGTCCGAGACGGCTGCCGGTCGCACACCCGGGCGCGAACTCGTTCACGGTGTCATGTTGATCGTCGCGGCCTTCCTCCTGATCGTCCCCGGATTCATTACCGATATCGTTGGCCTGCTTCTGTTCATTCCGGCAGTGCGGGATGTCGGCTGGCGGCTGGTCAAGGACCGCATCGTCGTCGTCAAGCCCGGTATGCGACGGTCGCCGCGTTCGGATGCTCCGGGTCCGAGGGACAGGGTGATCGATCTTAATCCGGAGGATTTTTCAAGGAAGCCGGACCCCGATTCGCCGTGGAACCCGAAACCTTGAGGCAGAGAGTTTTGCGGCTATGGGCTTAGGCTGCTGGAACTATAGGATTAGAGGTCGCGGCTTGCCTCGTTAAGGCACACATGCTAGCGAGCCACATCCAAATCGATAACCGCCGAAGCGGACGCAACAAAAGAAGGTTTCCAGACAATGGCTCAAAAGCCTGACGAGAATGCCGAAAACGGCAACGAAGTGACCAATGGGAATGGTACGAGCCAGCAGCAGACGCTGAACATTCTGGCTCAATATGTGAAGGACCTTTCGTTCGAGAGCCCCGGCGCTCCGCTTTCGCTGCGTCCGCGCGACAAGGCCCCCGGGATCAGCATCAACGTGAACGTCAATGCCAACCCGATTGCCGAGAATGATTTTGACGTCGTTCTGACACTTTCGGCCAAGGCCGGCGAAGGCAAGGAAGTCCTCTTCAATGCCGAACTCGTCTATGGCGGCGTCTTCCGTCTCGTCGGTTTTCCGCAGGAGCATTTGCTGCCGCTGCTCTTCATTGAATGCCCACGCCTTCTCTTCCCGTTTGCGCGCCAGATCATTGCGGAAGCCACCCGCAACGGCGGTTTCCCGCCACTGATGATCGATCCGATCGATTTCGCGCAGATGTTTCAGCAGCGCATGGCCGAGGAACAGGCCAAGGCCAAGGTCAGTTGAGCCGAATACGTTGGATTTGAGAAGAACCCGGGCTGGTCCCGGGTTTTTTTATTGGTGAACGGCGACGCGTTCGTTCCAGATAGCCTTTTCGCCGATCTTTGCGACGAGTTGTGCATGGGCGGATATTTCAGCCTCGGTCAGGCGCGGCTTCAGCGGCACAGGGCGCGGCGAAATCAGGATCACGCGAGACTCGCCGCCCGTGCGGCCGCTGTCACCGTGTTCGGCGATGGTCAAACCGAGCGCCGCCTGTTTGCCGCCGATAAGTTCGATATAGACTTCGGCGAGCAGTTGCGAATCGAGAAGCGCGCCGTGCATCTTGCGGTGGCTGTTGTCGATGCCATAGCGCCGGCAGAGCGCGTCTAGCGAATTTGGACCCATCGGATGCTTGCGGCGAGCGAGCGCTAGCGTATCAACGACCCGGTCCGTATGGATGGGGGGATGACCAAGCCGATTGAGCTCGGTATTGATAAAGCCGATGTCGAACATCGCGTTATGCGCGATCAGCTTGGCGCCGTCGATGAAATCCAGGAAGTCATGCAGGATGCCGGCAAAGAGCGGCTTGTCGAGCAGCTTGTCGTTACTGATGCCATGAACCGCCAGCGCATCGGCGTGAACAGCCTTGCCTTCAGGATTGATAAAGACGTGGAACGTACGGCCCGTCGGAAACCGGTTGATCAGTTCGACGCCGCCAATTTCGATGACGCGGTCCTCCAGCCGGTCAAGGCCGGTTGTTTCCGTATCGAAAATGATCTCGCGCATCGACTCACCTTTTTTGCCCACGTTCCATGAAACCAGCGCGTGGGGCAAGTCCGGATTGTCAGTATCCCCTTTTCAACGAACGAGGGCTCACGCCTCAGCGATCAACGCCGCGATGATCTTGTTGACTGCGGCGCGCGTGATAGCAAAATCGTAACGCGTGTCGACGACGAAATCCGCCCGCCTTCTCTTTTCTGCGTCGGGCATTTGTCGCGCCAGGATTGCTTCGAGCTTTTCCGGCGTCATGCCCGGCCGATCGAGGACGCGTTGGCGTTGCACCTCTTCCGGCGCAGAAACGACGAGAACCTTGTCTACGCGCTTTTCGCCGCCAGTTTCGAACAGCAGCGGAATGTCGAGGACAATCAACTTTTCCCCGCGCTCCCTCGCCTCATCGCGAAACCTGATTTCTTCGTCGCGAACGAGCGGGTGGATGATTGCCTCGAGCCGCTTCAACGCTTCGGGATTGCCGACAACGGCCGACGAGAGCTTCGTGCGATCAACCGTGCCGCCCGCCGTCGTTCCAGGGAACGCGTCTTCGATCAGGGGCACGGCGACGCCGGAGTAAAGCCTGTGCACGGCATCATCGGCCGAATGTACCGGAATTCCCGCATCCATGAACATCTGCGCCGCGGTAGATTTGCCCATGCCGATCGATCCGGTGAGCCCAAGCACGATCATCGCTTTGCCATGTCCGCGAGCACAAGGTCGCGCAATTCAGCGGTTACTTCCGGCCGTTTCCCGAACCAGTGTTCGAAGCCGGGTACCGCCTGATGCAACAGCATGCCGAGCCCATCGACGGTCCTCAATCCGCAAGCGCGTGCGGCGTGCAGCAGCGGTGTTTCGAGCGGAACGTAAACGATATCGGTGACCAGGGCGTTGGGTTTGGCACGTGCAAGATCAATCTCCAGCGCATCCTTGCCTTCCATGCCGAGCGAAGTCGTATTCACGATGAGATCGGCATCCCGTGTCAGTTCGGGCACCGCGGCCCAGGAATGAGCGCTAACGCCTTTGCCAAATCGGTCGGCAAGTTCCTGCGCACGGCCAATGGTACGATTGACAATGCGGATATCGCTGAAGCCGCGCTGCTTCAACGCATAGACAATGGCGCGGCTGGCGCCGCCCGCGCCGAGAACAAGTGCGCTCCTGCCCTTATCCCAGCCCGGGCTATAAGCGTCGAGATTTGCCGCAAAGCCATAGGCATCCGCATTCCCGCCCCAAAGCGCGCCGTCGCGGAACCAAAGCGTGTTGACCGCCCCAATCTCCTCTGCAGCGGCATCGAGCCTATCGGCGAGAGCGAAGGCTGCTTCCTTGTGCGGAAGGGTAATATTGCCGCCGACCAAACCGGCCTGCCGCATCCCGGTGACGAAGTTCGCGAAACTATCAGGCGCAACTTCAATCGCCCGGTAGGTACCCACAATTCCATGGGTCTTCAGCCAAGAGCCATGGATGAGCGGCGAGCGCGAATGGCGAATGGGATAACCAGCAACAAAGGCATGTAGTGCGTCAGCCATCGATGGCACCTTCCCGTCGCAGTTCCACAAGCAACGGCAGCAAGGGCAGGCCGACAATGGTGAAATAGTCGCCGTCAACCTTTTCGAACAATTGCACGCCCTCGCCCTCGATCTGATAGGCACCGACACTTTGCAGGGCAATCTCACCGGCACGGGAGAGGTAACGTCCGATAAAGCCCGGGTCGAGATCGCGCACCGTCATTCGCGCGACAGATACGTGTCGCCACAAGGTCTTTCCATCCCTCGCAAGGACCACAGCGCTGTTCAGATGATGGGTCTGGCCTGAAAGCTTGAGCAATTGCCGGCGGGCAGCTTCCATATCGGCAGGTTTGTGCAGCACCTCATCGCCAAGGGACAAGGTTTGATCCGACCCGATGACCAAGGCCCCGGGATTGCGTTCGCTTACATCGAGCGCCTTGGCTTCGGCGAGGACAAGCGCGACATCTTCGGGTGTTGCGCCGGTGTCGTAAAGCGGCGCTTCCACCGCGCGCTCTTCGATATTCGCTGCTTGCGCCGTGAAGCTGATGCCGGCGTTTTTCAAGAGCGTTGCGCGGAACGGGCTCTTGGAGGCTAGGATAATATCCATGGCGTCATCCTCGTGATTGCTGATGGCTGCGTTATCGCCCCTCTGCCCGAAGGGCAAGGACCGCGGCTGCGGTTTCTTCGATCGAGCGGCGCGATACATCTATCATCGGCCAGTTGTGGCGATGGCATATCTGCCTCGCATAGGTCAATTCCTCGATGATGTTGGCGCGATCGAGGTACTGCTCGGCATCGAAATTCTGCGAAGCGCCGAGCACCCGGTGCTGGCGCACCTGCGATATCCGTTCGGCAGATGCGACAAGTCCAACGACCAGCGGCCTTTGCGAGCGAACAAGAACATCGGGTATGGGAACGCCAACGACGATCGGTACATTAACCGTCTTGATGCCGCGATTTGCGAGATAAATGCTTGTGGGCGTTTTCGACGTGCGGGAAATGCCGATGAGGACGACATCCGCTTCCTCCATGTCGAGCGGCAATTGGCCGTCATCGTGCTCCATGGTGAAGTTCAACGCATCGATGCGGCGGAAATACTCGGCGTTGAGGACATGTTGTGCGCCGACGCGTCGCCCCGCCGGCGTGCCCAGATAAGATTGAAATATTCCGAGAACGGGTTCCAGCACCGAGACGCAGGGCACGCCCAGCGCCACACAGCCGTCGTGGATCATCGCCGCAAGGCGTTGATCGATAATCGTATAAAGAACGATTCCGGGCTCGGCATCTATGCTGTCGAGCACGCGGCGGATCTGCTTTTCCGTGCGTATCAGCGGATAAATGTGTTCGATCGCCCGCGCATGGGCATATTGCGCCGAGGCCGCTCGGCCAGCGGCGATGAGAGTCTCTCCGGTCGCATCAGAAATCATGTGGAGATGGAAGTAGTTTACCGGTTTCGTCACAGGAATTTCCACGCTCTGTTGATGGCTGGGGATAAAACGTCTCGCCTGCCACAACAGATGGCAGCCATGTGAATTCTTGGCAAGTCATCCACAGCGGGCACGCCTGTGGGCGTCGCTTCGCAGGGCTGCGGCACTCTGGGGAAACTCAAAACCTCTCCATGCTTGTCCGCCATTTCTTCACAGGAATTTCCACAGCTACCCTCAACATAACTCATTGAATTATATTTATAAAATCGACAGTCCTTACAAAACCTTCTAGAATCTGTTTGGCTATCCCGGACTAATCGTTCAATTGTTAGCTGTGGGAAAGTTCTGGCATTCGGGTAATTCCCAGTACAAACAGACTCTAAGAATCAAAAAATCCAAAATAGATCTGAATTTCTTTTTTATAGAACAGGGTGGAGAGAACGATGGTTCGCAAAGTGATGAAAGTCCTTGGAGGCGAGACTGTCTTCCCTCCTCCGATCTGGATGATGCGCCAGGCCGGGCGCTATCTGCCTGAATACCGGGAAGTCAGAAAGAACGCGGGAAGCTTTCTCGACCTTTGCTATTCACCCGACCTTGCCGTCGAAGTGACCATGCAGCCGATCCGTCGGTTTGGCTTTGATGCGGCAATTCTGTTTTCCGATATTCTCGTCGTGCCGCATGCACTGGGTCGTGATCTTCGTTTTGAAGAAGGTCGCGGTCCGTTGATGACGCCGATCGATGTCGATGGAATATTCTGGCTTGAATCGGGAGGGGCCGCCGATCGCCTGGAGCCGGTCTACGAGACCGTTCGGCTTCTGCGCCAGCAGCTGCCTAACGAGACGACGCTGCTCGGCTTCTGCGGGGCGCCCTGGACCGTTGCGACCTATATGATCGCCGGACACGGTACGCCGGACCAGGCGCCGGCCCGTCTTTTCGCCTATCGCCATCCCGATGCATTTCAGAAATTGCTGGACGAGCTTGCCGATGTCTCAGCCGAATATCTCATCAGGCAAATTGGGGCCGGCGCCGATGCAGTGCAAATCTTCGATTCCTGGGCAGGTGTTCTCGACGAAGCGTCGTTCGAGCAATTCTGCATCGCTCCGGTAGCGGGGATCGTGGAGAAGGTTCGGGCTGTTCATCCGACTGTGCCGATCATCGGCTTTCCAAAGGGCGCAGGCGCACTTTACGCCAATTATCGCGAGCGAACCGGCGTTACAGCACTGGGCCTTGATTGGTCTGTGCCGCTTTCCATGGCGTCATCCTTGCAGGGTAGTGGTCCGGTTCAGGGTAACCTCGATCCCTTACGGGTCGTTGCCGGCGGCAAACCGCTCGACGATGGTGTCGATGCAATTCTCGGAGCTTTGGGACATGGCCCGCTGATTTTCAATCTCGGTCACGGCATTACGCCGGATGCTCCTGTCGCGCATGTGGAGCAGATGATCAACCGCGTGCGCCTCGCGTCTCCGCGGCCCTGATATGGCGAATACGGGGTTCGATCGATGAGTAATTCGGGTTCAGCTGAGACCAACTCCAGTAATGTTCCACTTCTTCCGCGTGTGATCGTCGCGGCTGTTGCGCTGTGCCTGGTTGTCCTGGTTGTTTTCTATCCTGACGATGCCTATTTATGGGTGAAGGCTGTCCATGTCATCGCCGTGATTTCATGGATGGCCGGGATGCTCTATCTTCCACGCCTGTTTGTCTATCATTGCGCGGTTCAGCCGGGGTCGAGCGAGTCCGAGACCTTCAAGCTCATGGAACGACGGCTGCTTAAGGCAATCATCAACCCCGCAATGGGGGCAACGTGGGTTGCGGGCCTATGGCTCGCCTGGAAGAGTGCGGCCTATATGGATGGCTGGTTCCACGTCAAGTTTCTGGCCGTTCTCATTCTTTCAGGCGTCCATGGATACTTTTCGAAGTCGGTAAAGATGTTTGCCGAGGACCGAAATGTTAAATCGCAGCGCTTCTGGCGGTTGATGAACGAAGTTCCGACACTTCTCATGGTCATTATCGTCATCATGGTCATCATAAAGCCATTTTGATTGATCACAGAAACTGCTAATCTAGCATCAAAACCAATCACGAAATCACTTGCCCTTGCTGGCTGGATTAGCTAGATAGGGGCCTCCTCTCCGGAAATACCGCCACAGCATCTTCAGCCAAATCTTTTTTCTGGCACTGCGTTTGGGCATCGTCATTTCCCTTTCCCATTTCTCAACATTAGAATTAAGAGTTCCGCCACACATGCAGGAAATGAAACTACAAGAACTCAAGAACAAGACGGCGGTTGACCTTCTCGCCTTTGCGGAGTCGCTTGAGGTGGAAAATGCCAGCGTCATGCGCAAACAGGAATTGATGTTTGCGATACTGAAAAAGCTGGCTTCGCAAGAAGTCGAGATCATCGGCGAAGGCGTCGTCGAAATCTTGCAGGACGGATTTGGCTTTATGCGGTCCGCCAACGCCAACTACCTCCCAGGTCCAGACGACATATATATCTCGCCGTCGCAGATACGGCGGTTTTCGCTGAAGACCGGCGATACGGTCGAGGGTCCCATTCGCGGCCCGAAGGAAGGCGAGCGTTATTTTGCGCTGCTCAAGGTCAATACGATCAATTTCGAAGACCCCGAGAAGATCCGCCACAAGATCCACTTCGACAACCTGACGCCGCTCTATCCGAACGAGCGCTTCAAGATGGAGTTGGAAAATCCGACGACCAAGGATCTTTCGGCGCGCGTGATCGATCTCGTCGCGCCGCTCGGCAAAGGCCAGCGCGGTCTCATCGTTGCACCGCCGCGTACGGGTAAGACTGTTCTGCTCCAGAACATTGCTCATTCCATTACCGCCAATCATCCAGAATGCTACCTCATCGTCCTTCTCATCGACGAGCGTCCGGAAGAAGTCACGGACATGCAGCGTTCGGTAAAGGGCGAAGTTGTATCATCGACATTCGACGAGCCGGCCTCGCGCCACGTTCAGGTCGCCGAAATGGTGATCGAGAAAGCCAAGCGTCTGGTTGAGCACGGACGCGACGTGGTTATCCTCCTCGATTCCATCACCCGCCTCGGACGCGCCTACAATACGGTTGTGCCGTCATCGGGTAAGGTTCTGACCGGCGGTGTCGATGCCAACGCCTTGCAGCGTCCGAAACGCTTCTTTGGCGCGGCCCGCAATATCGAAGAAGGCGGTTCGTTGACAATCATCGCGACGGCCCTGATCGATACCGGCAGCCGCATGGACGAAGTTATCTTTGAAGAATTCAAGGGTACCGGCAACTCGGAAATCGTGCTCGACCGCAAGGTCGCCGACAAGCGTATTTTCCCGGCGATGGACATTCTGAAGTCCGGCACGCGCAAGGAAGACCTTCTCGTTCCGCGCCAGGATCTTCAAAAGATCTTCGTTCTGCGCCGTATCCTGGCGCCGATGGGAACGACCGACGCGATCGAATTCCTCATCGACAAGCTCAAGCAGACCAAGACCAATGGCGAGTTCTTCGACTCGATGAATACATAACCTAGCTGCCCGGTCTAAGCAGTGCAGACAGCGCTTCGGCAGAGGTTACAGGTGCAAGGCATACAAACCCGCGGCAAAGATAGGCTGCGGGTTTTTCTATCGTGACGTCGCCACCGCCGCCTATGAGTTCGACCTTCTTGCCTTCGGTGAATTCAATCCAGATATCGCTGCGCCGGGGATCGGGAGAACGCCGTGCAGTCTCCACCAGGGGATCATCGAGGCTTGGCGTCACGATGACGAGTTTCATGGGCTCGAGCAGCAGGCTGGCGCTGTTGAGAACCCCGGCCTGGCCGAAACGCTGGTGCAGCACACGGCCGATTGCGCCTTCCGTCATCCGCTCAGTTCGTTCGCGCAGCTGGTCGTCGTTGGATAGCGTGGCAAGACGCGCCATGGCCTCGATGATCTGGCCAGTCGCGCTTGGTATGGCCTCATCCTGGTCCCCGCGTACGCGGATGATAACGTCGCCACTATCGGAAGCGGTCAGGGCATATCCGCCGTCCGGAGCCAGATACCAATCATCAAGCGCAGCCAGCCAATGGCGAGCATCGACGATAAAGGTGTGCTGTCGCGTTACCTGATACAATGAAAGCGCGGCATTCATCATGGCCGCGTAGTCGGACGACAATCCCGGAAATTGGCGCGAAGTTCCCAAGACTGAGTGAGGAAGACGGTCCTCAACCATCGATTCGGCAACGGAACGATAGGTTTCAATCGCAAGCGTCTGCCAATCCGGGCGATCAAATAGAGCCGAAGCTTCGGCAAGCGCACGAATGGCAAGGCCATTCCAGTCGGTTAGTGCCTTGTCGTCCCGGCCAGGTCTCGGCCTTGCCTCGCGTAACTCAAAAAGCTTGCGCCGTTGGCGAGCGAGATCTGCCTCTTCTTGGGCACTGCCCAATCGAGGCGTTCGCAATCTGTTAAGGATATTTTTACCCTCCCAGTTACCGCCTTCGCTCACATCGTAGATTTGCCGGAAGGTTTCGAAATCCGCGGCGCCCGGCACCTCTTTGCTCGACCACACATAGAAGCGGCCTTCTTCGCCCTCACTATCTGCATCGAGGCTTGAAGCAAACCTACCATCGATACGCATTTCTCGTTCCAGCCACGCCACCGTCTCTTCGATTCGTTGACGAAACAATTCTTCGCCCGTCGCCGCATATGCCCAGGTTGCATGGCGGATCATCTGTGCATTGTCGTAAAGCATCTTTTCGAAATGCGGCACGAGCCAGTTCTCGTCCACCGAGTAACGCGACAGTCCTCCGCCCAGGTGATCGTAGATTCCTCCCTGCAGCATCATATGCAGGCTGGTCAAAAAGGCGTCGCGATGGGTCTTCGCACTCGTACGCAGCCAGGACAGCCATAAAGCATCCATGAACGGCGCACTCGGAAACTTGGGCGCACCGGCAATGCCGCCTTTCTCGAGGTCCATCATTTCGAAGACATTGTTGGCGAATTGATCAAAGAGTGCTGCATCAAGTTTTGACGGCTCCGCACGCGCATCAAGGCGACTGCTGACATGATTCACTAGAGCCTGAACGTTTTGTTCGACGCGAATCCTGTCTTCATGCCACACCTTGCTGATCAGGCGCAGGACATCGAGAAAGCCGGGCTTGCCATAGCGTGAATGCTTCGGAAAATAGGTGCCGCCCCAGAAAGGCTTTGCTTCCGGCGTTAGAAACATCGTCAGGGGCCACCCGCCCTGTTCGCCCATAGCGCCGAGCGCGGCCATATAGATTTGGTCGATGTCGGGTCGCTCCTCGCGGTCGACCTTGACGTTGACAAAAAGCTCGTTCATCAGAGTCGCCACCTCGGTGTCTTCGAAACACTCGTGGGCCATAACGTGGCACCAGTGGCAAGCGGCATAACCCACAGATAGCAGGATAGGCTTTTGCACATCCCGTGCCTCGGCGAGTGCAGCAGGACCCCACGCCCGCCAATGGACAGGATTCGTGGCGTGCTGACGCAGGTAAGGGCTTGATTCCTGGCCAAGTAGGTTTCGTTGCTCAGTCATCTTCGCTGCAGCCTTTTCGAAGAAGCCTTGAATGGCTATTGAGACATTCTAGTACGGATGATTAAAATGAAACAGAGCGTCTCCGGCGAGACTATATTCGCACTTTCTAGTGGCAGACTGCCTTCAGGTGTCGCGGTCATCCGCCTGTCTGGACCAAAGACTCGATTCGTTATCGAAACAATCTGCGGTAAGTTGCCAGCGCCACGCGTGGCTGCGCTGAGAACATTCGTTGATGGTGACGGTAATCCTATCGACCGAGGCCTTATTATCTATTTTCCGCCTCCGAGGAGTTTCACCGGTGAGGAGTGCGGGGAATTTCATCTGCACGGCGGCAAGGCGGTCGTCGACGCAATGATTACGTTCTTGTACTCCTTTGAGGGTTGTCGGATGGCCGAGGCCGGCGAGTTTACCAAGCGCGCCTACGCAAACGGCAAATTCGATCTGACGGTTGCCGAAGGGCTGGCGGACCTTATTGCTGCCGAGACCGAGGTGCAGCGGAGGCTCGCCTTGCAGATCGCCTCGGGAGCGCAAGCGGCCCTTTACTCGGGTTGGCGCCAGGAACTCATTCGCGCGCGCGCCTTCATTGAGGCCGAACTCGACTTCGCCGACGAGGCGGACGTCCCCGGCTCACTGTCGGATCAGGTGTGGACCGATCTTAACGAACTCGGCCAAAGGATTAGCAAGCACGTGGCAGACGGCAAGCGAGGCGTTCTTGTTCGCGACGGCTTCCGTGTGGTCATAGTAGGAGAGCCGAACGCAGGTAAGTCAAGTCTGCTCAATGCGCTTGCGGGAAGCGATGTCGCCATCGTCTCCGACGAGCCTGGAACAACACGCGACTTAATTGAGATCAAACTTGACCTCGGAGGCCTTCCGGTCCTCGTGACGGACACGGCAGGCTTGCGTGACACGGAGGGAAAAGTCGAACGAATCGGAATTAATCGTGCACGAGAACGCGCCGCGGCCGCCGACCTAGTGGTCGCGCTGGTCGATCTTTCCAATGCTGCCGCCGACTTCCCGGGAGATGTCGATAACGCGGCCTTGCTGCGCGTTGGCACCAAGTTCGACCTGAACCCGGCCTATAAACGGGATGACTGCGATCTGGTGATTTCCGTACGAGACAATGATGGACTTGAAGCGCTGCTCGCGATCCTCGCTAAACGCGCCGCCGAGGCTGCGGGCAATTTGAGTGATCCGTTGCCCACGCGCCGACGTCATCTCGAGCTTCTTGCGGAAACGAGCCACGAACTTGAAATGGCCGTCACGCAAAACAATGCGCCTCTCGAAGTGCGGGCCGAGTTTTTGCGACGCGCTTCCTTCGCGCTGGGAAGAATTACGGGCCATGTCGATGTTGAGGATATACTTGATGTCGTCTTCTCGCAGTTCTGCATCGGCAAATGATTCACGTGAAACATCGAGTCAAGCGAGGCTTTCAGAGACGGGATGTTTCACGTGAAACATTGTTTAGCTGCCCATACTTGACTCCACGTTGAGTTTTGCCCATCAAGGCAAGGATTCGAATCTCTGAAAGCAATGTATCGTGCAAGACGTCTATGATGTCATCGTCATCGGTGGTGGCCACGCCGGCTGCGAGGCCGCGGCTGCTTCCGCGCGCTTTGGCGCGAAAACCGCGCTGGTAACACATCGCGCGGATACAATTGGAGTTATGTCCTGCAATCCCGCCATCGGCGGCTTGGGTAAGGGCCACCTCGTCCGAGAGATCGATGCTCTTGATGGCTTGATGGGCCGTGTGGCGGATGCTGCAGGTATTCAGTTCAGATTGCTCAACCGCCGCAAAGGCCCTGCGGTGCGCGGACCGAGAACGCAGGCCGACCGCAAGCTCTACCGTCTGGCAATGCAGCAAGCCATCGCCGAGCAGCCAAATCTGGACGTGGTCGAGGGCGGAGCCAATGACCTGATTATCGCTGACGGTAAAGTCAGTGGTGTTCAACTCATGGACGGGCGCGTGCTCTCTTGCGGCGCCGTCGTGCTTACGACTGGAACTTTTCTACGCGGTCTCATCCACATCGGTGAGAAGAAGATACCGGCGGGCCGAATGGGCGAAGCGCCGGCTCTGGGACTCTCCGATACACTCATGCGTCACGAGTTTGCGCTGGGTCGGCTCAAGACGGGCACGCCACCACGATTGGACGGTAGAACCATTGACTGGGACGGACTGGATGTCCAGTCAGCGGATGAAGAGCCCCTACCCTTCTCGCTGATGACGGATGCCATCACTAACCCGCAGATTGATTGTGGCATCACCCGGACGACGCTCAGGACTCACGACATCATTCGAGCGAACCTGCATCGCTCGGCGATGTACTCAGGTTCGATCGAAGGGATTGGTCCGCGCTATTGTCCATCGGTCGAAGACAAAATCGTCAAATTCGGCGATCGCGACGGGCATCAGATTTTCCTGGAGCCGGAGGGTTTGGAAGACCACACAGTCTATCCAAACGGTATTTCGACGTCGTTGCCTGAAGAGGTACAGATCGATATCTTGAAGACGATCCCCGGGCTTGAGCACGCCACAATGCTACAGCCGGGCTATGCGATCGAATATGACTTTATCGATCCGCGCGAACTTGACCGGGCTTTACAGACGCGGCGCATCGGCGGCCTGTTTCTGGCAGGGCAGATCAATGGGACTACGGGTTACGAAGAAGCTGCTGCTCAAGGTCTGCTAGCGGGCTTGAATGCGGCACGCCTGGCAGGTGCCGGTGACCCGATTATTCTGCAGCGGACAGAAGCCTATATTGGTGTAATGGTCGATGATCTGGCTTCCCGCGGTGTGAGCGAACCCTATCGAATGTTTACCTCCCGTGCAGAATTCCGGCTGTCGCTCCGTGCTGACAATGCCGACGAGCGCTTGACGCCGGTGGCTGAGAAGCTGGGCATTCTGGGTGCTGCGCGTCGCGCGCGCTTTGCAGCACGGACCCGCGACCTCGATTCGGCGCGTGAACTTGCTCAGAGCCTCACGATTACACCAAACGCTGCCGCGGCTCATGATCTTCATCTCAACCGCGATGGCATTCGCCGGTCGGCCTACGAGCTGTTGGCATTTTCGGATATTGATCTTGGTCGCATCAAGCGGATTTGGCCCGAGCTTGGTGGGCTTAATCCGCGCATTGCCGAGGCGCTGGAGATCGAAGCGCAGTACGCTGTCTATCTCGACCGCCAGAAGGCGGACGTTGCGGCAATGGAGCGAGAGGAAGCGCTAATGATTCCTGCGTCCGTTGACTTTGCAACGACCTCCGGACTTTCGAACGAATTGAAGCAAAAGCTGAAACAGCGACAGCCTCGGTCGATCGCGGAAGCCCAGCGCATTGACGGGATGACACCGGCTGCCCTCGCCTTGATTATTACCCAGATACGCAAGGTGACAACGGGCACTCGAGACGTCGCGTGAGTGATCGGCGCGAAGCAAGTCTAAGAAAAGTGTTATCCACTGTTTCACGTGAAACAGTGGATAATCTTGTCGGGTTTGAAGACCTATTCCGCAAATGGTCAAAGGCGATCAATCTCGCCTCCCCATCTACGCTTGATCAGCTGTGGGATCGTCACATTATCGATAGCGCGCAGCTATTCAATCTCGCGCCTAATGCGAAGACGTGGCTGGATCTGGGGTCGGGCGGGGGCTTTCCAGGCGTTGTGATCGCGATTCTTCTTAAAGAACGTCATGGCGGAAAAATTGACCTGGTTGAGAGCAACGGCAAGAAGGCGGCGTTCTTGCGGACTGCGATCGGGCAGTTTAAGGCACCCGGGATCGTTCACGCAGCGCGGATAGACAATGTATGGAGCAGGATCGCGACGCCGGATATTGTGACGGCTCGTGCGCTTGCATCTTTAAGCGACCTTTTCGTTCTAGCCGGCCCGTGGCTCAGAGGCGGTGCAACAGCGCTTTTTCAAAAAGGACGGGATTACCAGCGAGAAATCGCGGAAACCCGTGACGATTGGGTCTTCGATCTGGTAGAACACCGAAGTGCGGTCGACAAAGATTCGGTCATCTTGCAGATCAGCAATCTGCGACCCACCGAACCTCGCGTCTGACGCGCGCTTCGTCCGCCCCTGGAATACGGTTTCTGCTCAGGAAGATAGTGATGAACAGTCAGACTCGCATCATTACCATAGCCAATCAGAAAGGCGGGGTTGGCAAGACAACCACCGCAATCAATCTGGCGACGGCCTTGGCAGCTATCGGCGAGAACGTCCTGGTGGTCGATCTTGATCCACAGGGCAATGCTAGCACCGGGCTTGGTATCGATCGCAAAAATCGCGACGTTTCCTCGTATGATGTACTTATGCAGACGGCATCGGTGGAGGACGCTGCGGTTGCGACAGCAGTTCCGAATTTGTCTTTGATTCCATCGACACTCGATCTTCTTGGTGTCGAAATGGAAATCGCCAACGCTGCGGACCGGGCTACGCGGTTGCGCAAGGCCTTTCGTGGCAACCCGGCCGCCTCGCCATATTCCTATATCTTGATCGATTGTCCGCCGTCCCTGAATCTCTTGACGATGAACGCCATGGCCGTTGCAGATTCGGTCTTGGTGCCTTTGCAGTGTGAATTCTTTGCGCTCGAAGGGCTCAGTCAACTCTTGGAAACTGTCAGCCAGGTTCGTGCTTCGCTTAACCCGCAGCTGAATATACAGGGCATTGTCCTCACCATGTATGACGGCCGCAACAATCTGGCGACGCAGGTGGTTGACGATGTTCGCTCGTTCATGGGGGACAAGGTCTATCGAACCGTAATTCCTCGCAATGTTCGCGTTTCCGAAGCGCCGTCTTATGGTATCCCGGCTATCCTGTATGATTTGAAATGTGCTGGCAGCCAGGCATACCTTCAGCTTGCATCGGAAGTCATCCAGCGCGAACGCCATCTACGCGCGGCCTGAATATCGATTCGAAGACGAAATGATTATGAAAGTTGACGACTATGAATGAAGATCTCTCGAAAAAGCGCCTTGGCCGTGGACTTGCGGCGCTTATCGGCGAAATGGACCGCGTTCCCGAGGAAAGCGCATCGCATCCGGTGGCGTCGCAGGACCGAAACATTCCGATCGAATTCATAACGCGCAACCCACGCAATCCGCGCCGGCTTTTCACGGAAGGCGATCTTGAGGATCTGACACAGTCGATCCGTAAACATGGCATCGTCCAGCCGGTTGTCGTGCGTCCCGTCAGCGGTTCGCCCGATCATTATGAACTCATTGCCGGAGAACGCCGCTGGCGTGCGGCGCAGCGCGCCGGGGTGGCATCGATCCCCGTGATCATTCGCGAGGTTAATGATCGCGTTGCGCTTGAGTTGGCGATCATCGAGAACGTCCAGCGCGCCGATCTCAATCCGATCGAAGAAGGCATGGGATATCAACAACTTATAGACGATCACGAGTATACTCAAGCTGATCTTGCGCAAGTGATCGGCAAGAGCCGCAGCCATGTCGCCAATACGCTGCGCCTCTTGAAATTGCCGGAGCCGGTACGCGACATGATCACCAATGGCGCGCTCTCCGCCGGCCATGCGCGTACGCTTATTACTGCAGAAAACCCAGGCGCACTAGCGGACAAGATCGTGCGCGATGGGCTTTCGGTGCGCCAGGCCGAGGCTTTGGCGCAAAGCGGCGGCGAGTCGCCGACACCGAAGCCGAGGGCCGAGCGCGACAGCGAAAAGGACGCGGATACACGGGCGTTGGAAAAGCTGCTTTCCGATGTGACCGGCATGCGCGTGACGGTCAATCATCAGAACAAGGGCGGCGACGTGCGCATTCATTACACGACGCTGGAGCAACTCGATGAGGTTTGCCGGCGCCTGCAAAGCTGATTTCCGAGCGAAATCCCGTTAGCGGCCGGGCCGCCCGGCCCTGGCCGCTTCCGCTGCGAGGGCGATGAGCGACCGGCGGATGATTGGCACAGCCAGATCCGCGTTGCGCCGACTTTCAAGCACGGTTCTTTGCAACCGCTCGATGGCGCGGGCACACGTCAGGGTCGACCAGCGCTGCAACGCGGTCTCTACGAGCTTTTTGCGCGCAAAGAATACGGGAGGCTTGGCCGTCGCAACGGCCGATCCCGCATTTCTGCCCTCCGTTTCCATGCCGTAACGTAACGTTTGTAACGACTGAAACTGGCGAATTGCGCTGCTCAGGATGAGAAAACTCGATGAGCCTGTCCCGATCACCCGGTCAAAGGCGTGGGTAAAATCGGCAAGATTGCCCACCATGATAGCGTCGATAATCGCTTCATGGGATACGGCGCTGACATCGCCAATGATGTCCCGCACGTCATCTATGGTGATGCGCTCGCTCCCGTGCGCATAGAGGCAGATTTTTTCAAGTTCGCCGCGCGTCGCTAGCCGGTCGCCGCCGAGGCTCTCCTTGAGGAGGTTACGGGCATCGAGGCTGATCTGCAGTCCATAGCGCGTCATCATCTCATCAATCGTCGCATCGAGGCTGCGCGCATCGTCGCTGTAACAGGGCAAGGCCATGGCGCTGGCGCTTTGTTCGACGATGCCACGCAGGCCGGCGCCCTTCTTCAGGTCGCCGGCTTCGATGAGAATGAAGGTCGCTTGCGGAGGGTTTTTTGCAAGATGAGCGACTGCATCGGCGAGGCCCTTTTGGCCGGAGGCATTTCGCACCCAGATCAGCCGCTCACCGCCAAACATGGAAATGGTATTGGCTTCGTCGGATAGTTTTCCGGGCTCTGCCTGAACCGCATCCGCATCGAGCCGGATTACGGCAAACGGGTCATCCGGGGAAAGGTCCGTAAGCTTGATGAATGCGGCTGCGCGTTCGCTGACGAGCCCCTTGTCGGGCCCATAGATGAGAATGATGGGATAGGCTCGATCGAGCCTTCTCAGGAACGAATCGACCTCGTGCGCTTTCTTCTGTGCCATGATCCTAGGATTTACCGCTTTGGCTGGAGATTGCAATGCGCGGTGGGATGAAGCGGCGATCACCGTTGGATCGGCGGGGCCAAATAGCAAGAAGGCGCCCAACAAACGGCGCTTGTATTCGACCCCGACAACCTGTTTGTCAAACCGGCAACTGGCGAAGCTTCGTCAACTTCCCTATTGGAATTTCGTGCATTGATGGTGCGGCGAGCAATTGCGTGATCTTAAGCATTTCAGGCAAACGCCATACCAATGTTGCAGCGACTTGGTTCAACGGAGTTCTCTGATAAGCGGGGGCCAATATGAAACCATGGAGCCCTGCGGATCGCAGCGCTGCTCGTTCCCCAGGATTTTTGAGGACGCGACCATCCCCGGAAACAAATATCCACTTTTCGGGTGCCTTTCGAAGGTGGTCAATCCATTCTATATCGGCGGAATGTCGGCCATTAGGCAGTCCAGGAACATCCTTTATGTGGAATGCTGCGTCACCGTAATTGTTGATGAAGCCGTGAAGTGTGGGCGCTATGACTGTCGAAATGCAGTTATCAAATAAAACATTCACGCTGCGACCCGTTGCTACATCGAATTCTCGAATTCAACAGACCGGCGGATTGATGCCTCGCTCACTTCATATGCTTGCGCCGCTCCCTCGATTCCTTCTTGAATAGCGGCCGCAGCGAGTACCGCAGTGGGTACGCTGGATGCAGCGTCAATTGGTTGCCCAAATGACCGCGCCGGATCTACGACTACGTTCAGCTTGCGACCACCTGGCCACCACAGTAGGGGATTGCCGTCATCTCCGAAATCGACAGTCTTGAGGATGGGGTCAAGTATGCCCTTGAACTCATATTGCTTGCGGAAGAGATTCAACAGCCGTTCGCGCTGTTGCCCCTCCTCGTCCGTTTCTATGATGTGCAGAAAAATCTCACGTCCGTCGGTGCGAAACCTGTCGGAAGAGAGTGGATGATCCTGTCCAATCATCTCACGGGCGGCAACAATGGTGGATCGAACCCGAATTGCGGAAACACCAGCGCGAATAAATGCATCGGCGACCCGGACTTCCATAAGATCACGAAAGCCAAGGAAAACTCGTTCGTCGCCCAAGTTGATATCTGGCGTCCAAAGCGGCTCGTACACTTTACCCTGCACCCGGTGACCACGAAGCCAACGTGATATTTTCGATGGACGGACGTGCAAAAGCCTCCCAGCTTCCGCCGGCGTATAGACCCCAACGCCAATCAAATTGTCCATCGCGACAAGCTCCTCTCTGTCAAGCATAGATTCAGCATGTCTGGGCCGTGTCAATATTGTATAGCGGGAAATCGCAAAACTCAGCAATGTCCAAAATTAATCCCACACCTACGCTTACTGGCTGCTGAAAAGCGGGGAGCTATTTGGAAGTTTGCGCATAAAAGCAAGAAGGCGCCCCGGAGGACGCCTTGCTTAAGTGCTTCAAATTATTGAGACAACTGGAGCGGGAAATGGGATTCGAACCCACGACCCCAACCTTGGCAAGGTTGTGCTCTACCCCTGAGCTACTCCCGCATGCGCCAGTCTGTCTTGCGAAGCGGGGCCTATATGGCCCAAGCGCTGGCTAATTGCAACAGGGTTTTTTCAACTTCTGAACGATATAGCGAAAAATCGGCAAAACACCCTGATCTGGGCTTTTCGCTTGAGGCCGCTTCACCGAGCCATTATCTAAAACGCAGAAGCCCCGCTAAACCCCTTGAGAACGTTGTCATGCCCAAGACTTTCGACGAGCTGCTGCAGTTTCTGGACGAACTCAACATCGAAATATCGACGATTCGCCATGCGCCGGTCTTCACGGTGGGCGAAGCCCAGGATCTTCGCGGTCAGATACCGGGAGCACATACGAAAAATCTCTTTCTCAAGGACAAGAAGGACAATTTCTTCCTGGTGACGGTCGACGAGGAGGCCGAGGTCGACCTGAAAACCATCCACAGCAAGATTGGCGCGGCGAGCCGCGTTTCCTTTGGCAAGCCGGAAAAACTGCTCGAATATCTTGGTCTCACTCCGGGTGCGGTGAGCGTTTTTGGCGTGATCAATGATGATCAGCATCAAGTGAGAGTGGTGCTCGACGAGGGGCTCATGCAGCACGACACTATCAACGCACATCCCCTCAGCAATGATGCTACGAGTTCCATCATCCGCGATGATCTCTTGACGTTCCTCAAGGCGACCGGACATGATCCGCTGATCTTGAAAATAGACGGATCGGTCCCAAACTGATAGCTGGTGTCTTCGAGCTTTTGCGAACACCTGACGGATAACGGGAGAAATTGATGAGCAACACTGACAACCCGTTTGGCAGCAGCTATGGCGCTTCCACCACCGGTGCAACAAGCGTGTCGTTCGGTACAAGTGCGCCGAACGGTTCGGCCACCGCTGAATTGATCAAGGACACGACAACGGCAGCTTTCTCCAAGGACGTGATTGCCGAATCAAAGCAACAGCCGGTTCTGGTCGACTTCTGGGCACCCTGGTGCGGGCCCTGCAAGCAGTTGACGCCGATCTTGGAAAAGGCCGTGCAGACCGCGGGCGGACGGGTGAAACTCGTCAAGATGAATATCGACGATCATCCGGCCATCGCCGGGCAACTTGGCATTCAATCCATCCCGGCTGTTATCGCTTTCGCCGACGGCAAGCCGGTCGATGGTTTTATGGGAGCCTTGCCAGAATCGAAAGTCACCGAGTTCATCAACCGTATCGCTTCGCCGGATGGCGGCAGGGATGCCGCTATTCAATCGGCGCTTGATGCGGCAACCGAGGCGACGGAGACAGGCCATTTCGAGGAAGCAGCACAGATCTATTCCGCCATCCTCGGCGAGGTGCCGGATCACGTCGCAGCTCTCGCCGGACTCGCAACCGCGCTTGTCGAACTCGGCGACGTGGCGCAGGCGAGGGCGAGCCTGGATCTCGTACCTGCTGACAAGCGGCAGGATGCGAGTGTGCGCACCGCCGAGGCCAGGATTGCGCTTGCCGAGCAGGTTGCGACGCTCGGTGATGCCGTAGCGCTTGAAGCCAGTCTTCAGGCAAACCCCAAGGATTATCAGGCGCGCTTCGATCTTGCGATGATCCTGAACGCGAAGGGCGAGCGGGATGCGGCAGCCGATCATCTTCTCGCCATCATGAAGGCCGATCGTGGCTGGAACGACGATGGCGCCCGCAAACAGCTGTTGCAGTTTTTCGACGCGTGGGGCCCAACCGATCCATCTTCCGTCACTGCGCGTCGTAAATTGTCATCCCTGC
This sequence comes from Phyllobacterium sp. YR620, assembly GCF_900104165.1. Taxonomy (NCBI): domain Bacteria; kingdom Pseudomonadati; phylum Pseudomonadota; class Alphaproteobacteria; order Hyphomicrobiales; family Phyllobacteriaceae; genus Phyllobacterium; species Phyllobacterium sp. YR620. Next base: position 453,962 of record NZ_FNJP01000002.1, read on the forward strand.
TGTTTTCCTGAGGAAAATCAGGCACTATAGCCGTCGGTCGCGACTTGTCCGATCCGGCTTGGAGAAAATGATGAAGGCAGGAAACGTGCGCTATCGGACGCTGGAGGATATTCCGGAGAGCGTGCCGATCTTTCCGCTATCCGGGGCATTGCTGCTACCCGGCGGACAACTGCCGCTCAACATCTTCGAACCGCGCTACCTTGCGATGATAGATGCGGCGCTTTCCGGCAAACGCATCATCGGCATGATCCAGCCGCGCTTTGACCAGGAGGAGGGTGAAGAAGCCGAGCTGTGCGAAGTCGGCTGCCTCGGCCGGATCACCTCCTTCGCAGAAACGGGCGACGGACGCGTGCTGATCACGCTTCAGGGCATCTGCCGGTTTCGCATCGTCAAGGAACTTGGAACGCGAGCGCCCTTCCGGCAATGCAAGATCGCACCCTTGCGTGCCGATCTCGACGAAGCCGATGAGTCGGAAGTCGATCGCGCGGCGCTCCTGCGCGTCTTCCGCGCGTATCTCGACGCCAATAGCCTGGAAGCGGACTGGGACGGCATCGCCCGCGCAGGGAATGAGACACTGGTCAACGCATTGGCGATGATGTCGCCGTTCGGCGCCGCCGAAAAGCAGGCGCTGCTCGAAGCCGCCGACCTGAAGACACGGGCAGAGACCCTTATAGCCATCACCGAAATAGCCCTCGCCAAGGATGAAGATGGCTTTGAAGGCAGTCTGCAATAGGACGAGGACCCGGCAATGGCCGAAGAGAAACGCGATACGCCTATCGACGTCAAACTACTGGAACTGCTGGTGTGTCCCTTGACCAAGGGTCCGCTGACCTACGATCAGGCGAACTCCGAGCTGATTTCCAAATCCGCTCATCTCGCCTATCCGGTTCGCGACGGCATTCCGATAATGCTTCCTTCGGAAGCGCGGCCGATCGAGGATTAGGCGGCTTCCCTGATTGTCCAATCGTTCCAGCGATTGGCTTTGATCCGGCTTTGCGTCATAATGCGAGTCAGTTGAATGACTGCCGAGCGCTGATGGCTAAGCAAAACGACAAACGGGAAATTCTGACTGCGACGGCTGCGGGGCTGTTCTGGCGTCAGGGTTATGCCGTGACCAGTCTCGCCGATATAGCGGTCAGCTCCGGCATTCCGCTGGGCAATATCTATTATTATTTCAAGACAAAGACCGATCTTGCGCGCAGCGTCGCGGACATTTTCGTTGCCGAAACCGAAGACATGCTGACCCAGATCGTCGCCTCGGACCAGGATCCCCGGCGTCGCCTGCAACTGCTGATCGACAAACTCGCCCAATCGCTCAAGAGCCGCGTCGAGCATGGTTGTCCGATCGCGCTGGGCATCCGGGATTTTCGCCGCGATTCACCTGAGGCGGCGAGCCGAGCGGCCGAAGCCTTCAGCCTCCTCATCGGTTTCATCGGCCGGGAGCTGGGGCGCTCGGGCATTCGGCCATCCACTGCCCTTGCGATAGCACGCAACGCGGTGGCTGAATGGCAGGGCGGTATTATGCTTGCCCATGGCCTTCGCGACCCTACCGTGCTTGCGGAAAGCTTCAGGCGTATGGAACGGCTGCTGCTTGGTGCCAAAGCCCACGCGTGAATGCTGGCAAGCACACACCTCGTATACGGTGGCAAAACGCACTATATGATGCCGGAACGTCATCATGGAGTTGCAATGGCCCGAAGCAACCAAGCTGCCGACTGGGGTAACCGATTGTCACCTTCGCTTGGCGAGATCGAATCGCTGGCGATTGAGGCTTATGCACATCTGCCGGAAACCTTCCGCAGCCTTTGCGGCGATATCACCATTCAGATCTCGGATTTCCCCGAGGACCAGATCGTTGAAGATATGGGCCTGGAATCGCCGTTTGATCTTCTTGGGCTTTTCGAGGGATCGGGCATCGGTGAACGTTTCTCGCTGCAGACCGGACAGCAGACAAATCGCATCACCCTCTACAGGCGTGCAATCCTCGACTATTGGGCTGAGTATGAAGAGGCCCTCGGCGATATCGTGACCCACGTCCTGATCCACGAGATCGGCCACCATTTCGGGCTATCGGATGAGGACATGGAACGGATCGAGGCCACTGTCGATGGGTAGAGGCGATGAAGCGCGGGCCGGCATTTCAGCGATTCAATAGTCGCCGAGCTTGATACCCGGCTCATAGTCCACGCCATCTACATCCTTGACGACTGCCTGGCCGCATTGCATCACCCCCGTCGCCGAGTTGAAGGCGTAGGTCGGCGATCCGTAAATATGCCATCCCTTGTTGATGGCGGCCGTAACCTTGTGACAGAAGCTCGCATCATCAGGGCCTGTCAGAAGCCGATAAAGTTTCATGGTGTTTTCCCAGGTTCAAAGCGAAACCAGCCGATCCGGCTTCGCTCAATTTCTGCCAAGAGCCTCCATCTTTGTCACGAGCTTTTGTGCCGTTTCAAGATGCAGGCGTTCGATCATTTTTCCGGCGAGCGAGATGACACCCTTGTTGGCGTTCTCCGGCTGCGCAAAGGCGGCGACGATGGCACGCGCTTCACTTAAGGCTTGTTCATTGGGAAGGAATGCCACATTGGCGGGCTCGATCTGCGTGGGGTGAACGAGACTTTTGCCATCGAAGCCCATCGCTGCGGCCTCGGCGCATTCGTCGGCGAACCCCGCAAGGTCAGCAAAGTCATTGAACACGCCGTCGATGACATCGAGCTTGCCGGCCCTCGCGCAAAGAAGCACCTGCATGAGCCACGCAACGAAAAACGCGCGGCCCTTCTCCAGACGAGTTCCTGTTTCCTTCGCTATGTCGTTGGTGCCGACGACGAGACAGTCAAGACGCGCGGTCGAACGCAGTCCAAGCTCGGCGATTGCATCGACGTTGAGGATGCCGCGGGCCGTCTCGATCATCGCCCATAACCGGATGTTTTCCGAAGCATCGGTATCGTCGAGAACCTCGGCAACGTTGGCCACGTCCTGCGGCGTCTGAACTTTAGGCAGGAGAATGGCGTCGGGCCTGCAGGCGCGGGCGGCGAGAAGGTCCTCGGCGCCCCATTCGGTATCAAGCCCGTTGATCCGGATGATCCGCTCTGCTCTGGTTGCTGATTGAGCGTGGAAATAGTTACGGAGACTTTCCCGGGCGGCCTCTTTCGCCTCGGGAGCCACAGCGTCCTCCAGGTCGAATATGACGGCATCCGCTTGCAGCGAAGCGACCTTGGCAAGGGCCTTGGCATTCGATGCGGGAACGTAAAGAACTGAGCGACGCAGGCGAAAAGGTTTCGTCATGGCGGTTTTGTGCCTTGATCGCCGCATCAAGACAAGTGCAATCCTGCGTGAAGCGGCGCAGCGCTCAAAGTGCCACAGGCGAAACGCTTTGATTCGCTGCAAAGCTGGTGTAAAGCGAACCATACGTCTCTTTCCGGAATTCTGCAGGCTGACACCATGGACAAATTCACCAAGCTCACCGGCGTTGCGGCTCCGCTGCCCATCGTCAATGTCGACACCGACATGATCATCCCGAAGGATTACCTGAAGACGATCAAGCGCACCGGTCTCGGTACGGGCCTTTTTGCCGAGATGCGCTACAATGAAGACGGCAGCGAGAATCCGGACTTCGTCCTTAACAAGCCTGCCTATCGCAAGGCGCAGATTCTGGTCGCAGGCGACAATTTCGGCTGCGGTTCGAGCCGTGAGCATGCGCCGTGGGCCCTGCTCGATTTTGGCATACGCTGCGTTATTTCGACCAGCTTCGCCGATATCTTCTACAACAACTGCTTCAAGAACGGCATTTTGCCGATCCGCGTCAGCCATGATGATCTCGACAAATTGATGGACGATGCGCAGCGCGGCGCCAATGCGACGCTTTCGGTCGATCTCGAGGAGATGACGATCAAGGGACCCGATGGCGGCACGATCCACTTCGACCTCGACGCGTTCCGCCGTTACTGCATGCTCAATGGCCTCGACGACATCGGTCTGACGATGGAAAAGGCGTCCAAGATCGATACGTTCGAAACCGCGAATGCGGAAAAGCGCCCCTGGGCTTGAGTGTTTATAAGATTGCTTATCGGGCCCGCTTCGGCGGGCCTTTTCATTTGCAGACCCGCCAAAGTTTCAGAAAATTGCGCGCAACGCTTTCCATCTTTGCCGAACTTGCGCTAAGGAACCGCCATTCCATTCAACCGCTCTAGAGGTTTTCCCCTGATGGCATCGAAAAAGCTCCTTCTTCTTCCAGGTGACGGCATTGGGCCCGAGGCAATGGCCGAGGTTCGCAAGATCATTGCCTACATGAATGCCGAACTTGCCAGCGAGTTCGTGCTCGATGAAGGCCTCGTCGGCGGCAGCGCCTATGACGCGCATGGTGCAGCGATTTCGGAAGCCGACATGGCCAAGGCACTGGCCGCCGATGCTGTGCTCTTCGGCGCAGTGGGTGGACCGAAGTGGGACAGCGTACCTTACGACGTCCGTCCGGAAGCCGGACTTTTGCGCCTGCGAAAGGACATGGAGCTTTTCGCCAATCTGCGTCCCGCCATCTGCTATCCGGCACTTGCGGACTCCTCGTCGCTCAAGAAGGATGTGGTGGAGGGCCTCGACATCCTGATTGTTCGTGAGCTGACCGGCGGCGTCTATTTTGGCGAGCCGAAGGAGATTCGCGATCTCGGCAACGGTCAGAAGCGCGGCATCGATACGCAGGTTTACGACACTTACGAGATCGAGCGCATTTCCGGTGTCGCCTTCGAGCTTGCGCGCACCCGCGCCAACAAGGTGACGTCGATGGAAAAGCGCAACGTCATGAAGTCGGGTGTGCTCTGGAACGAGGTCGTCACGGCGACGCACAAGGCCAAGTATTCCGACGTCAAGCTGGAGCACATGCTGGCTGACGCCGGCGGCATGCAACTCGTGCGCTGGCCCAAGCAGTTCGACGTCATCGTCACGGATAATTTGTTCGGCGATATGCTGTCCGACATCGCAGCCATGTTGACGGGTTCCCTCGGCATGCTGCCGTCGGCGTCGCTCGGCGCACCCGATGCAAAGACCGGCAGCCGCAAGGCGCTCTATGAGCCCGTGCACGGCTCCGCGCCGGACATTGCCGGTACAGGCGCTGCCAATCCGATCGCGATGATCGCCTCGTTTGCGATGTGCCTGCGCTATTCGTTCAACATGATTGCCGAAGCCGATCGGCTGGAGGCTGCGATTGCCGGCGTTCTCGATGACGGCATCCGTACGGGCGACATCATGTCGGAAGGCAAGACCAAGGTCGGCACCGTCGAAATGGGCGATGCGATTCTCGCCAAGTTCAAGGCCCTTGCGGCCTGAGTAGCATCGCACCAACAAAAGAAAAGCCCGGCGCGACAGAATCGCGCCGGGCTTTCTCATTTGTGCGGGATCACTCTACGGCATGAAGATCCGTGCCTTTCGTATCGCGTACGAAAAGCAGGCCGATGACGAGGGTCATCGCCGCAATCACGATCGGATACCATAGGCCATAGTAGATATCGCCCTTGGCAGCGCTCATTGCGAACACCGTTGCAGGCAACAGGCCGCCAAACCAGCCATTACCGATGTGGTAGGGCAGGGACATGCCGGTATAGCGGATGCGGGTCGGGAACATCTCGACCAGGATCGCGGCAATTGGCCCGTAAACCATCGTGACGTAGAGCACGAGGATGAACAGAATACCGATAACCTTCGGCCAATTGACGGCCGCCGGATCAGCCACCATTCTGAATGCCCCAGCGCCCGGAACGGAGAAGACCGCGACTTCCGTTGCGCCGGCCGCCTCGTCAGCGGTGATCAGCTTGTCCTTTACCGCCTGCGCCACCGGCACCATGGTTTTTGTTCCGCCGCGAATGGCGGCCGCGTCAAGTGCGAGCTTCGGATTGGCAGCTACAAAGGCATCGAGCTTTGAATCAGCAACCTTGGCGGGGTCGCGGACCAGAGGATAGCCCCCGTCCTGGAGCGCGGTGTTGACGCCCTTGGTGAAGGCCGCCGTCTTCGCCGCAGCATCTGCGCCGGCAGTTGCGCCGTCGAACGATGAGACGGTTTCGCTGCCGATCGTCACGGTTGCCGGCGTGCCTGCAGGTGCGGTCGCTACGATGTCATAGGGTATCGAGCTCTTTGCCAGGAAGTCGGTGGCAATATCGCACGAGCTGACCGGCTTGCGGGTTCCGACGGGATTGAACTGGAAGTTGCAATCACCGGGGGCCGCTGTAACGGTTGCCCGCACCGTTTCCTGTGCCTTCGCCAATGCCGGGTTGGCAGCCCAGGTCAACGCATGGAACAACGGGAAATAGGTGATGATCGCCAGTGCAAGACCCGCCATGATGATGGGCTTGCGCCCGATCCTGTCGGATAGCCAGCCGAAGAAGACGAAGAAGCCCGTACCCAGCAACAGGGCGATAGCGATCATGATATTGACCGATTGCCCATCGACCTTCAGCACGTTCTGCAGGAAGAACAGTGCATAGAACTGGCCGGAATACCAGACGACCGCCTGGCCTGCGGTGAGACCGAAGAGGGCCAGAAGCGCGATTTTGGCGTTTTTCCATTGGCCAAAGGCTTCCGAAAGCGGGGCCTTGGAGCCCTTGCCTTCTTCTTTCATCCGTTGGAAGGCAGGCGATTCACTCAAGGACAACCGAATCCAGACGGAAATGCCGAGAAGGACAAAGGACAGGATGAACGGCAAGCGCCAGCCCCATGCCGCAAACGCTTCCTTGCCGAGCCAATTCTGGATGACGAGGATGACGATGAGCGAGAGGAAGAGACCCAGCGTCGCCGTGGTCTGGATCCAGCTCGTGTAATAGCCGCGCTTATTGTCCGGCGCGTGTTCGGCGACGTAGGTCGCAGCACCACCATATTCACCGCCAAGAGCCAAACCCTGCAGCATGCGCAGAGCGATCAGGATGACCGGAGCTGCAATGCCCCAGCTCGCCGATCCTGGAAGGATACCGACGAGGAAGGTCGACAGGCCCATGATCAGGATGGTCACAAGGAACGTGTATTTGCGGCCGACGAGATCGCCGATACGACCGAAGACCAGTGCGCCGAACGGGCGGACAAGAAAGCCTGCGGCAAAGGCGAGCAGTGCGAAGATATTGCGTGTTGCTTCAGGATATTCGCTGAAGAAGGCCGCGCCGATGAAGGCTGCCAAGGACCCATAAAGATAAAAGTCGTACCATTCGAAGACGGTACCGAGCGAGGAAGCGAAGATAACCTTCTTCTCTTCCCGCGTCATTCCCCGACTGGACGAGTCGGCCAAAGACGTCGTTGCCATTGTATTCCTCCCAGAAAACGGCAGTTGAACCAAGAACACCCACAGCAAACCCCAATTGGTGTTCTCCACTGTCGACACTGCGCATGATCATATCCCCCGATGCACTTGGCTCGTGTTGACCATGCGCCGGTGAATGTCCTCCGGAATTTCTCCCCCCAAAGGTCATGCACCTCATGCACATGCAAATTGTTGACTAAATATTGAAGAAAGCAAAGCCCGCACCTTACGTAAATTGTCCAAAATCATGTGGAACACGACATATTCTTGTCATTTGAGCGGACGATTGACTCTTTTACGAAAGTGCGTACAAGCACAGACGGATATGGAGACGCCTCTCGTGGCAAGCGAATCATTTGCTCTCGCCCTGATGAACCGTTCCGGCCTGATCGCCGGACGCCTTGGCGTGCCCGCGTCCGTCCTCACCACCATGGCCAAACAGACTGCGAAAACGACCACCAAAACGGTCTGATTTCCCTTGGCCTGCTCGCCCCTCCCGGGTCCGGCCCGGGGGTGAGACCCGCAACGGCCAGCGGGTTTTCCAAAGCAGAGAGGGGACAGGAGATTGCTAAAATGAGTTTCAAGGTTGCGGTTGTTGGCGCCACGGGCAATGTGGGCCGCGAAATGCTTACCATCCTCGAAGAGCGCGGCTTCCCGGTAAGCGAAGTTGTTGCCCTCGCATCGCGGCGGTCACAGGGCACGGAAGTGTCCTTCGGGGACCGGACGCTGAAGGTGAAGGCGCTCGACACCTATGACTTTTCCGACACCGACATCTGCCTAATGTCGGCCGGCGGTAATATTTCCAAGGAATGGTCACCGAAGATCGGCGCACAGGGCTGCGTCGTCATCGACAACTCTTCGGCTTGGCGCTACGACGCCAACGTGCCCCTGATCGTGCCGGAAGTGAATCCGGACGCAATTACCGGGTTCACGAAGAAGAACATCATCGCCAATCCCAATTGCTCGACCGCGCAATTGGTCGTCGCCTTGAAGCCGCTGCATGACAGGGCCAGGATCAAGCGCGTCGTCGTTGCCACCTACCAGTCGGTTTCCGGCGCCGGCAAGGAGGGCATGGACGAGCTGTTCGAACAGTCACGTGCCGTCTTCGTGGCCGATCCGGTGACGAACAAGAAGTTCACCAAGCGGATTGCCTTCAATGTCATCCCCCACATCGACGTCTTCATGGAGGATGGCTACACCAAGGAAGAGTGGAAGATGGTCGCGGAGACCAAGAAGATGCTCGACCCCAAGATCAAGCTGACGGCGACCTGCGTGCGCGTGCCGGTGTTCATCGGCCATTCCGAGGCGGTCAATATCGAGTTTGAAAGCCCGATGAGCGCTGAGGAAGCCCGCGAGATCCTGAGCGATGCCCCAGGATGCCTCGTCATCGATCGCGCCGAGGATGGCGGCTATATCACGCCTTACGAAGCCGCAGGCGAGGATGCCACTTATATTTCGCGTATCCGCGAAGACATCACCGTGGAAAATGGCCTGTCACTCTGGGTCGTTTCCGACAATCTGCGCAAGGGTGCGGCGCTCAACACAATCCAGATCGCCGAACTGCTCGTTGCGCGCGGACTGATTCAGCCGAAGCAGATCGCAGCCTGACAGGACGCGGACTTTCGAAATTCAAGGGCGCGGGCAACCGCGCCCTTTTTTATGCGCCGAGCTTGTCCGCCAGATCGACTAGATCGCTGGCAATTACATCCCAATCGTCAAGAGGCGCGAGATCGGTGGTCTGGGACGGACCGTGCTCGGTTGGCCTTGGCACAAAGGCCGTACGCATTCCGCAGCGACGCGCTCCGGCCAGGTCGTCATTGTGAGCCGCAACCAGCATGACCTGATCTGGTCGCAACCGCAAGAATTCGCTTGTACGCAAATAGGCCTCAGGCGCGGGTTTGTAGACCTGGACAACGTCCGATCCGAGGATGACGTCCCACGGCAGTCCCGCGCGCTTTGCCATGTCGAGAAGGAGGCTGGTATTGCCACCGGATAGAGGCCCGATGAGGAATTTCGACTTCAATCGCGTCAGGCCGGAGATGGAGTCAGGCCAGGGGTCGAGGCGATGCCAGGCGAGGTTCAATTCATCGAGGTCGGCGCTCGGCAAGAGCTTTGGCTCTATATTGACGGCTTTGAACGCCGCCTCGAGATTTTCCCGATTCAGCACGTCCAGCCGCGCGAAGGGGCGTTTGCCGCTGCGCACCGCGTCCGTCGCCTGATCGTAGAGGCGCGACCAAGTATCGGCGAAAGCAGCTGCGTCGATGTGAACGACGCCGCAACGCTCGAAAAAAGAAGATACCTGCCGCGCGATCCCGCTGCGCCAATCGACGACGGTGCCCAGCACGTCGAACAACAATGCGCGTACTTCAAGCGGCGTGCTGTGGTTTGTGTTCATGCCGGCTGATCCCTTGTCTCGATGCTCGCGATGAGATTGTCGCGCATGTCCAATAACTCTGTTCTCAGCGATTTGGCATCTTCGAGCGTGCAGCCAAAGGCCTTGCCGATCGCGAGCGGCACCACTTCCGCCTTTGCACGCAGGCTGCGCCCGCTATCCGTCAGATTGATCAGGACCTGACGCTCGTCCACGGTGCCGCGGCGACGGGTGATAAGGTCCATTGCCTCTAGCCGCTTCAACAGCGGCGTCAGCGTCCCTGAATCGAGGTTGAGCCGGTCACCGATGGCCCTGACGGTCTGGTTCTCCGCCTCCCACAGTACGACCATGACGAGGTATTGGGGGTAAGTAAGTCCAAGCGCTGAAAGCCGTGGCTGATAGGCGCGGGTCACGGCATTTGCGGTCGAATAGATCGCGAAGCATAGGAAATTGTCGAGCTTCAGCAGCGAGTCCGATTCAGTTGGCGCTGTTTTCTTCATTCTGGAAACTCCTGCTCTCAGTCAAGCACAATCTAATCGGCGTGCTTCGATTGCGCATCATTTAATTTTTTATCATCTATATCCGAAATTCATATTGCGTACAATTAAGTTGTGTGCAATTTAAAGCGTGTCGAATGAATTCAACCAGAGGTAACGACGATGAGCATTCTCTACACCACCAGGGCAACGGCAACCGGCGGACGCGATGGCAGTGCCAAGAGCGAAGACGGACGCCTCGAAGTGACGCTTTCAACGCCGAAGGAGCTCGGAGGCAACGGTGCTGGCGGCACCAATCCGGAGCAGCTGTTTGCCGCCGGTTATTCGGCGTGCTTCCTCGGCGCGATCAAATTCGTCGCTTCGCAGCGCAAGGTTAAAATTTCGGAGGAAACGGCTGTAACCGCGACGGTTGGCATTGGCCCGCGCGCGGACGGCAAGGGTTTCGGCCTCGACGTTGCCCTTGCCATTACGATGCCCGGCGTCGATGCAACGCAGGCCCGTGAGATTGTCGACGCCGCGCATATTGTCTGCCCCTATTCGGAGGCTACGCGCAGCAATCTCGACGTGCGTCTTTCGGTTAACTGATCAGCGTTTACGCAAGCCCACGCTTTTCGATCATCGCATCGGGCGTGGGCATCTTGCCGCGGAATGCCTTATAAAGCTCCTCCGGGTCGCGGCTGCCGCCGGACGAGTAGATAAACTGCTTCAGCTTATCCGCAAGTTCGGAGTTAAACACGTCGCCGCTTTCCTCAAATGCCTTGAAAGCGTCGGCATCGAGTACTTCCGACCACATGTAGGAATAGTATCCGGCCGAATAGCCGTCGCCCGAGAAGACATGGGTGAAATGCGGCGTGCGGTGGCGCATGATGATCGCATCCGGCATTTCAAGCTGCTTCAATGTGGCGGCTTCAAATTCAATTGGATCGGATGGCGGCGTGCCGTCGGCGTGGAATGCCATGTCGACCAGCGCAGATGAGGTAAACTCCACCGTGTTGAACCCGGCGTTGAAGGTATTGGCGGCCAGCACCTTGTCGAGCAACGCCTTTGGCATCGCTTCGCCCGTCCGGTAGTGGACGGCATATTTCTCGAGTATGGCGGGTACGGTCAGCCAGTGCTCATATAATTGCGAGGGAAGTTCGACAAAGTCGCGCGAAACCGAGGTTCCCGATACGGCCGGCCAGGTCACATCCGACAAGAGCCCGTGCAGGGCGTGGCCGAATTCGTGGAACAGGGTTCGAGCGCCATCGAGCGAAAGCAGCGCCGGCTCGCCCTTTGACGGCTTGGCGAAATTCATGACGTTGTAGATGATCGGCGCATGGTCGCCGTCGAGCTTATGCTGTGACTGCAGGGCGCTCATCCAGGCGCCCGAGCGCTTCGACTGGCGATTGAAGTAGTCGCCAAGGAAAAGGCCGCGCTTGCTGCCATCTGGGTTGAACACCTCCCAGACGCGTACATCGGGATGCCAGGTGGGAATCCCGGTCCTTTCGGCGAAGCGAATGCCGAAGAGGCGGGTCGCAACGTCGAAACAGGCTTCGATAATCTTTTCAAGCTGGAGATATCGCTTGAGTTCGGTTTCGTCGAAGGCGAAGCGTTCGTTGCGCAGCTTCTCGGCATAGTAGCGCCAGTCCCATGGCTCGACCCTGTGGTTGCGGCCTTCCCCGGCAATGAGGCGCTGCAAGTCCACTTCCTCTTCCGCCGCCCGTTCCTTGGCCTTTTCCCACACAGGCTCAAGCAAATCCATCACCGCCTTTGGCGTTTTCGCCATGGTGTCGTCGAGCTTATAGGCGGCAAAGCTTTTATAGCCGAGGAGCCCCGCCTTTTCTGCGCGCAGCTTCACCATTTCGGCAACAATCGCAGTATTGTCGGTTTCGGCGCCGTTCTCGCCGCGTGCTGCCCAGGCGCGGAATGCCTTCTCCCGCAAGTTGCGATTCTCAGAGAAAGACAGGAAGGGCTCGATAATCGAGCGCGAGAGCGTCACGGCCCATGCATCATTGCGCCCGCGTTCCTCGGCAGCGCCTCGCATGGCGTCGCGCACGAAATCCGGCAGGCCGGCAAGTTCCGCTTCATCGGTGATGAAAAGGGCCCAGTCGGCTTCGTCCTTGAGCACGTTCTGGCCGAATTGCGCGCCAAGGCTTGCGAGCCGCTCGTTGATGTCGGCGAGCCGCGCCTTGCCTTGTTCATCGAGCTTCGCGCCGCTGCGTACAAAGCCTTTCCAGGTCTTTTCGAGGACGCGGTCAGTCTCCGCGTCGAGTCCGAGCAGGTCGCGCTGCTCAAAGAGCGAATCGATGCGGGCGAAGAGATGTGGATTCATCATGATCGATGAAGCATGCCGCGACATTTTGGGCGCGATCACGCGCTCCAGAGCCTGGATCGTATCATTGGTATGCGCACCGGCACGCAGCCAGAAGATTGCCGAGACATGATCGAGATCCTTGCCCGAAAGCTGCAGCGCCTTCAGCGTATTGTCAATGGTCGGCGCTTCTGGGTGGGTGACGATCGCATCGATGTCGGCAAGGTCCGAGATAAGGGCCGCGTCGAAGGCGGCGGCGAAATCGTCGTCGTTGAATGCCGTGAAATCGGGAAGTCCAAGTGGCCCGGTCCAGTTCGTCAGCGCGTGGTTGAAGGCCGGTTTCTGCGTGGACATGGGAGCTCCCTGATCAAGTATGGAATTTGGCTTTTAAACATTTAGGGCGGACCCGCGGCCGTCACAAGCTGCGAAGTCCAACATATAAGATCCCAAGTAAAAAGCGGAACCAAGGGTCCCGCTTTTCAAGCTCTTGTGGCTCAGCTGCTGCGTTTGCGCGCGGCAAGTGTACGCAGCCGCAGTGCATTGAGGCGGATGAAGCCGGCGGCGTCCTTTTGGTCATAGGCGCCGCGGTCGTCTTCGAAGGTAACCAAGGCATCCGAATAGAGCGACTTCTTCGATTTCCGGCCCGACACCATGACATTGCCCTTGTAGAGCTTGAGCCGGACTGTGCCTTCCACGTCGTCCTGGCTCTTGTCGATCATGGCCTGCAGCATTTCGCGCTCCGGTGAGAACCAGAAGCCGTTGTAAATGAGCTCAGCATAGCGCGGCATAAACTCGTCCTTGAGGTGGGCCGCCCCACGATCGAGCGTGATCGATTCCATCGCCCGGTGTGCGGCAAGGAGAATGGTGCCACCGGGGGTCTCGTAGACGCCGCGTGACTTCATGCCGACGAAACGGTTCTCGACGAGATCGAGCCGGCCAATGCCGTTGTCCCGGCCAAGGTCGTTGAGCGCCTTGAGCAGGGTTGCCGGCGAGAGCGGCTTGCCGTCGATGGCAACGGCATCACCCTTTTCGAAAGCGATCTCGATCTCGGTTACCCGGTCCGGCGCTTCCATCGGGGAGATCGTGCGCTGGTGCACATATTCCGGCGCTTCCTGCCACGGATCCTCCAGCACCTTGCCTTCGGATGAGGAGTGCAGAAGGTTGGCGTCGACCGAGAACGGCGCTTCGCCGAGCTTGTCCTTGGCGATCGGAATCTGGTGCTCACGCGCAAATTCGAGAAGGTCCGTGCGCGACTTGAAGGTCCAGTCGCGCCAGGGCGCGATAACCTTGATGTCGGGATTGAGTGCGTAGGCGGAAAGCTCGAAGCGAACCTGATCATTGCCCTTGCCGGTCGCGCCGTGAGCGATCGCGTCAGCGCCGGTCTTGGCGGCGATCTCGACGAGATGTTTGGAAATCAGCGGGCGGGCGATCGAGGTGCCGAGCAGGTAGACGCCTTCATAGACCGCATTGGCGCGGAACATCGGAAAGACGAAATCGCGAACGAATTCCTCGCGCACGTCCTCGATGTAGATTTCCTTGATGCCGAGCAGCTCGGCCTTCTTGCGCGCCGGCTCCAGCTCTTCGCCCTGGCCAAGATCGGCTGTGAAGGTCACGACCTCGGCGCCGAGCTCGGTCTGCAGCCACTTCAGGATGATCGATGTGTCCAGTCCGCCGGAATAGGCCAGCACGACTTTCTTGACGTCTTTCCACTTGTTCATTTTGCTATCCCTGATGCCGGGAACCACACGCGTTCCGATGCGGTCTTTTAGCAGTTAGCGCCATGTTGGCAAGCAGCACGCCATGGTGAATCGACGCATTCTATGGGCGTGTCGCAATCCATCCGCGCTGGCCGTATTGGTTTCGGGCGCCAATCAGGTCGCGAGCCCGAAGTGCCGCGTAAAACGGTGGCCATTCGACCCGCCGCCAGCCGCCAACGACTTCTTCGACATTGAAGCCCAATGATTTCAGCTTGTCGGCCACCGGCTGCTCGTTGGTCATGACCAGCTTAACGCCGGGCGCGATACCGGCTGCGGGGAAGCGACGCATCTGCGGGAAGGGCGCTTCTCGATCCATATAGAGGCGCAGTTTGGCGGCGTCGAGGTGGGAGCCAATGAACAGCACCTGATCCTGCGGTAGGTGCACCGGCCCCGCCTTGGCGGCGATGACGGCACCGATATCCGGCAGCAGCAATCCGCGCAGCACCGGCGTGCTGATGAAGGCCGCGCCGAGCAAAAGCAGCGCAAAGCACGCTGCCAGCCGCTCGGTGGTTGCACCCCTACTGTAGAGCCACAGGCCGGCCAATCCGGCAACCGCAATGATTGCCAATGCGACGACGATGACTGGCGGCAGGAGCAGCAGGCCGAGCAGCAAGATCACGGCAAGCGCTCCCGCCATCAAAATCATCGAAATGCGCAGGATGACGCGAAGGACACTATCGGCCCGCTGGTCCATGACGGATTGAAGCGCTACCGCAAGAAGAACGCAAAGCAACGGAATGACGGGAATGATATAGCGATACGACGCATAGCGGGAGAGCGAGAAGATGATGGCAACTGTGACGATCCAGCCGGCGATGAACGGTGCGGTCGCGCCGATGGACTGGACGGTCGGACGCTTGCCGCTTGTCCTCGTCCCGACGAGGAGCATGACCAGCCAGAGAAGCACGGGCAGAAAAAGCCCGGCAATATTGCTGCTCAAGCCATCGACGAAGGTGCCAAACCCGATTGCGACTTTTTCGGAAAGCTGATCGCCGACGAAGTCGGATGCAAGTTCGCTCGAAGCCGTGAAGGATTGATAGGCGAACCAGGCGCCGTAGATGACGATCGAGGGCAAAACGACGGATGGCTGCCAGAGCCGCCGTGCGCGCGGGCGCAACGAGGCGACGCCAAGCGCATAGGCGATGACATAGGCAACCATGGCAAGTGGCAGCAGTCCCTTGGTCAGGACAGCAAATCCGGTGCCGCCATAAGCCAGGAGGGCGTAGGCCCGTTGGCGGTCGTCCTTGAAAAGAAGGCCAGTGAAACCGATGAAGCCAAGCAGCATGAACAGGGTCAGCGGCAGGTCTGGTATGGCATTAAAGCTGGCGCGCAGGAACGCGCCATTGGCGGCCAGCAAGGCCGCGGCGAGCAGCGCCGTCTGGTCGTTGCGCGTCAGGATGCGGGTGAACTGAAACGTCGAGAGAAGGATAGCGGCCCCGCCGACAAGCCAGAAGAAGCGCGAGCCAATAACGGAGATGCCGAATATCTCCATTCCCGCCAGGCTCATCCAGTAGGTGAATGGCGGCTTCTTCAGACGCACGTCACCTTCGGCGGTATGCGGCGTCAGATAGTCGCCACTCTGCATCATGATGACCGCGCCGTTCGAGTAGTAGCGTTCGTCCGGAAAATGCAGGATCAGGCTTGAGCCGAGCGGAAGCAGGCCGATGATGAAGGCGAGAGCGAGAAATATTGCGAGCTTCGTTCTGGAGGTGGCTGTGTTCGACGGACCCGGTTGCACGGAAACCGTCATGGTGTCTTGAGGCATTGTTCTTCTTGGCACCTATTGTTCTTGTTCGGGCTACATAGCCGCTTTCGATCATGCCCGCCAATACAAAGATGTGAAGCCTACAAGGCGGGGCGGACGCCTGGATAAAACCTCCGCGTCAACAACTCCCCCGCCCATGCGACCGCCGAGAAGATGACCAGCGTCGACAGGGAGCCCAAAACGACATCGGAAATATAGTGCCGGCCAAAGGCAACGCGCAGCATATCCGTCGTGATCACGATCGCCAGCATGATCCAGAAAACCCGCTGCCGCTGATGGTGCGGCCAAAGCGGCAGCAGGCAGATGATCCACGCAATGCCGGCGGCTTCACCGGAAACAAACGAACAATTGTGAAGGCAGGCCTTCGACCATTCGGCGGCGGCAACAAAGGGCAGGTCGCCGCCAAAGAGCAGCGAATCTGCCGGGCGCGGCCTGCCGACGAACTCTTTCAAGTATCCATTCACCAGCAGCCCGGGTCCCAGCGCCAGCGTAATCAGTGACACGGTCGAGATGCGGATACGCTCGTGGTTCCATCGAAGTCCGGAAGCGAGATCGCGTAGTGCGATCGTGACGACGACGCTCGCTCCGACCATCGGGAGGGCGTAGAACACGCGGCGGAGCGTTTTCAGCAGGTGGACCGAACTTGCGGGAAAATCGCCGCATATCGAACCGGCGGCTCCATTGGCGCATTGACGGGCGATAAAGAAAATCGATGAGACGTCCTTGTCGAACTCGGGGGCGCTGTTGAACAGGATGGCGAGCGCCATCCAGAGGATCAGGAGCCCTGCAAGGCAAGTTGCTTCGCTCCAGGCGCCGAATCCGTATTGGGCCGTTCCACATGGCTTTGAGGTTGTCCGGTAGTAGACCATGGCTTCCCTGGCGGCCGATGATTCGAGCACTCTTGTGCAATGCTTATGTTGCAACGGCATTACGGCGTGATGAGGAAGTTATCGTGCCCTTGTTATGGCAAGGTTTTTTCGTTCGTGTCGTCGGAACAGCTGAAATCTGATAGCCAAAATTGGTCTTTCGCGCTAATTTCCGCCCGCTTCGACGGAGTACTCTTATGAATTTCATTCCAGACTGGCCCACAATTTTGCAATTTGCCATCGCGACCTTCGTATTATCCATCACGCCGGGTCCGGATATGACCCTCTTCGTGGGGCGGGCGCTGTCGGAGGGAAAGGCAGCGGGCTTTGCCTGCCTTGCCGGCGCCAGCACAGGAATCGTCGTCCACACGACCATGGTCGCCATCGGCCTCTCGGCGCTGATCGTCGCGTCGCCAACCGCGTTCTTCGCGCTGAAGATCGTCGGCGCCGGCTACCTCGTCTGGCTCGCCTTCCAGGCGATCCGCAATGGCTCGGCTTTCTCGCCCGAAAAGAAGATCGGCCAGTCGCACACGCTCTTCCAGAATTGGCTGACGGGATTTGGTATCAACCTGCTAAATCCCAAGATTATTCTCTTCTTCATGACGTTCCTGCCGCAGTTCGTCTCGGCCAGTGATCCGCACGCGCCCGGCAAGCTGTTTTTCCTGGGTGTGCTGTTTATCCCCATGGCGCTGCCTGTGGTTTCGCCGATGATTATCGCGGCCGACAAGTTCTCGATGCTGCTCAAGAAAAGCCCGCGGGTCACTCGCATTACCGATTGGCTGTTTGCCGGCGTGTTTTCGGCCTTTGCCGCGAAGATCCTGATGGCCCAGGCGAAATAGCTAGATATTGCGGTTGGGAGCGCGCTGTGCTCCAAGCCCCGCCGTTCGCCCCGAAACCAGCCAATAGACAGCGCCGCCGACAACGCCGGTGGCGAGGATCGCAGCAAATGTGCTGACATCCTCTGATTGCGGCCGCCATTTCCAGACGATGACGAACAGCGCCGTCGCAGCGCCGCCGAGAGCGTAGAACAACCAATCGCGCCAGCCGGTCAGTTCGGCGTAAAGGATCAGCATTGCGGACGGCACGAAGACGCTATAGCCGATCACGACCGCAAAGACCGGCACCGTCGTATAGAGGAAAGGCCCCTCGGTGCCGATCCACTCGGAACTGCCGAGAAGCAGCATGTTCAGGAAAATCGACGCGGCAATGATTGCGCAGATGAAGCCAAAAACGGCGAGGGCGAAGCGAAAGAGATAATGCAGAAGCTGGGTCAATCTTCGCCATGCCCGGCGATCATCGCCGCTTCGAAGGCGAGGCGCTCCGTTTTTTTCATGCGTTCCGATTCAGATTTGAGCTGACCGCAGGCGGCAAGAATATCGCGGCCACGCGGCGTGCGGATCGGCGAGGCATAGCCCGCATTGTTCACGTAATCGGCAAACTTTTCGATCTGTTCCCAATCGGAACACTGATAGTTGACGCCCGGCCAAGGGTTGAACGGAATAAGATTGATCTTGGCCGGAATGCCCTTCAGGAGGCGGACCAACTCCTTGGCGTCATCGAGCGAATCGTTGACACCCTTCAACATCACATACTCGAAGGTGATGCGCTTGGAATTGGAGAGGCTCGGATAGGCGCGGCATGCGTCAAGAAGCTCCTTCAATGGATACTTCTTGTTGATCGGCACCAGCATATCGCGAAGGTCATCGTTCACCGCGTGCAGGGAAATCGCCAGCATCACACCGATTTCTTCCCCGGTGCGGTAGATTTCAGGAACGACGCCGGAAGTCGAAAGGGTAATGCGACGCTTCGACAGCGAAAGCCCATCGCCGTCGGAGGCGATCAGCAGGGCCTTCTTCACATTCTCGAAATTATAGAGCGGTTCGCCCATGCCCATCATGACGATGTTGGACACCTTGCGGCCCTCGGCCGGTACAATCGCGCCGTCAGGCGTATTGCGATCGGGAAAATCGCCAAGGCGGTCGCGGGCAATAAGCAACTGCGCAAGGATTTCCTCAGCCGTAAGGTTGCGCACGAGCTTCTGGGTGCCGGTATGGCAGAAGGAACAGGTGAGGGTGCAGCCTACCTGGCTCGAAATGCACAACGTGCCTCGCCCTTCCTCCGGAATATACACCGTCTCGATCTCGACAGGCCGTCCGGCACCGCGCGGGGGAAAGCGAAAAAGCCATTTGCGCGTGCCGTCGTTGGAAATCTGTTCTTCGACGATCTCGGGGCGGGCAATGGTGAAATGGCGCGCAAGCAGCTCGCGCATATCGCGGGAAATGTTGAGCATGTCGGCAAATTCCGAAACGCCGCGCACATAGAGCCAGTGCCAAAGTTGCGCCACGCGCATCTTTATCTGGCGCTCGGGGACGCCGATGGCGACAAGGGCCTCGCCGATTTCTGCGCGCGTCAGACCGATCAGCGAAGGCATTTCTGCTGCCGCGGCCGGGCGTGCGTCACGGGATTTATCCCGGGCAACAGAATGTGTCAGGTCAAGCGCTACAGACATGGGATTTTCTAACGTTCTTTCGTGAAGCGCGGCTCATATCACGTTCCGGGCCGACATGCAAAAGGCCGGACTAATTGCGTCCGGCCTTCGCAAACTGTTGATGTCGAAGTGACTACTTGCAGGTGGCGATCGCCTTAAGCGCTGCCGACACGCCTTTTAGCGAATAGCCGTAACTCGTCTTTGTCCCGCGCTTCGACACGGCGCTGATCGTCATCTTGTGGCCCGAGCGCAGTGCGGCAACGAGTTGAGGCTCCTCCGCAGCGTTTTCCATCCAGCCATGGCTGCCATTGGTAAACATGGAGAAGCTGCGTTCATCAATGGTCACGGTGACCTTCGAATCCTTCTGCAGTTCGTAGCCTGCCTTGAACTGCGGCTCGAAGCTGACATTCTGCCCTGGCTTCTGGCTGACCATGAAGAAATTGTCGCCATGGTCGATCTTCGCCGGCTGCTTGTCGACCGGAACGGAAAGTACGTAGCATACCTTGCCGTTGCCCTGCTGATAGCTGTAGGCGCCCCAGGCATTGAACTGGCTGATCTGACTCGGGGTTTGGGCAAGAGCCGTTCCTGTCACGCCAAGTATGATGACAGACGCCGCTACGATTGATTTTCCAAACATTTTACCTACCAGTTTCTGTCGTTCACTTCATAACTCGTAAACCGGCAATGGCCCGGAAAAATCCGATCGCGGCATTGTCCGGTTCGCTTCTCTTAATTTGACTTAATCTGGGTTACCAAACGGTGAAGACAGGGTCAAAAAAGCGATTGCAGGGAGTTAGAAGCTACGTCCTTTTTTCAAAGTCCCACACCGCAAGTCCAGCCAAAGAAAAGCGGCGACACTTTGACGATCTGCGACATCACGGGCTTGTGATTGGGTAGCGGCCATCAACGCTTCGCCGGATCCCGATCGAGATCGTCCAGCGCTTTCTTCGCGGCGGCACGGTGCGCCGGCGTAATGTGCGTGCGGATCGCGGTCAGGGCAGCCATGAGCACGGCGGCGTCGTCCGTGAACCCGAGACCGAATATGAAGTCCGGGATGAAATCGAGCGGCAGGACGAAATAGGCGAGCGAGGCAAGGAGAATACCGCGCACCCGCGTCGGGGTTGCGGGGTCGAGGGCAGCATAATAGGCGGCGATGACCTCATCGAGAAACGGCACGGCCTTTGCAGCCTTTCGCACGGTCTTCCAGAACTGCGCGCGCACGCGCTCCTCGCGGCTGCGTTGCTTTTCGTCGCTGCCAGGCTCCAGAATCTCACCGATCTTGACGTCGTCCATCCCTTTTCCTTTTGAGGTTTCAGGTTACACAACATGGGTAAGGCGAATGCGCCGTACAAGACTTGCGATCAATTCGCCGTGAGAATATCCATCATGGCCTGACCGTTTGATCTTTCTCCGCACCGGAAACCATCATGGTGCAATTACCCTACCGTTCCGTCCTCTTCGTCTGTCTCGGCAACATTTGCCGCTCACCGCTCGCGGAAGGCGTCTTTCGCGCCGTGCTTGCAGGAGAAGGCAAGGGCGGCCACGTATCGATCGATTCGGCCGGTACCAACGGCTACCACACAGGCGAAGCACCGGATCGCCGTTCGATTCGCGTTGCGCGTCACCACGGCATCGACATCTCCGACCAGCGTTGCCGGCAATTGACACCGGGCGACTTTGCGAGCTTCGATCTGATCCTCGGCATGGATCGCGGGAACATGAAGGCCATAGCCGCGCGCCAGCCCGCTGGTGCTACTGCGACGGCTGGGCTCTTCAATGAATTGGCGTTGGGAGAGCCGCAGGAAATCCCCGACCCCTACTATGGAACCGACGCCGATTTCGAGCGCGTCTACCGTATGGTCCTTGCTGCCTCGAAAGGCCTCTCCAGGCTGTTCTGAAACGACGAGCGAGGTGCTTCGAGAGGCCATGCCTCCTCGACGATGTAGGGTCCGCCGCCGACGGAGTCACGCGACGACATCAGCACGAAACGCCCGATCTTGAACGGCGTGGTCGCGAAATTGCCACGCGACGAGAGATAGTGAGCGACCTCTTCGTTGCGCACATTGCGCAGGCGGGCCAGCGTCACGTGCGGGGTAAACTTGCGCGGATCGGCCGGCAGCATCAGCCTTTGGCAGATGCGCTCGATCTCTGCCTGCAGCGCCTGGATATCGGGCGAAGGCGATACGCAGGCAAAGATGCTGTGCGGCTTCTTCGAGCCAAACGCGCCAACGCCCGAAAGCTTCAGCGTGAATTCCGGCCGGCGAATGCGATCCAACGCATTGGCGATCTCGTCGGCGACATGTCCTTCGACATCTCCGATGAACCGCAATGTGATGTGATAGTTTTCGACGTCAATCCATCGGGCGCCTGGTAGACCACCGCGCAAGAGCGACAGTGAGAGGGCGGCGTCCCTCGGGATTTCGAGGGCAGTAAAGAGACGCGGCATAAGGCATCCTCCCCGAATCGAGTTGTCATTCTAGAGAATCATCGAATGAGTCCGGGAGCAAGGCATTCCTTATGATTATCTTGGAGCGCGACATATTGGACACGCATTGTCCCCCGGAAGTTGTGGCGAGCCTATTCTCAAGCAACCGCGGTCCAACTTTCGGAGGATGGTGCTATTGGGTTCCGCCGGCAGCTTCGCTCGATGCCGCGATGGTTTTTTCCATCACCGGCATGAAGCCTTCGACCATGCGGGCAACGCCCTTGGCGTTGGGGTGCATGCCGTCTTCGAGCTGCAGCGATTTTTCCGTTGCGACACCGTCCATGAAGAACGGATAGAGCGGAACATCATATTTGGCGGCAAGACGCGGGAAAATGGAATTGAACTTGTCTTCGTAGTCGCGGCCCATGTTGGGCGGCGCCAGCATCCCGGCAATGATCACCTTGACGTTGCGCTGCTTCAGCCGCTCGATGATTTCGGAAAGGTTCTTCTCGCTGATTTCCGGCGAAATGCCGCGCAGCGCGTCATTTGCTCCAAATTCGAGGATGACCATATCCGTGCCGTCCGGTACCGACCAGTTGAGACGCGAAAGGCCGTCGGTTGTGGTTTCGCCTGCAACACCGGCATTGGCGATCGTGACGTCGACGCCCTTGTCCTTCAGGGCCTTTTCGAGCTGCGCAGTGAAGGAATCCTGGACCGGCAGTTCGAAGCCCGACATCAGGCTGTCACCGAAACCGACGACCGCGAGCGGTCGATCGGACACGGCATTTTGATTGGCCAAGGCCAGCGACGGCAAGGCAACAAGGCCAATTGAAACCAGTATTTGCATCAACGGTTTGAATCTCATTTTGGGCTACCCATATCAGACCAACTGCGGCGACTCGGCCCGACCATATCGCAAAGGATGTCAATTCGTGACTAATTCCATGATCGCGCTCGATCACATTGAGTTGACGCTTGGCAGCGGGGCGTCCTCGGTGCATGTGCTCAAGGGGGTTTCGCTCAATATCAACGCGGGCCAGTCAGTCGGTATCGTCGGTCCCTCGGGCTCCGGCAAATCGACCTTGTTGATGGTGCTTGCCGGGCTTGAGCAGGTCGACTCCGGCTCGGTCGAGATCGCCGGCGAAAGGCTCGAAAGGATGAACGAGGACGCGACGGCCGCTTTTCGCGGGCGCAATATCGGCATCGTCTTCCAGTCATTCCATCTCATTCCGAACATGACGGCGCTGGAGAATGTCGCTGTCCCGCTGGAACTAGCCGGCAATCCCGATGCCTTCGCCATTGCTGAGCGGGTGCTGGCCGCCGTCGGACTTACCGACCGGGTGACCCACTATCCGGGCGAACTTTCCGGCGGCGAACAACAGCGTGTCGCCATTGCGCGGGCGTTGGCGCCATCGCCGAAAATACTTATCGCCGATGAGCCGACCGGCAATCTCGACACGGCAACAGGCAAGCAGATCGCCGATCTTCTGTTCGAGAAGCAGCGCGAGCTTGGATTGACGCTGGTGCTCGTCACGCACGATGCAGCGCTTGCCGGGCGATGCGACCGGGAAATCCGCGTTCGGTCCGGCAAGATTGAAGCGGATGCGGATGCGCCGGAGCTGGCGAAATCCGCATGAGCGAGACAGCATCGTCCCGGACAGCGCCGTCGTTCAAACTTGCTTTCACTTTCGCCCTGCGTGAAATGCGCAGTGGCCTGTCCGGCTTCTATATCTTCCTTGCCTGCATAGCGCTCGGCGTCGCCGCGATCGGCGGCGTCAACTCGGTGGCGAACGCGGTCAGTGCCGGCATCTCCTCACAGGGGCAGAGCATTCTCGGCGGCGATCTCAGGTTCCAGCTCAATCAGCGTGAAGTGGATGCGCAAGAGCGCGCATTTCTTGAAAGCAAGGGGCGTATGGCGGTGAGCGCAAATATGCGGTCCATGGCGAGGCTACCGAATGGCTCGGACCAGTCGCTTGTCGAGCTCAAGGCCGTCGATGGCGCATATCCGCTTTACGGGTCGTTGGTGACAACGCCGGCGGGCGATGACAAGACGCTGTTCGGTGAGGTGAACGGAGTCTACGGCGCAGCCGTCGCGCAGGTTCTGCTCGATCGTCTCAACCTCAAACTTGGCGATCAGGTTCTGGTCGGAGGTGCGAAGTTCGAACTGCGCGCGCTCATTGGGAACGAACCCGATCTGCTTTCCGACGGGTTTGGCTTTGCGCCGCGCATGATGGTATCCCTGCAGGGGCTCGAGGCTGCCGGCCTCGTCCAGCCCGGAAGCCTCGTCGAGCACAGCTACAAGCTTGCGCTGCCCGCGGGGACCGATGAAGCTGCGCTCACCGCCATACGCGACGAAGCCAAGGAGAAGTTTCCGCAAGCCGGTTGGAGTATTCGGGGCCGGACAAATGCCGCGCCTTCGCTCAGCGCCAACATAGAGCGCTTTTCGCAGTTCCTGACCCTCGTGGGCCTGACGGCGCTGATCGTCGGCGGCGTCGGGGTCGCGAATGCGGTCCGCGCCTATATTGATGGAAAACGCGGGGTCATTGCCACGTTCAAGTCACTCGGCGCCCCCGGCTGGTTCGTGATAGCTGTTTACCTCTCGCAAATCTTGATGATTTCGCTCGTCGGTGTTGCGATCGGCCTCGTGCTTGCCGCGATCATCCCCTATGTGGCGGGCTATGCCTTGCAAAGCGTGTTGCCGATAGCGGCCAAGGGCGGCTTCTATCCGGGCGCATTGGCATGGGCTGCCCTGTTCGGCTTCCTGACGACACTCGCTTTCGCCATTCTCCCATTGGGGCGGGCCCGCGACGTTCCGGCGACGGCGCTTTTCCGCGAACAGGGCTTCGAGCAACGTGGTTGGCCGAAGCCCGCCTATATCATCGCCGCTGCTGCCGTCATCGCGGTGCTTTGCGCGCTTGCCATCTATTTTTCTTACGACAGGCGTATCGCCACGATCTTTATTGGCGCGGTGGCGTTTTCCTTTCTCGTCTTGCGCGGCGTTTCGGTATTCGTGCAGTGGCTGGCACGCCGGGCTCCACGTGTCCGCTCGACGGCGTTGCGGCTCGCGATCGGAAATATCCATCGCCCCGGCGCGCTCACCCCCTCGGTTGTGCTGTCACTGGGGCTCGGACTGACGCTTCTCGTTACGCTTGGCCTCATAGATGGCAGCTTGCGTCAGCAACTCGCCGGGAATCTCCCCGAGCGGGCGCCGAATTTCTTCTTCGTCGATATACAAAGCCGCCAGGTGGACGAATTCAAAGGCGTTCTGCAGAAATCGGCTCCCAACGGCAAGATCGTCAGCGCTCCCATGCTGCGCGGGCGCATCATCGCCTTGAACGGCACGGACGTTACCAAAATGACCATTGCGCCGGAGGGCGCGTGGGTCCTGCGCGGCGACCGCGGCATTACCTATGCGAAGAACGTGCCGGAAAACTCGGCGCTGACCAAGGGCGAGTGGTGGCCCGCCGACTATTCCGGCGAACCGCTGGTTTCGTTCTCGGCGGAGGAGGCGACAAATCTCGGCCTCAAGGTCGGGGATACAGTGACCGTCAATGTACTTGGCCGCAATGTAACGGCGCGTATTGCCAATCTAAGGCAACTGCAATGGGAATCCCTCGCGATCAACTTCGTGATGGTTTTTTCGCCCAATACATTTGCGGGCGCGCCGCATGCCTGGCTGGCGACTTTGACGGACCCGACCTCCACTCCGCAGGAAGAAGCCGCAGTCATGCGCAATGTGACCCAGGCGTTCCCCGCGGTCACGACGGTGCGGGTCAAGGATGCGATCACCATTGCCAACGAACTCGTCGGCCAGCTCGCCGTCGCCATTCGCGCCGCAGCTTCGGTGGCATTGATCGCCTCGATTCTTGTCCTCGGCGGCGCGCTCGCAGCCGGCAACCGCGCTAGGGTGCACGATGCTGTCGTGTTGAAAACGCTTGGCGCGACGCGGCGCACGCTTATCAAGGCTTTCAGTCTCGAATATATGCTGCTCGGTCTTTCGACGGCTATTTTCGCGCTTCTCGCCGGCAGTGCGGCAGCGTGGTACGTGGTGGTGCGCGTTATGACGCTGCCAGCCTATTTCCAGCCCGAAGTTGCGGTCATGACCGTCATTATCGCGCTCGTTTTAACGGTCGGTTTTGGGCTTGCCGGAACCTGGCGAATTCTTGGACAAAAGGCTGCGCCGATCCTGCGAAACCTCTGAAATCGTTAAACGAGTGCGATTTTTACCAATTTACTCATAATTTGGCACGCTAACACGCAATCTTGAGTAGTTGAGGTCTTGTTATGGACCCGAGGAATCCCCATAATTCTTCGCAAGGCATGCTGGGGTCCCGCCAGCGGCGCCTGGGGAATAACCCGACACCCGACGGGACGAAGCAAATGAGGAAAACCATGGCTGACTATCGCAATATCCAGGCCCGCACATCGGCCGGAATGCGTGTGGACGCGGGGATCGATCAGGGTCTGCGCAGCTACATGCTGAAGGTCTACAATCTAATGGGCATCGGTCTCGCAGTGACCGGCCTCGCTGCGCTCGCCACCGTTTATTTCGCGACAACCAATGACCCATCTCTCGCCGCCGCACAGTTGCCGAACGGCAAGATGCTAACCAATCTCGGTGTTGCCCTCTACGGCTCGCCGCTGCGCTGGGTTGTCATGCTCGCGCCGCTTGCCGCAGTGTTCTTCTTGAGTTTCCGCATTGAGCGGATGAGCGTATCTGCCGCGCAGACCACATTCTGGGTTTATGCTGGACTTGTCGGTCTCTCGCTGTCCTCGATCTTCCTGATCTACACCTCGGGAAGCATCGTGCAGACCTTCTTCATCACCGCCGCATCGTTCGGTGCACTTTCGCTTTATGGCTACACCACGAAGCGTGATCTGTCCGCGATGGGCTCGTTCCTGTTCATGGGTCTGATCGGCATCATCCTTGCGTCGCTGGTCAACATCTTCCTTGCATCGAGCGCTTTGCAGTTCGCAATCTCGGCAATCGGCGTCCTGGTCTTTGCAGGCCTGACTGCCTACGACACGCAGCAGATCAAGGAAATGTATTACGAAGGCGACGCTTCGGACACTTATGGCCGCAAGGCAATCATGGGCGCCCTGCGGCTCTACCTCGACTTCATCAACATGTTCATGTTCCTGCTGCAGTTCCTGGGTAACCGCAACTAGGCTTCGAGCATGGAAAATAACAAAAAGGGCAGCGGAAACGCTGCCCTTTTTCGTTGAGCGTAATTCCCCACCAGAGTAACGCGTTTCCACTTTAAAATGCCGGCAAAGACGTGCATGAAACGGGCACGATCATTTTCCCCCTGTGAGAGCCAATGTCAGAGATTCATATCCGCCCGGCGCAGCCAGCCGACCTCGCGAGCATCACCGAAATTTACCGCGATGCCGTCCTCCACGGCACGGCGACCTATGAGATCGACCCGCCGGACCAGGCGGAAATGACGAAGCGGTTCCACGCAATCACCACGGACGGCTTTCCCTATATCGTCGCCGAACGGGACGGGGCCGTGATTGGCTACGCCTATGCAAGCTATTTCCGCACGCGTCCGGCCTATTGGTGGTCGGTGGAGGATTCGATCTATATCGCGCCCGACGCCAAGGGAAAGGGCTTGGGCAAGCAACTGCTGAGCCAGTTGATCAAGGACTGTACCGCCCTTGGTTTCCGGCAGTTTATCGCCGTCATCGGGGATGGGCATGAGGATTCCGCTTCCGTTAGGCTCCATACCCGCGCAGGGTTCACATATTCCGGCACAATCAGGGCCTCCGGCTTCAAGCATGGACGCTGGCTCGATACTGTGCTGATGCAGCTGGAGATGAATGGCGGGGCGCATACGCTTCCAGGAAAGCCGCCCTTGCGGAGCGAAGACGCTTAAAACGCGTCAGCCACGCACGAGGCTCAAACCCTTGTCGAACACCTTTAAAACGCGGTCGAGGTCGTGGCCGCGCTTGAGAATAAGACCGCTTGCCGCGATAACGCTGTAGGCGCCCTGCTTGCGGGCAAGTTTCGGGTTCTTTACCACCCGAAACATCGGAACCTCGCTGGCCCTGCGAAAGATGGAAAACACCGCTCGATCCATCAAGTGGTCAATGGCGTAGTCCCGCCATTCGCCGGCGGAAACCATGAAACCGTAGATTCGAAGGATCTGATCCAGTTCACGCCGGTTGAAGGTAACGGGCAAGTCGCTACTGCGTGTGAGGGGAATTAGAGTTGCCTGCTGTTGCGCTTCGTCGCCACCTGCATTGCTGTCCATCAATCATCCGCCTTTGTATGCCGTGTGACACCTGGATGACATCAGGGTGACCTTTTCTGCGCCTATTTACAAGTCCGGAATGATTTCCGAAGGGCGACGACGAGGGTTAGGAACCGGTTTTGCGATGATGTCACGAAGAAATACGCACTGTCTCCAATGGTGATTGTTGGACACATTCTCGCCATTTTCTGTTCGCATTGCCGCCCGATTCCGCACCCAACATCCCTCGCATGTTGTCTGAGACGGTTCGGTCTTGACAGTCCGATACCCCAAGCCCCCGCCCAACGGGTTGTTTGGGCCGAACCATCAGTCTCCCTGAATGGCAACATGCCCCAATATCTCAGGCCGGATTTATCCGGCCTGTTTTTGTTTAGGAGAGCGCCTTCCGCTACTGTTTGGCGGCCATGATCGACGCGCCGATAATTGGTCCTGGCTGACCCTCGCCCAGCATCTCCTGCAGAAGCACGGCACATCCTGTCGACTTCTTGCTGGCAATTTCGCTGATCGGTATTTCAATCTTCTGGGCCTTGCCGTCCCACATGCCGACGGTTTCCATCGCACGCACGCTGTTGGCATAGCTGACCTTGCGCCCGATATTTTCGCCATCCGGAATGGCCACGATGGATTCGCGATTGAAATAGGCGAGGAGGACGCGGACAGGTTTTGTCGGTACTGGCCCTTGGCCGATATCGATGACGAGGCGGTCGGGCGTTGCCTTGGCAATATTGACCGGAATGGTAAGGCCCGAATCGGTATCGCGCATCTCGGCGATGCGGCGGCGAATCTTCTGTCCATCCTGTCCGTTGACGTGGACACGGCCGTTGATAATCACCTGGGGCGTATAGACGCCATTGAGGCCCAGTGCGACGCGATAAGCATTCTGGCGTTCGGTGTTTTCAGGCAGGGCGAGCGTGTCGATCCAGCCCCGATAATCCCAATAATCCACGTGAAAGGCGAGCGCGACGACCTTGCCTTCCGCGACGAGTTCCTTGAGTACCGCGTCCGCGGGAGGGCAGGATCCGCAACCCTGCGACGTATAGAGTTCGACAACGCCCTCGGGTTTCTTGCCAACATCATCAGCGCAGACCGGAAGCACATAGGCGGCCGCAGCAATGAGCGGTGCGCCGATCAGCAAGCGTCTGGAAAGTTTGCGCAGATACACGGGTTAAATTCTCTTCCCAATTCGAGTGGGATTGTTGTCGGATAAAAGGATTGCGAGAAGATTGATAGGAGCCGCACTTTTCAAGGGGAAGTCACTTTGAGGTGAATTCGATCACGTTTTGGCTCACATTCATTCAAAAGGGCCGCCGATCACCCGGCGGCCCTTCAATACTCATGTCATTGGAGCGTCAGGCGGCGAGATCGCGCAGCACGTACTGCAGGATGCCGCCGTTCTTCAGATATTCAAGCTCGTCGATCGTATCGATGCGGCAGATGAGCGGCACCTGTTTGACACTGCCATCGGCATAGGTGACCGTGGCGAATGTCTTCTGGCGCGGCTGGATCGTGGCAAGCCCGTCGATCGAGACGATTTCGTCGCCCTTGAGGCCGAGCGACTGCCAGCTCGTGCCGTCTTCGAGAACGAATGGCACGATTCCCATGCCGACGAGATTCGAACGGTGGATGCGCTCGAACGACTGAGCGATAACGGCGCGGACGCCGAGAAGGCTGGTGCCCTTGGCCGCCCAGTCACGCGACGAACCATTGCCGTACTCGACGCCGGCGAAGATCACCAGCGGCACATTCTCCGTACGATACTGCATGGCAGCATCGTAGATCGGCATTTCCTCCTTGGAAGGATAATGGATCGTGTAGCCGCCTTCGCGGCCGTTCTCACCAAGCATGTGGTTGCGGATGCGGATATTGGCGAAGGTGCCGCGCATCATGACCTCATGATTGCCTCGACGCGTGCCGTACTGGTTGAAGTCCAGCGGGGCGACGCCGTGATCGGTGAGGTACTTCCCGGCAGGCGAAGCCGCCTTGATCGAACCGGCCGGCGAAATATGGTCGGTGGTGATCTTGTCACCGAAGAGACCAAGGATGCGTGCACCCTTGATATCGTTGACCTTGCCGGGCGTCTTGCCCATGCCGACGAAGTAGGGCGGGTTTTGCACATAGGTCGACTGGTCGTCCCACGCGTAGGTCTGGCCGGCAGGCGCCTGCACAGCCTGCCAGTTCTCGTCACCCTTGAAGACGTCGGCATATTTCGATGCAAACAGTGCGCGGGTAACGTTCTTTACGATGAACTCCTGGATCTCATGCGATGACGGCCAGATGTCCTTGAGGAAGACCGGGTTGCCGTTCTGATCTTCGCCGAGCGGCTCGGTGGTGAGATCCTTCGTCACCGTACCGGCGAGCGCATAGGCGACAACGAGCGGCGGCGAGGCGAGGTAGTTCGCCTGAACGTCCGGGGAGACACGGCCTTCGAAGTTGCGGTTGCCCGAAAGTACGGCGGCCGCGATCAGGCCCTTGTCGTTGATCGTCTTGGAGATCGGCGCCGGCAGCGGGCCGGAATTGCCGATGCAGGTCGTGCAGCCGAAGCCAACAAGGTTGAAGCCAAGCTTGTCGAGTTCCTTCTGCAGCCCGGCGTTCTCGAGATAGGCGGCAACCACCTGCGATCCGGGGGCAAGCGACGTCTTGACCCAGGGCTTCGACCCCAGGCCCTTGGCGGCCGCGTTGCGGGCAAGGAGCCCTGCGGCGATGAGGACGCTCGGATTCGAGGTGTTGGTGCAGGAGGTAATGGCGGCGATGGCAACGTCGCCATGGCCGAGATCGTAGTCCTCGCCTTCGACCGCGTAGCGCGCGTCGAGCTGCGTCGTCTTCTTGTATTCCTTTTGCAGGGACTCGTGGAAGCCGGAAGCGATGCCTTCCAGCGCAATGCGGCCTTCAGGGCGCTTTGGTCCCGCCATGGAGGGCACGACAGTACCGAGATCGAGTTCAAGCGTGTCGGTGAAGACCGGATCCGGCGAATCGCTCTCGCGCCACATGCCCTGCGCCTTCGAATAGGCTTCAACCAGGGCAAGGCGGTCTTCGTCGCGGCCCGACATGTGCATGTAATTGATGGTTTCACCATCGATCGGGAAAAAACCGCAGGTCGCGCCGTATTCCGGACCCATATTGCCGATCGTCGCCCGGTCGGCCAGCGTCATGCTTTCGAGACCCGGTCCGAAAAACTCGACGAATTTGCCGACGACACCCTTCTTGCGCAGCATCTGGACGACGGTGAGAACGAGGTCGGTCGCGGTGACGCCCTCCTTGACCTTGCCGGTCAGGCGGAAGCCGATGACTTCCGGAAGGAGCATGGAGACCGGTTGGCCGAGCATGGATGCCTCAGCCTCGATGCCGCCAACGCCCCAGCCGAGCACGCCAAGGCCGTTGACCATCGTCGTGTGCGAATCGGTGCCGACGCAGGTGTCGGGGTAGGCGACGGTGACGCCATCCTCTTCCTTCGTCCAGACACCCTGCGCCAGATATTCGAGATTGACCTGATGGCAGATGCCGGTACCGGGCGGCACAACCCGAAAATTCTTGAACGCCTGCTGGCCCCACTTCAGGAAGCGGTAACGCTCGCCATTGCGCTCATATTCGAGATCGACATTACGCTTGAACGCCTGCGGGTTGCCGAATTCGTCGACGATGACCGAGTGGTCGATGACGAGGTCCACCGGGACGAGCGGATTGATCTTCTCGGGATCACCGCCGAGATTGACCATGGCGTCGCGCATGGCTGCGAGGTCCACGACGGCTGGAACGCCGGTGAAGTCCTGCATCAGCACGCGCGCGGGCCGATAGGCGATTTCAGCGCCGGCGCTGCCGCGGTCGACGAGCCACTTGGCAATGTTCTCGATGTCCTTCTTGAAAACCGAGCGGTTGTCTTCGAAGCGAAGCAGGTTTTCGAGAAGAACCTTCATGGAAAACGGCAGTCTGGAGATGCCTTCCAAACCATTCTTTTCCGCTTCTACCAGGCTGTAATAGACATATTCCTTGCCCCCGACGGTGAGGGTCTTACGGGATTTGAAACTGTCGATTTGAGACATTCTGCGTTCGTCCTTATGCTGCGGCCTAACCCGGGACGAACGCCTTTGCCGCGTTTCAAGGACGCGCTAAGGTGCGGGTGCAGTCATTTCCGCTGTCCGTCCCGACACAGTTCCCTAACGGGCGTCCGTATCCGAGATCGGCCAAAAATTGTTTCCACACCGACCGCTGGCATGGTTGAGGCCTATATAGAGTTTTTCGCCGATCTGTGCCAGACCGACATTCGGAAAAAATGCATGCTGCGTCGAAATGATCACGCGGCGATTGGGGATAGACGAGAGCGGGCAAAACATGCGGTTAGTCGCCGAAAAACTGGCTGGAGAGCGCGGCGGGGAAACGCTGTTTTCCAATCTGGACTTCACGGTGGCGGCCGGAGAGGCGCTGTTGGTGACGGGTCCGAACGGCGCGGGGAAATCGACGCTCCTGCGAATCATCGCCGGGCTGCTTGCCCGCTCCGCTGGCTCGCTGCGCGTGGTCGAGGGTTCGGAAAACTTGGACGAGGTGGCGCAGCTTGCCCACTACCTTGGGCATCTCAACGCCATGAAACCAGTGCTCAGCATCGAAGAAAACCTGGAGTTCTGGCGCGCGTTCAATGGAGCGGGAAAACGCTCCGTCATTGCCGCGCTCGACAAGGTCGGCCTTGGCGACATTGCGCATCTTCCCTTCGGCTATCTGTCGACCGGCCAGAAGCGCCGGGCCAGCATTGCCCGGCTTCTCGTCAGCGACCGTCCGCTGTGGCTGCTCGATGAGCCCACTGCAGGATTGGACAAGGCGTCGGAGCTGCAATTTGCCGGTCTGATGCAGGAGCACCTTGGAAATGGCGGTATCGTGATCGCAGCGACACATCTTCCGCTTGGCCTCGAGGTCGCGGGTGAACTCAGGCTGGGAGCGCCCGCCTGATGGGAGCGCTCTTTGTTCGGGAAGTGCGGCTTGGGCTACGATCGGGAGCCGGTGTCCTCATCGGCGTTCTATTTTTTCTTGCCGTGATTGCTGTCGTTCCGTTCGGCGTTGGCCCCGATCTCAAACTGCTTGCACGCATAGGTGCGGCTATGTTGTGGATAGGGGCTCTGCTCGCCACCTTGCTCGGTCTCGACCGGCTGTTCCAGGCAGACCGCGACGACGGCTCGCTCGACCTCCTGATCATGGCCTCCGAACGGCACCTCTTGACGCTGACAGTGCTGGTCAAATGCCTCGCGCATTGGACGGTGAGCGTGCTGCCACTGGTGATCGCCTCGCCTCTGCTTGGCCTCTTCATGAACATGGAACCTGCAGCCATTGGTGCGACCACGGCAACGCTGCTTGTCGGAACGCCGGCTATAACCCTGATCGGCGCCGTCGGCGCTGCCGTCGCCGTGTCCTTGCCCCGGGGCGGGCTCCTCGTATCCGTCATAGTCCTGCCGCTGACTGTGCCGGTCCTCATCTTCGGCGTCTCTGCGTCCTATGGCGCAGTTGAAGATCCCGCGCCGTTTCTGGCACCCTTCCTTATTCTCGCTGCGATTACTCTGTTTTTTGCAGTGCTGGGGCCGCTCGCAGCAGCTGCGGCGCTGAAATCGTCGGCGGACTGACAGAGAGGTGAATTGCGCAACGGGCACCGGAAAGCTAAGAAACGAGCATGAGTGAGACTGTTTCAAAGACCGGACGCTGGATCGACCGGGCAAACCCCACGCGGTTCATGAGCTTTGCCGGGGTGATCCTGCCATGGCTTGCCGGGCTGACGCTGATCGTTCTGGCGGGCGGGCTGTGGATGTCGATGCAGGCGCCGGACGATTACCAGCAGGGCGCGACGGTCAAGATCATGTTCATCCACGTGCCTTTCGCCTGGCTTTCGATGATGTGCTATACGATCATGACCATTGCTGCGCTTGGCACGCTGGTCTGGCGTCACCCGCTCGCCGATGTTTCAGCAAAGGCCGCGGCGCCCATCGGCGCAGTCTTCACGGCTCTTGCGCTTATCACCGGCTCGCTTTGGGGCAAACCCATGTGGGGCACATGGTGGGTGTGGGATGCGCGGCTGACCTCGGTCTTCGTGCTGTTCCTCATGTATCTCGGCATCATCGCGCTCACCCGCGCCATGGATGATCCGGCGAAATCCGCAAGGGCGACGGCAATCCTGACGCTTGTCGGTTTCATCAACATTCCGATCATCAAGTTTTCCGTCGATTGGTGGAATACGCTGCATCAACCGGCTTCGGTTTTTCGCATGGGCGGTTCAACCATTGACGGTTCGCTGCTGCGGCCGCTGCTCGTCATGGCCATCGGATTCACGCTCCTATTTTTCACCCTGCACCTGATGGCGATGCGCAACGAAATCTGGCGTCGCCGGGTTGTCGCCATGCGCCGTGTCGCGGCCCGCAATGCCGACCGGGGGCCGGTGCAATGAGCAGCCACGCGGGGTTTATCATAGCCGCCTATGGCGTATCATTTATTGCGCTCGCCGGATTGATCGGGTGGGTCTTCATCGATCAGCGCCTGCAAAACCGGGCGCTACGTGAGCTGGAGTCGCGCGGCGTGCGTCGCCGCTCCGAGGGGAAGGGTGCGCAACCTTGAGCCAGCAGGAAGGACTTCAACCGCCGCGGGCCAAACGCAACTCGTTTTTCGTATTCCTGCCGTTGATCATCTTCATCGGCCTTGCCGCAATCTTTGCCTTTCAGCTCGCATCTGGGCGCGATGAATCGGTCATCCCTTCGGCGCTGATCGGCAAGCCTGCGCCGGCGTTGTCGCTGCCGGCAATCCCGGGACTAACCCGGAACGGACAGCCGGTCGGCGGCCTAGATCCGGCAAGCTTCAAGGGCCAGGTGACCCTGCTCAATGTCTTCGGTTCCTGGTGTGTGCCATGCCGAATGGAACATCCGCTGCTCATGAAATTGGGTGAGGACAAGCGGTTTCAGCTTGCCGGCCTCAACTACAAGGACAAGGCCGAGAATGCGCTGGGCTTTCTTCGTGAGCTTGGCAACCCATATGCCGTGGTCGGTGCGGATGACAGCGGACGTGCCGCGATCGAATGGGGTGTTTACGGCGTTCCCGAAACCTTCCTGATCGGTCGCGACGGGAACGTCGCCTTTAAGCATGTCGGACCGCTCAGCGAAAAGTCGATCCGCGACGAACTAATGCCGGCCATTGAGGCGGCGCTCAAGGCAAATCAATAATCGTCGAGCGCAGCTACTTGCCGTTGTTTCCTGCCTTTTCGGCAGCTGGGTGGTCGAGGGAATATTTCATGACCAGCGGCATCTGGGCAAAGGTGAAGATGAGAGTGAGGGGCATCGTGCCCCACACCTTGAAGGCGACCCAGAAGTCCGTCGAGAAACTGCGCCAGATCACTTCATTCAGGACTGCCAAGAACAGGAAGAAGATGCCCCAACGCAGCGTGAGCTTGCGCCAGCCTTCGGCGTTCAGCCGGAAGGCGCTGTCGAAGACGTAGCCGAGCAGGGATTTGCCGAAGAAGAGACCACCCAGCAGGATGACGCCGAACAGCGTGTTTATGATCGTCGGCTTGATCTTGATGAAGGTTTCGTTGTGAAGCCACAAAGTCAGCGCGCCGAAGACGAACACAACGATGCCCGATACGAGCGGCATGATCGGCAGGGTGCGCAAAAGGAGCCAGGATGCGCCGAGTGCCACCGCCGTCGCCACCATGAACAAGGCGGTCGCGATGAAGATCGGACCGCCAATATTGGCGAGGAAAGGAAGGTGTTCCACCAGCCATTCCCCGCGCGAATTGGCGAAGAAGAAGACCATGAGCGGGCCGAGTTCGAGCGCCAGCTTGAGGAAAGGATTGACGTCCTTGTGTGCCGGATCCGACGGGTCGCGTTCGAATACTGATTGGTCCATTATGCGACTCCCGCAATGGCTTTGGCGAAATCTTTGGCGGCGAAGGGTTCGAGGTCATCGACCTGTTCGCCGACGCCGATGAAATAGACAGGCAATTTGTGCTTGGCCGATATGGCCACAAGAATGCCACCGCGCGCGGTGCCGTCAAGCTTGGTCATGACAAGGCCGTTCACGCCGGCGATGTTCTTGAAGATTTCGACCTGGTTGAGGGCGTTCTGCCCGGTGGTGGCGTCGAGGGTCTGCAACACCGTATGCGGAGCCTCGGGATCGTGCTTGCCGAGCACGCGAACGATCTTCGCGAGTTCTTCCATCAGCTCCGCGCGGTTTTGCAGCCGCCCCGCAGTATCGATGATCAGGACGTCGCTGCCGGCTTCCTTGGCTTGTTTCCAGGCATCGAAGGCGAGGCCCGCTGCATCCGCGCCGAGCTTGGACGATACGACCGGCGCGCCGGTGCGCTTGCCCCAGATGTGCAGCTGTTCGATCGCAGCGGCGCGGAAAGTATCTCCTGCCGCCAGCATGACGTTCAGGCCGCCGGCCGTCAGCTTGGCGGCAAGCTTGCCGATGGTCGTCGTCTTGCCAGTACCGTTGACGCCGACCACGAGGATCACATGCGGCTTATGGGATAGGTCGAGCTCAAGCGGCTTGGCGACGGGTCCCAAGACCTTCTCGATCTCGGTCGCCATGATGGTGCGCACTTCATCGGTGCTGATATCCTTGCCATAGCGCGTCGCACTCAATGCATCGGTCACGCGAATGGCGGTTTCCATGCCGAGATCGGCCTGGATAAGGACATCCTCAAGATCCTGCAGCGTATCTTCATCGAGTTTGCGCTTGGTGAAGATCCCGCCAATCGAATCGCCGAGCTGCTGCGACGAGCGCGACAAGCCCTTGCGCAAGCGCTCGAACCAGGAGAGTCGCCTGGCCGGCTCAGCGGGCAAGGGCTCATGCGGCTTCTTGTCCTCTACGAACCTGGTCACTGTCACTTTGTTGGTGGACGGCTTGGCGACAGGTGCCGGTGTATCGACGGCTCCCGCGGGCTCGATATCCGCCGTTGGCGCTTCCGGGGCCGGAATTTCGACCGGCTCGATATCCGCGTCATCCATCGGGCCAGGGATCATGTCGATCGCGATCCCTGACGGTTCGTCGGCAGCTTCCGGCTCGGGTTCAGGTTCCTCGGGAACGGGCGCGGATTCGACCGGGACTGCGTGTGGTTCGAAGGCTGGTATATGTTCGGGTTCGGCCCGCCCGCTCGCTTCCGCTACGGCTTCGACCTGCTCGACCACGACTGGGGCAATTTCTGGCAGAATTTCGGGTTCGGATTCCGCTACAGTTTCCGGCTCCGTCTCGGGCTCGTCCGCAACCGGCGATTCAACCTCAATGGCGCCGAGCGCTTCGGCTGGCAAAACTGCCGCCTCTTCCACCGCTTCCTCGCCCGACGGCGCGGACGCTACGGTGTCATCGGCAGGCAGGGCGAGGCTTTCCTGAGCCTCCGCTGCAACCTGCGGTTCTTCTGCCGAAACCTCTTCGACCTCCTTCTTGCCGAAAGAGAAAATCTTCTTGATGAACCCCAGAGCCATGAATGCTGCTTTGCCTGTTATGCTGCGCGCCGGTCGCGACCGGTTGCAAGCAGCTTGTTACCGTCGTGCCCGCCGATCGTCCGCTCAATTATTTGCCCCGGGACGCCGCTATCGATGCCGACGAGCGTGAAGCCCTCGGTGCGCCCGATGCCGTCGCGTTCAACGAGAACCTTCTGCGTGGTGCCGATGAGCCCGTCGAGATGCATGTTATATGCCACGTCGCCCGCAGCACGCAGCCGAGCTGCCCGTTGCTTGACGATGCTACGTTCGATCTGCGGCATACGAGCCGCGGGCGTTCCCTTGCGGGGACTGAACGGGAAGACATGCAGGTTTGTCAGGCCGCATTCTTCAACAATGCGGATGGAGTTTTCAAACATCTCATCCGTTTCGGTGGGAAAACCGGCGATGATATCGGCACCGAACACGATGTCGGGACGGATTGTCCGGACTTCGGCGCAGAATGCGACCGAATTCTCCCGCGCATGCCGGCGCTTCATGCGTTTCAGGATCATGTTGTCGCCGGACTGGAGCGAGAGATGCAAATGCGGCATCAGCCGCGGCTCCGTCGCGAGCGCTTCCATCAGATCGTCGTCGGCCTCGATGGAGTCAATCGAGGAAAGACGCAGCCGCTTTAAGTCCGGAACCGATTTCAGTACCGTCTTGACCAATTTGCCAAGGCGCAGGTTTCCCGGCAGGTCGGGCCCGTAGCTTGTCATGTCGACGCCGGTGAGGACCACTTCGGCGTAGCCATTGCCGACCAGTCGCTTCACCTGTTCGACCACACCGCCCATCGGGACGGAGCGGGAGTTGCCACGCCCATAGGGAATGATACAGAAGGTGCAGCGGTGGTCACAGCCGTTCTGGACCTGCACGAAGGCGCGGGCGCGGCCCTCGATGGCGTCGACCATGTGCGATGCGGTTTCGCGCACCTCCATGATGTCGTTGACCCGAACCTTCTCGAACTGGTTGACGCCAAAATCCGGCAGCATGCGGTAGGAGTTCGGCTTGAGCTTTTCCTCGTTGCCGAGCACGAGGTCGACCTCGTCCATTTCGGCGAATGCTTCGGCTTCCGTCTGCGCGGCGCAGCCCGTGACGATGATCCGTGCTGCGGGATTGTCACGCCGGGCTTTGCGGATCGCCTGCCGGGCCTGGCGAACCGCCTCGCTAGTTACGGCACAGGTGTTGAAAATGATGGCGCCATTTTCCAGCGTGCCGAGACCCGCTGCATCGGCCTCGCGCTTCATCACTTCCGACTCATAGGTATTGAGACGGCAGCCGAACGTGACGACGTCGACGCCCATCAGGCGGCTCCCTGAGACGATGCCGCTTCTTCGCGCTGCCAAGCGCCGGTTTGCGGGTCGAGGCTGCCGGCAAATTCCCACTCGGCCGGTCCGGTCATGATGACATGGTCGTTGTCGAGCCATTCGATCAGCAACGGGCCGCCGGGCACGGTAACGGTCACGGTACGGTCGGTGCGTCCGGTACGCGCAGCGGAAGCGGCAGCGGCGCAGGCGGCCGAACCGCAGGCGCGCGTAAGGCCGGCGCCACGTTCCCACGTGCGCAACGTCAGGGCATTGCGGCTGGTCACATGAGCGATGGAGATATTGGCGCGCTCGGGAAAGATGGGATGATTCTCGAGAAGCGGTCCGAAGCGTTCGAGGTCGTAGGTCCAGACATCCTGATCGACCCAGAAGATGGCATGCGGATTGCCCATGCTCGCGACGGAGGGCGAGTGCAGGACTGGCGCATCGATCGGCCCGATCTGAAGCTCGATCCGGCGCGTATCGTGGAAGGGTTCGGCGAGCGGAATGTCGCGCCAGTCGAAGCGCGGAATACCCATGTCGACGGAAATCTGGCCGTCAGTATGTTCCTGCGCCGTAAGGATTCCGGCGATCGTCTCGAATGTGAAGGCGCGCTTGTCCGTTTCGACGCTGAGTGCCTGCACGACGCAACGCATACCGTTGCCGCAGGCCTGCGCCTGGCTGCCATCCGAATTGATGATCTCGATATAGGCTTCGGTTCCGACGGTTCGCGGGTCGTGGATTGCCATGATCTGATCGAACTTCGTCGCCGGATCATGGTCGAGTGCCATGGCTGCGTGGGGGGCAATGCGATCGGCACGACCGCGCATGTCGGCAACGATGATTTCGTTGCCGAGGCCGTTCATTTTCGCAAATTGCACCTGTCCTGCCATGCCTGTTGCTTGCCCGTTGCCGCCACTTCCCATTCGTATGGGGCCTATATGGCGGAATTGGTGGAAAATTGCCAGTGCCGCCAGTAATCAATGGTGTCGCGGACGGAGGCGTCGGGCAAAGCGTTTCGATATAAGACTTTATTCACCTTGAAATGGTTGAATTGGTTAATGGCGCCAATATACGTATGCGGGCGTCAGCACGTGCAAGGTGTGGCGATATTGTCATTTCCGGCTACTTTCGCGAATTCTTGCCGCCGATTGGGCTTTGAATGTGGCTGTTTTTTCGATGCGCGGGTTGAAATTTCGCCGAGTTCACCTTTGTATCGCGGTTAATATTTGCCAAATGGAATCGCATTCCGGAGTTCGAATGCGCAGATGGAGAGCTGAGGTTATGGGGTCTTTGAAAGTCAATTTGCTGACCGTTGCCGCTGTAGGCATGGTACTGGCAGGATGCCAGAGTTCGCGGCTTGACCCCGTGTCTTCGGGTCCCGCCCCGCTTCAGCCGGCACCGTCCGGTAGCGTGAGTTCGAGCCAGTTGCCGCCGCCCGGTGGCGCAAATCAATTTCCGACCGCTCCGACCACGGGCACCCCGGGGACCGGTACCCAACCAAACACCCAGGTTGCCGCAATCCCGCCGGAAAATGCGCCGGATTTGACCGCAGGCAGCGTCGCCGGTGTGTGGAATGCTTCGATGGGCGGCCAGAGTTGCAAGATCGCGACACCGCAAACAAAGTTCGGCCAGGGTTACCGCGCCGGTCCGTTGCGTTGCCCGGGCGAACTCGCCAACCTCTCGTCGTGGGCCGTGAGCGGCAAGCAGCTGACGCTGTTTGATGCGGCGGGCGGCACGGTCGCCAAGCTCTATTCTACGGGCCAGTCTAGCTTCGACGGCCAGACATCCGGCGGACAGTCGCTGCGTCTATCGCGATAACCAAGCACGGCGCGCCGGCATCCGCCGGCGCCCGCGGAGACTGCACCGCGCATGTCGCACGACAATCTGAAAGTCTTTCCTTCGGTCCGCGAGCGCTATGATGCGCTCGCGGCTGCCGGCGACATCGAGGCTGATCCGGCGCAGCAACGCCTGGCGAATCGCTTCGACCGGCTGATCCATGAATTGGCCACGACGCGACTGGCGACGAAGTCGAGCGCCCTCGGCTGGCTTTTCGGCCGGAAGGCGCCGCGGCGGGATTTTATCAAGGGCCTTTATATCCATGGCGAGGTAGGTCGCGGCAAGACGATGCTGATGGACATGTTCCACCAGCTTGTTCCG
Organism: Phyllobacterium sp. YR620; assembly: GCF_900104165.1. Classification (NCBI taxonomy): domain Bacteria; kingdom Pseudomonadati; phylum Pseudomonadota; class Alphaproteobacteria; order Hyphomicrobiales; family Phyllobacteriaceae; genus Phyllobacterium; species Phyllobacterium sp. YR620. The sequence continues at coordinate 494,846 of NZ_FNJP01000002.1, forward strand.
GCAAAGCGCAAGCGACGCGCGCATTTTCTCGATTTCATGGCGGATGTGCACGAGCGCATCAATGCGCACCGGCAAGCGCTGAAGAACGGGGATACCAAGCAGGACGACCCGATTCCACCCGTCGCCGAGGCCCTGGCCGAGCAGGCCTGGGTTCTGTGCTTCGATGAATTCACGGTGACCGACATTGCCGACGCCATGATCCTGTCGCGGCTTTTCCGTGCCTTGTTCGAACGGGGTGTGGTTCTGGTCGCAACTTCGAATGTGGCGCCCGACAATCTTTATCGCGACGGTCTCAACAGGCAGCTGTTCCTGCCGTTCGTGGAGCTTCTAAAGACACATGTTGATGTCGTCAGTCTCGACGCGCGCACCGACTACCGCCTGGAAAAGCTCAATCATCTGCCGGTCTATCTTTCGCCGCTCGGCGACGAAACAAAACGGCAGATGGACGCGGCCTGGCACGCGGCGACAGACGGAGCGGTTGTCACGCCGGATAGTTTGAAAGTGAAGGGGCACACGGTTTCGATCCCGCAAGCGACTCGCGGTACAGCCCGCTTCAGCTTCGCAGACCTATGTTCGAAACCGCTCGGTGCGGCCGACTACATGGCGATTGTCGAGCGCTACCGCACAGTCTTCATCGACGACGTACCCGTCCTCGACTACCCTCGTCGCAACGAAGCGAAGCGCTTCATCATTCTCATCGATGTTCTCTACGACAATCAGGTTCACTTGGTAATGTCGGCTGCTGCTACCCCCGACCAACTCTACCACGCCAAAACCGGCACCGAGGCATTCGAATTCGACCGCACGGCATCGCGGCTCTTCGAAATGCAGAGCGAGGACTATATTGCTGCAACCGGCACAACACATTCGCGTGCAGAGCCGAAATCGGCGGGCGTTTAGGGAGCCAGGGGAAGCCTGAAAACTCCCGGCAATATCATCAATCTGACAAGTTATGCGTGATAGAAACAGGCTTGAATGCGCTCGAAAAACTCAGAACCAATTGACGTTTACGTAAATCCCGTTAAATCTAAACGATTGAATTCATTGGGGTTAAAATTTTCGGTTGAGTTATTTTTCAAAGAGGAATATTCGAACGTCCCAACGCAAGGGCATGTTGTCATAGGTTTGCCGTCTGGCGGCTTGACTATCCAAATGTGTTCTTAGGCGTCCGTCAAGACTTCAGATCAAGGAAGCAACCAGCATGGCACGTAACAAAATCGCCCTCATCGGTTCAGGCATGATCGGTGGAACGCTTGCACATCTGATCGGGCTCAAGGAGCTCGGCGACATCGTGCTCTTCGACATCGCCGAGGGCATGCCCCAGGGCAAGGCACTCGACATTGCCCAGTCTTCGCCAGTGGATGATTTCGACGCCAAGCTTGCCGGCGCCAATGACTATTCCGCCATCGAAGGCGCTGACGTGGTCATCGTTACGGCCGGCGTGCCGCGCAAGCCGGGCATGAGCCGCGACGATCTTCTCGGCATCAACCTCAAGGTCATGGAACAGGTCGGCGCCGGCATCAAGAAATATGCGCCCGGCGCTTTCGTCATCTGCATCACCAATCCGCTGGACGCGATGGTCTGGGCGCTGCAGAAGTTTTCGGGCCTGCCGAAAAACATGGTCGTGGGCATGGCCGGCGTTCTCGACAGCGCGCGTTTCCGCTATTTCCTGGCTGAAGAATTCAAGGTTTCAGTGGAAGACGTCACTGCGTTCGTTCTCGGCGGCCACGGCGACTCAATGGTTCCGCTGACGCGCTATTCCACGGTTGCGGGCATTCCGCTGCCGGACCTGGTTAAGATGGGCTGGACGAGCCAGGAAAAGCTCGACCAGATCGTGCAGCGCACGCGTGATGGCGGCGCCGAGATCGTCGGCCTCCTCAAGTCCGGCTCGGCCTATTATGCGCCCGCGGCATCGGCCGTGCAGATGGCGGAAGCCTATCTCAAGGACAAGAAGCGCGTTCTGCCCGTTGCTGCCCACCTCTCCGGGCAGTACGGCGTCAAGGACATGTATGTCGGCGTACCAGTCATCATCGGTGCAGGCGGCGTCGAACGCGTTATCGAGATCGACCTCAACAAGACCGAGGAAAAGGCCTTCGAAAATTCCGTCGCATCTGTTGCAGGTCTTTGCGAAGCCTGCATCGGCATCGCCCCGAACCTCAAGTAAATCCGGCCCCGGACCATTCTGAAACAATCCTCCGCGCGGGGATTTTTCGAGAGGAAACAGCTAAATGAATATTCACGAATATCAGGCGAAACGTCTGCTGCACACTTTTGGTGCGCCGATCGCCAACGGCGTTGCCGTCTATTCCGTCGAACAGGCGGAAGAATGGGCAAAGACGCTGCCGGGCCCGCTTTATGTGGTCAAGAGCCAGATCCATGCGGGCGGTCGCGGCAAGGGCAAGTTCAAGGAACTCGGCCCTGACGCAAAGGGCGGCGTTCGCCTGGCCCGCTCGGTCGAGGAAGTCGTTGCCAATGCCAAGGAAATGCTCGGAAACACGCTGGTTACCAAGCAGACCGGCCCCGCCGGCAGGCAGGTCAACCGCCTCTATATCGAGGACGGCGCCGATATCGAGCGTGAACTTTATCTGTCGATCCTCGTCGACCGCTCGGTCGGCCGTCCGTCCTTTGTCGTTTCAACCGAGGGCGGCATGGACATCGAGGCCGTCGCCCACGATACGCCAGAAAAGATCATCGCCGTCGCGATCGATCCTGAAAAGGGCGTGACCGCGGATGATATCGCCAAGATCAGCGACGCTTATGGCCTCACCGGCGAAGCGCGCAAGGATGGGGAGTCGCTGTTCCCGGCGCTCTACAAGGCATTCACCGAGAAGGACATGAGCCTGCTCGAAGTCAATCCGCTCATTGTCATGAAGGATGGCCGCCTGCGCGTTCTCGACGCCAAGGTCTCCTTCGACGGCAATGCGCTTTTCCGCCACCCTGACGTCGTCGAACTGCGTGATATCTCGGAAGAGGACGACAAGGAGATCGAGGCGTCGAAATACGACCTCGCCTATGTCGCCCTCGACGGCAATATCGGCTGCATGGTCAACGGCGCCGGCCTCGCCATGGCGACAATGGACATCATCAAGCTCTATGGTGCTGAGCCGGCTAACTTCCTCGACGTCGGCGGCGGCGCGAGCAAGGAGAAGGTAACGGCGGCGTTCAAGATCATCACTGCCGATCCGGCCGTGGAAGGCATCCTGATCAACATCTTCGGCGGCATCATGAAGTGCGATGTCATTGCCGAGGGCGTTATCGCGGCGGTCAAGGAAGTCGGTCTCAAGGTTCCTCTCGTGGTGCGCCTCGAAGGCACCAATGCCGAGCTTGGCAAGAAGATCATCAACGAGAGCGGCCTTAACGTTACGTCGGCCGACGACCTCGACGATGCAGCGCAGAAAATCGTCAAGGCGGTGAAGGGAAACTAAGGCATGTCTATTCTTGTCAACAAAGACACCAAGGTTCTCGTTCAGGGCCTGACCGGCAAGACCGGTACTTTCCACACCGAACAGGCGCTCGCCTATTACGACACGCAGATGGTCGGCGGCATCCATCCGAAAAAGGGCGGCGAGACCTGGGAAGGCAAGTTGCCGACCGGCGCCAGCGCGCAGCTGCCGATTTTCGCTTCGGTTGCCGAAGGCAGGGACCGCACCGGCGCCAATGCCTCTGTGATCTATGTGCCGCCTGCAGGCGCGGCCGAAGCCATCATCGAAGCCATCGATGCGGAAGTTCCTTTGATCATCTGCATCACCGAAGGCATCCCGGTCATGGACATGGTGCGGGTCAAGGCGCGTCTCGATCGTTCGACATCGCGTCTGATCGGCCCGAACTGCCCGGGCGTTCTCACGCCTGAGGAATGCAAGATCGGGATCATGCCGGGCAACATCTTCATGAAAGGCTCGGTGGGTGTTGTATCCCGCTCCGGGACACTTACCTATGAAGCAGTGTTCCAAACGACGAACGAGGGCCTCGGCCAGACGACCGCTGTCGGAATCGGCGGCGATCCGGTCAAGGGTACCGAGTTCATCGATGTCCTGGAAATGTTCCTCGCTGACGAAGCGACGAAGTCGATCATCATGATCGGTGAAATCGGTGGCTCGGCTGAGGAAGATGCAGCGCAGTTCCTCGCCGACGAGGCCAAGCGTGGCCGCAAGAAGCCGATGGCCGGCTTCATTGCCGGCCGCACGGCCCCTGCGGGCCGGACGATGGGTCATGCCGGCGCGGTCATTTCCGGCGGCAAGGGCGGCGCGGAAGACAAGATTGCGGCCATGGAGGCAGCGGGCATCCGTGTTTCGCCTTCACCGGCGCAGCTTGGCAAGACGCTGGTCGAGGTCCTCAAGGGCTGACACCGGCTGGCGCCAGACGCCTGATGAAGAGAACTATCGATTGGGGCGGGCGCCGCCCCGATCAATCCCCGGGGCCATATGAGCCTCAACTCAGAGCGTTTCCGGCTCAGAAGGCCCGGTGAGCTCGCACAAAGGGAGACGGAGTCGGTACTCCGGTCACACATATGGCACGTCAAGAACAGGCCAACGACATCTTCGCACTTACCTCGTTCCTCTATGGCGGCAATGCGCATTATATCGAGGAGCTGCATGCCCAGTACGAAAAGGACCCGGCATCGGTCGGATCCGAGTGGCAGGAATTTTTCGCCAATCTCGACGATGCCAAGGACGACGTCATCAAGAACGCCAAGGGCGCGTCCTGGGAAAAACCGAATTGGCCTATCGCCAGCAATGGCGAACTCGTCTCGGCGCTCGACGGCAATTGGGGCGAAGTTGAAAAGCACATAGCCGATAAGCTGAAGGCGAAGTCCGCCAACGGTGCCGTAGCCAATGGCGTTGCTGCTCCCGTTCTGACGGCCTCGGACAGCGACATCATCCACGCCGCGCGTGATTCCGTCCGCGCCATCATGATGATCCGCGCTTACCGCATGCGCGGCCATCTCCATGCCAAGCTCGATCCGCTCGGCCTCGCCGAGGTCAAGGAAGATTACAACGAGCTTTCGCCGGAGAGCTACGGCTTCTCGCCTGCCGACTACGACCGCAAGATCTTTATCGACAATGTGCTGGGTCTCGAATACGCGACGATCCCGCAGATGCTCGATATCCTCAAGCGCACCTATTGCTCGACGATCGGCGTCGAATTCATGCACATTTCTGATCCTGTCGAGAAGGCATGGATTCAGGAACGCATCGAGGGCCCGGACAAGGGCGTTGCCTTCACCAATGAAGGCAAGAAGGCTATCCTTTCCAAGCTCGTCGAGGCGGAAGGTTTCGAACAATTCATCGACGTAAAGTACAAGGGCACGAAGCGTTTCGGTCTCGACGGCGGCGAAGCGCTCATTCCGGCGCTGGAGCAGATCGTCAAGCGCGGCGGTTCGATGGGTCTCAAAGAAATCGTCCTCGGCATGGCCCACCGCGGCCGCCTCAACGTGCTCAGCCAGTTCATGGGCAAGCCGCACCGCGCCATTTTCCACGAGTTCAAGGGCGGCTCCTATACACCCGACGACGTCGAAGGTTCGGGCGATGTGAAGTACCATCTCGGCGCTTCCTCCGACCGTGAGTTCGACGGCAACAAGGTGCACCTGTCATTGACGGCGAACCCGTCGCATCTCGAGATCGTCAATCCGGTCGTCATGGGCAAGGCGCGCGCCAAGCAGGATATCCTTGCCGGACGCGAACGCGATGAGGTTGTCCCACTCTCCGAACGCTCCAAGGTGATGCCGCTGCTGCTCCACGGCGATGCGGCCTTCGCTGGCCAAGGCGTTGTTGCGGAATGCCTCGGCCTTTCCGGTCTGCGCGGACACCGCGTTGCCGGTACCGTGCATTTCATCATCAACAACCAGATCGGCTTTACCACCAATCCGCGCTTTTCGCGTTCGTCGCCCTATCCGTCGGACGTTGCGAAGATGATCGAGGCACCGATCTTCCACGTCAACGGCGATGATCCGGAGGCGGTCGTCTACGTTGCCAAGATCGCCACTGAATATCGCATGACCTTCCATAAGCCGGTGGTGATCGACATGTTCTGCTACCGCCGTTTCGGTCACAACGAAGGTGACGAACCGGCGTTCACGCAGCCGATCATGTACAAGAAGATCCGCAGCCAGAAAACGACTGTCCAGCTCTACGCCGCAAAGCTCATCGAGGAAGGCCTGATCACTGAGGCCGACCTGGAGAAGATCCGTGCCACCTGGCGCGAAACGCTGGAGCAAGAGTTCGAATCCGGCCAGGCCTACAAGCCCAACAAGGCAGATTGGCTCGATGGCGCCTGGAGCGGCCTGCGGACGGCGGACAATGCCGATGAACAACGGCGCGGCAAGACCAGCATTCCGGTCAAGACGCTGAAGGAAATCGGCAAGAAGTTGGCGGAAGTTCCGGCCGGTCTCAATGTCCACCGCACGATCCAGCGCTTCCAGGACAACCGCGCCAAGATGATCGAAACCGGCGAAGGTTTCGACTGGGCGACGGCTGAAGCTTTGGCATTCGGGTCCCTCGTCACGGAAGGGCACCCGGTGCGCCTCTCCGGCCAGGATGTCGAGCGCGGCACGTTCAGCCAGCGTCATTCAGTGCTTTACGATCAGGATACCGAACAACGCTATATTCCGCTCAACAATCTGCAGAAGGGCCAGGCTCTTTACGAAGTCATCAACTCAATGCTTTCCGAAGAGGCAGTGCTTGGTTTCGAGTACGGCTACTCGCTGTCGGATCCACGCGCGCTGACCTTGTGGGAAGCGCAGTTCGGTGACTTTGCCAACGGCGCGCAGGTCGTCTTCGACCAGTTCATATCGTCGGGCGAACGCAAGTGGCTGCGCATGTCCGGGCTCGTCTGTCTGCTGCCGCACGGTTATGAAGGCCAGGGTCCGGAGCATTCGTCGGCTCGTCTCGAGCGCTATTTGCAGCTTTGCGCGGAAGACAATATGCAAGTTGCGAACTGTACGACGCCGGCTAACTATTTCCATATCCTGCGCCGTCAGATGAAGCGTGACTTCCGCAAGCCGCTGATCCTGATGACTCCGAAGTCGCTGCTCCGCCATAAGCGGGCCGTTTCTTCAATCGGCGATTTCACCGGCGAATCCTCGTTCCATCGCCTGCTTTGGGATGATGCGCAGCTTCTCAAGGATCAGCCGATCAAGTTGCAGAAGGACTCGAAGATCCGCCGCGTCGTCCTGTGCTCGGGCAAGGTCTATTACGACCTTTACGAAGAGCGCGAAAAGCGTGGTATCGACGATGTTTACCTCCTGCGCGTCGAACAGCTCTACCCGTTCCCGGCCAAGGCCCTCATCACCGAGCTTTCGCGTTTCCGCAACGCCGAAATGGTGTGGTGCCAGGAAGAACCGAAAAACATGGGTGCCTGGGCATTCATCGATCCCTATCTCGAATGGGTCCTTGCACATATCGACGCCAAGCATCAGCGCGTGCGCTATACGGGCCGTCCCGCCGCCGCATCGACGGCAACGGGCCTCATGTCCAAACACCTTGCACAGCTCGAAGCATTCCTTGAAGATGCTTTGGGTTCCTAAGCAACTGACTTATCAACGGAAGAGCGAACACATGGCTACCGAAATCCGCGTCCCTACGCTGGGCGAATCCGTTACCGAAGCAACCATTGGCAAATGGTTCAAGAAAGTCGGCGACGCGATTGCCGTTGACGAACCTTTGGTGGAACTCGAGACCGACAAGGTGACGATCGAAGTGCCGGCATCCGCTGCCGGTGCTCTGGCCGAAATCGCCGCCAAGGAAGGTGATACGGTCGAAGTCGGCGCGCTGCTCGGCACGATTGGCGCTGCCGATGGCGCAACTGCCGCCGCCGCTGCTGCCAAGAAGGAAGAGCCGAAGCCCGCGGCTGTCGCCCAGGCATCCGGCGCCGGTGCTGCCGCCTCCACCGCAGAGGCAGCAGCCAAGACCGCCGAAGTTGCCGGGGAGCCGCCGATTGCCGAACGCCGTCCAAGTGAAATGCCGGCATCTCCGGCCGCCTCGAAGCTGCTGGCTGAAAAAGGCGTTTCGGTTTCGCAGGTCGAAGGCTCAGGCAAGCGCGGCCAGGTGCTGAAAGGTGATGTGCTCGACATCGTCGCCAAGGGTGTCCCGGCGCAGCAGCCGGCATCCGAAGCGCCAAAGGCCGTTGTGCGCCCCGCTTCTCCGGCCGACGATGCCTCGCGCGAAGAGCGGGTGAAGATGACCCGCCTGCGCCAGACCATCGCCAAGCGCCTGAAGGATGCGCAGAATAGCGCTGCCATGCTGACCACCTATAACGAGGTGGACATGTCGGCGGTGATGGAACTTCGCAATCGCTATAAGGAACTGTTCGAGAAGAAGCATGGCGTGAAGCTTGGCTTCATGGGTTTCTTCACCAAGGCGGTAACCCATGCGCTGAAGGAGATCCCGGCGGTCAACGCCGAGATCGACGGCAACGACATCATCTACAAGAACTTCGCCCATGTCGGCGTCGCCGTCGGCACAGACAAGGGTCTCGTTGTTCCAGTTGTGCGCAACGCCGACCAGATGTCGATCGCCGAGATCGAAAAAGAAATCGGCCGCCTCGGCAAGGCCGCCCGCGATGGCGCGCTGTCGATGGCCGACATGCAGGGCGGCACCTTCACGATTTCGAACGGTGGCGTCTATGGTTCGCTGATGTCCTCGCCGATCCTCAATGCCCCGCAGTCCGGCATTCTGGGCATGCATAAAATCCAGGAGCGCCCGGTCGTCGTCGGCGGCCAGATCGTCATCCGTCCGATGATGTATCTCGCCTTGAGCTACGATCATCGCATCGTCGATGGCAAGGAGGCGGTCACGTTCCTTGTCCGTGTCAAGGATACGCTCGAGGATCCGGAGCGTCTCGTACTCGACCTTTAGTGCCAATATTCAACCAAGCAGGATCGTCAGTGGGCGGTCCTGCGGCCGGAGAATGAGCATGTCGCACTATATTTACGAACTCAATCACGCAACTGGATTGGTGTTCATCGGGCTGGGCATCAAGCTCGCAAACCAGCAGGCGAGCCAGAACTGATGGGGTCCCGGAAGCGTCTCCGCTGTCTGCATCTCGCCGCTGTTCTTGCAGCAAGCATGCCGCTGCTCGCAACGCCGGCCTTTGCCGCATGCACGCAGGATCGTGCCGTCTATACCGACAAGGGCGACGACTATACGCTGACCTTCAAGCGCGTTCCCGATGATGCGGAGGATGCCTCCAACGAGTTTTCGCTCCAGTTGAACGAAACCGACCTTCGGCTTGATGGCGTCGTTGCCTGGACCGAAGAAGTTGCCCGGCCGAATGGGACTATCTCCTATAAATGTCCGCCCGCGAAGACCGGTGAGGAGCTTGATGCCTGCACCGTATGGCAGGGTGTCATCTATGCGCTGACCGAGGGGGCCGACGCGGATCTCCTGCCCAAGGCCAAGGAACCTGCGGCGCAGGCTTTGCTGCTGCCGGACCTTACCAGCGCCATGACCCGCTACAATTTCAAGCTCGACAAGCCTGTCGAAGCTTTTCCCTGGGAAGTTTTTCGTTTCAAAGAATGCGTGCCCGAGCAGTAATCGCGCCGGGCAGATCGCGCACAGCGTCACAAGAGAAGGATTGAGTTATGGCATATGATGTCGTCGTCATCGGAACGGGTCCGGGTGGCTATGTCTGCGCGATCAAGGCTGCGCAGCTCGGCCTGAAGACCGCGGTGGTCGAGAAGCGCGCCACCTTTGGCGGCACCTGCCTGAATATCGGCTGCATCCCCTCAAAGGCTCTGCTGCATGCATCCGAGGTGTTTCACGAGGCCGGACATTCCCATGCCACCCTCGGCGTCGATGTTGGCACGCTGAAGCTGAACTTGCCGGCCATGTTGGCGCACAAGGATGCGACGGTGGAGGCCAACGTCAACGGCGTCGCGTTCCTGTTCAAGAAGAACAAGATCGATGCCTTCATTGGTACGGGCAAGATCGTGGGCGCCGGCAAAGTTTCGGTGACCGCTGACGACGGCACGGTCCAGGAGATCGAGACGAAGAACATCGTGATAGCCACCGGCTCGGATGTCGCGGGCATTCCGGGTGTAAATGTCGAGTTCGACGAAAAGGTTATTGTTTCATCGACCGGTGCGCTCGAATTTCAGAAGGTCCCCGAAAGCCTGATCGTTGTCGGGGGCGGCGTCATCGGGCTCGAACTCGGATCGGTTTGGAGCCGTCTCGGATCGAAGGTGACTGTCGTCGAGTATCTGGACAAGATTCTCGGGCCGATGGACGGTGAAGTGTCCAAGCAGTTCCAGCGCATGCTCGAAAAGCAGGGAATCGAGTTCAAGATGGGCGCCAAGGTCACCGGCGTCGAGAAAGCCGGGACGAGAGCGAAAGTTACCTTCGAACCGGTAAAAGGCGGCGAGCCCCAGACGTTGGACGCCGATGCGGTCCTCGTTTCTACTGGGCGCCGGCCCTATACCGACGCGCTCGGTCTGGAAGAGGCCGGAATTGCCACCGAGCGCGGGCGCGTCTCGATCAATGATCATTGGCAGACCAACGTTGCGGGCATCTACGCGATCGGCGATGTCGTTGCCGGACCGATGCTGGCGCACAAGGCCGAGGACGAAGGTATTGCTGTTGCTGAAATCCTTGCAGGGCAGGCCGGCCATGTGAATTATGACGCGATCCCGAGTGTCGTCTATACCCAACCGGAAGTCGCGTCGGTGGGCAAGACCGAGGAAGAATTGAAGGCGGCTGGCATCGACTACAAGGTCGGAAAGTTCCCGTTCACCGCCAACGGACGCGCCCGCGCCATGCTCCACACCGACGGTTTCGTCAAGATTTTGGCCGACAAGGCCAGTGACAAGGTTCTCGGCGTGCACATCCTCGGCTATGGCGCCGGAGAGATGATCCACGAAGCGACCGTGCTCATGGAATTCGGCGGTTCTTCGGAAGATCTGGCACGGACCACACATGCTCACCCGACCATGTCCGAGGCAGTTCGAGAAGCCGCGCTTGCGACCTTCGCCAAAGCTATTCACATGTGATGGTGCGTTCCAAAGGTTACAAAAAAGGCCCGGATATCCGGGCCTTTTTGCATTCATTGTAGTACCAAAACTTACTGGGCAGGTGCCGGAGCAGCCGGTGCCGGCGTGGTCGTCGGGGCCGGAGCAGTTTCGGCAGGTGCCGGTGCTGTCGTTGCCGGAGCCATCGCGTTCGGTTCAGGCTTCGCCGGTTCCGGAGCTGTCGTTGTAGCGGGCGCAGTCGGTGCCGGTGCGGTCATCTCGTTGCTACCGCTGTTCAGATAGAAATAGCCGCCAACGATCAGTGCAGCGATCAGAATACCCGCGATAAGAAAGCCGCCTGAGCCCGACTTCGCTGTCGCTCTCGGGTTCAAAGGTTCGGTTTCTATGGGCCGTTGCTGCAGGTTCGGATCATAGGTCATTTCGTGTCCTCCATGACGTTTCAGGGCGTCCAATGGAAGGAAAACGGCTGCTTTTCAAATAAGTTCCAAAAAGCCGCCTGCTTATGCTGCGATGCACACATGCTCGAGCGATCGCGGTTACTCCGCGCTCACCTGATAGCCCTTGTTTCGCAGCAACGAAACGAGCCCATCCTTGCCCGGAAGGTGGAGGGCGCCCACGGCGATAAAGGCATTACCCTGATCTATTATCGGAGAAGCCCGATCAGCCATGACCCGGTTGCGGGCATTGACCATCGTTTCCTCAAAGGCGGCGTAGCTGCTGCCGCTTTCGATGCCATCGGGCGAGACGGAGCGCATTAGCGGGAATATCATGCCGATTTCGCCCTTCGTGTAGAGGACGGTCATCGTCTCGAAGATGTCGTTCAGTCGTGGACCGAGAGCGAGCGTTTCCATGAGACCATCGATATGGAACTGCATCGGTAGCGAAGCCATGGCGCCGAGCTGGTCCTTTATCGTCTCGAGCCCCGCAACCTTTTTGCCTGCCGCCTGCGCATCCCGCGCCAGCTTGATGTCGAGAAAGGCGGTTCCGTCCTTGGTGCGGGCGAGCTCGCAAGCCGGCATGGCGAGCATGCTGGTCAGCATCCAGGGCTGCATGCGGTTGACCGCGGCAAGTGTCAGGCCGCGCTGCTGAAGCGCCGCCTTGACGGCATCGACCTTGTCCTTCGGAATGAGCTTGTCGAGCGTGGTTGCATCCGTGAACATCATCAGTTCAGGTGTCTCGGCGAGAACTTTAAATTGCGCCTTGGGATCGAGCACTTCATCGGTTTCGATGACGACCGTATCGGCGCCCTGATAGGCAGCCTGCGTTGCGTCCGACAGTTTGAGCACGCGCGGATCGGTAAGATGCATGGTTCCGAAAAGATAGGACGGCTTGATGCCGGGCTTTTCAATCTTCCATAGGAGCCCCGTACCGTTCTCAGTTGCAGCGGCCTGCTTTTGCAATGTTTCAAGCTTGGCGGGCTCTGATTTCGCCATTGCAGCGATAATATCGTGGCCCCCACAGCTTAAATCGTCCGCATGGACGCGCGCCGCGCCAAGGGCGACGACGAAGAACGATGCGAGCAAGAGCCAGCTCAGTGCCACCAGCAGCTGGAGCAGGCAATCTGCTATACGGTCGAATATGACGGAAATATCCTGATTATCCATGCCGGACTTTTACCAATGGGCCTGCCGAGAAAGTGTTAATCTCTACCTGCAAATTGTCTCGAATATGAATTGCCCCGACATTTCAAGCGCGCGGATGCGCCTTTTCGTAAATTTCCAGGAGCCGCTCGCTGTCGACACCGGTATAGACCTGCGTCGTCGAAAGGCTGGCGTGGCCGAGGAGCTCCTGAATGGTGCGCAGATCACCGCCGCGCCCGAGAAGATGCGTCGCAAAGGAGTGGCGAAGTGCGTGCGGGGTCGCCGTATCAGGCAGCCCAAGCGCACTGCGCATTTTCTGCATGTCGCGCTGAATGATCGCGGGATGAAGCTCGCCCCCGCGCGCGCCCCGGAAAAGCGGCGTTCCTTCCGCAAGGTCATAGGGGCAGAGCTTGCGATACTCTGCGACAGCGCGATGCACGACGGGTAGCAATGGCACCATGCGGGTCTTGCCGCCCTTGCCGCTGATAGGAATGGAACGCGCGTCGGGATCGGTGAGTGCCCCGCCGTCGAGGCCAAGCGCTTCCGAGATGCGCAGGCCGCATCCATAAAGCAGCGTCAGTACTGCGGCGTTGCGCGCAGCAATCCAGGGTTCTTCGTTTAGCTGTTCGCCCTTTTCAACGACGCGCCGTGCATCGATCATGGTCAGCGGCTTTGGCAGGGATTTTGGCTGGCGGGGCGAACGGATGGCGATGGATGCGGCGGCATTGGCCATGCCCTGCTTTTCCAAAAAGCGCAGAAACGAGCGTATGCCGGCGAGGCCGCGCCCGAGCGTGCGGGCGCCTGCGCCATCATTGCGCCGCCTTGCAAGGAAGGAACGGAGATCGACAATCCGCAACGTCGCAACATCCTTCAGCGCCGGCGGCTCGCCAAGATGTCCCGTGAGGAACTGAAAGAACTGGCGCGTATCACGCTCATAGGCATCGAGCGTATTAGCCGCGAGCCGGCGCGTGTTCTTCAATGATTTCAGCCAGTTCTCACGGGCATCCACAAGATCTGACCGTGCGGACACAAGAAACTCGGCCGGCTTCGATACTGCGCCCATTGCATCGCTCCTTTGAACCATCGCCGCGACAGTGCCACAGGAGTCCTTTCCGGTTCGTTTCTGGTTTTGCTTGGCGTTTCGCCGTAGAAAGGTTAATCCAAAAACTCGAAACTTCAGTACGGAACGTCATGGCAAAGTTGAAAGATCCGGTGCAATTGGCAGTGATCGGCGCGGCACACGGCACGCGAGGCGAACTCAGGGTGAAAACATTCACCGGCGATCCCATGGCGCTTGGCGATTACGGCATGCTTTACGATGAAACTGGCCGGCCTTTCGAAGTTCTCGATATCCGTCCGGCGAAAACCGTTGTCGTCGTGCGCTTTCGCGGCGTGAACGACCGCAACATGGCGGAAGCGCTTAACGGCACGACGCTGTTCATCGACCGTTCGCAATTGCCGCAGGACCTTGATGAAGACGAGTATTATCATTCCGACCTGATTGGACTTGAGGCTGTAGACGCCGATGGCAACACGTTCGGCAAGGTGTCCGCCATGTTCGATTTCGGCGGCGGCGATCTCCTCGAACTGACCATGCACGGCAAGCGACCCATGCTTATTCCGTTCACGCAGGCAGCCGTGCCGAGCGTGGACGTGAAGGCGGGACATGTCGTCATCGATCCCGTGGCCGCCGGTCTTATTCCCGACGCCGACGAGGCAGAAGAGCGGCGGCGGCAACTCGGGGGAGAATCCGGGGGAAACACCAAGCCATGAGCAGTGAGGGGTTCCGCGCCACGGTCCTGACGCTTTATCCCGAAATGTTTCCGGGCCCGCTCGGCATCTCGCTTGCCGGCAAAGCGCTGAACGAGGGAGCCTGGTCGCTCGAAACGGTGCAAATTCGCGATTTTGCCACCGACAAGCACCGCATGGTCGACGATACACCGGCGGGCGGCGGCGCAGGCATGGTCATGAAGCCTGATGTCCTCGGGCGCGCGGTCGATCACGTGGCCGATGGCAGGCCCAAACTTTTCATGAGCCCGCGCGGCAAGCCGCTCACGCAAGAGCGTGTGCGCCAGCTTGCCGACGGCCCGGGTGCCATTATCCTGTGCGGGCGCTTCGAGGGCGTCGACGAGAGACTGATCGAAGCGCGGCAGTTCGAGGAGGTCTCGATCGGCGACTACATTCTTTCCGGCGGCGAAACCGCTGCGATCGTCGTTCTCGATGCGGTCGTAAGGCTTTTGCCCGGGGTGATGGGCAATGCGCTGTCAGGTGAGACTGAAAGTTTCGAGACGGGATTGCTTGAGCATCCGCATTATACCAAGCCGCAAGAATGGGAGGGGAGGCGTATTCCCGATGTTCTCCTTTCCGGCAACCATGGGGCGATCGAGAAGTGGCGGCGTGCCGAAGCCGAGCGTTTGACGCGAGAGCGGCGGCAAGACCTCTGGGATGCCCACGGCAAACGGACGAAGCGATAGCTGGGCAAAAAGATTGACGCACGGAGGTGACAAACCGGCTTTAATGGTGTATCTGCCCGCCAACTCCGGAAAAATCCGGGTCCATTAATCAATGAATGGTGAATTCGCTCCTGCCTCCCTTGAGGCATAGAAACGCGGCCAAATGTGCTGCGTGCCAAGTGCCGAGCGCTCTGACTGTTCGAGAAGAACGTAAAGGATGAAGACGATGGATATTATTCGTCAGCTCGACGCAGAGCAGAAGGCAAAGATCGAAGCCAAGCGCACCCTTCCGGATTTCAAGCCGGGCGACACGGTCCGCGTCAACGTACGCGTTACCGAAGGTACGCGCACCCGCGTCCAGGCCTATGAAGGCGTATGCATCGCCCGCAGCGGCGCTGGCCTCAACGAGAACTTTACGGTTCGCAAGATTTCCTACGGCGAAGGCGTCGAGCGCGTTTTCCCGATCTATTCCCCGTTGGTCGAGGGCGTCGAGCTCGTTCGCCGCGGCAAGGTTCGCCGCGCCAAGCTCTACTACCTGCGCGGCCTGACTGGTAAGGCTGCCCGCATTGCCGAGAAGAAGGACAATCGCAAGGGCAAGACCGCGGTTCCGGCTACCGGCACTGCCGAGACCGTTTCGGAAGCTACTGTCGCCAAGGCACCGGCTGCCGAATAAGCGCAGGCTCCATGGATTTGAACAAGGCGGTCTTCGGGCCGCCTTTTTCATTTTCGGAGTAATTTTGTCCCCGTTCACAACTGACAGTAGGATTGCGACCTTTGCGGGATTGACGGCTCAACGCCAAGGTGAAATCTGTTTCGCTTCAGACGAACGAGGGGCTGAGATAATGTTGCGATCCGTATTGATAGCCGGGCTTATGCTCGCCGCGCTGCCGTTTTCCGCTTTTGCAGCAGACCTGCCTGACCTTGGCGGCAAGAAGATTGCCGTCGTTACCGAGAACGCCTACCCGCCTCTGCAGTTCGTCGATCCCAAGACCGGCAAGCCGATTGGTTGGGAATATGACGCCATGAACGAGATCGCCAAGCGACTCAACTTCCAGGTCGAATATCTCAATACGAGTTGGGACGCGATGATCCAGGCTGTATCCGACAACCAGTACCAGATCGGCATGGATGGCATCACAATCAATGACGAGCGCAAGCAGAAGATCGACTTCTCAGAACCCTATATGCGATCCGAGCAATTCATGCTCGTGCGCAGCGACGAGAAACGCTTCACCGATCCGAAGAGCTTTGCCGAGGTCAAGGACACGCTGGTCGGATCGCAGCCGGGGACGACCAACTTCTACGTCGCCGTCTATAACGTGCTTGACGGCAATGAGCAGAATCCGCGCATCAAGCTCTTCGAGACATTCGGCGCGACAATCGAAGCGTTGAAGACGGGTGATGTCGATCTCGTCCTGACCGACAGCACGGCGGGCAAAGGTTATGTCGATGCGTCTGGCGGCAAGCTGAAGCTCATCGGCGGGCCACTTGGTGCCGAGGATTTCGGCTTCATATTTCCCAAGGGGTCGGACCTGAAGGCGCCCGTCGATGCGGCAATTGCGGCGCTCAAGGCCGACGGCACGTTCGAAGCGCTCAACAAGAAATGGTTCCTCGACTACAAGCTCGGGCAGTGACAAGCGCCAGACCGTCGCGCGCATCGAAGCCGGACTTCCCATGGTGGTTGGTTGTTGCCGGAACGATTGCCATCGCGCTAGGCATCGCCATTCTCGTCAGCCCGATCTACGGGCAAGTCTTCGCGACCGTTTCGCAAGGCATCTGGATTACGGTCTGGGTGTCGCTTCTCGCATTTTGCCTCGCTTCCGTGCTCGGTCTCGCGCTCGCGGTCATGAGCCTCTCGGACCATATCGCAATAAGGCAAGCTGCGCGCTTCTACGTCGAAGTCGTGCGCGGCGTGCCGCTTCTCGTGCTGCTTTTCTATATCGCCTTTGTCGGCGCTCCGGCGCTGGTTGCGCTGTGGAACTTTCTTTCTCAACCGTTGCAAGGCGCTGGCCTGATCGAACCGGCCCTGGTGCGGGATTTTTCGTTGCTTTGGCGCGCGATCATCGCCTTGATGCTCGCCTATGCAGCGTTTCTTGCCGAGATATTCCGGGCAGGCATCCAGGCGGTCGACAAGGGACAGATAGAGGCAGCCAAGGCGCTCGGTCTCACACGGTTGCAGCGCTTCCGGCTGATCGTCATGCCACAGGCCATCCGCACGATCCTGCCACCTTACGGCAATGATTTTATCTCGATGGTGAAGGATTCGTCGCTGGTCTCGGTGCTCGGCGTGGTCGACGTCACGCAGATGGGAAAAGTCTATGCCTCCGGTTCATTCCGCTTTTTTGAAACCTATTCAGTCGTTGCCTATATCTATCTTCTCCTGACTATCAGCCTGTCCCTCGCATTGCGATGGATCGAACGAAGACTGGGGCGGTCCGACCGTCGCTAAACCTGCGCGAAGAGCGGCGCATTGTCGCCGGAATATTACTTTTCTCGCTTGTTTCTTGACGTAACTGGACCTCAAGTGCATATGTCCACGAAATAATTGAAAAGCACAAAACCGTGCCGAGGATAGAACTATGACTGCGCCACGCACACTTTATGACAAGATTTGGGATGACCATCTGGTCGATCAGCAGGAAGACGGCACATGCCTCCTCTATATTGATCGCCATCTTGTCCATGAAGTGACAAGCCCGCAGGCCTTCGAAGGTCTTCGCCTGACCGGGCGCAAGGTGCGTCATCCGGAAAAGACGCTTGCCGTGGTCGACCACAATGTTCCGACCTCGCCCGACCGCGTGAACGGCATCAAGAACGAAGAAAGCCGCATCCAAGTTGAGGCGCTTGCCAAGAACGCCGCGGATTTCGGCGTCGAATATTATTCGGAGAAGGATATTCGCCAAGGCATCGTCCACATCATCGGACCAGAGCAGGGCTTTACCCTGCCCGGCATGACGATCGTTTGCGGCGATAGCCACACCTCCACCCATGGCGCCTTTGGGGCACTCGCCCATGGCATCGGCACGTCCGAGGTCGAGCACGTGCTCGCCACGCAGACCCTGATCCAGTCAAAGGCCAAGAACATGCTGGTGCGCGTCGACGGCAAGCTGCCGCAAGGCGTCACCGCCAAGGACATTATCCTTGCCATCATCGGCGAGATCGGCACCGCCGGTGGCACCGGCTATGTCATCGAATATGCTGGCGAAGCGATCCGCGACCTGTCCATGGAAGGCCGCATGACGATCTGCAACATGTCGATCGAAGGCGGAGCCCGCGCCGGACTCATCGCGCCGGATGAAACCACTTTTGCCTATGTCAGGGACAAGCCGCGCGCGCCGAAGGGCCAGGCCTGGGACATGGCGATCGACTATTGGAAGACGCTTCACACCGACGAGGGTGCGCATTTCGACAAGGTTGTCGTGCTCAATGCGGCGGAACTTCCGCCCATCGTTTCCTGGGGTTCTTCGCCGGAAGACGTCGTCTCCGTCACGGGCACCGTGCCCAATCCGGACGACATCGCCGACGAGACGAAGCGCAGTTCGAAGTGGCGCGCGCTCGATTATATGGGCCTGAAGCCCGGAACGCCGATCACCGACATCAGGCTCGACCGCGTCTTCATCGGGTCATGCACCAATGGCCGCATCGAAGATCTGCGCGCCGTCGCCAAGGTCGTTGAAGGCCGCAAGGTCAGCGAGCACGTCGATGCCATGATCGTTCCGGGCTCCGGCATCGTCAAGCAGCAGGCGGAAGCCGAGGGTCTCGACAAGATCTTTAAGGAAGCCGGGTTCGATTGGCGTGAGCCGGGTTGCTCCATGTGCCTTGCCATGAATGACGACCGCCTGAAGCCGGGCGAACGTTGCGCTTCCACGTCGAACCGCAATTTCGAGGGTCGCCAGGGCTTCAAGGGCCGCACGCACCTTGTTTCTCCGGCAATGGCCGCAGCGGCGGCGATCGCCGGTCACTTCATCGACATCCGCGATTGGAAATAATCGCTGTTGCCCTCCCCTTCCGGGGAGGGCGCTGCTTTTTCTCGGCAGCGCCTTTGGGCTTTGGAGCTCAGCCCCGCCCGCGATAGGGCTGAACGCCCTGGTCAGGCAGCCAAAGACCCTCGGGTGACGGCCCCGATTGCCAGAATACATCGATCGGAATCCCGCCGCGCGGATACCAGTAGCCGCCGATGCGCAGCCATTGCGGCTTGATGGCGTCGACGATGCGCTTGCCGATGCCCACCGTACAATCTTCGTGAAATGCGCCGTGGTTGCGGAAGCTGAACAGGAAGAGCTTGAGCGACTTCGATTCCAGCAGGAACTCACCCGGCGCATAATCGATCATCAGATGGCCGAAGTCGGGCTGGCCGGTAACCGGGCAGAGCGACGTGAACTCCGGGCAGGTGAAGCGCGCGAGAAATAGCGTTCCAGCCTGTGGGTTGGGGACGGCATCGAGCACGGCTTCATCCGGATGCTGTGGAATCCTGACGTCCTTGCCGAGCATTGTTGCCTCATCTGCATAGTGGCTCATGCCGCTGCCTTTCCTGTCTCGAGCTCGCCATTATATTCGCAGCCCTCGCCACAACTGTCGCGATAAATGCCGATCTCAACGAGCGCGGGCAGATCCGGCTCCACACGCCGCCACAGCCATATGGCAATGGTCTCGAGTGTCGGTAGCTCTAGCCCCGGGACTTCATTGAGATAGCGATGATCGAGCTCTTCGCGGGCGCTGTCGGCGCAGGATTTCACTGCGCCGAGGTCCGTGATCAGTCCGCTCTTCGGGTCCGGTCGTCCATCAAGGGTAATCCGCGCGCGGAAACTGTGGCCATGCAGCCGCTGGTTCACGTGGCCGTCGGGAAAGGAATGCGGCAAATGGTGCGCCGCTTCAAAGTTGAAGTCGATAAAAATTCGCATTTGGTCCTCGGTCAGCTCTGGCGCAATACAGGCGCCCGCCAAGGCTTGTCTTTAAGGCAAGCCGATCAATTTATGTGTCTGCGTGCTCAGCCGCCAAAGCGGATGGGCGAGGCAATAGGCCGCTGCAGATGCCACATGCGCGGCGGTTTGCGCCGGATCACCGATAACGTCAAGAGGTTGCAGATAGAAATGGCTGAAGGCAAGCGTCGTAAAGCGCGAGGGGTGAACTTCGCTCTCCTTCTGCGGATAGACAAGTTTGATCTCGTTGCCGCGGGTCTGGACCAGCGAGGCGGTTCCTTTCGGTGAAACGCATATCCAGTCGAGCCCTGCAGGCGCGGCGATCGTTCCGTTGGTCTCGATGCCGACTTCGAAGCCTCTTGCATGAAACGCATCGATCAGCGTCGCGTCGAGTTGAAGGAGTGGCTCGCCCCCCGTGCAGATGACGTAAGGCTTGCCGCCACCGGGCCACTTCGCCGCCACCGCCTCCGCCAAGGCATCCGCGGTCTTGAACTTGCCACCGCCGGGGCCATCGACGCCGATGAAGTCCGTATCGCAGAACTGGCAGATGGCTTGAGCGCGGTCCCGAACAAGACCGGACCACAAGTTGCACCCGGCAAACCGCATGAACACGGCGGCGCGGCCCGTGTGATTGCCCTCGCCCTGAAGCGTCAGGTAGATTTCCTTGACCGCGTATGTCACGCCGCCTCCGCCTTGAATTTCGCCCAGCCACCGGCGCGCAGAGCGCAAGCGGGGCAGGTACCGCACCCGTAGCCCCAGCTGTGGCGGTTGGCGCGATCGCCGAGATAGCAGGTGTGGGTGGACTCGATCACCAGATCAAGCAGCGGGTTGCCGCCAAGTTCCTGCGCAAGGGCAAAGGTCTCTGCCTTGTCGAGCCACATCAGCGGCGTCTCGATGGTG
Source organism: Phyllobacterium sp. YR620 (assembly GCF_900104165.1). Lineage (NCBI taxonomy): Bacteria > Pseudomonadati > Pseudomonadota > Alphaproteobacteria > Hyphomicrobiales > Phyllobacteriaceae > Phyllobacterium > Phyllobacterium sp. YR620. The sequence continues at coordinate 515,658 of NZ_FNJP01000002.1, forward strand.
ATACGACGATCGAGGCCGAGGGAAAGGGCGACTTGCAGCGCCTTCAGTGTATCATCTCGGCAATCCGGATAGCCGGAATAATCCGTCTCGCACATGCCGCCTATGATGACGCGCAGGCCGCGGCGATAGGCGAGGGCACCTGCAAGCGTGAAGAAAAGGAGGTTGCGGCCCGGCACGAATGTGTTGGGAAGGCCGTTTTCCGCCATGGCAATGGCAATGTCAGCCGTCATCGCAGTAGCGCCAAGCGCGTTGACCATCGACGCGTTCAGCAGATGGTCGTCACCCAAACGTTTGCCCCATGCGGGAAACGCGGTTGTCAGCGCTTCGCGGAATGCACCGCGTACCTCGAGCTCGACGCGGTGGCGCTGGCCGTAATCGAAGCCCACCGTCTCAACCCTCTCGAAGCGTGAGAGCGCCCAGGCCAGACAGGTGGCGGAATCCTGTCCGCCCGAGAACAGAACGAGTGCGCCATCGGAACTGCGAGCCATTGGAAACGATCCTACAATGAAGCGGCCCCATTACAGGCCACGCTTCGTCAAGGCAAATCAATTCTTGGCAGAAAGGTCTACTCGCAGCCGGGGTGCGCAATAACGGGCGTTTCGTTCCAATCGAGGCCATACATATAGCCGCGTCCCTGGATGACGAGCGGACTGTCGCAGCCCGTATTGGGAGGGGGAACGGTTCCAACCACACGCGGATCGCTGACAGGCGAGATCACCGCCGGACCCTTGCCACGCTTATAGACCGGAACCTCTCGCCGGATGTCCCGGCCAAGCGTATCGGATTTTGCCGCAGAAGCGCCGACAAAGATGATCTTTGGTCCGCCCTCTTCGTGCAGGACGACGTTGCCGTACTCGTCGCCATAGGCGTTGCTGGCATTGTTGCCGTTCGCGGCCGCAAGTTGAGGAACCAGCAACAGCGCGAGCGCAACGGATGCAACTGACGATTTCAACAACACACTTTGCATCAAGGTCATTTGTCATCCCTCATCGGCTAGCTTCCTTGATCGCAGCATTAATCTTTTATTAACAATTGTCATCTGCCCATCGCTAATCAAATCGATTTTCATCCGGGCTGCTGGTTGACGGGCCCGGCAAATCAACCAATCCTTGGCGCCAACATACCGGCTCGACCGGTGCGATCCAAGGGATGGAAGCCGACATGACCAAGAAGACCACCGACGAACACGCAATCGACATTTCGCAACTCCATCTCAGTCATGCCCATGAGTTCGCGCCCCTGCTCGCCAGCTACGCGCAAGCATTGAAGCGCGGCGCACCGCGCCGCCCCGACGATTATTACGCCGAAAACCTGTTGCGCGACCGCGCCGCCGAGATCGCGGGTGCGCGCCTCGATGGTCAACTCGTGGGCTTTGTCATCTTCTACGATCTGCCGGAGCCGGTTTCAGGCATGCGCGCCGGCCAGGTCGATCATATCTACGTGCATCACGATCACCGCGGCAAAGGCATCGCCAAGGCATTGATCGATGTCCTCGCCGACAAGGCCGAGGAGCGCGGCTGGACCAAGCTGTCGCTCAATGCGCCGCGCATTCCAGAGGACGGTCGCAAGCTCTACGAGCAAGTCGCGGCGCCGGCCGACTGGACAAGCTTCATCATACGCTTTGGCAATCAATAGATTGTCTCGCAACGAACGGTTGTTTCGCGGTGTAACACGTCGCGCGCGAGACAGGCTGCGTCGCCACCAAATAGCTGCGCAGTGCCTTCGGGACGGCGTCAGGGATATGAACTAGAGAGACTCATTCAAGTATTTTTTGCAGTGAACAATAATGGCGTTCCTATCAGTGACGGAGCCATTTTGCCGGTTTAAACGATTGAATTTTATGAATAAACCATAAGTGCTTGCTATTGGCGCCATTTCGCAGCATGAGGGTGCGGAAAGGGCTTTGACGCAGTGCAAAAACCGGATTAAAACCCTTCTAAATTGCCTCTCGCAGCCTTTCGGCCCTGCCCGCCATTCGAGGCGAGGCGCTCAATTTGGAAACGCCATGAGCAAGTCATCAATGCATGCAAACCGGCCCCTGTCGCCGCATTTGCAAATCTACAAGCCAATCCCAACCATGGTCATGTCGATCGTCCACCGCGTTACCGGTGCGGCGCTTTATGTCGGCACGTTGCTGGTTGCCTGGTGGTTGATCGCGGCTGCGATCGGCGAAGACTACTTCAACTTCGTCAATGCGATTTACGGCTCGTGGCTCGGTCTTCTGGTTCTGCTCGGCTACACCTGGGCGCTCCTTCATCACATGATCGGCGGCATCCGCCACCTGATTTGGGATACGGGACGCGGCCTCGAAAAAGAAACCACCACCAAGATGGCCTGGGCTTCGCTCATTCTTTCGGTCACGCTGACGATCCTCGTCTGGATCGCCGCATTCACAATAGCCTAGAACAAGGAGGCGGAACGATGGGCGACATGCGCACGCCGCTCGGCAAGGTTCGCGGATTGGGTTCCGCCAGGGAAGGCACCGAACACTTCTGGCGCCAACGGCTGACGGCCGTTGCCAACGTGCCCCTGCTTCTGTTTTTTATCGGACTGATCCTTTCCCTGCATGGAGCAAGCTATGCGGAGACCAAAGCCGCGCTTTCCCATCCGCTGACGGCATTGGTCCTGTTGATGGTGATCATTTCCGCCCTATATCACATGCGACTCGGCATGCAGGTGATCATTGAAGATTACGTCCATGGCGAAGGATCGAAGATCGTCCTTTTGATGCTCAACACCTTCTTCACCCTGGCGGTTGGCGTCGTCAGCATCTTTGCCATCCTCAAGCTGAGCTTTGGAGGCTGAGCCACATTATGGCAGCTACAGAAAATACGGCCGGCAAGGCCTACACATTCGTTGACCACAAGTTCGACGTGGTCGTGGTCGGAGCAGGCGGCGCCGGCTTGCGCGCAACGCTTGGCATGGCCGAGCAGGGCCTCAAGACGGCATGCATCACCAAAGTCTTCCCCACCCGCTCGCATACGGTCGCGGCGCAAGGCGGCATCGCCGCTTCGCTGAGCAATATGGGCCCGGATTCCTGGCAGTGGCATATGTATGACACGGTCAAGGGCTCCGACTGGCTCGGCGACACCGATGCCATGGAATATCTGGCGCGGGAAGCGCCGGCGGCGGTCTATGAACTCGAGCACTACGGCGTGCCGTTCTCGCGAACCGAGGAAGGCAAGATCTATCAGCGTCCGTTTGGCGGCCACATGATGAACTATGGCGACGGACCTCCGGTGCAGCGCACCTGCGCCGCAGCTGACCGTACGGGCCACGCCATCCTGCACACGCTCTACGGCCAGTCCCTGCGCAACAATGCGCAGTTCTTCATCGAATATTTCGCACTCGATCTCATTCAGGATGCAGAAGGCACCATTACCGGCGTCGTCGCCTGGAATCTCGATGATGGCACGATCCATCGCTTCGCCGCGAAGATGGTGGTGATGGCGACGGGTGGTTACGGCCGTTCCTATTTCTCCGCAACCTCCGCTCACACCTGCACCGGCGATGGCGGCGGCATGGTGGCACGTGCCGGCCTGCCCCTGCAGGACATGGAGTTCGTACAGTTCCATCCGACCGGCATTTACGGTGCCGGCTGCCTGATCACCGAGGGCGCGCGCGGCGAGGGCGGCTATCTCGTCAATTCCGAAGGCGAGCGGTTCATGGAGCGCTATGCTCCATCCGCCAAGGATCTGGCGTCACGCGATGTGGTTTCGCGTTGCATGACGCTTGAAATCCGCGAGGGTCGCGGTGTCGGCAAGAACAAGGATCATATCTTCCTGCATCTCGACCATCTTGATCCGGCCGTCCTGCATGAGCGGCTGCCCGGCATTTCGGAATCGGCCAAGATTTTTGCCGGCGTTGATCTGACACGCGAGCCGATCCCGGTCTTGCCGACGGTCCACTACAATATGGGCGGTATTCCGACCAATTATTGGGGTGAAGCCCTGAACCCGACCGCAGCAGATCCCGACCGTATCCAGCCCGGCCTGATGGCAGTGGGCGAGGCGGGCTGCGCCTCGGTACACGGTGCCAATCGCCTTGGCTCCAACTCGCTGATCGACCTTGTCGTCTTCGGTCGCGCCGCGGCGATCCGCGCCGGCGAGGTGATCGACCGCAATGCCAAGGTGCCCGACATCAACGGCGCCTCCGTCGACAGGATCATGGATCGGTTCGATCGCCTGCGCCACGCCAGCGGCGGAACGCCGACAGCGGTACTGCGCGAGAAGATGCAGCGCACCATGCAGGAGGATGCTGCCGTTTTCCGGACGTCCGAATCGCTGAAGTCCGGTGTGGAACGCATGGAAAAGATTTGGAGCGAGCTGCCGGATATCAAGGTAACCGACCGTTCGATGATCTGGAACTCGGATCTCGTCGAAACGCTCGAACTCGAAAACCTGATGGCGAATGCCCTGACGACCGTCGTTGCCGCCGAGGCGCGCAAGGAAAGCCGGGGTGCCCACGCGCACGAGGATTTCCCCAGTCGCGATGACGTCAACTGGCGCAAGCACAGCCTTGCCTGGCTGGCTCCGGATGGCAAGGTCACGCTCGGCTACCGCCCGGTCCATCTCGACCCGCTGGTCCGGGAAGAGGATGGGGGCATCAGCCTCGCCAAGATCGCGCCTAAGGCGCGCGTTTACTGAGCAAGGGAAAGGCTTTAGGGCATCATGGTTGAACTTGCACTTCCCAAGAACTCGCAGATGCGTCCGGGCAAGACCTGGGACAGGCCGCAGGGCGCCAACAATCTGCGTGAGTATCGTATCTATCGCTGGTCGCCGGATGATGGCGAAAACCCGCGTATCGATACGTATTATGTCGATCTCGACGATTGCGGGCCTATGGTCCTCGACGGACTGCTGTGGATCAAGAACAAGATCGATCCGACGCTGACACTCCGCCGCTCCTGCCGCGAAGGCATTTGCGGCTCCTGCGCGATGAATATCGATGGCACCAATACGCTCGCCTGCACCAAGGGCATGGACGAGATCAAGGGACCGGTAAAAATCTATCCGCTGCCGCATCTGCCGGTGGTGAAGGATCTGGTGCCGGATCTTTCCAACTTCTATGCACAGCATCGTTCGATAGAACCCTGGCTCAAGACGGTCTCGCCGGAACCCGCCAAGGAATGGCTGCAGAGCCACGAGGACCGTGCCAAGCTGGACGGCCTCTATGAGTGCATCTTGTGTGCCTGCTGCTCGACATCGTGCCCCAGCTATTGGTGGAACGGCGACCGTTATCTTGGACCGGCCGTGCTGCTGCAGGCCTATCGCTGGCTCATCGACAGCCGCGATGAGGCGACGGGCGAGCGCCTCGACAACCTCGAGGACCCGTTCCGGCTCTATCGCTGCCACACGATCATGAATTGCGCGCAGACTTGTCCGAAGGGGCTAAACCCCGCAAAGGCCATCGCCGAAATCAAGAAGATGATGGTGGAACGCCGGATCTGAGGCTACTGCCGTTGAACCTAGAGAAACGGGCGCCTTGAGCGCCCGTTTCATTTATTGCTTGGGTTTCAGATTTATCCCAGCTTGGCGTCCAGCGTTACTTCGATGGCACCGAGCGCCTTCGAAAGCGGGCAGGTCGCCTTGGCCTGTGCGGCGAGCTTGGCGAACGTCGCGTCATCAATACCCGGAACTGTTCCGACGAGGGTAAGAGCGCTCTTGGTGATCTCGAAGCCGCCGCCGGCCGCAGGGCTGATTGTCACCTTGGCCTTGGCGTCGAGGTTCTCGGCGGGCGTGCCGTTCTCGGCGAGGAAATGGGACAATTGCATTGCAAAGCACCCGGCATGCGCAGCTGCCAGCAATTCCTCCGGGTTGGTGCCGGACGTGCCGCTTTCGTCCTGAAAACGCGCCTTAAAATTATAGGGCAGGCTCTTGAGCGCACCGCTTTGTGTATCGAGTGTGCCTGAACCTTCCGTGAGAGTTCCCTTCCAGATTGCGGTTGCCTGTCTGTCCATTGGTATCTCCCTGATTTGATCTGGAGTGATATCGAAAAGCGCTCCGCGCAAACGGCACGGTGTTTCCATCATAACCACCGCCCGGCATTATTCCATCGACTAATTTACCCAGTGCTTGCCTTGACGTAGAGATTGCCAATTTGCGCGGGATTTTTGGATCATGCATATTGTTCTGCTTGTGCTCGGGTTGCTGGGCGGCGGGGTTTTCTGGTGGTACAGGCTAATGTTCCTGGGCAGGGCGGCAAGCGACATCGCCGATGAGGCCGGGCGGATAAGGGGCCATTTCCGGCGCCGAAAAATCAGGATGCAGGCGGAGAATTCGCCGCTCACTGCAATCAACGACCCGGTGCACGCTGCCGCTACCATAATTCTAGCTATTGTCTCGGAAGACGAGATGATCGACGATCGGCATACCGGTCCGGTCAGAAAAGCCCTGCTCAAGGTCACAAATTCCCTGCAGGTTGATGAAGCGATCATCTATGCACGATGGGCATGCGACCAGATCGGCGATACAGTCACGGTGATTGAGAAAACCACGCCTTTCATCAATCAAAGATTGAGCGAAGTGGAAAAGTGCGAATTGCTTGATATGCTGGAAGAGACCGCTGCGGCCGTGCCTCCCACACAGCACTACAAGCAGCGGGTCAGAAAGCTCAGGCAAAGGCTTGGCTTTCAAGTCAACTGATCAACGACACCGAACAGGAAAACCCCGTGAAACTGAAAAAGCTTGGCCGGACGGATATAGACGTCACGGAAATTTGCCTCGGCACCATGACCTGGGGCGTGCAGAACACCGAAGAAGACGCACATCGACAGATCGACTATGCGCTCGATAACGGGATCAATTTCATGGATACGGCGGAGGTCTACGCCATACCGGCGAGTCCCGCGACCTATGGCAAGACCGAGACCTATATCGGCACGTGGTTCAAGAAGACCGGCAAGCGCGACAAGTTTGTCCTCGCCACGAAGATCTCCGGCGGGGGCAATGGCTGGATCCGCGATGGTGCCAAGCCGAGCCGGCGTTCGGTGCGCGAAGCCGTGGAGGGCAGCCTCCGGCGCCTGCAGACCGATTACATCGATCTCTATCAAGTGCATTACGCCGCCCGCGGCCACTATCATTTCGGCAATGGCTGGCACTATGCCCCGCACACCCAGAACAAGGCCGAGGTGCCCATCCAGATCGAGGATGCGTTGCAGGGCCTCAACGATATGGTCAAGGAGGGCAAGATCCGGCACATCGGTCTTTCCAACGAAACCGCTTGGGGCATTGGCCAGTGGCTCAAGCTTTCCGAACGGGAGGAGCTGCCGCGCGTCGCCTCGGTGCAGAACGAATATGGCTTGCTGCAGCGCGCCTTCGATCTCGACCTTGCCGAACTCAGCCATCATGAAGACGTTGGCCTGCTCGCCTATTCCTCGCTGGCGTCCGGCGTTCTCACCGGCAAGTATCTCGACGGCAAGGTTCCTGACGGAACCCGCGGCTCGATCCAGCCGGGCGGCCTGTGGCGCAACAATGAGCATTCGGCGCCGGCGGTGCGGGCCTATATCGATCTCGCGCACAAGCACGGTGTCGATGTGGCGCAGCTCGGCATCGCCTTTGCTCTGACACGGCCATTCATGACCGCGGTCATAATTGGCGCGACGACGATGGAGCAGTTGAAGGTTGATATCGGTGCGGCGGACTTAACGCTCTCGCCGGAGATCCTGACGGAGATCGAAGCTATTCATCGCCGCTTTCCGCGGCCGCTCTGATTTTTGCCCGGAATGTGCGCGGCCTATGCCGCGCACATTCATTAAATCGCCTGACCCTGCAACAGCTTTGGCGCAGAGGTGGACAGGCCGGCAGCCTGCCGAATGAAGAATCCCTTGAGGCGTGGCATGCGTTCGACAAGGCCGAGGCCAAAATCGCGCAAGGCGCGCACCGGCAAATTGTCATTCGAGAACAGCCGGTTTAGCACGTCGGTGGTGACCCCCATCTGCACCGTGTCGAAGCGTCGCCACGTCTGGTAGCGCTCGAGTACGGCCACCGAGCCAATGTCGAGCCCCAGCCGGTCCGCATCGACAATCGTTTCGGCCAGCGCTGCCGCATCCTTGAAACCGAGGTTGAGCCCCTGTCCGGCGATCGGGTGGATGCCATGCGCCGCATCGCCGGTGAGGGCGAAACGCTGCTTGACGAAATCGCGCGCCAAGGTGAGACCGAGCGGGAAGGCCTTGCGCCCGCCTTCGACACGGAGTTCGCCAAGCTTGAGCCCGAAACGCTGCTCGAGCTCTGCTTCGAAAAGGAAATCATCCTCCTGGATAAGGCGCTCGGCATCCGCGGTCCGTTCGGTCCAGACCAGAGACGAACGGTTGCCCTTGAGCGGCAAGATTGCGAATGGACCGGCGGGCAGGAAATGTTCTTCAGCGCGGCCATGGTGCGGCCGTTCGTGGCTAACGGTGCAGACGATGCCGGACTGGCCGTATTCCCAATTGACCGTCTTGATGCCCGCCATGTCGCGCAGCCGCGACTTGACCCCGTCAGCGGCAATCAACAGCCTCGAATCGAGGGTTTTGTCACCGGAATGGCGGACGGTGAGATATGCCTCGCCATGTTCGAATCCTTCGACTGGCGCTCCTTCGATAAAAGTAACGCCAAGCGCTTCGGCCTTCTTGCGCAATGACGCATTAAGGATGCGATTTTCCACCATATGAGCGAAAGGCTCGCCAGGCTCTACCTCGCCATTGAATGTGAGGAACACCGGGCGCACGGGGTCAGATGTGCGCGAATCGGTGACGATCATCTCGGTGATAGGCTGTGCCTCTGGAAGTATCTCTTCCCAGCAGCCAAGCCGGTCGAGCATGCGACTCGCCGCGGCTGCAATAGCCGAGGCACGCGTATCATTGCGCCAGACACCCTTGGGCGCCGCGTCAATGACAGTGACGCCAAGATGAGCGGCAGAAGATTTGAGGGCTACGGCAGTTGCAAGGCCGACATAGCCTGCACCGGCTATGATAATATCGGTGGTTCGTTGCGCCATGTTTGCCTCCTCTTGCCGCTACTGCAAACGCTTGACTTGTCGGTCCGTTCCTGTTGCAAGCGTCAGATAAAACGCCTCGTAGGGAGATGACCGTCCATGTCCAAAGCCATGAAAGAGCTTTTGTCCATACTCGACCTTGAGACGCTTGAACACAACCTGTTTCGAGGTCGCAGTCCGCAGGTGGGCTGGCAGCGCGTCTTCGGCGGACAGGTCATTGGCCAGGCGCTGGTCGCTGCGCAGCGGACAGTCGATTCATCGCGCCATGTTCATTCCCTTCACGGCTATTTCATGCGTGCCGGCGACCCGAAAGTACCCATCATCTACGAAGTCGATCGCATCCGCGATGGTTCCAGCTTCACGACCAGGCGCGTGGTCGCAATACAGCATGGGCATGCAATCTTTTCGCTTGAAGCCTCCTTCCAGATCGAAGAAAGCGGCCTGGAGCATCAGGTACCCCGTCCGCTCGATATCACGCCGCCGGAGCAATTGATCAGCGACAAGGATCTGAAGCAGCAGTACCTGCAGAATGCACCTGAAAATATTCGCAGATATTGGGAGCAGGATCGTCCCATTGAATTGAAACCGTTGTCGCTGACGCATTATTTCTCGCGCGAGAAACTGCCGCCGGAGCAAAACGTATGGATAAAGACGACGGGTCCCGTGCCGGCCGACCGGGCAGTGCAGGCAGCCGTCCTCGCCTATCTTTCCGACATGACCCTGCTCGATACATCGCTTTACGCGCATGGGCGCTCGATATTCGACCGCGACCTCCAGGTAGCGAGCCTTGATCATGCCATGTGGTTCCACCGCCCCTGCAACTTCGGCGACTGGCTGCTTTATACGGCAGACAGCCCTAGCGCATCAGGCGCACGGGGCCTTACCCGTGGCACTCTTTATGGCCGTGACGGCACCCTCATCGCCTCGACGGCGCAAGAAGGCCTAATTCGTGTGCATGCAAAGGTGTGAGATTTAACCAGCCACTTACATTTGCCTATTATTTAATCGGCGCGCATGGAAAAATGTGCAATAGCACCATTTTGTGAAAAATAAACATTAAATATCAATGACTTAAATCTCTCATCTGATTCTGGCACGGAACTTGAATACTCCGGACCAGTCACCAATGGCGCATGCTTGAGGCGATGGGTCCAACGCGGTCATGCCTTCAGGTAATTCCACTCTGAAGGTGCCGCGCTAGCGCAGGGGTAGTTGAATGAAAATTGTGATGGCTATCATCAAGCCGTTCAAGCTGGATGAGGTGCGTGAAGCCCTCACCGCTGTCGGCATCCAGGGCCTGACCGTCACCGAAGTGAAGGGATATGGCCGCCAGAAGGGGCACACCGAAATTTATCGCGGGGCCGAATATGCGGTCAGCTTTCTTCCCAAGCTGAAGATCGAAATCGCAGTCGCGTCAGAGCTCGTCGACACCGCGGTTGAAGCCATCACCACGGCCGCCAAGACCGGCCAGATCGGTGACGGCAAGATATTCGTCCTCAGCATCGAACAGGCTGTTCGTATCCGCACCGGCGAAACCAATACCGACGCGCTGTGATTTAGGGGTTCAAGGAGATAATAATGACAATTCTGCCAAGTTTGAAATCTGCGGCGCGCACTACCCTTCTGGGGTCGCTGGCGCTTTCAGCGTTCGGCGCGATCGCCGCCTTCGCCCAGGAAGCCGCTCCGGCTGCAGCGCCGGCCATGACGGTCGACAAGGGCGACACCACCTGGATGATGATCTCGACCGTCCTTGTGCTGCTCATGACCATTCCCGGCCTTGCCCTGTTCTATGGTGGTCTCGTCCGCGCCAAGAACATGCTGTCGGTACTCATGCAGGTGTTCACGATCACAGCGGTCGTCATGCTGATCTGGGTGTTCTACGGCTACAGCCTTGCCTTCACCCCCGGTAATGCCTTTGTCGGCGGCTTTTCCAAGGCGTTTCTTTCCGGCGTCGACGTGACCACGATGTCGGAAACCTTCTCCAAAGGCGTCGCCATTCCCGAGCTGGTCTATGTCTGCTTCCAGATGACCTTTGCCTGCATCACGCCGGCGCTGATCGTCGGTGCCTTTGCAGAACGCGTCAAGTTCTCGGCTGTGATCCTCTTCGTCATCCTTTGGGTAACGTTCGTTTACTTCCCGATTGCGCACATGGTCTGGTTCTGGGGTGGCCCGAGCGCCTATTCCGACCCATCCGGCCTGATCTTCGGCTTCGGCGCAATCGACTTCGCCGGTGGTACCGTCGTTCACATCAATGCCGGCATTGCCGGTCTTGTGGGCGCCCTGATGATCGGCAAGCGTGCCGGGTACAAGAAGGACATCATGGCACCGCACTCGATGACGATGACCATGATCGGCGCCTCGCTGCTGTGGGTGGGCTGGTTCGGTTTCAATGCCGGCTCCAATCTTGAAGCCAATGCCTATGCCGGTCTTGCCATGATCAACACCTTCGTCGCCACGGCCGCAGCTGCGGTCATGTGGATCATCCTCGAAGGTTGGCTGCGCGGCAAGGCCTCGATGCTCGGTGCAGCTTCGGGTGCAGTTGCCGGTCTCGTTGCGGTAACGCCCGCCGCTGGCTTCGTCGGCCCGATGGGTGCGATCGTCCTCGGTGCCTTCGTCACGTTGGTCTGCTACTTCTTCGTAGCCGTGGTGAAGAACAAGTTCGACTATGATGACAGCCTCGACGTCTTCGGCATCCACTGCGTCGGCGGCATCATCGGCGCGCTTGGAACCGGTATCCTTGTCAACCCGGCTCTTGGTGGCGCTGGCATCGTCGATTATTCGACCGCCGACTTTGCCGCTTCCTATGCCGGCACAGCAACCCAGCTCTGGGCACAGTTCAAGGGCGTTCTCGTGACGCTGCTGTGGTCAGGCATCGGCAGTGCGATCCTTTACAAGATCGTCGATCTGGTCATCGGTCTGCGTGCATCGCCTGAGTCCGAGCGCGAAGGTCTCGACCTTACCTCGCATGGTGAAGCCGCCTACCATATGTAATCGGCAGAAGCGCACATTGCCGTACTGACAAATGAGTGTGATGGGCCCGGAAATTCCGGGCCCATTTTGTTTTGGGTCAAACTTGTCACAATGCCAGTAGAAGCAAATTTGGCCCACTGCTTCCCATGGTTAATGCCCCCTTAACCATCGGCATCTTAACGTGAGAATCAAATCTGCGGCTGGGGCTCAGCCGCTGGGCATGCATTCACGCGGGGCAAGCATTCATGCGTCAAGGATATTCAGCCTCTTATGCCATCGATGGCGAACGGCACGGGTTGACCACCATATTCCGGCGGCAGATTCTCCTGCTTTGGGGGCTGGCGCTGTTTGGCTTCGTGGCCTTCGCCGTCGGAAGCCTCGCGACATGGAATGTCCTCGATCCGAGTTTCAGTCACGCGACGTCCAATCCGGTCCACAATGCGCTGGGCTATCCGGGAGCGGTGTTCGCCGATCTCGGCATGCAGTTCTTCGGCCTTTCCATGGTGGTGGCTTTGATGCCGGCGCTCTTCTGGGGCGGCTTTCTCGTCACTGGCCGCAGCATCGACCGTATGCCCAAGCGCGCCGCCGCCTGGTTCTGCGCCTCCCTGATGGCAGCGGCGATGGCCGGTTGCTTCGCCATACCCTCAAGCTGGCCCATGCCGATAGGCCTCGGCGGCGTCTTCGGCGATATGGTGCTCAAGATACCGGCAATTTTCATCGGCACGTTCCCCCGGGGCGGGTTGGCAATGATCGTCGTTGCCGTGCTCGTATTGCCCAGCCTCTGGGTGTTCGCTTTTGCAAGTGGCATTATCTATCGCGACAGCGAGCCGCCGGTCGCCAAGAAATCGACGCGCCACGTCGCCGACGAAGACGATTATGATTACGAGGACGAGGATGAAGACGATCGCGAAGGCGGTGGTCTGCTTGCCCTTGGCGCCTTGACCCACTGGTTCCTAAGCGCAAAGGCGCTGTTCCGACGGCTGACCGGCCATAGCGGCGCAGGCAATCTGCGCGCACGCCAGCGGGCCGATGACTTCCTCGACGACGTTGGAGGCAGCAAGCAAAAGGCTGGTACAAACGGCGTCCGCCGTGAGCCCGGCTTTGGCGATGCGGCGCCGCGCATACAGGCTCCTTCGATCGACATCGGAAACGACGATTTCGACGCACGCTCGGCGCGATTTGATCCAGTAGCATTCAGTGATGACGACGAAGATGATGACGACTGGGCGCCGCAGGCCGCCCCGGCACGGTCTGCTCCGGCACGGCCGGTGACGGCGCGAATCGATACCCCAGCGCCTGCACCGAAGGCTGGTGCGCGTGTTCAACGTGAAGCGCAGGCCTCGCTGATAAAGTCGGATGACTTCGAGATGCCGTCCCTGCATTTCCTCAGCGAGCCGAAGAATGTCGTCCGCAATCCGAGCCTCTCGAAGGAAGCACTCGAGCAAAATGCGCGGCTGCTCGAGGGCGTGCTGGAGGATTTCGGCGTGCGCGGCGAGATTATCCACGTTCGCCCCGGCCCAGTCGTCACGCTCTATGAGCTTGAGCCCGCACCCGGCATCAAGTCGTCGCGGGTCATCACACTTGCCGACGATATTGCCCGCTCGATGAGCGCCATCGCCGCGCGCGTCGCGGTAGTTCCTGGCCGCAATGCCATCGGCATTGAATTGCCGAATCAGACACGCGAGATGGTTTATCTCAGGGAATTGCTGGCGAGCCGGGATTTCGAACAGACGAAGACCAAGCTCGCGCTTGCACTCGGAAAGACCATCAATGGCGAGGCAGTCATTGCCGACCTTGCGAAGATGCCGCACCTTCTCGTCGCCGGCACGACGGGCTCAGGCAAATCTGTCGCCATCAATACGATGATCCTGTCGCTGCTCTATCGCATGACGCCGGAGCAATGCCGTCTCATCATGATCGACCCGAAGATGCTGGAGCTGTCGATTTATGATGGCATCCCGCATCTTTTGACGCCCGTTGTCACCGATCCGAAGAAAGCGGTCGTCGCGTTGAAGTGGACGGTCAAGGAGATGGAAGACCGCTACCGCAAGATGTCGAAGGTGGGCGTGCGCAACATCGACGGCTTCAACCAGCGCGTCGAACAGGCACAGAAGAAGGGCGAGCGCATCGCCCGGACGGTCCAGACCGGCTTCGACCGGGCGACCGGCGAGGCCGTCTATGAGACGGAGGAGCTCGACCTGAAGCCCATGCCCTATATCGTCGTCATCATCGACGAAATGGCCGATCTGATGATGGTCGCCGGCAAGGATATCGAGGGAGCGGTCCAGCGCCTCGCGCAGATGGCGCGCGCTGCGGGCATCCATGTGATCATGGCAACGCAGCGCCCTTCTGTCGACGTCATCACCGGCACGATCAAGGCAAACTTCCCGACCCGCATCTCCTTCCAGGTCACGTCGAAGATCGATAGCCGCACGATCCTTGGCGAGCAGGGCGGCGAGCAACTGCTCGGCATGGGCGACATGCTCTACATGGCCGGCGGTGGCCGCATCCAGCGCGTGCACGGCCCGTTCGTCGGCGACGACGAAGTAGAGAAGATCGTCCAGCATCTGAAGCTGCAGGGTGTGCCGGAGTATCTCGATTCGATTACCGAAGAGGATGACGAGGACGAAGGTGCTGGTCCGGCCGGAACGAGCAATCTCGAAGATTCGGACGATCCCTACGATCAGGCGGTCGCCGTCGTCCTGCGCGACAAGAAGGCGTCAACGAGCTATATTCAGCGCAGGCTCGGTATTGGCTACAACCGTGCCGCCTCCATTATCGAGCGCATGGAGCAAGAGGGTCTGGTCGGCCCGGCGAACCATGCTGGAAAGCGCGAGATTCTCGTGCCGACACAGGATGACGAGTTCTAGGAACGTGATGCCAGGCGCGTGCCGTAACACCAAGAATTTGCGGCGTTATGGAATGCTGCCCGGTGAGTTCCTATCTGTAAGGGGCAGGGCGGTTACGTAACGTTCTTGCTGGACCACATTGAGGAACGGAAACGGGTTTGTGCCGTTTCTTAGCCACAGTGAAGCCAAACTGGGTTTCTAGATACCGTTCGACGACGACAGGAGATATGACCATGATGACGACCGCACCGTTTCGCGCAATTGGCTCGCTTATGAGAGCGTCCGCGGTCGCCTCGATGGTCGGTACCGCATTTGTTGCCGGAGTAGTGGCTATTGCAACGCCGGCGCTGGCACAAGCTGCGCCCGGAGGCGTCAGTGCTGCCCAGGAAATCGCCAACAAGTTCTCGGGTGTTAAGACCCTGACCGGCAGTTTCGTCCAGTTCGGCCCGCGCGGCGACCAGACGGAAGGCACCTTCTACATCGAGCGTCCGGGCAAGATTCGTTTCAATTACAACAAGCCTTCACCCATCCGCGTCATTTCCGATGGACAGTCGGTGGTGATCAACAACCGCAAGCTCGACACCTGGGATCTTTACCCGCTGTCGAAGACGCCGCTGAAGCTGCTACTTAGCGATTCGATCGACCTCTCCGGCGGTAAGGTAAAGTCGGTCAAGGAAGAGCCCGACATGACGACCATTGTCCTTGGCGACAAATCGATCTTCGGCAACTCCACAATCACCATGATGTTCGATCCGAAGACCTCGGATCTGCGTCAGTGGACCATCACCGATGCGCAGGGTCTCGACACCACGGTCATGATCACCAATGTGCGCACCGGCGTGCGTTTCGCTGACGACATGTTCAAGATCGACTACACACGCATTGCGATGAAGAAGTAGTCACCGGCGGCTTGAACTCTGGTTGATCTTTTGGCATGACCGCGCAGCACCTTTGCTGCGCCTCCCATGCCTTTCCGCGAGTGTTCATGCCCTTTTCCGTTGCCACCTGGAACATCAATTCCGTTCGCCTGCGCCTGCCGCTCGTCCTGCAGTTTCTGCGCGACTACCAGCCGGACGTTCTGTGCCTGCAGGAGACCAAGTGTCCGGACGATCTGTTTCCGCGCGAGGCGCTGCACGCGGCAGGTTATGGCCATATCGAGATCAGCGGCCAGAAGGGATATCACGGTGTTGCGACACTGTCGCGCCGGCCGCTGACGGAGCCGGCACGGGTTGGCTTCTGCGATATCGCCGACTGCCGGCATCTAAGCACAGTCGTTACCGCAGGAACCAAGCGTCTGCGTATTCATAATTTCTACGTGCCTGCAGGCGGCGACGAGCCGGACCCCGTGATCAACCCGAAGTTCAAGCACAAGCTCGGCTTCCTCGACGAAATGAAGGCGATGAACGCCGTCTATGGCGACGGCCATGCCTCCCTGCTGGTCGGTGATCTCAACATAGCGCCGCTGGAGACCGACGTCTGGTCGCACAAGCAATTGTTGAAGGTAGTCAGCCACACACCCATCGAAACCGAAGGCCTGGAAACCTTGCGCAAGGATGGCGGCTGGAGCGACCTCATGCGCCATCACATTCCGCCACACGAGAAAATCTACACGTGGTGGAGCTATCGCGCGATGGACTGGGAAGCGGCGGATCGCGGTCGGCGTCTCGACCATATCTGGGGATCACCAGACCTCGAAAATGACCTGAAGGATATCACGGTTCTGCGCGAAGCACGCGGATGGGACCGACCGTCCGACCACGTCCCGGTCATCGCCCGCTTCAATCTGGATTGATACGGATACTCTAACGCTCCTGGAACAGGTGCTCGTATTGTGTAATCGCGTCGATCAACTCGCTGATATCTGACGCGATCTTGTCGTGCAGCGCGGCGGCGATCTCCGGATATTCCTCGAGAATGCGCCGGAACAGGGACCGGTTGAGGCGGATAACTTCTGTCTCCGCTTCGGCCATAGCGCTTGTCAGCCGCTTCGTCTGAGCAATGATCGCCATTTCGCCAAGCACGGCCCCGGGTCCGACCGTTTTCAGGATGACGCGCCCGGTCGTGCCCTCGCGAAAAAGCGAGATTTCGCCGCGGTCGATGACATATGCGCAATCGGCAGACTGACCTTCGCGGTAGAGTTCGCGGCCCTCTCTGAGGACAAGACGTTCCGTGCCGAAGGCAAGCAGTCGCAACTGGTCGCGCGTAAACGTCTCGAACAGCCCCACCGTCTCCAGTATGCGGATATCATCTTCAATTGCCATGCATGAACAGACATATACCTAGATTGGCCCCACCGGCATCAAGGAATGAGCTTGTATCCCCCGCTTTCCGTGACGAGTATGGTTGAATTCGAAGGATCGTGCTCGATTTTCTGGCGCAATCTGTAGACATGCGTTTCAAGCGTATGGGTGGTAACGCCGGAATTGTAGCCCCAAACTTCTTCGAGAAGCACATCGCGTGTAATGACCTTCCCCCCGGCGCGGTAGAGGTACTTGATGATCGCAACCTCCTTTTCCGTCAGCCGGATCTTGCCGCCCTTGGCATCGATGAGCATCTTCTGTCCCGGCTTGAACGTATATGGCCCGACGACGAACGTAGCGTCCTCGCTCTGCTCATGCTGGCGCAATTGGGCCCGTATGCGAGCCAGAAGCACGGCGAAGCGAAACGGCTTGGTCACATAGTCGTTGGCGCCCGATTCGAGCCCGAGAATCGTGTCGGAATCAGTGTCGTGCCCGGTCAGCATGATCACCGGCGCCTTGAAGCCGCCCTTGCGCAGAAGCTTGATCGCTTCGCGTCCATCCATGTCGGGCAAACCGACATCCATGATCAGCAAATCGACGACGCCGTTCCGTGCAGCCTGTACGCCCTTGGTCGCGTTGTCTTCCTCGATGATCTGGAACTCCTCGTAGAGCCCGAGTTGCTCGACCAGTATGGCTCTCAGATCCGCATCATCGTCAACGATCAGTATAGTACGCGCTGTCATCAGATCTCCCGCAAGTGCAAAGAAGTGATTGGAATTTAAGTCGAATTACGGAGGAAAGAAAGGGGATCGACTTGATATTGCCTGTGAGGCGCATCAGTCTGACACAAAAAGGCTTTTTATGAGGCAATCATGAGTCGAAAGCGGTTGCTGGTCATCGATGTACGCCCCCGCCCCGGGCATGCCACGCAGGGGCAACTCATCGCCGGCGGAATGGTGCTGCGCTGTGCGCTCGGACGCGGGGGAATCACAGCTTTCAAGCGGGAGGGCGATGGCGGGACGCCCTTGGCGCAGATGCGATTGCTCTATGGCTACAAGCGCCCGGACAAGCGCGTTCAGGGCGGCGGCGGTGGCCTTAAGCTGCGCGCCCTGCGCCAGAATGACGGGTGGTGCGAAGTCGGCAACGACCGCAACTACAACCGGCATGTGCGTATTCCCTATGGCGCAAGTCACGAGACCATGTGGCGCGAGGACGACCTCTATGATGTGTGTATCGTCATGGACTGGAATATCCGGCCGCGGCGGCGGGACAAGGGCAGCGCTATTTTCTTTCACCTGGCGCGGCCGGGCTATACGCCGACGCAAGGCTGCATCGCTTTGAGTCGCGGCGACATGGACAGGCTCTTGCCGCACCTTTCCGATCAGACGGTTATTCGCGTGCGGCGGTAAAGGCTACGCAAAGCGCCAGACGGTGGTGCGCTTCACCTCGGCATCTTCGAGGACGCGCGTCACCGGCACGGTGTAGACGGCAAGCTCATGCAGCAGGTTCTTCGGGAAATAGGAACGGCCGGGATCGCCGACGATGACCTCAGCGCCGCGCGAAGCCAGACTGGTAAACCAGGGCATCAATTGATCCGCAAACGCCTTGTCGTAAAAGACATCGCCGGCGAGGACAACGTCCCAGCCGCCGTCGCTGCCGATCAGGTCGTCTCCCCGAGCTTCCAGGGAAACGCCGTTGGCAGCCGCATTGATTGCGATAGCCGGCAACGCGAACGGATCAATGTCGCAGGCAACCACATGCCGGGCGCCGGCTAGCGCCGCCGCAATGCCGACAAGCCCGGAACCCGAAGCGAAATCGAGGATGTTCTTGTCCCTTACGCTCGCCGGCTGGTCGAGCACATAGCGCGCCACTCCTTGGCCGCCAGCCCATGCAAAAGCCCAGAAGGGCGGGGGAAGGCCGAGCGTCGCGAGTTCCTCTTCGGTCCTGTGCCAGAGATCATGCGCCTCATCGGCGAGATGTAGCTTGATCTCGGGAACATGCGGCGGCGATTGCAGTGCTGTGTTGTTCAGCACAAATCGGCGGAATCGATCGCTTCCGGGCTCGAGAACAGGCGCCTCCGCAGCGGTCATTCCGGTGCGGGCGTCAGGCCGCCCATGCGGCAGACTTCGACCCATTCGTCGGGCATGACCGGCTGAACCGACAGCCGCATCGAGGTGACAAGGGCCATCTTGGCGAGCTTCGGGCTCGCCTTGACGTCCTTAAGCGAGACCGGATTCGGCACGTCCTTGACGGCGCGAATATCGACGCATTCCCAACGTGGGTCGTCCGTACTCGAATCATGATGGGCGAGCGCGCAGACTTCGACGATGCCGACAATATCGAGGCCTTCGTTCGAGTGGTAGAAGAAACCCTTGTCGCCGATCTGCATCGCCCGCATGTTGTTACGGGCCTGATAGTTGCGCACGCCCGTCCATTCGGTACCCTTGGCGCCGGCAGCCTTCTGCTTTTCCCAGGACCAGGCGTCAGGTTCGGATTTGAACAGCCAGAATGCCATATTGGACCTCGCTTAACTGTTTGCCGGATTTTTGATGGCCCAGTTCCATGGGCGAATGTCGACCGAGGCGAAAAGGCCCGCCTTGGCGTAAGGATCGTTGGCCGCAATATCCTTTGCTGCAGCAAGATCCCCTACCTCAATCACAACGAGGCTGCCATTCGGCTTGGCGTCATCGCCGAGGAAGGGACCAGCAAATTTCAGCCGGTCGCCAAGGCCCGCCAGATAGTCGAGATGCGTGGCGCGCGTATCGAGCCGCACCTGCAGGTGATCGGGCTTGTCGTTGCAAAGCAGTGCGTAAAGCATTCATGTCTCCCATTCTCATCAGGCCAGCAGCCTAGTCTTCGGTCTTCAACGGCCGGGAAAGCAGCGCTTCCATGGCTTCGTCTATAGTGATGTGACGATCGAGTATCCGCGCCACGGCGGCGATGATCGGCGCTTCGATACCGTGTTTCATGGCAAGTTCGGCTGCGATGGCGGCCGTTGCGACGCCTTCCGCCAGGGGTCTCGCCGACAGATCTTCGCCGCGTCCGAGCGCAAGCCCGTAGGAATAGTTGCGCGATTGCGGGGTCGAGCAGGTCAGCATGAGATCGCCGAGACCGGACAAGCCCATGATCGTCTCCGGCCTGGCGCCGAGTGCCTGGCCGATCCGGCGCAGTTCGACGAATCCACGTGTCACGAGAGCTGCCTGCGCGCTTGCCCCATAGCCGCGCCCCACCGCCGCCCCTGCTGCAATTGCGAGGACATTCTTGAGCGCGCCACCGATCTCCACCCCTATCAGGTCATCGGTCGAATAGCAGCGGAAAGTCGGGCCAGAGAGCGTCGACGCAATACGATCTGCGATGGCCTGGTCGGCTCCGGCGACGGTTACCGCCGTCGGCAGCCCCTTCGCCACATCGCTGGCAAAGCTTGGGCCGGACAGCGCGGCGATCGTTTGGCCGGGCAAAGCTCTTGCAACGACTTCCGACATGAGGAGGCCGCTCGTCCGCTCGATGCCCTTGGCGCAGATCACAAACGGTACGCCGGACGGAATGCTGTCCTTGAATTCATCAATGGCGGCAGACAGCGCCTGTGCTGGAACAACACACAGAATGAAATCGCTGTTTGCCAGAACCGAAGCGGCATCGGTGCTCGCTCTCAGTGCCGGATGAAGGCTGATCCCCGGAAGGTAGCGTTCGTTGCGATGGTCGATATTGATCGCGTCGACTGTCGCCGCATCTCGAGCATATAGCCGGACATTCATGCCATTGCCGGCTGTCATCGTGGCAAGGGCCGTCCCCCAGGCCCCGCCACCCAAGACCGCGATATTGACGCCCGAAGTCATGCCTTGGCGCCTCGCCGCCCTGCACCGATCAACGGCGCAGACCGCAGATCGAGTGGCCAGCGCGACCGCGGCGCGATGTCGAGCGGGTCGGCGGCATTCTGTTTCGCCCGCTCGGCTCCAGCCCAGGCGATCATCGCGGCGTTATCGGTGCAAAGCGCCATGGGCGGCGCAATAAAGCGAAAGCCGTGCTCGGCGCAAAGTCGCTGCAGGCCATCGCGGATAATCTTGTTGGCGGCAACGCCGCCGGCAACGACAAGGGCGGGCGCGGCAACATCCGGAAAGCGGCGGCGGAACAGGGCAAGCGAGCGCGCAACGCGATCATCGAGCGTGTCCGCTACTGCACTCTGAAAGGCGGCGCAAATGTCGTTGACGTCCATCTGTGACAACGGCTGAAGCGATGTGGCGAGTTGGCGTACGGCGGTCTTGAGCCCCGAAAACGAGAAATCGAGCCGTTCCTCACCCTTGAGCGGGCGCGGCAGGAGGAAACGCGCCGGATCGCCAAGGCGGGCCGCTTTTTCCACCTCCGGTCCGCCTGGGTAGGCAAGCCCAAGGAGTTTGGCCGTCTTGTCGAAGGCTTCGCCAAGCGCGTCATCGATGGTCGTGCCGAGCCGCTCATAGTCGCCGAGGCCCTTGACCAGCACCATTTGCGTATGTCCGCCGGAGACGAGCAGCAGCAGGTAGGGAAAGTCGATCTGGTCCGTGAGCCGGGGGGTTAGCGCATGGCCTTCCAGATGGTTGATCGCGTAAAACGGCTTGCGTCCGGCCATGGCGATAGCCTTGCCGGTCATCAAGCCAACGATCAATCCGCCGATCAGGCCGGGCCCTGCGGTAGCGGCGACGGCATCGATATCATCGAGCGACATCTGCGCTTCATGCAGCGCCTGGCCGATCAAGCGGTCGAGGACTTCGACATGGGCGCGCGCAGCGATCTCGGGCACAACGCCGCCATAGGGTGCGTGGTCGTCAATCTGGCTGAGAACGACATTCGACAGGATGCGGCCGCGGCCGTCCGCGTCGCGCTCGACGATGGCGGCGGCCGTTTCGTCACAACTTGTCTCAATTCCCAGAACACGCATAGATAAACCTGATATCCTTCGCCGCATTGCCGGTCGAATAAAACTTCGCTAGGCAGACGTTTCTATTTGAGATCGCGTAACACGGACAGCAGCCAATGCAAACAAAAACGCTCAAGATCGGTACACGTGGGAGCGCGCTCGCGCTCGCACAAGCCCGTGAGACGCGCAGCAGGCTGATGCAGCACCACGGAATGCGTGAAGACGACATCGAGATCGTCGTTATTTCTACCTCCGGCGACCGGATTCAGGATCGTCCGCTGGCCGAAGTCGGCGGCAAAGGCCTCTTTACGCTTGAGATCGAAGAGCAGCTTGCCGACGGCCGCATCGATCTTGCTGTCCACTCCTCGAAAGACATGCCGACGTTCCTGCCTGAAGGGCTGCATCTGTCGATTTTCCTTGAGCGTGAAGACCCGCGCGACGCGTTCATCGGGCGTTCGGTGAAGACCCTCCTCGAATTGCCGCAGGGCGCGGTCGTCGGCTCAGCATCGCTGCGCCGCCAGGCCCTCATCCGGCGCGTGCGTCCGGACCTTAAGGTCATCAATTTCCGCGGCAATGTGGAAACCCGCTTGCGCAAGCTTGCGGATGGCGAGGTGGATGCAACATTCCTTGCCTATGCGGGCTTGCGGCGGCTCGGATTGGGTGAAGTCGTGACCGAACTTATGGATGTGAGAGCCTTTCCGCCAGCCCCCGGCCAGGGCGCGATCACGGTGGAAAGCCGTATCGGTGATGAACGCGTGGATAGCCTGCTCGCGCCGTTGAATCACCTCCCGACATCGACAGCGCTTGCCTGCGAGCGCGCATTTCTTGGAGCGCTTGACGGTTCCTGCCGCACGCCGATCGCCGGCCTTGCCACCGTTTCTGGAGACAGGCTCTCCTTCCACGGCATGATCCTTTTGCCCGACGGCAGTGAGGCACACGAGGTGTCGGGCGAGGGTGCCCTGGCTGATGCCGCCGAGATTGGCCGAGACGCGGCCCAGCGCGTGCGCGCCCGGGCTGGCGCGCACTTCTTCACGGATTGGCTTTGATGAAGACGGTTCTGGTCACGCGGCCCCAGCCCGGAGCGACCAGAACCTCCGAGCGCCTGCTGTGCAGCGGGTTCCTGCCGCTCGTATTGCCGCTCACAAAAATCGTTCCTCTCGACGCGTCGAGGCCAAAAGTGAAGTTTTGCGCCGTCGCCGTGACGAGCGCCAGCGCATTGCGTGAAGCCTCCGACGAACTGCTGCGCCCGCTCCTCAAAGTGCCGTGTTTCGTCGTCGGCGAAGCGACAGCCGCCGCCGCGCGAGCGCGGGGTTTTGAAACGGTGACGACAGGCGACGGCGACGGAGCGACGCTCGCTCAAATCGTGATCGAGGAACTGCCCTCCGGCGGATGCCTCCTCTACCTGACCGGTAAAGTCCGCTCGCCTGATTTTGAACAGAGCCTTCGCAAATCCGCAATCCATTTCCGCTGCAGTCTCACCTACGATACGGTTTCAGTCAGTTATACAACTGAATTTTTGCACGATTTTTTTGCACAGAAGCGTATAGACTCGTGTTTGATCTATTCGCGTTGGGGTGCCGAACTATTTGCAGCTTTAGCGAGTCGGCCAGAGCTGGTTCAAAACTTTGATAACACAGCAATATTCTGCCTATCGCAACGAATTGCCGACGTGTTGGCGGACTGGAAGCAGGGGCGGGTTTACCCCGCATCGAAGCCGGATGAAGGCGCGTTGTTGCAACTCATGCGCGAAGCGTAAGCAGGAGACACCTTCAATTCGCCAATATTGGCCGTTTCGCAGCGGGAACTTCCTTGCTAGCGTGCGTTCACCCGCTTTTGATCACGAAAGAGACAGCTCATGGCAAAATCGTCCGTTCCACGTCATTCGAAATCCGCCCGCAAGCCGGTGACGATCGATTTGGAGCCGTCGGCCGTCAGCAAACCCGAAACAAAGGCCAAGGAAACGCCTGCCGCGGAGCCCGTGGGTTTCGATCCCGCAGCTATTGGATCGCAAACCGCCCCGATCGTGGAGGTGGCGGAAGATGCGGGCGAGCCCGAGCAAACTTCGACGGGAAGTTCAGCGGAGCCAGAGCAATCGTTCGGTCGCCCCAGCGCCGCGAGACCCGCTGAAACACCGCCTGCGCCGGCGCCAAATTCCCGCGATCAGTTCGGCCGGATTGCTGCAGGCGTCATTGGCGGCTTGGTAGCCCTGGTGGGCGTTTCCGCCTTGCAGTGGGCGGGACTGATCCCGTCGCCAAAAGCCGACCTTTCAAATCTCGAACAACAGATTGCCGCCTTGCAAAGAACACCGCCATCACCCGACCTCGGCGATGGCGCTGAACTGGCGCTCAATGGCGCGGTGGAAAACTCCAAGAATGCGGTGGAACAGGTTTCGGCGCTTGCCCATGAGATGAGCCTGATCAAGCAGAGTGTGGACGAGGTCAAGAAAAGCGTGGGTGCCGCCGGTTCAGCCGATACAAGCGCCATTGACGCGCGCATCGCGGCGCTTGAGACCAAACTCAATGCGAGCCAGCAGCAGGTCGAGCAGGCATCAGCTGCAACCGACAGGTTGGCGGCGCTCGAAGCCAAGGTCAATGATACGTCAGGCCAGGCCAATATGGCGTTGGCGATGGCCGCCACCGGATTGAAGGCCGCGCTCGATCGCGGCGCGCCCTTTACCGCCGAACTTGATACCTATGCGGCCGTGGCACCGGCCACAGAAAACATCGAAAGCCTGCGCGCTTTTGCTGCCAAGGGGATACCGACCGTCGGAACGCTTGCGACGGAGTTCGGCGACGTTGCGGCAAAGATTGTCGCGACCACGCGGACCGTCGATCCGAATGCCAGCATTCTCGACAAACTCTGGGCGAGCGCCGGAGGTCTGATCGAAGCGCGGCCGGTTGGCATGGTTGCCGGCGACAGCGTCGATGCGATCACGGCGCGCATCGAAGCCAACCTTGGCTCTGCCAATCTTGGCGGGGCCATAGCCGAATGGGACAAGCTGCCGGATAACGCCAAGTCAGTTTCGGCCAATTTCGCGGAGGCCATGAAGGCCCGGCAGAAGGCCGACGAGGCGCTTGCCAAGGCTCTGTCCGATGCGCTTGCCGGGGCAAAGGCCCCCGCGGCTTCAAACTAGGAGTTCACGACGATCATGGCGCGTCTTCTTACATTCATCGTTGTCGTTCTGCTTCTTGGTATCGGATTTGCGTGGCTCGCCGACCGGCCGGGCGATCTGTTGGTCACTTTCGGCGGCATGCAATACAAAGTAACGCTGATGGTCGCTGCTTCGGCCATTGTCGCAGTCGTGGCCGCTGTGATGCTGACCTGGTGGGCGATCAAGAGCCTCGTCGCATCACCCTATGCATTGCGCCGGCATTTCCGGGCGCGCAAGCGTGATCGCGGCTACCAATCGCTTTCGACGGGGCTGATCGCGGCAGGTGCCGGCGATGGACCGACGGCATTGCGGATGGTCAAACAGGCCGAGAAGCTGCTTAACGTCGACCAGGAACCGTTGATCAAGCTGCTTGATGCCCAGGCGGCAATGCTCGAAGGGCGCGCCGACGATGCGCGGGCAAAATTCGAGGCGATGCTGGATGATCCCGAAACGAAGCTGCTTGGCCTGCGCGGTCTCTATCTGGAAGCGCAGCGGCTCGGGGCGCGGGATGCCTCGCGTCATTATGCCGAGGAGGCTGCGCAACTCGCGCCCAATGTCGAATGGGCAACGTCGGCGGCACTCGGCCAGAAGACAACTCACGGCGACTGGGACGGAGCGCTGGCGCTGCTCGAGAAGCAGAAGGCGGGCAAGCAGATCGACAAGGACCAAGTGAAGCGCGAACGGGCGGCGCTGCTGACCGCCAAGGCCATAGACCTCTTCGATGCAGATCCCGTCAGCGCACGGCCGATCGCACTCGAGGCCAACAAACTGGCGCCGGATTTGATCCCGGCTGCGATTATCGCGGCCAAGGTTCTGTTTCAGCAGAGCGAACTTCGCAAGGGATCGAAGATCCTCGAATATGTCTGGAAGAAACAGCCGCACCCGGACGTCGCCGAGACGTTCGTCCACGCCCGGCTTGGCGATTCGGCCATCGATCGGTTGAAACGTGCACGCCACCTCGCGGCGCTCTATCCGCACCATCCGGAATCCAATCTCGCCATTGCCAATGCGGCCCTCGCGGCCGGCGAACTGAGGGAAGCGCGCGAAGCTGCCGAGGCTGTTTTGCGCAGTGCTCCGCGCGAGAGTGCCTACCTGCTGCTCGCCGATATCGAGGAAGCGCAAACCGGCGACCAGGGCCGCGTGCGGCAGTGGCTTTCGCGGGCGGTCAAGGCGCCTCGCGATCCCGCATGGACGGCCGACGGCTATGTTTCCGACCAATGGGCGCCCGCGTCGCCTGTCACCGGAAAGCTCAACGCCTTCGAATGGAAGGTTCCAGTGGAGCAACTTGGGCCTGTGATCGATTACCAGCGCGAATTCGACGAAGCGATGGCCGAAACTCCGGCGGCATCCGCGCCACCTCGCGAAGATGTGAAGCCGCTGATACCTCCAAGGATCGAAGGCCGCGGCAATGCCGCCGCAAAGGTGTCGCGCGACGATGCGGATGTCGTCGATGCTGAGATCGTCGAACTTCAGCCCACTCCAAGGCCAGATGAAGATACAGCTTCGAAGACGCAACCTGTGGAAAAAACAGCGAAAATGCCGCCTAACCCGGACGAACCGCAGAAAGATGCTGAACTGGTCATCCCGGTTCCTGACGATCCGGGCGTGCGTCCGGAATATCAGGAAGAGCGCGCAAACAAGAAGTTCCGGCTGTTCTAGTTGCGCGTTGGTAGTCGTGCTCGCTTTTTGCGGCAACATGTACAGTGGCAGAACCATGCCTGCCACGCTATCTGTTGAATGATCTGCCCTCCCACAAGATACCGAAAGAATCTATATGCTTGATCGCCTCGTGACATTCTTCAAGGCCCTGCCGTCCGGCGAAGGCGACAAGGATCATTTTTCCAAGAACGATCCCCGGCTGGCAGCTGCGGCGCTTCTGTTCCACGTCATGGACGCCGATGGTGAACGGCGCAAATCCGAGCGCAAGCGCGTGTCGCAGCTAATATCGGAAGCCTACGGCCTGAAAGGCGAGGCCTTGAGGCGTCTTCTCAACGATGGTGAACAGGCCGACCAGGAAGCCGTCGATCTTTACAGCTTCACCAGCATCATCAAGCGCAATCTTGACGAAGAGGCGCGCATTCGTTTCATTGAACTCATGTGGGACGTGGTCTATGCCGACGGCACCGCGCACGAACTTGAGGACAACGTGGTCTGGCGCGTGGCGGAGCTGATCGGCGTATCGACGCGTGATCGCGTGACCATGAAGCAAAAAGCCGCCGAACGCGCCAAGCAGCCGGTTGTCGAGGAATAGGATCGGAGCGAATGTTCCAGACGGACTGGATGGAAAACAGGCAGCCGCAGCGGCCGAAGATCCTCACGGTACTGCATCAGGAACGTTCAAGTCCGGGCCGCGTCGGCCATCTTTTGATCGAATCGGGTTTCGCACTCGATATCCGCAGACCGCCGCTCGGCGATCCGCTTCCGGAAACGCTTGAAGACCATGCCGGCGCCGTCATTTTCGGCGGCCCGATGAGCGCCAACGATCCCGATGATTTCGTCCGCACCGAAACCGATTGGCTGGCCGTCCCGCTCGCCGAGGACAAGCCTTTCCTTGGCATTTGCCTCGGTGCGCAGATGCTCGCCAATCATCTTGGCGGCAAGGTTGGGCCGCACCCGCAAGGGCTCGTCGAAATTGGCTGGTATCCGCTGCAGGCAACTGAAGCCGGCAGCGCCCTGATGGACTGGCCCTCGATGGTTTATCATTTCCACCGCGAGGGTTTCGAACTGCCGCAGACCGCCACGCTGCTTGCGACAGGCGAGAGCTATCCCAATCAGGCCTTCCGCTATGGCAACAATGCCTGGGGCGTCCAGTTCCATGCGGAGCTGACCCGCGCGATGATGCAGCGGTGGGTCGTTCGCGGGTCCGAGCGTTTTGCTCTCTGCGGCGCCCAGCATGGAAGGATGCATCTCGAGGGCCGCATGATCCACGATGCCGTGCTCAAGGTCTGGCTGCACGGCTTCCTGGCGACGATCTTTGGCGTTCCGGCCCCGTCTAACAAGCTGTCGAGGCGAGAAGCCCTCTAGGTTCTGCCCTGAAGATTGCGCGCCTTGCGCAACTGCGGAAACCAATAGGCCCAAAGACCGGCAACCGCAACGGTGCCGATGCCACCGAAGACGACGGCAGGTATGGTGCCGATCAGGGAGGCCATGATGCCGGCGCGGAACTCACCGAGTTCGTTGGAAGCCCCGACGAAGACCATGTTGACCGCATTCACCCGGCCACGGACATGGTCTGGTGTCCACAATTGCAGCAGCGTTTCGCGGATATAGACGCTCACCATATCGGCGGCACCCATCAGGGCGAGAACGACGATCGACAGCCAGGCGATGTTCGAAACGCCGAACATGATCGTCAGCAGGCCGAACAGCGCGACAAAGGCAAACATGATGATCCCGGCGTGATCGCGGATCGGGTGCCCGGTGAGCCAGACGGCGGTCAAAATAGCACCGATGCCCGGCGCGGCGCGCAGCATGCCGAGACCCCAGGGGCCAAGTTGCAGGATGTCGCGAGCATAAACCGGCAATAGGGCGACTGCGCCGCCGAGAAGCACGGCGAAGAGATCGAGCGAGATTGCGCCGAGGACCACCTTCTCTTTCCAGATATAGTGAAAGCCAGCAAGGAGCGTCTGCAATGAGCGAGTTTCGGAAAGCGTATGCTGGGCCGGCTTTGGAATGGCGAATGTACAGGCGGCGGCCGCCGCAAGCATGGCGCTCGCTATGCCATAGGCGACGATCGGCGAAATGCCGTATAGCAAGCCACCGACGACCGGACCGACAATTGCGGCAATCTGCCATGCGGACGAGTTCCAAGAGACGGCGTTGGAGAACACCTCGGTCGGGACGAGGTTGACGACAAGCGACGCCGATGCCGGCCCAAGGAAGGCGCGGCCAATGCCAAAGCCGGCGAGAATGACGAAAACCAGTGCCGGCGAAAACATGTGAGCGATGGTGAGAAGGAGCAGCAGCACGGCGCAGACGAGTTCCACGCAGAGCGAAAGCCCCATGATAAGCCGGCGCCCGAAGCGGTCGGCTGCTGCCCCCGTGATCAGCACCAGGAGCAGGGATGGGGCAAATTGCACAAGGCCGACAATGCCGAGATAGAACGGATCGCGCGTCAGGTCGTAGATCTGCCAGCCGACCGACACGCTGATAATCTGGATGGCGAAAGAACCGCAAAAGCGGGCTAGCCAATAGAGCGTGAAGGACGAATGGCGAAAGGCGGCGTAGCGGTCATGCGCCGCTATCGTTTCTGGCGAGGACATTTTGCTTGAAAGGCTCCGGAATCTGGAGGCCCTTTTAAACCAGTTCGAGCCGAAATGGGATAAGCAATTGCGAAATAATCCAAGGAGGGCCGGCGCGCCGGCGCTCCTTGTGAACGTTGAAGGTCAATCCTTCCCGAGCAAGGATTTCCAGATGATCGCGCCGAGAGCGGCGCCAACCAGGGGCGCAACCCAGAACAACCACAACTGGCTGAGCGCTGCCGTGTCGGCAAACAGGGCGACACCGGTCGAACGCGCCGGGTTAACCGACGTATTGGTGACCGGGATCGACACAAGGTGGATCAGTGTCAGGCCTAGGCCGATGGGGATAGGCGCGAATCCGGCCGGTATCGCAGCCGATGTCGCGCCGAGGATGATAATGAGAAAGAAAGCGGTCATGACGATCTCGATCACCAGCGCCGAAGTGAGCCCGTATTTGCCGGGCGAAAGATCGCCATAGCCGTTCGACGCGAACCCTCCAGCGGCAAAATCGGGCTTGCCGGAGGCAATGAGATAAAGCACTGCGGCAGCGACGATGGCGCCCGCCAGTTGGGCGACCCAATAGGGAATGAGGTCCTTGAACTCGAACTGGCCGGCAATGGCAAGTCCAAGTGACACGGCGGGATTAAAGTGTCCGCCGGAGATACCGCCGACGGCAAAGGCCATGGTAAGAACCGTAAGACCAAAGGCCAATGCAACGCCAAGCAAACCAATACCGACAGCTGGAAACGCTGCCGCAATAACAGCGCTGCCGCAGCCACCGAGTACAAGCCAAAACGTTCCGAAGAATTCGGCAGATAGTTTATTCAGCATCGAAAACCCCCTTAAATAAAAAATCTAAACAAAATAGATCGAATCATGTGAGCAATATTAATCATATTTTTAATTCCAATAATATTCCTACACAAGTGGTGTCTCAGGGGGTGATGTGGTCGTAATCATCCAAGTACCAAATCTATACTACGTTAGTATAATGAATAATCATCGCAAAGCGCCAAGACCGCGACGACCTCTTGCCCCTAGCCGGGTCAATCGCTACATGTCGGCGTGACTGTTAGGAGAAACGAATGCTCGCCCTCATCCGCACCATCGATCTTGCCCTCGATATCTACACCTGGATCATTATTGCCAGCGCCATTTTCTCGTGGCTTTACGCCTTCAACGTCATCAATTCGAGCAACCGGTTCGTTGCATCTGTCGGCGATTTCCTGTTCCGCGTCACCGAACCGGCGCTGCGTCCGATCCGCCGCTTCCTGCCTGATCTCGGAGGCATCGACATATCGCCGATCGTGCTCCTGCTGATCATCTTCTTCATCCGCCAGCTGTTGTGGACGACAATCGCGCCGCTGCTGGTTTGATCGACCGGCAGAGCTGCTTCCGTGATGTGACGGACGGCGTCATCGTATTCGTACGTTTGACGCCTAAATCCACGAAGGATGCAGTCGAAGGGGTGGCGCTTGCAGCGGACCGGCACGCTCACCTGAAGGTGCGCGTCAGGGCAGTCCCCGAGGATGGCAAGGCTAATGCGGCGCTGGAAAAGCTTCTGGCCAAGGAGCTTGGCGTTGCGACAGGTGAGGTAGCGGTCGTATCGGGAGCGACGTCCCGGCTCAAACAGATAAAAATCCTGGGCGACCCGCACGCATTGGCTTCGAAGCTCGAAGCGCTGGGATCGCCCAAGGCATAGTTTTTACGAGGCGGTCTTGGCCTTGTGGCGCTCCATGGCCTCGGTGATGAGCTGGCGGGCGGCATCTTCATCGCCCCAGTCACCAATCTTCACCCATTTGCCGGGCTCGAGATCCTTGTAGTGTTCGAAGAAGTGCTGGATCTGCTTAAGCGTGATATCCGGCAAGTCGGTGTAGTTGTGAACCTTCTCGTAGCGAAGGGTCAGGTGCGGCGAGGGAACGGCGATGATCTTCTCGTCCTGGCCCTTATTGTCCTCCATGACCAGGACGCCGATCGGGCGGACATTGATGATGCTGGTCGGCATCAGCGCGCGTGTGTTGCAGATCAGGACGTCGATCGGGTCGCCGTCATCCGACAATGTGTGCGGTACGAAGCCGTAATTGCCCGGATAAGTCATCGGCGTGTGCAGGAAGCGATCGACAAAAAGCGCGCCGGAATCCTTGTCGAGTTCGTACTTGATCGGCTGACCGCCGACCGGAACTTCGATGATTACGTTGACGTCTTCGGGGGGATTGTTGCCGACAGGAATGGCATCGATGCGCATATTTTCAGAGTCCTTGTTGGTTTGGGAGTGCTGTACTGACTTTTAGGAGCCGGCGCAACAAGAGCGTCGCCTGAGCCGCGGCGAGCGCATGAGAGGCCGGCCTTGCAGCCGGTAAAGAAGTGGAGCGACTTCAGTCTGAACGGCTGGCATTGCGGAAGCCGTCAATTCCACACGAAGGCGAGTTTCTTCAGGGTCTTGCCTTCGAAACATTCAACGCCTTCGGCGACATCGCGGCCGCCCGCGCCCTCGTAGAATGAGGTGGCA
Organism: Phyllobacterium sp. YR620; assembly: GCF_900104165.1. NCBI lineage: Bacteria > Pseudomonadati > Pseudomonadota > Alphaproteobacteria > Hyphomicrobiales > Phyllobacteriaceae > Phyllobacterium > Phyllobacterium sp. YR620. The sequence continues at coordinate 547,482 of NZ_FNJP01000002.1, forward strand.
AGGCCATTGTCTTCGAGCGCCCAGACGACCAATCCCTTCATCCCTTGGTCGACCAGGCTGCGCTTTGCCGCGCCGAGAAGCCGTGTGCCTAGGCCAAAGCCCTGATATTCCGGCCTGATATAGAGCTCGTAGACCTCGCCTTTCTGCGGCAATTGCCGCGCGCGATTTGGTCCGAGGGTCGCATAGCCGGCCACCACGCCGCCAATGTCCGCGACAAGTATTTGCGTCGAGCGCTGGATGGCGCGCGCCCACCACGTCGATCCGCGGCGCTGCAGCATGGTATTGAGCGCGCGATGCGGAATGATGCCGGTATAGGCACCTCTCCAGGCGGCAACGTGAATGTCCGAAATCGCCTCGGCGTCGGCCAGTTCAGCCCGTCTTATCTCGATCACATGGGTGTTCATGGTTTCTTAACCATAGACCCGAGGGCCGACCTTGGGCAACTGGGATCGCGACCGAAATTTGGCTGAGTTCACGAAAAAGAAAGGGCGACCAAATGGCCGCCCTTTCAATTGGATATTTGGTGCGGCTGGCTTACGCCGCGCCGGCGGTCTTGCTCTTTTCGAAGCGCTTGCGCTCGTTGGAATCGAGGTAGAGCTTGCGCAGGCGGATTGACTTCGGTGTCACTTCGACGAGTTCGTCGTCCTGGATCCATGACAGGGCGCGTTCCAGTGTCATGCGGATCGGTGGCGTCAGCTTGACGGCCTCGTCCTTGCCGGCGGCGCGGATGTTGGTGAGCTTCTTGCCCTTCAGCACGTTGACTTCGAGGTCGTTGTCACGCGAGTGAATGCCGATAATCATGCCCGCATAGACTTTGACACCAGCGTCGATGATCATTGGGCCGCGGTCTTCGAGGTTCCACATGGCAAAGGCCACCGACTCGCCCTGATCGTTCGAAATCAGAACGCCGTTGTTGCGGCCGGCGATTTCGCCCTTGTAGGGTTCATAGGCGCGGAACAGGCGATTCATGATGGCGGTGCCACGCGTGTCGGTCAGAAGCTCCGACTGGTAGCCGATGAGGCCGCGCGTCGGCGCATGGAAGACGAGGCGTACGCGATTGCCGCCGGAGGGGCGCAGCTCGACCATCTCGGCCTTGCGCTCCGACATCTTCTGCACGACCGTGCCGGAATACTCTTCGTCGACGTCGATGAGAACTTCCTCGATCGGCTCGAGCATGTTGCCACTTTCGTCCTTCTGCATGACGACGCGCGGACGTGACACGCCAAGTTCGAAGCCTTCGCGGCGCATGTTCTCGATCAGGACCGCCAACTGCAATTCGCCGCGGCCGGATACGTAGAACGAATCCTTGTCGCTCGATTCCTCGATGCGCAGGGCAACATTGCCCTCGGCCTCCTTGAACAGCCGATCGCGAATGACCCGGCTCGTGACCTTATCGCCTTCGGTGCCGGCAAGCGGCGAGTCGTTGACGATGAACGACATGGTGACGGTCGGCGGATCGATCGGCTGCGCCTGCAGGGGTTCGGTAACTTCCGGTGAACAGAAGGTATCAGCCACGGTGCCCTTCTGCAGTCCGGCAATCGCAACGATGTCGCCTGCCTGGGCTTCTTCGATCGGCTGGCGTTCAAGACCGCGGAAAGCCAGGATCTTGGAAATGCGGCCGGTTTCGAGCTGCGTCCCGTCGCCATGGAGAACCTTGGCTTGCTGGTTCGACTTTACGGTACCGGAGTGAATGCGGCCGGTGATGATACGGCCGAGGAACGGATCGGCCTCAAGGATCGTACCGATCATGCGGAACGGGCCTTCGCCGACGGTCGGTTCCGGCACGTGCTCAAGCACGAGGTCGAACAGCGGGGCAAGGCCCTGGTCCTGCGGGCCTTCCGGGTTCTTGGCCATCCAGCCGCTGCGGCCGGAGCCGTAGAGGATAGGGAAGTCGAGCTGTTCGTCGGTCGCGTCGAGAGCGGCAAAGAGATCGAAGACTTCGTTGACGACTTCTTCGTGGCGCGCGTCGGGGCGGTCGATCTTGTTGATCGCGACGATCGGACGGAGCCCCACCTTCAGCGCCTTGCCGACGACGAATTTCGTCTGCGGCATCGGGCCTTCGGCAGCGTCAACGAGAACGATCGCGCCGTCCACCATGCTGAGAATGCGTTCGACCTCGCCGCCGAAATCGGCGTGTCCGGGCGTGTCGACGATGTTGATGCGCGTGTCCTTCCAGACGACCGACGTGGCCTTGGCGAGAATGGTGATCCCGCGTTCCTTTTCGATGTCGTTGGAATCCATCATGCGCTCGGCGACGCGCTGGTTGTCGCGGAAATTGCCGGACTGTTTCAGGAGTTCGTCAACGAGCGTGGTTTTGCCATGGTCAACGTGTGCGATGATCGCGATGTTGCGCAGTTTCATTGGGTTCTCTTTGGAAGATTAGGGACGCCACATATGATGCGCCGCTTTACATTTGCGCGCTCCATACATGTTTTTTCGCAATTGCGAAAGGGGTCAAAGCATTTGGGGGCTGCATTGCAGCCATGCAGATGCGCTTCTGCGCGGGGGTCGTGCGCGGCGAACGAGAACCGTCCGCCGCGCGCAGTTTCAAAGCAATGTTCCCGACAGGATCATCAGGGCGATGCTAAAGTAGATGATGAGGCCGGTGACATCGACAAGCGTTGCCACGAAGGGCGCGGAGGCGCTCGCCGGGTCGAAACCGATCTTCTGCAGGATGAACGGCAGCATGGAGCCGGCCAGCGACCCGAAAGTGACAATGCCGACGAGGGCCGTCCCCACCGTTGCCGCAACGAGATGCCAATGGACGCCATAATCGTAGAGGCCGAGCATCTGCCAGGTCGAGATGCGAATGACGCCGATCAGGCCAAGGAAAGTGCCGAGCACGATCCCGGTCGGCAGTTCCCGCAGCGCGACCCGCCACCAATCCTTCAGCCGCAACTCCTGCAGGGCAAGGGCGCGGATCAAGAGAGAGGTCGCCTGCGAGCCCGAATTCCCGCCTGAACTCATGATGAGCGGGATGAACAGGGTCAGCACAACGGCCTTCTCGAGTTCGCCCTCGAAGTGTTGCATGGCACTCGCCGTCAGCATTTCGCTGAGGAAAAGAACGCCGAGCCAGCCCGCGCGCTTGCGGATCATCTGGAGAAAGCCGATCTGCATATAGGGCTTGTTCAAAGCCTCCATGCCGCCGAACTTCAGCGTATCCTCGGTCATCTCCTGGGTCATGGCGTCGATCACATCATCGACGGTCACGATGCCGATGATCTGGTTGCCGTCATTGACTACGGGAACGGCGAGGAGGTCGTGCTTGCGGAACAGCCGAGCGACATCCTCCTGATCGGTAAGCGGCCCCACGGTGACCGGCGCAACGTCGCGGCCCACGGTCATGATCGAGGCTTCGGGCTCGCTGGCGATCAGGCGGCGAAGGGCCACTGCGCGCAGCAGGCTGCGGTTCTCAGGATCGATCACATAGATGGCGTAGACCGTCTCGCGGGACCGTTCGACTTCGCGAATGTGTTGTAGCGTGCGCGCAACGCTCCAGTTGGCGGGGACGCTGACGAATTCGGTCGTCATCAGGCTGCCAGCTGTATGGGGCGGATAGCGCAGCAGTTTGGCGAGGGCCTGTTGGGTTTCGTGGCCAAGGCCTGGAAACAGCCGGTCCCGCGCCTCGGCATCCAGTTCATGGAAGATATCGGTGACGCGGTCTGCCGACATGGCGTCGAGCAGTTCGCATGCGATGACGTCGGGAAGCGCCTCGATGATGGCGCCTGCCGAATGCAATTCCGGCTGGTCAAGGATGAGCACCGCATGGTCGCGCGGCATCTCGGCAATGATGCCGACGGTATCGTTCTGTTCGAGCTCGTTGAGAAGCTCGACGGCATCGGCAGCCTGCATGGTTGCCAGCTGTTCGGCAATGGTTGCGGCCGGTGCCGAACCGGCATCAACCACACCTTGGGTAAAGCGAAGGTCGTTCATTTTGCTCGCCTTTCTGTCGATCCGCCGTCACGGGGACCGAGGCGAGCTGATCTCTCAACAGGCCACGATCGCCGATGACGGCGCAAACAATCGACTTTGACTGTCGTCGTTGGGCATTAGAGATAAACTCCGGTTGAAAGATACGTTGGGCGCAAACGAGCGACCCAGCGCGCTGTCATTTGGTCTTGTCCAGGATTAATGTCAAGCCCCGGCGGAAAGCGGCAGGGAACACATCTTCGTGCGCCGCTTCAGGCTCTTATTCGCTCATTGCGTGGGTCGTAAAGTGGCTCGATGTGGACCTTTGCGGCGAATGGCTCGTTGGCGACAATGAGCTCGTACTTGCCTTCGGCGAGGAATGTGTCGTCGACACCTTCTGCATTGCGGATGTAGCCGTAACCGATGGGGCTATCGACGGTATAGCCAAAGCCGCCGCTGGTGAGATAGCCCACCGGCTCGCCATTGCGCAGGATCGTTTCGCGTCCAAGCAGAACGACGTCCCTGTCGATAACCGTGATCCCGACGAGCCGCTTCCCGAGCGGGGCATTGCGCGTGGCCTCCGCTGCTTGCCTGCCAAGAAAATCGGTGTTGCTCTTGAGCTTGACCGCCCAACCCAGGCCGGCTTCAAAGGGGGAGTCATTCGGGGTGATGTCGCTGCCCCAGGCGCGATAGCCTTTTTCGAGACGCAGCGATTCGAGCGCGCGGTAACCTACCGGCCTGATGGCGAAAGGCTCGCCCGCCTGCATGAGCGCATCGAACACAGCGCCGGTCGCGGCGATTGGAACGTGCAATTCCCAGCCGAGTTCGCCCACATAGGTAACCCGTAGCGCCCGGACCGTGGTGCCGGCGATGTCGATCTCGCGCACGTGGCCGAACGGGAAGGCGGCATTGCCAACGTCGCTTGTCGTCACCCTGGCCAGCACGTTGCGCGCGTCCGGCCCCATCAATGAGAGCGTTCCGAAGCACTCCGTAATGTCCTCAAGCGTCGCATCGAGATCGCTGCCGATATGATCCCGGATCCAGGCGAAATCATGCGTCCGGAAGCCGGTACCGGTGACGATGTAGAACCTGTCGTCCGTCAGCCGCGCCACGGTCAGGTCGCACTCGATGCCGCCGCGCGTGTTGAGCATCTGCGTATAGGTAAGCCGGCCGACTGGCTTCGAGACGTCGTTGGCGCAGATGTAGTCGAGCGCCTTGCCGGCATCCTTGCCGCCAAGCTCGTACTTGGCAAACGACGACTGATCGAAGATGCCGACTTTCTCGCGCACGTGCCGGTGCTCGTCGCCGACGGCCTTGAACCAGTTCTGCCGGCCCATGGAATAGATGTCCTCGGCCGAAGTCCCTTCAGATGCGAACCAGTTTGGCCGCTCCCATCCAAGCTTCGAGCCGAACACGGCGCGATGCTGCTTTAGGCGATCATAGAGCGGCGAGACGATGGCCGGTCTGCCTGACGTGTATTCTTCATGGGGAAAGCCGATGGTGTAATGCTTGCCATAGGCTTCGAGCGTGCGGTCGAGCACCCACTGGCGATCGCGGTGCAGATTGGAAAATCGGCGGATATCTACGGCCCAAAGATCAAGCGGCGATTCCCCGTCGACCACCCATTGCGCCAGCACCCAGCCGGCGCCGCCGCCCGAGGCGATGCCGAAGGCGTTGAAGCCGGCGCCGACGAACATGTTGGCGCATTCGGGTGCGATGCCGAGAATGAAATTGCCGTCGGGGGTGAAGCTTTCCGGCCCGTTGATCATCTGCTTCACGCCAACGTTTGCCATGGCGGGTATTCGATCGATGGCCTGGACCATGTGTTGCTCGAAATGGTCGAAATCATCGTCGAACAGGCGGAACTGCCAGTCATTCGGCACGTCCGCCGTCGTCCAGGCCTGCGGATTCGGTTCATAGCCGCCCATCACCAGCCCGCCGACCTCTTCCTTGAAATAGGTACGGCGGTCGGGATCGCGGATCGTCGGTGCCTCGGCAGACAGGCCTTCGATCCTGTCGGTGATGATGTACTGGTGCTTGACCGGCTGCAGCGGCACATTGATGCCGGCCATTTCGCCTACCTGCCGCGCCCATTGGCCCGCACAGTTGACGACCTTCTCACAGGCGATGTCGCCCTTGTCGGTCTTCACCTTGACGATGCGGCCGTCGTCCATCTCAAATCCGGTGACCCGGACGTTCTCGATGAGCTTGGCGCCGTGCATGCGCGCGCCGCGCGCCAGCGATTGGGTGATGTCCGAAGGGCTCGCCTGACCATCCGTCGGCAACCAGCTCGCGCCTATGAGATCGCCGACCTCCATGAGCGGGAACATGGATTTAACCTCCTGCGGGGAAAGCAGATGCATGTCCATGCCGAAGCTGCGCGCGGTGGTCGCCAGCCGGCGAAACTCGGTCCAGCGATCTTCATTGGTGGCGAGGCGCAGGCACCCGGTCATCTTCCAGCCGGTGGCGAGGCCGGTTTCAGCGTCGAGCCGTTTGTACAAGTCGACGGAATATTTGAGAACCCGCGTGATCGAGGCCGAGGAGCGCAACTGGCCGACAAGTCCCGCCGCATGCCAGGTCGAGCCGGACGTCAGCTGGCCCATTTCGAGGAGAACCACATCGACCTTGTGGTCCCTGGCGAGATGGTAAGCTGTCGAGCAGCCGATAATGCCGCCGCCGATGACGACGATCTGCGCATGGGTTGGCAGGCTCATGATATGGTCTTTCCGTATAATGTTCTGTAGTGGTCCAGCGCCTCGTCCAGCCGCTGTAAATTCTCGGTCGTGTAGGCGACGTAGTCGACACCTGGCGCCTTCAGATGCAGTTCCGAGACCATGCTCCACATCGCCTCGCGCAGCAGCGAGGCGCATTGCATGGCGGCGTGCGCGCGGGTCAGTGCGGCATCGGGCCTCGCCCGGAAATAGGCATCCAGCAATGCCTCGGACTCGTCTGCATCAAACCCTGCGTTTGAGGCCAGCCCGGCAAGGTCGAACATCGCCGTCGAGAACCCGGCATATTCGAAATCGATGAGCCACAGCTTTTCCCCGTCATCGAGAATATTGGCAGGGAGAAGATCATTATGGCTGAAGATGATCGGCAGGGGCTTTTGCGCCGCCTCCATTTCGTCGGAGATCGCCAGATAGACGGGAAGTTGATGCGCCAAGCGGCTTTTGCCGGCTTCCAGCGTGCGGGCATAGTCGCGAATGACGTGGAAGACCCAGAACATGAATCCGGGTCCGCGAATATGTTCAGGCATGCGTGTATGGAACTGGCGGACCATGTCGGCAATTCGCGGAATATTGGCGCGCACATCGCGGGCGTCATAGGTTCGAGCACCAAGGAATGCCGTCACCATGACGCCGTCATCGGCGAGAAAGACTTCCGGCGCAAATCCGGCAAGGTGCGCAGCACGCGCGGTCATCACCTCGCGCTGGCGGAATACGTGGTGAAACGGATAGTCCGTGCCGAAGCGCACCACATATTTGCGGCTTGCGTCCTCTACCACGTAGCTTTCATTGCTGATGCCGCCCTTCAAAAGGGCAATGCTTATCTCGCCTTGCCAGATGGGAAGCGCCGCGATGCGCCGCGCTACGGGCTCACCAGGGTGCACGTCAGGCGCGGGGGCCATTGGCGACGCCTACCGTGTATGGCCCGGCAGGAACGCGCCGGTCGGCGAGCAGAAAAAAAGTGCGCGGTCAGACTGACTCACCACGAGGGAGGCAACCTGTCCCCTGAAGGTTGTGGACTCTCCGGTAACAGGCAATCCGTCTATGGCAAAGACTTTCACTCAGGATCCTCGCGGTATCTTGGGTACCTGCAAGGATTGGCCCTCCTCATGGTGAGCCAGTCTAACCGCGCACTACCGCCAACCCCATCGATGGGATCGTCTGCCAAGTTCGCGCATCTGTCAACATATTTATGTGGCATAATGTGGCTTTATCGCCTGATACTGGTAAAATATGTGGTAATGGTGCGGCTTAGGCATCAAATTTTGAGGTTTTGGCATGAGTGCAAAGCGGCGCGGCGAAATTCGGCGGTTACTGCAAGAGGAAGGCACGATCTCGATCTCCGATCTTGCCAACAAGCTCGGCGTCTCGCTCGAAACCATCAGGCGCGACGTCAAGCCCATGACGGACTCGGGCGTTCTCACGCGCATCCATGGCGCCGTCGGGTTGCCGCAGCATATTGGCGAGGCGCCGTTCGAGATGCGCATGCGCGAAAATGCGAGCGCCAAGCGCTTGATTGCCCAATGGGTCGCAGCGACAATCCGCGATGGTGAGTCGGTGATGCTCGATACAGGCACCACGACAAGCTTTCTTGCCCGCGAGTTGCTGCAGCACCGCAACCTGACGGTGGTCACGAACTCCTCCGATATTGCGCGCACGCTTGCAACGGTAAACGGCAACAGGGTGTTCATGGCGGGCGGCGAATTGCGCAGCGATAGCGGCGCCGCCTTTGGGGTATCCGCTATCGAATTCGTCAGCCGCTTCAGCGTTGCCCATGCGGTCATCTCGGTGGGCGCGCTCGACGCGCCGGGAGGCATAACGGACTACGACCTCGAAGAGGCAGAGTTTGCCCGCACGGTACTATCGCGTGGTGCAAGGACAATAGCGATAACGGACGCATCAAAGTTCGGACGGCGCGGTCTTGTGCAGGTTTGCGACTTTAACGGCATCGACGAACTTGTGACCGACCGCGATCCCCCGGGCGACATTGTGCAGGCGCTTCACGCCGCCGGCACCACTGTGACCGTGGCATCGGCGGCGGCGCACTCCTGACAGGAATCGGATTGGCTGGCCTCGGCAGAATGGTACGATCTGGACCGAATCAGGAGGTCGCTACATGATCAGGCTCTTACTTCGCGACACGATCGAAACACAGCTCGGACCAATGATCGCCATGGCAAGCGGCGAAGGGCTGTCCCTGCTCGAATTTGCTGACCGGCCTGCACTTGCCTCGGAAGTCGATGAGTTGCAACGACGTTATGGCTATATGATCGAGCCGGGGCGAAATGCAGTCCTCGATCAGATCGAGTCGGAGCTTGCTGCTTATTTTGCGGGGGAATTGACCGTATTTGAAACGCCGCTCGTCCTGCCGGGGAATGTGTTCCAGAATGAAGTCTGGGAGCGGCTGCGGGAAATACCTTACGGCCAGACCCGGAGCTATGGAGGGATGGCACGCGCTATGGGCCGCCCGAATGCCAGCCGTGCTGTCGGCGCCGCCAATGGCCAGAACCGCGTCGCTATCGTGGTTCCGTGCCACAGAGTCATCGGTGCGGATGGGTCGTTGACGGGTTATGGGGGCGGCCAGCGGCGCAAGCGTTTCCTCATCGACCTTGAGCACCGCACGTTCGCCGCTACGGCAACCCGTCCGGCATTTCATCCGATAACCGCTCAGGGCTCTCTGTTCTGAGAACTGTCGCGCCTATACAATCATTCCAGGGCTGAACTTCGGTTCGCGCAACAGGCGATCGAGCAGGACCAGACCCTGTTCCAATTTGGTCCTGTCGGGGGCTGCGCCGAGGGAAACACGGACCGCTTCCATGCTTGGTGCCCCGATGCTGAACGCCGAGGCTGGCACGACACCCAGCCCGGAGCGAATGGCGAGCGCGGCAAATTCTCCGGCGTGCCATTGCTGTGGCAGCGACAGCCAGAGATGATGACCGCCATGTTGGGCTCTATAGGTCCAGTCTTTAAGAATCCGTGCCGCGAGGGCCTGGCGTTCCCGGCTTTCCGATCTGATGGTGGTCGCGATCTCCCGGAGCGTTCCCGTCTGAATGAAATCGGCCGCGAGCGCGGTGAGCAGCGGCGATGGACCCGGGTTGCTGGCACGCAGGCTGGAACCAAGCTTCAGGGCATCGAGCGCCGAAGGACAGGCGACGAAAGCAATGCGCAGAGCCGGAGCCACGCATTTCGACAATGTGGCGATGTGCCATGTCAGGCCGGGGGCGAGCGCTGCAAGCGCCGGTATCGGCTTGTCGAGCAGCTCCGCGTAGGGATCGTCTTCGATGACAGCTACCCTATAGCGAGCGGCGATTGCAGCAATGGTTCGCCGCCGCGCAAGCGGCATCGTCGCGGTGGTCGGGTTGTCTATGGACGGGATAATGTAGAGCGCTTTGGGCGGCTCATCCCGGCAGCATTCCTCGAAGCTTTCTGGCGTAATTCCGGCTTCATCCATGGCGAGTGGGTACAGCTTGAGGCCAAGGGATGACGCTGCAGATTTGAGCCCCGGGTAGGTTGACGCGCCCGCCGCTATGGTTGCGCCTGGGCCGAGAAGATTGCAGACGGCAAAGAGGGCGCTCTGAGCCCCGCCAGCAACGACGAGGCGATCCTTATCGGGCGTGGCACCGAGACGGGGAGCGAGCCAGGACGCTGCCGCCGCTCGGGACGACGCGCTTCCGGCCGTTTCCTGGTAGGACAACAGCCGGTTTTGTCCATTGGCGAGAACGGCGCCAATGCCGTTTGCGATGCGGGCGGGCAGGTCCGCGGGTTGCGGAGGTATGTTCATGGTCAAATCGAGTTCATTTGCCTGTGCTGCTACAGTCGCCTGAACGGCAGGCGCCTTTACGAATGTGCCGGAACCGATGCGGCCCTCGATGTGGCCCGACCGACGCACCTCGCTAAGGGCACGTGTTACTGTCGTCAGATCGACGCCGAGTTCGCGCGCAATTTCGCGCTGCGGCGGCAGGGCATCGCCGGATTTGACGGCACCGGACGCAATATCGGCTCGCAATGCATCCGCTATGCCCTGGTGCTTGTAGCGGGCGTCGACAGCAATTCGAGGCTTCCATTTCATCAAGGTCACCTAATTGTATGGACATATTGTCCATACAATTAGAATAGATGTTATCGGATAGCAAGCCATTTTGTCGCTATTGCTCAACTGTGGCTTTAAGTTTCGCGAAAACGGCGTATATTGAGTTCAAGCATCGATTACTTGTATGGGTGTAGGTGCCATACAATCTGCAGCCGCGAAAGGCCACGCAAATGTCAGACGCTCGCTATCATGCGACAGAGAATCCGATGAAAACGGGCATTCTCGGACGGTGCCCGCAATGCCAGCAGGGGCATTTGTTCAATGGCTTCCTGAAACTTGCTCCGTCCTGCGAGGTCTGCGGTCTCGACTATTCCTTTGCCGATCCCGCCGACGGGCCCGCCTTCTTCGCCATGACGATCGTTGCTGTTCCAGCGATGCTTTTCGCGCTGTGGCTGCAGACGACCTACGAAGTATCGATCTGGCTGCATCTCATCACCACGCTGCCGCTGACGCTGCTTGGCAGTCTGGTCCTGTTGCGGCCGTTGAAGGGCTGGCTCGTCTGCTCGCAATATTTCCACAAGGCCGAAGAAGGCAAGCTTGTTCGTAAGGGTGACATTTAAGCCTCACGATCAAATGTTGGTCCCGCCGTCGACGGTCAGCGATGCGCCGGTAATGAAGCGACCTTCCTCGCCCGAAAGAAAGGCGACCACCCCGGCAATATCCTGAGCCCTGCCGAAGCGCGGAATGGCCATGAGGGCGCGCTGGGCGTCGGCATGATCGCCGTCGGCCGGATTCATGTCCGTATCCGTGGAACCGGGCTGGACTATATTGACGGTAATCTCCTTCGGGCCAAGGTCCCGCGCCAGCGCTTTCGTCAAGCCCGTCAGCGCAGCCTTGCTGGTCGCATAGATGCTGAGCCCGGTGAACGGTACACGCTCACCGAGATTGCTGCCGATCGATACAATGCGTCCACCGGCACTCATGAGGGCTGCGGCCGCCTTGGAGGCGACGAAGCTGGCACGGACATGGATGGACATGACGCGGTCGAACTCCGCAAGGCTCGCCGTTTCGATCTGGTCCACCGAGAAGACGCCGGCGCTGTTCACCAGGATATCGAGCCGCCCGAACCGCGCGTGCGCTTCATGGACAGCGGCCTCGACGGCCGCGGCGTCAAGATTGTCCGCCTTGATGGCGATTGCCTTGCGTCCGAGGCCCTCGATTGAATTGACAACGGCCTCGGCCTTCTGCGCGCTGCTGGTATAGGTAAGGGCGATATCGGCACCATCCTCCGCTAGTTTCAGAGCGATCGCAGCGCCGATGCCGCGGCTGCCGCCGGTGACGAAAGCGACTTTGTTGTTGAGACGAGACATTCAATGTTCCTTTATGTAATGATCGATACATAAATACCTAAGATGCTTGCGCCTCACCGTCAAGCTATTTATATATTGATCACTACAGAAAGGTTATGACGATGCCGCCACGCGGACGCCCGCGATCATTCAACAGGGAAGAAGCCTTGGCTCGCGCCATGGAGCTATTCTGGTCGCGCGGCTACGAAGGCGCCTCCATGACCGACCTTACCGAGGTGATGGAGATCAATGCGCCTAGTCTCTACGCCGCCTTCGGCAGCAAGGCCGGGTTGTTCGAGCAGGCGCTTGAACTTTACCAAAGGAATGTCGGGCTGGAGATCTGGGAGGCCCTGGAAGCGCCCAAGGCGCGTGAAGGCTTTGCCAATTTTCTCAAAGAAACAGCGCTCGCCTATTCGCAGCCCGATCAGCCGCACGGCTGCCTTGTTGTTCTTGGCGCGCTTCACGGCGAACGCGGATCGGAACCGGCCTGCGCTCTTTTGAAGAAACAACGCCTTGGCAACGCAGTTAAACTGCGCGACCGGCTGGAGCGCGCCATAAGCGAGGGCGAATTACCGTCAAGCGTCGATTGCGATCAGATTGCCGAGTTCTACGCGACGGTCCAGCATGGCATGTCGATCACCGCCCGCGACGGCGCGTCGCGCGAGACGCTGATGCGCACCGCCCAGGCCGCCATGGCAGCCTGGGATTCGCTGATAGCCGGCGCTGGTTAGCCCCTAAGATGAGAAAACAGGGTCGAGCGTGATCTTGTAAAGCTCGACATCCTCACGGTCCATCAGGCGTACCGTGAGTTGCTGGCTGGCGCCCTCGATATCGACCAGCCCGAAGAACTGGAGGCCCGCCGAAGGCGGCACGTTCTGACCTTGCTCGGCAGTCGGTGCCTTGATGAATTTGAGCTCGGGTCCAAAAGTCTGGTCGAGGTCGTTCGGTCCGAAGGTTCCGGCATGGATGGGGCCCGAAATGAACTCCCAGAAAGGGGCGAAGTCCTGAAATTGCGCCTTGTCGGGATTATAGTAATGCGCGGCGGTGTAGTGTACGTCGGCCGTCAGCCAGACGGTGTTGTTGATGCCAGCGGTCTTGATGAAGCGCAGCAGATCGGCGATTTCGAGTTCGCGACCCTTGGCCGGACCATTATCGCCATTGGCGACTGCCTCTGCGCCCTTCTTGTCCTTGGCATTGTCCCAGACGATAACGCCGAGCGGCATATCAGAAGCAATGATCTTCCACGTGGCTTTCGAATTGAGCAACTCGCGCTTGAGCCACCGCAGCTGACGTTCGCCGAGAATTGACGATTCCGGGGTAATCGCTTCTTCCATGTCGGGTCCGTTCGGGCCGCGATAGGAACGCAGGTCGAGGAAGAAGATATCGAGCAAGGGCCCGTAGGCAATCTTGCGATACACCCGGCCCGGCTCCGCAGGCGTATAGCGGATGGGCGTCATCTCGTGAAAAGCACGAGCCGCGCGCGCTGACAGCAGCGCGATAGATTTCTCCTTGTAGCGATCGTCTGTGGCAAGGTTCTTCGAGGACGACCAGTTGTTGGTCACCTCGTGGTCGTCCCATTGAAAAAACGTCGGGCAAACCGCGTTCAGCGCCCGTACGTGATCGTCAAGCAGATTGTATTTCCATTGGCCGCGATACTCGTCGAGCGTCTCGGCAACTTTCCGCTTCTCATCGGTGACGACGCGGTTCTTCCACTTGGTCCCATCCTTCAGATCGACTTCCTCGACGAGGGGCCCGTCGGCGTAGATTGTGTCACCCGAATGGAGGAAGAAGTCGGGCTGATGCTTGGCGATCGATGAATAGGTCTTCATACCCGTCTCATCGATGCCCCACCCTTGACCGACCGTGTCGCCCGACCACGCAAAGCGAATGTTGCGCTTGGACATCGGCGCGGTCTTGAAACGGCCGACAATCGGTTCGGATACGCCGTTGAGATCGTTAAGATCGACTGCAGTAAGGCGGTAAAAAACCTCCTGGTCGGAGGCAAGATCGGTAAGGAGCTGCTTGGCGGCAAAGTCAGTATTGGGAAGTGCATTGAGCGGTGGCAGGCGGACAGAATCTGCAAAGCTTTCCGTCGTCGAAACTTCGATGTTGATCCGGGACGGGCGATCGGTTCGCGTCCAGATCATGCCCGTTGCAGAATCGACGTCACCGGACTGAACACCGTGCGTGAACACCGGGCGCGACGCGGCGCGTGAAATTGCCGGACAGGAAAGGCCGGAAGCAGCGGTCAGGGCCAAAACCCCGGAGGACGTGAGAAAACTGCGGCGGGTGTAGGCAAATCGATTCGACATGAAACTGTTCCCTTGGCTTGCAATTGGCTGGCTAACCCGCCTCTTGTGCACCGGGATTGTTTCGGTTTTTTTGCAGGCGCGTGAAATTATCGCGGGCCAAAACGAAAACGGGCGGCCAGAGCCACCCGTTTCAACAAGACTGCAGCGTGACAGCTTATTCGCTGGCAGCGGCTTCCTCAGCCGGAGCTTCGGCAGCGGCCTTGGCGGCTTCAGCTTCCGCAGCGGCCTTAGCCTTCGCATCTTCTTCAGCCTGCTTAGCAAGGGCAACGCGTTCCTGCGCCTTCTTGCCCGGAACAGCCTTTTCAGGATTGGTGCGCGCGTCGCGCTTGGCGATACCGGCCTGATCGAGGAAACGCAGGACACGATCGGTCGGCTGTGCGCCATGGCCGATCCAATACTGGATGCGTTCTTCATTCAGCTTGATGCGATCGCCGTCCTTGGGGAGCATCGGGTTCCAAGCGCCGACGTTCTCGATGAAGCGGCCGTCGCGCGGGGCGCGAACGTCAGCAACGACGACGTGGTAGTAAGGACGCTTCTTCGACCCTGCGCGGGCCAGACGGATTTTCAGTGACATTGTATTCTCCTTAGGTGTTAGATGGGGCGCCGTTTTCCTCGGCGGCCGTTGTTTCGTGATGTCTGATCACTTCCTTGACGATGAAGTTCAGGAACTTCTCGGCAAAATCGGGGTCGAGATCGGCTTGCTGGGCGAGGGCACGCAGGCGTTCGACCTGCCGCCTCTCCCTGGCCGGATCGGCCGGAGCAAGACCGTTCTTTGCTTTCAGGACGCCGACTGCCTTGGTGCAGCGAAAGCGTTCGGCAAGCATGTGGATAAGCGCCGCATCAATGTTGTCGATGGAAGCGCGCAGATCGATGAGTTCCTTCGGGAGGGATGATGAGGACATGATTATCCTTTCTTCTTTGGAAGGCCGGGCAAACCACCACCAAGCCCTGGCAGGCGCGGCATTCCGCCCATGCCACCCATGCCGCCAAGTCCACCCGGCAAACCGCCGAGCCCGCCAGGCAGACCGCCGCCCTTGCCGAAGCCGGCGGCTTCCGCCTGCTTCTGCAGGGCCTCGAGCTGTTTCGGGTCCATCTTGGAGAGATCAGGCATGCCGCCCATCCCGCCGAGACCGCCAAGGCCCATCTTGGCGCCGAGGCCGCCCATCATCTGTTTCATGATGCCGCCTTTGCCTTTGCCGCCCATGGCCTTCATCATGTCGGCCATCTGGCGGTGCATCTTCAAAAGCTTGTTGATGTCGGCGGCATTGGTCCCGGAACCCTTGGCGATGCGCTGCTTGCGCGAATGCTTGAGCATGTCGGGATTGCCGCGCTCGGCCGCGGTCATCGAAGAGATGATCGCAAGCTGGCGCTTGAAAATGGAATCGTCGAGGCCGGCGGCGGCCATCTGGTCCTTCATCTTGCCCATCCCGGGCATCATGCCCATGATGCCGCCCATGCCGCCGAGCTTCTGCATCTGACCGATCTGGTCGGCAAGATCGTTGAGATCGAACTTGCCGGACTGCATCTTCTTGGCCATCGCCGCGGCTTTTTCCGCGTCGATGTTTTCAGCAGCCTTCTCGACCAGCGAAACGATGTCGCCCATCCCAAGGATGCGGTCGGCGATACGGCGTGGGTAAAATTCCTCCAGCGCGTCCATCTTTTCGCCGGTGGCGATCAGCTTGATCGGCTTGCCGGTGACGGCACGCATGGACAATGCCGCGCCGCCGCGGCCATCGCCGTCCATGCGGGTAAGGACGAGCCCGGTGATGCCGACGCGCTCATCGAATGAACGAGCAAGATTGACGGCGTCCTGACCGGTCAGCGCATCTGCGACGAGAAGAATTTCATGAGGACTGGTTTTCTTCTTGATATCGGCCATCTCGACCATCAAGGGCTCGTCAATATGGGTGCGGCCCGCCGTGTCTAGGATGACGACATCGTGGCCGCCAAGTTTCGCTGCCTGAACGGCGCGAGCGGCGATCTCGACCGGCGACTGGCCGGCGATGATCGGCAGCGTATCTACGCCGGTCTGCACGCCAAGCTGGCGCAACTGTTCCTGAGCGGCCGGGCGGCGCGTATCGAGAGAGGCGAGCAGCACTTTCTTGCGCCCGCGCTCGGTCAGGCGCTTGCCGATCTTGCCGGTGGTCGTCGTCTTGCCCGAGCCCTGCAGGCCGACCATCATGATGACGACAGGCGCGGGCGCATTGAGGTCAATGGAAACGCCTTCCTCGCCAAGCATGCTGACCAGCTCGTCATGGACGATCTTGACCACCATCTGGCCGGGCTTGATGCTTTTCAGGACTTCGGCGCCGACAGCTTTCGCACGCACCTTGTCGGTGAAGGAACGGACGACATCAAGCGCAACATCGGCTTCGAGGAGGGCCCGGCGCACTTCGCGCAAAGCCGCTGCGACGTCAGCTTCCGACAGCGCGCCGCGACCGGTCAGGCCGTTCAATATCGAACCTAGTCGTTCCTGTAAGCTCTCGAACATCCAGTTTTTCCTTCTTCCTTCCAGGGACCTGTTTCCGTGAAAGGTAGGCACAAACCGCGCCCTGGCCAATGGCTCAAAGCAAAAAGGCACCCGAGGGCGCATGGCGCTGTCGGGTGTTGACCTCCGGGATCGTCGAACCCTTGCGGGGTCCCGGTCGGCTGCTCGGAGTTCCAGACTCGTCGCGGATTGATGCGCGGCTTAAACAGGAATTTGCCCCGGGAGTCAAGGCTGCGCGCGTCCAGGACCGTCACGCCCGCTTCTTGAGGCCGGCAGCCTTACGCAAGGCATCGTCGATGCGACCCTGCCAGCCGGGTCCGGTGGACCGGTAGTGGTCGAGGACATCAGGGCTGAGACGGATCGAAACCGGCGTCTTGGTTATTTCTGCCACGGGCCTGCCGGGTCGGCGCTTTGTAAGCACCCCGGCCAAGGCTGTATCGGAATCGTCGAGAGCCGCCTTCGTCAGCTTGGAATCTTCTTCGTCGGTCAGGGAGTCACGGTGTGCCAGGGCCAAAGCAATCGCCTCCTCCTTGCTCCAGGTTTTGCGTTTATGAACTGACATACTCATTCGCTTCCTTCCGGGTTGCTCTACGTAATGAAATTACGCGGATACTATCTTTGCGCATCGCATAAATAAGGACGTAAAGGCCCGTACCGATCAGACCGATCGCCCTGATGCGCTCCTCGCCGTAATCATCGCGATCATCGAGCCATTCTTTGCAAGTCTCAAACTGAAACTCCAGCACAAGAGAAAAGCGCACTCCATGTTTGCTTAAATTGCGCTTTGCCTTTTCAGGATCCCACTCAAATCTAGTCATGAAATCACTTCTGGTCAATGATTATCGTATATACAAAAATTATGATGGAAGCCTAATCGAAAACCTCGCAGACCACCAGCCGTAAGCCTTTCTCTCTAATGACGGCTGCGGAGACAGGGCTTGATACATGCGCGAATGCCAACTCTCGGTTGTGGCCCCAATGTCTATCGTCACATGGGTAGGGGGCGATTTTTGCGAAATTGACAACGACCTTGATAAAATTGCGTCCTTTTAACCTTAAGGCGCGCGATTCTGCCGGATGACACGGTTGCAGAAAAATGGCAGATAGGGCCAACCACGATTCAACTTTTAAGGAGATCTTCATGGCATCTGTTGCCAAAAGCAGATTTTTTGCGGTCGCAACGGCCGGCCTCCTCTTGATGGCGGGCGCCGCACAGGCTGCTCCCTCCTGCGGAAACAACTCCGCCGGATTTCAGGAATGGGTCCAGGCCTACAAGCAGCAAGCGCAGGCGCAAGGAATTGGCGGCAGGGGCATCAGTGCGCTCGATGGCGTTTCCTATGCGAGCAAGACCATCAATGCCGACCGCAACCAGAAGAGCTTCAAATATTCGCTCGACAAGTTCATGCAGGTGCGCGGCGGTCAGACCATTATCTCGCGTGGGCGCGCGCAGAAGGCGCAGAACGCCGCTTTGTTCGCCAGCATCGAGCGCCGGTTCGGCGTTCCGGCCGGCCCGTTGATCGCAATCTGGGGCATGGAGACCGGTTTCGGCAGCTTCATGGGTAACCAGAATACCCTTTCCGCTGTGACGACGCTTGCCTTCGACTGCCGCCGCCCGGAATATTTCCGCGAGCAGCTGAATGCTGCGTTGAAGCTGGTCGATCAGGGAACGCTCTCGTCCAATTCCGTCGGAGCCATGCACGGCGAGATCGGGCAGACCCAGTTCCTGCCGCTCAACGTCCTTCGCTACGGCGTCGACGGCGATGGCAACGGCCGCATCGACCTGCGATCCAAGGCGGATGCGCTGGCCTCGACAGCGAATTTCTTGCGCGGCCACGGCTGGCAGACAGGCGCGGGCTATCAGCCTGGGCAGGCTAATTTCGCCGCAATTCAGGGCTGGAATGCGGCCAGCGTCTATCAGCAGGCAATCGCGATCATCGGCGCGAAGATCGACGGCGAATAGACGGTCCACGTGTGACTAGATTTCAAGGCCGGTGCCCATCGCGCCGGCCTTTGTCATTCGAACCCTTCACAGGCCTCGCCGACCGAACTCTGTGCGCTCTCGATGATCTTCTCGCCGCGAAAACTGAAGATTTCGCGCATGTAGGTAGAATTGCTCGGGAATTGATAGCAGACGAAGACGGTGACCGTCCCGTCGCCGGCGCTGGCGATACGGTGGCGCAGCCTCGCGCCGTGCACCGCATTCTTCCATTCGTCGAGGCTTCCAAGAAACTCGTCCTTCGTCTGGATCGAGTCTATGTCTTCGAGGATCACCCTTGCATCGTCGGCCAGGAGCTTGTCGAACATGGGGTGGTCGGCGGTTGCAAGGGCTGAATACCACTGTTCGACCAGCTGTTCATGGCTATCTGCCGCGCGGCCAGCAAAACTCAGCGAAACGATGAAGGCGAAAGCAAGAACAAGCCGCGCCAACATCGAAGGGCCTATTCCAGGGTTGGCGCGCCGACCTCTTCAGGGTCGGGGCGAACGAAGTCGCCGGTTTCGGGATTCATGATCCAGAGTTCGCCAGTCGAAATATCGAACCATGCGCCGTGGAGCGTTAGCCGCCCCTTCTTCTCGAGAATGTCGATGCAGGGGAAACTGCGCAAATTTTGCAGGGAGTAACGGATCGAGATACGTTCCAGCGCGGTCTGGCGTTCCAGCGTCGTCATGAGCTCGTTGGCGGAAATGGCTTCGGCCGCCGGCGCAACCAGGCTCATCCATTTCCCGATGAAATCGCCGGGCGACAAGGGCTCGCTGGAAGGATCGAGCGCCGCCTTGATGCCGCCACAGCGGCCATGGCCGAGGACGACGATATTTTTGACCTTGAGGCTTTGCACTGCAAATTCAAGCGCGGCGGATGTTGAGTGATACTCGCCATCCGGTTCATACGGCGGCACCAGATTGGCGACATTGCGCACCACGAAGATCTCGCCCGGCGCGGTGTCGAAAATGATCTCAGGCGCCGAACGGGAGTCGCAGCAGGCGATAACGAGCGTCTCGGGGGTTTGACCTTTTTCGGCAAGCTGTCTGTAGCGCAACGTCTCATTGGCATAGCGATGCGCCATGAAGTTGCGATAGCCGGTAAGAAGTTTATCGGGAAGCAGGGTCATGGCTTTGCTGTAGTCCTCATCATCGCGAAGATCAATTGGTCTTCAGGTGTATGATCGCGCTCAAGCCCGGATGCCTTTGCTCGGATGCACCAGGCGGCGCATCTGCGTCATGGCCATTGGCGTCGATAGACTTGAGGCATCCGCTTCCAGCATCAATTCGTCGGCACCGCGTTTGGCGGCGCGTGCCATGATCTCGAACACCGATGCGGTGGTTCGCTGCAAGACCTGCTCGGGTTCAAGCCCAGACAGCGTCCTTGCGAGGAAAAGCGCAGACGTCAGGTCGCCAAGACCATTGGTCGGACCGATGACGAGGCGGTGCTCGGCGAGCAGAGCCAGCGAATGGGTCACCAGCAGATTGCCGGTGCCGCCGGCGATCATTGGATGGGCAGAGGTGACGAGCATCGTGCCCGGCCCGGCATGCAGGGCCGCCTGCATGATCGCCTTGTTGTCAGGAAGATCCGCCCCCGCAAGCCATGCAAGTTCGAAACGGTTCGGCGTAGCGATATCGGCGAGCGGCATAAGCTGGTCGCGAATGGCCATCGCCGTCGCTTCGGGAACATAAAGGCCCTTCTCGTCGCCGATGACCGGATCGCAGAGATAGCGCACCGATTTCCTGCGTGCCTTGATTGTCTTTACGAGCCGCGCAACGCTCGCGGCTTGCGAAGCATGACCAAGATAGCCGGTCATGATGGCGCTGACCTCGTCGAGCCAAGGCGCGCGCTCGAGATCGGCAATGAGGTCGTCGAATTGTTGAGGCTCCGGCACGATGCGCTTGGCCGGTCCATGGCCGGGATGCCATGGAAGAATGACGGTAGGCACCGCCCAGACCGGATGGCCGAGGGTTTCGAGCGCAAAAACCGCGCCGCGATTGCCCACGGCGCCACGAACAACGTGGCTCGAAATGACGATGACAGCGTTGGAGGAAACAGCAGAACCGGTCATTGAAAATACTCGTGCGAGGGAATTGGAAAGAAAGGGTCGGCGGCAGTGCCGAACGTCATCCCTTTCCGGATATGGAGACAATTAACCAAATAAACATTGCGATTAATACTAGCAATCCCAGCAGGCGGCCGATGCGCGTGCCCCAGACTTCAATCGGGTCGGCGGCGTCGGCATCCTGTGCAGAAAAATGGCGCTTCGCGCGGCCGACGATGGCGTTGCCATGAACCGCGGTCTCACGCTCGATACGCTCAAGAATCCGTCTCGATTCAGTATCCGGCCGCCGATTGTCGTTCTGTTCGGGCATGAGGCATCCATTCGATTCCAAGGCAAATCAGCATAGCGCTTTGCCAGTTCCTTTTGCAGAAAAAAATGTCTAGGCTCGCGTTGCTTCGTTTTGATGCCGCCGGCCCCGTGTATCCGAATTTTGGGAGATGATTTTCGATGCAATATTTGCCTTCAGTCGCGATGCCGCGCCGTGCGCTCACCGTTCTTGCCATAGCGCTTCTCCTGCCGCTGCTTTCGGCCTGTGGATTCAACGTCATCCCGACCAATGAGGAACGGGCGAAGGCTGCCTGGAGCGAGGTGCTCAACCAATACCAGCGCCGTGCCGATCTCATTCCCAATCTGGTCGAGACCGTCAAGGGCTATGCGGCTCAGGAAAAGGATGTGTTGACCTCCGTCGTCGAGGCGCGCGCCAAGGCGACCCAGGTACAGGTTACACCGGAAACGCTGACAGATCCCAACGCCTTCAAGGCCTTCCAGGACAACCAGGCGAACCTGACCGGCGCTTTGTCACGCCTGCTTGCCGTCGTCGAAAACTATCCCGATTTGAAGTCGAACCAGAACTTCCTCGCCCTGCAATCGCAACTTGAGGGGACGGAAAACCGCATTGCCGTTGCCCGCCGCGACTATATCGAGGCCGTGCGCGTCTACAACACCTCGCTCAAGACCATGCCGACGATGATCTGGAGTTGGATCTGGTTCCGCGGCAACGAGCCTTACCAGACCTTCACGATCGACGACTCCGCAAAGCAGACGCCTCAGGTGAAGTTCTAGGCATCAGCCGGAAAGAAGGGCTTGTGTGATGTTTGCAGTCGCTGCTGCCACGCGCATATGCTCCCGGGAGTTGCGTGAGGTGAAACGTATTCGACCGGCGCTGCAGCTCTTTTGCGCGGCCGTTCTTCTGGCATTTCTATCGGTTTGCGCTTTTGCCGCCGAACTTCCGGCGCTGACCGGGCGCGTCGTCGATGGCGCCAACATCATCGACACTGCGACCCGCGCCGCAATTACAGAAAAGCTCGCGGCTTACGAGGCAAAGTCCTCCGACCAGGTGGTGGTCGTCACCGTGCCGAGTCTCGACGGGGAAGAAATCGAACCATATGCCAATCGGCTCTACCGCTCCTGGGCGATCGGACAAAAGCAGGAGAACAATGGTGTTCTTCTCGTCGTTGCCCCAAACGATCGCAAGGTGCGCATCGAAGTCGGATATGGGCTTGAGGGCACGATGACCGATCTCCTTTCCAAGCTGATCATCGAAAACGCGATCATACCCGGCTTTCGTTCAGGCGACTATTCCGGAGGCGTCGCGCGCGGTGTCGATGACATACTGACCGTGCTCTCCGGCGACAAGGCAGAGGTTGAGGCGCGGGCCAAGCGCAATATCAAGGAGCCGACGTCCGATACTGACTGGTTCTTTGTAATTTTCATAACCATCTGGGCTCTCATCTTTTTCGGCGGTTTCGCCACCGCTGTGCTGGCCCCGGCATTTGGTCGCAAGATCGGCCCCGGCCAATACGAATGGCTCGGTATGCGCTTTGACAATCGCCCCCGCGGGCGATCGGGCGGTGGGTGGTCAGGCGGAGGGGGCGGCTGGACCGGCGGCGGTGGTGGCTGGTCGTCGGGCGGGGGCGGCGGCGGCTTCTCCGGGGGTGGCGGTTCCTCCGGCGGCGGCGGTGCATCGGGGAGCTGGTAGGCCATGCAGGTAATGAACGAAGCCGATCACGCCAACATCGCTGCGGCAATTCGCGAGGCGGAGAGCCGCACAAGCGGCGAAATCTACGCAGTTCTGGCGCGGCGCAGCGACAGCTATTTCTTCGTTGCCGGCTTCATGGTCGCCTGCGGGATATTGTTCACCGCTGTGCTCGTCGCAGTCGCGGCCCATTGGTTCTGGTATGCGATTCCCCTGCCGGTTTTCGGCCTGGCAATCCTTTCGGCCCTTGTCACCGCCCTGCTGGTGTTGCGGCTGCTGCCGGCCCTCCACATGTGGCTCGTGCCGAAACATATTCGTTATCGCCGCGCCCACCTCAATGCCTCCCAGCAATTCCTGGCACGCAATGTTCACCTCACCACGCAGCGCACCGGCGTATTGCTGTTTGTTTCGCTGGCGGAACGATATGCGGAGGTCGTTGCCGACGCCGGCATCAACGCCAAGGTGGGGCAGCAGGAATGGAACGATATAGTTGCGATTCTGATCGACCATGCCGGCAGGGACGAATTGCCCGACGGATTCCTCAAGGCCATCAAAAAGGCAGGCCTGCTCCTGGAAGAACATTTCCCGGTGAGGCCCGGCGACATCAACGAACTGGATGACCATCTGGTCGAATTGTAATTTTCTTGCGTGTCATACGATTTTCACCGCATCGGTGCAGTTTGGGGTCGAAAACGGCTTCCGAATGGCTATGATCATGCAAAATACGCAATGAGGGGGGAATTTTGATGGCTTCACAGACTGCATTGGACCGAAAGGCCGCCCCGAAGCCCAAATCACCCAAGGCCAAAGACAAGAAGATTGACGCTGGTCTGTTCGAAGAGTTGCTCTTTGCCCGAGCGCCAGACGAAGACCTTGCCGGCTACGATAGAAGCGCAATCCAGACTTCGGCGAAGCTTGCCGAGGAGGCACTCTCACGTTTCAAGAGCGGGCAGTCTATCATCGATGTGAGCGAGGGGTCGCTTGTCTATCGCGACGGCCGTCCGGTCACCGTGATCACGTTGATCAACGACAATATGCCTTTCCTGCTCGATTCCGTGCTTGGTGAAATAAGCGACAGGGCGAACGCTGTTTACCTCGTCATGCACCCGGTCATGGATGTCGACGCCAAGACGAACAAGGCGATTGGCCCGGCAGGACCCGACAAGCCAGGCAAGGATGTGGCGCGCGTCAGCGTCATGCAGATCCACGTGCCCGCGCTCGACGGACCTTCCCGCGAGATCATGCACGCAGCGCTCACGACTGTGCTGAAACAGGTGCGGGAGGCCGTACGCGACTGGAGGCCGATGCTCGACCGTCTCGGCGAAGCGATCGATGCCTACAAGACCGGAAAGCTGCCCATGAAAAAGGCGGCGATCGACGAGGCGGTCTCTTTCCTCGAATGGCTGCGTGACGACAATTTCACGTTCCTCGGCGTGCGCGAATACGACTACCTCGGTGATACTAACCAGGGCGAGCTCGAACGCTCCCGCAAGACAGGACTTGGCATCCTCGGCGACCCCGATGTCCGCGTGTTGAAGCGCGGCAATCAGGGCGTCACCACGACGCCGCAGATTATCGCCTTCCTCACCGGCCCCGAGCTTTTGATCGTTACCAAGGCGAACACGAAGTCGCTGGTGCATCGCCGTGGCTATATGGACTATATCGGCGTCAAGACCTTCGATGCGGAGGGGCGGATCACCGGCGAGCTTCGCTTCGTAGGTCTCTTTACCTCCGGCGCCTATACGCGTTCGGTACTCAAAATCCCCTATCTGCGGTCAAAGACGGAAGCGGTCATCAGCCGCCTCGGGTTCAATCGCGAAGACCATTCGGGCAAGGCGCTGCTCAACGTTCTTGAGGGCTATCCGCGCGACGACCTGTTCCAGATCGACGTCAAGACGTTGACGCGCTATGCGGAGATCATTCTAGCGCTCGGCGAGCGGCCGCGCGTGCGGGTCCTGCCCCGTGTCGATCCCTTCGGCCGCTTTGCGTCGATCATTGTCTTCGTTCCGCGCGAACGCTACGATTCCGTCGTGCGCGAAAAAATGGGCGCTTACTTCGCCGCGCTCTATGAAGGGCATGTCTCGGCCTATTATCCCGCTTTCCCGGAAGGCAACCTTGCACGCGTCCACTTCATCATCGGCCATGCCGAGGACGATTTTCCAAAGGTCAAGCGTGAGATGCTCGAAGAAGGCGTCCGCGCCATCGTTCGTACCTGGGACGATGCCGTCGCCGAGGTTGGCGACCGTACGGGCACATCGCAATATACTGCGCTGGCGGCAGCATTCCCCGATTCCTACCGTGAGAACTTTTCCGCGGATGAGGCGCTCGTCGATGCGAGCCGAATTGCCGGTCTCTCACGCAGCAATCCGCTCTTCGTCGATTTCTACCGCCACCGTACAGACGGGCCCCATGCGGCATCGCTGAAGATCTATCATTATGGCTCGGCTGTTGCCCTGTCGCAGCGTGTTCCGCTGCTCGAAAACATGGGCTTCCGCGTCATCAGCGAGCAGACATTCGCCTTGCCTGCGGCGGATGCCAGCCCGCTCTACGTTCACGACATGGAACTCGTCAGCACTTCGGGCGCGGCCATCGATCTGCGCGACAGTGGCGCCCTGTTCGAGGACGTCTTCCGCAACATCTGGAGCGGCGCCTCCGACAATGACGGCTATAATGGACTGGCGCTGAGCGGCCAACTCACGGCGCGGCAGATCATTATCCTGCGCGCTTATGGTCGCTACCTGCAGCAGGCGGGCATTCCCTATTCGCAGGATTTCATCGCAATCACGCTCAATCGGTACCCGGCGATCGCGCGTCAGCTTTACGATCTCTTCGAGCAACGGCTAAGCCCGGCCAAGGCCAAGGGCGCGCAATCGGAGCGTAAGGAGGCTGCGATCCGTGCGGCCATCGAGGAAGCCTTGCAAGGCGTTCCGAGCCTTGACGACGACCGGATACTGCGCCGCTACCTCAATCTCATCGAATCGACGCTGCGCACCAATGCCTTCTCGCCAGAGGAGGATGGCAGCGAACGCGCATCTCTCGCCTTCAAACTCGATCCGCGTGCACTCGACGAGTTGCCGGAGCCCCGTCCCTACCGCGAGATCTTCGTCTATGGGCCGGAAGTCGAAGGCGTGCATCTGCGCTTCGGGCCCGTTGCCCGCGGCGGGCTTCGCTGGTCAGACCGCGCCCAGGATTACCGCACGGAAGTTCTGGGTCTCGTCAAGGCGCAGCAGGTCAAGAATGCGGTCATCGTGCCCGTCGGCGCCAAGGGCGGTTTCTATCCCAAGCGCCTGCCCACGGGCGGCGATCGCAACGCCATCTTCGAGGCCGGCCGCGCTGCCTATATCACGTTCATTTCTACGCTGCTCTCGGTCACCGACAATCTGAACGGCGAGACCGTCGTGCCGCCGGCCGACATGGTGCGGCGCGATGGCGACGATCCTTATTTCGTCGTTGCCGCGGACAAAGGCACGGCGACATTCTCGGATACCGCCAATGCGATCAGCCAGGCGCATGATTTCTGGCTCGACGATGCCTTTGCCTCGGGTGGCTCGGCCGGCTACGACCACAAAAAGATGGGCATCACCGCGCGTGGCGCCTGGGAAGCGGTCAAGCGCCATTTCCGCGAAATCGGAACAGATATCCAGAAAACCCCGTTCACAGTGGTCGGCGTCGGCGACATGTCGGGCGACGTGTTTGGCAATGGCATGCTGCTGTCGCCGCAGACAAGGCTGATTGCCGCCTTCGACCACCGCGATATTTTCATCGATCCGGAGCCGGACATCAAGGCGACGCTCAAGGAGCGGCAGCGCCTCTTTAACCTGCCGCGGTCGAGCTGGCAGGATTTCGACAAGTCGAAAATTTCGGCGGGCGGCGGCGTATTCTCGCGCTCGCTGAAGTCGATCACGCTGTCCAAGGAAGCCGCGAAGGCCATCGGCCTCGCCAAGACGACGGCAACGCCTTACGAGATCATGACCGCCATTCTCAAGGCACCGGTTGATCTCCTGTGGTTCGGCGGCATCGGCACCTATGTCCGCTCGATGGGAGAGAGCGATGCGGAAGTCGGCGACCGCGCCAATGACGCGATCCGCATCACCGGCAGCGATGTCAGGGCCAAGGTCATCGGCGAAGGCGCCAATCTCGGCGTCACGCAGAAGGGCCGCATCGAGTTCGGCCTGCTTGGCGGACGCTGCAATTCCGATGCGATCGACAATTCCGCTGGCGTCAACACCTCGGACGTGGAGGTGAATATCAAGATCGCGCTGGCGCAGGCCATGCGCGCCGGCAAGCTCAAGCGCGACCAGCGCGACAAGATTCTAGAATCGATGACAGCAGAGGTTGCAGACCTCGTCTTGCGCAACAACTATCTGCAGACCCTGGCTCTCTCGCTGGCGCAGCGGCGCGGCCTGGCCGATCTCGCCTATCAGGCCCGTTTCATCAGCGACCTCGAGGCGCGAAAGCTTCTGAGCCGCAAGGTCGAGACCTTGCCCGATGACAAGGCCCTCGCCGAACGGCAGGTCGACAGCATACCTTTGACGCGGGCCGAACTCGGCGTCCTGCTTGCCTATGCGAAGATCGTGCTATCAGACCAGTTGTTGGCAAGCACCCTGCCCGACGATCCTTATCTCGATCGCGAGCTGATGGATTATTTCCCGAAGCAGATGCAATCCGGATTTGCCGATGAGCTTCATACGCATCGTCTGCGGCGGGAAATCATCGCAACGCAGCTCGCCAACGACATCATCAATCGTGGCGGCCCGACCTTCGTTAGCCGACTGTCCGATCTTACAGGCCGTTCCGGTCCGGAGATCGTGCGCGCCTACGTCATTGTGCGTGACGGCTTCTCGCTCGACGGTGTCTTTGCCGCGATTGACGCCCTCGACAATGCCGTGGCAGGGGACACACAGAACGGTTTCTACGCCAAGGTGGCGCAGATGCTGAACTGGACGACCGCATGGGTTCTACGGAATGGCACCGCAGGGGCCAGTCTCGCGACGGCGATCGATGAGATCAAGAAAGCCCGTGACGCGCTGCAGCCAAGACTAGAGAAGCTGTTGCCAGCCTCCATGCTCGGGTTGATCCGCGACGACACCGCCAGCAATGCGGCACTCGGCGCACCACCGGCGCTTGCCGCGCAAATGGCACGCCTGTCCGTCGCGCCGATCATTCCGGATATAGCGGCGGTGGCGCAGCAGGCGAATATCGACATAGCCACTGCCGGCAAGGCCTATTTCGATATCTCCGAGGCGTTCCGCATCGGCCGTATCGAAGACGCCGCGCGCGGGGTTTCCGTTGCCGACTACTATGACGGCCTGGCGCTTGCCCGCGCGACGGATTTGATCTCGCAGGCGCGGCGCGGTATCGCCGTCGCAGCGCTCAGCCGGCACGGCAAGAACGCTGATCCGGCCAAGGATTGGCTGACCAGTCGTGGCGCGCGTGTCGACGAAGTGCGCCAGCGCATGGCGAACATCGTCGAGAGCGGTGATTTAACCGTATCGCGGCTCGCCGTAGCTGCCGGCCTGCTTTCGGATTTGTCGTAGTCGTGGTAGCCCCTTGCCCTCTCCCTTGGGGGAGGGCGGGCCGAAGGTCCGGGGAGGGGCATGCTTGAACTAATCCGGGCCTGGGATAAGCTTCGTCAAAATTCCGCACGGGGCGACCCTTCCAAAAGGCGGAGGGAATTATCACCCGCAATCACCAATGCCTGGAGGCAAAATGGCGCCAGTCTCGATGAAGCCCGCTTTCGCCGCTTGTGGGGGAAGCTTCAGGCGGGACGGAGGGGCGTGCCAATGACCGCCTCGCTGCTGACAAGCGAAACCACTGCCTCGACCAAGTCCGGCATATGGGGGTGGATGCTGTTCGACTGGGCGGCGCAGCCGTTCTTCACGGTCGTCACCACCTTCATCTTCGGGCCGTATTTCGTTTCGCGCATGGCGAGCGATCCGGCATTGGGGCAGGCTGCCTGGGGCTATGCCATCGCCGTATCCGGCCTGTTCATCGCCGTGCTGTCGCCTGTGCTCGGCTCCATCGCCGACCAGACCGGCAGGCGCAAGCCGTGGATCGCATTCTTCGCCGTCATCAAGATCACTTGCCTCGTCATGCTATGGTTCGCAGCGCCGGGCTCGGGCTTGATCATGCCGCTTATCTTCTTTTCGCTGGCCTCGATTGCGGCGGAATTTTCGATCGTGTTCAACGATTCCATGATGCCGCGCCTCGTTGCGCCGAAGGACATCGGCCGTATATCCAACATTGCGTGGGGCCTCGGCTATCTCGGTGGCATGATCGCGCTGATCTTCGTCGTTGCCTTCACGGCCGGGTCGCCCGAAACGGGCAAGACCATGCTGGGCCTGCAACCGATTTTCGGGCTCGACCCCTCAGCCGGCGAGGGCGACCGCGCAACGGGACCGCTCGCCGCCTTGTGGTACCTTGTCTTCGTGCTGCCGATGTTCTTCTTCACGCCCGATGGCGCGCGCGGCTTGCCCATCCGCCCCGCCATTGCCTCCGGGCTTGCACGTTTGCGTTCGACCTTGGCCGAGGTGCGCCAGCGTCCCGGCATTCTCCGCTTCCTGATCGGGCGAATGATCTATCAGGACGGGGTCAACGCCCTCGTCGTGCTTGGCGGCGCCTTCGCCGCGACGATGTTCGGTTGGGCCACCGCCGAAATCGGCATTTTCGGCATCATCCTCAACGTCGTCGCCATCTTCGGCTGCCTTGCAGCAAGCAGGCTCGACACGATGCTGGGCTCGAAGACGGTTGTGGTGGCGGCGCTCATCGTCCTTGTGATCGCCACGATCGGGATTGTTTCGACCGGGCCCGGCTACACGCTCTTCGGTTTCATACCGCTTCCCGGCGCTGACAGCGGCGGCCTGTTCGGTACGCCTGCCGAGAAGGCCTATATCTGTTTCGGCCTCCTCATCGGTGTTGCGTTCGGCCCGGTCCAGGCTTCGTCGCGGTCGTATATGGCGCGGAGTGTTTCAGTTGAAGAAGCCGGCCGCTATTTCGGCATCTATGCGCTCTCGGGTCGGGCGACGAGTTTCCTTGCGCCCTTCCTCGTGGCGACGGTAACCGCGTTCAGCGGGTCGCCGCGCCTTGGCATGGCGACCATCATCGTTTTCCTTCTGGGCGGATTGGCGATTCTCGTGCGAACGCCCTATCCGGCCGCGATGCCCAGAGGTTCTACCTAACTAGATTTGCTCTAGTGCCGGAAGTGACGCATCCCGGTAAACACCATGGCGATGCCGTGCTCATCAGCTGCGGCGATGACGTCATCATCGCGCATCGATCCGCCCGGCTGAATGACAGCGGTCGCTCCCGCGGCGACGGCTGAGAGCAAACCATCGGCAAAGGGGAAGAAGGCATCGGAGGCAACCACGGAACCCTTGGTGAGGGGCGTTTCGATGCCTGCGGCTTCAGCGGCATCCTCGGCCTTGCGGGCAGCAATGCGGGCGCTGTCAACGCGGCTCATCTGCCCCGCGCCAATGCCGACTGCAGCACCATCCTTGACGTAGACAATGGCATTGGATTTGACGTGCTTGGCGATGCGGAAGGCAAGCTTGAGATCAGCCATCTCGGTTTCGGTGGGTGCACGCTTGGTCACGACCTTCAACTCGAGGTCGTCCACCACGCCGCTGTCGCGCGACTGGACGAGTATGCCGCCTGCCACCGTCTTGGCGCTGATGCCGGACGCACGGGGATCGGGCAGTCCGCCGGTTACCAGCAGGCGCAGGTTTTTCTTCGCCGCGACGATTTCCTGCGCCTCCGGGGTCGCGTCGGGAGCAATAATGACCTCGGTGAAGATCTTGACGATCTCCTCGGCAGCCTCGGCGTCGAGCGTACCGTTCAAGGCCACGATTCCGCCAAAGGCAGACACGGGATCGCAGGCCAGCGCCTTGAGGTAAGCCTCCTTCAACGTCGCCCCTTCGGCGACACCGCATGGATTGGCATGCTTGATGATCGCGACTGCAGCGGTGCGGGCCGGGTCGAACTCGGCGACGAGTTCGAAGGCCGCATCGGTGTCGTTGATGTTGTTATAGGAGAGCTGCTTGCCCTGGAGCTGCGTCGCGGTTGCAACGCCCGGACGCTTTTCGCCGGTCAGGTAGAAGCCGGCGGACTGGTGCGGGTTTTCACCATAGCGCATCACCGAATGCAGGTGACCGCCGATCGCGCGGCGGGATGGCGTCTCCGTCATCAAGGCTTCGGCGAACCATCCGGAAATCGCGGCGTCATAGGTTGCGGTGCGGGCATAGGCCTTGGCCGCGAGACTTTGACGGAACGAGTAAGGCAGCGATCCTTCATGCTTGTCGAGCATTGCGATCACCATGTCATAGTCGCCGGGATCGGTGACCACACCGACATAGGCATGGTTCTTGGCAGCCGCGCGGATCATTGCGGGCCCGCCAATGTCGATGTTCTCGACGATATTGGCATAGTCGGCGCCCGAATGGCGGACGTCTTCGAACGGATAGAGATTGATGACGACGAGGTCGATCCCGCCTATCTCATGCGTCTTCATCGCTTCGACATGCTCCGGGTCGTCGCGGACGGCCAGGAGACCGCCATGCACCTTTGGATGCAATGTCTTAACGCGTCCATCCATGATCTCGGGAAAGCCGGTTAAATCGGAGACGTCGCGAACCGGAATGCCCTCTGCCGCGATCGCTTTCGACGTGCCGCCGGTGGAAAGGATCTCGACCCCGTGGCGGCGCAGCGCGTGGGCAAGGGCCGTCAGGCCCGCCTTGTCGGAAACGGATAGCAGCGCTCGACGGACGGGGAAAAGGTTCGGCGGTGTAAATGATTTTGCGGCGACGGCCATGGGAGTTCGTCCTTAGCAGAATGTGGATGTGTGGATTTGGCGGCTCTAACACAGGCCTTCGCGGAATCCTACTTCGGATCGCGCATTTGCCGGAATTATGCCGGGCTTGCTGCGAAATTAGGTCAGATACATTGACATATCTCGCTTGATGGCGTCATATCCGCCGGGCTTATGCGACGTTCGAGGAGGAGTTTCCGGACGGTGGGCGCACAAGCACGAGAGACAATCAAGCGAGTAGAAAATGAGCAACTGGGAAGCCAGATACGCAACGCGTGCAAACCGGATGCGCGCTTCGGAAATCCGTGAACTCCTGAAACTGCTCGATCAGCCGGACATCATTTCCTTTGCCGGTGGTATTCCGGATCCGGCCTTGTTCCCGACCGAGGCCTTTCGCAAAGCCTATGAGCGTGCGCTTGCCGACGGCCAGGCCGGCCCGGCGCTGCAATATTCGGTCAGCGAAGGCTATGCGCCCTTGCGCGAGTGGATCGCGACGCGCCTCGCGGCGCTCGGCATCGTCTGCGACATCGATAACATCGTCATCACATCGGGATCGCAGCAGGCCCTGGACTATCTCGGCAAGCTCTTCCTTTCGCCGTCCGATACCGCTTTGGTGACGAGCCCCACCTATCTCGGTGCGCTGCAGGCATTCAATGCATATGAACCCCAGTATGATCAATTGACGCCCGAGTTGGGCAATATGACGCCTGCGGGTTACCAGGACACGGCGGCTCGCAATGGCGGACGCCCGAAATTCGCCTATATCAACCCGGATTTCTCCAATCCCGCCGGCGAAACCCTGGATCGCGCCGGTCGCGAACGCCTGCTCGATCTTGCCGACGAACTCGACATTCCCATCATCGAAGACGCCGCCTATCAGGGGCTCCGCTATGACGGTGAGCCGGTTCCGCCGATCCTCGCGCTCGACATTGCGCGCAAGGGCGATATCGATGCAACGCGCACGATCTATTGCGGAACGTTCTCGAAGACGCTGTCGCCCGGATTGCGGCTCGGTTTCGTCTGTGCAGCAAAGCCGGTCATACGCAAACTCGTTCTGATGAAGCAAGCGGCGGACCTCCACAGCCCTACCATCAACCAGATGGCGATGTATCATGCGGCCGTCGATATTTACGACGCGCAGATCGAGCGCCTGCGCGCCACCTATGGCGCGCGCCGCGATCACGTCCTGACGGCGCTTGAAAAATATATGCCGGAAGGCGTGTCATGGACCAAGCCTGAAGGCGGCATGTTCATCTGGGTCACCTTGCCGGAAGGGATTGACGGGGCAAAGCTCCTTGCCCGTTCGATCGAAACCGAGCGTGTTGCCTTTGTGCCAGGCCAGGCGTTCCACGCCGACGGCAGCGGGGCAAATACCATTCGCCTGAGCTTCTCGCTCGCGTCCGAAGAGGTTGCCGATATCGGTATTGCCCGTCTTGGACGCCTCATTCGCCAGGTGATGGCGGAGCACTAAACGCCGAGGCTTGTGCGGGTGAACTGCCACTCGACTTCGGACCGCTGGGCGGCACTGAAGGACAATGTGATCTGGCGGGTCCTGACGGGCCCGCGGAACCCGGCAAAGAACAGTGAATCCTCGACGAAGGGCTGCACCGTTGCCGAGAACATCCAGATATCGTCGTTTTCCGCCTGAAGAATGATCAGGCCATTATCGTCCACAGAGACGTGGACGGCGGGATGCAAGTGAAAACGCACGACGACATTTTCGGCGCCAGTATCACGCAGCGGATTGCGACCGGCGGCAAAGAAGCTGTCGATGCCTTCGATGACGCTGCCATTGTGCGACAATACGATTTGGCGTTCGTGATAGATGCCGAACGGTCGAACGTAGCCATTGTGGTTGGCAACGAAGCCGACGGCGCCTTCCCGCTCTATACGCTCGATATTCACCCTGGTGGGCCCGGCAATGATCGGCGTTCCGATCATGTTCGAGAGTCCGGAGGTATTGCTGAAGCGGCAGGAGGACGTGTCGTTGAGCGTTGCCGTCGAATGAGCGGCGGTCGAGCGGGCGAGCGGCCGAAATTCGGGCGGGCCATAGCGATCGACGCCGGCATTGACGATATAGCGGTTGCGGCCCGATGACATCTCGAAGGACAAGCAGCCGGCGTGGGCATCGCGCGAGGCAGTGACCGGCGGAGCGAGGCCGGTGTCGGCAATGATCGTTGTCGAATCCATGGAAAGGCGCTCATAGCCCGAATGCGGCGCGTGAATGAGCGGTAGGCCGCCGATATCGTCATGGCGGAGCACGGCGATGACCCGTTCCGGCATGGTGGCGCCGACCCCGTTGAACAGGGCAAGGCTGCCGTCATGATGGCGAAAAAAACGCAGCGCCGGCAGCATCCGCTCGATGGCTTCGATCAGCGCTTTGGGCGGCGCCTCCTGGCCGCTGGCATAGGTCTGGCGCAGCGGCAGAAGGTCTGCGAGCAGTTCGAGAATAATAAGGGGATTGCGCGAGATATGGCCGCCATCGGGGAGAATCTGGCGGGTGAGTTCATATTCGAGGTTGCGACGGGCCGACCGGCTGGTGCTCGACGCCACCGGCAGGGCGAGCGCGGCAAGTGCGAGTGCGATGCGGGCGCGCAGCTTCTCTTCGCCGTCATCCATCACCGCCGCCATCGTCCGCAAGTAGCGAACCTGGACGGCGAGCGAGCGCATGAATTGGCGATAGGCGCGCAGGTCTGCGCCTGCCAGAATGAGGCTCGAATGCTGCAGCCAGGCGATGATGCGCTGTGCCGTGACCTCCGGCACCCATGCCGGCCCTGCGACGGAGCGGCCATGCGTAGTGATCCAGTCGCTGAGGAGGGCGCGGGCGTTGGCGGTGGCAAGGTCCGTGCCTGCCGCGCGCAGATGGCGGAGCCAGCCGAAATTGTGCAGAGCCGCCTGCCAGGCGGCATTGGGTGGCTCGACCAGGAACGGTGAGCGGCCGCCGGTCTCGACGACCTTGCCGGCCAAGGCAAAGCGACCATGGTAAAACTCTTCGGCAATTTGCGGATCGGCCGGGCGCAGATCTTGCGGGGCAATAAGCACGCGCTCGGGCGTAAAGCCGGTAAAGCGCCAGCGGTAGAGCGGGCCCATTCGCACGCGCCTGCGGAAACGGCGCCACAATTGCGCCGTCGCTAGTCCCCACAATTGCGGTGTTTCGCTGAGCGCGACCATATTGTTTTTGCTTCGAATCGTCGACGACAGCCTAAACTATCCGGTCAAACAGTTAAAATTTTAGTATTTGCGCCGGAAACGAGCCGCAAAGAAGCCATCCATGCCGGACAGCGCCCCATCGTCATTGGGAAGATCTGCGGGCGTAGAGCGCACAAAACCTTCTTTCGTGATGAGGTCTGCGAGGCCACCGATCTCTTCGGCGACGACAGGAACGAGTTCGATGGCGGGGTTCTTGGCAATCAATTGCCTTGCGACCGTTTCGCCTTCCGAGGGGTCGAGAGAGCAGTTGGAAAACACGATAGTCCCGCCGGGCCGAACGAGGGTGACGGCGTGGTCAAGCAGCTTGGCCTGAAGCGCGGCGAGTTTGGCGATCTCTTCGGGACTTTTAGTCCACGGAACGTCGGGATGGCGTCGTACCGTCCCCGTCGAGGAGCACGGTGCGTCGAGCAGGACAGCATCGAAGGGCTCGGCCGGTTCATAGGCCGCAAGATTTGCTTCGACGGTGTCGGCAGTGAAATGCAGGCGCTCGAGATTGGCGCGTAGCCGCTTCAGGCGATTGGCGGACAGATCGAGCGCGGTCACGTTGGCACCAGCCAAAGCAAGCTGTGCGGTCTTGCCGCCGGGCGCGGCGCAAAGATCGGCAACACGTTTTCCGGTAATGTCGCCAAAGAGCTTTGCCGGAAGGCTCGCCGCCGTATCCTGCACCCACCACTCCCCCTCGGCAAAGCCCGGAAGGCTGGTCAGGGCGCCTTCAATGTTGGCAAGCCGAACCGAGCCCGTTGGCAGGGCTAGACCGCCAAGACGCTCGGCCCACACTTGTGGGTCGCCCTTGACCGTCAGATCGACGGCTGGCTCCTTTGCCTGGATTTCAAGGATGGCGCCTGCCTTTTCCTTGCCAAAGGCGGCAATGAGACTTGCCTCGAACCATGAAGGAACATTGACTGCGGCCCGATTGGCGAACGTCTCCTTTTCCCGCGACAGGCGCCGCAGGACGGCATTCACCATCGACGCAAAGCGCCGGTTGCGGGGGTCGCCGTTCGCCGCTGTCACGGCAAGATCGACGGCGGCGCGATCGGGCAGGTCGAGATAAAGGATTTGTGCCGCCGCCACGTGCAAAAGATGCTTTAGGGCTACCGCATTTTCCGGCAGCGGCCGGTCGATCATCTGGCTGATAGCTGCTTCGATCGCGCCGCGATTGCGCAGCGCAGCCCCGAGAATGGCGCGCACCAGTGAGCGGTCACGGTCGTCGAGCGCCATATATTGGGGATGCCCGTTACTGTTGTCGGTAAGGCCGTCGAGCGACGTATGCTTCTCGATGACAGCCCCCAGCAGACGTGTTGCGCATTGACGCGCGGCGAGGCCAGGCCTGTCCTCCCCGTCAAAAGATTCCGTAACTTGCTGTTTTCTGGAGAAATTCCGTTTGGCTGCCCATTCCGCGCTCATGCCCAAGGGCCTTTGCGGCTTGCGCCATTGCGGCCCCACGGCGTCGGACGGTCGTCTCGCGGTTCCTCATCGTCGAGCGGCTGTTCGACACCGCGCGCCGATTTCGCGGGCGCCTCGGTCCGGGTGAATTCCGAGGCCATGGCCTCCAGCGCCGCAATGCGATTTTCGGTGTTTGGATGCGTGGAAAACAGATTGTCAGTGCCACGACCGCTCAAGGGATTGATGATAAAAAGCGGTGCCGAGGCTGGGTTTCGCTCCGCATCCTCGTTGACAATCTGCTTGGCGCCGCGCGCGATCTTGTTGAGGGCAGATGCGAGCCAAAGCGGATTGCCGCAGATCTGTGCGCCGCGCCGGTCGGCCGCGTATTCCCGTGTCCGGCTGATCGCCATCTGCACGATCATTGCGGCAAAGGGCGCGACGATCATGGCGATCAAAATGCCAATGAAACCGAGCGGGTTATTATTCTCGCGGTTGCCGCCGCCGAAGAACAGGGCGAAATTGCCGAGCATCGAAATGGCACCGGCGAGTGTCGCGGTAATGGTCATCGTCAGCGTATCGCGGTGCTCGACGTGGGCAAGCTCGTGCGCCATCACCGCCGCGACCTCCTGCGGCGACAATCGCTGCAAGAGACCGGTACTGGCGGCGACAGCCGCATTGTGCGGGTTGCGCCCGGTGGCAAAGGCGTTGGGCTGGTCCGCCTCGATGAGATAAACTTTCGGCATGGGCAGGTTGGCGCGCGCCGCAAGATCGCGGACAATGCCGTAATATTCGGGCGCGGTGCGCTCATCGACCTCGACGGCGTGGTGCATCCGCAGCACCATCTTGTCTGAATTCCAGTAGCTGAAAAGGTTCATGCCGGCCGCCATCACGAGCGCGATCATCATGCCGCCGGAGCCGCCGATGAGATAGCCAACGGCCATGAACAGGGCGGTCATGAAGGCAAGCAGCATTGCAGTGCGCATGATGTTCATGGTTGCATTCCTCCCCTCGGAAATGAAGCGTTAGAGTCCATGGCTGGCAAGGTCATTCCTTTTGTTCGCCATCTTCCGCTATATGATGGTGCTTTATACAGCAAGCTTCAATGACGAGTGTCACATGACGGACGAAGAGACAGCAAAAACGCCGCACGCCGACAATGACGATAAGCGCCGGCATCCCGCCTTTGACCAGCTGCCGCCGGCGGCCCAGCGCGCCCTCAAGGAAGCGGAAGCGCGCCGGCAGGCGGAAAAGGATGCCGCCGAGAAACCGCGCGAAATCGGCGGACGGGGCGGCAAGGATCCTGCCCGCTACGGCGATTGGGAAATCAAGGGCCGCACGATCGACTTCTAGTGGCGGATAACTTCAATTCCAAGTTGTTCACGCCGGAGCCAACGGCTGAGCAACAGAATTGCTGCGGCGGCAAGACCGCAGACGAGCCCGAGCCAAATGCCGGCGCCCTTCATGTCCAGCCAGAAGCCAAAGGCGATTGAGAGCGGCAGGCCTATGCCCCAATAGGCAATGGCCGCATAGATCATCGGTACTGTGGTGTCATGCAGGCCACGCAACATGCCGCTCGCGACCGCCTGGCCGCCGTCGAAAATCTGGAAGAGCGCGGCGAACGCCAGGAACGAGACGGCGAGCGATATGACCTCGGCGTTTGATGGGTCGTGCAGATCGATGAAGGCGCTGATAAGCTGGTATGGCGCAAACAGCATCAGCATCGCGGTGAGCACCATGAAGCCGGTTCCGCCGATGAAGGCGACCCAGCCGGCGCGCCTGATTCCGTCACCATCCTGTGCCCCGTAGGCCCGGCCCACGCGGACCGTTGCCGCCTGGCCAAAGCCCATCGGCACCATGAATGCAATGGCGGCAATCTGGATGGCAATCGCATGCGCCGCAAGGTAATCCGCGCCGAGAATTCCCATCAGGAAAGCCGCTGCATTGAAGATCGTAACTTCAAAGCTCATGATCGCGGCGATCGGCAGGCCAAGGCGGAGAAGTTCGCCATAGCGTGGCCAGTCGGCACGCCAGAAGCGACCGAACAGATGGTAACGGCGGAACTGGCGATCGCGCATGATGATGACGACGAGGCCGATGAACATCATCAGCGACGACAGGGAGGTCGCGATGCCCGAACCGACGATCCCAAGCTTGGGGAATCCCAGATGTCCGAAGATCAGGCACCAATTGGCAAGGGCATTGAAGCCGACGCAGAAGAGGGCAACGAACAGCGCCCAGCCGGGACGTTCGAGCGCCGCGATAAAGGACCGCAATACGATATAGCCGTAGAACGGCAGGACCGCCCATTGCAGCGAGCGAACGTAGGCTTCGGCGGTATCGGCAAGGGCCGGATTTTGCCCCATAGCAATGAGAATCGGTCCGGTGTGCCACAACGCGAACCAAATCGGAATCGATATGGTGACGGCGAGCCAAAGGCCCTGCCGCACGGTGCGGCGAACCTCGCGCACCGAGAAGCGATTGCGGCCGAGTTCCTTTGCCATCATCGGCGAGGTGGCAAGCATCAGCCCGAGACCGAAGATCATCGGCATATAGTAGAGGTTGGTGCCGAGGGCGCCGGCTGCGAGCGTATCCGCGCCGACCCAGCCCATCATCATGACGTCGGTTGCCGTCATCGCTGTTTGCGCGAGATTGGTCAGAATCATCGGCCAGCTCAACGCCAGCATCGCAATAATTTCTTCACGCCACGCGCGCCGGGACGCGGCGTTTTGGGCTAGGGCAACCGACATGTCTTGGTCTTTCAGAGGAATTTGCCTCGCATTGAGGCAGGATGCACCGATTTCAGGCAAATTCTTGGTATCATCAAATTTCGGCAAGAGCAAAGGGCACCTGCAACCTGGCATTGGTGGTTGGCTTCGCTTCCGGAAGCTATTGTTGAGCATATTGACATTTGTAATTTAAAAACTACATTTTCATGATAGAAATCACGCAGACAGAAATCTTCCGCAAGTGGCGCTTAAACCTGCAAGACCCTCGCGCCCGCGCGCACATCGCATCGCGGCTTGATCGATTGGCTTTCGGCCATACCGGGGACGCGAACTCCGTTGGCTCGGGCGTTAGTGAACTGCGCATACATCACGGACCGGGCTATCGCATCTACTTCCAGCGGCGTGGCGAGGTCCTGATAGTGCTGCTCTGTGGAGGCGATAAAAGTAGCCAGGCGAAAGATATTCGTGTCGCTCGACGACTGGCGACAGAATGGAGCGAATGATGGCAGAGAAACTGACAAGCTACGATCCGGCCGAGGATCTTGTCACACCAGAAGCCATGGCAATCTTCTTGACCGAAGCCTTCGCGACCGGCGACGCCAGCTATATCGCTCACGCGCTTGGAGTGATTGCACGGGCGCAGGGGATGACAAAGATTGCCGCAGAGACTGGATTGTCCCGCGAGCAGCTGTATCGCTCGTTCAGCGAGGAGGGGAATCCGACGCTGAAAACAACGCTCGCCGTAATGAAGGCTTTGGACATCGAGCTTACCGCCCGTGTTAGAATCCCATCAGCTTAAACGGAAAGGGCCACCCCGAAGGGTGGCCCCGCAATTCCGTCTGGCACAAAGCTGTCTTTGGCCTTTCCCGGCTTTCGCCGGGCGCTTATTCAACGGAGAGACAATCCCCGATGGAAAGCATCAGACGCCTTTTGTGGCAGATTGCGAAATCACGAGACATCGGATCACCTCCTTTTCATTCGTTGAACACAATTGGAGAATGGGGTGTCATGACCCACGTTTCAAGAGAAAAAAGCAAGGCCATGTGTGCATGGGTTGCAAAGAGGCTCAGGCAGTCATAAGCCAAGCAGACTGAATGAAGCAACGCACGCGACGCGCAACTTGCTGCGCCCCGTGCCCGGGGGCAGAGAATGGCAGCTGAAGACAAGGCGGCGCGGATCATCCGCACGGTGGTCGACGTCATCGAACCGCAATTTGCGATAGAACTTTGGGACGGAACCCGCATCGGTGATTTTGATGGCCCTATACTTGCCATCAATGATCCTATGGCCGTGCGCCAGATCGCTCTCAAACCCAATATCGGCTCTGTCGTCGAGTTGTGGGTGTCGGGCCAGATCGACATCAGGAACGGCACGCTGTTCGATCTCGTCGAGCGCGGTCCCAAGGGAAAGTTCAAGCACCGGCTGAAAAGCCTGCCAAAGTGGCAGCTCTTGAAGGATGTGCCTTCGCTTTTGCTGAGCGGAGCAAAAGGCGGCAGTTCCGGGCTTGGCGGCAAGAATCCTTACGTCAGCGGGTCCAACAAGGAAGCGATTACCCACCACTACGACGTGTCGAACGCCTTCTATCAGCTCTTTCTCGATGAGCGCATGGTCTATACCTGCGCCTATTTCACCGACTGGGCCAATAGCATCGACCAGGCGCAGGTTGACAAGCTCGAATTGATCTGCCGCAAGCTGCGCCTCAAGCCCGGCGATCGCCTGCTCGACATAGGCTGCGGCTGGGGGGCCATGCTGATTTATGCGGCAAAGAATTATGGCGTGACCGGCACGGGCGTATCTTTGTCGGAGGCGCAGACGGCCCTTGCCCGCGAGCGGATCAAGGCGGAAGGCCTTGAGGACAAGATCACGATTCACGTGAAATCCTATGAGCATCTCGAGGGGCAGTTCGACAAGATTTCCTCGATCGGCATGTTCGAGGCGGTGGGCATTGCCCACTACGACACCTATTTTTCCAGCGTGCACCGATTACTGAGGCCGGGTGGCCTTTATCTCCACCACGCGATCACACGGCGCATGAAGCGCAACAAGAAGACCTTCGGGCGCAAGAGCGCCGAACACCTCGCCCTGGTCAAATACATCTTCCCGGGCGGCGAACTCGACCATCTCGGCATGACGGTCGAGAACCTCGAAGGCTACGGTTTCGAGGTCCACGACGTCGAGAATCTGCGTGAGCATTATGGCCGCACTTGCCGCATGTGGGCCGACCGTCTCCATGCGCGCTTCGATGAGGCGATCGCGGAAGTCGGCGCTGCCAAAGCGCGGTTGTGGCTGCTGTACCTCACCGGCTGCGCCCTTGCGTTCGAGCGTGGCACCGTACAGATCAATCAGACGCTGGCGTCACGCCGCAAGCGCGGAATCTCTGCCGTGCCGCAGACACGCGCCGACCTCTACCGCTGAAGGAGGGTGTCCCCCCTTAGGGGAAGACACTATTTTCAGCCCTTGCGGTTTTGGCGATTGGCGATCAGGTCATCAACGACGGCCGGGTCGGCAAGCGTTGAGGTGTCGCCGAGCGCGCCAAAATCATCTTCTGCGATCTTGCGCAGGATGCGGCGCATGATCTTGCCGGAACGGGTCTTCGGCAGGCCCGGCGCAAACTGTATCTTGTCTGGCGTGGCGATCGGGCCGATCTCCTTGCGCACATGCTTGACCAGCTCGGCGCGCAAATCGTCGCTACCCTCGAGTCCGGACATCAGCGTTACATAGCAATATATGCCTTGGCCTTTGAGGTCGTGCGGATAGCCGACCACGGCCGCTTCCGAGACCGTATCATGGGAGACAAGCGCGGACTCTACCTCGGCCGTTCCCATGCGGTGTCCCGAGACGTTGAGAACGTCATCGACGCGACCGGTGATCCAGTAATAGCCGTCCTTGTCACGCCGGCAGCCGTCGCCGGTAAAGTACTTGCCCTTATAGGTGGAGAAATAGGTTTCGATGAAGCGCTTGTGATCGCCGTAGACCGTGCGCATCTGCCCCGGCCACGAATCGGTGATGCAGAGGTTGCCATCGGCCGCGCCTTCGAGCACGTCACCCTCATTATCGACCAGTTGCGGTTGCACGCCAAAGAACGGCCTTGTGGCCGAGCCCGGCTTGAGCGGCGTTGCGCCGGGCAGCGGCGTGATGAGGATGCCGCCGGTTTCCGTCTGCCACCAGGTATCGACGACAGGACTGCGCTTGTCGCCCACCACCTGATAATACCATTCCCAGGCTTCCGGATTGATCGGCTCTCCAACCGAGCCGAGGATGCGCAGCGATTTGCGCGATGTCTTCTTGACCGGTTCGTCACCGGCGCTCATCAGCGCGCGGATAGCGGTGGGGGCGGTGTAGAAGATGTTGACCTTGTGCTTGTCGATGACTTCCCAGAACCGCGATACCGAAGGGTAGTTGGGCACGCCCTCGAACATCAGCGTCGTCGCGCCGTTGGCGAGCGGGCCGTAGACAATGTAGGAATGGCCGGTTACCCAGCCCACATCGGCGGTGCACCAGTAGATGTCGCCGTCATGGTAGTCGAAGACATATTCGTGCGTCATCGAGGCATAGACCAGGTAGCCGCCGGTCGTGTGCAGCACGCCCTTGGGCTTGCCGGTCGAGCCAGAGGTGTAAAGGATGAAAAGCGGATCCTCAGCCTTCATCTTTTCAGGTTTGCATTCCGCCTTAACGCTGGCAATCTCATCGTGATACCAGAGGTCGCGATTGCTGGCCCAGCCGGTCTTGCCGCCGGTCCGGCGTACGACGAGTACGTTCTTCACCATGACGTGGTGGCGCGCCGCAATGTCGATCGCCTTATCGGTATTTTCCTTAAGAGGCACCGGCTTGCCGCCGCGCATGCCCTCATCGGCCGTGATCACGAATGTGGATTCGCAGTCGACGATACGGCCCGCGAGCGCATCGGGGGAGAAGCCGCCGAAGACGACGGAGTGGATCGCGCCGATGCGCGCGCAGGCAAGCATCGCATAGGACGCTTCCGGGATCATCGGCATGTAGATCGTCACCCGGTCGCCCTTCTTGACGCCGTGCTTCTTCAGGACATTGGCGAGGCGGCAGACCTGCTCGTAAAGCTCATTATAGGTGATCTTCTTGTCGAGATAGGGATTGTCGCCTTCCCAGATGATCGCGACCTGATCACCGCGCTTTTTGAGGTGACGGTCGATGCAGTTATAGGAAACGTTGGTAACGCCATCCTCGAACCATTTGATCGAAACCTTGCCCTCGAACGAGGTGTTCTTGACCTTGGTGAAGGGCTTGAACCAGTCGATGCGCTTTCCGTGCTTGGCCCAGAACTTTTCGGGGTCCTTGATGCTCTGCTTGTACCAGCTGAGATAGGTATCATTGTCGATGAGCGCGTTTTTCTTCGCGCTTGCCAGCACCGGATAAACCTTCTCGGACATCAATTTCCTCCAGAATCTTAAATATCGGGCCTCCACCCGGATACCTCCCCGGGCGGGAGGCGCACAGGTTCATTACCACCAAGCAAATCAATGCGTAAATATCCGAATTGGCCCTGAGGGCATGGCGTTCGGTCGCATTCTGCAGCGGCCAATATCGATCTCGGTGGCGTTTTATCGCGAAATCGGTCCATTTTGACCACATTTCGGCTTATAGGGTCGCTGCCTTGACCTGGGAGGACAAACTAACGGCGCTGAAGAAATGTTATTTCCGGCGCCGCACCAAGGATCGAGGAATGCGAATAACTGTCTTGCGCAGCGTTGCGTCACGCGCAAAATTCACATGGTTCACCCTAGCCGCTT
Organism: Phyllobacterium sp. YR620; assembly: GCF_900104165.1. NCBI lineage: Bacteria > Pseudomonadati > Pseudomonadota > Alphaproteobacteria > Hyphomicrobiales > Phyllobacteriaceae > Phyllobacterium > Phyllobacterium sp. YR620. The sequence goes on from NZ_FNJP01000002.1 coordinate 591,199, forward strand.
TTAGCCTTGCCATTCCGGCAGGCGCCGGCACGCTCCCCGCGCCATCCAATCCGCAGGACCGTATCGGCGCAAAGCTTTTCGGCGAGGAGCATGCGCATCTGCTCAAGGATTCGGTATTCGACAAGATCAGTCCGCTGGTATTGGCGGCCATGCCGCGCGGCAAGGCCTATATAGACTACAAGGCGCCGTCGAAATGCGTTCCCGAAAGGCTGAAGAACGTGCTGAGCCGCGTTTCCGCCAAGTATGGGCCGATCACGGTAAACTCGACCGTGCGCACACGCACGCGCAACAATCGCGTTGGCGGCAAGGACCAATCCTACCACCTGAGCTGCCAGGCGGTGGATTTCCGGGTCCACGGCGGCTCGTCCGGCCTCATGAGTCATCTGTCGTCCAGCGGTGACGTCGGCGGGTTGAAACGCTATCCGGCCGGCTATTATCACATCGATACCGGACCGCGCCGCAGCTGGTAATTACCGAGTTCCGAAAATCGCGGAACCGACTCTGACTGATGTCGCGCCGAAGCCGATGGCGAGCTCGTAGTCACCGGACATGCCCATGGAAAGCTTGTCGACTCCGGCCTGCCGGGCGATCTTTTCAAGCAGGGCAAAGTGCGGGCCGGGATTCTCATCGGCCGGCGGAATGCACATCAGGCCCTCGATCTGGAGGCCGCGAACTTCGCGGCAATGCTTGACAAACGCTACCGCCTCTTTTGGATCTATGCCCGCCTTCTGCGGTTCAGAACCGGTGTTCACCTGGACATAGAGGCGAGGAAACCGGTTTTGCTTTTGCATTTCCTTGGCAAGGGCATCGGCGATCTTTTCGCGGTCGACCGTCTCGATCACATCGAAAAGCGCCACTGCCTGCTCGGCCTTGTTGGATTGGAGCGGCCCGATGAGGTGGAGTTCGATATCCGGAAATTCACCGCGCAGGACCGACCACTTCGCTTGCGCCTCCTGGACGCGGTTTTCGCCAAAGACGCGCTGGCCGGATTCGAGCACGGGACGAATCGCTTCCTCGCCGAAGGTTTTCGACACGGCGACAAGCGTGACGGCGCCTTCCGGGCGACCCGCTTCCGCTTCAGCCTTGTGAATAGCGTCCCTGACGGCAAAAAGTTGATCGACGGCATTGGGCATTGGCTGGTTCAGTCCTATTTATCGCCTGACGGCCCGATTTCACGGGCTCCTTCAGCTTCAAGTGGTTGACGGTCCCACCAATCCATGGTGAAGGTCCCCGCATCACTATCCTTTGCAAGAGAATCCCGTTCATGGCAACCGAACGCTATAATCCCCGTGTAGCCGAGAAGCATTGGCAGAGAGTTTGGAACGACGCCAGGCTCTTCGAGACGAACAATGACGATCCTCGTGATCCTTACTACGTCCTCGAAATGTTTCCGTACCCCTCGGGCCGCATTCACATGGGCCATGTGCGCAACTATGCGATGGGCGATGTCGTTGCACGTTACAAGCGCGCCAAGGGATTCAATGTGCTGCATCCAATGGGCTGGGATGCTTTCGGCATGCCGGCCGAAAACGCCGCCATGCAGAACAAGGTTCATCCGAAGACCTGGACCTACCAGAACATCGCGACGATGCGCGATCAGCTCAAGTCCATGGGCCTGTCGCTCGACTGGTCGCGCGAGTTCGCCACCTGCGATGTCGAATATTATCACCGCCAGCAGATGCTCTTCCTCGATTTCGTCGAGAAGGGCCTGGTGACGCGCAAGTCGTCCAAGGTCAACTGGGACCCAGAGGACATGACGGTCCTTGCCAACGAGCAGGTCATCGACGGTCGCGGCTGGCGCTCCGGCGCTCTTGTCGAGCAGCGCGAGCTGACACAGTGGTTCTTCAAGATCACCGACTTCAACGAGGAACTGCTGGGCGCCCTCGATGGCCTCGACCAGTGGCCGGAAAAGGTGCGCCTGATGCAGCGCAACTGGATCGGCAAGTCTGAGGGCATGCTGATCCGCTGGGCGTTGGACAAGCAGTCGCACGTCGAAGGCGAGAGCGAGGTCGAGGTCTACACGACGCGGCCCGATACGCTGTTCGGCGCGTCCTTCATAGCCATTGCCGCCGACCATCCGCTGGCGAAGAAAGCCGCCGAAAACAACGCGGCGCTCGCGCAGTTCAACGAGGAATGTCGCCATGCGGGCACCTCGGTCGTTGCGCTCGAAACCGCCGAGAAGAAGGGCTTCGACACCGGCTTGCGCGTCATGCATCCGTTCGACCCGGAATGGAAGCTGCCGGTCTACGTCGCGAATTTCGTCTTGATGGACTATGGCACCGGTGCGATTTTCGGTTGTCCGTCAGGTGACCAGCGCGACCTCGACTTTGCCAACAAGTATGGCCTGCCGGTCGTGCCGGTGGTTATGCCGAAGGACGCCGACGCGGCCACGTTCCAGATCACCGAAACCGCCTATGTCGATGACGGCGTCATGATCAATTCGCGCTTCCTTGACGGGATGTCGCCAGCCGAAGCTTTCGACGAGGTGGCGCGGCGGCTGGAAAAGCAGACGGTCGGCAACCGCCCGCAGGGCGAGCGCAAGATCAATTTCCGCCTGCGCGACTGGGGCATTTCCCGGCAGCGTTACTGGGGCTGCCCAATCCCGATGATCCATTGCGATGATTGTGGCGTTGTCCCGGTGCCGAAGGCCGACCTGCCGGTCAAGCTGCCGGACGACGTCGAATTCGACCGGCCGGGCAATCCGCTCGATCGTCATCCGACCTGGCGGCACGTCAACTGCCCGCAATGCGGCAAGCCCGCACGACGCGAGACCGACACGATGGATACCTTCGTCGACTCGTCATGGTATTTCGCACGCTTCACCGCTCCTTGGGCCGAGGAGCCGACCGAGCCCAAGGTCGCGAATCACTGGCTGCCCGTCGATCAGTATATCGGCGGCATCGAGCACGCGATCCTGCACCTTCTCTACTCGCGTTTCTTCACACGGGCGATGAAGGTGGCCGGTCATCTCGATATCAGTGAACCGTTCAAGGGCATGTTCACGCAAGGCATGGTCGTCCACGAGACCTACAAGGGCAAGGACGGCTGGGTCACGCCAGCTGACGTTCGGGTCGAGGAGACGGATGGCGCGCGCCGCGCAACGCTGATTGCTACAGGCGAAGAGGTCGAGATAGGCTCGATCGAGAAGATGTCGAAATCGAAGAAAAACGTGGTCGATCCGGATGACATCATCGCTTCCTACGGCGCGGATACCGCGCGCTGGTTCATGCTGTCGGATTCGCCGCCGGAACGCGACGTAATCTGGACCGAATCCGGCGTCGAGGGCGCGCATCGCTTCGTTCAGCGCGTCTGGCGCCTGATTTCGGAAGCGGCCGAGACGTTGAAGACGGTCGATGCCGCAGCCGCGACCGAAGGCGAGGCTTTGGCGATTTCGAAAGCGGCGCACCGGACTGTCAAGGCTGTCGGCGAAGATATCGAGAAGCTGAACTTCAACAAGGCCGTCGCGCGCCTTTACGAGCTCGTCAACACCTTGGCGCCTTCTCTGCAAAAGGTGGCGGCGGGCGAGGCTGACATGGCGACGATCGCAGCAAGCCGCGAAGCGACGGCCATGTTGATTGCAATGATCGCGCCGATGATGCCGCACCTTGCCGAGGAGTGCTGGAAGGCACTCGGCGGCGCAGATCTTGTGGCTCATCAACCGTGGCCGTCATACAACGAGACGTTGATCATCGAGAACGATGTGACCATGCCGGTTCAGATCAATGGCAAGAAGCGCGGCGATTTGACAATTGCCCGCGATGCGGATCAATTGGCGGTCGAAAAGGCCACCCTCGCGCTTGATTTCGTCAAGGCCGCGCTGAATGGCAATTCACCGAAGAAGGTCATTATCGTACCGCAGAGGATCATCAATGTCGTTGCCTGATCGTTTTCAGCCGGGTTCCGTCGTCAAGCGGCTGCTTCCCTTCTGCGTTCTCGGCTTGGCATTGATTGCAGGCGGTTGCCAGGTGCGGCCGCTCTACTCCGATCCCGGTCCGGTCGGCAGCACGGCCGCCGGCGTCTCGGGCAGCGTCCGCTCCCGGCTCGCGACCGTGTCGGTCAATCCGGCGGGCGATCGCGTCACCCAGGAAGTACGCAACAACCTGATCTTCCTCTTCGGTGGCGGTGCGGGCGAGCCGACCCATGTCGCCTATACGCTCCAACTCGCCATTGCTTCGCAGAACATTTCACTGGCGCTGATCCAGAATGCGACCAATGACAAATCGGGTCAGCCAACCGCAGGCTCCATCCGCATGACTGGCAACTACGTTCTGACGCGCGTGTCGGACGGTCAGGTCATCGGCCGCGGCAGCCGTCTTGTAAATGCGGGCTACGATGCGCCAAGACAGCAGTTTGCTGTCCAGCGAGCCTATCGCGATGCTTATAATCGTGCGGCGGCGGAGGTTGCGCAGGCGATTCAGCTCAGCGTTGCCCAGGATCTGACGAAGAACCAATAGTCATACTGCGCATGACCTCGCTCGGCGACGGCCGGGCGTACCGTTCATGATTCCTGCCCCTAACCGGATGCGCGCCGCGTGGGCGCCCAAAAAAACGCCCGCCGGTCTTGCAAACAGGCGGGCGTCACTGAAAATGCGACTGATCAGGCGATCGACTGGCCCGTTTTCTTCCAATCGGCAAGGAAAGTCTCAAGGCCCTTGTCGGTCAGCGGGTGCTTGACCAATGCCTTCAGCGTTGCCGGCGGAACCGTAGCGACGTCGGCACCGATCAGAGCGGCTTCCTTGACATGGTTAACTGTGCGGATAGAGGCGGCAAGGATCTGCGTCTGGTAATCGTAATTGTCGTAGATGGTTCGGATCTCGGAAATCAGTTCCATTCCATTGATGCCGGTATCGTCGATGCGGCCAATGAATGGCGAGATGAACGTGGCGCCGGCCTTGGCGGCAAGAAGTGCCTGGTTGGCGGAGAAGCACAGCGTCACATTGACGAGATGGCCATCGGAGCGCAGGGCCTTGCAGGCCTTGAGGCCGTCGAGGGTGAGCGGGACCTTGATGCAGATGTTGTCGGCGATGCGGGAGAGCACTGCGGCCTCCTTCATCATCTGCTCATACTCGGTTGCCGCGACCTCGGCGGATACCGGGCCGTTGACGATGCTGCAAATTTCTTTGGTGACTTCGATGATGCTGCCACCGGACTTGAGGATCAGCGAAGGATTGGTGGTCACGCCATCGAGCAATCCGAGATCGTTGAGCTCGCGGATTTCCTTCACGTCGGCGGTATCGACAAAGAATTTCATGGGAACATTCCTTCCTGATATGCGGGTGTCTAAATGAGAGATCAATTCTATCTCCCGGAAAGTGACTTTTCTTTATCCGAAAGGCGCGCCAAGGTCACGTATATATGAGTCAGGATTCGTTCATCCCGCAAAAAACCGTTCCCGTGCTTGTGCCGATGCCGGCAGAGCGGCCCTACAGCTACGCCGTCCCGGACGGCATGGACGTCAGGGCCGGGTCAATCGTCCGGGTGCCGCTCGGTCCGCGCGAAGTTGCAGGCATCGTCACGGACGGCACGACTGACAGCATCGATGCGAAGAAATTGCGGCCCATATCCGAGCTTTTCGATTGTCCGCCCGTGGACGACGGCATGCTGCGCTTCATGCGCTGGGCCGCCGATTATACACTGTCCCCACCCGGCATGGTGGCGCGCATGGTGCTGCGCGTGCCCGCGGCTTTCGATCCCGAGCCGCCTGTGCCGGGCTTGCGCTTTGCCGGCCGTGAACCTGACCGCATGACCGGGGCTCGGGCCCGCGTGCTCGAGCTTGCTGAAGGCGGCATGGCATGGACGCGCACGGGGCTTGCCCACGCGGCAGGCGTCTCGGCAACCGTAATCGACGGTCTGGTGGCGCAAGGCGTATTCGAACAGGTCATGATCCCGGCGCGCCCCGTCGTTGCCGCTCCCGATGTCGACTATGCCAAGGCGTCGCTTTCAGGCGACCAAAGCGAGGCGGCGGATCAGCTCGTTGAAGCCGTGGCGTCCGCAAGTTTCTCGGTGTCGCTACTTGACGGTGTGACCGGCTCCGGCAAGACCGAAGTCTATTTCGAGGCGGTGGCCAAAGCCATCGAGCAGGGCAAGCAGGTCCTGATCCTGCTTCCGGAAATTGCGCTGACGCAGCAGTTTCTCGATCGCTTCCATGATCGCTTCGGCACCAAGCCGGCGGAGTGGCATTCCGATCTTGCGCCGCGCATGCGCGAGCGGGTCTGGCGACAGGTCATGGAGGGCCAGGTGCGTGTCATTGCCGGCGCGCGGTCAGCGTTGTTCCTGCCATTCCAGGAACTGGGGCTGATCGTCGTCGACGAGGAGCACGATCCCGCCTACAAGCAGGAAGATCGCGTCTGCTACAATGCCCGCGACATGGCGGTGGTGCGCGGCCATATCGGCGGCTTCCCGATCGTACTTGCGTCGGCCACGCCGTCGATCGAAAGTCAGGTCAACGCCAATCAGGGCCGGTACAAACGCATCCGCCTTTCCGGGCGCTATGCCGAGGCGGCAATGCCGGATCTGAAATCCATCGACATGCGCAGGTCGCCGCCACGACCGGGCGGGTTTCTCTCGCCCGCGCTCGTCGAAGCGATCAATCAGACATTGCAGCGCAAGGAACAGTCGCTGCTCTTCCTCAACCGGCGAGGCTATGCACCGTTGACGCTCTGCCGGGTGTGCGGCCACCGCTTCCAGTGCCCGGATTGTTCGAGCTGGCTGGTCGAGCACCGCTTTCGCGGCCAACTCATCTGCCACCAATGCGGACACCATGAGGCGCGCCCGGAAGCCTGTCCCTCCTGCGGAACGCTCGATCACCTCGTTGCCTGCGGGCCGGGCGTCGAGCGGATCGCCGAGGAAGTGGAAAAGACCTTTCCGGACGCCCGCATCATCGTGCTGTCGTCCGATCTCATGGGCGTCAAGCGCCTGCGGCTTGAGCTTGACGCGATCGCCAAGGGTGAGGCCGACATCGTCATCGGCACGCAGCTCGTTGCCAAGGGGCACAATTTCCCGAACATGACGCTGGTCGGCGTCGTCGACGCCGATCTCGGGCTTGCCAATGGCGACCCCCGCGCCGCCGAGCGCACGTTCCAGCTGTTGAGCCAGGTGACAGGCCGCGCGGGACGCACGGGCAAGAAGAGCCTCGGCCTTTTGCAGACCTACCAGCCGGATCATCCGGTGATGCGCGCCATCGTTTCGGGCGATGCAAAAGCCTTTTACGAGCGCGAGATCGAAGAGCGCGAACGCTCAAGCCTGCCACCCTTCGGCCGGCTCGGGTCGCTGATCATTTCGGCAGCGACGCGCCAGGAAGCGGAGACGCATGCGCGGGCCTTGCGCCGGGCAGCACCGGCATCGGATCAGATCAGCGTCCTCGGACCGGCGGAGGCGCCGCTTGCCCTTGTGCGCGGGCGGCATCGTTTCCGTCTCCTCGTCCACGGCACACGCAAATCGGATATTCAGGGCTTCATCCGCGTCATGCTGGCGGATGGGCCAAAAGAACGGGGATCGACGCGGGTGCAGGTTGATATCGATCCGCAAAGCTTTCTATAAGATCTGCATCGCGGTTAACGCTTCGGCGGAAGGGGCAGGGGATCATGGAACTCTATTGGCCGGCAAGTCAGGGCGAATGGATGGCATGGCTGTCGGCGGCCATCACCGTCGTCTTCGGGCTGGTCCTGTTCTTTGCGCCGCGCGTTGCCATGAGGATAATGCGCTTGCAGACGAAGCCGGAGCGCCCCGAGGCGCTTTCCGAAATCCGTGCGACATTCGCGGGCTTCTACCTCGGACTTGGACTTAGCGCCCTTGTATTTGCACAACCTTTTCTCTGGATCGCGCTCGGCGTTTCCTGGGGCTTCACGGTCTTCGGCCGGCTGATTTCGATGATGTCCGACGGCGGCAACAAGCCGTACAACTGGGCCTGGGTCGTCGTTGAACTGCTGCTTGCAGCAGGTCCGCTTCTATTTGCCTTCGGCTTTGTCGCCTGAGCCGCCGAGCATTAGTGGAATTGCTTACTCATAATTATCCGGAGCTGCGGCGATTCTGCCTCCTCATTTAGCGGATTCGCGTGTTGCGAGTCCTGTCTTCCTATGCTAGACGGCATTCAAATCACGTCTAAGGCAGCTTCAGGGCTTCACCCAAGGCGGTAAAAAAATCAATAATGCCAAAGATTTGACCGAAAACTTCCTTCCGGTTTCCTGATTTTTGGCTTCAAACCAGAGAGCTTGTCGTTCGTGGCAGAAACTACGTCGCTCATTTCCGGTGTTGCCCAGCGTTACGCGGGTTCGTTGTTCGAACTTGCGCTGGAAGCGAATTCGCTTGCCGAGGTCGAAAAGAATCTCGATCGCTTCGAGGCTTTGGTCAATGGCAGTCCCGATCTGAAGCGTCTGGTTGCGAGCCCCGTATTCTCGTCCGGCGATCAGGTGCGCGCGATCTCCGCGATCCTGGCCGAGGCCAAGATCGGCGGGCTGGTCGGCAATTTCTTGCGCGTCGCCGCGCAAAATCGCCGCCTCTTCGCCGTACCATCCATGATCCAGTCGTTCCGCCAGATTGCCGCCGCCCATCGCGGTGAAATCGCAGCGGACGTTACTTCCGCGCATGCCCTTACGGCAGCGCAGGAAAATGAATTGAAGGCCACGCTGAAAAGCGTCGCCGGCAAGGACGTGACAATCAATGTCACCGTTGATCCGTCGATCCTCGGAGGCCTCGTCGTCAAGATGGGGTCGCGCCAGATCGACACTTCACTTCGCACAAAACTTTCTTCGCTTAAGCTTGCACTGAAAGAGGTCGGCTGATGGACATCCGCGCCGCGGAAATTTCCGCAATCCTGAAAAAGCAAATCGAGAATTTCGGCCAGGAGGCAGAAGTCTCCGAAGTCGGCCAGGTTCTGTCCGTCGGTGACGGTATCGCCCGCGTCTATGGTCTGGACAATGTTCAGGCCGGTGAGATGGTCGAGTTCCCGGGCGGCACCCGTGGCATGGCCCTGAACCTTGAAAGCGACAATGTCGGCGTCGTTATTTTCGGCTCCGATCGTGACATCAAGGAAGGCGACACCGTCAAGCGTACCGGCGCCATCGTTGACGTTCCCGTCGGCAAGGAACTGCTCGGCCGCGTTGTTGACGCGCTCGGCAATCCGATCGACGGCAAGGGTCCGATCAAGGCGACGCAGCGCTCCCGCGTCGACGTCAAGGCGCCGGGCATCATCCCGCGCAAGTCGGTGCATGAGCCGATGTCGACCGGCCTCAAGGCCATCGACGCCCTCATCCCGGTTGGTCGCGGCCAGCGCGAGCTCGTCATCGGCGACCGCCAGACCGGCAAGACCGCGATCATTCTCGACACGTTCCTTAATCAGAAGCCGGCTCACGATGCCGGCAATGAGACGGACAAGCTCTATTGCGTCTATGTCGCCATCGGTCAGAAGCGTTCGACTGTTGCGCAGTTCGTGAAGATCCTCGAAGAGCGTGGCGCTCTCGAATATTCGATCGTCGTTGCTGCAACCGCCTCCGATCCGGCGCCGATGCAGTACCTCGCTCCATTTGCGGGCTGCACGATGGGCGAATATTTCCGCGACAATGGCATGCACGCGCTGATCGGCTATGACGATCTGTCGAAGCAGGCTGTCGCCTACCGCCAGATGTCGCTGCTGCTGCGCCGCCCGCCGGGCCGCGAAGCATATCCTGGCGACGTTTTCTACCTCCATTCCCGTCTGCTCGAGCGATCGGCCAAGCTCAATGACGAAAACGGTGCCGGTTCGCTGACCGCGCTCCCCGTCATCGAGACCCAGGCGAACGACGTTTCGGCCTATATTCCTACCAACGTGATCTCGATCACCGACGGCCAGATCTTCCTCGAAACGAACCTCTTCTACCAGGGTATCCGTCCGGCCGTTAACGTCGGCCTCTCGGTTTCCCGCGTTGGTTCGGCCGCACAGATCAAGGCGATGAAGCAGGTTGCAGGTTCGATCAAGGGTGAGCTTGCGCAGTACCGCGAAATGGCGGCGTTCGCGCAGTTCGGCTCCGACCTCGATGCTTCGACGCAGCGCCTTCTCAATCGCGGTGCACGCCTGACCGAACTCCTGAAGCAGCCGCAGTTCTCGCCGCTGAAGACGGAAGAGCAGGTTGCGGTGATCTTTGCCGGCGTCAATGGCTATCTCGACAAGCTTGCCGTCAATCAGGTCGGCAAGTTCGAGCACGGCCTCCTCACCTGGCTGCGTACCGAGAACAAGGACATTCTCGAGACGATCGCCAAGGAGAAGCAGATCAGCGACGACACCAAGGGCAAGCTGAAGGCAGCAGTCGATGCCTTTGCCAAGTCTTTCGCTTAAACTTCATTGACGGGATGAACGGATGCCTTCGTTAAAGGATCTGAGAAACCGGATCGCCTCGGTCAAGGCGACGCAGAAGATCACCAAGGCGATGCAGATGGTCGCCGCGGCGAAGCTGCGTCGTGCGCAGGACGCTGCGTTGGCGGCTCGCCCCTACTCGCAGCGCATGGCTGCGGTGCTGGCCAACATCGCCTCCAACGTCGACGGCGCCGATGCGCCGGTGCTGATGAGCGGAACTGGTAAGGACGATGTGCATCTGCTCGTCGTGTGCACTTCCGAACGCGGCCTTTGTGGCGGCTTCAATGCGCAGATCGTGCGTCTGGCGCGCGATCATGCCCGCCGGCTGATCGCCGACGGAAAGACCGTCAAGATCCTGACGGTCGGCAAGAAGGGCGCTGACATTCTACGCCGTGATCTCGGTCGCCATATCATCGACCACGTCGATCTTCGCGAAGTGAAGCAGGTCGGCTTTGCCAATGCCGATGCAATCGGCCACAAGATCATCGCGCTCTACAACGAGGGCGGCTTCGATGTGGCAACGCTGTTCTACTCGGAATTCAAGTCGGTGATCGCACAAATCCCGACCGCCCAGCAGCTCATACCGGCCAACTCCATCAGCGAAGTTGAACCGGAAAGCGCAGGCGACGCAGTCTACGAATATGAGCCGGATCCGGCATCCATTCTGGGTGACCTCATTCCGCGCAATATTTCCGTCCAGGTTTTCCGCGCTCTCCTTGAAAACGCGGCGTCGGAGCAGGGTGCGCGCATGTCCGCCATGGACAATGCAACCCGCAATGCCGGCGACATGATCAACAAGCTGACGATGTCGTACAACCGCCAGCGTCAGGCCCAGATCACCAAGGAACTGATCGAAATCATTTCGGGCGCGGAAGCGCTCTAATCGCGAAGGTAAGGATCGATGGCAAAAGCAGCGACCCCGAAGACACCCGCAGCCAAGCCGGCTGCGTCAGCAGCTAAGCCCGCAAAGGCAGCTGCACCAAAGGCGGCGGCCGCAAAGGCAGAAGCCGCTGCGAAGCCCGCAGCAAAGACCGCTGCTCCCAAGGCTGTCGCACCGAAGGCGACGCTGAAGGCCAGCGGCGCAGCCGGCCGCGTCAGCCAGGTCATTGGCGCCGTCGTCGACGTTGCGTTTGAAGATGGCAATCTGCCATTGATCCTCAACGCGCTCGAAACCGACAACCTCGGCAACCGCTTGGTTCTCGAAGTGGCGCAGCACCTCGGCGAAAACACCGTTCGCACGATCGCCATGGACTCGACCGAAGGTCTCGTCCGCGGCCAGCCGGTCTATGACACCGGTTCGCCGATCATGGTTCCCGTCGGCGACGAGACGCTCGGCCGTATCATGAACGTCATCGGCGAACCCGTTGATGAAGCGGGTCCCATCAACACCAAGGTGACCCGCGCCATCCACCAGTCGGCACCGGAATATGTCGAGCAGTCGACCGAAGCCCAGATCCTCGTGACGGGCATCAAGGTTGTCGATCTCCTCGCTCCCTATGCTCGCGGCGGCAAGATCGGCCTCTTCGGCGGTGCAGGCGTCGGCAAGACCGTTCTCATCATGGAACTGATCAACAACGTCGCCAAGGCGCACGGTGGCTATTCGGTGTTCGCCGGCGTTGGCGAGCGTACGCGTGAAGGCAACGACCTTTACCACGAAATGATCGAATCCGGCGTGAACAAGGAAGGCGGCGGTGCCGGCTCCAAGGCCGCGCTGGTCTATGGCCAGATGAACGAGCCGCCAGGTGCGCGCGCCCGCGTTGCCCTTTCGGGCCTGACGGTGGCCGAGCATTTCCGCGACCAGGGCCAGGACGTTCTGTTCTTCGTGGACAACATCTTCCGCTTCACCCAGGCGGGTTCTGAAGTGTCGGCCCTGCTCGGACGTATCCCGTCCGCCGTGGGTTACCAGCCGACGCTTGCGACCGACATGGGCGCGATGCAGGAACGCATTACCACGACCCACAAGGGCTCGATCACGTCGGTTCAGGCGATCTACGTTCCCGCCGACGATTTGACCGACCCGGCGCCGGCAACATCCTTCGCCCACCTTGATGCGACGACGGTTCTTAACCGCGCCATCTCGGAAAAGGGTATCTACCCGGCCGTGGATCCGCTCGACTCGACATCGCGCATGCTCGATCCGATCATCGTCGGCGAAGAGCACTACCAGACTGCTCGTCAGGTTCAGTCGATCCTGCAGCGCTACAAGTCGCTCCAGGACATCATCGCCATCCTTGGCATGGACGAACTTTCCGAAGACGACAAGTTGGTTGTTGCCCGCGCCCGCAAGATCGAGCGCTTCCTGTCGCAGCCGTTCTTCGTTGCTGAAGTCTTCACCGGTTCGCCGGGCAAGCTGGTCGATCTCGCCGACACGATCAAGGGCTTCAAGGGCCTTTGCAACGGCGACTACGATCACCTGCCGGAAGCTGCCTTCTATATGGTTGGCTCGATCGATGAAGCCATCGAGAAGGCACAGCGCCTGGCAGCGGAAGCTGCCTGATCCAGAGACTGATGGCGGGCTCCGGCCCGCCCTTGTCCATCTCGATCAAGACCACGGGAATTGAGTGAATATCATGGCAGAAGCCTTCCAGTTCGAACTCGTATCGCCAGAGCGCCTGCTCCTTTCGGAACAGGTCATTGAAGTCGTGGTTCCGGGCACGGAAGGCTACATGACGGTCATGGCGCACCATGCGCCGCTGATGGCAACCGTGAAGCCCGGCGTTGTCACCGTAAAGATGGCGGACGGCAAGCCGGACAGCTATGTCGTCTTCGGCGGTTTCGTTGACGTGACGCCCGATGGATGCACCCTCCTCGCGGAGTCGGCGGTGCACGTCACCGATATAAAGGCTGATGAATTGCAGCGCCGGATCAAGGACGCGAAGGAAGATTTCGAGGATGCGACGACGCGCGAAGAACGCGCCCGCCTGGAAGATCTTCTGGGCCAGCTAACGACGCTCGAGGAAGCCATCAAGGCCGCCTGAAGCTCTTGTCCGCTTCAATTTGGAAGTTTAGAAGCGGGCCAAGTGCCCGCTTTTTTCATTAAATTTACTAGCCGTTCAGATGCCGGAATGCTGCAACGACCTCTTCATAGACCTTGCGCTTGAAAGGCACGATGAGATCGGGTAATTGCGTCATGGGTTTCCAGGCCCATTCATCGAATTCGGCGGTATGGCCGCCCGGAGGCGGGTTGATGGCGATTTCGCTTGCGTCACCTTCAAAGCGGTAGGCGAACCACTTCTGCGTCTGCCCGCGGTATTTGCCCTTGAGCGCGATGCCGACGAGATGTGGCGGCAGTTCGTAATTGATCCAGTGCGGCGCTTCCGCCAGCAATGAAACGCTCTTCATGCCGGTTTCTTCGTAGAGTTCGCGCAGGGCAGCGGGTTCCGGCTCCTCGCCCTTGTCGATGCCGCCTTGCGGCATCTGCCAGAGTTGCGTTGCACCATCCATTTCATCGCCCGGTATCATGATGCGATGGCCAGCCCAGACGAGGCCCTCCTTGTTGAGAACCATGATGCCGACACAGGGCCGGTAAGGCAGGGATTGTGGATCGACCGGCTTCTTGCTCATGGCGAGACCTCCAAATGCTTGCTGCCGCCCTGCTAGCCGTTTTGGGGATCGCGGACAAGGGCCGAGATGGGAACGATCTCGATGCCGCGTGCCTTGGCTTCATTAACCCATGACGTTACCGCCTCGACCGTGACGTCAAAGGCAGAACCGGTGCCGATGGCGCTGCCCTTGGCACGGGCGATGCGCTCGAGTTCATCGAGCTTTTTCAAGATGCTGCCACGATCCTGCGACGCATCGATAAGGACATCGGATGCCGCGAAGGGCGCGCCCTGCTGTCCTGCGATCGCGTCAGCCGTGCTGCGTGCCGATGTACCATCGTCGAGGTAAAGCAGGCCGCGCCTCGCCACATCCTGGATGACAGGCGTCATGGCGTTGGCGTCGGCGGTGAAGCGAGCGCCCATATAGTTCATAACGCCGGTATAATTGGTAATACGCCCCATCGTCTTGTGCAGGTTTTCAAGCGTCGCCGGCGCCGCTGCATCCACCGTCAGCGTGTTGCGACCGGGATTGACGCGCGGATAGTCGAAGGGTTCGAGCGGGATCTGCATCAGGATTTCATGGCCATCCTGGCGGGCCGCCTGCATCCACCGGCCGAGGCTGTTGCCCTCTGGCGAGAAGGCCAAAGTCACCTCACCGGGCAATGCGCGAATGGCATTCTGCGAACCGGTCTGCGAAAGCCCGAGACCGCCGATCACGATTGCGACACGCGCACCGCGTGCACCTGACCAGGGCCGGGCATAGACGTCGAGCGGACGCCTGCCGTCAGGCGCGATGGTCGGGAGAGGGCCTTGCGGCGACTGCTCGATCAAGTCCTGTTCGGGAATGTGTGCCGTGCGCGGGTCCTGCGTGCGCTTGTTTGGATCGCCGACCACGATCACCTTCGGCCCTCCTTCGGGGGAGATGACCTTGCCGGAAAGATTGTTCGCAGTCTGCGGTGGTGTCGGAGCAGCACTTGGCGGGGCGGGCGGCGGAGGTACCTCAGCGACCTGCGGCTTCTCGGGTTCCGGCGCGGGATTGCGGAAGCCCTGATGGCTGGTGAACGAAATCAGGGAAGATAGTCCGACGATACAGGTGGCTACCAAAAGAGGCGGTAGCCAGCGTCCTGGTGTTAGATTGCCGGATTGTCTTGGCCGTTTGCTGTTTTTTCCCAGCGGCCGGTTGAGGTCGACGTTCACGCGTGAGGGCCGGAGAGATGGAGGAAAGAGAGGAAATATTGGCGGTGAGAATATGGGGCCAGACTGCTTGCTGATCGCCTGGCCCCATATGTCGTCATACTAGTTTGGCACGCCCTTCTTGGGGTCGGCCGGGAAGGCCGCATTGGCCTGTTCGCCGCGCAGGAGCTTCAGCGCCTGGATCAGCTGAAGGTCATCCTTCGGATCCGGCGGCACATAGGCGATGGAGCCCGAACCTTCGGCATCTTCCTGCACGCCCTTGATATGGCCCTTGAGATCGGATTCACCCCGGGTGATATCCTGGCCCTTGAGTTCATCGGGCAGCGGCTGCTCGACGGCGATATCGGGAACGATGCCCTTGCCCTGGATCGACTTGCCGGCCGGCGTGTAATACAGCGCCGTCGTCAAGCGAAGCGCGCCATTTTCGCCGAGCGGGATGATCGTCTGGACCGAACCCTTGCCGAACGAGCGGGTGCCGAGCACGGTGCCGCGACGGTGATCCTGCAACGCACCGGCGACGATCTCAGACGCGCTTGCCGAACCGCCGTTGATGAGAACGATAAGCGGCTTGCCGTCGGTGAGATCGCCCGGGCGGGCATCAAACCGGGTGATATCCTGTGGATCGCGGCCACGGGTCGAGACCACCTCTCCCTTGTCGAGGAAGGCATCGGAGACCGCAACAGCCTGATCGAGCAGGCCGCCCGGGTTGAGGCGCAGGTCGAGGACGAAGCCCTTCAGCTTGTCGTTCGGAACCTTGCTCTGGATGTCCTTGATCGCCTTCTGCAAGTCATCGAAGGTCTGCTCGGTGAACGAGATGACGCGGACATAGCCGACATCGTTCTCAACACGGTACTTGACCGCCTTCACCTTGACCACGTCGCGGACGATCGTGAGCTTGATCGGCTTGTCAGCGCCTTGGCGGATGAGGGTCAGTTCGATAGGCGTGTTCACTTCGCCGCGCATCTTGTCGACCGCGTCGGTCAGCGTCAGGCCGCGAACATCAGTACCGTCAATCTGCGAGATATAATCGCCGGCAAGAACGCCAGCCTTGGCGGCCGGGGTGTCCTCGATGGGGGCGATAACCTTGACGAGTTCGTTCTCCATGGTGACCTCGATGCCGAGGCCGCCGAATTCGCCCTTGGTCTGAACGCGCATGTCCTGCGCCTGCTCGGCATTCATGTAGGATGAATGCGGATCAAGCGAGGTCAGCATGCCGTTGATGGCGCTTTCGACCAGCTTCTTGTCATCCGGCGGAGTGACATATTGGGCGCGTACACGCTCGAAGATATCACCAAAAATTGAAAGCTGTTTGTAGGTGTCGGTACCCGCAGCTTCTGCAGCGGTTGTGGGCAGAGCACCCTGCACAACGACCATCGCTGTTGCGCCCATCAGTGCGCCAGCCATGAGAAGCGTTAGCCTACGTATCATTTGCGGTCCTTCCAGCAAGCCGATCCGCCCACCAGGGGGCGGGATTAATAGGTTTTGTATCCTTTCGGAACTCAATGTAAAGCATTGGAGCTCCATTTCCCATCGGAACGGGTGCCGTACTGGCAACTAGTTGCTCGTTCATCACACCGACCGGCTCTCCCGCCAGAACAAACTGATTTTGGGAGACATTGATTTTCTTCATGCCCGCCAAGACGACATGATATCCATTCCCGGCATCAAGTATCAAGAGCTGACCATAGGAACGAAATGCGCCGGCATAAAGGACGACAGCATCCATCGGCGCCGTTATGGTCGCCCCCGGGAGGGTCTCGAGCGTGTCACCTTGCAGGACGCCACCAAGGCCATCGTCATCGCCAAAATGCTTAACAAGTTTCCCCGCTGCTGGCAGGGCCAGATGGCTTTTTAAAGACGCAAAGTTGACCTGGGCCGAAAGGCGGTTCTGGTTGGCGGCAAAATCGTCGGCGCGCTGTTGGCTTGCCTGGAGCTTCTGCTGTTCCTGGGCGCTGGCGGCGCTGGCGGCTTTCTGGACCTCCTGCATGTCCTTTTCAAGCGAGGCAATGAGATCGCGCAGCGATGTCGCGCGCTTCGCCAGTTCCTCCGACCTTGCCTGTTCGGCCATGCGTGTTTCTTCGGACGTCGTCTGCAACTTCTGCTTTTCCGCCAGCAGAAGGTCGAGCCGCTTCTTTTCCTCGGCCTGGCTTGAAAGAGCAGCTGTCAGGCGCGTCTGCTCTTCCGCAATCGAGTTTTTGACCCGGTCGAGTTCTTTCAGGTCGGCGATAAGGACTTCGGTCTGCTGGCGCATTTCCGGGACAACAGCGCCAAGCAGGACGGCGCTTCGAACCGAGGCGAGGGCATCATCGGGACGAACGAGCAGGGCTGGCGGGGGGCTGAGGCCCATGCGCTGGAGTGCTGCAAGCACTTCCGCCAGCGCGCCACGCCGCTGTCTCAATGAGGTGCGCACGCTGTCTTCCTGACCGCGCAGATCAGCCAGCTTGTTGGTGAAGCCCGCTATGTCCTGTGTCAGCTTCTTCTCGGTTTGCGCTGACTGGATCAACGCCGCGGTGATTGTCGTCTGGTCCTTCTTCAGCCCGGCGATTTCATTGTCGAGCGCCGAGACGCGTTCCGAGGAAAGCGAGATCTGGCTGGTGAGATCCTCAAGCTCCTTGAGCGACTGAACGCGCCGCGCGTCGAGCGACTCGGCGGCAGGCGCCGTAGGAGCTGGCGGGGTCTCCTGGCCGCGGGCAGGCGAGGTGCACCAGAGGGCGAAGGCAAAAAGGGCCGTACACGTCAGGCCAAGCCTGCGCGGGTGGAAAACTGCCTTTGATGCCTCAAAAATCATTGTCGGACCGGGACATGCGTATGGTTTGTTCCCGACTCTAGGGAGACTTCGATTAATGAAGTATTAACCATAAACCAGCCGCGTCGAAAGCTGCGCATTTGTAGCAAAAAAGGCATGGCGGAATTGCGGCGATGCACCGGCGTCGGCGGGGCCGGCATAGAAGAAGTCACGTAACCGCTTCTCATCGCAAGGGAAACACTCTATGTGAATGCCACCGACGCGGTTCGCTGAACGTGCTCGCCGGTCCACAATGGCTAGCGTGATGACTGATCTGACCATAATCATTCCTGTGCACAATGAAGCCGGAAACATCGGCGCGCTGATCAAGGAGATCGACGCGGCGCTCGCGAGCGGACCGAATTATGAGATCATCGTGATCGATGACGGATCCTCTGACAGTTCGGCAGAAGAGGCGCTGGCGGCGGGGAACCGCGCCTATGTGCTGCGCCACGAACGGCGTACCGGGAAGTCGCGGGCGCTTGTCACGGGATTTCGCGCAGCCTCCGGTCGGTGGGTCGCAACCCTCGACGGTGACGGCCAAAACGACCCGAAGGATCTGGCCCGGCTCTGGCTGCGCATTTCCAACGCGGAGCCGGCTCTTTTTGCCGGTATTCGCAAACGGCGCAATGATGGCGTTGTGAAACTCCTCACCTCCAAATTTGCCAATTTCGTGCGCCGGCGTTTGCTGAAGGACGACTGCAAGGACACAGCCTGTGGTTTCAAGGTCCTGCCGCGGGACCTTGCGCAGGGTCTGCCATATTTCGACAATATGCATCGTTTCCTGCCGGCCCTGACCCGCCGGGCGGGGCTGCCGGTCGTCGAGGTGGATGTTGAGGATCGGCCCCGGCGCTCGGGCGTTTCCAAGTACGGGTTCTTCGACCGGGCTGCGGTCGCCTTCCTCGATACAGTCGGCGTGTTCTGGCTTATCCGCCGCTATTCGGAACCTGGGTCTGTGGCGCGACTGAATAACGCTGGAAATTAAAGGTTCGGAGCTGACCGCTGAAGTTCCTGACCGGCGCAGTGACCCGCACGGCAGGCCCGAGGAGCATGGCATCGGCTGGAAAGTCTGCAGAAGGCGGTGCGGGTTCATCCCCATGCCAGACCAGGACGACATCTTTCGCCGACCCTTGTTCCGGCGGCCAATGCAGTTGCACCGCAACATTGGCGGCATCATCTTGCCGGTTTGAGATAATGCGCGCTGGTGTTGGATCCTGCGCGCGGATGGAAAGGGCTACCGCATCAAACGGAAAGGTGAAGCGGGGCGTTTCGAACAAGGCGATATATGCGACGGCGACTGGCGCAAGGATGTAGACGAAACCGGCAATCGCCAGAAGGTTGCGGGCTCCCAGAACCTGCGGCAGGTAGAGCGCAAGCAGGATGGCGGTCGGCGCCAGGATCGGCGCCATGTATCGCTCGGCCACCGAATGATAATCGCCGGCGAGCACCAGCGTTGCGAAGGCGGCGAGACCGATCAGCACGGTGCGCAGGAGAAGGACGCGCACCTCCGCATCGCCGTCGGGTGCGGGACGCGGATGATCGCGGGTTCTGCCGATGATGAAGATGACAAGGGCCGGCCCCGCCCACAGCGCCGTGGACATTCCAAGGCTGAGCAGTCCGTCGATCCCGAGGTGCGGCACATCGAACACCAACAGGTAATCGATCGAACTCGCGAGCTTTTCCATCCGCCCGGCGGTTGCCGACAGAGGAGCGCGCAGCGAGGCAATGACGACCGGGGCAAAACTTACGACAAAAATGGCCACTGACAGCCAGATTTGGCGCCGGAACAGCTGGCGGCGAAGACCGGGCGTCAATGCGGCCGCGATCAGAAAACTGACAAGGAATATAAAGAAATTATACTTCGCAAGGGCGCCTGCCGCGGCCCAAAAGCCGAACCAGGCAAAACCGACCGCCCCGCGCCCCGCCCTTATCATGGCAAAGGCATGGACGATGCCTATGGCAGCAACCATGACGAGAATCGTATGAGCCGTGGTCTGGATCGACATCCAGACGATCTGAGGCAGGAAGGCCGAGGCGGTGATTGCCAGAATACCGGCGCGATCCCCCGCAAGTCGGCGAGCGGCGTCGAAGCAAAGCCAATGGTAGAGACCAAGGAGGGATAGCCTGACGAGCGCAACCGAAAAGACCCAGTTCCAATGCGTGATTTCCAAAGCCAGACGAACGAGCCAGTTATAGAGGGGCGGATGAGAGTTGCCGTAATTCCAGGCGAGATAGACTTCGCCGACGAACTGCGCCTCGTCGATTTCCATGAAGCGGGAGAGGGAAAGGCGCAAGAGAATAAGGGCGGTAATGTAGACGACGATCGCGGCGGGAATGCGCTTGGCGAGCTTGGACCATTTGATCGGTGCGCCATCGAGCCAGGCAAGATCGAATTTTCGCCGGAACAATCGCGCTTCACGTGTCATGCAGCCGTGAGTACTACAGGAATTGCGGTTCCCGCAAGTTTTCGGACGAGATTTTCGGAGCTGTCACGCAAAAGAAAACCGCCGGCTTGTGGCCGGCGGCTTTGGCGCTACCCAGGCGAAACTTAGGCGCGCCTGATGATGCTTGCGATGAGCGAGATCAAAAGCAGTGCCAGGAACACGTAGAAGATTATCTGGGCTATACCGGCGGAAGCACCGGCAATACCACCAAATCCCAACGCACCGGCGACAAGCGCAATGATCAGAAAAATTACAGCATAGTAAAGCATTTAGCGTTCTCCCTATCTCGTCGGGGGTGTAACGGATTGAACAAGATTTGGTTCCCTGCTGCGTAGCGTTGTCGTTATGCTTTAGCTTTGCTGCTTTCCTTGAAGAAGAGAGCCTGGGTGATCAGCGCCTTGACCATGTCTGGGTTGAACGGCTTGGTAACAAGGAACGTCGGCTCGGGACGCTCTCCGGTCAACAAACGTTCGGGGAATGCGGTGATGAAAATGACCGGAACCGCATCCTGGCTGAGGATGTTGTTGACGGCATCAATGCCCGAACTTCCATCGGCCAACTGAATATCGGCAAGAATCATGCTCGGCTTGGTTGAAGCGTAGAGCGAAACGGCTTCGTCTTTGGTTCGGGCAATGCCGACCACGCGGTGGCCCAGGCTGTCAACCATATGCTCGATATCCATGGCGATCAGCGGTTCGTCTTCAATGATGAGAATGTCGGTAGCAATCTGCTTGGAGATTCCGACCGATGCCTCATCGAGAAGCTCGTAGAGTTCGCCCTCATCGACATCGAGAATTTCCATGGTCTCGGCCTTGCTGAAGCCTTCGAGACTGATCAGCAGGAAAGCCTGGCGTGCCTTTGGCGCTATCGACGTGAGGTTGGCGGCCGCATGTTTTTCCCATCCATATTCCGACTGCAGTTCCAGCGGGCGAACATTGACCGAATTAAAATGTTTGACCAGCAGCTTGTAAAGGCTGACACGGTCCGACCCGGCACTCGGGAACAAGGAAACGTCGGCAATGAGAATTTCAAGGGTCGCTGCGACGTAGGCATCGCCCGATGACTGCGAGCCGGTGATGGCACGCGCAAATCGGCGAAGGTAAGGCAAGTGTGGGGCTATCCGGGTGGATAATGACATAGTGAGTTCCCTGTTCTCCGGTGAATATGATGAGCCGGCCTGATATAAGCGACGAACAGAAACACATTCGCAAAAAAAAAGTTCCCGACAACGGAACTTTTCCTCTCGTGAAGAATTATCACTGCTAATGTGCTTAACTTATTGGATGAATCCGAATTCGCTCTGCGCCAACAGCAAAGATCCTACGAATGAACGCAAGAAAATCCTCAATTGACGCGCCTGAAAAAGCGCGGGTCCGTCGCCGCGATATAAGGAATGCCGAGACTGAGATTGGATTGAAGCTACGTGCGCTTTATGCATCCGTACAGGAGGAAGAGATTCCGGCTCGTTTTCTGGACTTGCTCGAGAAGCTTGACGAGGCTGAACGCAACCACGCGCAAACCCCTGAATAGCAGGCTGGTGAATGGTCCACGAATCGACTGATTTTAAGAGAGACTTGATTGCGTCGCTGCCAAAGCTGCGCGCATTCGCTGTATCACTCATTGGCAATCCCGACAGGGCCGATGACCTTGTGCAGGATACGATCATGAAGGCCTGGGCCAAGCAGGACTCCTTTGAGCCCGGCACCAACATCAAGGCTTGGCTGTTTACCATCCTGCGCAACGAATTCTACAGCCAGATGCGCAAGCGTGGTCGTGAGGTGCAGGATTCCGATGGCACGTTCACCGAACAGCTCTCGGTCCATCCGGCGCAGTACGGATCGCTGGACCTCCAGGATTTTCGCAAGGCCCTCGACAAACTCCCCGACGATCAGCGTGAAGCTATCATTCTCGTCGGCGCCTCCGGATTCTCCTACGAGGAGGCAGCCGATATTTGCGGTTGCGCGGTCGGAACGATCAAGAGCCGCGTGAGCCGTGCGCGTACGCGATTGCAGGAACTTCTCGAAGTTCAGGGCGAGGTCGATTATGGCCCGGATTCAATCGCGACGCAGGTCACATCAAACAAATTCGCCTGAGGCGCCGTTTCGGCGCGAGGTGGAATTGCGCTGGGAGTTGGCCAGCGCCTTGGCGACTGCCTGAAGAATTTGCGCTTTTCCATAGGGCTTGGCGACAACGGGAATGTCGGGAAAACCTGGAACCCCGTTGGCCTGGCTGTCATAGGCAGTGGTGAAAACGATCGGCAGGCCGCGGCGCTGCATTTCGGCAGCCGAATCAAGCGACGAAACACCACGCGCCTGAACCTCAAGAATAGCCAGATCATAGTCGGTCTCGTTGGCGATCTGAGCCTGCAATTCACCAACAGTTGCAATAAGTTGTACCGACTGCGCCCCAGATTCTTCTGCTATGCGTTCAAGATCCAACCCTATCAGATATTCATCTTCCAGGACCAGAATCCGCATGCCGGTCATTTCCATCTCATTTGCTCCTTTTCGGGGAGCCGTTATGAGCGGAGTGATGACGTGTGTCATTTAACTAAGACATACCGATTGCAAAGATCGCACGCGCAATTTACCGGCATCGTGGTAGCGTAAATCCGAACGGGGATATGGGCATGAACACAGCCGCATCGACAGCACGGCAATACCCGTGCGACAAATGCCCTTTGCAGGGTTTTGCGCACCTGCAGCCGCATCAAAAGGATGAGATAGATTTTTTATCGACCTTCAAGACGGGCGAACTCGTGGCCGATACCGGCACCACCGTGCTTGTCGAGGGAGCCAACAGCGCGCATCTTTTCACGGTCCTATCCGGATGGGGTTTTCGCTACAAGATGCTCGAGGACGGCCGCCGGCAGATCCTGAACTATGTTCTTCCTGGTGATCTCATTGGCTTGCAAGGATCGCTTATGCGGGAGATGTCTCATTCGATCGAGGCACTGTCGCCTATGATCCTGTGCGTTTTCCAGCGCGACAAGCTCCCGACTTTATTCGCTAATTTCCCAAGCCTTGCTTACGACATCACATGGATAGCATCGCGCGAGGAGCAGATGCTGGATGAGATATTGCTGAGCGTCGGAAGGCGTACTGCGCTCGAGCGGGCGGCCTATCTCTTCGCCTTCCTTTTTCAACGCGCCAAGAGCGTCGGTTTGGTGAAAGGCGATACACTGGTAATGCCGCTCCGGCAACAGCATGTCGCCGATACGCTGGGACTCTCCATCGTTCATACCAACAAAACCTTGAAAAAACTGGCAGGTCGCGGTGCCTTGCGCTGGCTTGACCGCGGCTGTGACGTGCTCGACGAGACAACACTGCTCCAAATCTCGAAATGGTCAGGGCTGTCTTCGATCCCGAGGCCGTTCATCTAACGAGTTAGGAGCCGTCGGTTACGCTGCAAACGCTAAAGCGTAGCGGCGCCGGCTTCCGGCTGCTCCGCATTCAATTGGTCGAGAGCCAGTTCAATATCGCGAAGGTTGCGCGTCACACCGTCATCCGGGTCCATGCCGCCCTCAGTGGCCGCTCTTTGCAATCCCCTTGCTTCGCTCAAGAGTTCCTTGAGCCTTGCAATTTTCTGTTCCCTACTCAATCCAGCATCGGTGAGAATATCGTTCGCTTCGAGCATGGGTCTCTCCTTTTTATGCTCAACAAAAGCATTGAACACTCAACCCAAACGGGGAGGCCGATTATTTGTTCCCGTCTGGAACCATGCTTAAAGGGTGGCGTTGATGGACCATGATGTAGTAACGATTAATGTGGGGAGCGGGGTATGGAGTGCCTCATAGAGATATGAAATCACCGCCAATTTCAGAAAACCTTTTTCAGGCAATGTCCGAGCCTGCCCGGCTCGATGTCCTTTCGAGCCTGACGCCGTTGGCAATTGAGAACGACGCGGATTTTGATAACATAGCTGCACTTGCGCTTTCCACGTCAGGCGCGGCAGCTGCTCAAATCTCGCTTGTCGATGAGCGGCAAAGCAAGGTTCTTGCGCATAGGGGAACGCTTGGACGCGCCAACATGTGGACCTTTGAAGCCGCGGCTTTGACGATTCCTGAAGCCAGTTGCCTTGTCATTCTCAATGCAGCAGAGGATGTCCGTTTTTCCGAACTTCATTGCGTTACCCATGCGCCGCAACTGAGATTTATTGCGGTGGCGCCGATCTGCGTCTCGGATGAATGCATTGGCGCGGTCAGCGTCATGTCGGACGAAACACGGACGGAGTTTACGGCCGCGCAGCAGGAGCAACTTGCAAGCCTCGCCAAGGTGGCCGGGTCACTAATCGAGCTCAAGCGTGACTCGCGGCAGGGAGATGAACGCGTCGCTACGCTGCATCGGGATGACGATCGCAATGCCATGGCGCTCGAAGTGGGAAATGTCGGAAGCTGGGTCTGGGATCTGCGAAACGGCCGGTTCACAGGCAATCGCATGGCCTATGAAATGCTCGGACTCGATTCGGATCGTACCGTGAGCGGCGAGGATGTGTTTCGGGCTATGCATCCCGACGATTTCCCTGCCATGAAGTCGGCCTTCACGCGGGCACTGGCGCAGAATCAGGATTATGTCGGCGAGTTTCGCGTCGCTTCGTCGGGCCAGTGGTTGCTTGGCCGCGGTCGCATTTTCGAGCGCGACTCGTCCGGCAAGCCTGTCGTCGCTGTCGGCGTCAATATCGATATCACCAAAACCAAGACGGCGTCGGAAAAGACGCGCTTTCTCCTGCGTGAACTCAATCACCGGGTCAAGAACACGCTCGCCATGCTGCAATCGCTGGCAAGGCAGACGCTAAGCCGCACATCCGATCCGGCAGAATTTATGGAAGCCTTCTCAGGTCGTCTGCGTGCAATCTCCGAGGCTCACACATTGTTGTCGGATCGCGAGTGGAGCGGCATCAGTCTCGTCGATCTGATCACGAAACAGGTAGAGCCTTACGCGATCTTCGATATTGGCCAGATTGAACTCGTGGGCGAAGATATCATGCTGCCTCCTGATCATGCCCTCGGGCTAGGGATCGCCTTGCATGAGCTTGCCACCAACGCCGTAAAACATGGCGCACTGTCGGTCGCCACCGGTCATGTGCGCATCGTCTGGCAACTGGAAGTCGGGTTGCACGAGTCGCGCATCGTCATCCGCTGGACGGAATCCAATGGCCCGCGCGTAACGGCGCCGAACACCCGAGGGTTGGGTTTGAAATTGATCGAACGCAGTTTGGATAAGGTGCTGTCGAGCAGCGTGCGGCTGAGCTATCCGGAGACCGGCATAGAGGCAATTGTCTCAATGCCGATCGGGGATCAGTCAGATCCCGCCGCCGGCTGATGGGTCGTTGCGGGGGCGACGCTTTTTCTTCTTACCTGCGAGAGACAGGCCACCAAATGCTACAAGCGGGACCGTGAGCATCAGCAATGCTCTCGAACGAAGCAGCGCTGGCGCCACGGCCAGGGCCGCGATGGTCAATACGGTCGATGTATCTACTTTAGCGCGTTCTTCCTGGCGGCGTCGTGCCGAGGAAGAGGCGATTTTCATTGCAATATACGCGATGATCGCGAGGCCAAAGGCTGAACCCGCGATGATCAGGGCCGCATATAACGGGCCGTAATGTTCTGCCAAGCTGATCTGCGCCGCCACCAACAGGAAAACGGCTCCAATCGTGACCAGAACCGCGATGATTGCGGCGAAGATGGCGCTCTGTTTGGCTCGGCTGACGACCAAGCCGACCTCTCCAGCCGCCAGGCTGGTTAAAAGTGGGGCCAGCAGCTTCAGCATGTCAGCGGCGCGCGATAAGCGCGAGAAGGAAGCCCACGCCGGCTGCGACTGCGAGCGTGGTCAAGGGTTTTTCCCGCACCGTCTCGACGATCTGGTCTTCAAGCTCGCGCGCCTGCAGCCGCAGGTCTTCGAAGGTCTCCTCCCCGCGCATTTTCGCGGATTCGAACGAACTTGCCGCGCTTCTCCGGGCATCCTGGGCTCTATTCTTGCCGATCTTGCCGAGTGTCGCCGTGATGTTCGCAATGTCTTCCCGCAGCGCAGCTACCTGTGCCTGCAGATCGGGATTGGATTCGGTCGCATCGTCAACCGCCTTGCGAACCTTCGAGGAAACAGAGGCCATGGGAAAACTCCTTTTAGAAAATGGCTGCATATGCTGCGGGAAACGTCGCGTGGCGACATTTGTTCCACGCTTGCGAGCGCATCGCAAGCTGGCAAGCCGAAGATGGATAACAAGACGCCGGCCAGACGGCCGGCGCTAAATGAGGAATTGTTTAAGAAAGATAGCCGAGCAACCAAAGTATGAGGATGATCGGAAGTGGCAAACCTATAAGCCAGAGTAATGCACCACGCATCATGTCTGAAATCTCCTTGCTAAACGTTAGATCCTGCCCATCAAGAGCAATATGAGAACGACGACCAGGACAATGCCGAGCAGACCCGAAGGCCCGTAACCCCAGCTTCTCGCATGCGGCCAACTCGGAAAGACGCCGATCAATGCGAGAATGAGAATAATGATTAACAGTGTCCCTAGTGACATTCCGCGTCTCCCTGTCAGTGGCAAATCGTTCAGTGCAAAAACACGCGAAATGAAATTTGGTTCCTGTTGAGGTTGCAGGGAGTGGAACCAGGTGTTGAATATGCAACCAATTTGAGCCGGCTTCGTTTCTAGTCCGGGTTGTAACGGGAGCGTGCTATTCATGAACCTCAGATTGGGGGATTCTTATGCCGTCTGAGGATAGCGGGGCAAAGGTTTCGCGCGCGGTCGAGCGGATCAGTTTACGTCCGGTTCCAGCGCCCGAAGCAGCAGATCCCCAACAGCAGTTTCCGCCGGTTGTCGTCGCAATTGCCATTGTCGCTGCGCTTTATTTCGCACGCGATGTTTTCGTGCCGCTGGCAATGGCGCTGCTCCTGACCTTCGCCCTTTCGCCGATGGTAACGAAGCTGCATCGTTCCGGCATTCCCAAGGCCTTTGCGGTCATTAGCGTCGTCGCCATGGCGTTCCTC
Source organism: Phyllobacterium sp. YR620 (assembly GCF_900104165.1). Lineage (NCBI taxonomy): Bacteria > Pseudomonadati > Pseudomonadota > Alphaproteobacteria > Hyphomicrobiales > Phyllobacteriaceae > Phyllobacterium > Phyllobacterium sp. YR620. Next base: position 618,483 of record NZ_FNJP01000002.1, read on the forward strand.
GCCATATTCATCTTTGTCAGCATCGTCGTCAGTCAGCTGACGGTGCTGGCGCAGAACCTTCCAAGCTACCAGTACAATATAGAAGCCAAGATCCGTACGGTGAAGGAAGCGCAATCCGGCAACAGTATTTTCGACCGCGGCGCCAGGATGCTGAAGCGGTTCAACGATGAAATCGGCCGCTCGGACGAGGTCGAGCGTTTTGCCGTAGAGCCGGAGAAGAAGCCCGAGCCGCAGCACGAGCGGCCGCAGAACGTCGAGAACAACCAGGTGGCCGGTGGATCCCCGCTGCAGGGCAATGATCCGAACAAGCCGGTTCCCGTGGAGATCAAGTATCCGCCACCCGACCCCCTGAGCCTGCTCCAGACTTTCGCAGGCCCGCTCATCCAGCCCCTTGCCACGGTTGGCATCATCATCGTCGTCGTCATCTTCATGTTGATGCGCCGCGAGGATCTGCGCGATCGCTTCATCAAGCTCGTCGGTGCCAGCGATATCCACCGAACGACGACTGCGCTCCACGACGCCGGAAAACGTGTTGGCCAATATCTTTTGATGCAGCTGATCATCAATATCAGTTTCGGCGTTCCGATTGGAATCGGGCTCTGGGTTATCGGCATCCCCAATCCGATGCTGTGGGGTATGCTCGCGATCGTCTTGCGCTTCGTTCCCTATATCGGTCCGATCATGGCTGCCGCCTTTCCCCTCGTTCTGTCGCTGGCAGTCGATCCCGGCTGGATGCTGCTGTTCTGGACCGGCGCACTCTTCATCGTCCTTGAACTTGTCAGCAGCAATGTCATGGAGCCGTTGCTCTATGGATCAAGAACGGGCCTGTCGCCAGTTGCCATCCTGATGGCCGCAATCGTCTGGACCTGGATATGGGGGCCAATCGGACTGATCCTTTCAACGCCGCTCACGGTCTGTCTCGTCGTTCTCGGCAGGCACGTTCCGAAGTTCGAATTTCTCGACGTTCTTCTCGGCAACGAGCCTGTTCTTTCACCGCCGCAACAGCTTTACCAAAGGCTTCTTTCAGGCGATCCGGACGAAGCAACGGAAAGGGCGGAGGAGTTTCTACAGTCTTCGACGATCGAAGAATACTATGCTTCGGTCGCGATCCCGGCGCTGTTCCTCGCCGAGAACGACCGGGCGAGAGGCGTCCTTGATTCGACCCGCCGCAGCCGCGTAGCTCAGGGAACCGTTCTTCTCGTTGAAAATCTCTCGGAACATCACGATGACGAGGAGGAAGAGGAAGAAAACGGCAAGCCGGAAGAGATTGAAAAGAATGCTGATCAGCCGGGCGCTAAGCCAAAGGCAGCCATAGCCAAGGCCAAGGAGCCGCCGCCCGAAGAAGAAGCGCGTGTCGCCATTTCGGCAGGCGGTCGCGGCGAATTCGACGATGCGGCAGCCGTCATCCTTGGCGATATTCTGGAACGGCGTGGCTTCGAGGTGCGCGATATTTCCCACGACGAACTCGAATCCGGCAGCATCGGTAAGCTCGACCTTACGGGCGTCAGTGTCATTCATATCAGCTATCTCAATGTCTCGTCGGTGGCCCATGCGCGGTATCTGGTCCGCCGCATCCGGCGCAGGAACGGGCGCGTCAAGATTGTCATCAGCTTCTGGTCGGAAGATCCCGAGAATGTCGATGGTGAGAAGATCGTCGGGTCGACGCGCAACTGCCATTTTGCGTCGTCCGTGGAGGATGCGCTGGAGCTGATCAGTGCGTGAAAGGTCACGTCTTGTCAGGAGACGTCACCGGAAGATTTCAGGCTTGGAACCAAGACAAGGCTGACACGTTTCGAGGTTGCTGGCCAACCCCAGCCAGTAGCGTAAGGACCCGGTGCCTGTTCCCCCGTGGGCGCCGGGTCACATTCTTTTGGAATATTGTGGAATGTTTTCAATGAATTGAACCTGTCAGTCGCGGAACCTTTGTATGGTCTCGCCGTTTTACTGGGGTAAATGCAAATTTCAAGGAGCACATAATGGGTAGCACCAGCGATAAAGTTTCGGGCACAGCCAACAAGGCTGCAGGCAACCTTAAGCAGGCTGCAGGCAAGGTGTCAGGATCACGCAAGATGGAAGCCGAAGGCAAGGCCCAAGAGCTTAAGGGCGATGCTCAGGTAGCCAAGGGCAAGGCCAAGGACGCGGTCAAAAAGGTTGTCGACAAAGCTTGATGTATTCATCGCTTTTTTTAATTTTGGCCGGCTCGTTGAAGCCGGCCAAATGCTTTCATGGGCCCATCATCGCACTGGATATATGGCGGATAAGGGCATATTTTGAAGGCAAGCCAGACCGTGTGGGAAGAGGTAAAGGAGGATTGGATGAGCCAGAGAGCGATCGATTTTGTCAATAACTGGATCTCGACCAACGTGGATGCAAGCAAGCCGGCGGACATGGCGCATCATGACCGGCGGCCCAAACAGCTGGCAGAGAAATGTGCGGCGGATGCGGAAGCTGCGGGCATTTCGTTCGCAGAGATAAAGGATGGTCTGGGCGATCTTGAGATCTGCATGATCACCGCCATCGATCGCGCGGCCCTCGCCAAGGAAAGCAAGCAGGCTTAAGCGATCGACTAATGAAAATCCCTCGATTTCGGCAAGATGCGCACATTGCGCGGATGACGGCCCCGCGATTCTTCTGAAACAGGATGCACAACTTCATCGCTATGCGAGACGGGCAGCGTTGCGAGTTGTTCGGATAGAAGGTAAAGCGCGTTGGTTTTGTCGGTAAGCCTGGTTGCCACGACATGGACGACGTTTTCGGCGCTCTGAACAGTGCCCTCAATAAGGATCAGCCGGGCGCCCATCACTTCACGCCGGTATTTCTCTAGCATTTTCTTCCACACGACAATATTGGCGATGCCCGTCTCATCCTCGATGGTCATGAAGACAACACCCTTGGCGCTTCCCGGCCGCTGCCGGACGGTGACGACACCCGCAACCTTGACGCGGCGATTATTGCCGAGATTGTTGGCTTGCCTGCAGGTCAGGACATTCTCGCGAGCAAACATCTCGCGAAGAAACTGCATGGGGTGGCCCTTCAGGGAAAGCCGTGTCGATTCGTAATCCGCAACGACATGTTCGGAAAGTTTCATTGAAGGCAGCCTGGTCTCTGCCTCCTCCGGAAGTTCGTTGCTGTCGGCCGCCTGAAAAAGCGGCAAAGTCTCGTCGTTCGGCAGGCGCCGCACCGCCCAAAGCGCCTCGCGTCGGGCAATGCCGAGCGAACGGAACGCATCGGCATCGGCAAGGAGGACATAGGCTCTTCTCTCAAGCCGCGTCAGGCGACGGAACTCTTCGATGTTCGTATAGGCCGAGCGGCGTTTGGCCACGATGATATTTGCCCAATCCTTGGAGAAACCACCGATCTGACGCAATCCCAAGCGCGTGGCGAGGCCGTCCTCCGTCTTTTCCAGCGTATTGTCCCAGCTGCTGAAATTGATGTCGGCAGCCCGGATTTCCACGCCATGCTCGCGGGCATCGCGAACGATCTGCGCCGGCGCGTAAAAGCCCATGGGCTGCGAATTCAAAAGCGCAGCGGCAAAGGCTGCCGGATGATAGCATTTGATCCATGAGGAAATGTAGACGAGGATGGCAAAGCTTGCAGCATGGCTTTCGGGAAAGCCGTATTCGCCAAATCCCTTGATCTGATTGAAGCAATTTTCGGCAAAGCTGCGCTCGTAGCCGCGGCGGACCATGCCATCCACCATCTTCTGCTCCATCTGGTTGATCGTGCCCACACGGCGGAAGGTTGCCATGGCCCGGCGCAACTGATTGGCTTCGTCGGGCGTGAACTTTGCAGCTTCGATGGCAATGCGCATCGCCTGCTCCTGAAAGAGCGGCACGCCGAGGGTCTTTTCCAGAACGTTGCGCAATTCGTCCTTGTCACCATGCTCGGGCGAAGGGGCGGGATAGAAGACAGGCTCGATCCCGTTGCGGCGACGAAGATAGGGATGCACCATGTCGCCCTGGATCGGGCCTGGACGGACAATGGCGACCTCGATGACCAGATCGTAGAATTTTCTGGGCTTCAGGCGTGGCAGCATGTTCATCTGGGCCCGGCTTTCCACCTGGAACACGCCAAGGGAATCGGCATTGCAGAGCATGTCGTAGACCTTCTCGTCCTCCTTGGGGACGGTTGCCAGTTCGAACCGATCGCCGCCATGGAGATGGATGAGATCGAACGCCTTGCGAATGCAGGTCAGCATGCCGAGCGAAAGCACATCGACCTTCATGATGTTGAGCGCGTCGATATCGTCCTTGTCCCATTCGATGAAAGACCGCTCGGCCATGGCGGCGGGGCCGATCGGCACGGTCTCGTCGAGCCGCTCCTGCGTCAGCACGAAGCCGCCGACATGCTGGGAGAGGTGGCGGGGAAAGCCAATGAGTTCGGTTGCAAGCCGGACCGCGCGGCGGATCATCACATTGTCAGGATCGAGACCAGCCTGCCGCACCTCCTGCTTTTCAACCGCCGAACCCCAACTGCCCCAGACCGTATTGGCAAGCGCTGCGGTGACGTCCTCAGTCAGTCCCAGAGCCTTGCCGACATCGCGAATGGCACTGCGCGGGCGATAGCTGATGACGGTGGCGACGATGGCGGCGCGATGGCGCCCATAGCGTTCATAGACCCACTGCATCACCTCTTCACGCCGCTCGTGCTCAAAGTCTACATCTATATCGGGAGGTTCCTTGCGCTCGGCCGAAAGGAACCGCTCGAACAGGAGGTTGATCTTGACGGGATCGACCGCGGTAATACCGAGGCAATAGCAAACCGCCGAATTTGCCGAAGAGCCGCGTCCCTGACACAGGATCTTCTGCGATCGGGCGAAGGTGACGATGTCGTAGACGGTCAGGAAATAGGGCGCGTAATTGAGCTGGCCAATGAGGGCGAGTTCCTTTTCAAGGAGTTCGCTTACCTTGCCGGGAACACCTTCCGGATAGCGCTTTGCCGCACCCTTCCAGGTCTCGTCGACGAGATGCTGCTGGGGCGTCTTGCCTGGCGGCACAGGTTCGTCGGGATAGTTGTATTTCAACTCATCGAGCGAGAACCGGATAGGCTCGATGAAGTGACGGGTTTCAGGCAGGGCGCCAGGAAAATGCCGGAAAAGCCGCTGCATCTCCTGCGGCGATTTCATATGCCGCTCGGCGTTCCTTTCGAGCCGCCTGCCCGCCTCATCGATCGTCACATGCTCGCGAATGCAGGTCAGGACATCCTGCAGCGGGCGACGCGAGGGCGTGTGATAAAGGACATTGTTGACTGCCAGAAGGGGAATATCCGCCTTGGCTGCCATGCGGGCCAGCCTTTCACCATACCGCCTGTCCGCGCCTTGATGTGGCATGGCAAGGCCAAGCCAGACTGAACCTGGAGCCGCCAGCGCAAGTATCCTGAGGAACGGTGTTAGGTCCCTGCTGCCGCGGGCCGGCATGACGATGATCTGGAAGTCTCTCGCCCGAAACTGAAAATCCTCGAAACGGAGATGGCATTCGCCCTTTATCTTCGCTCGATCCTTGCCCTCGCTCAAAAGCCGGCAAAGCTGGCCATAGGCCGGGCGGTCGCGCGGATAGACCAGCAAATCCGGCGTATCGTCGATGAAAACCAGTCTGCATCCAATAAAAAGCTTGAGATTGATTCCCGCAGCCTTCTGCAAATCCCTGTGCGCAGAATAGGCGCGGACGACCCCGGCAAGCGTATTGCGGTCGGCAATGCCAAGGCCGTCAAGACCGAGAAGGGCGGCGGCCTTGACCAGTTCCTCCGGCTGCGATGCGCCTTCCAGAAAGGAAAAATTGCTGGTGACGGAAAGCTCGGCATAATTCATGCGAAAAGCCCATGCAGATACCAGCGCGGGTTAGGAGTGCCGCGCTCGAGCAAGCCTTCCCTGAAGACCCAGAAGCGTTTGCCGGAACTATCCTCCAGCCGGTAATAGTCCCTTGTCAGCGCACCGGAATGCTCACGCCACCATTCCGGAGCGATGCGTTCCGGGCCTTCGGCGAGGACGACATTGTGCCTGACACGGCGCCAGATGAATTGCGCCGGCGGCGAATCCGGAACCTCGAAGGTCGCCTCGATGCGTTCAGGCGGCTGGAAAAGCCTGACCGGTCGCTCCGGTGGATCGCCTTGAGGCTGCGCCGCCCATTCGCCATTGCTTTCGCGCTTGGTCTTTGATGCGGGTTCGAGAGCGACCGTTCGCTCCGGAATATGGGTGTCGACAGGGGTTGGCCGCAGGACGCGGCTATTGCCGAGGCGGATGGAAAGCCGGTCGATCAACCTTTCTACCTCTTCGGTTTCCTGCTCGCGGTCATCGAGACTTTTCTGCTGATGCCGGGTACGGTCCGTGCGCAGGGCACCGAGGCGGATCATGTCAAAGCCGAAGCCGGCATCGAGCGGCTCGGCAAGTGTAGACAAGCGCTCCTTCATCAGGCGCATCAGGGTTTTCGTATCGGTCAAGGGTCTTCCTGCCTCGATGCGCAGCCGGCGCACATTGCCGTCAGTACGGAAAAAACTCGCCTCGATTTCGCGCGCGCCTTCGACGCGCTGCCCCAGGCGGATGAACAGTTCGTCTGCCAGCTGAACAAGCACAAGCTCGACAGCTTCCATCGCAATCAAGGGCTCGGCCATGCGCCTTTCCACCATGCAGACGGGTACAATGCGGCGCGGCGAAATAGGCTTGCTCTGCCGGCCAAACAGGGCATCGAGACCCGCAACCACACCATTTCCGAAGCGGGCTGTCAGGGCTGCACGCGGCAAAACATCGAGATCACCGACGGTGCGCAAGCCGGCACGCCTGAGACCGGCAAGATGTGCGTCTTCAAGATCGAGGCTGACGAGAGGAAGCGCATAAAGCCTCTGGCTCTGGTCTGAGGGCTCGACGATACCGCCCGCAGAATGCCGGGCGAGCGCGCTTGCCGCTGCCGCATTCCCGGCAAAGGCCGTCTTCACGATCATGCCATGCCGCTGCAATTGCCGGTGAACGTCCTCAAGCAATGTGGGTTCATCGCCGAAAAGGTGGATGCACCCGGTCATGTCCAGAATAAGCCCATGCGGCGCATCGAGTGCAAACAGCGGCGTATAACGATCGCACCAGTCGGCAAGCTTTTCCAAAAGCTCGCCATCCTTGCGCGGCGAGGCGAAGGCGATGTCGAGCTTGTCGAATTGCGCGCGGGCATCGGTCAGGGCCATGCCCTTGTAAAGGCCGGCCTTGGCTGCTTGTTCGTCTACAGCCGTCAGCCTTAAGGCATTGGCAATCTTGTCCACCACGATCAGATGCTGGTCAGTAAGAGCGCGTGCCGGACTTTCGCGTTTGAGGCGGTCGGTAGGCAGGTGCGGGAACCACATTGCCAGAAAGCGGTTCGATCTGTCGGAACACATGGTCTTCACTCTCCCATTGCAGGGTCCAATGGCCGGTCATGCCCTGCCGGTTGCGAATAAGCGTCGCATCGAACACGGGATGGCCGGGGGCATTTGCCCCGCTCGATTGCGATGCGGCGGAACGGATAAGCCAGCGCGTAGTCGCGGCATTTTCCGTGGGCTGAGCGCCGAGCCGCAGGAGAAAGGCAGGCACATTCGTCTGCTGGGCCGAAAGCAGCAATTTGCGCGAGGCCGTAAGGTCGAGACACTTCGGATTGCTCCAGGGCGCGATAATCACCGCACCTGTTCCGCGAATGCCCAGGCTATCCGCAGCCGCCTTCAGCACATCCTGCGGCGTGGCACAGCGCACGATGACGAGGCGTTGCGGGTCGAGGCCGATATGCCTGAGGCCTGGCGCATAGGGAAACCCATGTTCCTGGGCCGCAAAATCCTCTTCAAGCCACAAGATGAGGCTTTGGTCGGAGGCAGCGCGCAGGGCAAGAGCGATGACGAAGCCTGTTGCTGCCCCAGCGTCACCTGCCTCATCGGCAAAGACCTCATGGACTGCGCCCCGCTCGATTCCGTGGCGGAACATGCGGTCGAGCGTTTCGATGCCGAAGGCAAAGGCAGAGCGCTTGGCGGCAGGCGAAATGCCCGCGCTCAAAGACGCAATATCACGCCGCAACGCCGTAAGATCGACGGTTGTCGCCACCTACTCAACCCCTGAATGTTCACGATATGTTCTATTATGGAATCCAATGGCGGTGAGAGTCAAGCAGTTGCCTGAGTTTACGTTCTCAACGATCGATGCGCGTCGAAAGAATAATCGATGACATGGTGCGCTCAACGCCCTCAAGCGCGCCGATCTCGTCAAGCAATCGGTCGAGCTCCTGGATCGAAGGCGCTTCGACGATAACGATCATGTCGAATTGTCCGCTGACCGAATGCAGCGTTCTCACCCAAGCAATCTTTTTGAGGGCCGCCTCCACCTTGACGGCAAGCTTTGGCAAGGCGGTGACGAGCACATGCGCCTTGACGAGATTCTGCTCATACTCCGGCGAAAGCTGCACGCCATAGCCGCGGATCATTCCGCGCTTCTCCAGTCGCTCGATGCGGCTTTGCACCGTCGTGCGCGAAACGCCAAGCTTGCGGGCGAGATCGGCGGTGGAAGTCCTTGCATTCTCGCGCAACAGGGAGAGCAGGGCATGATCGGCGTCTGTCAGCATATTAACTAATCCATTCGTCGAAATACTAAAAATTAGCATGTCATATCGTCAGTTTACATACTTCATTCCGCCGAACAAGCCTGCGACATTCCGCGAGATTATTTTGTCCATTGGGGAATCACATGAAAAGTATTGTTGTCGTAGGCGCAGGCAAAATCGGCGGAACAATCGCCAATCTACTCGCCAATACCGGGGATTACAGCGTCACCGTCGTCGATCGCTCGCAAGCCCAGCTCGATGGGCTCGACGTATCGGCGAACGTTGCAACGAAATGCATCGAAATCGACGAAGCCGGAGCGCTTGAAGGGGTTCTTGCAGGAAAATTCGCTGTATTGAGCGCTGCGCCCTTCCACCTAACCACGCGCATTGCCGAGGCAGCTGCCAAGTCCGGCGTCCATTATCTCGACCTTACCGAAGACGTCGCCAGCACCCGCATTGTCAGGCAGCTTTCGGCAACGGCAAAGACTGCTTTCATCCCGCAGTGCGGTCTTGCGCCAGGCTTCATCTCGATCGTGGCCAACGACCTCGCCAAGCGTTTCGACTCGCTTGAAAGCGTGCGCATGCGCGTCGGCGCATTGCCGCAATATCCGTCCAACGCGCTCAACTACAACCTGACCTGGAGCACGGACGGTGTCATCAACGAATATTGCGAGCCTTGCGAAGCCATCGTCGATGGCGAGTTGATCGAAGTTCCGGCGCTCGAAGAGCGCGAGGAATTCTCCCTCGACGGCGTTACCTACGAGGCATTCAATACCTCGGGTGGTCTCGGCACCCTGTGCGAATCGCTGCTCGGCAAGGTGCGCACCCTCAACTATCGTACCATCCGCTATCCCGGCCATGCCGCCATCATGAAGGCGCTGTTGAACGATCTCGGCCTGCGCGATCGCCGCGATGTGCTGAAGGACATTCTGGAGAATGCGCTGCCGTCCACCCTGCAGGATGTCGTCGTCATCTTCGTCACCGTCAGCGGCCGCAAGAAGGGCCGCCTCCTGCAGGAAACCTATGCCAATAAGGTCTACAGCAACCATATCGGCGCGCAGCTTTACAGCGGCATCCAGATAACGACGGCATCGGCCATCTGCGCCGTGCTCGACATGCTGGCCAAGGGCGAACTGCCGCAGCAGGGCTTCATCCGCCAGGAAGACATCGCGCTCGACACTTTCCTAGCCAACCGCTTCGGCAAGGCTTACGCCCAGGCTGAATCGGCAGGACGTCTCGTCGCTTAAATACCCTCGGCGTTCGAAATGAGAGAAAGAGGAGTTGGCCCCGGCCAGCTCCTCTTTTTTGTGCAAAGGCGAGATTTCACTGATCGCCGCATCGAATTTACTCTCGCGCGTTCGGCGGCCGATGGCCTGTGGCAAACCGCCGAATTTGCGGTCTCGCTGCCAGCGTTATACGCTACTTAGAACCACTCGCCCTTGCGCATGACCGGCACGGCGGATCCGTCCTTGTTGATGCCGTCGACATCGATCTCGCCCGAACCGATCATCCAGTCGATATGGATGAGGCTCTTGTTTCCGCCCCGCGCCGCAACTTCATCCGGCGTCAACCTGTCGCCATTGATGAAGCACTTCGAATAGCACTGGCCTAGCGCGATGTGGCTGGCGGCGTTTTCATCGAACAGCGTGTTGAAGAACAGGAGGCCCGACGCCGAGATCGGTGACGAATTCGGTACGAGAGCGACTTCGCCGAGGCGCCGCGCGCCTTCGTCCGTGCCAAGCACCTTGTTGAACACTTCTTCGCCGCGCGTTGCCTTCGCTTCTATGATCTTGCCGCCTTCGAAGCGAACCTTGATGTTCTCTATCAATGTTCCCTGATGCGAGAGCGGCTTGGTGCTCGATACGTGACCATCGACGCGCAGGGCATGCGGGGTTGTAAATACTTCTTCGGTCGGTATGTTGGGGTTGCAGGTGATGCCGTTCTTGGCAACCGATGCGCCGCCATGCCACTCGTGCTCGTCGGCGAGCCCGACGGTCAGATCGGTGCCCGGGCCCTTGAAATGCAATGCGGAAAAGGCATGGGCGTTGAGCCAGGCCGTGCGACGGTGCAGGGCGGCGTTGTGATCGCGCCAGACGCTGACCGGATCCTCGATATCGACACGCGATGCGGCGAAAATCGCATCCGCGAGCATCGCTACCGCAACGTCCGGATCCTGATCCGGGAAGACTTGCCTGGCCCAGGAGGGGTTGGGATAGGAAACAATGTTCCAGTTGATGTCGAACCCGGCAATCTTTTCCAGCGCCGGCTGATAGGCGCGCGATTGCGCTCGATTAGCGCGGGCGACCTTCTCCGGATCTTCGGCGGAAAGCAGCATGGGGTTATCGCCGGCCACGGCGAGACGCGCGGTATTTTCTGAGAACGCCTTGGCCATGCCTTCATAGAGCCAGCCTGCAGAGCGGTCGAAGCTGTCGTCCGGCGCGTTGCGATAGCGCATCAGCGTCGTTTCTTCATCGTTATAAAGCGCCGTTACGAGGCCGGCGCCAGCGTTATAGGCATGTTCGGTGATGCGGCGCACGAGTGGCACCGCAGCAAGCGGCGCGGTGATCAAAAGATCCTGCCCGGGCTGCAGCTGCAGGCCGATCTTGACGGAAACTTCCGCCAGACGGTCAAGCTTGACGGGATCGACGGACGGGATTTTGGGGGATGAGGTCATTGGAAATCCATGCTGATCAAAACGATGCTCCAGCATAGAACCGGACCAACGGCCGCATCAAGGCACGGATCCGAATTAAGTTCAGTCAGCATAGACCCGGCTGTGATCGCGCGGTTGTGCTGATCAGTCAGTGCCCTTCAGGAATGCGGCGAATTTTTCCTGATAGTCCGGATGCCAGCGCGAAAGCGGCGGGCGGTTCTCGATCATGTCGTGCGCGGCCCATAATATGCGCTTTTCATCCAAGGCGCGGGTCACGTCGTTATCGGGACAAAGAATGTAGAAATCGCCCTTAGACACGCGCTCGAGCATGAAATCGACGGTCTGTTCAGCTGTCCATGCGCCCGCTGGTTTCTCTGTTCGACCGCCTGCGGCGAGCGGCGTATAAACGAATCCGGGAATGAAAAGATGTGCCGTTACGTGACAGTCCTTCGTGTTGCGTAACTCGTGCTCTAGGGCCTCGGTGAAGGTTTTGACGCCGGATTTGGAGACATTGTAGGCCGGATCGCCGGGCGGGGTGGTGATCCCCTGCTTGGACCCCGTATTGATGATGAGCCCGGGCTTCTGCCGCTTTATCATCGAAGGGCCGAAAACCTGGCTGCCACGGATGATGCCAAAGAGGTTGACGGCGAGGATGCTGTCCCAGTTTTTTGCATCGAAGACGCTGCTGCCGGGCTGGATACCGGCATTGTTCATCAGAATATCGGCCCCGCCGAATTTGGCGTCGACCGCCTCTCTCAGGTGCTCGAGCTCTGGCACATTCGTGACATCCGTCGCAACGGCCAAGACATTCTCACTTCCGGCCTCGGTCGCCAACGTGGCGCGGGCCGTCTCGAGCTTTTCCCCGGCAAGGTCAGCAATTGCGACTTTGAGACCCATCCTGGCGAAGCGCCTGGCCGCCGCAAACCCTATGCCTGATGCGCCTCCTGTTATAACTGCAACGTTGGATGGTAAAAAAGCCGGATGCGCCATGTCTTTTCCCTCCAATGAGATCGCGTCGAAGCCTGAATCTAGCAGACGCCAGACACGGAAGTAAAACCATTCGGTCAGCCGAAGTTCGGCACGCGCATATAGTGCGCAAGCGGGCCTATCTGATCCTGCGAATCATAGCCATGAGTCTGTTGCGCTGCCTCCAGCGCTTTTTGCCGGAGCGCTTCGACAATCTCTTTTTCGGTACTTTCGCCCATGCACAGCGCCTGCAGGAGGACAATCCTCGCCGTATCGGCAATGCCGGAGCGATCTTCATTGAGAGCGATATCGAGAATAACCCTGCTGAAGTCGATGCGCTCCAGCGAGAGGGCCGTTATGTAACGTTCGCGATGCGCGTTTTCCGCATCGATGAGGGCATAGAGCTTTTCACGAAGGTCTGCACCGACGTTCTCGTACTGCGTTGCCAGATCCGGCGCGGCGGCGGCAAGTTTCTGCTTTTGCCGCTCGCGGTGCCGCCGCTGTCTCTCCGCATTGCTAAGTGCCATGTCTCACTGTCTGCGCCGTAACGAAAACGAATCACTTGTCCCTCACTTGATAGGCCCGCATGCCATGACGGGCAACATTTCGAGGCCGTTACGCACAGACTGTTCCCGCTGCTATTGCCCCCAGGGCGTTACGTAACCCACCCAACAGAGGTCGGAGAGGGCCCAAAGGCCTGCGGAAACAAATTGTTAGGACAATTTCCCCTATCGTCAGGCGAATCGATTGCCAACCGCGCCTGCGGGAACCGGGAAGAATATGAGCATGTTTGAAGCCGAAGCCACCACGCCGTGCCGGGTCATCGCATTTCCGCTTACGCGGAGGGCGGCGAAGATTCGCGAAGTGGCGGCAAGGATCGCCGAAAAGGTCTCGGACCGGCAGGCGGGCGCCTATCGAAACCAGGTGGCAGAAACGCTCTTCAGACACCTCAGCAAAATCGGCATCGCCGAGGAAGAGCAGGACGAACAGGTCGGCGCCTTCTTCTCGGCCGTTGAACGCGAGCTTGCGCGCCTATCTTACTTTGAGGACGCCAACGGCGAAACGGCCTATTAAATCTTCGACAAGCAAAAGCCCGCCAATTCCGACGGCGGGCTTTTAATTTTCATTGTTTAACATTACCTGACGGCAACAACGTCGCCTGTGCGACGGTCGATATCGACACGGATATCGTCACCGCGGCGGTCTATGCCTTCCACGACGAATCGCGAACCTCTGCGCCTTACATCGTCTACGTCGCGAACACCTTCGCTTCGCGCGATCCGGACCGCATCACGTTCGGAAATTTCCCGCGAACGATAGGCCGGTTCCCTCTGTGGCTCAGCCAGTCGGACGCCATCGGGGCCAATTACGATAGATTGCGCAAATGCCTGTGGCGCGGACGTTAGCGCGACCAAGGCGGTCGCTCCGATGATCAACAGTTTTCTCATAACTCTTCCCTCATAGTTGTTGAATGTTCCGCCCATTCAGCGAGTCAACGTTCAAGTTGCGGGGTGGTTCCTTGCATTCATGTGCGACGAACCACCGCGCAAAAATCCCTCGGGCAGTAGAGGCGCCGGTCGGGGCGGTAAGGTGCACTGCACAAAACGGTCGGAAATATGTCACCGGCGATCGTCACGCGGCTGAATAACAGAAATGCTCACTGAAGCCGGACAAGGGCCTCTTCATATTTCGCCAGCTTTTCTTCGGCTTGCGATGATTTACGATTGTTCCTGACCTTGGCGATATTATCCTTCAAATCCATGATCTTGACCCGCCTGCCGAGATCATTGTCGCGCGTGCGCTGCACGAAATCAAAGTAATCCTCGTTGTGGCGGCGGGTCACGGCGTCAACCGCTGCGATAATCTGTTCGGAAAAACCTTCATTCCGCAGATTTTCGAGTGTCCAGCCGGTTTTCTCGACAACGTCGTGGAGAACGGCGACGATTCGCTCGTCCTCATCGTGGAGGCCAAGCATCACCCGAAGCGGGTGCAAAATATAGGGCTCATCATTTTCAGTGCGGTAACCAGCATGGGCACTCGCAGCAATGGATATGGCTTGCTCGAGGGATGGCATGGCAGAACTCCCGGACGTTCTTGATGAAGATCATAACTGCCCGGGAGTGAAACTGTTCCACCCGTGAAACCCTGTAATCACACTGAAAAAAAGCGCATTTGAGCGATGTGTTTTTCGCCCGCTCTAGTAGCTCAACTTCGGGTACCAGTCCGAACCTCGACCCTCCGGCGTACAGTCAAGAATCGTCCAGATCGGCATCAGGTCCGGCGCGCCGCGCGGATCCTGCCCGGGGTCCGCCGTGACAAACCCCATCTCGCCACCCCAGAAATGGCGGATCGTTCCGTCGCGCCGCGTGAAGACATTGAAGGCCGCGTCATCCCCGCCTTCCGGCGGCCAGGCATGATAGTCGCGGCTGAACGCACCACTGGTGTCGGAATAGAGCTTCAAAGCCTGCCAGCCGCGCTCCTTTTTGAAGGCAACAAGGCGTTCGATGGGCGAGCGAGCAACGACCGCCAGCGCAACGCGCTGTTCGACATCGCGAGCTTCGCCGTCCCAGGCACTCAGCAGCGAGGTGCACATGGGGCAAGGACGTTCACGCTCCGGTCCGAACATGTAGTTGTAGACGACAAGCGTCTGCTTGCCACTGAACAAATCGGCAAAGCTGACGGGTCCGTCCTCGCTGTCAAAGCGATAGTCCTTTGCAACCTCGCCGCCCGGCGGCAAGGCCCGCCGCTGTTCGGCGACGCGTTCGATATGCCGCCTCAGTTCGATCTCCTCCGCCAGAAGGGCATCGCGTGCCTGCCGGTAGGCGGCGCTTTCGTTGGGATAGCGTACGCCATTGCGGCTGGCGAGTTCGGCTGCGGGAGTAAGCAAATGGGATATGCTCATGGCTCGATCCTCTGAAGTTGGCGCCTTGCGCGTGCATTGCGGCAGTTCTGGCATCAGATGCCATTCCGCCGTGCTGAAGTTTCCGCCCAATAAGGTTGATATCAACATATTGCGCAAATGGCAAACTTTGATGGCCCGCATCTGTTCCGGGCAGGAGGGGGACGGCAGGGAGGGGGATGGGGGACGGTGAGGCGAGGGTGGGGGCGACGGGTGAGGCGAGGGCGGGAGTGACGCTCAGAGGCCTAGGACGACGGCAAAAAACGGAGAAGTATGGAATCAAAGTGTTCACATTCCACATCCGTCGTTGATGTCTAAGCCACTAGAAACAGCCCTGGGCGTTATAGTCTCGTGCGGAACCAGGGGGGCGATATGACCACGTCGTCGGTGAGAGCGGGTCAATAGGCACTACCTTCATCCAGCCCCCGCCGTCATCCTCGGGCCCTTGTCCCGAGGATCCATGCCTGCGTAGGAGGCGTATAACGGCAAGCCTCAGGATGCCGGAAAGCCAAAATTGATGCTGTTTCGATTTTCGCAGGCCGTGATAACTTCTCTCCCAGGAGAAAACGGATGGATGCAGACATAACGATCAGGCGGGCGCGGGACATTTCCGACTTCGAAGTCGCAAGGGAGTTCGTCAGTGCGCTCGGAGCATGGGATACAGATATCAATTCCGGCGCCGGCATGCCGTTCCACGAGGTCGTCGCCGCTTATTTCGGCGCTTCACCGCAGGACCTCATGGCGAAATTTTCAGAAGACGGCGCGGATTTCTTCATTGCCCATATCGGGGGCGAGGCCGTCGGTTGCGTGGGCTGTACCGATGAAGGCGACGGCGTCGGGGAAGTTCACAAACTATATGTAAAGCCGCAGCTGCGCGGCAAGCGCGTCGGGCTCGCGCTTATGACGACCGTGATGAATGCCATGCGCGAACAGGGCGCGACCACAGCGCGACTTGTGACTGCCACCTACATGAACGAGGCAATTGCCCTTTATCGCGGTCTCGGCTTTGAAGAGTGCGAGCCCTTCGACCCGGTGCCCGACAGGATTACCATGTTCATGCAATGCTCCCTCGTACGTTGAGCGCCGAAGCGCGCCGCGCCGGTTCCTAGAAGCCAAACGACTGCTGTGCGGCTGGTGCCGGGCCAACCTGAACGCCTTCAAGCTCAAGCATGCGCATTTTTGCAGTGGACCCGCCTGGCGCCGAAAAGCCACCTATCTTGCCACCCGCGGCAAGGACGCGATGACAGGGAATAATCAGCGCGACCGGGTTTTTAGCCATGGCAACCCCGACGTCGCGCGCAGCTTCGGGACCGGCGCCAAGTTGCTTTGCCAGTGCACCATAGGTGGTGGTATCACCCCAGCCAACGCGCCGTGCCGCAGCATAAACCGCCGTAAAGAACGGGTCCTGTTCGCCAAGATCGAGTGTCAAACTGGAAAAATCGGTTTCTTCGCCGGAAAAATAGCGCTTCACCTCGGCGACTGCGGCGGTTATTTCAGCCGGAGGGTTCGCCGGCGCTCCATCGGGAATGCGGCGCAACAGGTTACGCTCCGTTGCCTCCGCGGTGCGGGACGGGAGTTGAAAACGGGTAATGCCGATATCATTCCAGGCGATGCCGCAAAAGCCAGCAGGCGTATCAAAGATATAGTATTGGTGCGTTGTCATGGCAGGCACTCTCAAGTTTCAGCCTGCATCAAGAATCGTCGCTTTGGCGTCGAGATTCAATCCGATTCCTGCAGCATGCTGACAAAACCCGATTGAATTGCCTGGCGCGGTTGGGCGCGCCAGGCTTTGAGGCTTTACTTATAGGCCTTGTTCGTCGCCGCTAGGTTGGTTTCCTCATCTGTGTCGCGATGATGGCCCCCGAGAGCCGCCGCGACACTGGCAATGAATGCGCCAATCAACAGCGAGAACGCTGCCATGAAGGCTGCGGTGGCACCCGCCTTGCGGGCCTTGTCAGCGGCTTCTGCGGCCGCCTTCTTCGCTTCGTCGGCGCGTGCCAGAACAGCATCAACCCTTGCTTTGGCATCGGCTTCACTCAGTCCGGTACGAGAGGCCACAACCTGGTCCAGATAGTTGCGGTCATCCGGCGGAAGCGTGCCTGTTGTCGCGGCGTTCAGCAGTATGCGCGAGACTTCTCCGGCCGCCTGACTAGCGCTGTCCGGGGAAGTCGCGGTTGCCGGCGTGGCAGGCCGCAGCAGGCTGTCGACAAAGTACGACACCGATGTATCGTTGGCCGCAGCGCCGGCCGCGGAAGCGGTAGCATTCGCGGTGCCCGAGACAACGCTGGACGCCGCCTTTACGCCGGTACTGATGGTCGACGTGACGGCGCTGCCCAGCAAGGCTGCGACGAACAGTGTCGCCAAGGCCCATGCGATGAAGCCGTGGGCAGTATCACGAAAATATACCTCGTTGGTGTGAACGCCCGTCCACTTGGTCCTGAGGCGGCCGGTCAGATAGCCACCCAGTCCCGACGACAACCACTGAATAAGGATCAGCCATATCGCCGTCGATACGGCAAAGGTCGTCAGCGAAGCACTCTGAGATGCCCAGGGCGACACGATGGTCAGCCCCAGGCCTGATCCGAGCAACGTCAGCAAAACCGACGCCGCTGCGGCCGTGACTGAGCCCGCGACAATCGGCCCCCAGCTCACGGCGCTCGAACTCGACTCGACAGTCGTGTCCGTGCCTGAATTTATATCGGTAAATGACATGCTTCGCTCCTATCGCATGAACAGGAAGAGAAGCAGGATGATCGGGATCGGAACTCCGAGCAGCCAAAGAAGAATACCGCGTCCCATAGAAACCTCCTTAAGGTGTCAAGCTTTGCTTTTGGCTGGCCATGATGTGCCAGCCGTATCACTAGAAGCTGTAACGTCCCTATTTGTTCCCGAGCGACTTTATTGTCGACCGCGGCCGATTCCAGCCGGGAATGGCATTCTCCCGGCGATAGACCGAAAAGTCGGATAGGGCCCTATCGCATCAGACCCGCAGCGCGAAGCGCGTTTTCAATGACGCTGCCGACAGCCTGATCGCCGCCGCGAGCGTCGTTGAGGCCGGTTCCTTCAAGCGCAGGCTTGATTGCTTCGACTTTCTGCCGCTCTGTTTCAGTGATCAGGTTCCAGGTATCGGCGATGTGCCAGGTCGAGGAAACGCCCACATCGAGCATGAAAGGACCTGCCGCTCCATACCCGTCAATGCCGCCGGTCTTGATGGGAGTTCCATGGGCCATGCCCTTGATCGTATGGGCTTCGATGCATGCGACACCGTTCGCATCCCGCCATGTCCTGCACTGGTGTTTTTGGGTCAGCGAAGTGATGGTCGGCGCATCGTCGAGATCGCTCAAGTGCCACCACTGGCCAATGATCGCTTCCATATTGACAGGATCGACGGTCGTATCCGCGCTTCCATGCCAGACGGATATCGCCGGCCAGGAACCCGCGTGACCGGAGGCTTTGCGGACTTTCTCCGCCAATGCCCGACTTTCCGGCAAGCCATGGCCGCGCATGCGGTCAAACGCCTCAGGGATGGTGGATGCAGTACCGAACGGCAGGCCGGCGATGATCGCGCCTGCCTTGAACAGTTCCGGATAGGTTGAAAGCATTGCGGCGGCCATGGCGCCACCCGCCGAAAGACCAGTTATATATGTCCGCGATCGATCGATCGGATAGCGCGCCGACATCGCCACGAGCATCTGACGGATCGACTCCACTTCGCCCTGTCCCCGGCCGACGTCGCCCGGGTTGAACCAGTTGAAGCAGAGGTTCGCGTTGTTGCCACGCTGCTGTTCCGGAAATAGCAGCGCAAACCCGTGCGTGTCAGCCAATTCGGACCATCCCGAGCCGCGATCATAGCCGGCTGCGGTTTGCGTGCAGCCGTGGAGAACCACGACCAGAGGCGAGCCTGGCTTGAAGCTTGCCGGAATATAGTGCCATGCCCGCAATTCGCCGGGGTTCTGGCCAAAATCCGCAAGTGCCTTGAGGCGCGTACTTCCGCCAGCGTCAATGATGCCTGCCGGCATGCGATTTACGTTCAGGCGTCTGATCGTGTCGGCTATGTTGCGCATGAAGGCATCCTTTCGCGTCAGCGACCACAATGGCGCCAATTGCTTATAACGCAAGTGCGAAAGGAAAGTTGCTGCACTGCACAAATAAAGGGTGCTGGTGATCAGGCAGAATAAATGGCGGAGAGGGAGGGATTTGAACCCCCGATGGAGTTGCCCCCATGCCGCATTTCGAGTGCGGTGCTTTCAACCACTCAGCCACCTCTCCGCGCCAGAAACCGATGACTCGGTCCCAAAAGAAAATGGTCAGGAAATACAACCCTGCCGGTGCCGCGATGCCCCATAGGGCTTGGCTTGAGCGTGCGGCGTGCTAGATAGCGGGCAAAGCTTCGAGATACAAGAGCAATTTTGCGTTAAATTTCTTGACTCTCCAACAAAGCGGATCTTATAAGCGCGCAACGACTGGCGTGGGGGATTCTCCGCGCCGTTTGTTTTTGAATCCGGGCGCCGAAATTCTTTGATCGAAGCGCCTTTCTATCAATCTGTCACGACTGACAAAAAGACGGTTATTGCGGCGTGCCGCAAAAAACCGAACCGAACGCCGAAAGGGAAAAAATGTTCGCAGTCATCAAGACCGGTGGTAAGCAGTATCGCGTTGCCGCCAACGACCTCGTGAAGGTCGAGAAAGTTGCTGGCGAAGCCGGCGACATCGTTGAGTTCGCCGAAGTTCTGATGGTAGGCGTCGGAGCAGACGCAACGATCGGTGCTCCCGTCGTCAACGGCGCGCTCGTCACGGCGGAAGTCGTCGAGCAGGGCCGTGCCCGCAAGGTCATTGCATTCAAGAAGCGTCGCCGCCAGAATTCCAAGCGCACGCGTGGTCATCGCCAGGA
Organism: Phyllobacterium sp. YR620; assembly: GCF_900104165.1. Classification (NCBI taxonomy): domain Bacteria; kingdom Pseudomonadati; phylum Pseudomonadota; class Alphaproteobacteria; order Hyphomicrobiales; family Phyllobacteriaceae; genus Phyllobacterium; species Phyllobacterium sp. YR620. Next base: position 638,432 of record NZ_FNJP01000002.1, read on the forward strand.
ACTGACGACGATCCGCATCTCGGAAATCCTGACGGATGGTGCGAAGCCTTCCAAGAAGGCCGCTGAAAAGCCGGCCAAGAAGGTAGCCGCTCCGAAGGCAGAAGAAGCTGCCGTCGCCGCGGATGCAACCGAGACGAAAGCCGCCCCCAAGGCCAAGGCTGCGCCGAAGAAGGCTGCAGCCAAGGCTGAAAAGCCCGCTACGGGCGAGTAAGAAGAGTTTAGAGGAGCAATCCGATGGCACACAAAAAAGCTGGTGGTTCGTCACGCAACGGTCGTGATTCCGAATCGAAGCGCCTTGGCGTGAAGAAGTTTGGCGGCGAGAAGGTTCTCGCCGGCAATATCCTCGTGCGTCAACGCGGCACCAAGTGGCATGCTGGCACCAATGTTGGTCTTGGCAAGGATCACACCCTGTTTGCGCTTGAAGCAGGCGTCGTTTCCTTCCGTACCAAAGCCAACGGCCGCAGCTACGTGTCGATCGTCAACCCGATCGCCGAAGCAGCAGAATAGCCGGTCCTGCTTGAAGCACCGGCGTCCCATCGGACCCGGTGAAACATGGCAACCGCCAAAAGATCAAAGGGAGATGGGATCAAAGCCCATCTCCCTTTTCGTGTCTGGAGGACGACAAAATGGTTGCTGATTTACTGGAAGACGATGAAGAACGGCTGGACCTGATAGACTGTCCCGTGCTCGTTACGGAACGCCTGGTTTTACGGGCGCCACGTAACGAGGATGTCGACGCAATTGCCCGTCTCGCCGATAACCTTCATGTGGCCGAAATGCTTTCGCGTATGCCGCATCCCTATACGAAGGAACATGCGGTGGATTTTGTGCGCCGCGCCAATGCGGGCGAGATCGGCAAATGCGTCTACGCGATTACCCTGGGCCAATCCGGCACGTTTATCGGGTGCTGTGGCATCAATTACCGGCGCAGCAAGGATGAGTACGTTCCTTCGCGCCGGGACGAGCTGGAAATCGGTTACTGGCTGGGCGAGCCCTACTGGGGCAAAGGCTATGCCACCGAGGCTGCCCACGCGCTGGTCGATCTCGTTTTCCGCGCGACGCAGGTCGAAAAGCTGCACGCGTCGTGTCGCGTGTCGAACATCGCCTCGCGCCGGGTGATCTACAAGAGCGGATTCCAATATGCCAACACAGGCATGATGGATTCAATCGCTGCCGGCAACGTGCCTGTCGAGCGCTACATGCTCGATCGGCGCACCTGGATCGGTTTGCGTAGCTGGACGTCATGAATGAACTGGCCGTTCTGGATAGGGACGGCCAGTTTTCTTTGCGGGCATTTTACTGTAATGCCTCGCCACAACGATAAGGACTGAATTTCATGAAATTTCTCGATCAGGCGAAGGTCTATATCCGATCCGGCGACGGTGGTGCCGGCGCGGTATCGTTCCGCCGTGAAAAGTTTCTGGAGTTTGGCGGGCCGGACGGCGGCGATGGCGGTCGCGGCGGCGATGTCTGGGCCGAGGCGGTCGATGGCCTGAATACGCTTATCGACTATCGCTACCAGCAGCACTTCAAGGCAAAGACCGGCATGCATGGCATGGGGCGGAACATGACCGGCGGCAAGGGTGCCGATGTCATCCTCAAGGTGCCCGTCGGCACGCAGATCTTCGAAGACGACAATGAAACGCTGATCTGCGATTTCACTGTGGTCGGCCAGCGCTATCGCCTCGCCAAGGGTGGCAATGGCGGCTTCGGCAATCTGCATTTCAAGACCTCGACCAATCAGGCGCCGCGCCGCGCCAATCCGGGCCTTGAAGGTGAGGAGCGCAATCTCTGGCTGCGCCTGAAGCTGATCGCGGATGCCGGTCTCCTCGGCAAGCCGAATGCCGGCAAGTCGACATTCCTTGCGAGCGTGACCGCGGCCAAGCCGAAAATTGCCGACTATCCGTTCACGACCCTGCATCCCAATCTTGGCGTTGCGCGTATTGATGGTCGCGAATTCGTTATTGCCGATATTCCCGGCCTGATCGAGGGCGCGCATGAGGGCGTCGGTATCGGCGACCGTTTCCTCGGCCACGTCGAGCGCACGCGTGTGCTTCTGCATCTGGTATCCGCCCAGGAGGAGAACGTCGCCGAGGCCTATAAGACCGTGCGTGCCGAACTCGAGGCCTATGGTCATGGCCTGGCGGAAAAGCTCGAGATCGTGGCGCTGAGCCAGGTCGACACGCTCGACGCAGCGGCGCGCAAGAAAAAGGTGGCGGCGCTGAAGAAGGTCGCCGGGCGCGAGCCGATGCTGCTCTCGGCGGTGACGCGCGAGGGCGTCGAGCAGGTGCTGCGTGCCCTGTCGGCGATCATTCTGGAATCGCGTGAGGCCGACCGGCCGGTTGAAGTCGATACCCGGTTCAATTCTTGAATATTCAACGATGAGCGTTGGTTTGATCAGATGAATCATATTTCCCAGCCGCATCAGTCTTTCAGGCTCTCGACCTATCGCCGCATTGTGGTGAAGATCGGTTCGGCCCTGCTTGTCGACCGTACAGCCGGTCTCAAGCGCGATTGGCTGGAAAGCCTTGGCGCCGATGTAGCTGCGCTCGCCAAGGCCGGTGTCGAGGTGATGATCGTATCGTCAGGCGCGATCGCACTCGGGCGTACTGTCCTCGGGCTTCCGAAGGGGCCCTTGCGCCTCGAAGAAAGCCAGGCCGCCGCGGCTGCCGGGCAGATCGAACTTGCGAAGGCCTATGCTGAAGTCCTCAGTCATCACGCTCTGCGCGCCGGCCAAATCCTGCTGACGCTTTCCGATACGGAGGAACGGCGTCGCTATCTCAATGCGCGTGCCACCGTAGGCACACTTTTGCGGCTGAAGGCCATCCCCGTCATCAATGAAAACGATACGGTTGCGACCACTGAAATCCGCTACGGCGACAATGATCGCCTGGCGGCTCGCGTTGCGACGATGATGGGCGCCGATCTCCTGATCCTGCTTTCCGATATAGACGGGCTCTACACCGCTCCGCCGCACCAAAATCCGGATGCGCAGTTCCTGCCCGTCGTTGATGCCATCACGCCGGATATAGAAGCGATGGCGGGGGCTGCCGCCTCGGAATATTCGCGTGGCGGCATGAAGACCAAGCTTGACGCCGGCAAGATCGCCAATGCGGCGGGTACCGCCATGATCATTACATCAGGCACGCGCTTTAATCCTCTCGCGGCGATCGATCAGGGCGAGCGCTCCACGCTGTTCAAGGCGAGTTTGACGCCGGTCAACGCATGGAAGACATGGATTTCAGGCAATCTCGAACCTTCGGGGCGCATCGTCATCGACGAGGGAGCGCTCGTAGCGCTGAAATCCGGCAAGTCGCTGCTTGCGGCCGGTGTTCGCGAAGTCGCAGGGCAATTCCTGCGTGGTGATACGGTTGCGGTGTTCGGGCCCGACGGGCGCGAGGCTGCGCGCGGCCTCATTGCCTATGACGCTGCCGATGCGGTGAAAATAGCCGGACGGAAGACCAATGAGATTGCCGGCATTCTCGGTTATGATGCACGTTCGGCGATGATTCATCGTGATGATCTTGTGGTGCGCGCGGCCAAGCGAGTGGCTGCGGCGAAGGAGTAGCAAATGTTGGAACGCGTCGAGGCTAAGACGACGGTCGCCGATCTTATGGCAGATATCGGCCGCAAGGCTCGCGTCGCCGCACAACCGCTTGCTATCGCCTCGTCGGACAAGAAGACGGCTGCGCTCAATGCCATGGCCGCGGCAATCGAGCGGCGGCAGGCAGAAATCCTCGCAGCCAACCGCGAGGACGTCGCCAATGGGGTAACCGCCGGCATGAGCGCCGCAATGCTGGACCGCCTTACACTGGATGAAGAGCGTATCGCCGGTATCGCGGAAAGCATCCGCACGATCGCTGCGCTGGCGGATCCTGTCGGTACGGTGATCGCCGAGTGGGATCGTCCCAATGGCCTCCAGATCGAACGGGTGCGCACCCCGCTCGGCGTCATCGGCGTCATATACGAAAGCCGGCCGAATGTGACCGCTGATGCGGGCGCCCTTTGCCTCAAATCCGGTAATGCCGTCATCTTGCGCGGCGGCTCCGATTCGGCGCATTCCTCGCAGGCAATTCATGCTGCCCTGATCGAGGGGCTCGAAGCGGCAGGCTTGCCGCACGATGCGATCCAGCTCGTTCCCACGACCGATCGCGCCGCCGTCGGGGAAATGCTGACGGGTCTCGATGGCAATCTCGATGTGATCATACCGCGTGGCGGCAAAAGCCTGGTGGCGCGGGTACAGTCCGAAGCGCGTGTTCCTGTGTTCGCCCATCTCGAGGGCCTGTGCCATCTCTATATCGACGGCTCTGCCGATCTCGACATGGCGCGCAAGATTGCAGTCAATGCCAAGATGCGGCGCACCGGGATTTGCGGGGCGGCGGAAACGCTTCTTATCGACCGTGCGATCGCGCCGGCTGACTTCACTGCCTTGCTTGAGGATCTCAGCGCTGCGGGTTGCGAGATTCGCGCCGAGGCGGACGTGGTATCGGTGTATCCCGTTGCAACGCCCGCTAAGGAAGAAGATTGGACGACGGAATATCTCGACGCTATCATTTCGGTCCGGCTGGTCGATGGCATCGGCGGCGCCCTCGATCATATCAATCGCTATTCGTCCCATCACACCGAAGCCGTCGTCGCGGAAGATCCAAAGGTGGTCGAGCGGTTCTTCAACGAGATCGATTCGGCCATCTTGCTGCACAACGCGTCTACGCAGTTTGCCGACGGCGGCGAGTTTGGCATGGGCGCGGAGATTGGTATCGCGACTGGCAAGATGCACGCGCGTGGTCCGGTCGGTGTCGAGCAATTGACGTCGTTCAAGTACCGCGTGCGCGGCAATGGCCAGACGCGCCCGTGAAACCAGGGCAGGCGCTGCAGACAAGCTTCCCGGGCGTCAGTGAAGCGCACCTGCGCATGCCCTTTGTTGAAAAAGGCATGACGGTCGGGCTTTTTGGCGGTTCTTTCAACCCGCCGCATGCCGGTCACGCGCTCGTTGCGGAAATCGCCCTGCGGCGCCTCAAGCTCGATCAGCTCTGGTGGATGGTCACGCCCGGCAACCCGCTCAAGGATACAAGGCGGCTGGCGCCGCTTGCCCAGCGACTGGCGCTTTGCGAAGCCCTGCTGCACGATCCGCGCATCAAGATCACCGCCTTCGAAGCCGCCTACCATATTCGCTACACGGCGGATACGCTCGCCCTGATCAAGGCGCGCAATCCCGGCGTCAATTTCGTCTGGATCATGGGGGCGGACAACCTGGCGGATTTCCACCGCTGGCAACGCTGGCACAAGATTGCGCTGACATTTCCCATCGCCGTTATCGACAGGCCGGGATCGACGCTGGCGTTTTTGTCGTCGCGCATGGCGAAGACGTTCGACTATGCGCGGGTCGATGAAGCGGACGCGCCGATTCTGGCGCGCTCGAAGGCACCGGCATGGACATTCATCCATGGGCCTCGTTCGCTGCTGTCTTCCACGGCTATCCGCAACGGGACGCAGAGTGGATCGCGCAAAACGTGATCGAATGCTCCCTTCGGATGTCTTGAAAGTGTCATGCGACTCTGCCTATCTTAATAGCGTGCAGTATGTTTTGTCGGCTGCGTCGCGTTGTTCTTAAGGGAAAGGAAATACACTGAGAACAGCATTTCAGAAGAAGGATGCCTTGGCACCTTCAACGGCGGAGATGGGCGGACTGAGTTCCGTATCTCTCGCCCTTCAGTCGGTTCTTGCTAGTCTTGAAGACTCCAAGGCCGAAAACATTGTCCCCATCGACCTGAGAGGCAAGTCCGTCATCGGTGATCACATGGTCATCGCGTCGGGACGTTCGCATCGTCACGTAACGGCGGTTGCGGACCAGCTTTTGCGCGCTCTGAAAGAGAGCGGGCATGGCAATGGCGTCAAGGTCGAAGGCCTAAGCGGCGGTGATTGGGTGCTGATCGACACGGGCGATATCATCATCCATGTTTTCCGTCCCGAAGTGCGTGAGTTCTACAACATCGAAAAGATGTGGCAGGCTCCCGAGCTTGACGGAGAAACCGTTCACTGATTGACGGATCGGGGCGTCCGGGCGCAGGCCCAAATGACGCCCTGGGCGGTTGATGTGATTTTGAACCGGCTAACGGCCGGGGCGGTCGTTTACGAGCCCGTAACAGAGTAGCACCCATCCGAGTGCGGGCACAGGAATCCTTTCGTGCGCATTACCGTTTTTGCCGTTGGCCGGATGAAGTCTGGCCCCGAACGCGAACTGGCCGACCGCTATTTCGACCGTTTGAAGAAAACCGGCGCGCCACTCGGGCTCGAATTTGCGTCGGTGACGGAAATCACTGAAAGCAGGGCGCAGCAACCCGAGCTGCGCAAGCAGGAAGAATCGGCAAAAGTCCTCGAAGCCCTGGATCAGGGCGGCGTGCTTGTCCTTCTCGATGAGCGCGGCAAGACATTGTCGTCCGAAGCCTTCGCGGAAAAGATCGCGCGCTTCCGCGACAACGGCAAGCGTCAGCTCCTGCTCGCGATCGGCGGACCAGATGGGCATGATCCCGCTCTTCGCGACAGGGCCGATCTTGTGCTTGCGCTCGGCGCAATGACCTGGCCGCATCAGATTGTGCGCATCCTTGTCGCCGAGCAGATGTATCGGGCAACGACGATCCTCTCCGGACATCCATATCATCGCGTCTGATCATTCAGCCGCCGTTCATGCACGCCGTTCATAATCGCGCCTCGAGGATCATTACCAAAATATAATGATCTCAATGCTTTTCGGGCGAACCCCTCATCTCCATTTGTTGGTAATATGGACGAGTTGAGGCGGCGGATGAGAGTGGAGCGGGTCGGATGAAAGAAATAGCCAGAGCGGCCAAGCGGGACAAGACTCCCGAAACATCCAATGTGACCTTCATTCCCGGAGCAGTTCCACCGAGCCGCAAGAAAAAGCGCGCCCGCTTCTGGTTCTGGATCCCCGTAGTGCTCATTGCCGTGGGAGCGGGCGCCTATACGTGGAATCGCTACCAGAACTCGACTGCGACGGCCGCCGTCGTCACGCAGGCGGTCGAGCGCGGCGATATCGAAAATGCTGTTACCGCAGTCGGCACGCTCGATTCGATAAAATCGGTCGATGCCGGCGCGCAGGTTTCCGGTCAGCTGAAAGTCCTTCACGTCGAGATCGGCGATAAGGTCACGCAAAACCAGCTCGTAGGCGAGATCGATCCCGCCACCATCCTCAACAAGATTGAAATCGACCAGGCGGAACTTGCCAATTTGAAGGCACAGCTCGTCTCGAAGCAGGCGCAGCTTGTCCTGAAGCAGTCCAACATCGACCGCCAGCGTAATCTCGTCGCAACGCGCAGCGTCTCGCAATCGGTGCTCGATCAGGCGGTCGCCGACCTCGCCGGCGCGGAAGCGGACGTCAATGCGCTCGAGGCGCAGATTCGCAAGCAACAGGCGACCCTTGCCGGCGACGAAGTCGATCTTGGCTACACCAAAATCTATGCTCCCATGGCCGGAACGATAGCTGCCGTGCCGGTCAAGGAAGGCCAGACGCTCAATGCGAGCCAGACGGCGCCGACGATCGTCACCATTGCCGATCTTTCGACGATGACGGTCAAGGCGCAAGTTTCCGAGGCAGACGTCAGCAAGCTCAAGATCGGCATGGATGCCTATTTCACGCTGCTCGGTCAGCCGGGCAAGCGCTATACGGGCAAACTGCGGCAGATCCAGCCTACGCCGGACATCGAAAACAATGTCGTTCTATATTATGCGCTCTTCGACGTTCCCAATCCCGATGGCGATCTCATGATCTCGATGAGCGCCCAGGTCTTCTTCGTTGAGTCCGCTGCGCGAGATGTGCTTGTCGTGCCGAGTTCGGCAATCACCATGCCTTCGGGCTCGCGGCGCGGCGGCAGTGGCGAAGCATCGCACAAGGGCGAGGTGACAGTCGTCACGGCGGCTGGCGCCACTGAAACGCGCGCGGTCGAAGTCGGCATTCGCAACCGCGTCAATGCCGAGATCAAAAGCGGTCTCAGTGAAGGCGAGCGCGTTGTCGTCGGAACCGGAAGCGATCCAGCAGCGACGAAACCGAATAGTGGCGGCAACCGTTCGCAGCGTTCGGTTCGCATGCCGCCGATGTTCTGAGCAAAGACATGACCGCGCTGATCTCGCTCAAGGATATCACGAAGACCTACTACAATGGCGATCTCGCCGTTGAGGTCCTGCACGGCATATCGCTCGATATCGAGGCGGGCGAGTTTGTCGCGATCATCGGGCAATCGGGCTCGGGCAAATCGACGTTGATGAACATTCTGGGCTGCCTCGACCGGCCAACCACCGGCGACTATCTCCTGGACGGCGAGCAGGTCTCCGCGTTCGAACCCGACGAGCTTGCCGGACTGCGCCGTCGCACCTTCGGATTCGTCTTCCAGAGCTACAATCTCATTCCGACGGCGAGCGCCCAGGAGAATGTCGAGGTTCCTGCCGTCTATGCCGGCGCGCATGCGCGAGACCGGCGCGACCGCGCCGAGGCGCTGCTCAATTCGCTGAAGCTCGGCGACAGGCTCGATCACCGGCCTAACCAGCTTTCGGGCGGGCAGCAGCAACGCGTATCGATCGCCCGGGCGCTGATGAATGGCGGGCGCATCATTCTTGCGGACGAACCTACCGGCGCTCTGGACAGCCAGAGCGGCGAAGAGGTTATGGCGCTGCTGCGAAGCATGAATGAGAGCGGCCACACCATCATCGTTATCACCCACTCGCGTGAGGTGGCCGAGCAGGCAGATCGGCTGATCGAATTGCGCGATGGGCGCGTCGTTTCCGATCGCACCAAGAAGGGCCGCAGCAATCCCGAGGCCGCTTCCGGTCTGAAGCAGAAAGCCGTCGAAGGCGTCGCGGCACTTGCCGATGTGACTGAAGCCGTCAAGATGGCGCTGCGCGCGCTCCATGCCAACCTGTTCCGCACGATCCTGACGCTGCTTGGCATCGTTATCGGTGTCGGATCTGTCGTGGCGATGCTGGCAATCGGGACGGGCGCGCAGAACTCCGTGCTCGACCGTATCTCCGCCATGGGTTCCGATTTGCTGGTAGTTCGCCCGAGCATGGCTAATTTTCGCGGCACGAGTGGCGGCAGTAACGTAACGCTCGTTCCGGCCGATGCGGATGCCATCCTCGAAGTGCCGAACGTTGCCTTTGCCGTTCCGGAAATGACCAGCACCGTTACGTTACGTTACGGCAATGTCGACTATCAAACCACGGCAAACGGTACCGTTCCCCAGTTCACCGAGGCGAAATCCTGGAAGGTCGCCAAAGGCGAATTCCTCAACAGGGACGATATGGAAAGCTATGCCCCCGTCGCCGTCATCGGCCGCACGGTGGAGAAGACCTTGTTTCCAGACGGCGAAAATCCGCTCGGAAAATATGTGCTGGTCAGTAAAATTCCGTTCCAGATCATTGGCGTGATGAGTGAGATGGGGGCGGGGCCAGGCGGCAACGACCAGGACGATACGATCCTCATGCCGCTGACGACAGGCAGCATGCGCATCTTCGGACAACGCAATGTGCGCTCCATTACGGTACAGGTGAAGGACAGCGCCGCCATCGACACGACGCAGGATGCGCTGCAGGCGCTCCTCGATCGCCGTCACAAGAAGCAGGACACCCAGATCACCAATATGGCCTCGATCCGCGAGGCGGTGACCGAAACGTCGAATACGCTGAAGCTGTTTCTCGGTGCCGTTGCCGCCATATCCCTGCTCGTCGGCGGTATCGGCGTCATGAACATCATGCTGGTAAGTGTCAGTGAGCGGACGCGCGAAATCGGCGTGCGTATGGCAACAGGTGCGCGCCAGCGCGATATCCTGCTGCAATTCATCATCGAGGCTGTGGTCGTTTCTGCCATCGGCGGTGCAATCGGCGTGGTCGCCGGCCTTGGTACGGGCATTCTTGCCAAGGTTCTTGGCGCGCCAGTCAGTTTCACAATCGGGCCGGTGGCCCTCGCCTTCGCCTGTTCGTTCCTGACAGGCCTGGTGTTCGGGTTTCTGCCGGCTCGAAACGCTTCAAGGCTTCAGCCGGCAGTCGCTCTCAGTTCGGAATAGCGATTACCAATCGCTCTGCGGATCGCCGCGATAGGGATCGTAGGACCGATCGTCGTAGCCGCGGCGCGGCTGCTGGTAGCGGTCGTCCGGATAGGGGTCGCGGTTGCGATAGTAGCGCTGCGGCGGCCTGCCGCCGGAATCGGCAAAGACAGCGGAGCAACCCTTGTCGACCCAGATCACGCCGCGGGCAAAACCCCACGTGTCGCCGGCAACGCAGGGCGTCCCTGAAAGCTGGCGGACAACGCGCGGTCGGCGCATGCCGGCATCGCACTCCCTATATTTGAACTTGCGCGATTCGCATTTGATCGTGCTCTGCGCGAGTGCAGGTGTAGAAATGAAATATTGCGCGCCTCCAAAGGCGACAGCGAAAGCAAGGATATATCGGTACATTTTGCCTCTCCAATACCGAATCAAAACAACGTGAATGTGCACCAATTGAAGCTTCCGGGGCAATTTTTGTTCCAGTGACAGCGATCACATTTCTAGGGTGCTTCGAAAGAGGCAGTGTTCAGGAAAATCGTGCGTTCTCGCTGCTGACAAGATCGGAAATAAAACTCGAAACGGCGGTTATGCGCCGCAGCGTGCGAACCGATTCATGATATGCGAGCCAGTAGGAGCGGCGGATCGTGCGCTCGGGCAGGACCGGGACGAGATCGGCGTGCTCGCGCGCGATGAACATATGCAAGATGCCGATGCCCGCGCCGGCGCGCACAGCTTCGACCTGGCCGAGCGCGCTCGAGATTTCGAATGCAGGACGCCAGTCGCGGCTGATCTCAGGCGCGTAATTCAGCGATTGGCTGATGACGAGGTCATCGACATAGCCAACAAGCCTGTGGTTCGCGAGTTCGTCGATCGAGCGCGGCGCAGGGTGCGCGTCGAGGTAGGTGCGGCTTGCATAGAGGCCGAGGCTGTAATCCACGAGCTTGCGCGCGACAAGCCGGCCCTGGTCAGGTCGATCGACGGTTATGGCGATGTCAGCCTCGCGCCGCGACAGCGAAAAGGAGCGGGGAACCGGAACCAGCTGGATCTTCAGGTCGGGATAGCGTGCGGTCAGAGTGGCGAGGCGCGGCGCAAGGAAGGTGACGCCGAAGCCGTCGGGGGCGCCAATCCGGACCGAACCGGAGATCGCGACATCCGCATCGCCGAGCGACGAGCGAATTGACAGCATCTCGGCTTCCATGCGCTCAGCCGAAAGCAGGAATTCCTCGCCGGCGTGGGTCAGTTCGCAGCCATTGGTGCGACGGGTAAGAAGCTTCGTGTTGAGGTCGTGTTCGAACGCCGTCAACCGCCGCGCGACCGTCGCGTGGTTGACGCCGAGGCGCTTTGCGGCGCCTAGAATCTGCCCCGAACGTGCAACCGCCAGGAAAATACGTACGTCGTCCCAGTTCATAGGCTTTTCTCCTGCCGCAGTTCGTACTTCAATTTTCGCACAACGGATACGCTTTTGCTTGGCTTGCAATAAATATTTTGAAGCGCGATGATGAGCCACGAATTAATCCAACAATTGCAGGGAGGCAGATCACAATGCGTGAAGTCGGACATTTTATCGGTGGCAAGAACGTCCCCGGCACGAGCGGACGCTCGACGGAGATTTTCCAGCCCATGGACGGAACCGTGCAGGGCCGCGTTGCTCTGGCAACGCCGGCAGAGGTGCGCGCCGCCGTCGAGGACGCCAAGGCTGCACAGCCGAAATGGGCTGCCACCAATCCGCAGCGCCGTATCCGCGTCATGCGCAAGTTTCTTGAACTGGTCGAAGCGGAATACGACTCGCTCGCCGAACTTCTCGCCCGCGAACACGGCAAGACCATTCCCGACGCCAAGGGCGATATCCAGCGTGGCCTTGAGGTCGTCGAAGTCTGCCTCGGCGCCGCTCACATGCTCAAGGGCGAATTCAGCGACAATGCGGGTACCGGCATCGATGTCTATTCGATGCGCCAGCCTCTCGGCGTCGTTGCAGGCATCACGCCATTCAACTTCCCGGCAATGATTCCGTTATGGAAGGCCGCTCCTGCCATCGTCTCCGGCAATGCTTTCATTTTGAAGCCGTCGGAGCGCGATCCGGGCGTGCCGATGCGCCTTGCCGAACTCTTCATGGAGGCCGGGCTTCCCGCGGGCATTTTCAACGTGATCAATGGCGACAAGAGCGCCGTCGATGCGCTGCTCGACGATCCGGACGTCAAGGCCATCGGCTTTGTTGGCTCGACCCCGATCGCCCAGTACATCTATGCGCGGGCGACGGCCAACGGCAAGCGCGCCCAGTGCTTCGGCGGCGCCAAGAACCATATGATTATCATGCCCGATGCGGATATGGACCAGACCGTCGACGCCCTTATCGGCGCCGGTTACGGTTCGGCTGGCGAGCGCTGTATGGCGATTTCCGTCGCAGTGCCAGTTGGCAAGGATACGGCTGATCGCCTGGTCGCACGTCTTGCCCCGCGTGTCGAAAGCCTCAAGGTCGGCCCCTCGACCGATATGTCGGCCGACTACGGTCCCGTTGTTACCAAGGACGCGCTGGAACGCATCAGGGGTTATGTCGATCTCGGCATCAAGGAAGGCGCCAAGCTCGTCGTCGACGGCCGCGACTTCAAGATGCAGGGCTATGAGAATGGCTACTACATGGGTGGCTGCCTCTTCGACAACGTGACCCCTGACATGCGCATCTACAAGGAAGAGATTTTTGGCCCTGTGCTCAGCATCGTCCGCGCCGAAACCTATGAGGATGCGCTGCGCCTACCCAACGAACACGAATACGGCAATGGCGTTGCCATTTTCACCCGCGACGGCGATGCGGCACGCGACTTCGCCTCGCGCGTCCAGGTGGGCATGGTCGGTGTCAACGTTCCGATCCCGGTTCCGATCGCCTACTACACGTTCGGCGGCTGGAAGGCTTCGGGCTTCGGTGATCTCAACCAGCATGGCCCGGATGCGTTCCGCTTCTACACCAAGACCAAGACAGTCACGTCGCGCTGGCCATCCGGCGTGAAAGATGGCGCGGAATTCGTCATCCCGACAATGAAGTAACCTGCGGGTCAGGGAATTGAGCAGGGGCTGTGGCAGCAATGCCGCGGCCCTTTCTGCTTTCATGGGGCTGGCAGATCAGGGCGCCATGCTGCGCAAATGGTCGATCAACCTTGTGGCCTCATCGGCAGCGCGCTGCTCATCCCGATCTATGATTGCTTCGATCAATGCCCGGTGGGCGCCGGCGGATTCCTGCAGGCTTCCCGGCCGCTGCAGCCGGAACCAGAACCTGCGGCTGTGCGTCTGAAGGGGTGACGCGAGCCGGGCCGCAAACGGGTTTTCCGCCGCCTGGCCAAGGACCGTGTCGAACGTCTTGTCCGCAGCAAGAAAGCTGCCGACATTATTGCCTTCTTGAGCGGCGCTCATGGCATCGGAGGCTTGCTGCAGGCGCCGGTGGTGAAGGTCGGCGCCATAGAGCGCGGCGTCGCGGGCGAGGACCCTCTCAACGCCCTCCCGGGTATCGAGGACCTTGCGAAAATCCTGTGGATTGAGCGCGGCAATCGCGATGCCCGAGCGCGGCCGGATCTCCATCAAGCCTTCCCAGGCGAGTTTCTGCACCGCCTCGCGCACGGGTGTGCGGCCCATCCCGGTAATGTCGGTCAAGGCCCGCTCATTGATAATCGCCCCCGGCTCAAGCTTGAGCGTAACGATCATTTCCTCGATCTGGCGATATGCCAGTTCGGCGAGGCTTTCTCCCGTCGGAATTGAACTCTGGACTGTGGCTTGATGCATATATTTGAATCTTTCGGAGTACCCAATTGACAGCGACGAAGATTACAGATATATTTCTGATATATCAAGAAGGAGCAGAGATATGTGGGCAGGCATTTTTCCAGCTGTAACCAGCAAATTCACCAAGGATGATAATCTCGATCATGCGGAAATGGAACGTTGCTTCTCGCTCCTGATGGACGCTGGATGCGATGGCCTGATCGTTGCGGGCTCGCTCGGCGAGGGGCCGATGCTCAGCCATGACGAGAAGCTCGAAGTTCTTGAGACCGCAAAACGCGTAGCAAACGGCAAGCCTGTGCTGCTGACGATCAATGAAGCGGCGACCCGCGAGGGCGCGGCGCTTGCAAAGCGCGCAGCACGCGCCGGTGCCAATGGTCTCATGCTCGTGCCGAGCCCGATCTATCACACCGACCCGGAAGAAACCGTCACAACTTTGAAGGCCGTTGCCGCGGCTGGCGAACTCCCGGTAATGATCTATTCAAACCGTATCGCCTATCGCGTCGATGTCACCAATGAAATCCTCGGCGAGCTGGCATCGGATGATCTCTTCGTCGCCATCAAGGAATCGTCCGACGACGTCCGCCGCACGACCGACATCATCAATACGTTCGGCACCCGCTTCGACCTTTTCACCGGCGTCGACAATCTCGCCTTCGAAGCGCTGACCGCCGGCGCCATCGGCTGGGTGGCCGGTCTCGTCACCGCGTTCCCGAAGGAAACGGTTGCAATCTACAAGCTCGTCCAAGCCGGTCGCTATGAAGAAGCGCTGCGCATTTATCGCTGGTTCCGGCCGCTTCTCGATCTCGATGTCTCGACCTATCTCGTCCAGAACATCAAGCTCGCGGAAGTGCTCGAGATCGGCACCAATGACAGGGTTCGTCTCCCACGCCAGCCGCTGCGCGGTGCACGGCGTGAAGCGGTGGAACTGATCGTCAGGAACGCGATCGCATCGCGCCCAACCTTGCCGGTCCTCTAAGTCTCCCGGCATACGATGGATGGGCGCAAGGACGACATCGTCATCATCGGTGCCGGCATTGTCGGCACTGCTGTCGCTGCCATATTGTCGGAAGGCGGCCACAAGGTTCTCGTCATCGACAGGCAAGGCATTTGCGAGGGTACAAGTTCCGGCAATGCCGGGGCTCTTGCCTTTTCGGACATATTGCCAATGGCATCGAAAGGCGTTCTCGCCAAGGTGCCCCGCTGGCTGAGAGATCCGCTCGGCCCATTCACGATACGGCCGGGTTACCTTCCCAAATTGGCCCCCTGGCTCTATCGCTTCTGGCGCGCCAGCCGGCCAGCAGCGCAATTCCATACGATCGAGGCGCAAGGCGCCATGATGCGGCTTGCCGAGCCTGAAATGCTTGGGTTGATGGAGCGCGCCGGCATTCGCCATATGGTGCGCGAGGACGGATCGCTCGAACTTTACGAGAGCGAAGAAGAGCTCAACAGCGCTCTGCCCGGTTGGACCGCCCGCAAGAAGGCAGGGATCGCCTTCGAGCATCTGCGCGGTGACGACCTCGCAGAATGCCAGCCCGGACTGGCGCGGCGTTTCGTGGCGGGAACGTTCGTTCCCGGGTGGAAGACCGTCAGCGATCCGCTCCATGTCGGAAAGGGGCTGTGGGCTTACGCCGAACGCCTTGGCGCCCGTTACAGGCAGGCGGAGGTAGTGACCGTCACGAGCACCGCGGAAGGCGTGGCGATCGGACTTGCCAATGGTGAGACGATCAATGCTGGAAAGCTCGTCGTTGCCGGCGGGGCATGGTCGCACCGGCTCGCGAAGCAGCTCGGCGACGCGATACCGCTTGAAACCGAGCGCGGCTACAACACGACTTTGCCCAAAGACGCCTTTAACCTGAACAGGCAGTTGATATTTTCCGGTCACGGCTTTGTCGTCACGCCCCTCGAAACCGGCTTGCGTATCGGCGGAGCTGTCGAACTTGGCGGCCTTGATCTCCCGCCCAACTTCGCTCGCTCCGAGGCCATGCTGACCAAGGCCAAATTATTCATGCCCGGGCTTGAGACCGGGGGCGGGAGGCAGTGGATGGGCTATCGTCCGTCGCTGCCGGATTCGCTGCCCGTTATCGGCTATGCAAGGGCGAGTAAAAATGTACTCTACGCATTCGGTCACGGCCATCTTGGGCTGACCCAGGCCGCGGCGACAGGGCGCCTGATCAGCGATTTGATCGACGGTCGCACGCCGTCGATCGCGATCGAAGCATTCCATCCGCAACGCTTTTGAGGAGCATCATGGCGCGTCATTCCTTCTTCTGTGTCGATGGTCATACCTGCGGCAATCCGGTCCGCCTTGTCGCTGGCGGCGGTCCCAATCTGGTCGGCGCTACGATGATGGAAAAGCGCGCGCATTTCCTCGCCGAATACGACTGGATCCGGACCGGCCTGATGTTCGAGCCGCGCGGCCACGACATGATGTCGGGTTCGATCCTCTATCCGCCGACGCGCGAAGATTGTGACGTTGCGGTGCTGTTCATCGAGACCTCCGGCTGTCTTCCCATGTGCGGCCATGGGACGATCGGCACGGTCACCATGGCGATCGAACATGGTCTCATCAATCCGCGCACGCCGGGGCGTCTCAACCTCGATACGCCCGCCGGTCTCGTCGTTGCGGAATATACGCAGGAGGGGCAATACGTTACGAGCGTGCGCCTCACCAATGTACCGGCTTTCCTCTACGCCGAGGGCCTGGAGGTCGAGTGTCCGGACCTTGGCGTTCTTACCGTTGACGTAGCCTATGGCGGCAATTTCTACGCCATCGTCGATCCGCAGGAGAACTTCCGCGATCTCGCCGACTACCGGGCGCTTGATCTCATCGGGTGGAGCCCGGTGCTGCGCCAGCGCCTCAATGAGCGTTACAAATTCGAGCATCCGGAAAAGCCCGAGATCAATGTGCTGAGCCATATACTGTGGACAGGCGCGCCCACGCGGACGGAAGCGCACGCACGCAACGCCGTTTTTTACGGAGACAAGGCGATCGACCGTTCCCCTTGCGGTACGGGCACATCGGCGCGCATGGCCCAGCTTGCTGCAAAGGGCAAGTTGAAGCCCGGCGATGATTTCGTGCACGAGTCGATCATCGGTTCGCTGTTCCACGGTCGCGTCGAAAAGGCTGTAACAGTCGCCGGCCAGCCGGCCATCATTCCGTCCATCGCCGGCTGGGCTCGCATGACCGGCTACAACACCATCTTCATCGATGATCGCGATCCCTTCGCCCACGGGTTTGTCGTCAAATGAGCGTGTAGGGAAAGACGGCCAATTAAGGCGGTGCCAGACGAAACAACGGTTTTCCAGCTATTGGTGGCAACATTCCCTACGGAACCGTCCAATTTTGGTGTATAATCCCGCCGAAACTGTGCGAGCAAATGTAAAGATATCGCGTGCGCTAAAAAAGCTGTTGCTTTCTTTAGCGCACACGCTAGGTGTAGCATATTGGGGTAAACGGGAACCGGATAAAAAAACCGGATAAGAAAATTCCCAATAAAAAATGAGGGGTATCGTTGCGATGGAGTACTTCATCCAGCAATCGATCAATGGTCTGACGCTTGGTTCAATCTATGGCCTGATCGCAATCGGTTATACGATGGTCTACGGGATCATCGGCATGATCAACTTCGCCCATGGCGATATTTTCATGCTTGGCGCCTTCATGGCGATGATCGTTTTTCTAGCTTTAACCACTTTCATTGGCGGCGTGCCTGTCGTGCTGGCGCTGCTCCTGATGATGCTCGTCGCCATGCTGCTGACGGGGTTGTGGAGCTGGACGATCGAGCGCCTGGCTTATAGGCCGCTGCGCGGATCGTTCCGCCTTGCGCCGTTGATTACGGCGATCGGCATGTCGATCGCGCTGTCGAATTTCGTGCAGGTTACGCAGGGTCCGCGCAACAAGCCGATCCCGCCGCTGGTCAATGGCGGTATCACCATTTACGGCACCAATATCACCATCGCCTACAAGCAGATGGTTATCATTATCGTCACAGCGATTTTGCTTGCCGCTTTCTGGTACCTCGTCAACAAGACGACGCTCGGGCGGGCCCAGCGATCCTGCGAGCAGGACCGCAAGATGGCGGCGCTGCTGGGCATCGATGTCGACAAGACGATCTCCATGACCTTCGTCATGGGCGCAATGCTCGCCGCCGTCGCCGGAACGCTCTATCTCATGTTCTACGGCGTCATTTCCTTCACCGATGGCTTCGTGCCGGGCGTAAAGGCCTTTACCGCTGCCGTTCTCGGCGGCATCGGGTCGCTTCCCGGCGCCGTGGTGGGTGGATTGCTCATCGGCCTCATCGAAGCGCTCTGGTCCGCCTATTTCTCCATCGATTACAAGGATGTCGCGGCTTTCTCGATCCTGGCGATCGTGCTGATCTTCCTGCCATCCGGTATCCTCGGTCGGCCCGAAGTCGAGAAGGTATAAGCTTATGGCCGATGTCCAGAATACAGAACGGGACTCCGTTTTCGCGAAAGCCCTGAAGGAAGGGATTATCTCCGGTGCAATCGCACTCGGGCTTTTCTGCCTGATTGTCGGTTTCCGCACCGAGCAGAACATTCGCAACGAACTTATCCTGACCCAGCGCTGGGGGCTTTTGGCGATCTTTGTCCTCGTCGCGGCGGTGGGCCGGTTCCTCGTTACATACACTGCGCCCATGCGCGCCGAGCGCAAGAAGTTGCACAAGGTCACAGAGGCGAGGGAGCCGTCCGCATTCAGGAAGTCTTTCCCGAAGATCGGTCTCGGCCTGCTCTTCCTCTATCCGGCCCTCGTGGTCCTGATACTCAGTGCCTATCAGGGATCGATGATGGGCGGCCTGCAGGCCTCACTCAAATATGTCGATAATTTCGGCATCCAGATCCTTATCTATGTCATGCTGGCGTGGGGACTAAATATCGTGGTCGGCCTCGCCGGACTGCTCGATCTCGGTTACGTCGCATTCTATGCCGTCGGTGCTTATTCCTACGCGCTGCTCTCGGCCCATTTCGGCCTGTCATTCTGGCTGCTTTTGCCGATGGCCGGCATTTTCGCCGCGACCTGGGGCATTATTCTTGGGTTCCCGGTGCTGCGCCTGCGCGGCGACTATCTTGCTATCGTTACGCTTGCCTTCGGTGAGATCATCCGTCTTGTCCTCATCAACTGGACAGCTGTCACCAAGGGAACGTTCGGTATCTCCGGCATCGCCAAGGCGACATTGTTCGGCATCCCGTTCACCCCGGGTCCGACAGGTTTCGCTGCGATGTTCGGCCTGCCAAACTCCGGCGTCTACTACAAGATCTTCCTCTATTATCTCATCCTTTGCCTGGCGCTGCTGACCGCCTGGGTCACGATCCGCCTGCGCCGCATGCCTGTTGGCCGCGCCTGGGAGGCCCTGCGCGAAGACGAGATCGCGTGCCGCTCGCTTGGCATCAACACCACGACGACCAAGCTTACGGCATTCGCCACCGGCGCGATGTTCGGCGGTTTTGCCGGCTCGTTCTTCGCGGCACGCCAGGGTTTCGTCAGCCCGGAATCCTTCGTCTTCCTCGAATCGGCAATCATCCTGGCGATGGTCGTTCTCGGCGGAATGGGATCGCTGGTTGGTATCGCAATCGCTGCGGCCGTCATGATCGGCGGTACGGAATTGTTGCGCGAACTCGAATTCCTCAAGCTTATCTTCGGCCCCGACTTTACCCCGGAACTCTACCGCATGTTGTTGTTCGGCCTTGCCATGATCGTCGTCATGGTGTGGAAGCCGCGCGGCTTTGCCGGCAGTCGAGAACCAAGTGCCTTCTTGCATGAACGCAAGATGATATCGGGCGAGTTTACGAAAGAAGGGCACGGCTGATGGTTTCGGAAGTGCAGAAAAATACCAGCGCAATCCTGCGTGTTGAACGTCTCTCCATGAAATTCGGTGGCCTTATCGCCATCAACGACCTGAACTTCGAAGCCAAGCGCGGTGCGATCACGGCCCTTATCGGCCCCAACGGTGCCGGCAAGACGACGGTGTTCAACTGCATCACCGGCTTCTACAAGCCGACCGAAGGCATGTTGACGCTGACGCGTCAGAACGGCGAGGAGTATCTTCTCGAACGCATGGCCGATCATGTCATCACCAAGCGGGCAAAGGTGGCGCGGACGTTCCAGAATATCCGCCTGTTCTCGGGCCTGACGGTGCTCGAAAACCTCCTGGTTGCGCAGCACAATCCGCTGATGCTTTCCTCGGGCTTCACCGTCCTCGGCCTCCTCGGCTTCCCGACCTACAAAAAAGCGGCCGCCGAAGCGATAGAGAAGGCACGTTACTGGCTGGAGAAGATCAATCTCGTCAGCCGGGCGGACGATCCTGCCGGCGATCTGCCCTACGGGGCGCAGCGCCGGCTCGAGATTGCCCGTGCCATGTGCACCGGGCCGGAGCTTCTTTGCCTCGACGAGCCAGCAGCGGGCCTGAATGCGCGTGAATCGGCGGAACTCAACAAGTTGCTCCTCGATATTCGCGCCGATACGGGAACGTCGATCCTGCTTATCGAGCACGACATGTCCGTGGTGATGGAAATTTCCGACCATGTTGTCGTTCTCGAATACGGTACCAAGATTTCCGATGGCACGCCTGAGACCGTCAAGAATGATCCGAAGGTCATCGCCGCCTATCTCGGCGTCGAAGACGAGGAAGTCGTCGAACTGATCGAGAAGGCGGAAGAAGCGGGCGTCGACGACATCACGGCCGCTGTCGATTTGCTCTCTTCAGAAGCGCTGCACGAGATCGTCGAGACCCATCCCGATGCTCAGCCTGTAGAACTCATCCCGGCCAACACGCTGCTTGAGACGGCACCGGCAAAAGCTACCGCCACCCGCAAGGCGTCAGTGAAGGCCGCGGCGCCTAAACCGGCCTCACCGAAGGCTGCGGCTCCTAAACCGGAGTCGCCGAAGACTACGGCGCCTAAAACGGCGTCGCCGGCGAAAGCCGCTGGCATCAAGGCAGGGGCGACAGCCAATGCACTGGCCGAACCGCGCGGCGGCAAGGCCGACAAGCTGATCCTGATCAAGGGCATAGGTCCGGTCAACGAGCGCAAGCTCAACGAACACGGCATCTTCCATTTCGATCAGATCGCCGCATGGAAGAAAGCCGATATCATTGCCGCCGAAGCCTATCTCGCTTTCGACGGGCGGATTGCCCGTGAAGACTGGATCGGTCAGGCCAAGACACTGGCAAAGGAAAGCCAGGCTAAACCGGCGCCCAAGAAGACCGGAGGGGCTAAGTAATGTCGCAGAACCAGGCCCTTCTCAGCATCGAGAATGTCGAGACCTATTACGGCAATATCCGTGCGCTGAGCGGTGTAACCGTTCATGCCAATCCCGGTGAGATTGTCACGCTGATCGGCGCCAACGGCGCAGGCAAATCGACGCTGATGATGACGATCTTCGGCATGCCGCGCGCCCGGACCGGCCGCATCGTCTTTGACGGCACGGATATAACACAGTTGCCGACACATGAGATCGCGCGCCTGCGCATCGCGCAGTCGCCGGAAGGACGCCGCATTTTCCCGCGCATGACCGTGCAGGAAAACCTGCAAATGGGCGCGAGCCTCGATAATCTCAAATTTTTCGACGAAGACTCGCGCATGGTCTTCGACCTGTTCCCGCGTCTCAAGGAGCGCATCAACCAGCGCGGCGGTACACTTTCCGGCGGCGAACAGCAGATGCTGGCGATCGGCCGCGCGCTGATGGCGCGTCCCCGGTTGCTCCTGCTCGATGAGCCATCGCTTGGTCTCGCGCCGTTGATCATCAAGCACATTTTCGAAGCCATCAAGGAACTGAACAAGAATACGGGCCTGACCGTGTTCCTGGTCGAACAGAATGCGTTCGGCGCCTTGAAGCTCGCGGACCGTGGTTATGTGATGGTCAACGGCATCGTGACGATGAGTGGTTCGAGCGCCGACCTTCTTGCCAATCCGGAAGTGCGTGCCGCCTATCTCGAAGGCGGTCGTCACTGAACAAGTAGGGCCTCCACAGACGGCGAGGCCCAAGGAGAATAATGCCATGCAAGGCATACTTTACGAAGAACCGTCCATCTTTCTGTTCCTGCTCGTCACCTGCGTCATGGGGGGCTGGGCGGCCTGGATGGCGGGACGGGCCTGCGCCAAGACCTGGCGTCCGATTGCCTTCCTCGTCTTCTACATGCTGCTGCTCGGCATCGCCGTCAGGTTCATCCACTTCGCCCTGTTCGGCGGCACGATGCTGACGCTGCATTATTATGTGGTCGATACGATTGTCCTGATCATCTTCGGGACGTTGGGCTATCGCTACACCCGTACCAACCAAATGATAGGTCAATATTTCTGGCTCTACGAAAAAGTTTCTCCATTTTCATGGAAGGAAAAAACGGGAGCCTAACCAATCTCGCTGATGCGAAATGAATCAGCGTGACAACCGCCGGGAAATCGGCAAATGTGCGCTCAAGCGATGAAAACGGGTCATCGCGAGGGGTTAAGTAAATACTTAGAAAATGGGAGTTTTCAAATGAAGAAATCACTGTTCTCGGGCGTTGCACTCGCTGCAATGCTCGCTTTGAGCGGTCATGCCTATGCTGATCTGTTGATCGGCGTCGGCGGTCCGTTGACCGGCCCGAACGCTGCATTCGGCGCTCAGCTGCAGAAGGGCGCTGAGGCTGCCATTGCCGAGATCAATGCTGCGGGCGGCATCAACGGCGAACAGGTCAAGCTTTCGCTCGGTGACGACGTTTCCGATCCGAAGCAGGGCATTTCGGTTGCCAACAAGTTCGTTGCTGACGGCGTAAAGTTCGTTATCGGCCACTTCAATTCGGGCGTTTCGATCCCCGCATCTGAAGTCTATGCTGAAAACGGCATCCTCGAGATCACGCCTGCCGCGACCAACCCGGTCTTCACCGAGCGCGGCCTCTGGAACACCTTCCGTACTTGCGGTCGCGACGACCAGCAGGGCGTGGTAGCCGGCACGTTCATTGCCGAGAAGTTCAAGGACGCCAAGGTTGCCGTCGTGCACGACAAGACGCCTTATGGCCAGGGTCTTGCTGACGAAACCAAGAAGACCTTGAATGCCAAGGGCGTCAAGGAAGCCATGTACGAAGGCGTCAACGTCGGCGACAAGGACTTCTCCGCGCTGATCGCCAAGGCAAAAGAATCGGGCGTAACCGTTCTTTACTGGGGCGGCCTCCACACCGAAGCCGGCCTGATCATGCGCCAGCTCGCAGACCAGGGCCTCAAGGTTCAGTTCATCTCCGGTGACGGTATCGTTTCGAACGAACTCGCTTCGATCGCTGGCGACGCAGTTGCAGGCACGCTGAACACGTTCGGTCCCGATCCGAGCAAGAACCCTGCCAACAAGGAACTCGTCGAGAAATTCCGTAAGCAGGGCTTCGAACCGGAAGCTTACACCCTCTATTCCTATGCTGCAGCTCAGGTCATCGCCGACGCAGCGAAGGCTGCCGGATCGAACGATCCTGAAGCCGTTGCCAAGGTGATGAAGGAAAAGGGTCCGTTCAAGACCGTTCTCGGCGACATCGCCTTTGACGAAAAGGGTGACCCGAAGCTTCCAGGCTACGTCATGTACGAGTGGAAGAAGGGCGAAGACGGCAAGTACAGCTACTTCCAGCAGTAAGCCTTCTTGCATGATTGCCTAAGCGAATGCCCGGCCTTGCGCCGGGCATTTTGCTGTTGGACATTTCGATTTCTTATGGTCAATATGCGTTGTTTGCAGTGCAGCAATCTGTAGCCAGATAAGCGCGCCAAACCAAAACTACTTTAGTTCATATTCGGAGTTGCGGTCTTGCCTATCAAGAAAATCCTCGTCGCCAATCGTTCGGAAATCGCGATCCGCGTGTTTCGCGCTGCCAATGAACTCGGCATGAAAACCGTGGCGATTTGGGCGGAAGAGGACAAGCTTGCGCTGCATCGCTTCAAGGCGGACGAATCCTACCAGGTGGGGCGTGGACCGCATCTTGCCAAGGACATGGGGCCGATCGAAAGCTATCTCTCGATCGAGGAAATCATCCGCGTCGCCAAGCTTTCCGGGGCCGATGCAATTCATCCCGGCTATGGCCTGCTTTCGGAAAGCCCGGAGTTTGCGGAAGCCTGCGCCGAGGCCGGCATCATCTTTATCGGCCCCAAGCCTGAAACCATGCGCCGGCTTGGCAACAAGGTCGCCGCACGCAACCTCGCGATCGAGATCGGCGTTCCTGTCGTACCGGCAACTGATCCGCTTCCTGACGACATGGAAGAGGTCAAGCGGCTGGCGGAGAAGATCGGCTATCCCGTGATGCTCAAGGCGTCATGGGGCGGCGGCGGGCGCGGCATGCGGGCCATCTTCAAGCCGGAAGATCTTGCCCGCGAAGTCACCGAGGGCAAGCGCGAGGCCAAGGCCGCGTTCGGCAAGGATGAAGTCTATCTCGAAAAGCTCGTTGAGCGCGCGCGCCATGTCGAGGTGCAGATCCTCGGCGATACGCACGGCAATGCGGTGCACCTCTTCGAGCGCGACTGCTCTATCCAGCGCCGCAACCAAAAAGTGGTGGAACGCGCCCCGGCGCCCTACCTCAACGAGGCGCAGCGTAAGGAAATCTGCGACTACGGCCTGAAGATCGCCAAATCGACAAATTATATCGGAGCCGGAACGATCGAGTTCCTGATGGATTCCGATACCGGCTCCTTCTATTTCATCGAGGTCAATCCGCGCATCCAGGTCGAACACACGGTGACGGAGGAAGTGACCGGGATCGACATCGTCAAGGCGCAGATCCGCATCCTCGAAGGCGCGACCATCGGAACGCCCGAATCGGGTGTGCCGGCACAAAAGGACATCCGGCTCAACGGCCACGCCCTGCAGTGCCGTATTACCACAGAGGATCCCGAGCAGAATTTCATTCCCGATTATGGCCGCATCACCGCCTATCGCGGCGCAACTGGCTTCGGCATCCGACTCGACGGCGGTACAGCCTATTCGGGCGCTGTCATCACCCGCTTCTATGATCCGCTCCTCGAAAAGATCACAGCCTGGTCACCGACGGCCGAAGAGACCATCCACCGCATGCACCGCGCCTTGCGCGAGTTTCGAATTCGCGGCGTTGCGACGAACCTGACCTTCCTTGAAGCCATCATCACGCATCCGAAGTTTACCGACAATTCCTACACGACTAAGTTCATCGACACGACGCCGGAACTCTTTGCGCAGGTGAAGCGGCAGGACCGCGCCACCAAGCTCTTGACCTATCTTGCCGATGTGACGATCAACGGGCATCCGGAAACCAAGGGCCGCGCCACCCCGCCGAAGGAAGCGGCGCTCCCGCGCGTTCCCTTCATTGAAGCGTCGATTCCAGACGGCACCAAGCAGCTGCTGGATCAGCTTGGACCAAAGAAGTTCGCTGAGTGGATGCGCAATGAAGAGCGCGTGCTCGTCACCGATACGACGATGCGCGACGGGCACCAGTCGCTGCTGGCGACACGCATGCGCACCTATGATATCGCCCGCGTCGCCGGGACCTACGCGCGCGCGCTCCCGCAATTGTTTTCGCTCGAATGCTGGGGCGGGGCGACCTTCGACGTTGCGATGCGCTTCCTGACGGAGGATCCGTGGGAGCGGTTGGCGGAAATTCGCGAGCGCGCGCCCAACATCCTGTTGCAGATGCTTTTGCGCGGCGCCAATGGCGTCGGCTACAAGAGCTATCCGGATAATGTCGTCAAATATTTCGTCAGCCAGGCGGCGCGTGGCGGTATCGACGTGTTTCGTGTTTTCGACAGCCTGAACTGGGTCGAAAACATGCGCGTCAGCATGGATGCGGTCATCGATGAGAACAAGCTCTGCGAAGCGGCGATCTGCTACACCGGCGACATTCTCAACTCGGCGCGGCCGAAATATGATCTCAAATATTATGTCGATCTTGCCCGCGAGGTCGAGAAAGCGGGCGCTCATATCATCGCCGTCAAGGACATGGCCGGGCTACTGAAACCTGCTGCAGCCAAGGTTCTGTTCAAGGCGCTGCGGGAAGCAACCGATCTGCCCCTGCATTTCCATACGCACGACACATCGGGGATCGCGGCCGCGACGGTCCTTGCTGCCGTCGACGCGGGCGTCGATGTGGTCGACGCCGCCATGGATTCGCTCTCCGGCAACACCTCGCAGCCTTGTCTGGGCTCCATCGTCGAAGCGTTAAAGGGCACCGAGCGCGATCCCGGCCTCGATCCTGAATGGATTCGCCGTATTTCCTTCTACTGGGAGGCGGTGCGCACCCAGTACGCGGCATTCGAAAGTGATCTCAAAGGACCGGCTTCGGAAGTCTATCTGCACGAAATGCCCGGCGGCCAGTTCACCAACCTCAAGGAGCAGGCGCGCTCGCTCGGTCTTGAAACCCGCTGGCACGAGGTGGCGCAGGCCTATGCCGACGTCAACCAGATGTTCGGCGACATCGTCAAAGTGACGCCGTCGTCGAAGGTGGTGGGCGACATGGCGCTGATGATGGTGAGCCAGGATCTGTCGGTCGCGGACGTGAAAAACCCCGGCAAGGACATCGCCTTCCCGGATTCGGTCGTCTCAATGATGCGCGGCGACCTCGGCCAGCCGCCAAAGGGTTGGCCCAAGGATATCCAGCAGAAGGTTTTGAAGGGCGAGAAGCCATTCACCGAACGACCGGGCGCGCTGCTCGCGCCGGCGGATCTCGAGGCGGAACGCAACGACATCGAAACCAAGCTCGAACGCAAGATCACCGACCAGGAGTTTGCCTCCTATCTTATGTATCCGAAGGTCTTTACCGACTTTGCCACCACGCACGATACCTATGGGCCGACGAGCGTCCTGCCGACCCATGTCTATTTCTATGGGCTGGCGCAGGAGGAAGAGGTGTTCCTCGATATCGAACGCGGCAAGACATTGGTCGTGCGCAACCTTGCCATGGGCGAGGCCGACGACAAGGGCATGTGCACGGTCTTCTTCGAACTCAACGGCCAGCCACGCCGGGTCAAGGTGCCGGATCGCACGCGCGCCGCGGGTGGAGCGGGCCTTCGCCGCAAGGCGGAACTCGGCAATGACAAGCATGTCGGCGCGCCAATGCCGGGTATCGTATCGACGGTCGGCATCGCTCCGGGGCAGAAGACCAACGCCGGGGACGTATTGCTGTCCATCGAAGCAATGAAGATGGAAACAGCGCTGCGCGCCGAGCGCGACGGGACCGTCGCCGAAGTTCTTGTCCGTGCCGGCGACCAGATCGATGCCAAGGACCTTTTAGTGGTCTACGAATAGGCCCGTTTCTCTTTAGCGGAACGTTCAAGGGCCCCAAACGGGGCCTTTGTTGCAAAGGGATGCGCCCCAGAGTGCGTGTTTATGCAGAAATGTGCAATTGATATTGCCGATATCGGCAGTATGGGATAGAAGGATGCAATGGAGGAACATCCTTGCTGAAAGATCTATCCCCGGACGAACGCAAAAGCATGATCCTGCGGAGGATCAACGAGAACGGTCGTGTGCTCGCCAACATGATCGCGTCGGAGTTCGGTGTTTCAGAAGATTCCATCCGCCGTGACCTGCGCGAACTCGCGGATCAGGGCCTCGTTCAGCGCTTTCATGGCGGTGCAGCACGGAGCCGAACGGGACCGAGAAGTTTCCAGCAACGCGCGCGCGAAGAGACCGCCGGGAAAAAGGCGATCGCCCGGGCAGCGGCAGCGCTTATTCCGCCCGATGCAACGATGGTCCTCGATTCCAGCACGACAGTCCTCGAATTCGTGCGCGCCCTTCCTGCCGATTTCAGAGCCTGCATCATCACGAGTGCACCGGATATCGCGGTCGCGGCGCTCGATCATCCGCTTTGCGAGGTTATATTGCTTGGCGGAACCTTGAACCGGCTGACGCGCAGCGTGATCAGCCAATCGACGCTGGCCGAAGTTCAATCGATGCGCATCGACTACTGCGTGCTTGGCGCCTGCGCTGTCGATGAAAGCCTGATGCTGCGAGCCGAAAATTATGATGATGCGCGCATGAAACTGGCCTTTGCCGAGGCGAGCAACGAAGTCCTGTTGTTGGCAACCAGCGACAAGCTGGTGAAGCGGGGTCCGTTCGCCATCGGGCCGATAGCCCTTATATCGACCCTCGTCACCGATACAACCGCCGACCCCTCGATCCTTGATCGCATAGGCGGTGCTGGTATCGAGGTGATCGTTGCCGCCGATAAACAAGCCTGATTTTATGTGAGTGAATTTTATGTCCGTCCAAGCCCAATCTGCAACTGGTGAAGCCCCAATGGATGCCGCGACCTTTCGCAGGAAAGCTGTTTATGGCCGCTGGGCCGTCGCCAGCGCGTTTTTCTTCAATGGCTTCCTCGTCGGCAGCTGGGCTCCGCAGATACCGGTTTTCATGACGCGACTCGGCATCAGCGAGTTCACGCTCGGGCTTCTTATCCTGGTGTTCGGCATAGGGGCGCTGGCTTCGATGCCCTGGTGCGGCTATCTCATCGAAAAACATGGATCGCGCGCAGTGGTGAAGGGGTTTGCCATATTCTGCTCCTTCTCGCTCCTTCTCGTTGCCCTCGCGCCCAACGTGATAAGCGCCGCACCGGCGCTGTTTCTGTTTGGCGCAGTCATCGGCGGGATGGATGTCGCGATGAATGCAAATGCGGTGGAAGTCGAGAAAAAACTCTCCCGCGCCGTCATGTCGTCCTCGCACGGCTTCTGGAGCCTCGGTGGCTTTGCCGGCGGCGGACTTGGGGGCATCCTGATCGAAGCGCATGGACATCTGGCGCATGCCGTCGTCGTGACGATCATCGCGATCGTGATCGGCCTCATTGCCTTCCGGTTCATGATCACCGAGGATGCGCCCGTCAGGCATGAGAAGCAGAAGCTGACGTTCCCCACCAATCCCTTGATCTACCTTATCGGCTTGATGGCGCTCTTCTCCATGGTTCCGGAAGGATCGGTGCTCGATTGGGCAGCGCTCTATCTGCGCCAGGAGCGCGGGGCCGATATCGCCACGGCCGGCTTCGCATTTGCGGCGTTTTCGGGAACGATGTCGATCATGCGTTTTCTCGGCGATGGCGTGCGTGACCGTTTCGGTGCCGTCAATACGCTGCGCATTTCCGCGCTGATCGGCGCGTCGGGAATGCTTGCTGCCAGTATTGCGCCGACCTCGTGGATCGCCATCCTCGCCTTTGCCTTTTCCGGTCTCGGTATTGCCAACATGGTGCCCATCGCCTTTTCTGCGGCCGGCAACCAGCAGGGCACGTCATCAGGCGTGGCCCTCAGCATGGTTACGCTCATGGGTTATTTGGGGATACTCGTTGCGCCATCGGCAATCGGTTTTGTCGGCGGCAAGACCGGGTTCGGACCGATCTATATGGTGCTCGCCGGTCTGCTCGTCGTCGTCGCCCTCATGGCCAACCTTGCCAGGAGCGCAGATCAAAAGGTACGTTAGGCCCGGCGCGCGGCGCCCATTGGTTTTTTCCGCTGCAAGAGGAAATCGCTGACGCGACGGCCGGGCTTTTTCGCCTTGAAGCCGATATGCATTTCCGGCGCGAGTTCGCCGGTCAGGTCGAGAGTCGCGTGCTCGCCTACGGCGTCGCTGTGCTCATCGAGCCAATCTTCAGCAGCGGCGCGCCCAAGGTCACGCAGATATTCGAGGAAGGCCCATTCGGCATTGATCTTCGACGAAGAAGACAGGCCCGCCAGAGCCTCGTCGGCGTCGATACGATGCATGCGGATATGGCGGTAGTCGCCATGCTGAAGCCGCCCGGCGTCGATCAATGAGTTGACAAAGGCAATCGAGCGGAACTCGCGCAGCAGAGCGGCATTGAACGTGATTTCGTCGATCCGCTCGCTGATTTCGCGTGCGGTCTTTGGCGTGCCGCGGCGCTCGATCGGATTGATCTGGACGAGGAGAACATCCTCGCTCTCGCTCGAATAGAAGAACGGGTAGAGGGCAGGATTGCCGCCATAGCCGCCATCCCAATAGGGCTCGCCGTCAATTTCAACCGCCTGGAAAATATAGGGAAGGCACGCGGAGGCCATCACCACGTCGGCGTTGAGTTCCGATTGCGAGAATACGCGCAGGCGCCCCGTCTCGACATTCGTGGCGGAAATGAAGAGCTTGAGCTTGGGGCAGGCCTTCACCCGGTCGAAGTCGATTTCCTTTTCGATCACGTCGCGCAACGGATTGAGATTGAAGGGATTGAACTCATAGGGCGAAAAAACGCGCGAGATCTGTTCAAACAGGTTGAAGCCAAAGCCATTCTCGATGGACCAGTTTCCAAAGAACCTGTCCCAGGGCGAGCGCTGCACCGGGCTGAACTGGCCCGTTCGGCCCACTGCGCGCCAGAAATCATGCAATTTGGCGCGTGCACCTTCGGCACCATTGTGTGCCCAGCCATCGGCAAGAGCCACGGCATTCATCGCGCCGGCGCTCGTACCTGAGACGCCCTCGATCGTCAGTCGCCCGTCCTCCAGAATGCGGTCGAGCACGCCCCACGTAAAGGCGCCGTGCGAACCACCACCCTGAAGGGCGATGTTGATAGCCTTGGTTTTGGCCATTATGCCGCTGTCCAGCCGCCGTCGACGGAAATTGATGTCCCGGTGATCTGTGCTGCGGCGTCGCTGGCAAGAAACACCACCGTCGCACCGATCTGGTCGACCGTCGCGAACTCCTTCGTCGCCTGCTTGTCCAGCATCACTTCGCGGATCACCGTATCGCGATCCATGTTGTGCGCCTTCATCTGATCGGGGATCTGGGCCTCGACCAAGGGCGTAAGGACATAGCCCGGGCAAATTGCGTTGCAGGTGATATGTTTTTCAGCGACTTCGAGGGCCACGGTCTTGGTCAGGCCGAGAATGCCGTGCTTGGCAGAGACATAGGCCGACTTGAAAGGCGAGGCGCGCAGGCCATGGGCGGACGCGATATTGATGATGCGGCCCCAACCGGATTTCTTCATATGCGGTAGCGCTGCAGCAGTGGTGTGGAACGCCGAGGTCAGGTTGATCGCGATGATCGCATCCCATTTCTCGACCGGAAACTCATCGACCGGCGCGACGAACTGGATCCCGGCATTGTTGACGAGTACGTCGACACTGCCAAAGGTATCGGCCGCCTTTTCGATCAGCGCCCGACATTCGCCGCCGTTCGACATGTCCGCCTTGATGTAGACGACGTCCACCCCATGCTTTTCAGCAATTTCCTTGGCGAGCACATGATCCTCGGGGCGATCGGTGAAGGAGTTGATCACGACATTGTAGCCGGCGGCTGCGAGTGCATGGGCAGAACCGAGGCCGATTCCGGAGTTGGAACCTGTGACGACTGCGGTCTTTTCGGTCATGGCAAAGGCTTCCTTCGATTTCAAACAACCGCCGCCTCGCGGCCCCGGGGAATATATTGCATTGCAGCAAAATTGCTAGGCTCGCAGCCGTGAGACTTTGTCATGGAAGCTCTGCATTCAGCGGGTAGCATAATTGGAACTTTTCTCTTCGACGTTGAGGGGCGGTTTGTGTTGACAAACAGCGATAGCTGCGCCACCTGAACGGGATACTTGGAGCGTGATGATGTCTGACTATTATTCCGACCCCTTTCCCCGGCGTCCATCGGTTGGTGTCGATGTCGGCGGCGTAATGGTGGGTGGCGGTGCGCCTATTGTCGTGCAGTCGATGACCAACACGGATACTGCCGACGTCGACGGCACCGTGGCGCAGGTCGCGGCGCTGTCGCGTGCAGGATCGCAGATCGTGCGCATCACCGTCGACCGTGACGAATCCGCTGCCGCTGTTCCAAAAATTCGCGAGCGCCTTGACAGGCTCGGTCTCCCGGTGCCACTCGTTGGCGATTTTCACTATATCGGCCACAAGCTTCTTGCCGATCACCCGGCCTGCGCGGAGGCGCTGGCCAAATACCGCATCAATCCGGGCAATGTCGGCTTCAAGGAGAAGAAGGACGCGCAATTCGGCGCCATCATCGAGATGGCGATCCGCTACGACAAGCCTGTGCGCATCGGCGTCAACTGGGGCTCGCTCGACCAGGAGCTCCTGACGGCGCTCATGGATCAGAATCACAAGGCAGGGGCGCCGCTCACCGCCGAGCAGGTTACCCGCGAGGCGATCGTCCAGTCGGCGTTAATTTCGGCGCAGCTTGCCGAAGAGATCGGCCTTGCCCGATCAAAGATCATTCTCTCCGCGAAGGTGAGCCAGGTACAGGATCTGATTGCAGTCTATGCCGAGCTGGCACGCCGCACGGACCACGCGCTTCACCTGGGCCTGACCGAGGCCGGCATGGGTTCGAAGGGTATTGTCGCATCGTCCGCCTCGCTCGGCATCCTCCTGCAGCAGGGGATTGGCGATACGATCCGCATTTCGCTGACCCCCGCGCCCGGCGGCGACCGCACCCAGGAGGTGCAGGTGGCGCAGGAACTTCTGCAGACCATGGGCTTTCGCCAGTTTATTCCCATCGTCGCTGCCTGCCCCGGCTGCGGACGCACCACGTCGACCGTTTTCCAGGAATTGGCGCAGTCAATTCAGAGCGACATCCGCAAGAACATGCCAATCTGGCGCGAGAAATATCCCGGCGTCGAGGCGCTTAACGTCGCCGTCATGGGGTGCATCGTCAACGGTCCGGGCGAGTCGAAGATGGCCGATATTGGCATATCGCTGCCGGGAACCGGCGAAACGCCGTCAGCGCCTGTATTTGTCGATGGCAAAAAGGTTGCGACGCTGCGCGGTGCCGGCATTGCCGAAGATTTCCAGAAAATGGTCGCCGAGTACATCGAAAGCCGGTTCGGTCAGCGGTCCGCCGGATCGCACGCTGCCGAATAGATTGCTAACTGCGCCGCTCGGCAATGAAGCGGGCAGCGTCCTTTAACAGTGCGGCCGAAGCGCCGTAGGGCGAAAGCAGTTCTTCCGCCTGGGCGACCAGGCCGGCAAGCTGGCGCTTGGTCCAGTCGATCCCATGCAGCGAAACGAGCGTTGCCTTGCCGGCGGCAGCATCCTTGCCGGTCGCCTTGCCCATGCGGCTCGCATCGGCGGTCACATCCAGCAAGTCGTCGGCGAGTTGAAAGGCAAGGCCAATAGCCGAGCCATATTCCGCCAGCCGTTCGCGATCCTTCACGCCGGCATTGCCGATAATTGCCCCGGCCTCGCAGGCGAAACGGATGAGCGCGCCGGTCTTCATTGCCTGCAGGCGAATAATGCCTTCCTCGTCGGGTTTGACCGTTTCCGCTTCAAGATCAAGCGCCTGGCCCCCGGTCATGCCACCTATGCCCGCAGCGCGCGCCAATTGCGTGATGAGTGGCAGTCGCGCGGACGGAGGAAGCTCGGTCGCCTCATCCGAGATGAGCTCGAACGCGTAGGTCAGAAGGCTGTCGCCAGCAAGAATGGCGGCGGCTTCATCGAATTTGCGATGCACCGTCGGCTGGCCTCGACGCAAATCGTCATCGTCCATGGCTGGAAGATCGTCATGCACGAGTGAATAGCTGTGAATGCATTCGAGCGCCGCCGCAACGCGCAGGGCGGCGAGGTTGTCCGCTCCGAAAAGTGCTGCACTTTCCATTACAAGGAAGGGGCGCAGCCGCTTGCCCCCATTGAGCACGCCGTGGCGCATCGCGGCCATCAGGCGCGGCGGCCGGCTGATTTCACCGGTGCGCGAGCGATCAGAGAGAAGTTCGCCAAGCAATGCTTCGACTGCCGCCGCCCGCTGCTGCAAGGTAATCTCGAACAATGAAAAGCCCTGATCCGTCATCATCATCCGCCAATGACCGAAAAATTGCGCGCCGGTCAATGGGGCTGGTTGCAGCTGCCATCAATTTGCTGCGCTGCCGTGTGTGGATAATGCATAAAACTGCAGAATGAATTCCCTTCCGCGGCGCTTTGCTCTATGTCCAAGAAGAGTTTTAGCGCGGACGGACTGAGTGACGAGGGTATTGGTTAGAAACAAGCGGGGGAGAGGTTATCTGGTCGGGCCCGGTCGTTCGCCCGTCGGACGGCTGATACGATACGCCGTCCTTGCCGGCGTTGTTTTGATCATGCTGCCGCTGGTTCTTCTGAGCCTCTACCGTATTCCTTTCGTCCATCCGGTCTCGACGCTCATGGTCAAGGACCTCGTGACGTTTTCAGGTTACGACCGGCGCTGGGTGCCCATCGAGCAAATCTCGCCGGTGCTGATCAATTCGGTGATGATGTCTGAAGATGCGCGGTTCTGCTTTCATTCAGGCGTTGACTGGGACGCGCTGAATTCCGTTGTCTCTGATGCGATCGATGGCGAGCAGACCCGCGGCGCTTCGACAATCACCATGCAGACTGCCAAGAACCTTTTCCTCTGGACCAGCCGTTCCTTCATTCGCAAAGGTCTGGAAGTGCCGCTTGCGATGCTGACGGATCTGATCCTGCCCAAGCAGCGGATTATGGAAATCTACCTGAACATCGCAGAATGGGGTCCGGGCATCTATGGCGTCGAAGCAGCGGCACAGCATCATTTCAACACAAGTGCAGCAAAGCTTTCACCGCGCCAGGCAGCCTATCTCGCAGTAACCCTCCCCAATCCGATCGTCCGCAATCCGGCAAAGCCGGGACGCGGGATGCAGACACTCGCGCGACTCAACGAACGCCGGGCGCGCGGTGCGGGCGCCTATATCGGCTGCGTGAAGTAGGATCGGAGCCACCCCGCACGGCGCCAAACGCACCGGCATCGGCGCTTGCGACAAAAAATATGCGAGTCCTGCTGGTCAAAAGCTCTCAAGCCGTGTATAGCCCCACCCGAACTTTCCGGAATTTTGTCCATTGTGACAGGCTCAAATCGGGCCAGTGCCGGATTTTGACTGATTACTGGAGCTGGAACAATGGCTGTACCTAAACGAAAAACTTCCCCGTCGAAGCGCGGCATGCGCCGTTCCGCTGACGCCCTGACTGCCCCGACCTATGTCGAGGACAAGAATTCCGGCGAACTGCGCCGTCCGCATCACGTCGATCTGAAGACCGGCATGTATCGCGGTCGCCAGGTGCTGACGCCGAAGGAAGGCTGATCGCCTCTTCGATACGCTTGAATAAAAAGACCGGCTTCAGGCCGGTCTTTTTATTTGGTGGGCAGGTTCATTGCAGCAATGCATGTCGCCGTCGCTGCAAAAATTCGCGCATGGCCGGCCCATCGCAAAGTCCAATGGCGCGATCATAGGCGGATCGCGCTTCATCGCCGCGTCGCAGCGACGTCAGCAAGTGCGCTGCAACCGCCCAATAGGGTTGGTAGCTTTTCACCGCCGTGCCGGGAATGCTCTCAAGCAGCTTCAAGCCAAGCGCCGGACCGCGCGCCTCGGCAATGGCCGCGGCCCTGCCCACCATCGCTCCGATCGTAGGCGCCTGGGCAATAAGTCCCTCGTAGAGAAGTGCGATCTCCTCCCAATCAATGCTCCCGGTTCGCTTGCGCTGAGCGTGAACCGACTGGATTGCCGCTTCGAGCTGAAAGCGGCCGACACGGCGGTATCGCGCTGCCGAGTGCAGGAGTTGCTCCGCTTCCTCGATCATCGGCTGCGACCAAAGTGCGGTGTCCTGTTCCACAAGCGGAACATAATTGCCGGCGGCGTCGCGCCGCGCATTGTGCCGTGATTCACAATAGAGCATGAGCGCCAGCAGGCCGCGCACCTCCGGCTCGTCGGGCATGAACCGCAGAAGCAAGTGGCAGAGCTCCATGGCCTCACGGCCAAGGCCCCTGCTGCGCGGATGGTCGCCCGCGATGTCATCCCAACCGCTGCCGTAGGCGGCATAGATGGCCTCGATGACAGCATAGAGCCGCTGGGGCAGGTCCTCTGCTGCGGGCACCTCGAACTCTATGCCGGCGTCACGGATCTTGCGTTTGGCGCGGGCAAGGCGCTGGCCCATCGCAGCGGGTTGCACCAGAAATGCCGAGCCGATACGCACAGCATCAAGGCCGAGCAAGGTCTGCAGCATGAGCGGGGTGCGCGCGACTCGATCGATGGCGGGGTGCGCGCATATGAAGAGCAATTTCAATCGTTCGTCGGGAAAGGACGGCGCGGCATCGGCCATGTCATGCGCCTCCTCGGCAATTGCGAGCAATGTCGGTATCGCAGCAGTCCTGACACGCGTGCGGCGCATCGCATCCGACAGACGGTTGCGTGCTACAGCAAGCAACCAGGCTTCGGGCTTGGCGGGAATGCCATTGCGTGGCCAGGTTTCGAGGGCCGAGGCGAAAGCATCGGCAAGCGCGTCCTCCGCGGCAGTCAGGTCACGCGAACGCGCCGCGAGAAAGACAACGAGCCGGCCGTAGGAATGACGCGCCGCCATCTCGACGACGCGGCGCGTATCCTCATCGCTCATCGGCTTCACATCGGAATGTTTGGCCGAACTTCGACAACGCCGCCCGCCACGGCAGCCGGGGACCGGGCCGCCCAACTGAGCGCGGTGTCGAGATCGGGCACGTTGATGATGTAGAAACCGCCCAGCTGTTCCTTGCTGTCGGCATAGGGTCCGTCCTGGACCTGCGGCTGACCATCCCGCAATTTTATCGTTGTCGCCGTCTCGGGCGCCTGAAGTCCGGCGCCAGTGACCATGATGCCAGCCTCCCTCAGGACTTGCGAATAGGCCATCCATCCGGCGACATAGGCCTGCTGTCTCCCTGGGTCTGTTCGCGCCGCATATGCATCTTGCGTCTCATAGGCCAAAATCGTGTAGTTCATGGCTGTTCCTTCCCGGTTATAGCGCAAAGACATGCGCCCGATGCAATGACGGCTCACAGCAGCGCATTTTGACATGAACCGAAGATTTTTCCCGGGCCTATTTGATTTCAATCTCGATGAAGGAATATTCGCCGTCATTGGCGTTAATGACGTCGTGTTCGACGCCCTCCGAGCGAAAATAAGGCACGCCCTTTTTCATGTCCGCAAAGGACTCGCCATCCTTGGTCAGGAGTTTAACCCGTCCGTCCATCATCGGCACGACAACATAATCGTGGCCATGCCGGTGCCAGCCCGTATTGTCTCCCGGCGCAAACCGATACTCCGTCACCACAACGCGGTCATTGTCGATGAAGACGGTTGCCTTGGCTGATCCGGACATGCGGTCTAACCCTGGCCGCCATCGGCGACAAAGCCAGCGGCCTCGACGCCGGCGATCGCTGCCGTCTCGTCATTATCGGACGTGTCGCCGCTGATGCCGACTGCGCCAATGACCTCGCCCTTAGGATTCTTGACGAGTACGCCGCCGGCAACCGGAATCACATTTCCGCCGGACGAAGCGACGAGCCCTTCCATGAAATGCGGACGCTCCTTGGCGAATTTTTCTACGGTACGCGAACCGGCACCGATAGCCAGGGCGCCATAGGCCTTGCCGAAAGCGATCTCAAAGCGGAGCATCGACGAGCCGTCCTGCTTCTGGAAGGCCTTCAGGTGACCGCCCGCGTCGAGAACGGTGACCGAAAGCGGTCGCATTCCGGCCTCGGCGCCTTTGGCCAATGCGGCCTTGATGATGGTATTGGCCTTCGAAAGTGTGATGTATGCCATGATGGTCTCTCTGCGATAGATGTCGAATGAAAGCAGGCTTCGGAGCGAAGCCCATTGTCGAATGAAGCAGGTTGCTATTTATCGAGCGAGTCGAGTTTACGCTGCATCGCTGCGATCTGTTCCTTCAACTCGTCGAGGCCGCCGCCATCCTTGGTGGGTTTGTCGGATACCTCGCCCGCTTCGGGCTCCGGGCCCTTGCCGAGCGGAAAGGGCGTAAACATGCGCATTGCGTTCTGCAGCATTTCAGTGTTGCGCCGCACCTGCTCTTCGACCAGCTTGATAGGGGCGCTGACATTCATCATGTCCATTGGCGTCTTGCCGAAGGCCGCGGTCAGCTGCTCGCGCATACGCTCCTGCTCCTTGGCGAAAGCCTGCATGGACTGTTCGAGGAATGTCGGCAAAACCACCTGCATTTGATCACCGTAGTAGGCAATCAACTGGCGCAGGAACGGGATCGGCAACATGTTCTGCCCATCCTTGTTCTCCAGTTCAAAGATGATCTGCGTCAGAACCGAATGCGTGATGTCCTCCCCCGTCTTCGCATCCTGTACTGTAAAGTCCTCATTGCGCTTGACCATTTCGGCCAGATCCTCAAGCGTCACATAGGTACTCGTGCCGGTGTTGTAGAGACGCCGATTGGCATATTTCTTGATCACGACGTCGCCAGTTTTTCCTGCCATTGCTCAACTCCCCAACCTCGCGCCCTCCGCCGAATTTGCGTGCCGGCTTACGGATCAAGCGGGAAGGATAGGGGCAAAGCGCGGCAATTC
Organism: Phyllobacterium sp. YR620; assembly: GCF_900104165.1. NCBI lineage: Bacteria > Pseudomonadati > Pseudomonadota > Alphaproteobacteria > Hyphomicrobiales > Phyllobacteriaceae > Phyllobacterium > Phyllobacterium sp. YR620. The sequence continues at coordinate 676,481 of NZ_FNJP01000002.1, forward strand.
AAAGAGAATTGTGCAGCGCATCCAACGCGATGCGAGGAAGGTCATGCTGCGCTGCAGCAATGGATAATTTGGCCTTCGGAAACAAATGCCTTGTCAAACGATTGCGGGGAGGGAATTCTGTCGGGGAAGTGTGCTGCACCAACCAGCATGACAAATTTGAGGAGACTTCCCATGAGCCAATCGATCGTCATTGCTAGCGCTGCGCGCACCGCTGTCGGGTCATTCAACGGCGCATTCGCCAATACGCCGGCGCACGAACTCGGTGCTGCCGTCATCAAGGAGGTCCTGGCGCGGGCCGGCGTGGAGGCAGCAGATGTGGATGAAGTCATTCTCGGCCAGGTGCTGACGGCCGGCGAGGGCCAGAACCCTGCGCGTCAGGCAGCCATCGCTGCCGGTATCCCGCAGGAGGCAACCGCCTGGAGCCTCAACCAGGTGTGCGGCTCGGGCCTGCGCGCCGTGGCGCTGGGTATGCAGCAGATTGCAACAGGCGATGCCAATATCATCGTCGCCGGCGGACAGGAATCGATGTCCTTGAGCCCGCACTGCGCGCATCTTCGCGCCGGTGTGAAGATGGGCGACTACAAGATGATCGATACGATGATCAAGGACGGCCTCACCGATGCGTTTCATGGCTATCATATGGGCATCACCGCAGAGAACATTGCCCGCAAGTGGCAGTTGACGCGCGAGGAGCAGGACAGTTTCGCCCTTGCCTCGCAGAACAAGGCCGAGGCCGCGCAAAAGGCCGGGAAGTTCAAGGACGAGATCGTTCCCTTCACCATCAAGACGCGCAAAGGCGACGTTGTCGTTGTTGACGATGAATATATTCGTCATGGCGCCACGATGGATGCGCTGACCAAGCTGCGTCCGGCCTTCGACAAGGAAGGCACCGTGACCGCAGGCAACGCCTCCGGATTGAACGATGGCGCCGCCGCGGTTGTGCTGATGACGGAGGAAGAAGCCAATCGCCGTGGTATCAAGCCGCTTGCCCGTATCGCTTCCTGGGCGACCGCCGGCGTTGACCCGGCAATCATGGGAACCGGGCCGATCCCTGCCTCGCGCAAGGCGCTGGAGAAAGCCGGCTGGAAAGCCGAGGATCTCGACCTGGTCGAAGCCAACGAGGCATTTGCTGCGCAGGCCTGCGCCGTCAACAAGGACCTCGGCTTCAATCCCGATATCGTCAACGTCAATGGCGGCGCCATTGCGATCGGACATCCGATCGGCGCTTCGGGTGCGCGCATTCTCAATACGCTGCTTTTTGAGCTCAAGCGCCGTAACGGCACGAAGGGGCTCGCAACCCTTTGCATCGGCGGCGGCATGGGCGTTGCACTCTGCATCGAACGCCTCAAGGACTAATCCGCTGAGGACCGGCGCGCATTTGACGGGCCGGTCCATTTCGCACGGTGGGTAGGCCCTGCGCTTTCGATTTTCTCAACATTTTCTTGATTGGCATAAATACGTTTAAGGGAGGGCGACAATGACAAAAACAGCAATCGTAACGGGCGGAACACGTGGCATCGGCGCTGCCATAAGCATTGCGCTGAAGAAGGCCGGCTATAATGTTGCGGCAAACTACGCTGGCAATGACGAAGCGGCGCAGAAATTCAGCAAGGAAACCGGCATACCAGCCTACAAATGGGACGTGTCCAACTATGAGGAATGCGCAGCCGGCATAGCCAAGATCGAGGCCGATCTCGGCCCGGTCGCCGTTCTCGTCAACAATGCCGGCATCACGCGCGATGCAATGTTCCACAAGATGACGCCGGCGCAGTGGAATGACGTCATCAATACGAACCTTACGGGCCTCTTCAACATGACGCACCCGGCGTGGAACGGCATGCGTGACCGCAAATTTGGGCGGGTGATCAACATATCGTCGATCAACGGTCAGAAGGGCCAGGCGGGACAGGCGAATTATTCGGCGTCGAAGGCAGGCGATATCGGCTTCACCAAGGCGCTGGCCCAGGAGGGCGCGCGCGCCGGCATCACCGTCAACGCCATCTGCCCGGGCTATATCGGCACGGAGATGGTGCGCGCGATCGACGAGAAGGTGCTCAACGAGCGCATCATTCCGCAAATCCCGGTCGGCCGTCTCGGTGAGCCGGAGGAAGTCGCGCGTTGCGTGGTGTTCCTGGCATCGGACGATGCCGGCTTCATCACCGGCTCCACGATCTCGGCGAATGGCGGACAATATTTCAGCTGATCCTGCCAAAGAGTGTCGCGCGGTCTCGCGAGACACTCTTCATTCGCAAGCCCTGAATCTTCTCCTAACAGCGATGTCGTACATTGCGGAACAAGACGCGAAACGACAGGGCTTTACCTGGCCGTTGCGCGCTTCCAGTCGGATTCGCAGGAGTAAAACCACACGCAGTACTTTTCTGCTCGAATTTCTAATAACTTATTGAATTAACAGTCGTATTTTATTCAATCGGGCGTCTTTCATTCTGGCATTATCGTTAATGCAGATGCCACAGGACTGCTCATCCCGGCAAAAGCCGATTCAGCATTTAGCTGGACTCGGATTGCAAAAATCTACATATTGCCGTGAACAAATCAGGAATCTCATCCTAGAGCTGATTCGTAGCTGATTCGTTCTTCTCGCGTTCTATTTCTTAATGGAAGACTCCGTGAATCGGTTCATGATTGTTTATCCGGTCGCCCCCGCATACTTTCTGTCGGACGTTGAAAGTGCTACGCGGAAAAGCATGCCCGGCTACTACTCACTCACCTGATTGGGCCTTGGTACCGGTATTGGAATGTAGTTGATGAACCTTATGCCCACCTCTGAACTTCCTCTCGTCCTGACGGGCCGTGACGTCACGGCCGTACTCGGACCGACAAATACGGGAAAGACGCATCTCGCCATTGAACGGATGCTATCGCACCAGACCGGGATGATCGGCCTGCCGCTGCGGCTGCTCGCGCGCGAGGTCTATAACCGCGTGGTGCAGCGGGTCGGCGTGGCAAACGTTGCGCTGATAACGGGCGAGGAAAAGATCAATCCGGTCGGCGCGCGCTATTCAGTCTGCACTGTGGAAGCCATGCCGCGCCAGACCGACATGGATTTCGTCGCCATCGACGAGGTGCAGCTCGCCAATGATCTGGAGCGCGGGCACATATTCACCGATCGCATCCTGCATCTGCGCGGACGCCAGGAAACATTGTTGCTCGGCGCCGCCACCATGCGCGGTATTCTCGAAAAGCTCCTGCGCGGCATTTCCGTCGTCACGCGGCCGCGGCTTTCCAACCTCACCTATGCGGGATCGAAGAAGATTACCCGCCTGCCGCCGCGCACCGCGGTCGTAGCCTTCGCGGCCGAGGAGGTCTATGCGATCGCCGAACTCATCCGGCGCCAGAACGGCGGCGCTGCCGTGGTGATGGGGGCCTTGAGTCCTCGAACGCGCAATGCGCAGGTCGAAATCTACCAGTCGGGCGATGTCGACTATCTGGTCGCGACCGACGCGATCGGGATGGGTCTCAACCTTGATGTCGACCATGTCGCCTTCGCCCAGGACCGGAAATTCGACGGCTATCAGTTCCGCAACCTTTCGTCGGCCGAGATCGGCCAGATTGCGGGCCGAGCCGGGCGGCACCTGCGCGATGGTACCTTTGGCGTCACGGGGGCAATTTCCGGTTTTTCCGAGGAGCTGGTGCAACGCGTCGAGTCGCACACATTCGACCCGGTCAAGATATTGCAGTGGCGGACGGCCCGTTTCGACTATTCGAGCATCGCCGCGCTGAAACGCTCGATCGAGACACCGGCAACGATCGAGGGGTTGACGCGTGCGCTCCCCGCCGTCGACCAGCAAGCGCTCGAGTTTCTTTCGGCCGATCCCGACGTTGCCCCGCTTGCCAATACGCCGGAGCGCGTGGCGCTGTTGTGGGATGCCTGCGCGCTTCCCGACTACCGCAAGATCGCGCCGGCGCAGCATGCCGACATCATCGCGTCGGTCTATACCGATCTCGTCGAATTCGGTCATGTAAACGAGAATTACATGGCCGAAGAGGTGCGCCGGGCCGATTCCACGGACGGTGACATTGACGCTCTTTCACGCAGGATCGCCCAGATCAGAACGTGGACTTTTGTGTCGCACAGGCCCGGATGGCTGGCAGATCCGACACATTGGCAAGAAAAGACGCGTGAAATTGAGGACAGACTATCCGATGCACTGCATGAACGGTTGACGAAACGCTTCGTAGACCGCAGGACAAGCGTGCTTATGAGGCGCCTGAGAGAGAATACAATGCTAGAAGCCGAAATCAGCCCTGCCGGGGACGTCGTTGTCGAAGGGCACCATGTTGGACGCCTGGACGGATTCCGTTTCACAACGGACGCACAGGTCGAGGGAACGGATGCCAAAGCCCTCCGGGCAGCCGCGCAAAAAGCCCTGGCTGCGGAGTTCGAGAGCCGGGCAGAGCGCTTTGCCGCGTCTGCCAATGGCGACTTCGCCCTCGGGTCGGATGGAACCCTGCGCTGGATAGGCGCCCCGATCGCGTCGGTGGTGCCGGGCGAGCAGGCGCTCAAGCCGCGCGCCGTCCTTCTGGCGGATGAGCAATTGACGGGTCCGGCGCGCGATAAGGTCGCCGCGCGCGTCGATCGTTTCCTTGCCCATCATATCGAGACGGTCCTCAAGCCGCTGGTTGATCTCGCCAATGCCGATGCGCTCGTCGGTATCACCAAGGGACTTGCCTTCCAGCTCGTCGAAAATTTCGGTGTCCTGCAGCGCCGTGATGTTGCTGACGACGTTCGCGGCCTCGATCAGGATTCGCGCGCTGCGCTTCGCAGGCTCGGGGTGCGGTTCGGCGCGTACCACGTCTTCCTGCCACTGCTCTTGAAGCCCGCTCCGGCCGGCCTGTTGACGCTGCTCTGGGCGCTCAAGGAAGACGCCAAGGATCGTCCGGGTTATGGCGACGTCGTGCAGGTGCTTGCAGCGGGACGCACGTCGGTCGTCACCGATGCAAGCTTTGATCCTGCATTCTACCGCCTTGCCGGTTACCGCCTGCTTGGCCGCCGCGCCGTTCGCATCGATATTCTCGAACGGCTCGCTGATCTTATTCGCCCCGCTCTCGGCTGGAAGCCTGGAACCGGCACGCGTCCGGATGGCGCTTACGATGGAACACGCTTCGTCGTAACCCCGGCAATGATGTCGATCCTTGGCGCGACTGCCGACGACATGGAAGAGATTCTGAAGAATCTCGGCTACCGTGCGGAAGCGACCGACGCTGCAGCGGTCGCTGCCAAGCTCGTCGAGTTCGATGCGGCCGCTGTGCCCGCGCCAGAAGCGGCTCCGGCTGCGGAAGGTGGCGCGGCCGAAGCAACGGCAGAACCGGTTGCAACCGATGCTGTCGAGGCAGAGCCCGCCGCATCCGAAGCTACGCCGATAGTGGATGAACCCGCTGCCGCACCGGCAGAGACCACGGCCGTCGCCAGCGCTCCCGCAGAAGTGGCGGAAACTGTCGAGGCTGCACCGAGCGCCCCCGAAGAAGCACCAAAGCCAATTCTTTTGTGGCGGCAGGCCCGTTTCGATGGCCGCGGCAATCGCGGCAATCAGGAAAAGCGCGGCAACGCCCGTGGTGCGGAAGCCCGGGGCAACAACCAGGCCGAGCAACGCAGCCCTCGTCCGGCAAACAACGAGAATGTGCGGCCCGAGCGGAGCGAGCGCAAGGAACATTTCCGTGGCAAGGGCAAGCCCGGAGGCAATGATCGCTTCAAGAACGAAGGCGGCAAGCCCAACAACGGCAAGCCGCAGCATGGCAAGCGTCCCGAGCGCGAGGAGCGGCCAGTCAAGATCGACATGGATTCGCCCTTTGCCAAGCTTCTTGCCTTGAAGGAGCAACTGAAAAAATAGGATGTCGGACCGCCAGCGCATCGACAAGTGGCTATTCTTCGCGCGGGTCGTCAAATCCCGTTCCCTCGCAGCGAAACTTGTCTCGGGCGGTGGGGTTCGCGTCAACAAGGACAAAGTCGACCAGCCGTCGCATGGCGTCAAGGCGGGCGATGTGCTGACTATTACGCTTGATCGGCGGATACTCATCTATCGAGTGCTCGATGGTGGACAAAGACGCGGCCCGGCCGAAGAAGCGCGCACGCTCTATGAGGATATGTCGCCGCCGCCAGCGCCTAAAGGCGATGTGAGCAAACTCGACTTGCTGCCGAAACGCGACGCCGGAAGCGGGCGCCCGACAAAGCGCGAACGCCGGCAGGTGGATCGCCTGATGGATGGCATCGACGACGACCGCGACAATTGACGGCTCAATTGCAAGTATTGACGGCCACGTCGAAATAATCTCCACCAAAGGCCGCACAGCTAAAATATTATTCCGCAATCTGCGCTAGCAAAGGATGCTCGTTGCTTGTTGACGGGCCTGCCCGGTGCGAAGAAAGGCGGCGCGCATACTTGGATTTGCCCTTGGCCAGGTCGGATGGAGTTCGTTTCCGCGACTTAGACCTTTGACGGGGCGCGTTCTGGTGCCGCAGCCGATTTTCCCCTCTTGTCAGCCCGGCGCCAAATCGTTACCTCAACCGCTGACACACCGAGTGTGGTGTCTTCAGGAGCCTGCAAATGACTTACGTTGTGACCGATAACTGCATCCGCTGCAAATATATGGATTGCGTTGAGGTCTGTCCGGTCGATTGTTTCTATGAAGGCGAAAATATGCTCGTCATTCATCCTGATGAATGCATCGATTGCGGCGTGTGCGAGCCTGAATGTCCGGCGGAAGCGATCAAGCCGGATACCGAGCCGGGCCTCGATAGCTGGCTGCAGATTAACGCGGAATATGCCGACAAGTGGCCTAATATCTCGCAGAAGCGCGATGCTCCTGCCGATGCGAAGGAGATGGACGGCGTCGAAGGCAAGTTTGAAAAATTCTTTTCAGCGGAGCCCGGCGAAGGCGATTGAATCTTCCCCGAATCCCGTGTTTGCAAGACTTGATTTGCTGCAATTTTCAAGACTTGCATTCTGACTATTTTTGAGCAAGTGCAGCAAAAAGTTGATTCTAATCACTTTTCATGTTATGGTCCTTTGATATGTTGATCATTGGACGTCAATTTCGTGGCGCTAAAGCATAAATCACCAATCGGCTAGATTTATTTCGGACCTAACAGTTCAGGGTGTGGTTGTTTGTGTGCCTCAGCCCGCTGGTTTGTCCGGATTGCTTTTGCGTGAACATATTGACGGCCGACAGACCGGTAATCCGGGTCCAGTGGTTGGTTCTAGCCGGTGCGTTTTGCCGGGCGCAACAAGGAGTTATTAAGCGAATGACAGCAGTTCAGCAGAAGAAAGCCGCCCAGCGTATTGGATTTAAAACGGGTGAATTTATTGTATATCCTGCCCACGGTGTAGGCCAGATCGTAAATATTGAAGAACAGGAAGTTGCAGGCCACAAGCTCGAACTCTTCGTCATCGATTTCCAGAAAGACAAGATGCGTTTGAAGGTACCGGTTGCCAAGGCGACTGCCATCGGCATGCGCAAGCTATCCGAGACCGACTATGTCGATCGCGCATTGAAGGTTGTCCAGGGCCGCGCCCGTATCAAGCGCACCATGTGGTCGCGCCGCGCGCAGGAATATGATGCAAAGATCAATTCCGGCGACCTTATCTCGATTTCGGAAGTCGTGCGCGACCTTTTCCGCGCAGACAATCAGCCTGAACAGTCTTATTCGGAACGCCAGCTTTACGAAGCTGCGCTCGACCGCATGGCGCGTGAAATTTCCGCCGTCAACAAGATGTCGGAAACGGAAGCCGTCCGGCTGATCGAGGTTAACCTCGCCAAGGGCCCGAAGCGCGGTGCGAAGGCTGAAGAAGCCGATGCCGATGCTGATATCGCCGTCGAAGACGAACAGGAAGAAGCGGCATAAGCTGTTCTTTCATCGATCGTAAAAAGCCCGGCAATGCCGGGCTTTTTTATTGTTATTCGCTGATGATCTTGACCTTGTCGCCGACGGAGACGGTGCCGCCTGGCGGCAGTGCATTGATCAGGCGGAAGAGATCGAGCTTGCGATCCGTCCCCATGATCTGATTGGAAAGGCTTACGAGCGTGTCACCGGGCTTGACGGTGACGACCCGGATACGCAGCGGCTTGATGCTCGCCTTTTCCTGCGGGCTGAGCAGGCGGAAGCTCTGGATGACGGTCTGTGACGCAGGATTGAGCGCGGCGCTTCCGGCCGGCGCAGCGGTCAGGAACCGGTAGATCCGGTTGCCGGCGTTGACGACGAAGATGTCGAACTCCCAGCGGTCCGCCCGTGCCTTCGCCGTCGCTGCGGGCATGCCATTGAAAGTCGTCGCGGTGACGCTCGCATTGTCGAGCCCGGTGACCCAGCCACTGCGCATATAGTCGGTCATCGAAGGGTTGCCGGAGACCTGCGTTCCATCGAACCTGATGGCCACTTCGCCGGGGCCGGTTGCCATGACCGCATCGGCGCTGTTGTCGATGACGAAGCCTTCCGGCACTGTGAAGCTCACGCCAAGCAGCGGGTGAACGAAGCTGCGGCCGCGGACAAAACCCTCCTCGGGCGTATCGCCATAGAGGATGCCGTCGATGCCTTGCAGGAATGAATCGCGATCGGTGGTGCCGACGCCGGGGGCCCCAACCCGCCGGGCGTGGCCGCGGGCAAGCTCGATGCGCTGTGGGGCGGACGGGTGGCTCGCCAAGAAGTCGAGACTGGCATCCGTCGCTCCGGAAACGCTGCGGAAATCCGCATAGGAAGCCATGGATTGCAGAAAGCGAGCGGCGGCAAACGGGTCATAGCCTGCCTCGCCGATCATCTTGATGCCGATCGCATCAGCTTGCAATTCCTGGTTGCGTGAGAACTGCGCCATGCGCAGCTTGCCGCGAATGAGGGCCTCGCGGCCGGCGCTATCGTCCTGGAGGACTTCCGAGACGACACGCCCGGCAATCTGCGCTTCCTGTTCGCGCTGTTGCCGCTCGATGCCATGGTTGGCGATGACGTGACCCATTTCGTGGGCAATGACGGCGGCAAGTTCGGCGCTGTCATTGGCAAGCGCAAGCAGGCCGCGCGTCACGTAGAGATAGCCGCCGGGCAAGGCGAAAGCATTGATGTTCGGCGAGTTCAGAATGGTGATGCGGTATGTATGGGTCGGATTGTCGGACACGGTGGTCAGGTTGCCGACGACCTTCGCAACCATGCGCTCAAGCTTGGCATCCTTGTACTCGCCGCCATAGGTTGCGAGGATGCGCGGATGCTGTTCGGCGCTGAGCTTTGCCAGGCGGTCGTTCTTGCTGACATTGTCGACGGTCACGGGGTTGGAGGAGGGGCCAATGGCGTCCTCCTTGGTCACGCTCAGCACCTGGCAACCTGACAAAAAGGCGAGCAGCAGCGTTGCCGACGCAAGATTCCTGCGGCGGGTGGCGGGAGGGAACCATCCGTGGCTCAATTGCAGATCGTGCGGACCCAGAATCATATCCTCGTTATCATCGCGAAGCAGCAGACTCGCGTACCATCCTTCTTGCTATCCCGATGAACTGTCCTGAGCAAGAATTTCATGGTTTTTTCTTAAGTAAGCCAAGGCGTCGAAAATATGTCAAAGGTCAGAGTCTTTCGTACCGAGGTATTTCCGCAACAGCGATGGTCCTTGTTCGGATAAAAGTTCCTGTGCGGGTCCTTTGGCCGCGATCGTGCCATTGTCGAGAAAGACCAGGATTGACCCCATGCGCAGCGCATCGTCAGGATGATGGGTGACCATGACCACGGTCATCGCGGTTTCGCGCTGCAGGGTTTCGACGAGGTCAAGCATTTCATGGCGCAGCGCCGGTCCCAGCGACGCAAAAGCTTCATCGAGCAGGAGTACCGGCCGCTTGCGCACAAGAGCCCGGGCAATGGCGACGCGTTGGCGCTCGCCGCCGGACAAGGCTTCAGGCTTCCTTTGCTCCTTGCTGGCCAGACCGACCTTGCGGATTGCTTCCATGATCGCGGCACGGTCGGCGACGTCAAGGCGCAAATCCGGCCGCCGGCCCAGCCCGACATTGGCCGCGACATCGAGATGAGCAAACAGATTATTCTCCTGAAACACCATCGAGACCGGCCGCTCGGCCGGGGCGGCGCGCGTCACGTCCTTGCCCTCGATGAAAATACGCCCAGACTTAGCCGGCTCGAAGCCGGCGATGAGGTTAAGCAACGTCGATTTCCCCGATCCGCTCGGCCCGATGATGGTGACGATGGAGGAAGGCTCGATGACAAGGTCAAAATGCATCGCCATCTCGCCATAATTGAAATCCACCGATTCGAGACGAATTTCCGCGCCCCGCCGCGTTCCGTCACTCCAGCGTTCAACCATCGCTACGTACCTCGCGTGTCTTCAGGCGGTTGGCGGCCCTGTCAGCAAGGATCATTAGGAGCAAGCACAGGCAGCCGAGTATCAGGGCGAGACCGGCCGCATCCTGAGTGCGATAGCTGCCCACGCGCTGCAACAGGAGGTAGGGCAGCGTCTGGACAGCGTCATTTCCGAAAAGCGCGATCGTTCCGAGATCGCCGAGCGAAAGCGCCATTGCGAATGCAAAGGCAATCCACAAAGGCTGCCGCAATACCGGCCAGTCGATGAGGCGGAGCCGGTTCCATCCCCTGATGCCCAGTTCCGCGCAGAGCCGATTATGGCGGCTCGCCGCCGTATCCCAGGCCGGTCGCAGAATGCGGTATGCGAATGGAATTGCCATCGCCGCATTGACGCTCACGACCATTACCGGCGCAAGCCTGAACGGATCGACGAAATGGCGCGACAGGATGAACCACCCCGCTCCGATGACGATCGGTGGCACAACCATGATGAGGCTGGCGCCAAGGTCAAGGGCGCGTTCAAAAATGCCGGGCGTTCCGTAACGGCGGCGGTTTGCGATGTCCTCGCGTGCCGTAACGAGGACGAGCGAAATCAGCGTTGCAAGAAGGCCGGCGCCAGCGCCAAGGCAGAGGCTCGTGAGGATTGCCCGCCACACCTGCGTTTCGCCCATCAAACGCCAAAGGTCGGCAGAAAGACCGGAAACCACGGTGCCTGCCATGGGCAGTCCCACGAAGAGCACGCCGACGAGAATGAGGATAGTATCCAACGACCTTGCCCGGGCATAGGGCCTATCGAAGCGCCGGGCCGTCGTGCGCAGGCTGAACCCCTCTTCCGTAGGCCGGCCGGCCATGCTGAGGAGCAAAAGTACCGCGACCGTCAGGGTCAGTTGCAACAGGGTCAGCGATACGGCACGCGCGATATCGAAGTCGAAGTGGAGCGCCTGGTAGATCGCCACTTCCAGCGTTGTCGCGCGCGGCCCGCCGCCAAGCGTCAGCACGATGGTGAAAGACGTAATACACAGCATGAAGATCAGCCCGGCAATGCCGGCAAGATTGCGCCGTATTACCGGCCATTCGATCAGGCGAAACTGCGCCAATGCGCGCATGCCGAGCTGAGCGGAGAGCTTCCAGTAATCTTCCGGAATTGAATCGAGGCTGGCGAGAATGAACCGCGTTGCCAGCGGCAGGTTGAAGAACACGTGGGCGATCAGAATGCCAGTGAGGCCGTAGATGTTCGGTATGATTTCAGAGCCGGATTGCGCGAACAGCGCAGCGAGAAGGCCGTTGCGTCCGTAAATGCTGGTGATCCCGAGCACAGCGACAAGCGCAGGCAGGGCTAGGGGCAGGGCGAAAAGGCGCAAGATCATCGGCCGCCCCGGAAAATCAGGATTGGCATGGAGGGCCCGGGCCAGCGGGATGGCAAAGGCGATCGAGAGCAGCATTGAAAGAACGGCCTGCAACAGGGTGAAGCGTGCAACTCTCCACAAATAGCTGTCGAATGCAGCAAAGCCTTCGGTATTGCCACGCAATGCCTCGCTCAGGAGACCGAGCAAGGCTCCCCCCGCAAGCAGGGCGAGAAAGGCCAGGGCGAGTGCCCCGGCCAAAGGTTTGAGGGAGATGGTGGGCGTCAATGCGTTACAGGCTCATCGACGCAAGCCACTCGTCGATCCAGGCCTTGCGGTTCTTGGCGACTTCCTCCGGCGAGAACATCAGGGTCGTTACGGGCTTTACCAGCCTGTCGAAGGCCGGGTTCAGCGGCGCGCTGGTTTTTGCCGCCGGGAACATCCAGTTGTTTTCCGGGATGGCGTCCTGGAAGGCAGGCGAGGTCATGAAGGCAAGAAATTCCTTGGCCAGCGGGTTCTTCGCGCCCGTCGTGGTCTGGCCCGCGACCTCAACCTGCAGATAGTGGCCTTCGGCGAACGAGGCCGCCTTGTAGCGCTCGGTCTTTTCGGCGATCTCGTGATAGGCAGGAGATGTCGTATAGGAGAGGACAAGCGGCGCTTCACCCTTGGTGAAGAGGCCGTATGCTTCCGACCAACCGGGCGTAACGGTCAAGACGCGGTTCTTGAGCTTGGCCCAAGCTTCCCCCGCCTTGTCGCCATAAACCGATTTTACCCACAGGAGCAGTCCGAGGCCCGGCGTCGAAGTACGCGGGTCCTCTATGACGATCTTCTGTTTCGGATCGCCTTCGACGAGGTCCTTGAGGCTCGCGGGAGGGTTCGTCAGCTTCTCCGTGTCATAAATCGCGGCAAAGTAGCCATAGTCGAAGGGCACGAAAATATCGTCCTTGTAGCCACCCGGAATTGCTACTGCCTTCGTATCGATGCCGTGCGGTGCGAAGAGGCCGGTCGCTGCCGCCTCATAGGTGAGGTTCGTATCAAGACCGAGCACAATGTCCGCCTTCGTTGCAGCGCCTTCGAGCTTTAACCGGTTAAGAAGGGCAACGCCGTCGGTCACGCCAACGAAGTCGACCGTGCAACCGCACTGTTTCTCGAAAGCCTCTTTAACCTTGGGGCCGGGGCCCCACTCCGCGGTGAAGCTTTCATAGGTATAGACGGTGAGCTTGCCTTCGGCGTTGGCACCCGCCGGGAAAGCGAGGACCAGCGCACCGATCATGAGTGCAAATTTCAATAGTGTCGTTAGCGGCCGCATCGGCGCCTCCTTAGCTTGATGTTCAAAAGGATTGGTGCGCCGGCTGTGATGCCGCGTCTAATCCCTCCGCCGGTACAAACCGGATCAGGTTCCGCGGGTTGGCAGGTGTTTCACCTTGTGCCTCTCAGCCTGTCATTTCTGGCAGGCACCCCGTTAGAGCGTTGCAAAGATTAAAGAAAAACATTGGTCGGCGCAAGCCGATTGCCCGTCTTGCGTGTGGTTGCGATCGCAATGTCGGGGGGCCGGTTAATCCGCGCTGATTAACCCGGATTTGTGTGAAGCCATGCGTCCCCGAATCTGCTAGATTTCCCTTCAGAACAATAAGAAGACTAAGGGGGCAGAAATGTTCGAACTCACGGATGGGGCCATGCTGGTGGTCATCGCCATCGCCACGGCAATCGGGGCTTACATATTCTACGGTATCTCGCTGGTGCAGCTTACAGGGTTTTAGCGTTCGCACGCGTGCCTTTGCCCGGCAGCTTCATGCCACGCTGAACGACGCTATGCGGCGCGAGTGCCGCATGCTATGGCCGCGTCATGAGCAAGTTTGTCATTCTTCTCGGCGGAACCGTCCACGCCAATGATCGCCTCAGGGACCTCGTCGCCGGTGCCCGCGTCCTTGCGGCCGATGGCGGCATAGCACATGCCGAAGCCCTCGGCCTCGAACCCGAGCTTTGGCTCGGCGATTTCGATTCGACGTCACCCGAACTCGACCGGCGTTATGCGCATGTTCCCCGCTCGGTTTTCCCGGCTGCAAAGGATATGACGGACGGCGAGCTGGCGCTCAACGAGGCCTATCGGCTCGGAGCAACGGAAGTCGTTCTGTGCGGGGCGTTCGGCGGTTCGCGCACCGATCACACGCTCCTGCATCTCACCATGGCGACGGCCCATGCGGCCGAGGGCCGCAAGATAATCCTCTCCAGCGGTGATGAAGAAGCGCATCCGCTGGTCGCAGGTTCCTACAGGTTCGATTTCCCCGAAGATACGCTCTTCAGCATTGTTGCATTTTCGCCATTGCACGGGCTTTTTATCGAAGGCGCGCGCTGGCCGCTGCAAAATATGGAACTTTCTTTCGGTTCATCGCTTACTGTCTCGAATTCGGTACGCGGAACTCTCCGGGTATCGCTCGATTCAGGTAAGGCAATCCTGATTGCTGCCTTGCAACCGGCGCCCGGCTTGTAAAAAAAAGCGCTAGATGCAATTGTTGCAGGACAGCATTGGGGACGCAAGCTGTTGAAATTTGGTTCTAACAACGGGAGAGGTCTTCCATGTTGAAAAGTTTGTCCACGATTGCAGTCGCCGGACTCCTGGCGTTTTCGGCCGCCGGGTGCACCACTTCTGATCAGCGCGTCGCCGGCTACGGCGTAGGCGGTGCGGCATTGGGTGCATTGGCTGGCGGTGCAATCAACGGTGGCAAGGGCGCCCTTGCAGGTGCTGCAATCGGCGGTGCCGGTGGTGCTTTGGTTGGTGCTGCCACCAACAACAATAGCAATCGTTATTGCACATACGAGAATCGTTATGGCCAGCGTTATCAGGCTCCGTGCCGATAATCTGTTATTTCCAGCATAAGAACAGGCCGGGATTTTCCCGGCCTGTTTTTTTTGGGCCAGGGCGGAATAGCCCAACGACGCTACTGATCGTAGGTGAGCGTGGCGTACGCAGACCCTCCACCGGCTTCATACAGCCATGATCCTCGGGACACGAGCCGAGAATATCGACGAGCGCTCCGCCATAATTTGTTGGTAAGCGCGACGGAAAACTTTCTTCTGCCTTATTGGCACAGCAGGGTCCGCCGCATCTGTTTTGGACATGAAAGGATTTGTCATGAAGTTACGTCTGACCGCGATTGCGGTATCCGCGCTGCTGGCCGTTTCTGTTGCCGGTTGCGCAACGAGCGAGCAAAACGTACGTGGAGGGACGGGCGCCCTGATTGGCGGTGGCCTGGGTGCGATTGCCGGGCAGGCGCTGGGGCATGACACGAAGAGCACGGTGGTTGGCGCAGCAGGCGGTGCCTTGCTCGGTGCCGCAATCGGTACCGTAACGACGCCGCAAGGCCAGACGCAGAACCTCTGCCGCTACCAGCGGCGTGACGGCTCGATCTATACCGCGCCTTGCGAAGGCAATGGCGGCGGCGCCTATGGCGGCAGCGGATACTGATTTTCAACGCATAGTCCAACGACAGGCCGGAAAATTCCGGCCTGTTTTATTTGACAGAGGCACGTTTCTCGCCGAAAAGGCCATGCGCCCGGCAACCCCGGTCTGTCTGTACCGCTGGATTTGAATTCTTCATGGCCCCACCACTGCTTCGTCTCGACCAGATTGCGCTGACATTCGGCGGCACGCCGCTCCTGAGCGATGCTGCGCTTTCCGTCAGCGAGGGGGATCGCATTGCCCTAGTCGGTCGCAATGGTTCGGGCAAATCGACGCTGTTAAAAATCGCGGCCGGCTTCATTGCGCCGACCGACGGCGAGGTGTTCAAGCATCCGGGCGTGACAGTTCGCTATCTCGCGCAGGCGCCGGACATGGATGGCTTTGCAAATGTCCACGACTATGTGGAAGCCGGGCTCGGACCCGCCGACGACCACTACCGCGTCGGCTATCTGCTGGAACATCTGGGGCTTACCGGCGAAGAAAAGCCGGACAATCTCTCGGGCGGCGAGGCGCGCAGGGCGGCGCTTGCCAAGGTGCTCGCGCCGCAGCCGGATATCCTGCTTCTCGACGAGCCGACGAACCATCTCGACCTGACGACGATCGAATGGCTGGAAGGCGAACTTCGCCAGATGCGCTCGGCCCTCGTAGTCATTTCGCATGACCGGCGCTTTCTCGAAAACGTCAGCCGTACGACCGTCTGGCTCGATCGCGGCGTTACCAGACGGCTCGAACAGGGTTTCGCCGGCTTTGAGGAATGGCGCGACAAGATCCTCGAAGAAGAGGAACGCGACCTTCACAAGCTCGGGCGACAGATCGTGCGTGAGGAACATTGGCTGCGTTATGGCGTCACCGCGCGGCGCAAGCGCAACATGCGCCGCCTTGGCGAATTGCAGACCATGCGCAGCGAATTCCGCAATCACCGGCGTGCGCAGGGAACGGCTGTCCTGAAGGCCAGCGACGCAAGGGAATCGGGCAAGCTCGTCATCGAAGCCGAGCATTTGTCCAAGGCCTACGGCGATAATATCCTGGTCGATGATTTTTCGACGCGCATCCAGCGCGGCGATTGCGTCGGTTTCGTTGGGCCAAATGGTGCCGGCAAGACCACGCTTCTCTCCATGCTCACTGGCCAGCTCGCATCCGACAGCGGCACGCTGAAACTTGGCACCAATCTTGAAATCGCGGTGCTCGACCAGAGGCGCGACAGCCTCAATCTCGAACAGACGCTATCCGACTATTTGACGGACGGGCGCGGCGAGAACGTCATCGTCAATGGCGAGCAACGCCATGTCGCTTCCTACATGAAGGACTTCCTGTTCCAGCCGGAGCAATTGCGCACGCCGATCCGCGAACTTTCCGGCGGCGAGCGGGCGCGGCTGATGCTGGCGCGCGTTCTTGCCCGACCCGCAAACCTTCTCGTGCTGGACGAGCCGACCAACGATCTCGACATGGAGACGCTCGATCTGCTGCAGGAACTGGTCGCGGGCTTTCCGGGAACCGTGCTGCTTGTAAGCCACGATCGCGATTTTCTCGACCGTACGGTGACGTCGGTGATCGCGCCGGAAGGCAATGGACGCTGGCTCGAATACGCCGGCGGCTACACGGACATGCTGGCGCAGCGCAAGGAAGCGCTGGCGACACGCAAGGAAATAAAGGGCGCGAAGGCGTCCGCCGCGACGAGTGAGCCAGGAAAAGCGGCGCCGGCGCGAGAGGAAAAGCGCAAGCTATCCTACAAGCAGAAATTCGCGCTCGAAACGCTGCCGGCAAAGATCGAGACGCTGCATGCGGAAATTGCCGCGCTCGAAAAGAAACTCGCCGATCCGGACCTCTTCGCCAGGAATGCCGGTCTCTTCAACAAGACCGTCGACGACATCGCCAAGAAGCGGCATAGCCTCGAAGCGAATGAGCATGAATGGCTCGAACTCGAAATGCTGCGCGAAGAGATCGAAGGCTGAAATCATTTAGTCCAAGGTAGGGGTTGCCCCCGACGCGCTCCTGCAAGAGATTGCCGGCTTTCCCACCTGTCCGGAGCCGGAACCTTGGTCGATTGGCGCGTGCTAGCCGAGCCCTTGCGCTCTATTCTTCATATCTATTGGCGACAATCGCGCTGGACGCTTCTCCTGATCGCGGCGGTGGTGGCCCTGTCGGCTGTTACATCGGTCATGGCCCCCTATTTTTTCTCGCGTTTGGTCGATCGCCTTGGCGCGGACAAACTTGCCGAGAGCTTGCTTTTGGGCTGGGTGACATATGCCGTGTTTCAGGGTTTGCAGACGGCGCTGGAGCGCGTCGTTCAAAGCCTGTCGTTCATGAATGCGCAAAACGTCAATTTCATTGCCGGGACGAGCTTTTTCGCAAGGTTGCTGCGAAAGCACGTCGCCTTCTTCATCGATCATAATCCTGCGGAGATTCAAAGCGCCCAGTCGAGCGGCCAACACGCGCTCGCCGGCGTGATACAGCTTGGGATCCTGGCAATCCTGCCAGGTTTAATCCGCATTACGCTGACCATGGTCACGCTAGGCGCAACGATCAACTGGGAAATTGCCGCGATTGTGTTCAGCTACGGTGCGTTCTTCATCGCGGCCACCTACTTTTCCAACAAATGGGAACGGCCGCATCTCGATGTAGCCATTGAAACGAGCCAGGAAAACGCGCGCTTTGTCGGCAATTCGGTCAATTCGATGGAAACGCTGCGCTATTTCGGAAGCGCGAACTGGGTAGGAGAGCGCTTTGCGGAAAATGCGCGGACGGTTCGCGCGAAGTGGCGAAAATACGTAAATATCGAAATTGGCTTCGCCTGCGTCCATGGAACGGCGCTGGCGCTTCAACTGGTAATCGCTTTCGTTATCCTGCTTCCGCGCTATCGGGCAGGCGAACTCTCGGTAGGCGATGTCGTATTGTTCAACATGCTGTTGTTGCAGCTCAATCAACCGTTCGAAATGATCGGCTATGCCATCGACGACCTGGTGAAGTCCTATTCCGAATTCTTGCCATTCGCACGGATGTGGATGGCGCCGGAAGAGCCTGAACCCAGCACAAACAATGTGTTTACCCTCGTCAAGGGAACCCTGTGTTTCGACAAGGTCGCTTTTGGCTACCGCGAGTCCAAACGACTGAAAGACATTAGTTTTTGTGTCGAACGCGGATGGGTGACCTTCATCACCGGCGAAACCGGTGCAGGCAAATCGACCCTGTTCAAGCTTGCCCTGAAATCGCTGGAGCCGCAATCAGGGCGCATTACGGCGGACGGGGTCGATCTGAAGACCATTGCACGCTCCGACTGGTTCAAGGCGATCGGCGTCGTGCCGCAAGAAATCATGCTCCTGCACGACACGATCGAGGCGAATATCGTGCTCGGCCGGCCGCTCGACCGCGAGCTGCTTCTCAAGGCGGCCGCCAACGCTGCCATCGACGATTTCATCGCCCAGCTTCCCGAGGGTTTTGCGACCGTTGTCGGGGAGCGCGGATTGAAACTCTCAGGCGGCGAGCGCCAGCGTATCGCCATTGCCCGTGCGCTCTACGCCAATCCGAGGGTGCTTCTGCTCGATGAGGCGAGTTCCGCTCTCGACGAGGGTACAGAGGCCGACATCATGCAAGGGCTGCGCCGTTTGAAAGACGAGGTAACCATCATCGCCATTACCCATCGGAAAACGGTCATCCGCCCGGAGGATCGTGTTATCCGGCTCGCCGATGGCTGCGCCTTCGTGTCGTAACGGTGGCCTAGTTTGGCTTGGGCGAAAGCTTGGTCGTCAGCGTCTCGATGCGGTTCGTCACTTCCGAAAGAACGCCGGTGATTGCCGCATCGTTCTTGTCGGCGCGCATCAGGGCCTCGTCGCGGCTCTTGCGCAGGGCCTCTGCCTCGTTGTCGAGCCCCTTCACCCGCATCTGCAACTCGTTGAACTCGTCCATCACCATGATGCCGGCCATGACCGTGAGGCGCAGGTCGCCGATCTCGCCAAACGAGGATTTAAGGTGAGTGACATATTGATCGAAACGCTCCGCGAGGCCGGTCAGGTGCTGTTCCTGGCCTTCGTCGCATGCCATGCGGTAGGCCTTGCCATCGATCGTTACGGTAACAGTGGCCATGGCGTAAGCTCCCTTCAGCCCTTCAGCGGTCCAGAACGGTGCGGATGGATTCCATCGCGGCTACGAGACGGCGCGAAACTTCCTTGTTTGCGGCCTCCAGACGCTCGGCGCGTCCCTCGGATGCATCGAGTTCCTGGGCGAGCTTGCGACGGTCCATGTTCATGCGCTGGACTTCTTCTTCAGCCTCGGCGAAATCGCCCTCGTGCTCCAATCGCATGTCCACCGCATCCTCGAGCGCGGCCAAAGCTTTTCCCAATCGTTCAAGGACCTGTTTGAGGGTGGCCTCCGATGCCATTTTCGCTTCCCCTTATGTGTCGACCTTTTCGCGAATCGCAAAAAAGAAGAACAGCTTATGGACTGGAGTCTAGAGGTTGCATGAACGTTGCGTCAATCAATCCGCGCTGTCATGATCAAGTCATGCACCGATAATCGAATGACGCGCGGGATCACCGGCGATCAAATTTTGTCGCAAACCGTGACAAATCACCGGATTTGGCGCAATCGGACCGGCCAATAATGCCCGGTCCGGGGCTGGTTTTATTGACTCCCTGATGACACCTGCTATGTGTCGCGTGCCTTTTGGATATTGTCTGACCGGCTTCCAGAAACGGCGTCTCCTTTCCTCCACGAAAGACGGTAACCATGACCAATTCTGAAAAATCCAACCAAATGGCCAATGCAATCCGCTTCCTGTCGGCGGAGGCCGTTGAAAAGGCCAATTCGGGCCACCCCGGCCTTCCCATGGGCGCAGCCGACATTGCGACCGTCCTTTTCACCAAGTTCCTCAAGTTCGATCCGAAAGCGCCGCATTGGCCGGATCGCGACCGTTTCGTCCTCTCCGCGGGCCACGGCTCGATGTTGCTCTATTCGCTTCTCTACCTCACCGGGTACGAGGACATGACGATCGAGGAGATCAAGAATTTCCGCCAGCTCGGCTCTCGCACAGCCGGCCACCCGGAATATGGTCACGCATCGGGCATCGAGACGACGACCGGGCCGCTCGGCCAGGGTCTTGGCAATTCGGTTGGCATGGCGCTTTCCGAGCGCATCATGAACGCCCATTTCGGCAATGATCTCGTCAATCACCACACCTATGTCATCGCCGGCGACGGCTGCCTCATGGAAGGCATCAGCCAGGAGGCGATCGCACTTGCCGGTCACCTGAAGCTCAACAAGCTCGTCGTTTTCTGGGATCACAACAATATTTCCATTGATGGCCCCGTTTCGCTTGCCGACAACACCGACCAGCGCGCCCGCTTCGAAGCGTCGGGCTGGCATACGCTCGAAGTCGACGGCCACGACCAGGCGGCTATCGCCGCTGCCATCGAGGATGCGCACAAGTCCGACAAGCCGACGATGATCGCCTGCCGTACGACGATTGGTTTCGGTGCGCCGACAAAGGCCGGCACCAACAAGGTGCATGGCTCGCCGCTCGGCGCGGAAGAACTTGCCGGCGCCAAAAAGGCGCTCGGCTGGACCGCAGAGCCCTTCGTCGTGCCCGCGGACATTCTGGAGGCATGGCGCGCTGCGGGTCAGCGTTCTTTGAAGGAGCATGCTTCCTGGAGCAACCGTCTCGCCTCCGTCGACGCCGGTATGCGCGCGGAATTCGAACGGCGCGTTGCGGGCGACCTGCCTGCCGGCTTCGAAGCCGCAATCATCGCTTACAAGAAAAAGCTTTCGGAAGAAAAGCCGAAGGTTGCCACGCGCAAGGCATCCGAGATGGCGCTTGAAGTCATCAATGGCATTGTCCCGGAAACGATCGGCGGATCCGCCGATCTGACCGGTTCCAACAATACCAAGACGACGCAGACGAAGAATATCACCCCGGAAGATTACGGCCAGCGCTATGTCCATTACGGCATCCGCGAGCACGGCATGGCAGCAGCGATGAATGGCATCGCGCTGCATGCCGGCCTTATTCCCTATTCCGGCACTTTCCTCACGTTCTCCGACTACGCGCGCGGCGCGATGCGCCTTTCCTGCGTGATGGGCATCCGGGTGATCTATGTCATGACGCATGACTCGATCGGACTTGGCGAAGACGGTCCGACGCACCAGCCGGTCGAGCACCTCGCTGCCCTGCGCGCCATCCCCAACAACTACGTATTCCGCCCGGCGGACGTCGTTGAAACCGCGGAATGCTGGGAGATCGCGCTAAAATCACGCAAGCGCCCCTCGACCCTGGCGCTCACCCGTCAGAACCTGCCGACGGTGCGTGCCGAACATGTCGATGAAAACAAATGCGCCTACGGTGCCTACGAACTCGCCGCCGCAAGCGGCAAGGCCGAGGTAACAATTTTCGCAACCGGTTCCGAAGTCGAGATCGCGCTCGCGGCCCGCGACCAGCTTGAAGCCAACGGTCATCCGACCCGGGTCGTTTCCGTGCCGTGCTTTGAACTGTTTGAGGAACAGAGCGATGATTACAAGGCCAAGGTACTCGGCGATGCGCCCGTCAAGGTCGCGGTCGAAGCGGCAATCCGCATGGGATGGGATCGCTTCATCGGTCTCGACGGCATCTTCATCGGCATGACCGGTTTTGGCGCCAGTGGCCCGATCGAAGAGCTTTACAAGCATTTCGGAATCACCGCGGACGCAATTGTCGCAGCGGCCGAAGGCAAGTTGAAATAACCAGACGATTTCCAGCATAATCCAACCAAGGGCTCCTAACCCTCAGGGAGAGACAGAAATGACAGTTCGCGTTGCAATCAACGGTTTTGGCCGCATCGGCCGCAATGTTCTTCGGGCAATCGTCGAATCCGGACGTACCGATATTGAGGTCGTTGCCATCAACGATCTCGGCCCGGTCGAAACCAATGCCCATCTGATGCGCTATGATTCCGTTCACGGGCGCTTCCCTGGAACCGTCACGGTTTCCGGCGATACGATCGACGTCGGTCGTGGGCCCATCAAGGTGGCCGCCGTACGCAACCCGGTCGAATTGCCGTGGAAGGAACTCGGCGTCGATATCGCGCTTGAATGCACGGGTATCTTCACCGCCCGCGACAAGGCTGCCGCGCATCTCGAGGCTGGCGCCAAGCGCGTCATCGTTTCGGCTCCGGCGGAAGGCGCGGACCTGACCGTCGTTTTCGGCGTCAACGACCATAAGCTCACCAAGGAGCATATGGTCATTTCCAATGCCTCCTGCACCACGAACTGTCTTGCGCCGGTTGCCTATGTGCTCAACGAAGCGGTGGGTATCGACCATGGCTTTATGACGACGATCCACAGCTATACGGGCGACCAGCCAACGCTCGACACGATGCACAAGGACCTCTATCGCGGCCGTGCCGCAGCTTTGTCGATGATCCCGACCTCGACCGGCGCGGCCAAGGCCGTCGGCCTGGTACTGCCGGAACTTAATGGCAGGCTCGACGGCACTGCAATCCGCGTACCGACGCCGAACGTGTCGGTTGTCGACTTCAAGTTCATTGCCAAGCGCCCGACCACGGTTGCGGAGATCAACGAAGCGATCAAGACCGCTGCCAACGGCAAGCTGAAGGGTATTCTCGGCTACACGGATTCGCCGAATGTTTCGATCGACTTCAACCACGACCCGCACTCCTCGGTCTTCCACATCGACCAGACCAAGGTCATGGACGGCACCTTCGTGCGCATCCTTTCCTGGTACGACAATGAATGGGGCTTCTCGAACCGCATGGGCGACACCGCAGTCGCATTCGGCAAGGTGATCTGATTGGTCACGCTTTGACGGTTTCAGGATGGCGGGTCGACAACACCCGCCATTTTGTTTTTGATGGTCCACCAATCTTTCTGGCCTGCAGGGCCGGGTAAATAGTCCATAGAGGGTAAGACGATGCCAGCTTTCAAAACGCTTGATGACGCCGACGTTGCAGGAAAACGCGTCCTTGTGCGCGTGGATTTGAATGTTCCTGTCGCCGATGGCGTCGTCACCGACGCAACCCGCATCGAGCGTGTCGCCCCGACCATTGTCGAACTTTCAGACAAGGGCGCGAAGGTGGTCCTGCTCGCGCATTTCGGCCGGCCCAAGGATGGTCCGACGCCCGAATTCTCGCTGAAACCCATCGCCAACGCCGTCTCCAAGGTCATCGCCCGCGATGTTCAGTTCGCAGAGGATTGCATCGGCGAGAAGGCAGCGGAAGCAGTGGCGAAGCTCAACAACGGCGATGTATTGCTGCTGGAGAACACACGCTTCCACAAGGGCGAAGAAAAGAATGATGCCGCTTTCGTCAAGGCGCTTGCGGCAAATGGCGACATCTACGTCAACGACGCGTTCTCGGCAGCGCACCGCGCCCACGCCTCGACCGAAGGACTAGCCCGTGTTCTGCCCGCCCATGCCGGTCGCACCATGGAGGCGGAACTCAAGGCTCTCGAAAAGGGCCTCGGTAATCCGCAGCGTCCTGTCGTCGCCATTGTCGGTGGCGCCAAGGTTTCTTCCAAGCTCGACCTTCTCGGCAATCTTGTGCAGAAGGTCGATGCGCTCGTCATCGGCGGCGGCATGGCCAATACCTTCCTCGCCGCACAGGGGGTAAAGGTCGGCAAGTCGCTGTGCGAACACGATCTGGCCGCGACAGCGCGCGAAATCATGGCCAAGGCGAATGCCGCAAACTGCACGATCATCCTGCCGGTCGATGCGGTGGTGGCATGGCATTTTGAGGCAAACGCCCCGCACCGTGCCTATGGGCTCGATGCCATCCCTGAAGACGGCATGATCCTTGACGTCGGTCCGCAATCGATCGAGCGGATCAAGGGCGCCATCGATGATGCAAAGACGCTGGTGTGGAACGGTCCGCTCGGTGCCTTCGAACTGCACCCCTTCGACCAGGCGACAGTCGCTGCGGCCCGGCATGTCGCTGCACGTACCCGGGCTGGCCAGCTTGTCTCAGTCGCCGGCGGCGGCGATACGGTCGCCGCCCTCAATCATGCGGGCGTTGCCGACGATTTCAGCTATGTTTCGACGGCTGGGGGCGCCTTCCTGGAATGGATGGAAGGCAAGCCGCTTCCTGGCGTCGACGTGTTGAAGAAATAAGATCAGCGACGCCTTGCCCTCCCCGCTTGGGGGAGGGTCAAATCTATGCGACCGGCAGAGCCAAAATCCTCGGCTTTGTCGCCGCCGCTCGATAGGTCGGCGTGGGCTCAACCCGGCGTTGAGCGATTTTCCAGTTAACGAACAAAAGAAAATGTTATGCTGTTAAATCGGTTGAAAAAATTTCAATCGTTTCAATAGCTTGGATCGCCATTTTGTTTCCCCTAGGCTTCTGATATGCGCCAACGCATGGGAAACGGAGTAAAATAATCTATGAGCGAACGCCTGGAAGATATCGCGATTGCAATGGTTGCTGACGGCAAGGGGCTTCTTGCTGCCGATGAGAGCACCGCAACGATCAAGAAACGTTTCGACACGATCGACCTGGAATCGACTGCCGATAGCCGGCGCGACTATCGCGAGATGCTGTTCCGTTCGCAGGATGCGATGCGGAATAATATTTCCGGCGTCATTCTCTACGACGAGACGATCCGCCAGAGCGCCAAGGACGGCACGCCGTTCGTCGACATCATGAAGGCCGATGGCTGCATTCCTGGCATCAAGGTCGATGCCGGCGCAAAACCGCTTGCGGGCTACCCGGGCGAAACAATCACCGAGGGCCTCGACGGCCTGCGCGAGCGCCTTGCCGAATATTATGGCCTCGGTGCACGCTTTGCTAAATGGCGCGGGGTCATCTCGATCAGCGACACATTGCCGACATGGGGCGCCGTCAAGCAGAATGCGCAAGCGCTCGCCCGCTATGCCGCGCTGTGCCAGGAAGCCGGCATTGTGCCGATCGTCGAGCCGGAAGTGTTGATGGACGGCAAGCCCGGCACGCATTCGATTGAGCGTTGCTACGAGGTGACCGAGCTCGTATTGAAGACAGTCTTCGCCGAACTCTACGATGCCCGTGTCAAGCTCGAAGGCATGATCCTCAAGCCGAACATGGTCATCGATGGCCAGAAAGCCCGCAAGGCTTCAGTGGACGAAGTCGCAGAACAGACCGTGCGCGTCCTGAAGGCGACCGTGCCGGCCGCCGTGCCGGGTATCGCGTTTCTTTCCGGCGGTCAGAGCGACGAGGAAGCGACTGCGCATCTTTCGGCGATGAACGCGAACTTCACGACGCCGTGGAAGCTGACCTTCTCCTATGGCCGCGCGCTGCAGGCTGCGGCGCTGAGCGCCTGGAAGGGCAAGTCTGAGAATGTCGCGGCCGGCCAGCGTGCGTTTACGCACCGCGCCAAGATGAACGGTCTTGCTGCGATGGGCGGCTGGAAGAAGGACCTCGAAAAGGCCGCTTAAGCGTTTTTTATCTATAGAAGCGTATCTGATGGACCCGGGCTGGTATCAGTCCGGGTTTTTTCGTGGAGTATTCAACCGCGCATGACATCGCCGTTCCATCCCCTCCTCAGCTGGCTGCTCTACCCGGTCTACGCCTGGCAGGGCATTGGCGTGCGGCTCAGGACGGAGCGCATGGCGCCGCCTGCAGGTTTGCCTGTTGGGGAGATTGCGGGCAAGGATCCGGCCATTCGATTGCTTGTTATCGGCGATTCGTCTTCGGCTGGCGTCGGTGTAAACGATCCATGGCAAGGGCTATGCGTCAGGCTTGCCGTGCATCTGCAGGGTCGTACGGGCCGCAAGATCATCTGGCGCGCCGCAGGGTTCAACTCGGCAACCTCGGGCCAGTTGCGCGACCATGTCGTTCCCAACCTCGAACGCGGCATGTGGACCCATATCGTTCTGACAACCGGAACGAACGATACCAAGAATTTCCACTCATTGCCTCGCTTCAAACGGGAGTTCGGCGGTCTGCTCTATGCGCTCAAGGCAAAGTGGCCGGAGGCTCATATCGTCTGGTCGAAGGTCATCGATTTTCGCGATGTGCCGGCGATGCCGAAACTGCTCGGCCGCATCCTCGAAGGGCGCGCTGACGCGATAAACAAACTCGGCGAGCGCCTTTGCCGTGAGCGCATGGCCGTCGCTGCGACACGGCTTCCCATTGAAGGGCCGGAGGGCTTTGCTGCGGATGGTTTCCATGCCTCGGCGCTAGGCTATGACGCCTGGGCGAAGCATCTGGTGCCGTTCATTCTCAACCGCGCCGAGACCGAGAACGGACAGGAATTGCTTTAGGGGAATCCGGGCGAAACGCTCAAGATGGTCAGAATCTAACCTGCATCTTCGGACGCGGAACTGATCTAACTCGTATGCCCGATCACCACCACCAGAAACATGGCCAGCATGGCGCCGGCGGCGATCTTCCAGAAATCGCCTCGCTTCTTCATGCCTGGCCAACCGAGCGGCTTGATGATGTGAAGCACCATCATCAATATCAGTGCAAAGGGCAGAATCTTGAGCATGGTGTCCGGTGGTTGGAGGCTGTCGGGTCGGTGGCGGAGTTGTGGGGGATTGACCGTACACTGTCAATTCGACCTTTGACTCTGGCCCGCACATTGCGGATGCTGCCAAACTCGGGAGGAAATACATGACATCACGATACAAGGACGTTTATCGCGAGTGGCAAACCGATCCGCTGGCCTTCTGGGCTCATGCGGCCGTGGCGATAGACTGGTTCAAGCCCTGGGATAAGGTGTTTGACGCAGAGCAAGGCCCTTACGGGCGCTGGTATGCCGGGGCCCAGTGCAATACCTGCCACAATGCCGTTGATCGGCATGTCGAACAGGGCAGGGCCGATCAGCCCGCACTGATTTATGATAGCGCAGTCACCGGAACGCAGCGCAGGATCACCTATGCCGAGCTCCTTGACGAGGTCAATGCGCTCGCGGCCGTTCTGATCGGCAAGGGTGTGGGCAAGGGCGACCGCGTTATCATCTACATGGCCATGGTACCGGAAGCCATCGTCGCAATGCTCGCCTGCGCCCGGATAGGCGCCGTTCACTCCGTTGTTTTCGGCGGGTTCGCAGCGCATGAACTGGCGACGCGCATCGACGATGCCAAGCCGGTCATGATCATAGCGACGTCCTGCGGCCTCGAACCCGGGCGCGTGGTGGCTTACAAACCTATGCTCGACAAGGCCATAGAGCAGGCCGCGCACAAGGTCGGGACCTGCCTTATCTTGGTGCGTCCGCAGCAGCCGCACGAACTCGTTGCGGATCGCGATTTTGATTATGCCGATGCGGTGGCGACCGCACGCGGGCGCAAGGTGCCCTGTGCGGTCGTCGAGGCAACCGATCCGCTGTATATCCTCTACACATCGGGCACGACCGGCCAGCCCAAGGGCGTCGTACGCGACAATGGCGGGCATCTCGTGGCGCTCGCCTGGTCGATGGGGGCGATCTACGATACCAAGCCCGGCGAGGTGTTTTGGGCGGCCTCCGATATCGGCTGGGCTGTTGGTCACTCCTATATCGCCTATGCACCGCTGTTCATCGGCGCCACCAGCATCATCTATGAGGGCAAGCCGGTTGGTACGCCGGATGCAGGTGCATTCTGGCGGGTCATATCGGAGCACAAGGTCAAGGTGCTGTTCACCGCGCCAACCGCATTCCGCGCCATCAAAAAGGAGGATCCGAAGGGCGAATTCATCGCCAGATATGATCTGTCCTCGCTTAAATATCTGTTTCTGGCGGGCGAACGCGCCGATACGGACACGATCAAATGGGCCGAGGAGAAGCTCGGGGTGCCGGTCATCGATCATTGGTGGCAGACGGAAAGCGGCTGGCCGATGGCGGCTAATCCGGCGGGTCTCGGCATGTTGCCGGTCAAGTACGGATCGCCCACGGTGCCGATGCCAGGCTATGACATTCAGGTCCTCGACGATGCCGGCCACCCCGTCAAGCGCGGCGACCTCGGCAACATCGTTGTCAAGCTGCCGCTGCCGCCCTCATGCCTGCCCACGCTGTGGAACGCCGACAAGCGGTTTTGCGACGCCTATACCAGCGAGTTTCCCGGCTATTACAAAACCGCCGATGCCGGGATCGTCGATGAGGAGGGCTATGTCTATATCATGAGCCGCACCGACGACATCATCAACGTCGCCGGGCATCGCCTTTCGACGGGGGCGATGGAAGAAGTGCTTTCAAGCCATCCGGACGTTGCCGAATGCGCGGTGATCGGCATTGCCGACCATCTCAAAGGTCAGGTGCCATGCGGCTTCATCGTCCTCAAATCCGGCGTGACGCGCGCCGAAGCGGATATCGAACAGGATTGCGTGGTGCTCATTCGCGAAAGGATCGGGCCCATAGCGGCGTTCAAGCTGGCCATCACGGCCAAGCGGCTGCCTAAAACGCGATCCGGCAAGATCTTGCGCGGGACGATGCAAAAGATCGCCGATCAGGAGCCCTGGAAGATGCCGGCCACGATCGACGACCCGGCAATTCTCGATGAGATCATCGTGGTCCTCGAGGCTCGCGGTATAGGCCGAAAATGATTTGAGTTCTCATGACATCCTCCTGACAGAAGGTTGTCAGGAGGGGTGTGCGATAGTGTCTCCGTGATGACAAGGAGACAGGGTTATGACTTACGTAGATTTTGGCATTGTTCAGACAGTAAGGCGTCTGTTGACTGACTTCGCAGCGTATCGCGAGGAACTGCGCACGGAGCGCCATCTCAATTCGCTTCCCGAGCATGTGCTTAAGGATATCGGCTGGCCGGATGCTTATGCAGAGCGTCTTGCACGCCGTGGCGCAATGAGGAATGCAGACGTCGGCACCGACAGTGCCGGCGTCGACCTTCCCCTGCGGCATATTGATTGGACAAGAGCATTCCAGCCCAAAAAGACAAGCAAATCCCGGCGTTTCGGGCTAGAATATTGATTTTTCAGAGCGGCAATGGGAGTGGCGGCATGGAACCGAAGAAGCTGATCGGAATGGTATTTATAGACAAGTTTGCCGATTGGGAATTCGGTCTGCTTTCCGGCTCCGCTACTGAATGGTTCGGCGGGCGCATCGTCGCCCTGTCGCCGTCGCAAGGTCCACTCCGCTCGATCGGTGGACTTAAGCTCATTCCGGATCGGGGTGTTGCGCCGGATGAGAATGCCGATCTCGATGGTCTCGCCATCATCGGCTCGGACCTGTGGCCGGAGGAAGACGCTCCTGACATTTCGCCCCTGTTGAATGCGACTTTGTCGCGGGGCGCCATCGTCGGGGCCATCTGCGGCGGGACGCTGGCGCTCGCCCGCGCGGGCCTGTTCGAAGGCCGACGCCATACCAGTAATGGCGCTGGATGGCTGCAGTCAAGGATCGGCGATTACAAGGGCGCGGAGCATTACCAGGATGTGCCGCATGCAGTGCGCGATGGTCATATCGTCAGCGCATCCGGCGCGGCACCGGGCACCTTTGCCACGAGTTTCCTTGAAGCGCTGATGCCGGAGCAGGCTGGCCAGGTGGCCGAGATGCGTGCGTTCATCGCGCAGGAATACCAGACGGCCTGACATTGGCCGAGTGAGGACGCGTAATATGAAGACGTGGACTGAAAAGCTGAATTCCGAGGATCGGCACGAGGTCAAGCCTTCGCCGATCAGTATTGCCGGCATGAAGGCCGGTGAGATCATGCTCGTGCCAACGGCGCTGGAGATCGATGAGTTCATTCGCGGTCTTCCCGAAGGCGCCGAGATGGATGTGAAGTCCATGCGCCGGGCGATGGCGAAGGCGCATGGTGCGGAGGTTACCTGTCCGATTACCACCGGGTTTCACCTGCGGACGGTGGCGGAAGCTGCCTATGAGGCATATCAGCGAACAGGCGATGTCGAGGCGATCACGCCGTTCTGGCGTGTCGTCAACATCAAGACGCCGACGGTTGCCAAGCTCTCCTTTGGTCCGGCGTTTGTCCTCGAACAGCGCCGGCGGGAAGGATTGAGCGATGCGTAGGGCGGACCGGCTATTCCAGATCGTGCAGAAACTGCGTGGCGGCAGGCTCGTGACAGCGCGCCAGCTCGCTGAGAAACTCGAAGTGTCGGAGCGCACGATCTATCGCGATATTTCCGATCTGCAATCGACCGGCGTTCCGATCGATGGCGAAGCGGGCGTCGGTTACATCCTGCGTGAAGGCTTCGACCTGCCGCCGCTGATGTTCACGCGCGACGAGGTGGTCGCGCTCGTTGCCGGTGCACGGCTCATTACCGCCTGGGGCGGCGCCTCTATGGCACGTGCTGCCGAGGAAGCCATCATCAAGATCGGTGCTGTACTGCCCAAGGAAGAACGCCCGCGGATCGCCAACACACATATCCATGCTTCCGGAACGAGCATTACCGAGAACGACCGGTCGCTGATTGATCTTGCGGAAAACGCCGCCGAACAGTGCCGGGTCCTTTCGATCACCTATACGGACCTTGAAGGCAAGGAAAGCATGCGGGACATCCGGCCGCTGGGGCTGTGGTTCTGGGGCAAGGTGTGGACGCTGATCAGCTGGTGCGAATTGCGCAATGATTTCCGCACGTTCCGCATCGACCGCATTGCCAAGGTCGAGAAGATTGACCGCATTTTCCGGCAGGAGCGCGGCAAGACGCTTGCCGATTTCTATCGCCGGGTTGAACTCAGCGAGACGCCGGAGACACGGGCGAAGGCATCTTAAAAGCTGGCAAGGCATGCCGAATCATGTCTGCGAGCTGGGTTAGGGCCTGGTTTCGAATCCGTCATAATATTTCCCGGCAATAAAAAAGCTCCGCGGACGGAGCTTTTTTTATTTCCTTAAGTCCCCGTCAAGCGACGAGGCAGAGCCTATTCCTCGTCTTCGTCCTGATTGCGGCCCTTGAGGGACGACAGCTTGGCGAAGACCTTGTCGGCGTCGAGTTCTTCGTCCTCGTCGCGAACCTGCGGTTGTACGTCGAGGTTCTCGGTTGCCGAAGCCGGCAGCAAGGTATCACCGCTCTCGACCGGCTGGGCGGGACGGCCGCGCGACGAGCGCTCGACCTCGATGTCGAGATCGATCTGCGAGCAAAGGCCGAGCGTCACCGGGTCCATCGGCTGCAGGTTGTTGGAGTTCCAGTGGGTACGGTTACGAATTTGCTCGATCGTCGATTTTGTCGTGCCGATGAGACGCGAAATCTGTGCGTCCTTCAACTCCGGATGATTGCGGACGAGCCAGAGAATGGCATTTGGGCGATCCTGACGCTTGGAAAGCGGCGTATAGCGCGGGCCCTTGCGCTTGGTCTCGGGAACGCGGACCTTCGGATCGGAAATCTTGAGCTTGTGATTGACGTCGGCCTCGCCACGCGCGATCTCCTCGCGCGAAAGCTGGCCGGTGATCAGCGGGTCGAGGCCCTTGATGCCCTGTGCGGACTCGCCATCGGCGATCGCCTTCACTTCGAGCGGATGCAACTTGCAGAAAGCGGCGATCTGTTCGAAAGAAAGGGCTGTATTGTCGACAAGCCAGACGGCCGTTGCCTTTGGCATAAGAAGCTGGGTGGCCATAGATATAATCCTCTCGTTCGTCCGCTCCGGTGGCGCGGGACGTGGGTTCAACCACAATTTCCGGGAATTCGAGGCGCTATATACCTTCATTTTAACCGATGAGCAAGAATCGGATTCAGCCGCAGGAATCTGCTCCGGAGCCGTTTCATCGAACTGTCATCAAAGTGTCATCGCACTGCAATGCATCTACGCCATCGATCTCCGCAATTACAATCGGAGGTCTACTAATGTCTAACAGGAACACGCTCTACGTCGGGCTTGGCGCGGCACTTCTTGCATCCGTTGCCATGCCTGCGTCTGCCGACCCCATTTTCAACCGGATCGCCAGCTTTGCCGTAGCCGATAATCTGCCGAAGGACGCTGACAAGTCGAAGCCGACTTCTTCCGAGATCATCACCGTTTCCGGTGATGGCAAGACATTGATCTATTCGGATAGCCCTTACGGTTCGATCGGCTTCATCGATATCACCGATCCGGCAAAGCCGCAGGCAGGCGGCATCATCAAGGTAGAGGGTGAGCCGACCTCGGTTGCAGCGCTCGGCGATACGGTCTTTGCCGCGGTCAATACGTCCAAGGACAGGGCCAACCCCTCGGGCCGCCTCGACATCATCGATATCGCGTCACGCAAGGTCGTCTCCAGCTGCGATCTCGGCGGCCAGCCGGACTCGGTTGCGATCTCACCGGACCAGACCTTCGCTGCCATCGTCATCGAAAACGAACGTGACGAAGAGATCAATGAAGGCGCGCTGCCGCAGATGCCATCCGGAAATCTCAAGGTTCTGGCGCTGAAGGACGGCGCGGCGGACTGCGCCGGCATGAAGACTGTTGAACTGATCGGGCTCTCCGAAATCGCACCGCAGGATGCCGAACCCGAGTTCGTCTCGATCAACAAGGACAATTTGATCGCCGTTACGCTGCAGGAAAACAACCATATCGCCATTGTCGATGCGGCAACCGGCAAGATCGTCAACCATTTCTCCGCCGGCACCGTCGATCTCGACAAGATCGACGTGAAGAATGACGGCGCACTCAAATTCGACGGCAGCATGAAGGGCGTGCTGCGCGAGCCCGACACCGTCAAATGGCTGGACAATGACCGCTTTGTCATCGCCAATGAAGGCGATTACAAGGGCGGCTCCCGCAGCTTCAGTATCTTCTCGAAGGACGGCAAGCTGCTTTATGAATCCGGCCCCTCGCTCGAATGGAAGATGGCGGAAGCTGGGCACTACCCCGACAAGCGTAACAAGAAGGGCGTCGAGCTCGAAGGCGCCGAAGTGGGCAAGTTCGGCGACACCAATTATCTTTTCGTCGCCAGCGAGCGCGCTTCGCTCGTCGGCGTCTACAAGGATAATGGCGCGGAGCCGCAATTCGTGCAGCTGCTCCCCTCGGGCATTGGACCTGAAGGCGTTCTGGCCATTCCCTCGCGCAACCTTCTGGTTACAGCCAACGAGAGCGATCTCGTCGAAGATGGCGGCGCGCGCTCACACGTCATGATCTATGAACTCAAGGAACAGCAGCCTAATTATCCGCAGATCGTATCGACCACGAAGGATGACGGCACGCCGCTCGGCTGGGGCGCTCTTTCCGGCCTCGTCGGCGATCTGAAAGAGCCCGGCAAGCTCTACGCTGTCTCCGACTCGTTCTACTACGCTTCCCCCTCGATCTTCACCATCGATGCCAAACAGGCGCCGGCGAAAATCACCGAGGCGCTCACTGTCAAGCGCGGCGGACAGGCGGCGCAGAAGCTCGATATCGAAGGCATCACCACGGACGGTCAGGGTGGCTTCTGGCTCGCCAACGAAGGCGACCAGGCAAAGCTCGTCCCGCATGCGATCCTCAACGTGAACGACAAGGGCGAGATCAAGAAGGAAATCGCCCTTCCGGAAGAACTGCTTCCGAACCAGACGCGTTTTGGCCTTGAAGGCATAACCCGCGTTGGTGAAGGCGATGATGCGGTTCTGTGGATGGCGATTCAGCGCGAGTGGAAGGATGACGAGAAGGGTTTCGTCAAGCTCCTTGCCTATAACGTCAAGGACAAGAGCTGGAGCGCGGTCTCCTATCCGCTCGACAAGACGGAAAATGGCTGGGTCGGCCTCTCGGAGATCACCGCCCATGACGGTCAGCTCTATATCATCGAGCGTGACAACCAGATCGGCCAGAAGGCCGCGGTGAAGCGGCTCTATCGCATCGCGCTCGACGATTTGAAGCCGGCCAAGATCGGCGACAAGCTTCCGGTCGTGACCAAGGTGCTTGCCCACGACTTCATGGACGATCTGAAAGCTTCGAATGGCTATGTCGTTGAGAAGCTTGAAGGTTTCACCATCGATTCCGATGGCAATGGCTATGCCGTTACCGACAATGACGGTGTCGATGGCTCCTCCGGCGAAACCCTGTTTTTCAGCGTCGGCAAGGTGCAGGCGACCAACTGATAACGCCGGGTAGCAATCGACCGGGCCGCAGCCTTACACCTGCGGCCCTATCGCGTTTCTATGTAAACAATAAGAGTTCGTCGTTTAACCGACGTCGAGCACGATCTTGCCGATGTGATGGCCGTCTTCCATGCGCTCATGCGCCCGCCAAGCCTCGTGCAGCGGATAGACCATGTCGATCACCGGCGCAACGCGGCGCTCGACCAGCAGCGGCCAGACCTTGGTCTCAAGCGCCCTTGCGATACCCGCCTTGAACTCCACGGGCCTGTTGCGCAGGGTTGACCCTGTATGCGTGAGGCGTTTCACCATCAGTTTGGAAATGTCGCTCGTCGCCTTGGCTCCATGCAGAAAGGCAATCTGCACAATCCGCCCATCAAGCGCGGCGGCTTCGTAGTTGCGCTCGATGTAATCACCGCCGACCATATCGAGGATGAGATTTGCACCCTTGCCCTCGGTCGCATCCTTGACCGCCTTGACGAAATCTTCCTCGCGATAATTGATGGCATGGCTGGCGCCGAGCTTGAGGCAGGCCTCGCGCTTCTCCTGCGAGCCGACAGAGGTCATGACCGAGGCGCCGAACGCGTGTGCGAGCTGAATGGCTGTCGTGCCGATGCCGGAGGAGCCGCCATGCACGAGGAAGGTTTCGCCTTCCTTCAGCGCGCCGCGTTGGAACACATTGTGCCAGACCGTGAAGTACGTCTCCGGAATGGCGGCCGCCTCGATATAGCCGTAGCCGGCCGGGATCGGCAGCGCGTTGGTTTCGTGCACGCTGCAAAACTCGGCGTAACCGCCGCCGGCAACGAGCGCGGTCACCCGTTCCCCTATTCGAAAGCGGGTAACATTTGCGCCCACAGCGACGATATCGCCGGCAATTTCAAGTCCCGGAATATCGGAAGCGCCGGCCGGAGGCGGGTAGTGACCCTGCCTTTGCAACACGTCCGGACGGTTCACGCCTGCGGCCTTGACCTCGATCAACAACTCGCCCGGACCTGGCTCGGGGACGCCGCGTTTTCCTGCCTTCAGCACCAACGGCCCCCCTGGCTGGGTGATCTCGATTGCCGTCATGGTTGTCGGAATTTTTTCGGCCATGGAGCTGTTCCCTTCGATCGATTCGCCAGAATGATTTGCAATTCCAAGTGGTTGGGCTGTATCTTCGTATATTAGAGCTTATCTTGGAGGAAATGATGTCAGTTTTCGACGAAGAGCCAAGACGCAAGGTCGTTCACGACATAGGGCAGGATCTGTCGCTGCTGTCGGTTTCCGAACTTGACGAGCGGATAGCCCTGCTGCGGACTGAAATCACACGCCTTGAAGAAGAACGTTCCCGCAAGGGCAACAGCAAGGTCGCGGCCGAAGCGCTCTTCCGCTAAGTTTTGATAGTCTCCGGGTAACAAAACAGGGATGCCATGAAGTTACCCTATTGCTCCATGAAACGAACCCGGTGCCGGCGGAGTTAGCGAGTCGGTTCCTCCCTCATTCTCATGCAAGGTCTTGCCGTGTTTCGTTCGTTCATCCAGGTCTTCGCGCTTCTTTGCGGTACATCGTTTCTTGTCATGGCGTCCGGCCTGCACGGCTTGCTCCTGCCACTGCGCGGCGGTGCTGAAGGCTTCTCGACGACCTCGCTCGGCCTCCTCGGGACGGCCTGGGCAGGGGGCTTCATCACATCCTGCCTGCTTGCGCCCCGCCTGGTGCGGCGGGTGGGCCATGTGCGGGCCTTCAGCGCCTTTGCCGCGATCGCGGCAATTGTTGCGCTGTTCACCGGGATCCTTGTCGAACCGATAGCGTGGATCGCCCTGCGCGCCCTGACCGGCTTTGCCATGGCGGGCTCCTACATGGTTATCGAAAGCTGGCTGAACGAGCGGGCGACGAACTCCAATCGCGGCCAGATTTTCGGCCTCTACATGGTAGTCAACTTCG
This sequence comes from Phyllobacterium sp. YR620, assembly GCF_900104165.1. NCBI lineage: Bacteria > Pseudomonadati > Pseudomonadota > Alphaproteobacteria > Hyphomicrobiales > Phyllobacteriaceae > Phyllobacterium > Phyllobacterium sp. YR620. The sequence continues at coordinate 712,373 of NZ_FNJP01000002.1, forward strand.
CGTCCATCACTGTTGGCCAGATGATGATCGGCTTTGGCGACGTGCGCTCGGGGACGTTCTTCATGCTGACCGGCATCCTCTTCTGCCTCGCACTGATACCGACCGCCATTTCGACCGCCAGCAGTCCAAAACCGCTGACGGAAGTCCAGCTCGACCTCAGGGCACTCTACCGCAATTCGCCCGTGGCTTTTCTGGGCTGTATCCTCATCGGTGTGGCCAACGGCGCGTTCGGTACGCTCGGTGCGGTCTATGGCGCCTCCACGGGCATTTCGACAACCGAGATCGCCTTGATGATGAGCGCTTCGGTCATGGGCGGCGCCCTGATGCAGATCCCCGTCGGCCGCATGTCCGACCGCACCGACCGGCGCTACGTCCTTGCGATCGTTGGCGGCGCAGCTGCTGTGATCGGTCTTCTGATCTTCCTCATATCGCCGCACAATGCCTACGTTATCCTGATCATGACGGCGATCTATGGGGGGCTTGCCTATGCGCTCTATCCTGTCGCTGTAGCCCATGCCAACGACTTTGCCGACTCGGCAAATTTCGTCAAAGTCACGAGCGGCCTGCTGCTGCTCTACGGCTTTGGCACGATGCTCGGTCCCATCCTCGGCGCCCTTGCCATGGAGAGCATTTCGCCATCGGCGCTCTTCGGCGTCACAGCGCTCGCGCATGTTCTGATCATGACCCATGCGATTATCCGCTCGCGCATGCGCGCGCCCGTGCCGATAGAGCTCAGGGACAATTTCAAAACTGCCGGTGCCGAGCGGGTAACGCCGGAAAGCGTGCGGCTTGACCCGCGCGCCGAAAACCCGGCGGAATAGGCGTTTGCGGGCCTCTGGAGGTTCGCTCGACAACGAAATCCGTTGACAATGCGCTTCGTTTAAACCGACTATTCTACATGGTCGAGACGGATGCCTTTACAGCCATTTCAGATCCCAACCGCCGTTACCTCCTTGAGGAACTTCGCCGCGGGCCAAAAACCGTGAACGAGCTTGCGCTCGGGCTGCCGATCTCGCGGCCAGCGGTTTCCCAGCACCTGAAAGCGCTACTCGATGCGCGCCTCGTCAAGGTGAAATCGGAGGGCACGCGCCGCATCTACGCCGTCGATGACAGCGGTTTCTTTCACTTGAATTTATGGCTCGACCAATTCTGGAGCGGATGAGACGACTCTCATGGGCGGGCAAAGAAAAACCCGGTCCCTGCGTGAAGCGGAGACCGGGCTCTTTTATCGCTGCCATCGCGGCGCTGGGTAGCTGCCGGATGGAATTTCGTGGGACCTTCCTAGTGGTGGGTGACGGCTAATTTCAGCCTTTCGATCTGTTCTTTCAGCATAAGCTTGCGACGCTTCAAATCGCTTATCATCAGGTCGTCGGAGGCGGGACTTAACAACGCATCAGCAATCTGCTTTTCAAGCGCTCCATGCTTACGTTCAAGCGTTTCAAGATGAGACTCAATGGCCATCCGGCTTCTCCCTTGGTTTGTTGCCCAACTCGTACGTGCTCCACTTGCCGCGCGGCAAGTATGTGACAGAGCCGTGACAGTCTGCCACCACTTTAAGCAATTGTCGAATTTGTTTCGTAGGATTTTCTTGTGGTGTAAAATGTGATATGGCGACGTGCTGGCGAGGACAGAATTGCCTGCAACCAGTCACTAGCTTCTATTACAGCGAAATATCGGGAATCACTGCATGTCCGATCAGGATCAGGCTGACATTCGATTGGCAGTCGCAAGATTGAAACAAGAACACATGGACTTCGATGCCGCCATACAAGCAATGATCCAGGTGGGCTGCGACCAGCTTCGCATCCAGCGCATGAAGAAGAAGAAGCTCATCATCAAAGACAAGCTCATCGAGCTCGAAGACAAGATTACCCCCGATATAATTGCCTGATTGCAAGAACGGCAGGCACCTGTCCGCGAGTTAACTTGCGGGGGACAACCTTTTCCTTTAATCCGGCCTACTCCCACACCGCCTCGTATTTCAGAGGATGCTCAATGCCAGATAAACGCGCTGACGTCGCAATCATCATGGGAAGCCAGTCCGACTGGGCCACCATGCGTCACGCCGCCGAAACGCTCAATGCGCTCGGCATTTCCCATGACGACCGGATCGTCTCGGCACACAGGACACCGGACCGTCTCGTCGCCTTTGCCAAAGGCGCGCGCGAGGATGGTTTCAAGGTCATTATTGCGGGCGCCGGCGGCGCTGCACATCTTCCCGGGATGGCAGCCTCGATGACTGCTTTGCCCGTGTTCGGCGTTCCGGTCGAATCGAAGGCTCTGTCGGGGCAGGACTCGCTGCTGTCAATCGTGCAGATGCCTGCAGGTATCCCGGTCGGGACATTGGCGATCGGGCGGGCTGGCGCCGTCAATGCAGCATTGCTGGCCGCGGCGGTCCTGGCGTTGAACGATACAGCACTTGCGGTACGGTTGGATGAATTCCGGCAGGCGCAAAGCGACAAGGTTGCTCTGCGGCCTTCTGACGAGGCATGAGCATGATATCACCAGGTTCGACAATAGGCATTATCGGCGGCGGGCAGCTTGGGCGCATGCTGGCGATGGCGGCGGCGCGGCTTGGCTACCGGACGGTGATCCTGGAACCCCAGGGCGATTGTCCTGCAGGTCAGGTCGCCAACCAGCACATCCTCGCGGCCTATGACGAGCCGAATGCGCTCGAACAACTCGCCGAGGTCAGCGATGTCATTACCTACGAATTTGAGAATGTGCCGGTGGATGCAGCGGAAACGCTGAACGAGACAAAAAGTGTGTTTCCCCCGCCCGAGGCGCTCAAGGTTTCGCAGGACCGCGTGGCGGAAAAGCGCTTTCTTGCCAAGGTCGGCATCCCGACGGCGCAATGGCGCATCGTCGAAGGCGAAGGCGATCTCGAAGCCGCGTTGCTGGCGTTCGATGGCAAGGGCATATTGAAGACACGGCGCTTCGGCTACGACGGCAAGGGCCAAGTCAAGTTCACCGGAGCCAAGGGCGAGAGTGCGAAGGCCGGCTACGCGGCAATCGGCGCGGTGCCCGCCATCCTCGAGGCGATGGTCGATTTCACGCGTGAAATCTCGGTAATCGCCGCGCGCGATCAGGAAGGCAACATCAAGGTCTACGACATCGCCGAGAACGTACATAAAGACGGCATTCTCGCGACTTCGACCGTCCCTGTATCGGTCTCATCCACCATGGCCGGGCTCGCTGCCGATGCCGCGCGCAAGCTGCTGGAAGGCCTGAATTACGTCGGCGTCGTCGGCGTCGAGTTCTTCGTTCTTGCCAACGGCACCCTGCTCGCCAATGAATTTGCCCCGCGCGTGCACAATTCCGGCCATTGGACGGAGGCTGCCTGTGCCGTCTCGCAATTTGAACAGCATATCCGCGCCATCGCCGGCTTGCCGCTCGGCGATACAAGGCGGCATTCCGACTGCGTGATGGAAAATCTGATCGGTGACGATATCGACAAAGTGCCGGAACTCCTCAAGGAGCCCGGTGCAGTCGTGCACGTTTACGGCAAGGCGGAAGCGCGCCCCGGCCGCAAGATGGGCCATGTCACGCGCATCAGCAAAAGACTTTAGCTGGACAAATAAGCGATTGAGCGCGGAATCATGCGATGAATCGCCAGCGGGGAGTTGACATTCGGGGTAATCATTGGCTATTTCCCGGCCACGTGTTTCCGGCGCGCTGCTCAGGCGCGCTTTTTATTGGTGCCCGGTTTCGGGCGTAAAGATACCGGTGCTGAAATGAAGATCAAGAACTCGCTCAAGGCTCTCAAGGCCCGTCATCGTGACAATCAGCTGGTCCGTCGCAAGGGCCGCATCTACATCATCAACAAGACTGCTCCGCGTTTCAAAGCGCGCCAGGGCTGATCGTCCGCGACTCACGCTTATTTGCATTTGACGTTTCGCTGATACGGATTACGATCCGTCTCATGCGGAGCGTCTTTGCGTTTTCAGTTGCAACTTCACTGGCAATATCGCCGGCCCTGGCTTTCGCCGAGGACCAGGCGCCCATCGGACAACAGGCCGCCCTTCCCGATATGACCCAGGCGCAAAAGCGCGCTTTGCGGCTGGATGAACTCTTTGCTTCCTTGAAGCGCGAGAGCAATGAGGTGAAGGCTGCGCGCATTGCCGCGCTGATCCAGATTCAATGGCAAAACTCCGGCAGCGCCACCGTCGACCTCATGATGGGCTGGGCCGCCAAGGCGATGGAAGACAAGAAATACTCGGTCGCCCTCGATTTTCTCGACCAGGTCGTGACGATGAAGCCCGATTTTGCCGAGGGCTGGAACCGGCGCGCAACGCTGCACTTCCTCATGAATGACTATGGCCGTTCCATGGCCGACATACAGAAAACACTGGCGCTTGAGCCGCGGCATTTCGGTGCCATGGCAGGCATGGCCGCTATCCTCAAGGATACGGGGCGCAAGGAAGCCGCCCTCCAGGCTTTCGAACGTGTCCTCACGGTCTATCCGATGATGCGCGAAGCGCAGAAACAGGCCGGGGAACTTGCCGACGAACTCACCGGCCAGCGCACTTGATATCCAGGCGATTTGGGCTGGCGGATGCCGGCATGGCACAAATGCAATGTGGTTCGAACCCGCAGGCCGAACCACATCAATTCAAGTTCAATATGCCTGATTTAGATGCCGGTCAGGCCGTCCGAACCGATATAGGCGATGCGCAGCATATTGGTCGAGCCCGGCGTGCGCAGTGGCACACCTGCCGAAATGATCACCCGGTCGCCCGGATTGCCGAACTCTTCCTGATAGGCAATGTGGCAGGCGCGATCGACCATGTCGTCGAGATCGGACGCATCCTCCGTCACGACGCAGTGCAGGCCCCAGACCAGCGACAGCTTGCGGGCCGTCTCCACCACGGGCGAAAGCGCGATGATCGGCAGCAGCGGGCGCTCACGCGCAGCGCGCAGGCCGGTCGTGCCGGACGCCGTGTAGGTGACGATGGCAGAAAGGTTCAGCGTCTCGGCGATCTGGCGGGCGGCGAGCGAGATTGCATCGGCGCCGGTTGCATTGGGCTCCGGGCGCTGGGCATGGATGATACCCGGATAGTTCGGGTCGCGCTCTACCTCTTCGGCGACGCGCGCCATCGTCGAGACCGCTTCGATCGGATAATCGCCGGCGGCAGATTCGGCCGAAAGCATCACCGCATCCGCGCCCTCGAAAACGGCGGTAGCGACGTCGGACACTTCAGCGCGGGTCGGGACCGGGGCCGTGATCATCGATTCCAGCATCTGGGTCGCGACGACGACAGGCTTGCCCGCACGCCGGCAGGCACGAATGATCTGCTTCTGGATACCGGGAACCGATTCGAGGGGCATCTCGACGCCGAGATCGCCGCGGGCGACCATCAGCGCGTCGGAAAGCTCGATGATTTCATCGAGCCGCGCCACGGCCTGCGGCTTTTCGATCTTGGAGAGGAGAGCAACGCGGCCACGCGAGATCTTGCGCACTTCTGCAAGATCCTCGGGCCGCTGGATAAAGGAGAGGGCGACCCAGTCGATTTCTTCCTGGAGGACCGCATCGAGATCGCGCCGGTCCTTCTCGGTCAGCGCACCGACACCGAGCGTCGTATCGGGCAGGCTGACGCCTTTCTTGTCGGAAATCTTGGTGCCCGAAACGACGCGGCAGCGGATCGACTTGCCGTCCGATGCCTCGGCGACTAGCGCCAGCTTGCCATCGTCGATGAGCAGGCGATGGCCGGGCTCGACGGCCTCGAGAATCTCGGGATGCGGCAAGAACACGCGGGTGTTGTCGCCGGGCGTATCGTTGCTATCGAGCGTGAAGGTCTGGCCCGGCGTAAGATCGACCTTGCCGTCCGCGAACTTGCCGACACGCAGCTTCGGGCCCTGGAGGTCGGCGAGAATGCCGATCGGGCGGCCGAGGTCTTTCTCGACGCGGCGGATGCGGCGCACGAGCTCACGCATCAGATCGTGGCTGGCATGGCTCATGTTGATGCGGAATACGTCAGCACCCGCTTCGAACAATTTGCGGATCATGGCTTCTTCGGAAGAAGCGGGTCCGAGGGTGGCTAGAATCTTGACCTTGCGGCGACGTCTCATTGAGGAGGGGTATCCGTTACGATTGGAGAGGAGGGAGGATTCTCTTCGGTAAGCTGGACCATCCAGCTCGTCTGCTCGCCGGTATCATACTCCTGAAATCCCGCGCGCTGAAATCCGCGGGCAAAACAGTCATTGATGCCGGTGATCTTAAACTGGTTTTCCGCGACACACATGTTGATCTTGCCGTCCCAGCGGCCGCCGCTCTGGGCGTCTTCCGCATAGAGATAATAGTAGCGCGATGTCAGTGGTCCGACGACGAGGGTCGTGCAGGACGAGGCGTTGACATGCCACCAGCCTTCGGTGATCCAGCCCGTCTTGGCGCGATAGCCGAGCGCGACGCCGACAAGATTTTGTGTGGTGTTGCACACGCGAAAATCAGCGTGCGCCTTCTCCGGAGCCGCAAAACTGGCTGCTAGAAATATGAATAAAAAAGCCGCTAGAAAGCTGCCCAGGCGTGTCCGCCGATGCTGATCGGGGTGGAATTCAATGCCCTCACGCAATATTGCCTCCGTCCGTCTTCGAACCTCTTTTCGGCAGTTTCATGGGCATTGTCAACGCGCTAATCGTTTGAATGGCAAGTTCAGCGACGAGTGCGACAAAAGAATGATCATTGCCGTGAAAGAGCAGGGCAAAGGCGGCGAAACAAGCGCGGTTTCGCTTGAAAGAGCTTAACGCTGGCGGGGGCGGTCAAACTGGCGGCGACATGGACGGCCACACGTTCTCTTGGTCGATCAGCATATCAGGTCGACCAGCGCATCAGATTGAATCAGTCTGTTAATACGGGCGGATCGTTCGAAAGTGCGCATATTCGTTGCAAAGCGTTCCAGCCCGTGGAAAACAGGAAGTTGTCATCCCCAAGCAGCGAGCACCGCGAATGCCGTTTTCACCTCTTCATCTGGTTGATGGCGATAGGGCCAGGGGCCTTCTCTTGCTTGCCGATCACGCGCGCCGCGATTTGCCTCAGGCGTATGGTTCGCTTGGCCTGCCGCCGTCAGAATTCGAGCGTCACATCGCCTATGATATCGGCGTCGAGCATTTGACGCGGCGGCTCGCGGCGATGCTCGGGGTACCCGCGGTCCTTGGCGGCTTCTCGCGGCTTTTGATCGATCCCAATCGCGGCGAGGACGACCCCACGCTGATCATGCGCTTGTCCGATGGCGCGATCATTCCGGGCAACAATCCCATGCCGCCGGAGGAGCGCGCGAGGCGGATCGAGGGCTATTACCGGCCTTATCACACGGCGGTTTCACAAGCGATCGAAGCGGTGGCCAAGGCGAGCGGCAAGGCGCCGCTCGTTATTTCCATCCATTCGTTCACGGCCTTCTGGAAGGCGACGCCGCGTCCCTGGCATGCCGGCATTCTCTGGGACAAGGACTGGCGCGCGGTCCGCCCGCTGATCGAAGGTCTCAGAGCCGATCCGCAACTCGTCGTAGGCGACAATGAGCCCTATGACGGAGCGCTCCGCAATGACACGATGTTCCAACATTGCATCGTGACGGGCCTCGCTCACGCATTGATCGAAGTGCGACAGGATCTCATCGCCGAGGAAGCAGGGGTCGAACAATGGGCCAACCGGCTTGCGCCGATCCTTGACGCCATCAATGCCGACCCCGATATGCATGTGGTCAGGCATTTCGGTTCGCGAACCGGGCCCATTGCCGGATCGCCTGATGAGACATCGAACTGAATCGAGCGGAGATCGGATCATGACCAAGCTTACGAACGAGCAACAGACGGCTTTCGAAGCCGCCGCCTTCCGCAAGTTGGTCGAGCACCTGCGCGAACGCAGTGACGTGCAGAATATCGACTTGATGAACCTTGCCGGCTTCTGCCGCAACTGCCTGTCGAATTGGTACAGGGATGCCGCCGAGGGCGACGGCGTTTCGATGTCGAAAGAAGAATCGCGCGAGATCATTTATGGCGAGCCCTATGCGCAGTGGCAGGCCAGGAACCAGCGTGAAGCGAGCGAGGCACAAAAGGCTGCCTTCGAGGCGAACAAACCATCGCATTGAGCCAAGCCCCGGCGGGCCCTCCTCCAATTCAAATGCATCCAAGCCTACTCTTAACTTGACTCGTGATGGGCTGGTCGGGCATCGGAACCCTTCGCGCGGCCAACCGAGTCGCACAGGATTTAGGAGCGGAGTATGAGCATGGATGATCTGGCAGCGCAGGGTGGTGTCGAAGGCGTAGCAGCAGCGGAACTGCGGCAGTTCATCGAGCGCATCGAACGGCTCGAAGAAGAAAAGACGACCCTTCAGGACGACATCAAGGAAGTGATGGCCGAGGCCAAGGGCCGCGGCTACGACACCAAGATCATCCGCACGATCGTGCGGCTTCGCAAGAAGGATGCCAATGAGCGCAAGGAAGAAGAGGCTATCCTCGAACTCTACATGAACGCGCTCGGCATGGAATAACGCAGGAACAGGATAATCCGCAGGAGGTTATCGACCCCATCCTGCGGATTGTTACTGCTTGCTGCTCAGCGCCGTTTTTATGCCGGCAACTCGAAATCGGTCGAGACGGATACTTCGCGCCAGTTGGCGACGAGCTCCGCATCGGATGTGTGCTTGGCCGAGATCGCAGCCAAGGTGTCGCTGCCGAGCGGCAGGCGAACCGGCGGATTTTCTGCATCGACGAATGCAACCACCACCTCCGCGAGCTTGTCGGGATTGCCGGGCTGGTTGTGACTGATGTCCCTGGCCTTGCTGCGGACAGCTCCAGCGGTCAGCGCGTAGTCGTCAATCTCGATCGGGCTGACACTCAGCGAGGTAGAATCGAGAAAGTCGGTACGGAAATATCCCGGTTCGATCGCCGTAACGTGGATGCCGAGCGGGCTCAGTTCTTCGGCAAGAGCCTCGGTAAGGCCTTCCACGGCGAATTTCGTTGAACAATAGACGCCGAAGCCCGCGCCGCTGCGATAGCCTCCGACCGAAGAGAAGTTGAGGATGCGTCCTGATCTCTGGCGGCGCATATGCGGAAGCACCGCGCGGGTCACGGCCAACAGTCCGAAGACGTTGGTGCGATAAAGCGCCTCAACCTCTGCGCTGCTTGCCTCTTCCACCGCGCCAAGCAGGCCGTAGCCCGCATTGTTGACGAGCACATCGATGCGCCCGAAGCGGGCGATTGCCTCCTTGACCGCCTGATGCGCCTGTGTCTCGTCAGTGACGTCGAGAGCAATAGCGAGAAGGTTGGATCGCTCGCCGAAGCGGTCGGTGATCGCCTTGGGATTGCGTGCCGAAGCAACGACTTGGTCACCCTTGGCAAGGGCCTTTTCAACGATGAGAGCACCAAAACCACGCGATGCCCCGGTAACGAACCATGTATGCATTTGAACCTCCTGTTGCTAAGCTGTAGGAGATATCTAGCGCGAAGCGGCTGTTGAGATAATCCACTGGATTCTCTTTGCGTTGATGAGTAAAATTCAACAATGCGAAGAGTATCATCCTCCGACCTTGCGCCATTTCTGGTTCTTGCGCGGCATCGCAGTTTCCGTCGCGCCGCTGACGAGATCGGATGCACGACGTCAGCCTTAAGCCACGCCCTGAAGGCGCTGGAGGAGAGATTGGACCTCCGGCTCTTCAACCGTACGACACGCAGCGTCGCCTTGACCGAAGCCGGAGAACGTCTGCTTGGACGGGTAGCGCCGGCGTTTCGCGATATCGACGATGCACTGGATGACCTCAATGAGCTGCGCGGCGCACCGATCGGACGGCTGCGCTTCAATACGGCGCATGTCTCGGCAAAGATGGTGCTTCTCCCCGTTGTCGCCCGTTTCCTGGAGGCTCACCCGAAGATCAGCGTCGAAATCGCCGTCGCCAACGATCTGGTGGACATGGTGTCGGAGGGGTTCGATGCCGGGATTCGTTTCGGCGAGGTGATTGCGCAAGACATGATTGCGGTGCCGATCGGTCCGCGCCAGCGCACGGCCATCGTGGCGTCCCCAGCGTTCTTCGATGCCCATGCCAAGCCGACGACGCCAGAGCATTTGCAACGTCTTCCCTGCGTTGGATTGCGCTTCGGCAGCGGCCGCCTTTATGCGTGGGAATTCGAGCGTGGCGGCGTGGAGTTAAGCGTCGAGGTCGATGGACCGCTCATCGTCGATGATCAGGACATAATGATCGAGGCTGCGCTTCTCGGCGTAGGCGTCGCCTATGCCTTCGAGAGCCAGGCGATCGCGCATATCGAAGCGGGGAGGCTCGTCCGGGTGCTCGAGGACTGGTGTCCCTACTATGGCGGCCTTTATCTTTACTACCCGAGCCGGAGGCAGATGCCCGCTGCGCTTCGCGCGTTCGTTGACTTCGTCAAGGCGTCGGGTACCGCGCTCAGCGCTTGAGATATTTTGCACTTAGCAGAAAGAGGGGAACCGACGCCGCCCAGAAAACGGCGCCTTCCACGGCCCTGTATGAGGCTACGCCGACAATTCCACCGAGCAGGAATGATGCGATTGTTGCCGAGTGCAGTTTCAGTCGTTGAATGGTCGTATTGCGGGCATCAGGGCTGTGAGATCGCCACAGCGTCGCAAGCCCAACGCCAATATCCGTTGCTACACCTGAAACATGCGTTGTTCGGACCCGCCCCGTGGAAATGCGGGTTGAAGCAGCGTTCTGAATGCCCATGGTAAAGCTGAGCATTCCAACGATCAATGTTCCCCTTGTGGGACCGGACCCGTGAATATCGAGGGCGCCGACAATGAGGAGCAGGCAAGCTTCTGCCAGGAGTGTAAGCGCATAAACCTTCTGCCAGTTATTGTGTTTGCCGAGCTGGATGAACAGGGAAGCGGCAAACGCCCCAAGGATGAAGAGCACAACGATGGAGGCGAAGGCTGTCGCGATGACAACTTGTCCGAGCGATATATGGTCGGAGATCAGGGAAACGTTGCCTGTCATGTTCGCGGAGAAATAGCCGAAGGCAAAATAGCCCGCGCTGTTCACCGCTCCAGCCACAAACGACAATATAGCTGCGAGGGTGAGGTCAATTCGAGATGTGCGATGGTCGCCCTCTTTGATCAGCATTGCCCCACCCGTTGGAGATTTGTAATTGTTGGCCAAGTCAATCTTGAGTCTCAGCACCAATCAAGGCCCCGTTGCCCGGTCATTGCCGATCTAGGGCAGAACATTAATCGCTCGGGCGGCGACAATGACGAGCGTCAAAAGTGAAATTGTGCTCTCCACCATCATGAGCGACTTGGCGCGGCGCGTAAGCGGCAGGACATCGGTGGGGCTGAAGGCGGTCGCCGTATTGAACCCAAGAAACAGGTAATCGAGGAACAATGGCCTCCAGTCAGGCGGTGCGAGTTCAGGCGCCGTCGCCTGCGGAAACAACCAGTCGGGCTTGGTGCTTGCATTGCTGATCCGCGCGCTTGGCCCGCCGCGATCGATTTGCCAGTACAACAGGGAAAAGGTCAAAACATTCGTTACCCAGATCGCGAGGGACGACGAGAGCAGCGAGACCGCTCGTGTCTCTGGTGGATGAATCGTTATGATCCCAATCATATCGGCAAGTTCCGCCGCCGTGTTGGCCGCGTAGACCGCTGCAAGCAGCATGATTGCAATCCGTTCCGCTTTTACCCAAAACGTGCTGCCGGTCAGCGTGACGGCCGCCATCGGGACTAGCACCACGAGGACGACGACGTAGGAAATCCAAACCGGCATCACGTGCACATGATGGGGAAGAACTGCGAGCAGGCCAAACACGGCCAGAATGGCCAGCGCGGGAATCCATCGTGGTTCGTCACGAACGTTTGTTGACATTGCACGCCCGCCCCCCATCGGCTCAGCAATCGTCCCTGCAGCGTAGTCTTGATAGCCGGACGCCACAAGGGCGCGCCCTTCGTAGGGTTCAATCCAACCCGCGAAGCAGTTTGCCGAACGTGTCGTTCAGTGGCATCTTCGGCGCGACAAGATCCGCTCTGCAACAAAGGCAGCCCGAGAAATGCCCGTAGACGTCGACCAACTTTCAGCCATGATCTCTCATGCCGTTGCTCCTGTATTCCTGCTGGCAGCCATCGCGGCGCTGGTATCCATCCTGATCAACCGTATGACGGGCGTGACCGACCGCATCAGAAGTCTCAATCAGATCGCCGACGATGATACGAGCCGCAAGTGGCTCAAGGCGGACATAGCGCGGCTGAAGCGGCGCGAAGTCCTGTTGAATCAGGCCCTGCAATTGGCCGTCATCGGCGCAATCGGCATTGCCATCCTCTTGCTGGTCGGGTTCGTGGTGGCATTCCTCGGCTATCGCCACGAACCGGGCGCAGGCGCGCTTTTCGTCATATCGCTATGCTTGCTGGTCGGTTGCCTCGTTCGTTTCCTGCAGGATGTGCGTATCTCGCTGAGCGAACACGATCACCACCTCTGACTGTCAGGTCAGGCATCAGGGTCTGCCTGATCGGAAGCCCGTTCCTTCGGTCCCTTGATCCGTGCCCGATCGAGCTTGCCGAATTCAGTCATGATGCTGACGAGAACGCTGCTCGTCCAACCGAATGTGAACAAGCCGGAAATGGCAATGATCGGGCCGAGCAGGCGCCAGCGTTCCGGCAGGGTGATATTGCCTTGGCCGAGTGTCGTATAGCTCTCAAGGACGAAATAGTAGCTGTCACGCATGGAGGGGATAAAACCTCTCGCATAAATCGGAGCGGCCCAAATAAGGGTCTCGGTGAAATGCAGCGCCGAGAGCGAGGCAATCGTCGCGGCGAGTAGAAGGTTGATGCGCCAGTGCGACGTGCCACTGTCTACATGAACCCAGGCCCGGTTGAATCGCAAGTTGATTGCCCGAATTCCGGCGCCGTGGACAAAGATGACAATAATCAGAATAACTGTGCCGACAGCAATCTCGAGAACCGGCTCAGGCGTGGAAAGGTCATTCATCGTGTCACCCATGTCTCGCGTAACCAGAGGGCCTGCATCCGGAAGAAACTATCGCAATGCAGGACAAACTAGCACGGGTGCCAGAATATCCACTGCTGTAACAGTTACGTACTTCCCACCAATGGCTGTTGCGAAGATCTTTTGGCGGTCGCCCAGGGGACTTTCAATAGTTGCGAAGGAGATACAATGATGACTTTCCTCAAAAAGGCATGCTTTGGCTGTATCGTTGCGCTTATTCCATTCGGCGCAAATGCGGAGTCTACCCAGATCGGAACACTGTCCTGCGACGTATCCAAGGGCATAGGGATGTTCGTCGTCGAAAAGCAGAAGCTGACCTGTACTTTCAAACAGGACAAGGGCGGCAGTGCCGACAATTACACCGGGTCCATTGACGAATTTGGCGTGGCGCTTGGTGAAGTCGCGGCAGGGCACCTCATTTGGGGTGTCGTCGCAGCCACCAGCGGTCTTCCAGCGGGAGCGCTTGCAGGCACATACAGCGGCGTCGGCGCGAACGCCTCCGTCGGCCCCGGTGCTGGCGCCAATATTCTCGCCGGCGGAACCGGCCGGGCCTTTTCCCTGCAACCGATATCAGTTGAAGGGCAGGAGGGCATCAACTTTGCCGGAGGGGTAACGACCGTAACGCTGACGCCGGCGCAGTAAGATAACTGTACTGGAAGCAAGCGGTCAGTTGCGTCGTTGATCCTGAGGGTATCGACGCAACTGCGCCATCTGGCCGTTCAGAGCTGGTCGTTATAGGGCCGCTTGGTCTCGCCAACCATTCTTGCGAGATGTGAGAACGACCATGGCGTATCGGCGCCTGAATTGTTTGCCAACTGCAAAAGGCGGATGGGGAAACACACGGCGTCGCGATTAGCTGGGGATAGGTGCTCGACTGCCCTGTCGTCGCCAACGGCGACGGCTTCGGCCCTCCGTAGGGCTGTGTCGATTTCGACTGCGGTCAACAGCCCCTTGGCAACGAGGGCCCGGTTGACCGCTGCGATGGCTAGGCAAAGTCCTTCCAGTTGAAGATTGGCCGTGTTCATCTTCATTCCTTTCCTGGCGCAACGGATGATGGCCCTACCATACTAGCGCGGAATCCAGCCGCGCGTAACATGGGATCGCCAATCCCCGCTTCTCTGGAAAAACTGGGCTTGCTCGGACCGGATGGATTCGGATCTCTAACGAAGTCCTTCGATGTATCTGGCGTGGAACCGCGTATACCCAGTCTCTGTCTCCTTCAGGTGTTCCTCGATCAGCGCATGGAACTCAGGCAGCCGGTGGAAGGGAACTCCCGGATAGGAATGATGCTCGGCGTGGTAGGGCATGTTCCAGGCGAGCTTGCGCACGAACCATGTCGTCGTCGTGGTCCGGCTGTTCTCGAGCATATTGGCGACGAAGGCGCAGCGCCCATGTTCGGCGAGGAGATAAAGCCGCAGGAATGGTTGCCCTATGATTGCCGGGATAATCCAGGCGAAGAGCAGCGCCGATGATTGGAACCAAAGCGAGAAGCCCGCGAGGCCGGCATAGGCAAGGATCATGATCTGTGCCTCGTGTTTCACCTTGTCTTGTCCCTTGGGCGGGACATAGGGATCATCGCAGCGACCCGAGGCGTTTCGCAAAAGAGTCTTTACATGGCTCAACCAGACAGGGAGTCCAGAAAGGTGGACGATGTATTCGCGCAACGTTTCTGGCTTTGGCGTTGCAAGCTCGGGATCGTTATCGGGATCTTGCGTAAAGCGGTGATGGGCGAAGTGAAAATAGCGGAACCAGTCGGCCGGAAGCACGATCATGAAACCGCATATGCGCGCGACGACATCGTTCAGACGCTGCGTCTTGAAGGGCGTGCGATGCACGGCCTCGTGCAGGAGCGTGAACAGGAAAACGATGAGGATCCCTTGCGGGAGCATGAGCAAAGGCCACAAGGGAACGCGAGCGGCAATCAACAAGCCCAACAGGCCAATCGCGCCCCAATGCACGCCCAGCTGCACGAGGCCTGCTGTATCCGACTTGGCGGTCAGGCGATCGCGCTGCTCCTGGGTCAGCGAGGCAATGATGGTGCGGTGGTCCATGACAACCCTGTCCATTGGCATCAACACATTGATGTTACGCACGTACTAGGTAGTTTAACGCCCGTATTTCGGCATTGTCATGTCGCATTCGCATACAATATGAGCGGCTCATTGCTACGAATTCGGGAAGCCTAGCCAAGGTTCGAGCGCCTCGAACGTGCGGTCCATGGCGAACGCCGGATTGACGGATAGCGAAATGTGTCCATATTCGATCGACATCTGCGCCTCCGCCTGTGCTTCAGTCCCGTGCGCAATTGCAGCAACGTAGAGTGCGGCGGCGAGACCGCTGCGGTCAGCACCGCCTTCACAATGAATGAGGATCGGCTTTTGCGCCTTCTTCAACATTGACAGGAGCGCCTCGGCTTCCTCCTGAGACAGCTGCTTGCGCGATGACATCGGGAAATTCAGGTGGTTGATCCCGAGCCGGGCCGATTCGGCCACCTCCTTGTCGTACCAGCCCTGGCCATCATGCTCGCCGCGCAAATTGACGATGGTCTTGATGCCGTAAGTTGCGTGATATGACACAAGCTGTGCCGGGTTGAGTTGCGCTGAACGGTAGAGTTCGCCGGGAATGGTCGTGTGGAAATTACCGTCGAGGCGCGCGACGCCGTAGTAGCCCGCGGCGGCGACTGCGACGATGATGACCGCGGCGATGGTCGTCATGAGATGTTTCGCTGTGTTGCGTAGCAGGACGGAAGTCATGATTGAAAGCCCTTCGGGTCGATCGCGGAACGGGCCGACTGAAGAGCCGGGTCCGTAACGGACGTGAGGAGAGGAAACTGGATTGCAATGCGCAAGCCGGGGCGATTATCGAGCAGTTCGATTCTGGCGTGATGGAGATCGGCAATGGCCTTTACAAGGCTAAGCCCCAGACCTGTTCCGGGCGTCGTCCGGCTTTTGTCGAGACGATAAAGTCGCTGAAACACCCGCTCCCTTTCGCTCTCCGGTATTCCCGGTCCGTTATCCGCGATTTCAACCTTCACGCCGCTGCCGGTTTGACCAACGCCGATTTCAATTGCCGTGCCTCGCGGACAATGCCGGATGGCGTTTTCGACGGTGTTGGCCAGGAGTTGGACCAGCAGTTCCTCGTCGCCGTCAACCAGCACCGGCTGATGGCTTTTGCCGCGCAAGGCGAGTTCCTGGCCGTTATCGGCCGCAACCTCGGAGTAGATTTCGGCAATCGTTTCAACACAATGCTGGAGATCGAGAGGCCGAAAGCGCGCGCGCCGCGCGCCCGCCTCAATCTGGGCGATGCGCAAAAGCGCGTCAAACGTTGCGTTGATCTGGTTGCTTTCTTCCTTGGCCTGAACGAGCTCCGCATTGCCATCGCCGCCTGACGCGGTCTTGTCGATTGCCTGGTCTATGGTGAGCGACAAACGATGCAGTGGGGTCTTGAGGTCATGCGCAATGTCGGAACTCACCTGCCGCATTCCTTCGACAAGGGCGGCAAGGCGGCCGAGCGCATCGTTCACTTGAGCCGATACCACATCGACATCGTCGCCATTCCCGACGAGGGGTATTCTGGCTTCGAGTTTGCCGGAACCTATATCGCGCATCGTCGTGGCGATGGACTCAAGCCGCCGCTGCACGCGGTAGGCCAACAACGCGCCGCCCGCAACGGCGAGAGCCAGAACGGCTATCGTTGCCCAGCCAAAACTGCTGCGCACGATCTCCTGATACTCGCGGCTTTCTTCAAAACTGCGTCCAACGACCAGGGGTTGTTCGTCAACAGCGCTGGAATAGACCCGGTAGTCCATACCGGGTGCAAGGCCTAATACCGTGCCGTCGACTGTTGCCCAGCCGGAGGGAACGTCCGCCTGGGCAATGTTTCCCGACAGGCGCTGCCCCTCCCTGGATCGCAGCAGATAGACAGCATCATAGCCGGACGTAGAGTTGGCATGACTGGCGACAGCCTCGACGAGATCCGTGACGTCATGGTCGCCATAGGCATCTGCGAGAACGGAATAGGTGTCCTGGATCGTGGCGTCCAGCCGGGCGGCGAGTTCGCTCTTGAGCAACTGATAGGTCACGAACCCCGCCACCAGAAAAGAACTGATGAACAGCGCCGCCACGATGATGGCGAGCCGGAATGGGGTGCTCTTCAGAAGGTTAACGCGGCGCATGTAGGCTGTAGCCGGTGTTGCGGATCGTGTGAAGCAGGGGATAGGAAAAAGGCTTGTCGATCTTGGTGCGCAGCCGGCTGATATGCGTCTCGACGACGCTGGTCTTCGGATCGAAATGGAAATCCCAGACGCGTTCGAGCAGCATGGTCCGGGTCAGGATGCGGCCTTCATTGCGCGCAAGCACTTCGAGGAGCCGGTATTCCCGTGGCTGGAGGTCGATCACCTTGCCCGCGCGCTTGACCACCCGTCGCAGGAGGTCAAGTTCGAGATCATCCACGGCGATGACATTCCGCTCGGCTTGAAACGGTGGCCGGCGAGCGAGTGCATTGACACGCGCGGCAAGTTCGGAAAAGGCAAAGGGCTTGACGAGATAGTCGTCGCCGCCTGCTTCGAGCCCTTCCACGCGATCGTCAAGGCCGCCAACGGAGGTGAGAAAAATCACAGGCGTCTTCACGCCGGCGGCGCGCAGTGCCTTTACCAGCGAGAGGCCATCGAGCCCGGGGATCATTCTGTCGATGACAAGGACGTCGTAGCCTGCTCCCGTCGCGTGTGCGAGCGCCGTTCGCCCATCCGAGATCACTTCGGCAACATGCCCGGATTCGGTAAAGCCCCTGACGATGAATTCGAATGTTTGCCTGTCATCTTCGATGATCAAAATGCGCATGCTGGTTTTCCGTTTCGCACCAACGCAAGTATAGATCATCGGCAATGGATGTCATTGTCCGCATTTCCGATGGCGCCGCGAACACCATTAAGCTGGAAAGTTCACGCGGGCCTTGCCGCGCCCTTACGCTTTTGTAAAAAAGCGAAAAGCTGCGGTCCGTCTTTCGATCTGATTTTCTTACGAATTTGTATGTTGGGGGCAAAGCGCGCGTATTGCCAGCTGGCTAGGAGTGAAGGCGAGGGGGGATCCAATGCCTCCTTCATGTTCTCACCCGAAAGGACCAGCCATGAACAAACGCCCTCCACTCTCGCTCATCGCCGCATTCTTCGTTGCCGGACTTGCCGTATCGCCGGGCCATGCCCAGGCGCCGGTCCCTTGCGAAGACATGCTCAAGGACCTTCGCGCTAAAATGACGACTGCAAAACTCAGCGATGCCGACAAGGCAAAGGTGCAGGCCCTTGAAGCCAAGGGCGTCGAGCGCTGCAACGCTGACGACGACAAGCGGGCCAATGAATTCTTCACGCAGGCCCTTAAGGTCCTCGGCAACTAGAAATGGCGTGAGGAGTGATTGCTATGACAAATCTCACCGGCACCAAGGGGAAGCAGAATTTCAACCGGGTTCCTGAGGTCACAATCGATTTCTGGCTGATCAAGCTCATGGCCGTCACAATGGGCGAGACGGCTGCCGATTACCTCGCCGTCAACCTCGGTCTCGGATTGATGGCGACATCGTTGATCATGACCGCTGTTCTCGTTGTCGCCCTTATCCTCCAGTTCATGCAGAAGCGATATGTTCCGTGGGCGTACTGGAGCGCGGTCGTGCTCATCAGCATCGTCGGAACGTTGATCACGGATAACCTCGTCGACAACTCCAAGGTCCCGCTGGAAGTGACCACCATCGTCTTCACTGTGGCGCTGATCGCAACTTTTGCGATCTGGTACGGGACCGAACGCACGCTTTCCATCCATTCTATCTTTACGACGCGGCGTGAGACATTCTACTGGCTTGCCATCCTGTTTACCTTCGCCCTCGGAACCGCCGCAGGCGATCTGGTCGCAGAGAAATTCGAACTCGGCTTTGTGACGACCGGCGTCATATTCGGGGCGATCATCGCTCTGGTCGCCGTCAGCTACTATTTTCTCAACCTGGACGCCATCCTGTCCTTCTGGCTTGCCTATATCTTTACCCGGCCGCTCGGTGCGTCATTGGGCGATTTTCTGTCCCAGCCCGTCGAATATGGCGGCTTGGGCTTCGGCACCATTGTGACGAGCATCCTGTTCCTTAGCTGCATAGTCGCGATCGTTATCTATATGAGTGTGGTTTACCAGCGCGACGACGGCCTCGACGAAGCGGAGCGTCGAACGTAGGGTACGCCGAAAGTCAGCATAAATATGAGCCGCTCATGTCGCATTCGCATACGACATGAGCGGCTCATGACTTGGGATCGGGTTGGTTCCGTCAGCCTTGGCGACGCAGGAACGGCATGACCGAGGGACTTGCCTCATGCATCGCCGCCGCTGCGGTCTCGACCGCCGCGGCATCGTCCTGGTCGATGCCGGTCGCGACGACCGACACGCGGAATACGCCTTCGAGTGCGTCGTCAAACGTTGCGCCGAGAATGATGTTGGCTTCGTCATCGACTTCCTCGCGGATGCGCGAGGCGGCGACATCGACTTCGAAGAGGGTCATGTCGCGTCCGCCCGAGATCGACACGAGGACGCCTTTCGCACCCTTCATCGAGGCGACGTCGAGCAGCGGATTGGCGATGGCAGCTTCCGCGGCGGTCTTGGCCCGTTCCTCGCCCGTTGCTTCGCCCGTGCCCATCATGGCGCGGCCCATATCGCGCATCACGGAACGCACATCGGCGAAATCAAGATTGATGAGGCCCTCGCGCACCATCAGGTCAGTGATGCAGGCGACGCCCGAATAGAGTACGCGGTCGGCCATGGCGAAAGCGTCAGCAAATGTGGTCGAGGCGTTCGCCACGCGGAAAAGGTTCTGGTTGGGGATGACGATGACCGTGTCGGCGCTGGCGCGAAGCTCCTTCATCCCCTCTTCGGCCATCCGCATGCGCCGTGTGCCCTCGAAGGTGAAGGGCTTGGTGACCACTGCAACCGTCAGGATGCCGGCAGCACGGGCTGCCCTGGCGATGACGGGCGCCGCACCGGTTCCCGTACCGCCGCCCATGCCAGCGGTCACGAAGCACATATGGGTGCCGGAAAGGTAGTCCATGATTTCGTCGATGCATTCCTCGGCGGCGGCGCGGCCGATCTCCGGGGCGGAGCCGGCGCCCAGTCCTTGCGTGACATGCGCACCGAGCTGGATCAGGCGCTCGGCCTTGGACATTGTCAGGGCTTGCGCGTCGGTATTGGCGACGATGAAGTCTGTTCCCTCGAGCTTTTCGCGGATCATGTTGTTGACCGCGTTACCACCACCTCCACCGACACCGAACACGGTGATGTTGGGTTTCATCTCGGAAATTTCCGGCTTTCTGAGGTTGATGGACATCCTGGTTCCTTCGTGTGCTGATCTGCCCGCCGCACATTCAATTGCGGCTTTGAATTCCGGCAGGGCGGCGAATCAAAAAATCATGCTCCGGAACATGTGCAAAGAATCAGACACGGCGATTCGGCGCAACCCCGATGCACGTCTTATCGGGGTCGCGCGGAGCGCTTCAGCGCGAAAACGGCAGGATTGCGCGCAGGCGCGGATCACGCAGGTAAAGCCCGCCCCAAAGAATGAGGCCGAGATAGACCCCGAAGAGCAGGTGGCTGAACAGCGGGTTACCGACCCGAACCTGCGTCGCAATTGCGCCGCCCATGTAGCCGGTGAGCAGGATCGCGCCAAGAACGGAGGTTTGCGGAACAGCGTAGAGGATCGTGCAAACCAGGCCGAGGATGCCGAGGCCCCGGGCAAAGCCAACACCTGTCGGAAGCCCGAGTTCGGCGCAGGTCTGGATGACGACATCCAGCGGAATGAGCTTGATGCCACTGTCGAAGAGCATGAAGAGGATGATCAGACCGCTCATGACGCGGCCGGCCCAAACGGCCGTGTTCGATAGGGGAGCGGCTTCAACAATCGTTTGCATGTAGTTATCGCCTCGCAGGTTGGTGTTCCCGCCAAGGACGTTCGCCGACGCAAGCCTCCGACAGCACAGCAAAAATTTTGTGCGGCTATTTCGCGGCTGGAGTAATTCGCCAGATCGTATTGCCGACATCATCTGCCACGAGCAGTGCTCCGGCCCTGTCGACCGCAACGCCCACGGGCCTCCCCATCGCCTTATCCTCTGCATTGATGAAGCCGGTCAGCACGTCCTTCGGCGGTCCCTGAGGCTTTCCGTCCTTGAACGGCACGAAGATCACCTTGTAGCCGCTGCGCGGCTTGCGGTTCCACGAGCCGTGCTGTCCAATGAAGGCACCGTTCCTATACTTGGGTCCGAGCAACGATGCGGTGTAGAAAGTCAGTCCCAGAGATGCCGTATGGGCGCCAAGCGCATAATCTGGCTTGATCGCCTTGCTCACAAGATCAGGATTTTGCGGCTTTACGCGGGTATCGACATGCTGGCCGAAATAACTGTAGGGCCAGCCGTAGAACGCGCCATCCTTGACCGAGGTCATGTAGTCCGGCACGAGATCATTGCCGAGCTCGTCGCGTTCATTGACGACGACCCACAGCCTGCCGTCATCGGGATTCCAGGAAAGGCCGTTGGGATTGCGCAGTCCGGACGCAAAGAGCCGGCTCTGCCTGCTGGCGAGATCGATTTCGAACACCGCCGCCCGATTTTGCTCTGCCGGGATGCCGTTCTCGCCGACATTGCTGTTCGAGCCGACGGTGGCATAAAGTTTCTTGCCGTCGGGGCTCGCAATAACATCCTTGGTCCAATGATGGTTGATCGGCCCGCCTGGCAGATCGACGATCTTTTCCGGTTCGGCCTTGATCGCGGTTTCACCGTCCTTGTAAGGAAAAGCGACGATCGCATCGGTGTTGGCAACGTAGAGCTTGCCGCCTGAAAGCGTCATGCCGAAGGGCGAATTCAAGCCTTCGAGGAAAGTCTCCCTGGTATCGGCCACACCGTCGTGGTTGGTATCGCGCAACAGGATGATACGGTTCGGCGTTTCGACGCCCGCTCCCGCGCGCTTCATGAAAAAGCCCATGATCCACTTCTTGATGCTGAACCCTTCATCATGGGCCGGAGGCGCGTTGGTCTCGGCAACGAGCACGTCGCCATTCGGAAGAACGTGAAGCCAGCGTGGATGGTCAAGGCCGCTGGCAAAAGCGCCGACCTTCAACCCCGAAGCGGCCTGGGGCGCCGTCCCTTGCGGCCAGGGATCGGTCTTTGCAACATTGATCGTCGGAACGAGTGCCGTATCGGGTTCCGGTAATACGGGATCAGGCCCATAGCCCACGGCGTAATTTGCGCTCGTCTGGGCAAGCGCTCCAGCGCTCGCGACCATCGCCGCCATAAAAATTCCAGAGAGTAGCTGCCGTGATTGCTTCATGTTCTTTCCCTGCCAGAAGAGTGCTGCCGCGCGAGCGAACCTAGCACAGTAACGCGGAACAAGCGTTTCGGTTCGGTGAGGGAACCGATCACCAATTCGTGGCATTTACTCACAACTTCACCCGAAGGCGCGGAGGTAAAAGCAATGGCCCAGACTGCTCGATCCAATAAGGGCAAGCAAACGGCGGAACGGCAGCGGACGATCCAGAAGCGGGCCGATACGAAGGCCGAAAAATCCGGCTCGGGGCAAGAAAAAAAGATACCGCATACGGGAGCGCGCGCCTATCCGGTCCCGCCGTTTCCAAAACAGCATCTGTCAAAACCGGGAACGGAGTCCATGTTGAAACCGGAGCCGATGTACGACGCGCCCTATTATCTCGGTTCACGCAAGCTCGAAGGAAAGGCAGCCCTGATCAGCGGCGGCGATTCAGGTATAGGGCGGGCCGTTGCGGTGTTGTTTGCGCGCGAGGGCGCAGATGTCGCCATCATTCACGTCGATGAGCCCACCGACGCCGAAAAGACCAAGGCGCTAGTCGAGAAGGAAGGCGGGAAATGCCTGGTGATGGCCGGCGACGTGCGAGACCGGAAATTCTGCAAGGATGCGGTCGAGCAAACCGTGAAAGCATTCGGTGCGCTCGACGTTCTGGTCAACAATGCAGCGTTTCAACTCCACACCGACGCGTTCGACGAACTCACGGAGGAGCACTTCGACGAGACGATCCGCACCAACCTCTACGGCTATTTCTTCCTGGCACAAGCTGCGGCCCGAAAGATGAAGCCGGGTTCGGCGATCGTGAATACCGGCTCGGTGACCGGGATCAGAGGCAGCAAGAACCTTCTTGACTATTCGATGACCAAGGGCGGTATTCACGCGTTTACGCGGGCCCTTTCGGGTAATTTGCTGTCCAAGGGCATCAGGGTGAACGCGGTGGCGCCGGGCCCGGTCTGGACGCCGCTTAATCCTGCCGACAAGGAAGCGGCCGACGTTTCGAAATTCGGAAGCGACACGCCGATGATGCGGCCGGCCCAACCCGAGGAAATTGCCCCCGCCTATGTCTTTCTCGCCTCGCCGCACTGTTCAAGCTATATCACCGGCGAGATCCTGCCGATCATAGGCGGCTATTGAGATCGGCCATTGCTGGTGCGGATTTCGAGAATCTGAACCGCATCGGGAAGCTCAATCAGATAATCCTTGTCGCGTGGAAGATGGTGAATGCTATTGGGATCGCTGCCGGTGAACCGTGACATCGCTTCAATGCTTTCCCAATAGGAAATCGTCATGAATTCGGTTTCCTGCTCGCGATCCTCGCGCAAGGTCTGCACCCACAGCGCCTTTTCGATGAGCGGTTTGATCCCCTCCTCGAAGTTATAGGCCTCGTACTCATCGGCAATATGCGGCAGCGTGCGGCCACGCCAGATACGAGCAATCTTCGCCTTTTCCATGATTGAACCCTCTCAGTCTCGCCCGAATTCCTTGCGAAGCTCGCCCTTGGCTTGCTCCAGAATGTACTTTTGCGCCTCGGGGAGATTCTTGCCGGCGCGGTTGATATAAAAGGTCAGCATCGACATGGCAGAACGGTAGGGGCTCGATTTCCTGCGATCCGATTGTTCCGCCGATTGCTTTAGCGAATGCGCAATCTTGCGCGGGTCCTTCTGTTCGAAAACATTCGCTTCAAGATCCAGCGCATCGCTATGCTCTGTGACGTCTTGCGACCATTTCTTCTTGGCTGTCCTGGCCATTGCAGTACTCCTGACTGTTGCGCTGGAGATTCAACCGGAGATGGCAGGATTGGTTCCCAATGCCGTGGAACCACGCAATTCTTTCACGCGTTACGGCGCCATGGACAGATACATCACCGAGGGTGAGACGCCGGACGCACACTCGTTATCTGAGTTAAAGGCGGAAGCCGACCACTGCCGGCGCTGCGATCTCTACAAGTATGCGACCCAGACTGTCTTCGGGGAAGGTCCCTCGCGTGCCAAGATCGTGCTTGTTGGCGAACAGCCCGGCGACAAGGAGGATCTTGCCGGTAGGCCCTTCGTCGGGCCAGCAGGTCTGGTTCTCGATCAGTGCCTTGAGGAAGCCGCCGTCGACCGCGATCAATGCTACGTCACCAATGCCGTCAAACATTTCAAATTCGAGCAACGCGGCAAGCGTCGCCTGCATGCCAAGCCTAACGGCGGGGAGATCGAGGCCTGCTCCTGGTGGCTCAGAAATGAATTGCGGCTGATCCATCCGAAAATAGTTGTCGCGCTCGGCGGCACCGCGGCATCGGCACTACTCGGTAGTTCGGTGCGTGTCATGCGTGATCGCGGCAAGGTCGTTGAAACGACCATATTTCCGCCGGTGCTTGTAACCATCCATCCGTCCTACATCCTGCGAATTCGCGATCGGGCCGATGCTGCCGCCGAGAAAAAGGCGTTCATCAAGGACCTCTCGGCAATCAAGGCGCTTGCTACCTGATGTAACTATCTGTTCCGGTCGGGCGGGATTCGGGTTAGTTGTATTCCCGTGCCGTGATTGATTCAGGTGAGCATGGATTCTTCGAAGCGAGCAGATGCAATTCTCGACAATCTTCTGTCTCTGCAGACGGAAAGCCTCGCCTTGGTCGCCGTTTATGACGAAGATGACGTGCTGCGCTACGCAAACAAGAGTTTTCGTGCCGCCTATCACCTTACCCCTGACGAGCAGTTGAGCTGGGGCGATATCATGCGGCGCAACTTCCTCGCCGGCGTCGGGACCGTCTTGAAGACGGCCGACTTCGAAGAGTGGTTGCGCTCGACCCAGTCACGCCGTGGCAAGACCGCGTTCCGCTCGTTCGAAACGGATCTCGCCGACGGTCGATGGCTGTGGATGACCGAGACAGTGCAATCGAATGGCTGGATGCTGTGTATCGCCAGCGACATTACCCCACTGCGCGCCGACGACCGCTGGCTTCGGCAGGATCGTGATCTGGCGTTGCGCGCCTCGCAAACCGACGAACTCACCGGGATCGCCAACCGGCGCTTCATAATGACAAGGCTTGAGGCGCTTGCGAGCAAGACACCGGCGCCTGGTATTGATATCGGCTGTATCGCGGTGCTCGATATCGATTATTTCAAATCGATCAACGACCGCTACGGCCATCAGTCGGGCGACGTGGTCCTGCTCGATTTTGCCCGGCATGGGCACTCGTTCGTCAGGCGACTTGATTGTTTCGGCCGGATCGGCGGCGAAGAGTTCATGTTCATCTTGCCAGACACCAATATTGAAAACGGCCTGGCGATCCTGGAACGCGTGTTCAGCAAGATTCGCACCTCGAGGCCGCTTCCGTCATATCCGGAGGTTTCCTATACGTGCTCGGCAGGTATGACGGCATTGAAGCCGGGCGACACTGCCCAGGATGCATTCGCGCGGGCCGACAAGGGGCTATATCAGGCCAAGCTTGACGGGCGGGACCGTATCGTCGCCATCTGAGGGTGGCAGTTCTACCGCTCGTCAGGAGATCCGAAAATGGCAGCCGTTGCCCAAGCCCGCTCCAACCTGTCGAGCGTTTCGAACGCTATCTCCATCCGCCGCATGTTCTCAGGGTCGCCAGCCACCAGCTGGTGATATTTTTCGGTGATTTCCGTCAGGTCGGAGCACAGATCCTGCGCCTTTTGTGTCAGGCGCACCCTGATCGTGCGGCGATCGCGCGGCAACGGAATGCGCTCGACATAGCCACACTCGCCGAGCTGCTTCAAGTAATAGGAAAGGTTGGTGCCGCCATAGGGCCCGCGATCCATGAGCTGGCCTACGGAAAGTTCGTCATTCCCGATCGTCAGGAGCAGCATCGCATGGGCAGGACCGATTTCGCGCACGCCGAGGCGGGACATCTCGGCCTGCAGGAATGTGGCGAAGCGGCGATTGGCCCGCTCCAGCGTCCGGCCCAATTCGAAGTGGGTGAAAGCGGAAGAGGACGAAGGCGTGCGTTTGCGTCGTGGTGCGTCTACCGCGTCAACGCTGTCGTCGCCTTCCTTGGCCGGGTCGGCTTCGACGAGATTGTGCAGCAAATGCGAGATCATTAGGTGCTCCTGAAATCAGTGTACCACGCGGTGGAAACGGTAATTCGCATGTGCGAAGGGGGAAATTACAGGGGGTAGGTTAACAGAAAAGAGCGAGGACTAGAAGGCATAAATAGTACTAAAGGATTAGTTGATGTGGAAACGGTCCTCTGCGACGCTCCTCATGGGAGGAATAAAAATAGTTGGCAAACTGGTTGAACGTTCTGCGGGAGAAGAACGAATTGGCCACGGTGTTGGGAAAGAAAATTCCCAAGATGCTCGCGCACGAATCACTTTCGCTCGAACAGATGTCGGAACTCTACAAGTTCCTTGAAAGCCATGCGCACAGCATGGAGGAAATCCGGTCGGAGATGGAAGGCGAAGACCTGCCCGAATCCTATTACCAGGTGGCTGAAGACCTCGATCTCATCTTCACCGACCTCGCGGCGTCGGCTGCGGAGCGGCTGCGCGACATGCGTGCTGGTCCGACAGGCCCTTGCACCGGTTGACGATCGATGCTGGACTGGGCCGTCATCGGGTCTTGCAGGACTGAACAATGAAGCATTCGGATATCAGAACGACGTCGCTGCCTTCTGGCGAGAAGGTACCTGTGCTCGGCCAGGGGACCTGGTTCATGGGCGAAGACCGGCGCCAGGCCCAAAGAGAGGTGGAGGCGCTTCGCCTCGGTATCGATCTTGGCATGACGCTAATCGACACTGCGGAAATGTATGGCGATGGCGGAGCGGAGGAAATCGTTGGCGAGGCGATCGCCGGACGGCGCGACGAGGTATTCATCGTCAGCAAGGTGCTGCCGTCCAATGCTTCGCGCAAGGGAACGATTGCGGCTTGCGAGCGTAGCCTGAAGCGGCTGAAATGCGAGACGATCGATCTTTATCTTCTGCACTGGCGCGGCGGATACAAGCTGCACGACACAGTCGCAGCCTTCGAGGAACTGATTGAGACGGGCAAGATTCGCGCGTGGGGCGTCAGCAATTTCGACACGGACGACATGGAAGAACTCTTCGATGTTTCCGGCGGAAGCGCCGTTGCCGCCGATCAGGTGCTTTACAATCTGACGCGGCGCGGCATCGAATTCGACCTTCTGCCATTTTGCCAAAACCGAACGATCCCGGTCATGGCCTACTCCCCCATCGAGCAGGGCCGCATGCTGGGGCATCCTGCGCTTGCCGCGATTGCCAAGGCGTATGAAACGACGCCGGCCGTCGTGGCGCTTGCATTTGTCATCAATCAGGAAGGCGTTATCGCCATTCCGAAGTCCAGCACGCCGCAACACATCCGCGACAACCGCAAGGCTCTTGACCTCAAGCTCCCGCCAGAGCACCTCGCAGTTCTGGACAGCGCATTCCCGCCGCCGCAGCGCAAGCAGCGGCTTGCCATGCTCTAAATCTCTCCCGATACGTCGCGGCGTTGCCGGTCGAGTTCTTCGCTGTATCGACGCAGCAAGTGGCTTTCCGTCAGGAGACCAATGACGCGCCGCTCGACGAGATCGTTGACGACAGCAAGCGCTTCGCTCTCCGTCTTGTCGAAAATTGCTGCCGCCTGCTTGGCGTTCATCTGCGGCTGCAAATATTCGTTGCGGTATTTGATGAGACCGGCAATCGGCAGGTCCTCGTCAGCGTTCTCGGTCAAGCCCGCATGCGCCTCGGGCACGAGGACCATGCCGGCATATTTGCCGGTGTCATCGACGATGATCACCCGCTGCGTCGAACCCAAAGGAAAGTCACGGCAGAATGCGCGAATGGTCTGCTCGATTGGCGCCGTGCGAACATCGGATCGCATGAGCTTGTTGACCGTGAGGTTGCGAATCCAGCCGACGTCATGGGCGCTGCGAATGCTCTCACCGCGCAGGTGGAAACGCCAGGTCGCGAAGGAGTAGCCGAACGTATGGCGTACCGTTAGCGACGCTGCGGTCACCGCGGCGAGAACGAGGACCGTTATTGGAAAGTCGCCGGTGATCTCGAGGGCGAGGAACGTCATCGTCAGGGGGCCGCCAATAACCGAGACGGCAAGCGCACTCATTCCGACGACCGCGTAGATCACCGGCGTCAGTGTGGCGTGCGCAAAAATATAGGGCGCCGAATAAGCAAAGAGCTTGCCGAGCAAGGCTCCCATGAACAGCGAGCCGAAGAAAAGCCCGCCTCTGAAACCCGATCCGATGGAGATCGCGGAAGCCAGCGATTTGAGCAACAGCAGGCCGACCAATGCGGCAATCGTCGTGGTCGTGTCGAGATTGAGGTGCAGGGCGCCATGTCCGCCCGACAGCACCTGCGGTGTGATGAGGGCGAGGAGGCCGACGATGGCGCCGCCGAGGAGGGGCCTGAGCGCTGGTGGAATGAAGCTCTTGCGCGCCATTTCCTCGACGAAAGAGACGCCCTTCATCAGGAGAACGCCGGCGAGTGCGCAGAAGATGCCGAGCAGCATGGCTGGCAGGTAGTCTGCTGGTACGACCGCGCCGAAATGGCCGATGTCGATAACAAAATTGTCACCCGACAGGGCTCTGGCAACGACATTGGCGATCAGCGCAGACACGATGACGGGTGCAAGGCTGAGGATGGTATAGGAGCCGATGATCAATTCGAAGGCGTAGAACGAGCCGGTGAGCGGCGCATTGAACGCGGCCGCAATCGCTCCCGCCGCGCCGCAGCCGACAAGGATGCGCAGATCCGACCGTCGCAGTTTCAGCGAAAGGCCGATCTTCGACGCAAGCGCGGAGGCAAGCTGTGTGTAGCCGGCTTCGAGCCCCACCGACGCTCCGAAACCGTTCGAGATCAAATTCTGTGCAGCAACGATCAGGCTGTCATTGAGCGAAAGCCTGCCGCCATGCAGCGCATTCGCTTCGATGGGATCGACCATGGGCCGCTTGCGGTAGCGCGTGAGAACGAGCAGCACGAGGCCCATGAGAGCGCCGCCGAAAATCGGCGCGATGAACAAAGTGGTCGTATTGGTCGTGACGATCGTCGAAAGGCGCTCGCCGGCCTCGAGACCAAAAATCATCTGGTGCATGCCCTGGGCGATCATGCTCATGGCCGTGACCGTCCAACCAGAAACAACCCCGACGACAGCAGCCGCGAGGACGAGGCCAAGTTCGGTGCTGCGTGCGAAGGCCCGCAGCCGGCTCGGCGCAAGGAAAATCGAGAACACGCCCAATCGGCGCAGTGCCAGCTTGCGATAAAGTGGACGTAAACCCATGAGCGGACCGTGTTGGCGTGAACCTCCCCGAAGGCTGGAGAGCGTGCGATGTGCGCGTTGCGAAGCGGGTTATACATCCATTGTGTCAATGAGTTGGCACAAAACGCCGGGAATTGGTAGCGCTCAACCTTTGGTGATGCGATTCATGCAATGAGAGCCGGCCGCCTTGTAGCAGCCGGCTCAACGGATATCCACTATTTGGGTTTAGTTGCCTTAAGCCCGGGCGAAGAGGCGCGCCGCCGGTTCCCGATGCGAAAGATTGGGTCGCAATGCTTGTCGGGCGCCCTCGAAGGCATTCCAGTCGGCAATGTCGGGCAAAGCCGGAATTGTGACGAGTTCGCCCTGGTCGAGGCCGGCCAAGGACGCATCGACCATGTCGGCCGCGGTCATGACAATGGCACTCGGCAGGTTTTCAACCGGCCGGCCAGCGTTCGCCCAGAACTCCGTGCTCGTGGCGCCGGGCAACACGGCCTGGATACGGATGCCCTTGTCGTTGAGTTCGTGATGCAGGGACTGGCTGAAGGCGAGCACGAAAGCCTTGGTGGCGCCGTAAACGCCGTTGAGCGCTTCCGGCGCAATGGCGACGATCGAGGCGATATTGATAATCGTGCCGCTGCCGCGTGCGACGAATTTTGGCGCTGCGGCCTCCGTCAGCCGTGTCAATGCAACCACATTGAGCTTGATCATCGCGTCCATTTCAGCCGGATCGGATTCGAGCAGTGGTGCCGTTGCGCCGACGCCCGCATTGTTGACGAGCATGGTTATGCTCGCATCGTTGGCAAGAATTGCTCCGACCTTCGCAATTCCGCTGTCGTCGCCAAGATCGGCGGCAACCACTTCGACGCTCCGCCCCGTTTCGGTGGTCAGGCGCGAAGCAAGGCTTGTCATCCTATCGCGATTGCGTGCGACCAGAATGAGGTCATAGCCGCGGCGTGCAAGCCTGTCCGCATATACCGCGCCGATGCCCGATGATGCGCCAGTGATCAGCGCCGCGCCCTTGTCTGATTGAATGGTCATGTCCTGGTTCCTTCCATGTCTGGGTGACTGGAGGAAGAATACAACTGAACGGCCACGGCCTAAATGTCATATAAGCCACGTTTTAGGACACCGCTGTTAGGTGACAGAATTAGCAGGTGTCGGCCCTTTCTTTGTTCCGGCCAGAACGTTGGCGACCACGGCGGCAAAAACGATCGAGCCACCGATAACCGTGCTTTTGCTCGGAGCCTCGTTAAATACGAGCCAGATCCAGAAAGGTGCGAGAGGCGCATCGAGCGAGCCGATAAGGGCGGTTTCTATGGGTGGAAGCCATTTTGCGCCAAGCGTGAAGCAGGCTAGCCCAACGGCGGAAACGAGGATGCCGAACATGGCGATGAGGAGGAGGTCGTGTGCGGAGACCGACAGCGGATTGCCAAGCGGCCAGCAGATGAGCGAGCTCAGGAGGGCCGAGACGCAGGCGGCAGGCATGACCGAAATTTCAGGAGACCGGCGCACGATGACCATCAGCACGCCCATGCAGAGCGTCATACCGAATGCCAGCAGATCGCCAAACAGGCTGCCCTCCGTCCCGAGCCCGACCATGATGATGACGCCGCCCATCGCCGCGATGCTTGCGACGATCGCGCGCAGGGTCGAGCGCTCGCCCATGGCCAGCCAGGCAATGACGGCGGCGACAAAAGGGATTGTCGCATAGATGACCGCGACATGCGCCACGGTCGTCTCCTTGAGCGCGGTTATGAAAAACACCATGCCTAGCGACGAGACCGCTACGAAAAGCCAGCCGGGGCGACCCATATGGCGAAAGCTCTTCCAGGCAATCCCACCTTCGAAAAGCATCATGGCAACGGCAATGCCGATCGAGCCGAAAATGCCCCGCCAGGCAAGGATCGTCCAGCTGTCGAGCGGGATCGCGCGCGTGAACAAGCCGGCAAGGCTCCAGGCCACTGCGGATGCAGTAACCAGGATCAATCCCAGTCGATATTCCGCTACCCTGTTCACACACGCCCCGGTTGTCTTTTGCCCTTGCGCGTACTAGTGGCGCGTTCGCATAAAATGACAAGATATATTGGAAGCCCGTCCACGGTCTCCTGACAGAGCGGCCCGAACGAGCGTCGGGCTGGTCTTGATTGGAGCGCACTCCTCCCGCATAAATGCGGGCAAGCAGTCCAGGGAGAGGATGCCATTCCACTCCGTCAATCCGAAACATCCAGGAAATCGATCATGTCAAATGCCATCGTCCCAACCTCCGGCGTCCTTCTCGGACGAGCCAAAATTCCTGGCTACGACCACCCCCGGATCGTCACAATCAGAGATGGCATTGTTTATGACATCACCGACAAGGCTGGCCCGACCGTGCGCGACATATGCGAGATGGCCGAACCCGCAAGCTATGTTACCGGCGTGGAAGGTACCAGGATCGGCGCCGTCGATGCTGTCCTTGCCAATAGCTGGTCCGGCACGTTCGATCCGGCCCACCCGGCATTGCTGTCACCCATCGATCTGCAGGCGGTCAAGGCGTCCGGTGTGACGTTTGTCGCCTCGCTGCTCGAGCGTGTTATCGAAGAGCAGGCGAAGGGCGACAAGACCAGGGCGGATTCGCTGCGCGAGGAGGTACTCGGCCTTATTGGCGCGGATCTGTCGCAAATCGTGCCGGGCTCGCCCGCTGCGATGCAGGTGAAGGAGGCGCTGATTGCACGCGGCGTCTGGAGCCAGTATCTCGAGGTCGGCATCGGGCCGGATGCGGAGATTTTCACCAAGGGGCAGCCCATGTCGACGGTCGGCTTCGGTGCTGACGTCGGCCTCCACCCAATCTCAAGTTGGAACAACCCCGAGCCGGAGATCGTGCTCGTGGTTGCCAGCAGCGGCCAGATCGTCGGTGCGACGCTTGGCAATGACGTGAACCTGCGCGATGTCGAAGGTCGGTCAGCGCTGCTTCTCGGCAAGGCCAAGGACAACAATGCGTCCGGCTCTGTCGGACCTTTCGTACGGCTCTTCGACGGCGAGTTCACGCTCGAGAGTGTCAAAGCCGCCGAACTCAGCATGCGGGTTGAGGGCGAGGATGGCTTCGTGCTCGACGGGCATTCCAACATGGCGAAGATTTCGCGTAAGCCAGAATCGCTGGTTGAGGCGACGATCGGTCGGCACCATCAGTATCCCGATGGCCTCGTCCTCTTCCTCGGCACCATGTTCGCTCCGGTCAAGGACCGCGACGGCCCCGGCAAGGGCTTCACCCACAAGCTCGGCGATATCGTCTCGATATCCACGCCTTCGCTTGGGACATTGTCCAACCGGGTGCGGCTCTCGACCGAGTGTGCGCCGTGGACCTATGGTGCAAGCCATCTGCTGCGCGATCTCTCCAGGGCGGAACTTCTCTAGCGCTAGGTCCAGAAGTATCGGACGATGTGAAAGAAGACCGGTGCGGCGAAGACGAGGCTGTCCGCGCGGTCGAGCATGCCGCCATGGCCCTCGATCATGTGGCCCCAATCCTTGACGCCGCGATCCCGCTTGATCGCGGAGGCGACGAGCCCGCCGAAGAAGCCCATGATGCAGGCAAGAGCAGCCATCAGCCCGGCCTGGAACGGCGTGAACGGGGTCAGCCAGTAGAGCGCTGCGCCAAGCAGCGAAGCGCTGGCAATGCCGCCGATGAGCCCTTCCCAGGTCTTGGAAGGCGAAACCTTCGGCGCGACCTTGTGCCGGCCGAAGAGCTTGCCGAACACATATTGCAGGACATCGCTGCCTTGCACGGTGGCTATAAGGAAGGCGATGAGCAGCAATCCCTTGCCGGCAAAGCCGGGGATCGCCAGCGTGAGCAGCGCCGGAACATGGCTGATGCAATAGACCGATAGCATAATGCCCCATTGCTGTTCGCTGACACGTTCCAGAAAGCGCGCGGTGTCGCCCGAAATTGCCGTCAGGGCAGGCATGGCGAGGAAGCAGTAGACCGGCACGAAGATTGCAAACAGGCCGTACCACTCGATCCAAAGCAGATAATATTGAACCGGGATGATCACGAGGAACATGCCGATCAGGATCCAGTGATCCCCGCGCCGCGTGTGGGTGAGCGTCACATATTCGCGCAAGGCAGCGAAGGACACGAAGGCAAACAGGAGGATGACACCGCCCTTGCCGAAAAAGAAGGCGACGGAGATCGCGCCAACCATGATCCACCACGCCTTGATGCGCGAGTTGAGATTGGCGAGGGCGTCCGGCAGCACGTCACCTTTCCGCCGGCTTTTCCAGGAGAGGGCCGTGGCAATGGCGCTTGCGCCAGTGAGGACGGCAAGAAGGCCGAGAAACAGCCAGGCTGCTTCAACCATGATCGAGAGCCCTCTGCTGTTCGGGACTAAGCGCCAGAAGCGCATCGCGGGCACGCGCCAGGAAGGCGTGACGATCCTCCTCTGGCTCCAATCGAATCGGCGTTCCGAAAACAACGCGGCACAATAGAGGGACCGGTAGAAACGCGCCCTTTGGCAGCACGCGGGACATATTCTCGATCCAGCATGGGACAAGCTCAACGTCGGGGCGAGCCAGGGCAAGATTGTAGATACCTGAGCGGAAGCGCAGCAACGGTTCCTCGGTCATGTTGCGCGTACCTTCGGGAAAGATGATCAGGGAGTGTCCATCGGCGAGGGCATCCAGCATGATGACCATCGGATCTTCGGCCCGCTCCACCCAATTGCGCTCGACCAGCACCGTATTGAGAAGATCGCGGGCAAGGATGTGGCGGACGCGGTTCTTGCGCCAATAGTCTGCGCCCGCGACGGCGCGCGTCCGCGCACGCTCCTTCGGCGGGAGGCACGTCGAAAGCAGAATGAAATCGCCGTGGCTGGCATGGTTGGCGAAATAGATGCGCTGCCGCCCCGAGGGTGCGCAGCCCTGCCAGATGGGCCGCACGCCGGTAATTGCGCGCGACAGGCCGACAAGGACCATGGCGGCGGCGCGCCGCGTGACATGCTTACCGAACGTCTCCCCAGGTTTATCCACGCTTATGCCGTCCACAAACTATACGCCGTTGCGGAAGCAAAGAGGGCAAGGAAGACCGCGAAAGCCAGATGAAGGCGCATCAGCAGGCGGTTGGTGCCAGCAATGCGAGCGTTGAGCGGCCGGGTCGTTTTTGGGCATTTGCGCAGGCGCATGCGCTCGAGCAGCTTGTCGGCGGCACGACAGCCCGCCGTTTCGTCTTCATGCGAGGCAATGAAATGGAAAAGTGCCGCATCGAAGCGCAGATAGATGGCAAGGAACAGCGTCGTCAGCCCCCCGACTATGAGGAGTGGCCATAGCCAACTGAAAAGCTTGCCCCCGGCGTCTCCCGCAACGGAAGATGCCACCAATAGAATGCAGGTCAAAAACCCATAAGTATGGGCCCTGCGCGTCAAACGGGCCGCGAAGGTTTCCGCGTCTTCATCCATGCCGTTCCCCTGTTTCTTCCGTCGCGATCATATCGTCGCTCAGGTGTATTGGCCTGCCCCCTGTCTTTATAAGGTGTATCGCCTGTTCTGCGTTAACAGCGTGCCCATGGCGCAAAAGCCAGGTCGCCACTGCCGCCGCGCTGCGCTGAAAGCCGAGCGCGCAACAGACGAGCACGGGACCTCTCATCTGCGCATTTTCGATGGCTTCCGAAGCTTTTTCAAGATCGGCGGGCGGTACCGGCACGAGATCGAGCGCCGGGAAAGTTCGCCAGGCAATTTCGACGCCGGACGGTCTTGCAAGTTCGCTGGTCAAATCGATCACACTGGCAAAAGCCGAAAGCTCGGCACGCTTCGGCAGACGGCCGAGGTGGATGTTGTCAAGAATCCGCACGGAGGAAGGCAGCTTGCGGGTCCATAGGTAAGTGTTGATTTTGACGCCAAGCCGATAGGGCGCAAGGAGCCACAGGCTAGCCAGCGATACTGTTCCATCTTGGCGTTTCTGGAAGACCCTGGGCCCTGCGCCAAGATAGCCGAGGGCGACAATGCCGAACGCCAGAGCCGGCCACAGCAAGATGAGGTAAATGATCGATCTCGCGGCTTCAACCACAACAAGGAGAAGAAGCGCGAGACTGGCGGCGGCATAGTAGCTACCGATACGCTTATGTTTGCCATTGGAGCTGAGAACAAAATCCCCCAGCGGCGACGGCTCCCCGGCGGGAAATAGCCACAAGGCAAAGAATCCGAGGAGTGCGCCGGTCGGTATGTCGATGAAATGGTGCTGATAGGTCGTGAGCACGGAGACTCCGATCAGCAGGCACCAGAGGTGCCATAGCCAGAGTATCGCGCCTGCGAGCCGGTGCCGCCAGTGTTCCCAGATGATGATGAGCAAGGCAATGTGCAGGGACGGCGCCTGGTTGAACGGCTTGTCGAAGCCCCCGAGCAAATCGAAGAGGAAGCCCGGCGCTCCGCTCGTCAGCGGTTTTGCGAAAGTGAAGGTCAGGGGAAAGGCGACGAAGCAGGCAACGGCGATCATCTGCGCCGTGAGATAGCGCCTTGCCAGGCGGTCCACCTCTGATGGGGTGTCGTTGAGGAACAGGGACAGGCCGTAAAAGGCGTTGATAGACCAATAGGGAAAAATCGTCCAGGCGAGGAAGGGAATGTCATGTTCCCAGCTGAAGGTTATGTGCGCAACGTGCAGCCGTTGCGCGGCGAGCCAGTTGGCCGTGCCATAGGTGAGATAGAAGAAGGGTGCGAGAAAGGCGAGCCACAGGATGGCGCGCTTGGCCACCGGCCCTTCAAGACGCCATTTGCCAATCGGTGAAACGCTAGCCGCCTTCATTTACGCTCGGCGACCGACACTGTGAAAATGCCCCAGCGGTCGATGCGCTGCTCGATCTTCTTGAACCCTGCGGCAGCGACCAACTGGTCCATTTCGGCCTGTGTGCGCCGGCGCATGATCCAGGCTTCGCCGCCGCGGTGCGATGTCAGCGCGCGTGCGATCATTTCGAGCTGCGGATGCCAGGGCTGGTTGGTGTAGATCAACAGGCTGCCGGGTTGCATCGCCCGGGCGAGGCCATCGAGCGAGCGGCGGATCATGCCATTGTCGGAAAATAGTTCGTAAAGCCCGGAGACAATCGCAAGATCCGGGGAGGGCACAGTCGCCGCCAGCATGTCGCCATCGAAGGCATCAGCCTGATGGAAGTTCGCGATCGACTGGAGACCGCGCTCGGCTATCAACTTGTTCCCCGCATCTACATTGATGGGCGAATAGTCCTGGAGCCGGACACTGTCCGGCTTTATCCCGGATTGCGCGACGGCGTCGAGGATATAGCGACCGTGGCCGGCAGCAATGTCGAGGACATTCGTTGTTCTTCCGCTCGCGGCGAGCCTGGCGAGGCACATTTCGATCAGCTCTTCGAGGTGCAGCTTTCGCTGGCGAATGCCGCGCCAGCCGATGGCTTCAAGGAACTGTTTGTCGACGAGCCTGCCGCCCGGGCCGATCCCCCGCGGTTGGTTCCGGTAGACATAGTCAAGCGTCGAACCGGAGTCGAAGCCGGTCTTCACCCCCGTGCGGATGCCTTCGGAGATAAGGGCGGCGCAGCGCAGGGAGGTTCTGTACGAGGTCCAGTATAGGCCCTTGGCCGAAAGCATATCGTGTGGTGACGAAAGTCGGTCAGCCTCGTCGCGTGTGTAACCAGTGACATCGGCGTTGGTGACGTCGAGTTCGGCTGGGGCCTTAGCAAAGCGCTCGGTTAAGAAGCGGCGCATATGGGCGATGGGAATGGCCCGTTCCTTTTCGCCGAGTGTGTCGTGAAAGAAGCCTTTCAGTACATGCCGTTCCTTCAGGGGATGCGCCAGATTTTCGTAGAAGCGGTGTTGCGGCGCATGGCGAACGACCCAGTCGCTCCCAGAGATCAGGAGCTGCGTCGGCACGACGATCGCGCGGGCGTCGGCGACGACCCGCTCCGCGGTATCGTAAAGGTCGAGCAATATGTTGGAAGCGATGGGGCGGGTGATCAGCGGGTCGTTTTCAAACGAGGCGATGCGCTCGGGATCGTGGGTGAGGAACTTGGCCTTGACGTAGGAATTGACGAAGAACTGGCCTTTCAGCTTTTGCCAGAGCGAGATGCCTTGCCGGGCAAAGGGAACGTAGAGTTTTACGCTGAAGGCCGGCGACGCAAGAACGAGTGCGCGGATGGGCGGCGCGTAGTCATGGACCCAGCTTGCCGCGAGAACTGCTCCAACCGATTGAGCGACGACCGCGATATCTTCCATGGCAAAACCGTCCCGGGCAATGATGTGCCGAACGAAACTGTCGAGATCGCGTACCGAAGCTGCGAACGATGGAGAGCGCGTTCCGGGAGAACGGCCGTGGCCGCGGGCATCCCAGGCATAAAATGCAAAATCATCGAGACCGAGCTCGCCGACAAGATGGGCGACGCGCCCGCCATGCTCATGGCCGCGATGCAAAAGGATGATTGCGCCTCTGGCCGTTGCGCTGCGCGCCGGCCATTTGCGATAGAAGAGTTCCGTTCCGTCATGCGTGCGAAAGAAATGCTCTTCGGCTGCGCCGGGCGCAGTGTGGCCGTTGGCGTTCGCGGTGATCGTTTCGTGTTCCGCCAACGAGATCATTCAGGATGCCGCCGTTTCCGCGCGCCGCAAGCCTGCGCGAACGCGATTGATCATGGTGTAGACCGAAAGGAGCGCCATAAGAGGAAAGATCCAGCCGAACCAGTAAGGGAGCACGATACCGCTGCCGATGAGGGCCGCAATGACGCCGAGTGCCAAGGCACGGTCGCTCTTGCCGAAGGGTCCGTCATAGCCGCGGCCGCCGCCGGTCATCACCCCGAGGACGCCGGCATATTCGGTCAGCATCGCAGCTATAGCAAAGGTGACGACACCGGGCGGCGCAAATGGCCCGACCAGCATGAAGGGCAGGATGAGCGCCACGTCCGAGACGACGTCGCCGAGTTCGTTAAGATAGGCACCGAGTTTCGAAGCCTGCCTGAACTCGCGGGCCATCATGCCGTCGATCGCGTTAAGCGCCATGCGCACGAAAAGGACGACGGGCAGCAGCCAAAAGACGACGAAGATGTCGTAGAATAGTGCCACCACCGCCCCTGCAAGGACCGAAAGCACGGCTGCCGCGAGGGTGACCTGATTGGCGGTGACACCGCGCGCGACCAGGCGACCGACGAGCGGCCGCAGCAGGTTCTGGAAGGCTGGCTTCAGGGAATAGAGCGTTGGCATCGGCGGGATTCCCGGGAATTGGTCTAGGCCGTCAGCGGTTTCAAATCGGCCCTGCCGGGCAAAGGAAGGGATTTCACAATATTGCGTCCGCTGTGCTTGGCAAGATAGAGCGCCCTGTCGGCATTCTCGAGCAATTGCGCCGCAGTCTCGAACCTTCCGCTTTTTATGGTCGCCACACCGACGCTGGCGGTGATACGGATGGTTTCATCGTAGCTTGAGGTGATGATAAGGCTGCTGATCGACAGCCGGATTTTTTCCGCTTCGGCAATCGCGCTCTTCAAATCGCAATCCGGAAAGACCAGGGAAAATTCCTCGCCGCCGTAGCGAGCCGCGTGGCAATCGCGTTCGGCACCGATGCTGCGCAGGACATTCGCTGTCATTTTCAGGCAGGTATCGCCCATCTGGTGGCCATAATGGTCGTTTATCGATTTGAAGTGGTCGAGATCGACCATGAGGATTGCAAGATCGGTGTCGTTTTGCGTCGCTTTGGCAAATTCTTCGCCGATGCGCTTTTCGAAACTGCGCCGGTTCGCAAGCGTCGTCAGTCCGTCTTCTTCGGAAAGCGCCTGCAGGATGGAATTGGTCCGCAGCAGATCGAGTGAGACGTGGCCATAGGCTTCGATAGCCTCGTTGATCGTCGACAACTCACGGAACAGCGGCCGGCGCAGTCTGAGCCTGCGCTTTTCGTGGCGGTCGATGGAGCGCAGGCCTTCGATGGCCGAATTTATGGGGCGAATTATGTGCCTTGCCACGACATAGATCGCGCCGACAGCAATGAGAACCGGCAGTGTCAGAATGATGATCCACGCTACCTGGATCATCTTCGCCGTCCGCTGGATATCGCCGGACATGCCATAGGCGAGAACCGCGGCGTCGCTGACGATGGATTGGCCGAGCTCATCGGTTACCCGCATGGCGCTTTGGTAGGTTTCGAGGGCCTGCCGCTCCAGCTCCGCTCGAACGGCGGGGTCGGGACTCGTATCGCCGGCATCCATCTTGCGAACCTGATCGCGCAGGGCGACGATCTGCTTGACGTGGCTGCTGACCTTTTGGACGCCCTTTGCCAACTGATCATTTTCATCCAGCGTAAAGCTCTGGGCAAGCACATGCGTCTGCAATTGCAGCTGTCGTTCCAGCTCGCGGTCTTTCGCGAGGTAAATCGAACGCGCCAGCGAGGCCAGCCGCTCGACCTTGATGGCGTTGCGGTTCTGGCTCAAGACCAGCGGCAGCTGCTGTTCCTGGGTATAGCGCGCATCGTTCTCGATCTTGCGCAGGAATACGATGGAAACGCCTGCGGCAACTATGGCGTAAAGGAGCACGAAACCGATCAGCAGCCTTCCGGCCGTGATCATCGATATCTGCACTCCTCTCCTGCGCGCTGCCATTGCCGGACTTACCTAGTAGATGCTGAAGGGAAAATAAGTGTTGTTGATACGATCATACGTCCCGTTCAGCCGGAGATGATCGAGCGCCTCGTTGACCTTCTTGATCAATTCCACATTACCCTTTTGGGCGGTGATGTGCGCCGAGCTTTTAAGAAAGCCGTTGGTTACAGGATCGCCGACATAGTCGAACTTCGAATTATTCGGCGATTGCAGGAAGGTCAGCAGGTCGATGGAATCCGCCAGCACCAGATCGACCTCGCCCGCCTGCAGCAGCTTTTGCGCTTCCGGCTCGTCCTTGGTCAAAACGATCTTGCTCTCGCTATAGGCCTTTTCCAGATATTCCGATTGGATCGTCTGCTTGCCGGCCGCGATGCGCACGCCCTTGAGGGCGGCGGGCGAAACATCCTTGAATCGGTTCGGATCTCCGGCAAACGCCGAATGCGAACGATAGTAGGAGCTTGAAAACTCCATTCGCGCGGCCCGGGCATCGGTATACGACATGCTCGCTACGACGAGGTCGTATTCGTTGTTTTCCAGCCTGCCGATAATCTCATCCCAGGGTATGGCAACGAGGGTGCATTCAGCCTTCATGTCCTCGCAGACAGCCTTGGCGATATCAACGTCGAAGCCCACGAGATTGCCATTGGCATCGATGGAATTGAACGGCGGATATGCGCCTTCCGTTGCAACTCTAAGTTTTAGAGCTTCCGCCGAAGCGCTGCCCGAGAGCAGTTGAAGTGCTACAGCAGCCACTGCCAGGATTGTCAATTTCATCGTTTGGCGTCCCCAATACCCCGATGATAGCAGAATCACTCGGACGAAATGAACAAACTATGATCGATCAACAATTAATCCGAACATGCTTGATTTAAGTTAAATATCAGAAGTTGCATTAGATTGTTCGCGCGATGCGTGCAGCATTTCTCGGATGGCTGCCGAAGTGGTCGGCCGGCCGAACAGCCATCCCTGCCCATCCACCTTCGGCACGAGAGCGGCAAAATAGTCGCGCTGCGCCTCTGTTTCGATGCCCTCGACGACGATGGCGAGATGATGCACATGGGCCATGCCGATGATTTGAGGGATGATCGAAACCGACACCGACCCGGTTCCAATAGTCCGGGTGAAGGAGCGGTCGATCTTGATGCCGTCGACGCTCAGTTCGCCAAGATAGGCCAAACTCGAATAACCGGTTCCGAAGTCGTCGATGAAAATCTTGTGTCCGCGCGCCCGCAAGCGCCGTATCGCGGCGATCGCATCGCTGGAGTTGGCGGTGGATTGCTCGGTAATTTCGAGCAGGATCTGGTCGCTGGCAACGTTTGCTGCCTTGAGCCGGGCCGCGAGCCAGTCGTTGAACTGTCGATCGAAAAGGTCGGCAGCGGATATATTGATATTGATATGAAAATTCCGATTGGCCACCAGAAACGCCGCCATGTCGTCCAGGACGTGTTCGATAATACAGGTCGTCAGACGATTGATCAGGCCTGACTTCTCCGCAACCGAAATGAACACATCCGGCGAAATTGCTTCGCCATTGTCGCGCCAACGCGCCAGCGCTTCCGCCGCCACCGGTTTTCCGGTGACGATATCGACGATGGGCTGATATTCGACTGTGAGCCGCTTGCGCGCGATCGCCTGTTGCAGGCGTGCCTTCATGCTCATCGTGTTGCGCCGTAGCAGGATGAGGATCACTCCGAGCGCTCCGCCAAGCGCCGCTCCGAACAGGGTCAGAATGATCGTCATGGGCTGCGCCGATGCCTCGAGCCTGCCGACTTCGACATTGACCGTTACGCAGGCGGTTTTCTTGCAGACGTTGCGAAAGATCGTACTGCCCTGCCTCCCGCCGCCGGAGGGCCTGACCCTCCCGATTGCCCCTTGATTGAGTGTACCGAAGAGACCGATCGTCTCGGGCATGCCAACGGGATTGAACATGACGCTGAACGTGTAGTCGGGATTTTTCAGCGTTTCGAAAGCTTGGGGGTCAAGGACGACATTGGCATGGCCAGTGCCGATGATCGGGGCGGTGGTGTTGGAGATGGCAAGACGTGCCTTCGTGTAGATCAGTTTGCCGTCCAATGTTTCGAAATCATGCGTGATCAGGGGCATTGGTTTTCGCCCCTTCCCGAAAACCGCAGAGCAATGAAAAGCGCCGTCCTTGACCCGTCCGAGATCCTTCAAGAACTTCGTTCGAAACAGAATATCGCGAAGGTAGCTGATTTCTTCGGTCGAGCAGAAAGGAAAGGGAGAGCCGTTGATAACGGCGAGCATGTCGTCGACTTCGGCAAAAACGTCAACCGCTCGATCAAGAACCTGATCCGTGTATCTGCGCATGTCGGCCCGATCGCTCGAGACAATAACCAGCTTGCTGATCCATGCACCGCAGATACCGCCGCCGATTATCAAGGCGGCGACGAGCAGACTCCTGAACCAGGCCCGATCGAAATAGCGCCGCATCCAGAAAATTCTCATCGTCTTTTCCAAGCATCGATCCGCCAAGCTTCCAGGTTAAAATCATCCTTGCACGGCAAGTCGTAAAATTTCTCTGACCGAATGACACGAGACAATAATCGTAGCGAACCCGAAATCCACGCTGTAAGTTGTGGCGAGGGTGGAGCCACAACGAGAAGATGCAGTCGGCGCGATCAGAGCAAGAATTCCAAAACATCCTTCGTCGTCTCGAAATAGCGCTCGACGCATCGCAGATCGGCGTCTGGGAGCACAATGCCGAGACCGGCGAGGTGATCTGGAATTCACAGATGCACCGGCTCTATGGCACCGGCGGTACGCAAAGACGAGTTAGCTCTGAAATTTGGATCAATGCGATTCATCCTGACGATCGGGCAAGAGCCATGGAGGACTTCAATGAAGCCGCCGAGCTCAAGAGCGACTACGTCTCGGAGTTCCGGGTGATACTCCCGAACGGAGATATTCGTCACATCAGGTCGCGGGCGCATTATTACGACGATGGCAGCAGCGGCACGTTCGTTGGGGCCGAGTGGGACGTGACAGCCGATGTCATGCTCACCCGCGAACTGTCGAACCAGAAGGCGATCGCCGAAGCACGGACGCTTGCCCTCGAAGCCAGCACCGCTCAGATCGAATATGCTGCCGAGCACGATTATCTGACCGGTCTTCCCAATCGGCGGTTCTTCGACAGGCGTCTTGCCGAACTGTCGAACGATCCCTTGAGGGAGCGCCTCGCCGTGCTCCATGTCGATCTCGATTATTTCAAACAGGTGAACGACACGGCGGGCCATGCCGCGGGCGATGCCGTGTTGAAGTCGGCGGCGTTGATGATCGCTTCCGTCGTCCCGGAAGGCGGCTTCGTTGCGCGTATGGGCGGCGACGAGTTCATCATCCTCCTTTCGGATTTTGCGACGATCCGGGAG
The DNA here is from genome assembly GCF_900104165.1 of Phyllobacterium sp. YR620. Classification (NCBI taxonomy): domain Bacteria; kingdom Pseudomonadati; phylum Pseudomonadota; class Alphaproteobacteria; order Hyphomicrobiales; family Phyllobacteriaceae; genus Phyllobacterium; species Phyllobacterium sp. YR620. Next base: position 755,822 of record NZ_FNJP01000002.1, read on the forward strand.
CTGGAAGTTGTTGCCGAGCATATCGTGCGCCTCCTGAAACAGGGCGTATCCCACGGCGGAGCATTGCTGCAGACCGGCGCCTCCATCGGCGTCGCCTGGGTCAATGACGGCAACGCCTCGAGCCTGCTCGCCGAGTCCGATATCGCGCTCTACCGCGCCAAGAAGCTCGGCCGCAACCGTGTTGAATTCTTTGCGCCGCACCTCAAAAGCGAACTTTCGCGGGACCGTCGCATTGCTGAACATGTGAAGCGGGGCCTTGAGCGCGGCGAGTTCGTGCCCTTCTACCAGATCCAGATCGATGCCGAGTCACGTGAAATCGTCGGCATAGAGGCGTTGGCCCGTTGGCGACACCCCAAGCGCGGCGTGCTTGGCCCTGAGGCCTTCCTGAAGGTGACAAATACGCTCGGCCTCATGGCCGATCTAGATGCAGCCATGCTGCAAGCAGTGCTGCGCGACCGGCAGGTCTGGCAGGAAAGCGGCATCGCGGTGCCACGGATTGCGGTCAACACATCGGCGGCCCGCCTGTCCGATCCCTTGCTGATCAATCAGCTGCGTCTTTTGCAGATTCCGCACAATGCGATTTCGTTCGAGTTGCTGGAAACGATCTTTCTCGACGAGCTCGAAGACGAGGTCCTGCTCAACATTTCCCTGCTGAAGCAAATGGAAATTGACATCGAGGTGGACGACTTCGGTTCGGGTCATGCCTCGATCATCGGTCTCCTGAAACTCAAACCCAAGCGCCTGAAGATTGACGGGCGCCTGGTGATGCCAATCACGATCTCGCCCGAGCAGAGGAGCCTCGTCGGGTCAATCGTTGGAATAGCGCGGGCGCTCGGCATCGGAGTGATCGCAGAGGGCGTGGAAACCAACGAACACGCGAAATTGTTGCGGCGTCTTGGCTGCGATACATTGCAGGGCTATGCAATCGCCTACCCGGAACCGGCGGCGGACCTTGGCGCTCGACTGCTTGTCGAGCGGAGTAAAGGCTCTAGTGTTCCGTGAATGACTCCGGCATTCCTTGCTTGATTTTCCCGATCGGGAAGGGTTTCTGGAAATGACCGCGCGCACCGAGAAAACTCAGTTCGCGGTTCGCCGCCATTGCGGCCAGTTCATCCTCGTCGCGGATCCCGCTTTCGAACATTGCGATAATGGTTCGCGCAAGTTCATTGCACCGAGGATCGGTCCTTGGGCAACGATCTAGCAGAATCGAAGCGCGATTATGCGCGCGCTGCATGATTTCCCAATCAGTGGTCGTAAATATGCGTCTGTCGATTTCCAAAAAGGCCATGACACGCTCCCTCAGATAAGGCGAGAACACATCCATGATTGCGGGTCGCCTCCCGCTGGGCATGATGTGAGCTAAGCGCATTTTCCGAGCGCCAGCAAATCGAATTTATTTCCTCTTTTCCGCGGCCCACTTACCGCAATGCGGAATCGCGCCCTGCGGTTCCAAATTTCTCAAACGCCCTTGAACACATATCCGGCATCTAGCGTTCGCCTTCGAGGAGCCGCATCAGGCCGGTCTCGGGGCCGCTCAAACCCTTTCGATGAGGCGATCGCAGCAAGGCCCCGCCAAGTTCTCCAGCGTTGAAACTTTCGATTATCAACGGGTGCACGTAGCTCGACCTTGTCACGGCCGGGGTGTTGCGCAGAAATTCGCTGACATGGCGCATAGCCGCCGCAACAGCGCGCTTGCGCGCCGATTCACTTTGCGCCTCGATACCGGCCAGGAAGGCCAGCGCCCGTGCGGAACCGTGGAAGGTGCGAAAGTCCTTGGCGCTGACCTTCGAACCCGAAATCTCGCGCAGATATTCGTTGAGCTTGCCGGCATGAAGCTTTCGCCACCGATTCTCGTCCTTGTACTGGAACAGCCGTCCCCGACGCTTCAACAGCCTCAGGCGCTTGACCGCAGACGGATCCTTGATCGTTATCTCATTGGTTTTCTTGGATTTGCCGGCAAAAACGAAGCTTGCAGTATTGCCGTCGATCTTGAGATCGGTACTTTTAAGCGAAGCGATGCCACGGCCGCCATCCTTGGCATATTTTTCGTGACCGGCACGAAACGCCTTCTGGTCGATCAGCTTGATGGCAAGGGCAGCGAGTGGTTTTCCGGATGTCGGCTTGCTGCGCATGTCGCGCATCACCCGTTTGCGGATGCGCGGCAAGGCCTTGCCGAATGCAAGCAAACGGTTGGTCTTCATGCTGTTGCGCACGTTTTCCCATTTCGGATGATAGATGTATTGCCGGCGCCCGAGTACGTCCTGCCCGACAGCCTGTATGTGGCCCTTGGCGCTACCGCAGCAACGGACATCGGTCCAGGCCGGCGGGATGACAAGCGCAACGATGCGGGCTTCGTCCTTGGGAGAAAGCGGCTTGCCGTCGATCCGTTTATAGCGGAAGCCCTTCTTAAAGGGTGTGCGGATTAACGTGAAATCTGCCGGATCGACCAGTTTCAGGCCAAGCTCTTCTGCATAATCTTCATATCCGCGCTTCACCGTCGTCTCCACATGTCTATTGCCGAGAAACGTGATTGCGGCGAGACTGTTCCAGCGCCGAGTGACGCGCATCGCAGTCAAGGGAGGAATGACCATGACGAAACTTGCTCTCTATGTTCCGCTCGAAGCAAAACCCGGCAAGGAGGAAGAGGTCGCGGCCTTTCTCAAATCCGCCTTGCCGCTCGTGAACGAAGAAGCGGGAACCGTCGCCTGGTTCGGCATTCGGATCGGGAAGAGCAACTTTGCGATCTTCGATGCTTTTCCGGATGAAAGCGCGCGGAACGCCCATCTTTCCGGCAAGGTTGCTGCAGCTTTGATGGCGCGGGCGGATGAACTTTTCGCCAGTCCGCCTCAGATCAACAAGCTTGAGGTTTTGGCGGCAAAACTGCCATAGTTACTATGCGGGAACGATTCGGCGGTTTGCAGCTTTCGTGCTGGACGGCAAGGAAAGGTTGACATGGCTCCTCGTTCTTTCTGGAAAGGCTATCTGAAACTGTCTCTGGTGACCTGTCCCGTGGCGATGGTTCCGGCTACGACCGATCAGGAAAAAGTGCGGTTTCATACATTGAACCGGAAGACCGGTAACCGCGTGGTCAGCCAATATGTCGATTCCGTCAGCGGCAAGGCTATCGACGAGGATGATCAGGTCAAAGGCTATCAGCGCGGCGAGGACGAATATGTGGTGCTCGAGGATGACGAGATCGATGCTGTCGCGCTCGAAAGCACGCGCACAATCGACATCGAGATGTTCGTGCCGCGCGAAAGCATCGAATGGATTTGGTACGACAAGCCGCATTACCTGACGCCCGATGATCCCGTCGGCGAGGAAGCCTTTGCCGTCATCCGCGAAGGGATGGTGGCGACAGGAAGGGTCGGTATTTCCCGCCTTGTCATGTATCGCCGCGAGCGGGCGGTCATGATAGAGCCGCGCGGCCGCGGCATCGTGCTGTGGACGCTCCGTTATGGCGACGAGGTTCGCGACGGCGACGCCTATTTCGGCGATATTCCTACCGGCAAGACCGATCCTGAACTGATGAAACTGGTGCAGACACTCATCGAGGAGCGCACCAAATCGTGGGATCCGAAGATGGCCGAAGATCCGGTGCAGGACCGTCTGCTCGAAATCATCGCGGCCAAGAAAAAGGGCAAGAAGCGTCCGGCAAAGGCCAAGGCGGCGGAAACGGAAGAGGCGCCCAGCAACGTCATCAACATCATGGATGCGCTGCGCAAGAGTATAGCGAGCGACAGCAAGCCGACGAAGAAACGGTAGGAAGATCGATTTCTGTTGTTATCTACGAACGGTTTCGAATTTTAGAATGAATGATTTCAATCAGCAATTTGGGCGTCCATCGCTGACGCCGTGAGCCAAGAAGGCAATTTGATATGTCAGCAGATTTTTATTGTTGGGCTGCCAGCGCCGGCATGACGCCTAGTGATCCGAATTTTGACGAATGGGTGGATGCTAAAACCGAAAGCACGGACAAAAAGGCCGCTCCGAGCCTTGAAGCCTTTGCGGATGCTCTTCTCAAGCGATATCCGGATCTCGCTCCTCAGGGCGGAGCTACGATATGGACGTTCAGCCCGATAAAATCGACGATCTCCGACGACTTCATGTCGCTCCACCTCACCTGGGACGGTTTGCAGGAGGCTTTGGCCTTTATCGTTGAAACAGCGCACCGCCACGACATCGACTGTTACGATCCACAGACTGGTGACTATTATCCTGCTCCTGTCCGAAGTTCACCTTCGCTGATCAGCAGATTATTCAAGGGTCTGTCTGGACGATCGAACTGAATGGCGGCACAGCTATGTCGGACGTAATATAGGGGAACTCCACGCCCCTGATATAGATTGAGACTATGGCCGGACGGCACTCGATTCGGCGGTTCAGGTTTTCGCCCTCCTTCTCATCTGGTGTCCGATCGAGCCATGTCAATTTCAGATGCAATCTACCGTCCCTTCGAGAATTTGATCCAGCCACTCGACATCCCCTACAGGCCGCTGCCGTCGAAGGGGCCAGTGGCTGTCCTTCTTCACTTCGTCCTGATGTTTCGCGGCATCTTGATCACGCTCGCCGTCTGCACCATGGCGATCGAGGCCATGAACCTGACGATCGTCTGGGGCCTCTCTGTCATCGTCGATGGCGTCACACAGCAGGGCGCTGTCGCTTTCCTGCACAACGACAGAATGCTGCTGATCTTCCTCGGCCTGATGCTTTTCCCCGTCATCCCGATCGCGTCTTTTTTCGTCAATACGCTGAACTCGCACACGCTTGGGATCGGCATGCCGGCTGCCATTCAATGGCAGGGCCACAGGGCGGTCGAGCGGCAGGACCTCGCCTTCTTCCACGATCTCTATGCCGGCCAGGTCGCTTCGCGCCTGCAGCAGGTGGCGTCAGCCGTGCAGCAGCAGGTCATTTCCGCCTTCCAGTCCATTCCGCGATTCATCATGCAGATGGTCGGATCCGTTGTTCTGCTGAGCGCGCTCTCCTGGCAGCTCGCGCTGCCGTCCATAATTTGGATCACGCTCAACGTAGTGCTCGCCGTCAGGCTGGCGCCCGTCTTTACCGAGCGCTCACGGCGCTCCGCTAGGCGTCGCAGCCTGGTTTCCGGCGCCATCACCGATCTTTACGCCAATATGCAGATGGTCAAGCAATTCGCCGCTGAAGACAGCGAGGCCGGTGCCATCAGAGGGATAATCGGCAAGGCGATCAAAGCGCAGCAGAGCGAACAGCGGATCTACCGTACGGCTGAGGTCATCGTCGTCATCCTCAACATGATGCACTGGCTGGCGATCCTGTGGATCGGTTTTACAGGCCTCGTTGACGGCTTCGTCACGATCGGCGAGTTCACGGCCGCCGTCTACGTTCTCAGTCGCTTCTCCGGTCACACATTCACCTTCCTGCAGATGGGCCAGCAGATCTTCCAGGCGATCGGTACGATCAAGGACGCCATGCCGGTTATGACGACACCGCCGACAATCACCGATCGGCCGGACGCGGCCGAGCTTGTCGTGGACCGGGGCGAGATCCGATTCGAGAACGTCCGCTTCGCGTACGCGTCGGGCAAACCCGTCATTGACGATCTGTCGCTGACGATCCGCCCGGGCGAAAAGGTCGGCCTCGTAGGTCTCTCCGGCGCCGGCAAGACGACGCTCGCAAACCTGCTCCTGCGTTTCTATGACATCAAGGATGGTGCGATATCGATCGACGGCCAGGACATCCGCAGCGTAACGCAGTCCAGCCTGCGTCAAAGCATCGGCGTTATCGCCCAGGATGTCGCGCTGCTGCACCGTTCGGTCGGCGACAATATCCGCTATGGCCGGCCGGATGCGACACAGCATGAGATCGAGAGGGTGACGAAGATGGCGAGTGCCGATGGCTTCATCGCCGATCTCTCCGACAGTGAGGGCCGCAAGGGCTACGCCGCCTTCGTCGGCGACCGCGGCATCAAGCTCTCCGGGGGTCAACGCCAGCGCGTGGCCATCGCGCGGGTTCTCCTGAAAAATGCCCCCATCCTGATCCTCGACGAGGCGACTTCCGCGCTCGACAGCGAGTCCGAGGCCGCAATCCAGGAAAAGCTCAATCTCGTAATGGATGGGAAGACCGTGATCGCCATTGCGCATCGCCTTTCGACGATTGCCATGATGGACCGAATAGTCGTACTCGATCAGGGACGCATCGTCGAAGAGGGAAGGCCCGACGAACTTGTGGCGACTGACGGCTTGTTTGCCCGCCTGTGGAAACGCCAGACAGCAGGCTTTATTGCCGAAGAAATCGACTAGAGCCGCTTTCTAGGCCTTCTTCGCGCGCGTTCCCTTCGGCTTTTCGATCGGCGCCGCTGCTGCGCGGAAATCGGCCCAGGGGTCGGCCTTGTACGAGGCGATACGCGTCGGCGTGTTGAGGACGGTGAAGTAGGCGGGTCCAATTCCCGGGGTGAGTTCGCTCCATTCCAGCGGCATCGATACGGCCGCGCCTGCTCGTGCCCGCGTCGAATAGGGTGCGACCGCCGTTGCGCCGCGCTGGTTGCGCAGGTAGTCGATGAGGACCTTGCCGGTGCGCTTTGCCTTGGTGATGGTGGAGACGTAAAGTCCAGGACTGTCGGCAGCCATCGAATCTGCAATCGCCTTGGTAAACGCCTTGACCTCGAGCCATGCCGCTTTCGGCTTGAGGGGCGAGACGACATGAAGACCCTTGCCGCCGGAGGTCTTCAGGAACGCCTTCAGGCCGGCCTGTTCCAGCCGCTCGCGCGTTTCCTCTGCCGCCCTTATGACCTGCTCCCACGGAACGCCATCGCCGGGATCGAGATCCATGATGATCATGTCCGGACGTTCCCAATCCTTTACGGTCGAGCCCCAGGGGTGGATTTCGAGCACGGCGGCCTGCACGAGGCTGATCAGCCCGTCCAGATCCTTGATGCTGATCAGTGGCTCCTCATCCTTGTCCATCGGGTCGTTCACAAGGACGATGTTCGGATTGAGCCCTTTCCACGCGTGCTTCTGGAAGAAAGATTGGCCGGTGATGCCTTCCGGGCTTCGCAGCAGCGCCAGCGGCCGCCCGACGATGAAGGGCGAAATATAGGGCCAGACCTCGGTATAATAATCCGCCAGTCCCTGTTTGGTTACGCCCTGATCGGGCCAGTAGATGCGATCGGGATGCGTGAGTTTCACGGTGGACCTCTGCGGTTTTATCTGCCCATTCATTTTGGGCGTCTCCCGGACAACCTCGTGCGCCGGCTTGTCCTCGCGCAAGCCGCGGAAGGCGGCGTGACGCAGATTGTTGTCGGCCGTCCAGGTGCGGAACTCGACGTCGGCGACGAGTTGTGGCTTGACGTAGCGCACCTGACGCGCCGCATCGGCGGCAAGACGCGCGACAAACGGGCTTTCCGGCTGACGGATGCGCTCAAGGCGGCGAAAAAGATCCTCGGCGACGGCCGTGCTGTAGCCGGTGCCGACACGCCCGACATGTTCGAGCTTGTCGCCATTGTAAACGCCCATGACGAGTGAGCCGATTGCCTTGCGCGATGTCGTCGAAGGGACATAGCCGGCAATGACGAACTCCTGCCTTTGCGAGCATTTCGCCTTGATCCAGCTCTTTACCCTGCCCGAGCGATAGGGCGCGTCGCGCAGTTTCGAAACAATGCCTTCAAGGCTGAGCCGGCAGGCATGGGAGAGTATGTTCTGGCCGTCGCCTTCGAAATGCTCACTAAACCGCACCATGCCCGTGCTGCCGCCGGCGATCTTCTGCAGCACCGCCTTGCGTTCGAGGAGTGGCAGAGCCTGAAGGTCATAACCGTCTAGATAGAGAAGATCGAAGACGTAGAAGATAAATCGATCGGTGCGGTCGCTGCTGAGATCTGCCTGCAACGCAGAAAAGTCGGAGGCTCCGGCGGAAGCTTCGACGACTAGTTCGCCATCGATCAAGGCGGTGCCGACCGCAAGTTCCTGCAGCGCGGCGATGATTTCCTTGCCGAACTTCTTGGTCCAATCGAGCCCTGTACGGGTGAGAAGCTTCACCCGGCCAGCCTCGATCCGCGCCTGCAGCCGGTAGCCGTCGAACTTGATCTCGTGAACCCAGCGTTCCCCCGATGGCGGCTTTGTCGAAAGCGACGCCAGGGCGGGTTCGATGAAAACAGGGAGCTTCGCCTTCTTCGCGCCTTTGATAGTCGAGGGATCGGGCGTACTCACCTCGATAGCTGGCGCCGCTGCTTTCCTTGCGGCCCGGGCTTTCGGGGCATTCTTGTCGATCTTGCCGGTCTTGGAAGACCATCCCGGAGCCTCGCCGGCTACGTCGCCAATTTCCCGCCCGGTCTTCACCGATTCCGGCTTTTCCGCAAGAATGTCGGGGTCACCCGCCGTGCGCGCAGCGTCGTCCTCGCCCTTGATCAAAAGCCAGTTCTCGCGCTTTTCGCGTGGGCGGCCCTGCATGCGGACAAGATGCCAGCGGCCCGATAGTTTTTTGCCATGGAGTTCGAATTCGAGGTGCCCCTTGGCATACCCCCGATGCTCGTCGAATACGGGTGTCCAGGTGCCGCTATCCCAGACGATGACCGTGCCGCCGCCGTACTCGCCCTTGGGGATGGTGCCTTCGAAGTCGCCATATTCGAGCGGATGATCCTCGACATGAACGGCAAGTCGCTTCTCGCCGGGAACGAGGCTCGGACCGCGCGTCACCGCCCAGCTCTTGAGAACACCGTCCATCTCCAGTCGGAAATCGTAGTGAAGCCGTGTGGCGTCGTGTTTCTGGATAACGAAGCTGTTCCCGGCACTGGCCGCTTTGCGGCCCTTGGGTTCGGGCGTGGTCTTGAAATTGCGTTTCTTCCGGTAGGTTTCGAGCGCAACCATCGATCAGACCCAGATTCAGCTTGCTTTGCGCCTTGCAGGTTCGGCCTTTGCCTTGGTACCCGCCGCCTTCTTTGGTGCGGCCTTCTTTGCCGTCATGCCGGCGCTTTCGCGCAGTGCCTGCATGAGATCGACAACCTTTTCCGACTTCTGGGGTTTGCGAACCGGGATTGCCTTGCCCTCGAGCTTGGCCTTGACGAGTTCCGCGAGCGCGGATTCGTAACGGTCCGTATATTTCGAGGGATCGAACGTGCCGTGCTTGGTATCGATAATGTGCTTGGCAAGTTCGAGCATTTCGCCTTTGATCTTCATCTCGGGCACGTCGTCGAATGCTTCCTTGGCGGACCGCACCGCGTAATTGAACTGCAATGTCGTCGCGAGCAGCCCGGCATCGTCCGGCCGAATCAGCAGCGTGCGCACGCGGCGAAAGAGGACGGTCTGCGCAAAAGCTGCAACTTTCCTGGCTTTCAGACCTTCGCGGATGAGCGCGAACGCCTCCTGGCCATGTTTATCGCCAGGCGTTAAATAATAGGGCTTGTCGAAGTAAAGATCGTCGATCTCATCCAAAGGCACGAATGCCTCGACATTGAGGGTCTTGTCGCTTTCGGGAACGGCCGCTGCCACCTCGTCCGGCTCAAGGACGATGTAGTCGTTTGAGCCGACTTCGTATCCCTTGACCTGGTCCTCTTTTTCCACCGGCTTGCCACTGTCGCTGTCGATGAACTGTCGCATCACCCGGTGTCCGGTGGCGCGATTGATCGTGTGGAAAGCGATGCGGTCGGATGTCGACGCGGCGGTATAAAGGCTCACGGGGCAACTCAGCTCCGCCACTTTGAGATAGCCTTTCCAGTTCGCACGTGGCGCCAATACTCAACTCCTTCGGCTACGCAACAAATGCCGGGGAACACGGTTGGTTCCGACCTTGGTAGCATACTATGCCGAAATTGTTAAATTGCGATAGTCCGTGCTTTTACATGCGCGGCGCGGCCCGCGCCCCAACCGAAAAAGGCTACGCCTATTCCCAATAGCACGAACAGGATCGCGGTCGCGGCGTAGCTGCCCGTGACGCTGTGGATCAGGCCGACAAGCAGCGGACCGACCGCGGCAAGCATGTAGCCAATGCACTGCGCCATCCCCGAAAGGTGCGAGGCGACGTGCGCGTCGGGCGAGCGGAGGACGATGATCGTCATGGCGATGGCGATGAGACCACCCTGTCCAAGCCCCTGCAGGACCGCCCAAACCCATACGGTCGATAGCGGCGCGAACAGGAAACCCATCAGCCCAGTGATGGCAAGTGCAATGAGCGCAAGGTTGACCCCGCGCTGGTCCTTGCAGCGCACGGCGATGGAGGGCACGAAAAGGCAGGCAAAGACCTGGACCATGACCGAGACGGAAACGACGAGGCCAGCCGTTACACCATCCATGCCGCGCTCGCGCAGGATCGGCGACAGCCAGCCGAAAATGCAATAGGCGAGGGCGGACTGGAGCCCCATGAACAGGGTGACCTGCCAGGCGAGGCGGTCGCGCCACAATCCTTCGACCCTGAAGCCCGCATGCTTGGTACGGACCTTGCGGAAGAAGGCATGCGGAAACCAGATCGCCGCCACAACAAGCGCCGGCAGGGCCCACGCGCCGAGCGCGAGCGACCAGGAGCCGCCGAGCATGCGTTGCAGCGGAAGGGTAAAGCCTGCCGCGGTTGCCGCTCCAGCGCAAAGCGCCATCGTATAGAGACCCGTCATCAGGCCGGTGCGACTGGCGAAGTCGCGCTTTACCAGTCCCGGCAGCAAGACGTTGCCGATAGCAATGCAGGCGCCGGCAAGGGCGGTACCGATGAACAAAAGGGGCAAGGATTGCAGGCCGCGCAGCGCAGTACCGAGCGCAAGGAGCAGGAGCACGCCGAGCAGCGTGCGTTCTGCGCCAATGCGCTGGGCCAGTCTCGGCGCGAGTGGCGCGAAGATGCCGAGGCAAACGACGGGGAGCGTCGTCAAGACGCCAGCTCCGAAGGACGATAGTCCGGTCTGCGCGATGATCTCGGGCAAAAGGGCCGAAGCGCTGGAAAACACCGGACGGAGGTTGAATGCAATGAGCACAAGGCTGAGGCCGGTGACAATGGCGACGCTGCGGCTCGAAAATTGCGGCGCACGCGGCTCCGGCACGCTGTCGGCTTCGGCGTTGATCAGTTGATCGCCGATGGCCGCCTCAGCGCGGGATTTCGATGGCATGTGGTTCATGATGCAAGCAACCGGTCAATTTCATCCAGGATGGGAGCCATGAAAGCCCGTGTCGTCAACGCGGCAAGGTCGGGATCGCCGGAGGCAATTGCATCGACGATCAATAGGTGCGCCGCCATGTCGGGTTCCGGAAGTTCGCCCGTCACGGTCGCCTTGATGACTTCCTGAATCGAGGCGGAGAAAAACTCGTAGACTTCGACGAAGGCGAGATTGTTCGAAGCAGCCACGACGGCCTTATGGAAGGCGAGGTCGCGCTGAACATAGCGATCATGATCGGCCGGATCATATTCGCCGCGATCGGCGAGCAGTTGCCGCAGATGTGCTATTGTTTCTGGCCTGTGGCGGGCCGCAGCAAGCCTTGCCGCCTCGACCTCGAGCGCACAGCGCGTCTCGACCTGATCGCGCAACCCGGTGCGCCGCATCCGCAGTAGGCTTTCATCCGTGTCGATCACGGACAGAACATAGGTCCCCGATCCCTGACGTGTTTCCAGGTAGCCTTGCGCGACGAGGACGCGCACAGCTTCACGGACGGTGCCGCGGCTGACGCCAAGCATGTCGGCAAGCGTCGCCTCGTTCGGAATGCGGTCGCCAACCTTCCAGCGATCGGTGGTGATTTCCGCCCGGATATTATTAACTGCCGTTTCGGCAAGATTGGTGCGCGCAGCGGGCTGCATGGCAAAAGTCCTAAAGTCATCTGATGACTTGACTAATACGACTGGTAAAACGGGATGTCAATAAACACCGCTGGATTGCAAAGTATGGCCGGGGTCCCCGGTTCAATGCCGGCGTGAAAGCTCGCGGGTTGCCGCTTCGAGACCCGCCAGTGTCAACGGATACATCCGGTGCGCGAAAATCTTGCGGATCATGGCTGTCGAGGCCGTATAATCCCAATAGCTTTCCTTGGTCGGATTGAGCCAGACTGCGTTCTTCCACTGGTCGAGTACCTGCCCGAGCCAAGCGGCACCGGCCTTCTCGTTCCAGTGCTCGACCGAGCCGCCCGCATGCGAGATTTCGTAGGGGGCCATTGCCGCGTCGCCAACGAAGATGACCTTGTAATCCGGTCCATATTTGTGGATCACGTCCATGGTCGGAATGCTTTGCGTGTGGCGGCGGCGATTGTCCTTCCATACCGCCTCATAGAGGCAGTTGTGGAAGTAGAAATATTCCATGTGCTTGAATTCCGATCGCACTGCGGAGAACAATTCTTCGGCGACCTTGATGTGCTCGTCCATGGAGCCGCCGACGTCGAAAAACATCAGCAATTTAACATGATTGTGCCGTTCTGGACGGGTTATGACATCAAGATAGCCATGTTCGGCGGTAGACTGGATTGTGCCGGAAAGGTCGAGCTCGTCGTCGGCACCCTCGCGAATCCAACGCCGCAGGCGCTTGAGCGCCACCTTGATATTGCGCGTGCCGAGTTCAACGCTGTCGTCGAAATTCTTGAACTCGCGCTTGTCCCAAACCTTGACGGCGCGCCGATGTCGGCTCTGATCCTGGCCGATGCGCACGCCTTCGGGGTTGTAGCCATAGGCGCCGAAAGGCGAGGTGCCGGCGGTTCCGATCCATTTCGAGCCGCCTTGGTGCCGGCCCTTCTGCTCTGCAAGCCGCTGGCGCAGTGTATCCATCAGCTTGTCGAAGCCGCCGAGAGCCTCAATGAGTTTCTTTTCTTCCTCGCTGAGATGCTTTTCCGCAAGCTTGCGCAGCCACTCTTCGGGAAGATTGGCGATATTGATGCCGTCGTCGCCGCCGAACGCTTCGATGCCCTTGAAGACATGGCCGAAGACCCGATCGAAACGGTCCATGTGGCGCTCGTCCTTTACGAGCGCGGAGCGGGCCAGATAGTAGAAGCCTTCCACATCATAGTCGACGAGCCCCGCTTCCAAGCCTTCGAGCAGCGTCAGATATTCCCGCAATGAAACGGGAATGCGCGCCGCCTTCAGCTCAAGGAAGAAGGGGATGAACATCAGACAGTCTTCACGTATTTGATGAACGGCGTGACCTTGGCGATACGGTCATAGAGCTGCCGCGCTGTCGCATTGTTCTGGTTGGTCGTCCAGTAGACCGAATGCGCCCCTGCCTTCGTGGCTTGCGCGTGCACAGCCTCGATCAGTGCGCGGCCAATGCCTTTGCCTCGCACCTCCGGATCGGCGAAAAGGTCCTGCAGATAGCAGACGTTTTCAATGCTCCAGCAATGGCGGTGAAAGAGATAGTGGGTAAGGCCAACCGGCTTGCCATCGAGTTCGGCAATGAAGCCGCGATACTCGTGGTCATTTCCTGACGTGAGCCGTTCGAAGGTTGTCCGGTAGACTTCTTCCGGCACTGTCGTCTCGTAGAACGAAAGGTATCCGGTCCAGAGCCGCCGCCACTCGGCTTCGTCTGATTTCGCCAAAGGGCGGATTTCAACGCTCATCCCTGCCTCCTCGCCATGAAGGCCAGCCGTTCAAAAAGGTGGACATCCTGTTCGTTCTTCAGCAAAGCGCCGTGCAGCTTCGGCAGCATGTTCTTCGGGTCGGTCCGCAGATCCTCCGGCGCTATATCGTCGGCGACAAGCAGCCTGATCCAGTCAAGCGCCTCGGAGGTGGAGGGCTTCTTTTTCAGGCCCGGAACGTCGCGGATCTCATAGAACTGCATCAGTGCGGCGCGGACCAGATTTTGCTTGATGCCGGGATAATGCACCTCGACGATCTTCGCCAGGGTCTCGACATCGGGGAAGCGGATATAGTGGAAGAAGCAGCGCCGCAGGAACGCGTCCGGCAGCTCCTTTTCGTTGTTGGAGGTGATCACGACGATCGGCCGATGGGCAGCGCGGATTGTCTCCCCGGTTTCGTAGACGAAGAACTCGTTACGGTCGAGTTCCTGCAGGAGGTCGTTCGGAAACTCGATGTCCGCCTTGTCGATCTCGTCAATGAGGAGAACGACCTTCTTCGGCGCGGTGAATGCGTCCCAAAGCTTGCCGGGCTTGATATAGTTGGCAATGTCGTTGAAGCGGGCATCGCCAAGCTGGGAATCGCGCAGGCGGCTGACGGCGTCATATTCGTATAGTCCCTGTTGCGCTTTCGTCGTCGATTTGACGTTCCACTCGATGAGATCCAGCCCGAGCGCCGCCGCGATCTGGCGCGCCAGTTCGGTCTTTCCGGTGCCGGGTTCGCCCTTGACGAGCAGCGGACGCTCCAAGGCGATCGCCGCATTCACCGCAATCATCAGATCCTTGTCGGCCACATAGGCCGCCGTGCCTTCAAAGCGCATGGTCATTCCTTTCGTGAGCCCGCGAGATTAGGGATGGCGCAGCGTCGGGGCAAGAGGTTGAAATTAGCCGGCGACGGTACTGGTGCAATTGCGCGCGCCGTCCTATATTCGGCTTGGCGCTCTGCGCTTCTCGACAGGAGAGACATATTCCCCGGGGCCTTAATGATCCCTTAGGGAGCTGTCCCTGAGGAGGCCCGTGGGCCTCTTCACACGGCGCCCACCTACTTTGTAGGTTCCCGGGATCGACTTCTCCATCGGTTGTGTGGACGCCACTTTTGTTTTTCACGCCATCAAAGCCTTGCCGTGACGCATCCCTCCCCCATCAAAGAGTTGAAGAAGAAACTTCGCCTCGAGGCGCTCGGGCGGCGCGACGCGCTGACAACCGAGGCGCGTATAGACGGGTCGATGCGCATTGCCGATATCGGTCTCGCTTTCTTCGCCCTTGAAGCTGACGCCATCGTTTCGGGATTCTGGCCGATCCGGTCCGAAGTCGATTTGCGGCCGCTGCTTTTCGGTTTGCGTGAACGCGGCGCCCGGCTATGCCTGCCGGTCATCATCGACAAGCAGACGATCCTGTTTCGCGAACTTGTGCGTGGCGCGCCCATGGTCGAGACCGGTTTTGGCACGGCCGGACCGCCTGTGGAGGCCGCCGTGCTTGATCCAACCTTCATGCTGGTTCCGCTCGCGGCCTTTGATGCACGTGGACACCGCATTGGCTATGGCGCCGGCTATTACGACCGGGCAATAGCCAGGCTTGAGGACAAGGGGCTAAATCCGCGCCTCGTCGGCGTGGCGTTCGACTGCCAGGAGGTGGAAATCGTGCCGGACGAGCCGCATGACATGCCGCTCGAAGCCATCCTGACGGAAAGCGGGTTGCGCAGTATCAATCGGACGGATAAATCCATTCGATGATGCACGGCTCGCCAAGGGTGGCGGCCGACCCGGGATGCGTAAGTGAGATTACTTTTTCTAGGTGATATGGTGGGCCGGTCGGGGCGAACAGCTGTCTATGAACAGCTGCCCGGCCTTATATCCGACCTCAAGCTCGATTTCACCATCGTCAACGGCGAGAACGCCGCGGGCGGCTTCGGCATTACTGAAGAAATCTTCCACGATACGATCAATGCCGGCGCGGATGTCGTCACCACCGGCAATCACGTCTGGGACCAGCGCGAGGCATTGGTCTTTGCCGCACGCGAAGAGCGCTTCCTGCGGCCCGCGAATTTTCCGCTCGGAACGGCGGGCAAGGGGTCGGGACTTTTCATCGCAAAGAACGGCGCCCGCGTCCTTGTCGCCAACATCATGGGCCGGGTGTTCATGCATCCGGACCTGCATGACCCCTTTACCATCGCCGAGGAAATCCTTGCTGCCTGCCCGCTCGGCGAACAGGCCGATGCGGCGATATTCGACTTTCATGCCGAGGCGACGAGCGAGAAACAGTGTTTCGGCCATTTCGTCGATGGGCGCGCGAGCTTCGTCGTCGGTACGCACACCCACGTGCCGACGGCGGATGCGCAGATTCTCAATGGCGGCACTGCCTATATGTCCGACGCCGGCATGTGCGGCGATTACGATTCCTCCCTCGGCATGGACAAGGAGGAACCGCTCAACCGCTTCCTCTCCAAAGTGCCGAAAGGACGTTTCGAGGCGGCAAGCGGCAAGGCGACGATTTGCGGCGTCGGTGTCGAAATTTCAGACAGGACCGGCCTTGCCGAGAAAATTGCACCGCTGCGCATAGGGCCGCGCCTCGAGGAGACGATCCCCTCCTTCTGGAAATGAGTTGATCTTGCGAGGCGCCAACACCACCTGCGCATCCAATAGACTTCAGAACATCTATTATCTTTGATTTTGCACCATCCGGGCCAACAGCAACACAGGAACGACCCCCATGGAAGCGCTACTTTCCCATTTCGATTTCATCTATCGGCCCGAGGGGCTCATTGCCCTTGTCACGCTTGTGGTGATGGAGGTCGTCCTCGGCATCGACAATCTCATTTTCATTTCAATCCTGACGAATAAATTGCCGAAAGAGCAGCAGGCCCGGGCCCGTCGCCTTGGCATCAGCGCTGCGCTGATCTTGCGCCTGGTGCTGCTGTTTACGATTTCGATCATCGTGCAGTTGACGGAACCCGTCTTCGAGGCCTTCGGACAGGGTTTCTCCTGGCGTGATCTCATCCTGATCGCCGGCGGTCTCTTTCTTGTCTGGAAGGCGACGAAGGAAATTCACCATACGGTCGATCATGAAGATGCCAAGGAAGATGTCATCGGCAAGACCGTAACTCTTTCCATGGGCGCGGCTATTATGCAGATACTTTTGCTCGATCTCGTCTTCTCGGTGGATTCGATCATCACGGCGGTCGGTATGACCGACGAGATTGCCATCATGGTCATCGCGGTTCTGGCGGCGGTTACTGTGATGCTGCTCGCAGCCGAGCCCTTGTCGCGGTTCATTGCCGCCAATCCGACTATAGTCATGCTTGCCCTCGGATTCCTCCTGATGATAGGCATGACGCTTATCGCCGACGGGTTTGGTTTCCACGTGCCAAAAGGCTACATTTATGCGGCAATGGGCTTCTCGGCTCTCGTCGAAGCGCTTAACATGCTGGCGCGGCGAAGGAGGAAGAAGAGCCACTGACCTTTCTCCATGCTGACCCCGGAATTTCTGACAACAAGGACTGAACGTTGATGAATACGACACTTACCGAAGCTTACGTTCCGCTGAAGCTCGCCAACCGGCCGCTGGTCTATAAGGCGCTCGCTGTCCTGATAGGTACGGCCTTCCTCGCCGTCAGTTCCTGGGTATCGGTGCCGATGATCCCGGTACCGGTAACCATGCAGACCTTTGCGGTCACGATGGTGGGCGCCCTTTACGGTTGGCGTCTCGGCGGCCTCACGGTCATCGCCTGGCTGATTGAAGCCATGATGGGCATGCCGGTTCTCGCCGGCGGCGCATTCGGGCTGGCACCCTTCGTCGGTCCTACCGCTGGCTATCTCTTCGCGTTCCCGGTCGTTGCGGCGTTTGTCGGCTATCTCGCCGAGCGCGGCCTGACCCGCAATCCGTGGTCGTCCTTCGCGGTCATGCTTCTCGGCAATGCATTGTGCCTCGTGCTCGGCGCTTCCTGGCTCGTCCACCTTTTCGGCCTTGAAACCGCATGGGTATCGGGCGTCGCACCGTTCATCGTCGGCGGCATTCTGAAGTCGGCTTTGGCAGCCGCCGTTATCGAGGCCTTGCGCCGCTCAGGGGTCATGGTTCGCCTCGGTTGACGGTCAGGCTTCGCCCGCACCATCTCCTGTGCATGCTGACCTATGTCGGCAAGGGCTACAGCGAGGCGTTTACTGCCAATTATGACGAGGTCATCAAGCGACTTGTGGCGGGCGACGCCATAGAACTGAGCGAGGGGCCGGACGATGTCTGCGCTCCTCTGCTTGGCGATGCAGATCCGCATTGCCTGTGGGCGAGTGTTCGCGAGCGCGACGCCAAAGCTGCTGCGGCAGTGAGCAGATTGCTGGGGCGGCAAGTGAAAAACGGCGACACGATCGAACTCGATGCTGCCCTGCTTTCGACATTTCGCCGGGAGTTCAAAAAGGGCACGACGCGCGAGGCGTGTGGTGGTTGCGAGTGGTTCGACCTCTGCTCGGACATTTCGCGGACTAACTTTTCAGGCGTGCGGCTGACACGATGATCCGGATGCAAGCTTTGCTTCTCGTGTGGCTGGACGCGCGATAGGATTTTCCCTATAAGGGCGCCATTCCAGCAGCATGTTTTCCGCTAGGTGCAGCCCGCAGCGTCAAATTGCAGGGCCCTGACGTGAAACATCAGCAAACGTAGCAAAGCACGCAGGGGTGCCATGGCAGGCCATTCACAATTTAAGAACATCATGCACCGCAAAGGGCGCCAGGACGCCGTTCGGTCGAAAATCTTCTCCAAGCTCGGGCGCGAAATCACCGTCGCTGCCAAACAGGGTCTGCCTGACCCGACAATGAACCCGCGCCTGCGTCTGGCCGTGCAGAATGCCCGGGCGCAGTCCATGCCGAAGGACAATATCGAGCGCGCCATCAAGAAGGCGGCCGGTGGCGAGGGCGACAATTACGAGGAAGTCCGCTACGAGGGCTATGGCCCGGGCGGCGTTGCCGTGATTGTCGAGGCACTGACGGACAACCGCAACCGCACGGCCTCCAATGTTCGCGCTGCCTTCACCAAGGCGGGCGGCGCCATGGGCGAAACCGGCTCGGTGGGCTTCATGTTCAACCGCGTCGGAGAAATCACCTACAAGCCGGAAGCCGGCAGCGCCGACAAGGTCATGGAAGCCGCCATCGAGGCTGGCGCCGATGACGTTTCGAGCGACGAGGACGGCCATGTCATCCTGTGCGCCTTTGAGGACATCGGCGAAGTTTCCAAGGCGCTGGAAAGTGCCCTTGGCGAAGCAGAGTCCGTGAAGGCGATCTGGAAGCCGCAGACCATGGCGCCGGTCGACGAAGAGAAAGCACAGTCGGTTCTGCGCCTTCTCGCGACGCTCGACGATGATGACGACGTTCAGAACGTCTATGCCAATTTCGAAGTGAGCGACGAGGTTTTGGCCAAGCTCAGCGCGGCCTGATCGAAGTTTCAGCGCAACAATCAGATCCCGTCAGCCGCAAGGCTGGCGGGATTTTTGTCTTCAGTTCATGGGGCCGTCGCCGCCGAGGGTCTCCATGGTGGGTTCCACGGGCTTGACGCCGGTTGCGCGGTTGATGAGGACCGTGATCACCCACAGGGCAACACCGACACCGATGAGAATGCCGGCGATCTTGTATTGAACCGGATCGCGCCCGGTCCATGGGCCGGCGAAGAAAGCGCATGAGATGGCGCCGACGACGGGCAGGAAGGTCGGCGTGCGGAAATGATCGTGGTCCACCGTCTCGCGCCGCAGGATGAGCACCGCGATATTGACGATGGTGAAGACGAAGAGGAGGAGCAGCGCCGTCGTCCCGCCGAGCGCCGGCACCTCGCCGACAAACATGATCAGCCCGAATGCGAGAAGCGTCGTGAAGGCGATGGCAAGATAGGGCGTGCGGCGCGCCGGATGCACCTTGCCGAAGAGCGGCGGCAAGACATGCTCCCGGCTCATGCCATAAACGAGGCGGCTAGCCATGAGCATGTTGATGAGCGCGCTGTTGGCAACGGCAAACATGGTGATGAAGCCGAATATCCAAAGCGGGAAATTCGGTGCGCCCGCCTGCACCACTTTGAGGAGCGGTGTCTCGCCTTCGCCAAGTTCTGCCGGCGGGACGAGGGTGATCGCCGATATCGAGACGAGAACGTAGATGATGCCGGTGATGAACAGACCGGCAAGCAGCACCTTCGGGAATATCCGGGTCGGATTCTTGCATTCCTCGGCCATGTTGACGGAATCCTCGAACCCGACCATGGCGAAAAAGGCAAGTGTGGTCGCTGCCATAACCGACCAGAACACGCTTGAATCAGGTGCTGTGGCAAATTGCGTGATGCGCGAGACATCGCCTTGGCCTGCGGTAATCGCCATCAGGCCGATGAAGATAATGATCAGGAGACCGGTGAGTTCTACGACGGTCAGTACGACATTGGCCTTCACACTCTCGCCGACACCGCGGAAGTTGACTGCGGCGACGACGGCCATGAAAGCGAGGGCGACGAGCGAAATGCCGATCCCACTTTCGAGATTGAGCTGGAATGCGCCGGAGAGATTGGCGGCGAAGGCGCGTGAGGCTGTCGATGCCGAGGTGATACCCGAGCACATGACGGTGAATGCGACGATGAAGGTGATAAAATGAATGCCGAAGGCCTTATGCGTATAGAGCGCAGCCCCCGCCGCCTTCGGAAACTTCGTGACGAGTTCAAGGTAGCTCAGCGCCGTCACGACAGCGACGATGAAGGCAATAAGAAAAGGCAGCCAAACGACACCGCCGACCTGCTTCGCGACCTGCCCCGTGAGCGCATATATGCCGGTGCCGAGAATATCGCCGACGATGAAGAGAAGCAGCAGCCAGGGTCCCATGACCCGGTGTAGACTTGGCTCGACCGGAGTGGCCGATGCGGTTCCTACACCTGTTGTTACGTCGGTCATCGGGCAGTCCTCCCTTTGAAGTCGGCTGGGGTGTTGCGAAAAAGCTATTGGCGAATCAAGTCCTTGTCAAATTCGCCGAGTCCCATATTTGCCGCGCGACAAAAGAAAAACGGCCCCGCGCTTGGCGAGGCCGTTTTTTAAATCCCGTTGGATGGGAAATATTATATGCCGAGGTTGGCGAAGCGGTTCTTGAACTTCGAAACGCGGCCGCCACGGTCGGTCAGCTGCTGCGAACCGCCGGTCCATGCCGGATGCGTGGTGGGGTCGATGTCGAGGTTCATCGTGTCGCCTTCCTTGCCCCAAGTGGAGCGCGTCAGGTACTCGGTGCCGTCGGTCATGACGACCTTGATCGTGTGATAGTCGGGATGAATCTTGGCTTTCATCTTTCTTGTCCTAAACTAGAGGGCGCAAAACTGGAGCCACGAGCGATGTGGCAAGCCGGTCCGGAGCCGATTGGTAGAGATGAAGCCAAACGTCACAGGGCCGTGGGCTTCCAAAACTGTTGGCGAGCCTATACATCAGCCTTTAAGCAATAACAAGGCCGTCTGGCGGCAAAGTCGCATAGCCGATACGAGGAACAAGCAAGTATGGCCGATCTGGCTCTCGAAGAAGCGGAAAGAAAGCGGCGCTCGTTGAAGCCGCTACGCCGGGTCTTCCCATATATGGCCCGCTACAAGGGCATGATTGCCGGTGCGCTGGTTTCGCTTGTCATCGCTGCCGTAACCACGCTGACGCTGCCGCTCGCCGTACGCCGCATGATCGACCATGGTTTTTCCGACGTGAATGGCGCCTTCATCAATACGTATTTCAGCATGCTGGTCGTGCTCGCCGCGCTCCTCGCCGTTGCCTCCGCGGGACGCTACTACTTCGTCATCACCCTCGGCGAGCGCATCGTTTCCGATCTTCGCCACGACGTCTTCGCGCATCTGACCCGCCTTTCGCCCGCGTTTTTCGACAGCACGCAATCGGGCGAGATCGTCTCGCGCCTGACCGCGGATACGACGATGATCAAGTCCGCCGTGGGTGCGACGGCTTCCGTTGCCTTGCGCAACGTGATCCTTGCCTTCGGCGCCATCGTAATGATGGTCATTACCAGCCCGAAGCTTTCGGGCCTCGTGATTGCGGCAATTCCCCTGATCATCATCCCGCTCGTTGCCTTTGGTCGCTCGGTACGCCGGCGATCGCGGGCCGCGCAAGACCGGCTGGCGAATGCCACGGCCTATGCAAGTGAATCGATTATTTCCGTGCGCACGCTGCAGGCCTTCACCAATGAAAAGCTAGCGACGCGCCGCTTTGCGAAATCGGTGGAAGATGCCTTCGATGCGGCCCGCGCCTCGGTCATGGCGCGGGCGATACTTACGGCCTTTGCAATTTTCATGATCTTCTCGAGCGTGGTCGCAGTCCTCTGGTTCGGGTCGCGCGACGTTCTTTCCGGCGCGATGACACCGGGCACGCTCGGCCAATTCCTGCTCTATGCGGTGTTTGCGGCGGGCGCACTCGGTGCTCTATCGGAAGTGTGGGGGGAATTGTCGCAGGCGTCGGGAGCGGCGGAGCGGCTGATGGAGATCCTGGCCGAAGAGCCGGCAATTGCGGCTCCGAAGAATCCCATGCCTTTGCCGCAGCCGCCCGTTGGCAGCGTCGTCTTCGACAAGGTCCATTTCAACTATCCAAGCCGCCCGGCGGCGCCCGCATTGAAGGGTCTCAGCTTCGCCATCACGCCCGGGGAAACCGTCGCCATCGTCGGCGCTTCAGGCGCGGGCAAGAGCACGGTGTTTTCACTGCTGCTCCGCTACTACGATCCGGTCTCCGGGAACATCACCATCGACGGCGTCGATCTGCGTCAGGCCGATCCGCTCGATCTGCGTTCGCACATTGCCATCGTGCCGCAGGACACGACAATTTTCGCCACGAGCGTGCGCGAGAATATCGGCTTTGGCCGGCCAGGCGCCAGTGCCGCGGAGATCGAGAACGCCGCGAGATCGGCGCTCGCCCATGACTTCATCCTGGCGCTCGATCATGGTTACGACACGCAAGTCGGCGAACGCGGCGTGACGCTTTCGGGCGGCCAGCGTCAGCGTATCGCCATCGCCCGCGCCATCCTGCGCGATGCGCCGATCCTGTTGCTTGACGAAGCGACCTCGGCGCTTGATGCCGAAAGCGAAATGCTGGTGCAGAAGGCGCTCGACCATTTGATGGAAGGCCGCACGACGCTGGTCATCGCGCACCGCCTCGCCACGGTCCTCAAGGCTGACCGGATTCTCGTCATGGAGAAGGGCAGGATCGTCGAGGAAGGCACGCACCAGACGCTGGTCAAGCAGAACGGCCTCTATGCCGGCCTCGCCAAGTTGCAGTTCGAGGCCGGGTCCGACGCCTTCAAGGGCGCCGCCGAATAGCTTTCAGGGCATGTCCTGCTTGAATAGCAGGGCATGCTCTAGCTGGCTTAACGCTCGGTGAGCTTCAGTTCGATACGCCGGTTGCGTGCACGGACTTCCGTGGAATCGCCGGGTTCAAGCGGCTGGAATTCGCCAAAGCCCGCCGCGACGAGCCGGTTTGCCGGGACGCCGTTGGCAATCAAGTACTTGACGACCGAAATGGCGCGAGCGGAGGAAAGCTCCCAATTGTCCTTGAACTGGCCGCTCCCCGACAGCGCAATGTTGTCGGTATGGCCATCGACGCGCAGAACCCAGTTGATATCGTCGGGAATTTCCTTCTGAAGCTCGATCAAGGCGACGGCAAGCTTCTTCATCTCTTCCGATCCGGCAGGATTGAGGACGGCCGACCCGAGCGGAAACAGGACTTCCGACTGGAAGACAAAGCGGTCGCCGACGATGCGGATGTTTTCGCGGTCGGAAAGGATCTCCCGCAGCCGGCCAAAGAAATCAGAGCGATAGCGATTGAGCTCCTGGACACGCTGGGCGAGGGCGACGTTGAGGCGTTTGCCGAGATCGGCAATCTTGGCATTCGATTCCCTGTCGCGGGACTCCGACGCATTGAGGGCGTCTTCGAGCGCAGCGATCTGCTTGCGCAGGGCGGATATCTGCTGATTGAGAATCTCCACCTGCGAGAGCGCACGCGCGCTGATCTGCTTTTCGTTTTCAAGCCCCGTGGATAGCTCGTTGATCTTGCCTTCGGCCGCAGCGCCGGCGCCGGCGCCCTGCGACAGCAGTGCCTGCAGGCGCGACTGCTCGCTCTGGGCATTGGTCAGGGAAGCCTGCAAGTTTGCAATCGTATCTTCAAGGTCCTGCTTGTTGCCCTGTTCCAGCGAAAGAAGCTGCGTCAACTCGTTGATCTGCGCGTTGAGGCGATTGAGAACAGCATCCTTGCCGGTGATTTCCTGGCTGAGCAGAAACTGAGCCAGGACGAACACCGACAGGAGGAACATGATCGACAGGAGCAGCGTCGACAGGGCATCGACGAAGCCCGGCCAGTAGTCGATGTGGCGGATGGCCTTGCGATTACGACCGAGTCCCATACTCAGTTGGCCTTGTCGCGGGCAATGGCATCGCCAAGCTTCGCCAGCGTCTGGCGGATGGATTTCTGTTCGTCAGCCTGCTTCTCCACCCAGTCGCGCATCATCTGCTGTTCGGAGCGCATGTTCTTGACGAGCCCCTGAATTCCTTCGGCAAGGCTCGCCAGCGCCGCCGTGGTGCGCTGGCTCGATCCGCCGCTCTCCTGGATGTTCTGGAGGCGCTCAGCCAGGGCGCGCAGTTCGTCGCTCGTACCGGTGCTGGCGGCGTCGAGCGCATGCAGATCCGAGCCGAGGTCGGTGACGCTGGAAAGCCAGTTTTCAAGCTCTGTGTAGAAACGGTTTTGCGCCCGCCCGGCCTGCAGGTCGAGAAAGCCGAGGATCAACGATCCGGATAGACCGAAGAGAGAGGACGAAAAAGCCGTGCCCATGCCGCGCAACGGGGATTGTAGCCCGGCTTTCAGCGAGTCGAGAACGCTGTTTGCGTCGCCAGCGCGCGGATCCAGCGACTGAATGGTCTGGCCGATGGAGCCAATCGTTTCGAGCAGGCCCCAGAACGTGCCAAGCAGGCCGAGGAAGACGAGCAGGCCGATCAGATAGCGGGAAATATCGCGGGTTTCATCGAGGCGCGCTGCGATGGAATCCAGCATCGACCGCATGGCGCTGGTCGACAAAGCCATGGACTGGCGCCGGCCGATGAGGGCGCGCATCGGTGCGAGCATGACGGGATGCGCATTTGGATCGCTGTTGCCGCGGCGGAAGGAGTTGACCCAACGCACTTCCGGGAAGAGCCGAATGACCTGGCCGAAGGCCAGAAGAATACCGATGGCAAGCACGCCGATGATCAGGCTGTTGAGGCCCGGGTTCGTGACGTAGAACACCGAGATCTGCCGAAACAGGATGGCGGCAAGAAATGCTACGATCGCCAGAAATATTGCCATGGACAAGAGGACGAACCGCGGGCTTGAAAGCCGGTAGGGATCGTATTCTTCGCCATCCCGACCCTGGCGGGTCGAACTGAAATCTGCCATCGCATCGTCTCCGCGTCGCATAAACCGAATTTGCCGCGACCCTAACCGAAATCGAGGTGAAAATGGAAGGTGCAATGAGGTAACGCTTGAATTTGTTATTGCTGCATCTATTCAAGGTTGGTGAGCAGACAGTGGAAATAGAGTATTTCTTCAAATGTACCGAAGATCGACGATGTTCCCTGTTCGGTACGCCCGGCAAGTTCAACAGGTCGGAGCTAATCCCGAGCACGCAACAGGCATGGCCCAAGCAAAGCAAGGCTTTTTCACTGTTCGATGTGGTTACGACACCCGACAAGGAAAAAGCGTCGACTACCGGACGGTAGCCACCTCACGCCACAACGCACCTACTTCAGCCTCTGGGGCGCATTCTTAAACTGCCGGTGTCAGATCGGCTTTTTTAGTGCCTTGACGAGCGCCTTTTGAATGGCTTCGTTGCCGGCGACAATCGAACTGCTCTCCACTACATCCTGTCCGCCGTCAAAGTCGGTGACGAAACCGCCGGCCTCGCGAACAAGGATGATGCCGGCGCCGATGTCCCACGGGGAAAGGCCGCTTTCCCAGAAACCATCAAGGCGGCCGGCGGCCACATAGGCGAGATCGAGGGCAGCGGCGCCCATGCGACGCACGCCGGAAACCTCGCCCATGATGTTGCGCAATTCGACAAGGTAATTGCCATGGTGGCCGCGGCCGAGGTGCGGAACGCCTGTGCCGATGACGGAATCGACCAGTTTGTTGCGGCCGGCAACGCGCAGGCGGCGATCATTCAAGAATGCCCCGCCACCACGCTCGGCGGTATAGAGCTCGTCCATGGCCGGGTTGAAAATCACGCCGGCAACGATCTGTCCCTGGCGTTCGAGAGCGATGGAAACGCCAAAAATTGGAATGCCATGCAGGAAGTTGGTGGTGCCGTCGAGCGGATCGACCAGCCAGCGGTGCTGGCCGTCGCTGCCTTCGACCGCGCCGGATTCTTCCATCAGGAAGCTGTAGTCGGGACGGGCGCGGCGGAGTTCCGCGTAGACGATCTCTTCGGCGCGCTTGTCGGCCTGGCTCACATAGTCGCCCGGACCCTTGAGCGACACCTGCAAGTTCTGCACTTCGCCAAAATCGCGCGCCAGCGAGCGGCCCGCCTTCATGGCGGCCTGAACCATTACATTGAGTATCGCTGAACGCGCCATTCGGGGTATGTCTCCGTAAGATCAAAGAGGGGGAAGCCAGCGGAGCCGGCTCCCCGGAGCCGGCTTAGTCCGCGCGGCGGATATAGGTGATTTCGTTGGTGTCGACGACGATGCGCTCGCCCGACGAAATAAAGGGGGGAACGAGAACGCGAATGCCATTTTCGAGCAGCGCCGGCTTGTAGGAGGATGCCGCCGTCTGGCCCTTCACGACCGGGTCGGCTTCGGTGATCGCCAGCGTGACCTGATCCGGGAGCGAGATACCGATTGGCTTTTCGTCATAGAGTTCGACCGTAACCATCATGCCGTCCTGCAGGAATGCGGCGCGATCGCCAACGAAGTCCTTCTGCAATTCGAGCTGTTCGTAGCTGTCGGTGTCCATGAAAATCAGAGCTTCGCCCTGTTCGTAGAGGAACGAGAAATCCTTCTGCTCAAGGCGGACCTTCTCAACCGTCTCGGCGGCACGGAAGCGCTCATTCAGCTTGGTGCCGTTAATGAGGTTCTTGAGCTCGACCTGATTGTAGGCGCCGCCCTTGCCAGGCTTCACGGCATTCGTCTTGACTGCGACCCAAAGGCCGCCGTCGTGCTCGATCACGTTGCCTGGACGGATTTCATTCCCGTTGATTTTCATTTGTCTATCCGGATTGTTGTTGGAACTTGGCGCCGATTTCGCCGGCTAGGCCAAATATTGGCGCCTCCAAGACCACAATTTCACACAATAGGCAAGAGAGAGGGCGCAAACTGCTTGAGGATGCGCCCTGTTCTTATGGGCGTAAGCTCAAGCGGCCAGCGCGGTTTCGGCCAGCGAAACCCAATAGCTGATGCCATAGGGGATCGCGTCGTCGTTGAAATCGTAGGCTGAATTGTGAAGGGCAGGCGTGTCGCCATTGCCGATGAAGACGAAGGCGCCCGGACGGCTTTCCAGCATGTAGGAAAAATCCTCCGCGCCCATGACCGGCGGCATATCGCTGCTTACGGCGGTTGCGCCGACGATGGACTGGGCAATGCCAACTGCAAAGTCGGTCTCGCGATCATGGTTGTAGGTGACCGGATATCCTTCATGGTAGACGACGTCCGCCTTGCCGCCGAACACGGATGCGGTGGCTTGTGCAATCTCCGTCACGCGCTTCTTCGCCAGTTCCCTGATCTCCGGCACGAGCGTGCGCACCGTGCCGCCAAGCTTCACGCGGTCGGGGATGACGTTGGATGCATCGCCGCCGTTGAGTTGCGTCACGGATACGACCAGCGCCTTCAATGGATCGGTCTCTCGTGACACGATGGACTGCAGCGCAATAATGATGTGGGCGGCGATCAGCACCGGGTCGATCGCCGAGTGCGGTTTGGCAGCATGGCCGCTACGCCCCGTCACCGTGATCTCGAATTCGTTCGTCGCGGCCATGATCGAGCCCTTTCGGGTGGCAAATTCACCAAGGGGCAGCCCGGGGGCGTTGTGCATGCCGTAGACCTCGCGAATGGCGAAGCGATCCATCATGCCGTCGTCGATCATTGCACGGGCACCGGCGCCACCCTCTTCGGCCGGCTGGAAGATGACGGCGATCGAACCCTTGAAATTGCGTGTATCGGCAAGGTGCTGCGCTGCACCGAGCAACATTGCAGTGTGACCGTCATGACCGCAGGCATGCATCTTTCCGGGTGTTTTTGATGCCCATGGTTTGCCGCTCTCCTCGGCAATCGGCAGGGCATCCATGTCAGCGCGGAACCCGAGAACCGGACCATCGCCATGGCGTCCGCGGATGATGCCGACAACCCCGGTCTGGCCTATCCCCGTCTCAACCGTATCACAGCCGAACGCTCGCAGTTTCTCGGCGACAAATCGCGACGTCTCATGCACGTCGTAGAGGATTTCCGGGTTTTCATGCAGATGACGGCGCCACTCGGCGACGTGTTGTTGCATTTCATGAGCACGGTTAATCAGTGGCATTTCGAATTCCCATCGCTTGGTTATGCGGATGGAGCGAAGCTACGACCGGGATGTACGATCCGTCAACGCAATGAATTCGACCAGTTCCATGTGAACAGGCAAGGCTCTAGCGGAATTGCAGCTTGTTGGCTTCCGCGATGGCCTGGCTTTTCTGATCGTCGTCGAGACCGTCCATGAAGGATTCAAGATCGGGATCGTTGAGGCCAGCGCGCTTGGCGGCGATGTACCACGCGGCAGCTTTGATAAAATCGCCCTCGACGCCGATGCCGTCGCGGTAGAGCTTTGCAAGCCGCGCCTGGGCGGCGACATTGCCGCTCGTTGCTGCCCGCAACATCCAGCCGAAGCCAGCCTTGTATTCGTGCGGACCACCGAGCCCGGCGACCAGCCAACTGCCGAGGTCAAGTTGTGCCGTATCGTAACCCTTGACCGCGGCCTTGATGAGATATTCCCGCGCCTTCGCCATGTCGCGCGGAATCGTCGGCGTTCCGTTGGCCAGCACCTGGCTTACCGCATATTCGCCATCGGCAAGACCCTTGTCTGCGGCTTTCAGAAACCAGGGATAAGCGTTTTCAATGCCGGCAGAGCCCGGGCGCTCCTGCATGAGGATCTGGCCGTAATTGAACTCAGCTGCGGCATTACCCTTGTCTGCCGCCGCCTTGGTCAGTTCCTTGGCCTTTTTCGGATCCTTTGGGGCATATCGTCCCTGGAGCAGAATGGCTGCATAGCGGAATTGGGCTTCGGGTACGCCCTGCTCGGCGGCCTTGCCATACCATTTGGCGGATTCTGCCATGTTGACCGGCGTTCCAAGACCACGCGCCAATATTTCCGCAAGCAGCACCTGCGCAGCGCTGTCACCGGCTTCGGCGCGGGGCAGCGCAAGGTTGTAGGCAGTCTTGTAGAGGCCGCGCTGGTAAGCGCCAAAGGCGTCGTCGGCCGGCGCCTGACCGAATCGGGTCGGATTGATAGGCTCGGCCGAATTGTTGTCGCCGGCCGATTTTGGCCTGTCCTGCTTGGTGGATGTGACGGGTGCGCCAAGTTCCTGTTGCAAAGGCGCTGGCTTGGGATCTTCAAGGGCAGGTTTAACCGCTTCGGCCGGGGGCGGTGCAGTCGGCACGGGCTGCGCCGTCTGGGCCGGGGCGCCAGTAACGATGCCTGAAAAGGCAAGCACTGCGCCCGTGCGGATAAGGTTTAGCGACCTTGCTCCCATAAATCTCATTCCTCGAATCTCGGCGCGTGCTGGTCGAGGAGCCTGTTGGCTTCCCGGATTGCCGATTCCGGGTTGTTTCCTTCAAATATGGCGGCACCAAGGGCAATGAATTCCGCGCCGGTGGAAACGGCGTCGACGATGCTTTCGAGATTGTTGCCCGCCTGGATGATGCAGGGGATCTCGATCATCCCCGCCCACCAGTCGGCAAGCTCGATATTGCGCGGATGCGCCTCGGGCTTGGTATCCGCGCCAATCTTGCCGAAGAGTACATAATCCGGCTGGGCCTCGCCCATCTCAAGCGCCGTGTGGCGGTTCTTGACGTTGCCGGTGCCAACGATGAGCTTTGGAGAGAAGCGCGACACGGCATCGGCAATGGCGGTGGCTGGGCCTTCGATATGCAGGCCGTCAGCCTTCACGCGTCCCGCAACCTGCGTGTTCCCGACGATGATGGCGGCGGCGCCCGCGTTCTGGATCACCGGCACCGCGGCTTCGGCAAGCATCTGGAATTGGGCTTCGTCGACATCATAGGGCGGAAGAAGGACCGAGGCCACATCGCCGCCCGATAAAGCTGATGCGAGAATCCTCACAAGTTCTTCGGCGCTGGCCGCTGGCGGAGCGATCAGAACGATTCGGCAGCGTTCGGGCGTTGTTTTGGTGTTCATGGCTGCAACCTGTTTCGTTCTCGAATGCATTGGGCGCACCCATAAAGCGAGTGCTCGTGATCAAATTGGGGCATAAAGGAAGGCAGTCGGTTTGAACAGTCCTACCGGCCTTCATGGGCATGTTGCCATAGGCGGGTTAAGCGCCGGTGTATCGAAATCGGGGCACAATTCCAAAAATCGTTTCTCAACCGCGACGTGCGGGGTTACACAGATTTACGCCCATCCGCCGGATTTCCTGACATGCCCGACCTCTTGATGAACCCATGGTTCTATGCTGCCGCCGTTCCGGCAACGATCCTGATCGGCTTGTCGAAGGGCGGTCTTGGTGGGGCGATGGGGCAGGTCGGCGTGCCGCTGATGGCTCTGGTGATGCCGCCGGTGCAGGCGGCAGCGATCATGTTGCCGATCCTCATCGTCATGGATGTCGCAAGCCTCTGGTCATGGCGCGGCTACCGCGACAACCAGACGCTGAAGCTCATGCTGCCGGGCGCATTTCTCGGCATTGGCATCGGTTGGCTCACCGCGTCCATCGTCACGGACGACATGGTCAAGCTCATTGTCGGGGCCATCGCCATCATCTTTTTCGCCCGCTACATGCTTACCAGTGCGGCAAAGCGAGCGACGGCGCAGCCCCACAATGCGGCGAGTGCGACGCTGTGGTCGACGCTCGCCGGCTTCACAAGTTTCGTCGCTCATGCGGGCGGTCCGCCCTATCAGGTCTATGCACTGCCGCTGCGCCAGGATCCCAAAGTTTATAATGGAACGAGCGTCATTTTCTTTGCGGTCGTCAACGCCGTGAAGGTCATTCCCTATTTCGCGCTCGGGCAGTTCGACACCGCAAATCTCAGGGCTTCGGCAGTGCTTTTGCCGCTGGCGCCGCTTGCAACCTTCGCTGGCGCCTGGATCGTGAAGCGCATGCGGCCGGAGATTTTCTACCCCTTCATGTACATCATGATTTTGCTGATGGGACTGAAGCTGACCTATGACGGCGTGGTCAGTTTGTTATAATTTTCAACGAAAGTTGATCAGCCGAAACGCAACTTTTGTCCTATGTCAACATTAATCACCACATTCATACGCCTCACTCGCGCCGATCGGCGGCGTGTAAAATTCAACCTTGCATATCGGAATACGGGAAGGCCATGACACAGATTCAGCTGAAACAGCGGGATACCCGTATCGATGTTTTCAGAGCGCTTGCCCTGTTGACGATTTTCATCAATCACGTGCCAGGCACGGTCTATGAGAATCTCACGCACAAGAACTTTGGCTTCTCCGATTCCGCCGAGGCTTTCGTCCTGATCTCGGGTATTGCCGTCGGCCTTGCTTATGGCTCGAAGTTCGAACCCGGCAACCGTTTCCTGATGACACTGAAGGCGTGGCGGCGGGCAGCAACCCTTTATAGCACCCATATTCTGACGACGATCGCGACGCTCGCGATTTTCTGCGCGGCGGGCATTTACCTGCAGCGTCCGGAATTCATGTCGTTCATCAATATCGGTCCCCTGATGGATCAGCCGGCAAAGGCGCTGATCGGGCTTGCCACGATGGGCCATCAGCTTGGCTACAACAATATTCTATCCATGTATGGCGTGTTGCTTTTGATGCTGCCGCTGTTCCTGGTGATTGCGCAATATAGCCTTGCCCTCCTTGTCGGCGCCTCCGGCTTGCTGTGGCTGGTGTCCGGCGTTTACCAGATCGCGCCGCCCAATTATCCGACCGACGGCGTCTGGTTCCTTAACCCTCTGTCATGGCAGTTCCTGTTCGTAGTGGGGATGGCTGGCATCATGCATGTTCGCCGCGGCGGCACGATCGCCTTCAACAAATACCTGTTCGGCCTGTCAGTGGCATATATTCTGGTCGCGCTCTTCTGGGTGCGGTGGCCGCTCTGGGGCATCGACACGTCGCTGGGCCTGCCGATGGTCGTCACCGGTTTCGACAAGACCTTCCTGTCGCTGACACGCCTCGCGCATGTTCTGGCGCTCGCCTATGTCATCGTCTCGGTACCGGCGATCTCGAACCTCGCGCGCACATCCGCCGATCATCCGCTCGCCATTCTCGGCAAGCATTCGCTGCCGGTCTTCGTAGCGGGCACAATCCTCGCGATGGTGGCTCAGGTCGTAAAGGTCATGAATCCTGGCGGTCTTCTCGACGATACACTGCTGATCGCAAGCGGCATCATGGCTCAGTTCGCGCTTGCCTATTACCTTGAGTGGCTGCCGCGGCTCGGCTGGGGTGGGCGTCCCGTCCAGAAGGCGGAAAAGACCAAGCCCGTCGTGGCCGGCAAGTCCATGCCGGCCGGGGCCATGAAGCCGGCAACGGCGCGTTCTGCCTGAGTTTGAGCAATGGGTCTTCGGGGCAGGCCCGAAGACCGGACTTGAGCCGAAGTCCATCGGTCCTTTCTCCGCCAATCAAATCGCTGTAGCTTGAACTTGGGAGCTATCGCGTTGGGAGGCGTGTATGGGCGGAATCTTCGATCGTGATCTTGAGCGCAAC
The DNA here is from genome assembly GCF_900104165.1 of Phyllobacterium sp. YR620. Classification (NCBI taxonomy): domain Bacteria; kingdom Pseudomonadati; phylum Pseudomonadota; class Alphaproteobacteria; order Hyphomicrobiales; family Phyllobacteriaceae; genus Phyllobacterium; species Phyllobacterium sp. YR620. The sequence goes on from NZ_FNJP01000002.1 coordinate 788,195, forward strand.
GCGGCCAACTATCAGCCGCTGACGCCGCTTTCCTTTCTCGAAAGGGCGGCGCGCGTCTATCCCGACCGGCCGGCAATCATTCACGGGGCCCAGCGCATCGATTACGGTACGTTCTATCGGCGCACGCGCCAGCTCGCATCGGCGCTGTCGCGGCTTGGTATTGGCAAAGGCGATACCGTGAGCGTCATGCTTTCCAATACGCCCCCGATGCTTGAAGCCCATTTCGGCGTTCCGATGACGCAGGCCGTGCTGCACTCGCTCAACACGCGGCTCGATGCAGCGGTGATCGCGTTCCAGCTCGAACATGCGGAAACCGAGGTCGCCATCGTCGATAGCGAATTTGCCGATGTCTTTCGCGAGGCGCTCAAGCTTGCCAGGGTCAAGCCGATCGTGATCGATTTCGTCGATGCCGAATACCCGGCCGATGCACCTTATCCCCAAGGCGAGCCATTGGGCGGGATGGACTATGGTGCCTTTGTCGATTCCGGCGATCCTGAATTCGCATGGTCGAAGCCCGATGACGAGTGGGATGCCATCACGCTCAACTACACGTCCGGCACGACGGGAAATCCGAAAGGCGTGGTTTATCACCATCGTGGTGCGGCGCTGATGGGCTATGGCAATATCATCGCTTCGGGAATGGGACGTTATCCGGTCTATCTGTGGACCTTGCCTATGTTCCACTGCAACGGCTGGTGCTTCCCTTGGACGCTGGCGCTGCAGTTCGGCACGCATATCTGTCTGCGCTGGGTGCGCGCCAGGCAGATCTATGATGCCATCGCAGACTACGGCGTGACCCATCTTTGCGGGGCGCCCATCGTCATGTCGACGCTGATCAACGCGAAGGACCAGGACAAGCGGTCATTCCCACAGACGGTCACCTTCAACACTGCGGCTGCGCCGCCGCCCGAGTCGATCCTGGCGGGCATGGCGGAAGCCGGCTTTGCCGTCACCCATCTCTATGGGCTGACCGAGACTTACGGTCCGGCCGTTGTCAATGAGTGGCAGGACGAGTGGGATGCGCTCGATGTTTCTCTGCGTACCGCCAAGAAGGCGCGGCAGGGCGTCCGCTACGCGGCGCTGGAAGATTTGGCGGTGCTCGATCCGGAAACGCTGCAGCCGGTGCCGCCTGACGGCGAGACCCTCGGCGAAGTCATGTTTCGCGGCAACATCGTCATGAAAGGCTATCTAAAGAACCGGGCGGCAAGCGACGAGGCTTTCGCGGGCGGCTGGTTCCATTCCGGCGACCTCGGCGTGATGCATGCGGACGGCTATATCCAGCTGAAGGATCGCTCCAAGGACATCATTATTTCAGGCGGCGAGAATATCTCCTCGATCGAAGTCGAGGATGCACTCTACAAGTTCCCGGCCGTCGGCGCCTGCGCGGTGGTCGCACGGCCCGATGACAAATGGGGCGAAACCCCACTCGCCTTCGTTGAACTGAGACCAGGCCATGCGGCGAGCGAGGCCGAGATCATTGCCCATTGCCGCACGTTGCTGGCGAAGTTCAAATGCCCGCGCAATGTGCTGTTCGAGCCGATTCCGAAGACCTCGACGGGCAAGATCCAGAAGTTCGAGCTGCGCAAGCGGGCAAGGGCGCTTTAGGAAGAATCCTCGGAACAAGAGAACGAGGATGCGGGGGAGTGGGCTAACTTCAAATTGAAGCCCTGTCGGTGACAGAGGTGCCGAGCGATCAACGATGAGCGTGGCAGACGTTCTGCTACCGTCATCCACGTACAACACCCTCGCCGCCGTCGTCTTGAGGCGCCGATTCACCACGGCAAGCCCATGAACGCACCGCGTGGACAGAGCAGTCCCAACTTTATTGTCGGCGTTAAGGAATCGTTAAGCATTACAATCTATAAATTGAACATCCAGTTTTCTGGATTCTTACCAAGTGGTTTGGCCACTTTGTTTGACGCCTCCCTGTTAGACTCCTGAGAGCCGCCATGTTTCGCGGCTCTTTTTTTATGTTCATATCTTCAGACTGGCCCTGCCGTTAACCCTTTATTAAGGATAAACTTGCGCTGATGTGAGTATGCAGGCAGGTTGCTGGGGAATACTGTCCGCCGACCGTTGTGGTGTATCGCTTGCTGTTTCAGTAAGGGTGCACGGCTTTGGCAAGATTCGGTTCGCGACAGCGCATTGGTAACAGGGCATATGATGGCTGAACAGGAATTCCACGTGGACAACACGATACGACTTGCGGAGCGCATGGTTCGGTCGGAAAGCTTCAATCATCTCTATGATGAAGGCATGAGTCTTGTGGAAGAAGCCGCTTCCTATCTCGATGGGGAAGGGCGCGCGGCTGCCCGCAGACTCACCCGTGTCGCCGCCACGCTCTATGCCGCGGAATCGATGCGGCTGACGACTCGGCTGATGCAGGTCGCGTCCTGGCTCCTCTTGCAGCGCGCTTCGCGCAGTGGCGAGATGACGCCCGACCAGGTGCTCTCGGAGAAGGCCAAGGTGCGCCTTGATACCGATTCGGCCCCCGAAAGCGTCGCGGGCTGGGATGAAATCCCGCTTTCCTATTGCGATATCGTGCATCGCTCGCTCCGGCTGCAGGCACGCGTCCGGCAGATGGATGACGAGATCTACAATGAGAACGTCGAGGAGCGCCCGCTTTTCTCGACTAATCCGGTCTCGGACCAGATCACGCTGCTTGCCACCGCCTTCGGCAATCGTTGAGCGTTCGCTTTCGGCAATCATAAACGGTTTCGTTTCGCTTTTGTTCACCTTTCTACTGTCAACATGCCCGGCAGAAAGGTAAGGTTCCCGACATGAAGGAAGCGATTCGAATCATCGGTATTGATCCCGGTCTCAGGCGAACCGGTTGGGGCATGATCGAAACGCTGGGCAATTCCCTGCGCTTCGTCGCTTCCGGCACGATCCTTTCCGATGCAAAGCTCGATCTTGCCTCGCGTCTATGCCAGTTGCACGATGGTCTTGCGGCGGTCATTCACCAGATGGTGCCGCACGAATCGGCTGTCGAGCACACATTCGTCAACAAGGATGCGACGGCGACCCTGAAGCTTGGGCAAGCGCGGGGTATTGCGCTGCTGGTGCCGGCACTCGCAGGTTTGCAGGTCGCCGAATATGCCCCGAACGCCGTCAAGAAGGCGGTAATCGGCGTTGGTCACGGCGAAAAGCAGCAAATTCACATGATGGTAAAGGTTTTGATGCCGAAGGCGACGTTCGATACGGACGATGCTGCCGACGCGCTCGCTGTCGCCATCTGCCACGCACATCACCGGCAAAGCGCGATCGGGCGCATAGCCATCGAACAGAAACTGGCGGCTCTCGGATGATCGGCAAGCTCAAGGGTACGGTAGACGAAATCGGCGAAGATTATGTGATCATCGATGTGCATGGGGTAGGCTACGTGGCTTACTGCTCGGCGCGGACGCTTTCGAATCTTCCCGGAGTTGGCGAGGCGGTAACGCTCTTCATTGAAACCTATGTCCGCGAAGACATGATCAGGCTGTTCGGCTTTACCTCGCCGCTCGAACAGGAATGGTTTCGCCTGCTCCAGAGTGTGCAGGGCATTGGCGCCAAGGTGGCGCTCAGCGTACTTGGCGTGTTGACGCCGTCTGACCTCGCCAATGCGATCGCCCTGCGCGACATTGCCATGGTCAGCCGGGCCCCGGGCGTCGGCAAGCGCGTGGCCGAGCGCATTGTCACCGAACTCAAGAACAAGGCGCCGGCCTTTGCCGGCGAGGCCAGCGGCACGATCGGCCTCAAGCAGGAGATCGGCGAGGGCGTCGCGCCGCGCCCGGTCGCCGACGCGGTTTCGGCCCTCACCAATCTCGGCTATTCCCGCGACCAGGCCGCCAATGCGGTAGCCGCGGCGATGAAGGAGGCAGGCGAGGGCGCCGATTCGACCAAGCTCATCCGGCTCGGCCTCAAGGAGCTGTCGCGCTAATGCCATTGTCTGACGAAGCGGGTTATGCGAGGACAGGCGCATGAGCGATGCTGGCCGTCTGATTTCACCCGACAAGCGCGGCGAGGACCTTGATACCTCGCTGCGACCGCAGACGCTTGCCGATTTCGTCGGGCAGGCTGCGGCGCGCGCCAATCTCAAGGTTTTCATCGAGGCGGCGAAATCGCGGGGCGAGGCGCTGGATCATGTGCTCTTCGTCGGGCCGCCGGGCCTTGGCAAGACCACGCTGGCGCAGATCATGGCGAAGGAACTCGGCGTCAACTTTCGCTCGACTTCCGGCCCGGTCATCGCCAAGGCTGGGGATCTTGCCGCGCTGCTCACCAATCTCGAAGAAAATGACGTCCTGTTCATCGACGAAATCCATCGGCTCAACCCGGCGGTCGAGGAAATTCTCTATCCGGCCATGGAAGACTATCAGCTCGACCTGATCATCGGCGAGGGACCGGCAGCCCGTTCCGTCAAGATCGATCTTGCCAAGTTTACACTTGTGGCTGCAACGACCCGGCTAGGCCTGTTGACCACGCCGTTGCGCGACCGTTTCGGCATTCCCATCCGATTGAACTTCTACACGGTCGAGGAGCTCGAACATATCGTGCGGCGCGGGGCCCGGATCATGGGCATTGGCATGACCGATGACGGTGCGCTCGAAGTCGCACGCCGTGCACGAGGCACCCCGCGTATTGCCGGCCGCCTGCTGCGGCGCGTGCGCGATTTCGCCATTGTCGATGGCAAGGACCGGATCGATCGCGAAACGGCCGACTCGGCGCTGCTAAGGCTCGAGGTGGATTCTCTCGGTCTCGATCAGCTCGACAGGCGCTACCTATCTATGATTGCACATAATTTCGGCGGCGGGCCGGTCGGAATCGAAACGATCGCCGCCGGGCTTTCCGAACCGCGCGACGCGATCGAGGATATTATCGAGCCTTACCTGATCCAGCAGGGCTTTATACAGCGCACGCCGCGCGGCCGCGTATTGACTGCCAATGCCTGGAAACATCTCGGGCTCAATGCGCCGGCAGAAGTCACGCAGCAACAGATCAACCTCTTCCAGGAAGACGAATGAAGCTTATTCAGCTTTCAGCGCTTGGAGGATAACCGGATCGAAAACCCGCTTGTCGTCGGCAAGGGTGATGCCGAAGGCGCCGCCCCACGACCAGACGGACCAGGGAAAGCCATGCTTGTTTGCGGCCGCAACCACGTCTTTCATGTAAGCGGCGCGCCACTCGGCCGGCATGAGGAAATACTTGCCATATTCCTGACGGATCATTCCGAACTCGCCAAGGTATATCCGTTCCGGGGCAATATTATACTGACGGCTCCATGCATCCGCTTGGTCGAACGGCTCGTTCAGTCTCGCCAGCGCCTTGGCATCATCGGCAATCCCATCGGCCATTTCGTTGAGATTGTTCAGAAGGGCCTTGCGCTTGTCCTCTGGCGCCTGCTTCTCGATGCGATGGCGGGCTTCTTCGAGAACCTCGTGAAACCCCTCTTGCCCGAGCCTGTCAGGCGGATAGGGCAGGCCCTCGACATAGGCCATGGCATCGCCCGTCCATCCTGCGCCCTGATGGGTAAGGATATAGGGCTCATACGAGTGGAAGGTCCAGATCACATTGTCATCCGCGACGGTCGTCGGATTTATCTGGATCAGACCGTAGGCGCTCGCCCAGCATCCGCCAGAGAGAACCAGCGTGTGATTGGGTAATGCGTTTCGCGCCGCGGCATGCAATTGCACCAGCAAGGCGGACCATTTTGGGTAGACTGCCAAATCGCAATCCACCACCGGCTCGTTGAACGGTTCAAAGGCAGTGAGCGCGGGATCGGTGATGGAAAGGGCGCGGCCGAGGCGCCCTACCAGGTCGAGATAACGGGCAAACAGGGCCGGATCCGACGAAATCTGGTTGGTGCCGATTTTCCGCTTGTCGCTCGGGATCGTATGCATGTCGACGACCACCTTGAGACCGGCCTTATGCAACAAGTCGATGGATCGGAGCATTGCGGCAAGCAGCTTCCTGACGCGCTCCTCCGAGGCATCCTGCAAGAAGATGGCAGGATCGACAGGCATGCGAACGAAATCGAAGCCCGCCTTGCGGATAGCCTGCAGGTCTTGCAGGCCAGTATTGCGCCGCCACTCCGGAAAGTTGGTGAGGATTTCTTCATCGTCCCAACGTTCGGGAAGCGGCCAGGTGACCCATGGATCGAGATTGACCCCGCGCTGCATCGTGAAGGCGGTGGCCGATGCCGTTGCGACAGTGACAAGCAGGCATGCAAATGCGAAAAGCACGTGAAACAATCGAAACGCCAATTCCTTCACGTCCTCCATCCGGGTCTGGACAAAATGCCCGCCTACCCGGCAAAAGAAAAGAACCATGAGCGAAAACAATATTCTTTCCTTAACGGGCGGTCTCGCCGGAGAATTGACCGATATCGGGCACCGGCTGCTTGCCCGCGTCTATTATGCGGACACCGATTTTTCCGGCGTCGTCTACCATGCCCGCTACCTCGAATTTCTTGAACGCGGGCGCACCGACTATCTGCGGCTTATCGGCGTGCACCACTCGGAACTGGCCGACGGCAAGCTCGGTGAAAGCATCGTCTGGGTGGTGCGGCGCATGGAGATCGACTTTCGCTCAGCGGCGCGTATCGACGATGTCCTGACGGTGGAGACCCATACGGCGGAGATATCGGGTGCGCGCGTGCGCATGGCGCAATCGATCAAACGCGGTGACGAACTCTTGATCGCGGCAAAGGTCGAAGCCGCCCTTGTCAATGGCGCCGGGAGACCGCGAAGGTTTCCCGCAGAATGGATCAAGCTTTTCAAGCCGCAATCTTAGCCTCGATAATTTAAAATCACGCACCGGGCTGAATCATAACTGATCCTTAACCATAACAAACCATGAATAAGGTCATCAAACGGGGCGTTTTGCGTTAACGCCTTCGTTTTACCAAAATTAACCGTGAGAAGCCGCGGTGTGGTTACTGGAAAAATCCGGTCTCACTAGCGTGGCTCATCTGGAGTGAGAGACGATTGCGCCCCGGTCAACATGCCGGGTTTTCGGATTCGAGGGTTGTGGTTATGGAAAATTTAGCGGTTGCCGTTCAAGCATCAGATACTTCGCTTTGGGGACTGTTCTGGCAAGCCGGATTTATCGTCAAGCTTGTGATGATCGGGCTTCTCGGTGCGTCCATCTGGACATGGGCGATCATCATCGACAAAGCGCTCGGATTCGGACGCGCCAAGCGCGCCTTCGACCGTTTCGAACAGGTCTTCTGGTCGGGACAGTCGCTCGAAGAGCTCTATCGTAACCTTGGCGACAAGCGCACCACCGGCATGGGCTCGATCTTCATTGCCGCCATGCGTGAATGGAAGAAGTCATTCGAAAAGGGCGCCCGCTCGCCTATCGCGCTGCAGATGCGAATCGACAAGGCGATGGACGTGGCGCTGGCGCGCGAAAGCGACTATCTCGCCGCCCGCCTGACATTTCTTGCGACGATCGGTTCCGCCGGCCCCTTCATCGGCCTCTTCGGCACCGTCATCGGCATCATGACCTCGTTCATGGCGATTGCCGGTTCCAAGTCCACCAGCCTTGCCGTTGTGGCGCCAGGTATCGCCGAAGCGCTGCTGGCAACGGCTATCGGCCTTGTCGCCGCTATTCCAGCCGTTATCGCCTACAACAAATTGTCGAGCGACGCCGGCAAGCTTACCGCACGCATGGAAGGCTTTGCGGACGAGTTTTCCGCCATACTCTCGCGGCAAATCGATGAGAAGCTGCCGCGGACCTGAATGACCGCCTGCGTAACCGATACTTAAAATTGCGAGATTGATGCCATGGGCATGTCAATGGGAAACAATGGGTCGTCAGGCGGACGCCGACGCCGCGGTCGGGCCAGCAAGGCGCTGATGAGTGAAATCAACGTCACGCCGCTGGTCGACGTAATGCTGGTTCTCCTGATCATCTTCATGGTCGCCGCGCCGCTGATGACGGTCGGCGTGCCGATCGACCTGCCGGACACCGCCGCCAAGGCGCTGGATACCGATACCAAACCGATCACGATCTCGGTCAACCAGCAGGGACAGATCTTTATCGAGGACACGGAAATTCCGATCGAGGAAATTGTCCCGAAACTGCAGGCAATCGCCAAGACCGGCTATAACGAGCGCATTTTCGTTCGCGGTGACAAGACAGCCGATTATGGCGCGGTCATGAAGGTCATGGCGCGCATTTCATCGGCCGGATTCAAGAATATTGGTCTGGTCAGTCTTCAGGAGCAGGATAGCTAAGCGAAATGAAGGGCAGTGTCGTATCCTCTGCTGTTATTCATGCCGCCATCCTTGGCTGGGGGCTGCTGACGTTCTCCGCGCCCGCCCCGATGGTCGCGGACGTCGAGTCCATGCCTATCGATATCGTTCCCGTCGAATCCATCACCCAGCTGCAGCAGGGCGACAAGAAGGCGCCGAAGGCCGAAAAGCCCGCGCCGAAGCCCGCCGAGAAGCCGCAGACCCAGCTCGACGCCCAGAATACTGGCGACAGCGACGTCGACACCAAGACCAAGGAGACGCTGGAAGTAAAACCCAAGCCGGTGGAATCCGCACAAGCGCCGAAGCCATCGGAAGCGCCCGTTCCAAAGCCGGAACCGCAGCCCGAGCCGAAACCGGAGGTCAAGCCCGAACCGAAGCCTGAACCCGTGCCCGCCACGGAAGTGAAGCCGGAGCCTGCGCCCAAGCAGGAAGTCAAACCTGACCCCGTGGCCGCGGCGATTACTGAAGCAAAGCCCGATCCCGTACCGCAGGAAGAGACCTTCAAGCTTCCCGAAAATGTCGCCAAGCCGGAAGCAAAGCCTACCCAGCCGGCGCAGACGGCAAAGACTCCGGAGCGCAAGGAACCTGAGAAGCCGAAGCAGACGCAGACGGCGGCCAAACCCTCCAAGGAGAAGGGCATAGCCGACGAGGTTGCGGAATTGCTCAACAACCAGAAGCCATCCGCAGGCGGTGCCAAGCGCTCCACGGACCGGGCTTCTCTTGGCGCCGACAAGGCGACGGGCGGCTCGAAGCTCAGCCAGAGCGAAATGGATGCATTGCGCAGCGCCATCGAGGGCAACTGGAACAAGCCGGTGGGTGCCGAGGAATATCCGGATATGAAGATCATCGTCTCGTTCAAGCTTACGCCGAGTGGCGAGATCGAAGGTTCGCCGGTCGTGAGCGGCAGTGGCGGTGAACCCGGTCTCCTGAACGCGATCAAGAGCAGTGCATTGCGCGCGGTCATGCGCTCGGTGCCGTTCAATCTGCCGCAAGACAAATATGATACCTGGAAAGATGTTGAACTGACTTTCTATCCAGGAACGACCTGATGATGACAATTGGCCAGCCAAAAGAGGGCCCTGAACTTATGCTTAGAACGACCCGGACAATTCTTTCCGCTTTCGCGATGATTATCGCATTGTTGGCTGTTGCGACGCTCCCGGCGCGCGCGCAGCTCAAACTCGATATCACCAAGGGCGTGGTTGAACCCATGCCCATCGCGATTACAGATTTTCTCTCCGGTGATCAGCTTGGGACCAATATTTCCGGCGTGATTGCTGCGGACCTTGAGCGGTCCGGCCTCTTCGCGCCGATCGAGAAGGGTGCATTCATCGAAAAGATCTCGAACCCCGATGCTGCGCCGCGCTTTGAAGACTGGAAGGTGATCAATGCCCAGGCGCTTGTCACCGGCCGCGTCACCAAGCAGGGCGACGGCAGGCTGAAGGCAGAGTTCCGCCTGTGGGACACCTTCGCCGGTAAGCAGTTGATCGGACAGCAGTTCTTCACCTCGCCGGAAAGCTGGCGCCGGGTCGCCCACATTATCGCCGACGCGATCTACAAGGAACTGACGGGCGAGGACGGCTATTTCGATACCCGCGTCGTCTATGTCGACGAGTCCGGCACCAAGGAAAAACGCGTCAAGCGTCTCGCCATCATGGACCAGGACGGTGCCAACACGCGCTATCTCACCAACGGCAAGGACCTCGTCCTGACACCGCGCTTCTCGCCGAGCCGGCAGGAAATCACCTATATGTCGTTCGAAGGCGGCAAGCCGCAGATTTACCTCTTGCAACTCGAGACCGGCCAGCGTGAACTCGTCGGCAACTTCCCCGGCATGACCATCGCACCGCGCTTTTCACCCGACGGGCAGAAGGTCGTCATGAGCCTGCTCCAGGAAGACGGCAGCGCCAACATTTACACCATGGACCTGCGCAGCCGCACGACGACGCGCCTGACCAGCACCTCCGCGATCGATACCGGCGCATCCTATTCGCCGGATGGCACGCAGGTCGTCTTCGAATCCGATCGTGGCGGCCGACCGCAAATCTACAAGATGGGCGCGGATGGTTCGAACCCGCAGCGCATTTCCTTCGGCGACGGTTCCTATTCGACCCCGGTCTGGTCACCGCGCGGCGACCTGATCGCTTTCACGAAGCAGGCGGGCGGCGAATTCTCGATCGGCGTCATGAAGACCGACGGCTCGGGCGAGCGCATCCTTTCGAGCGGCTACCACGATGAGGGCCCGACCTGGGCGCCTAATGGCCGCGTGCTGATGTTCTTCCGCCAGCCGCCCGGCTCGAACAGCCCGCATCTGATGACGGTCGATCTGACTGGCCGCAATATTCGCCAGATCCAGACCCCGAACCTCTCGTCGGACCCGGCCTGGTCTCCGCTTCTCGAATAGTGGCTGCCAGCCATCAGGAGCTCTTCTCTGCATTCGCGGCGATGTCCCCCGACATTCGCCGCGAATGTCGTTTTTCCGCCGCATTGTTTGCCTTAGAGGTACGGAAATACGCATTCGATTCGCCGTTAATCCTGGTTTTAAGAGGGGATTAACCCTGTTTCTTGAACTCGCCTTAACCTCAATATGGTTACTGGTTGTTCACCGAAACAATTTAGTTCTTAAGGAGTCCAGGCCATGCGCCGGTTCGAAATGATCGCACGCAGTCCACTTGTCGTTGCACTGTTCATGTCTCTCGCCATCGCGGGTTGCGCCTCGAAGAAAAACATGCCCAACAGCGCCGGCGACCTTGGCCTTGCTGGCAGCGCGACACCGGGCTCGACGCAAGACTTCACCGTCAATGTCGGCGATCGCATCTTCTTCGATGTCGACTCCTCGGTTATCCGTGCCGATGCACAGCAGACCCTGTCCAAGCAGGCACAGTGGCTGAAGCGTTACCCGAACTATGCGATCACCGTCGAAGGCCATGCCGACGAGCGCGGCACACGCGAATACAACCTTGCTCTCGGTCAGCGCCGTGCTGCTGCGACACGCAACTATCTGGCATCTCAGGGTGTTCCAGCTGGCCGCATCAAGACCATCTCCTATGGGAACGAGCGTCCGGTTGCCGTTTGCGACAGCGAATCGTGCTGGTCGCAGAATCGCCGCGCCATCACCGTTCTCGGCGGCGCTGGCAGCTAAGCAGACTTCGATTTTATCGACGGAAAAGGCGGCTTTCGGGCCGCTTTTTTTGTTTTGACGCAAGGCTAACAAAATTTGGCCGAAGTCACATTGCTCGTGTTAGATAGGGCGGCCGCAATCATGGCGGTGTTTCAATTCCCATATCAGGGGCGGTAAAAGGAATGAACAAAGGACTTAAGAGAATGGTTCTGGCACTGACGGTTATGCCATTTCTGGCAACCGGCGTCGGCCACGCCATGGATTTGAGCGGTGGATTTTTTCCGCCTGCGCCAAAGGCGGAGATTGCACCCAGCAAAGCTCCCGTCATCCTGGCCCAGGCAGGCGATCCGCGGGTGAGCCAGCTCGAGGAGCAGATCAGGCAGCTCACCGGCAAGGTTGAGGAACTGAACTTCCAGATCCTGCAAATGCAGGAGCAGATGCGCAAAGTACAGGAAGACAACGAGTTCCGCTTCCAGGAGCTGGAAAAGGGCAAGCGGTCGGACGCTGGCGGCAAGAGCGATCGCACGGTCGCATCCGCGCCATCGCCGCGAACAACAACGGGGGAGGCATCGTCGGATGCCTCTGCCTCTTCCGGTTCGTCGCGGGCCGCGCCCCAGACCACCGATTCCGCTGCTATTGATCCCCAGGTCGATTTGTCCGGCTCCGAGCAACTCGGCGCGTCGCCGCGCGACCTCGGGCAGATCGAATTTGACGCCAATGGCAACGTGATCGGTGGAAATGCCAGCGATAATCCGCCGGCCGACAACACGACGGTTGCTGCCTTGCCGCAAACCGACGATCCCAAGGTGCTTTACAACCAGGCCTATCAGCTGTTCCTTTCCGGCGACTACAAGAGCGCGGAACTTGCCTTCCGCGATCATGTCGACCGGTTCCCCAAGGATCCGGCCGACCCCGATGCCCGTTACTGGCTCGGCGAGTCGCTTTACGGGCAGGGCCGCTACCAGGATGCGGCCTCGGTGTTCCTCGACAATCACAAGCAATATCCGGATTCGAAGAAGAGCCCGGAGAACCTGCTGAAGCTCGGCATGACTCTCGCCAAGATGCGCGATCATGACGTCGCCTGCGCCACCTTTTCCTCTGTCGCAACGCGCTATCCGAATATTACGCCGGCGATCAAGGAGCGCGTGAAGAGTGAGCGTGCCGCCAACAAGTGCTGAGACAGGGCTCGATCCGGAACGTATTTTTGGTTCTGTCCATTTCGAGGGACTGACCTCGGTCATCGTCGCCGTCTCCGGCGGCAGCGACTCTCTAGGGCTTCTCCATCTCCTTGTAGAATTGTGCGCTTCCCGGCCGCAGTTTCCAGCCGTTTTTGCCGTTACCGTCGATCATTGCCTTCGCCCGGAAGCCGCCGAAGAAGCGCGCTATGTGGCAACGCTGTGCGCAGAACTCGGCGTCGAGCACCGGACTCTTGCCTGGGATGAGCCCAAGCCACAGACCGCACTCTCGGCATCGGCGCGCGACGCCCGATATCGCCTTCTTCGCCAGGCGGCCCGGGAGGCGGGTACGGACCTGATCCTGACGGGACACACGCAGGACGACCAGATCGAGACCTATGCGATGCGGCGCTTGCGAACGAATGGCGAAGGCAACGACAGGGGCCTTGCCGGAATGGCGCCGGCTACATTGTTCGAACGCGAAATCTGGCTGCTGCGGCCCCTGCTCGGGATAACCCGCGAGGCGCTCCGCGCCTATTTGCGGTCGCGCAGCATCGCTTGGCGCGATGATCCATCCAACGAAGACCCAAAGTATGAACGCGTGCGCATCCGCAAGGCGCTGCGCGATGAGGAGCGCGCGGTTATACTCGCGAATATTGCGATAAAGACCGAGCAGCGCATGGCGCATAATATCGGCGCCGGCGGGCTCTTGCAGAAAAGCGTCACGGTGCACGACGGCACGCTTGCCGAAATCGAAAGATCGGCTTTTGCCGGCGATAGGGATGACCTACGCCTTGCCGTTGGCGTCCTTCTCGCGGCGATGGGTGGCTTATCGATGCTGCCGGCGGCAGAGCTTTGTAACAGGGCAATCCAGCATATTGAGGGAAATGGGACGTTCCGGCGCGTATCGCTCGGCCGCTGCGTGATTGAGGTCAAGCGAGACAGGGCTTTCATCTATCGCGAACTGCGGTCCCTGCCTGAAATCAGCGTTGGGGCTGGCGAAACCGCTATCTGGGACGGGCGCTATCGGCTCACCAACTGGACGAAAAATCCGGTCGAGATCGTACCAGTCGGGAATGGGAATACAGGATCGATCGGAGAAGAACGATCCACCAACATTCATCCCGGTGCCCTGAAATCCTCGCCTGCAATTGTAAACGAAGGCGAGATAACCAGCGTAATTTGCCGCGACGATCACGCTAAGTTGCCTGCCGGCATCGCTCTCGCGCGGCACCTTTCCCTGTTCGACCATATCCTTTCAGGCTATGATATCAGCTTGGCCAGAGTACTTGCCGAACTGTTTTCCCTACGGCCTTATAAGAGTTTGCCTGTAAACCAGATTAACAAGAATTGACCTCAGTTTGACTGCCAGCCTTGGCAAGGCCACGCTTCGAACCTATGTTACGTTAAAATTCCGCATCATTGCGGTTGTGATTGATGGGACCCGATATGAATCCTAACTACAGGAACTTCGCTCTGTGGGCGATTATCGCCTTGCTGCTGATCGCGTTGTTCAACCTTTTTCAAAGCCCCACCTCGCGCTCGGCATCGAGTGATGTTCCCTATTCGCAGTTCATTACCGACGTGAATAGCGGCCGCGTGAAATCCGTTACGATTTCCGGTAACCGCATCACCGGCACCTACTCGGACAATGGTTCAACCTTCCAGACCTATTCGCCCGGCGACGCCGGACTTGTCGGCCGTCTCGAAAGCAAGAATGTCCAGATCGCCGCGCGTCCGGAGACCGATGGGTCCACTTCGCTTGTCGGCATGCTGATTTCCTGGCTGCCCATGATACTTATCCTCGGCGTGTGGATTTTCTTCATGCGCCAGATGCAGGGTGGATCGCGTGGCGCCATGGGCTTTGGCAAGTCCAAGGCCAAGCTTTTGACCGAGGCACATGGGCGGGTGACTTTTCAGGACGTCGCCGGCGTTGATGAGGCCAAGGAAGATCTGGAAGAGATCGTCGAATTCCTGCGCGACGCGCAGAAATTCCAGCGGCTCGGCGGGCGCATCCCGCGCGGCGTGCTGCTGGTAGGCCCTCCCGGCACAGGTAAGACATTGCTGGCCCGCGCCATTGCCGGCGAAGCCAACGTGCCGTTCTTTACCATCTCCGGTTCCGACTTCGTTGAAATGTTCGTCGGTGTCGGCGCGTCCCGTGTCCGTGACATGTTCGAACAGGCGAAGAAGAATGCCCCTTGCATCATCTTCATCGACGAAATCGACGCGGTCGGTCGCCATCGTGGCGCTGGTCTCGGCGGCGGCAATGACGAGCGCGAGCAGACGCTCAACCAGTTGCTGGTCGAGATGGACGGCTTCGAAGCCAATGAGGGTGTTATTCTGATCGCCGCAACCAACCGTCCCGACGTGCTCGATCCTGCGCTGCTGCGTCCGGGCCGTTTCGACCGCCAGGTCGTTGTTCCCAATCCGGACGTCACCGGCCGCGAAAAGATCCTGAAGGTGCATGCGCGCAACGTGCCGCTCGCACCCAATGTCGACCTCAAGATTCTTGCTCGCGGCACCCCCGGCTTCTCCGGCGCCGATTTGATGAATCTCGTCAACGAAGCTGCCCTGATGGCCGCCCGCCGCAACAAGCGCCTTGTCACCATGCTCGAGTTCGAGGATGCGAAGGACAAGATCATGATGGGCGCGGAGCGCCGCTCGACCGCGATGACGCAGGCCGAGAAGGAACTGACCGCCTATCACGAGGCCGGCCACGCCATTGTCGCACTCAACGTCGAAGTGGCCGATCCGCTGCACAAGGCAACGATCATTCCGCGCGGCCGTGCGCTCGGCATGGTCATGCAGTTGCCGGAAGCCGATCGCTACTCGATGAGCTACAAGTGGATGATCTCACGCCTTGCCATCATGATGGGCGGGCGCATCGCCGAAGAACTCAAGTTCGGCAAGGAGAACATCACCTCCGGCGCTTCCTCGGACATCGAACAGGCCACCAAGCTTGCTCGCGCCATGGTCACCCGCTGGGGCTTCTCCGACAAGCTCGGGCAGGTCGCCTATGGCGAGAACCAGGAAGAAGTGTTCCTCGGCCATTCCGTCGCCCGCACGCAGAACGTTTCGGAAGAAACGGCGCAACTGATCGATGCGGAAGTTCGCAAGCTCATCGACGATGCCTATAATCACGCGCGTTCCATCCTGACCAAGAAGAAGAAGGAATGGATCGCCATCGCCGAAGGCCTTCTCGAATATGAGACGCTGACGGGCGAGGAAATCAAGGCATTGATGGCCGGCGGCAAGCCCGCCCGCGACCTTGGCGACGATACGCCGCCTTCGCGTGGATCGGCTGTTCCGAAGGCCGGATCGGCCAAGAAGCCCCGCAAGGGCGATGAGCCCGACAAGGGTCTTGAGCCCCAGCCACAATCCTGATGGTGGATGCAACTTCTACAAACGGCCGGTGAAAACCGGCCGTTTGTACGAATTGTTCATGCATTGGCTCTAAGTATAATCGCTACACAAATTGTGAGATGCGGAATAGAAGGTCTTTTGCAATAAGCTTCACAAGACCAAGGTCAGGCACACGAGGCTGCATTCCTGTCATTCCGGATATCAGACAGCCCTAGATTCGGATAACCAGCATGGCGCGCAAATATTTCGGCACGGATGGCATTCGCGGACAGGCAAACGCCTATCCCATGACCCCCGACATCGCAATGAAAGTCGGCATGGCCGTCGGCCTTACGTTCAAGCGCGGCGAACACCGCAACCGCGTCGTTATCGGCAAGGATACGCGGCTTTCAGGGTACATGATCGAGAACGCCCTTGTCGCCGGCTTCACCTCGACCGGGATGGATGTATTCCTGCTCGGCCCGATTCCGACACCCGCTGTTGCAATGCTCTGCCGCTCGCTCCGCGCCGATATCGGCGTGATGATCTCGGCTTCGCATAACCCCTATTTCGACAATGGCATCAAGCTGTTCGGACCGGACGGCTTCAAGCTTTCCGACGAGATCGAACTGCAGATCGAACGTCTGATGGACGAGAACCTGTCGGATCGCCTGTCGAGTTTCGACAATCTCGGACGCGCCAAGCGTGTCGATGGCGACATCTACCGCTACATCGAATTTGCCAAGCGCACGACGCCGAAGAATATCTCGCTTTCGGGCCTCAGGATCGTCGTCGACTGTGCCAATGGCGCGGCCTACAAGGTCGCTCCGGCCGCCCTCTGGGAACTCGGTGCGGAAGTGATCACAATCAACGACAAGCCGAACGGCACCAACATTAATGAAGACTGCGGTTCCACACATCCGCTCGGCCTGATCAAAAAGGTGCACGAGGTGCGGGCCGATATCGGTATCGCGCTCGATGGCGATGCCGACCGCGTGCTGATCGTCGATGAAAATGGCGCCATCATCGACGGCGACCAGCTGATGGCGGTCATCGCACAATCGTGGCAGGAGACGGACAGGCTCGTCGGCGGCGGCGTCGTTGCAACCGTGATGTCCAATCTCGGGCTCGAACGCTTCTTGATGGACCGGGGACTGACCCTTGCCCGCACGCAGGTTGGAGACCGCTACGTGGTCGAGCACATGCGTAACCATGGCTTCAACGTCGGCGGCGAGCAGTCCGGTCACATCGTTTTGTCCGATTTCTCAACAACGGGCGACGGCCTGGTCTCGGCCTTGCAGATACTCGCTGTCGTGCAGGAACAGGGACGTCCGGTCAGCGAGGTTTGCCGCAAGTTCGACCCCGTGCCGCAGCTCTTGAAAAATGTGCGCACCACCGGCGGCAAGCCGCTTGAAAACAAGAACGTGAAAAGCGCGATCGACGAAGCGCGCGATCGTCTCGGCACGGCCGGCCGCCTTGTGATCCGCCCGTCCGGCACCGAACCGCTGATCCGTGTCATGGCGGAGGGCGACGACCGCAAGCTGGTCGAGTCGGTGGTCAACGACATCATTTCCGTGATTTCGTCTTCGGCGGCCTAGCCGGCCGCAATCCATTAACAAATCATAACGAAGACGGGCCCCATTCGGGCCCGTTTTGTTGTTAAGGGTTTCATTCTACTCAAATCTGTATTCTGTTAACCTTAATAGACATGGTGAACAAACACGGTTAAGCGGGACTTAACCTTTTACGCCCATATTTCCCTCACAACCATCTGTGGCAATCGCCGCGCTTTCCAACCATGGGGCTTTGTGAGGAATAGGGTAATGAGCACATTCAACAAATTTGCTGCCATGGGCGCAGCTATTATGAGCCTGGGCGCGGCACCGGCCCTCGCGGCGGACATGATCCAGGATCCGGTGGTGGAAGTGGCGCCTTTCGGCGGTTGGTATCTGCGCGGCGACATCGGCATGAGCAACCAGCAGTTCGATCATCTCGACTATGTCGGGTTTGCTGATCCCGCCTATCATACTTTTTTCAATGATGGCGACTTCGATGCCGGCATGACGGCGCAGATCGGTATCGGCTACCAGTTCAACGACTGGCTCCGGGCCGACGTGACCGGGCAATATCGTGGCAAGACGGATTTCAGTGCGCTGGACTTCTACGATATCGATGGCGACCTCACCACGACGGATGACGCGGCCACAAATGAATACCATGCCAAGAAGTCGGAATGGCTGTTCCTCGCCAATGCCTATGCCGACCTTGGCACCTATGCCGGAATCACGCCTTATGTAGGTGCCGGTATCGGCGCGTCGCGCAATACGATTTCGGGCTTCACCGATAACAACATCATCACCGGGGGCGGCGGGTATGCCGGCAGTGCCTCGCAGTGGGAGCTCGCCTGGGCGCTGCATGCCGGTGTCGGCATCAAGGCGACCGATCGCATGACGATCGATATCGGCTACAGCTATGTCGATCTCGGCGACGGCAAGACCGACAATGCCTTTAACTACATCAACTCGCTGACCCGCGAAAATCCTGAACCCTTCAAGTTCAAGGATATTACCTCCCACGACTTCAAGGTCGGCGTTCGTTACGCTTTCTGATTGAGTGAGCCATCGAACTGCAACGGCAGGTGCCCGCACCTGCCGTTTTCGTTTGGAGTTCGCCAGAAATTCATGTCGCAGCCAAACATATTTCTTGACTGCCAGCGACATTTCTCCTAGGTCCCGGAGTGGGCCACCTCTCCCCAACGAGAGGCGTGCTATCTGTGAGGATAGGAGAAAACATGACTACGCTTGTAAAGCCGGCCCAGCGCCCGGCTAATCCCAATTTTTCATCAGGTCCCTGTGCTAAACGTCCCGGATGGTCGCTTGCTGCGCTTTCCGATGCAGCGCTTGGCCGTTCGCATCGCGCCAAGGTGGGCAAGACCAAGCTGAAGCAGGCCATCGACCTCACCCGTGAAATTCTGCAGGTTCCTGCCGATTACCGCATCGGCATCGTTCCGGCCTCCGATACGGGCGCCGTCGAAATGGCGCTCTGGTCGCTGCTGGGCGAACGCGGCGTCGACATGGTCGCATGGGAAAGCTTCGGCGCCGGCTGGGTGACCGATGTCGTGAAACAGCTGAAGCTCGCCGATGCCCGCACGATCGAAGCCGGCTACGGCGAACTGCCAGACCTTTCCAAGATCGATTTCGACCGCGACGTGGTCTTTACCTGGAACGGCACAACGTCCGGCGTGCGCGTTCCGAGCGGCGACTTCATCCCTGGGGACCGCAAGGGCCTCACCATCTGCGATGCAACCTCGGCCGCATTCGCACAGCGCCTTGATTTCGCCAAGCTCGATGTCGTCACCTTCTCCTGGCAGAAGGTTCTCGGCGGCGAGGGTGCACACGGCATGCTCATCCTCAGCCCGCGCGCGGTCGAGCGGCTTTTGACCTATAAACCTGCTTGGCCCCTGCCGAAGATTTTCCGCCTCACCTCCGGCGGCAAGCTCATCGAAGGGATTTTCTCCGGCGAGACGATCAACACGCCCTCGATGCTCTGCGTCGAGGATTACCTCGATGCGTTGAACTGGGCGAAGTCGGTGGGAAGCCTCGATGGACTCGTTGCCCGCGCCGACAGGAACTTCGCGGCGATCGACGCCTTTGTCGAACGTACGCCATGGCTTGCCAATCTGGCAAAAGATCCGGCAACCCGGTCGAACACTTCCGTTTGCCTGACCATCGTCGATCCCGATATCACCGCGCTTGACGCCGACGCTCAGGCCAGCTTTGCCAAGAACCTCGTCGCTGCCCTCGAAAAGGAAGCGGTCGCCTACGATATCGGCGCCTATCGCGATGCTCCGTCGGGTCTGCGCATCTGGGCCGGCGCCACTGTCGAGACGGCTGACCTCGAAGCCTTGATGCTGTGGCTGGATTGGGCGTTCGAAGCCCAGAAGGCCGAACTGAAGAAGGCCGCCTAGGTCTCCAGGCTAAAGCCGGCCGCAGCATTGCGGCCGCCTCTCCCATTTATCCGATTTCAACGATGGAGGCCATGATGGCACCGCGCGTACTCGTATCCGACAAACTCTCCCCCACCGCCGTCCAGATCTTCAAGGATCACGGCGTCGAAGTCGATTACTTGCCGGATCTCGGCAAAGACAAGGACAAGCTGCTTGAGGTCATCGGCCAATATGATGGCCTTGCCATCCGCTCGGCGACGAAGGTCACCGAGAAGCTGATTAGCGCAGCGAAGAACCTCAAGGTCATTGGCCGCGCCGGTATCGGCGTCGACAATGTCGATATCCCGGCGGCTTCTCGCCGCGGTATCATCGTCATGAATACGCCCTTCGGCAATTCGATCACCACGGCTGAGCACGCCGTTGCATTGATGTTCGCCGTCGCGCGCGAATTGCCTGAAGCCGATGCTTCAACGCGCGCCGGCAAGTGGGAAAAGAACCGTTTCATGGGTGTCGAGATCACCGGCAAGACGCTCGGTGTTATCGGCTGCGGCAATATCGGCTCGATCGTCGCTACGCGTGGCGTCGGTCTCAAGATGCATGTCATCGCCTTCGATCCGTTCCTTTCCGAGGGGAGGGCGGAGGAACTCGGCGTTGAGAAGGTCGAACTCGACGAGCTTTTGACCCGTGCCGATTTCATCAGCCTGCATACGCCGATGACCGACAAGACGCGCGGCATCATCAACGCCGACGCGATCGCCAAGATGAAGGACGGTGTGCGCATCATCAACTGTGCCCGCGGCGGTCTCATCGTCGAGAAGGACCTCGTTGCCGCACTCAAATCCGGCAAGGTCGCCGGCGCCGGCATTGACGTCTTCGAAGTCGAGCCTGCCACCGATAACGAGCTGTTCCATCTGCCGAACGTCGTGTGCACACCGCACCTCGGCGCATCGACCAGCGAAGCGCAGGAAAACGTCGCCCTGCAGGTCGCGGAGCAAATGTCGGATTACCTGATCAAGGGTGCGGTTTCCAACGCGATCAACATGCCCTCGATCACCGCGGAAGAAGCGCCGCGCCTCAAGCCCTTCGTCAAGCTTGCCGAAGTGCTGGGTGCTTTCGTCGGCCAGGTCACGGAAGAGCCGATCGAGGAAGTCGAAGTGCTGTTCGATGGAGCGACGGCGGCGATGAATACGCGGGCATTGCTTAGCGCGACGCTCGCCGGTCTCATCCGCCCGCAGGTTGCCGATGTGAACATGGTTTCCGCGCCGATCATGGTGAAGGAACGCGGTATCATCGTTTCCGAGATCCGTCGTGACAAATCCGGCGTGTTCGACGGGTATATCAAACTGACTGTGAAGTCGGCGTCGATGACGCGCTCGATCGCCGGCACCTGCTTCTCCGATGGCAAGCCGCGCTTCATCCAGATCAAGGGGATCAACCTCGACGCGGAAGTCGGGCAGCATATGCTCTATACGACCAACAACGATACGCCGGGCATGATCGGCCTGCTTGGTACGATCTGCGGCAACAACAAGGTCAACATCGCCAACTTCGCGCTAGGGCGCGATGCGCCCGGCGGCAATGCCATTGCCATGCTCTATCTCGACGAGCGCATCCCGGACAATGTCCTTGAGGAACTACGGGTCAACAAGGCAATTGTTTCGGCCAAACCGCTGGAATTCAACATTGCTTGATTGTACGGATGTCGGTCATGGCATCCGAACACAGCGATCTCCGTTGGCGTTTGATGGAAGCGGGCGACCTCGCTTCCATCAATGCCATGGCCGAAGTCATCCACCCGGATTTCCCGGAGGATGACAGCGTTTTTCGTGAGCGCATGCGGCTTTACGGCAATGGCTGTTTTGTGCTCGAATCGCGGGGCGGCGCTCTTCACGGCTACGCGGTCACCCACCCGTGGCAAATTTATGCGATGCCTGCGCTCAACAGCCTGCTCGTCGAATTACCCACCCAACCTTCCACCTACTACCTGCACGATATCGCCCTCATGCCGACGGCCCGCGGTAGCGGCGCGGCGGCCCGCATTGTTGCCGTTCTTGCCGAGCAGGCCAGGCGGGAAGACCTTGCCAATATGTCTCTGGTCTCGGTCAACAACTCGGTTGGATTCTGGGAAAAGCAGGGCTTCAAGACAGAAAACCTGCCAGAGCTTGAAGAAAAGCTCAAAACCTATTCGGAGGACGCACGTTTCATGGTCCGCCAGCTTCGCTGATCGCGGCATGCTTGCGTCCGCTGAGTTCGGCGATCCAGATGCCGCCAAGCACGAGCACAAGTGCGACGCCGTGGTAAGGGTGGAACTCCTCGCCGAGCAAGGCTACCGCGAGAAGCGTCCCGAAGATCGGGACCGCATTGATGAAGAGGCCGGCGCGGTTGGCCCCGATATATTCGACGCCCTTGAGGAAAAGCACCTGTGCGGCAAGTGACGGCAAGATAGCGGTATAGAGGACGACCATGGCGCCGGTCGTGTCCGGTGGCATCAGCGCGCCGCGCTGCCATTCCCAGAGCGTGAACGGGATCGCGGTCAGAAACGCGAAGAAGGTCATTGCCGTCATCAGGCTCTGCCAGTTGATGGCGGGCCGGAACCGCAGCGCCACCGTGTAACCGCTATAGAGCAGGACTGCGAGGATCATCAGCGCGTCGCCGAAATTGACTTCAAGCCGGGCCAGTTGGCTGAAGCTGCCGTGCCCCGCGGTCAGCGCTACGCCAACGAGGGAAAGGCTGAAGCCGATGATCTGCCCGGCGCGAACGGGCGTGCCGAACAGCAGGAGATTTGCAACGAAGATCACCATCGGTATGCCGGCCTGCTCGATCGTGACGTTGATCGCGGACGTATAGTTGAGCGCGCTGTAGAGCGCCATGTTGAAGAAGGTGAAGCCGAAAGCGCCGAGGGCGGCGAGCAACCACAAATGTTTGCGCAGCATTGTCCAGTCGCGCTGCACTTGTCTGACGCTGATGGCGGCGATGATCAAAAAGGCGAGCAGCCAGCGCAAAAGCGTGAGCAGCATCGGCGAGATATGGCCGACTGCAAACTTGCCGGCCACAGCATTGCCGCCCCAAAAAAGCGCGGTTAGCAGCAGAAATATGTAGGCGGTACGATTCATGTTTTGCAATCTATTCGGGGTGGTTGCGAAACCACTATCTGGATGCAACGGCAGGGATGTTTATTGCCAGGATAAAGGTAAATAGGTTGCGTGATAGCCGAAAGAATTGTCGCGCTTTTATGAACCAGCCTGTATAGAAGCACCGCATTTGAAGAAAAATGCACGACGAGGTTATGACTCGAGGAGTTTTGAATGGCAAATGTTGTTGTGATCGGTTCCCAATGGGGCGATGAGGGCAAGGGAAAGATCGTTGATTGGCTTTCCGAACGGGCAGATATCATCGTTCGCTTTCAGGGCGGTCACAATGCAGGTCATACGCTGGTCGTCGATGGCGTCACCTATAAGCTGTCACTCCTGCCCTCCGGCGTCGTGCGTCCCGGCAAGCTGTCGATCATCGGCAACGGCGTCGTTTTCGATCCGCATGCCTTCATCGCCGAGAAGAAGAAACTCGAGGCCCAGGGCGTTGTCATTACCCCGGATACGTTGAAAATCGCCGAAAATACGACCCTGATCCTGTCGATCCATGGCGAACTTGACCGGCGGCGGGAAGCTTCGAACGCGGGCACCAAGATCGGCACCACCGGCCGCGGCATTGGTCCAGCCTATGAGGACAAGGTGGGACGCCGCGCCATTCATGTTCTCGACCTTGCCGATCCGGACACGCTGCCGGCAAAGATCGAACGCCTGCTTGCGCACCACAATCCGCTTCGCCGTGGTCTCGGCATCGAAGAAGTCGATGCGGCAAAGCTTCTCGCTGAACTCAACGACGCCGCACCGCACATCCTGCCCTTCATGGACCGTGTGTGGTATGTGCTCGACCAGAAGAAGCGAGCCGGCGAGCGTATCCTTTTCGAGGGCGCGCAAGGCACGCTCCTCGACATAGACCATGGCACCTATCCGTTTGTTACCTCATCCAACACCGTTGCCGGGCAGGCTTCCGCGGGTTCCGGCATTGGCCCTGGCTCCCTGCATTATGTGCTTGGCATCACCAAGGCCTATACGACGCGCGTCGGCGAGGGGCCCTTCCCGACAGAACAGCAGAATGAAGTCGGGCAGTTCCTCGGCGAGCGCGGCCACGAGTTCGGGACGGTTACCGGACGCAAGCGCCGTTGCGGCTGGTTCGACGCGGTGTTGGTGCGCCAGGCGGTTGCCAATAACGGCATCAGCGGGATCGCGCTCACAAAGCTCGATGTCCTTGATGGACTCGAGGAGATCAAGGTTTGCACCGGCTACGAACTCGACGGCGAAGTAATCGATTATCTTCCGGCGGGGCAGGGTCAGCAGGCGCGCGTCAAGCCCGTCTACGAGACGCTCGAAGGCTGGAAGGGAACCACGGCCGGCGCACGGAGCTGGAGCGAGCTTCCGGCGCAGGCAGTCAAGTACGTGCGCTATATCGAGGAATTGATCGGCGCGCCGATCGCTTTGCTGTCCACCAGCCCCGAACGCGACGACACGATACTTGTTACCGATCCGTTTCATGACTAGACTCGGATTGTCCTAGAATCTCACAGCAAAACCATAGGTTTGGGTGAATGGCAGACTTCGTTGCAGTATTGAGGAAGACAATTGACGGGATCGCGGACCCAACGCCCGAACTTCGTCAACGTGTATATGCAAAAGCTCGTGCAACGATTGAGCAGAAGCTTGCGGCGCTGAATGCGCCGGAAGCCGCGGCGGCGCGCCAGATAAGTGCGCTCGAAGACGCTATCGCCGAGGTAGAGTCTGATTTCACGCCGGCCATCGAGGATGCGCTGCCACCGCCGGTGGAAGCAAAGCCGGTCGCCCCGCCACCATCATCGACGCCGCCGCATTTCAAGTTTACGCCCATTATGGATCCGGAACCGGAGCCTGAAATCAAAGCGCCGGAGCCCCTGCCTGCGCCGCCGGAGCCTCCGAAGCCCGCGCCCAGCGTGACGCCGGGCTTCACAAAGATAGGTTCGCAGCCTGATGCGCTTGAAGATTTTCTGACAAGTCACGGCGCCGGCATCAACAAGCGGAGCGAGCCTGAGGACGAAAGGCTTCCTGACGAAGATGTATTGGCAGAATCCGCGACCGGGTTTGCCGCAGGCAATAAATCTGGCCGAGGCCCGGAAGAAGAAGACGAAAACGATCTGACGGTCGCCGCGGAAGATCGCGGGGCGGGCGATTATGGCGTGTACACGCGCGGCCCCCTGAAGCGCTCGGCGCCGAAGAAGTCGCTGGTGCCGCTCCTTGCCATTCTTGGCCTTCTGCTGGTCATTGCCGGTGGCGGCTATGCAGGATGGGTCTACAAGGACAAGCTCTCCGAACAAGCTTCAGCGGCCAAGACCTGGCTTGCCAGCCTGACCAGTTCCAAGACCGAACCGCAAGCGCCCGCAGAAACCGCCAACAATGCGCCGGCCACGACACCCGCTGAGCCAGCTGCGCCTGCACCGACGCCGCAAGCCACTGCGCCGGCCGCAACGCCGGAGAGCACCGAGCCCAAACCCGAGCCGAAGCTGACGCAGCGCCTGATGCCGGATGGGCAGGAGGTCAATCCCGGCCCGGCCAACGACAAGCCTTCGCTCGGTGAGGGAACGTCCGTTGCAGCATCGACACCGGACCAATCGGCAAAGCCGGCTGCACCCCCGGCCGAACAGCAGGCCGCGGGCCAGACACAGCAACCGGCCGCCCTGCCGATCGGACAGAAAGCCTTCTTCTATGAGGAACGCTCCGGTCAGGAAGCCGGAACCGCCGACGCTGGCGCAGTCGTCTGGTCGGTGGTGCAGGAATCCCCCGGCAACGACCTGCCGCCGGAACCTGCGATCAAGGCTGAGGTCACCATTCCTGGCCGAGGCATAAACCTGCGCATGATCATTCGGCGCAATGGCGACAAGACCTTGCCCGCGAGCCATCTGGTCGAGATGATCTTTACGGTTCCTGAGGGCTTCCCCGGCGGGTCGATCGAAAATGTCTCGCGAATGACCTTCAAGGATACGGAACAGGCGCCGGGCAGCCCGCTCGTCGCTATACCGGCGAAGATCGCGGACAATTTCTTCATCATTGCGATGAACGACGCCAAGACGGCGGTCGATACCAACATGGCACTGATGGGCCGCCAATCGTGGATCGATATTCCGATTGCCTACAAGACCGGACGCCGGGCGCTGATCACGCTCGAAAAGGGCCTGCCCGGCGAGAAGGTTTTCAACGATGTCCTGAAATCCTGGGCAGACAAGGCCGGAGGTTAGGATTACGCGTGATGATATGAAAAAGGCCGCTTGAAGCGGCCTTTTTTGCATTCAGCTCGGGGAGACTAGTGGCTGTCACTCATCGAGACGAGCGCCTTCTGCTGCTTGATGGCGGCTGCTTTGACGGCATCCTGCACCTTTTCGAAAGCGCGGACCTCGATCTGGCGTACACGTTCGCGGCTGATGCCGAACTCGGTCGACAGATCCTCGAGCGTAACGGGATCATCTGCAAGGCGCCGCGCCTGGAAGATACGGCGCTCGCGATCATTGAGCGACGACATCGCACCAGACAGCATTTCGCGCCGGCTCTCGAGTTCGTCCTGCTCGATCAGCATATCCTCGGCACTGTCGTGGTCGTCGACCAGCCAGTCCTGCCAGTCGCCGCCAGCTTCACCGTCGGCCGAGCGGATCGGCGCATTGAGCGAAGCATCGCCGGAAAGGCGTCGGTTCATCGAAATGACCTCGTCTTCCGATACGCTTAGCCGCGTTGCGATCTCCTTGACCTGTTCCGGGTTCAAATCGCCATCGTCGAGCGCCTGAATCTTGCTCTTCACCTTGCGCAGGTTGAAGAACAGGCGCTTCTGGTTGGCGGTCGTGCCCATCTTGACCAGGCTCCACGAGCGCAGGACATATTCCTGGATCGAGGCCTTGATCCACCACATCGCATAGGTTGCAAGGCGGAAACCGCGCTCCGGTTCGAAACGCTTCACAGCCTGCATCAGGCCGACATTGCCTTCGGAAATGACTTCACCGATCGGCAGGCCATAGCCGCGATAACCCATCGCAATCTTGGCGACGAGACGCAGATGGCTGGTAACGAGCTTGTGTGCCGCCTTCGGATCGGAATGCTCAAGATACCGCTTGGCGAGCATGTACTCTTCTTGCGGTTCGAGCATCGGAAAGCGTCGGATTTCTTCAAGGTAGCGGGTCAGTCCACCATCCCCGCCGAGAACACTAGGAAGATTTTGGGCCACAGGGCACCCTCCTCATTTGAAATGGACCCCCATTATCGGCAGGTCCGCAACATCCGGCCACCCACAAATTGGCGCTGGCGGATTCGTGCCATCAACATATAGGTACTATTTTGTCAAAATCACGATCTATTAAGCGACGAAACAAGCTGTCACATAAACGTGAACAATAGAGTCATATTTGGGGTGTGCGTTTACTAGAACGTGTCATGGCAAAGAATGTTCCGCCGCTTATTAAAGCGCAGTTGTGCGGAAGGCGTCAAGTAACTCGGCCATATCCGCCGGCACGGGCGCTTCGAAGTGCATGACCTCGCCTGTCGAAGGATGCTCAAAGGCGAGAAGCTGCGCGTGGAGGGCCTGGCGCGTAAAGCTCTTGACGATGCCCTGAAGCGGTTCGGCCAATTTGTTCGCCTTGGTCTTATAGGCGCTGCCATAGTCGAGATCCCCGACGAGGGGATGGCCGATATGCGCCATGTGTACGCGTATCTGATGCGTGCGCCCGGTCTCGAGCCGGCATTCGATCAAGGCAGCAAGGGCGGTGGCATCGTCCTTCGCGCCGAATTTCTCCATGACCTCGAAATGGGTGACGGCGTGGCGCGCGTCGTCGCGCTCCTCATGTACCACGGCCTGCTTGGTGCGGTCGCGGTGGGATCGGCCGAGGGGTGCGTCCACGGTCCCGGTCTTGCGATCGGGCGTGCCCCAGACGATCGCGAGATAGGCGCGTTCCAGATCGCCCGTCCGCCCGTGGTCGGCAAACTGCGCGCTGAGATGGCGATGCGCGAGATCGTTTTTTGCAACGACCATGACGCCGCTGGTTTCCTTGTCGAGGCGATGGACGATGCCGGGGCGCCTTACACCTCCAATGCCCGATAATGTATCGCCGCAGTGGTGGATCAGCGCATTGACGAGCGTGCCGCTCCAATTGCCGTTGCCTGGATGGACGACGAGGCCGGCGGGTTTGTTGATGACGATGAGATCGCTATCCTCGTAAAGAATATCGAGGGCGATTTCCTCGCCCTGCGGCGTTGCATCCTCGGGTTCGGGGACGGCAATCGCGATGCTCGCGCCTTCGCGCAGCTTGTGCTTGGCTTCGCGGATAATCTTGCCATCAATGCTGACCTGGCCTTCGCCGATGAGCGACTGGATGCGATTGCGCGACAGATCGGGGGCCAATTGGGCTGAAAGCCACGCATCCAGCCGCTTGCCAGCCGCTTCGCTATCGGCAATTAACTCTTTCAAAGACCGCGTCCCTTCGTTACAGAGGCTTGGTTTCGAAACCTCGGAGATGCCTTAATGGCTCAAATCAACCAAGAACTCGATGCGGAAGAACAGCCGCTCGATCCGGCGATGGAGCGGGTGCGCCGCAAGATGATACGGCTGCTCGCCGTATCCATCGGCATCATGGTTGTGGGTCTTATGGCCGTGCTGGCGGCGATTGTCTACAAGATTAACCAGCCGGTTCCCGAGGTCGCAGCGGCAGCGCACCATACGGTTCCGGGGCAGCCGCTCGGCGAGGCATTGGCCGGCGAATCGATCACGCTCGACCCCGGCACGCGCATCCTTTCCCACAATCTGTCGAACAATTCGCTTTCGCTCGAAACGCGGCTTGCCGACGGGACGCGGCAGATTCTGGTGTATGATGTTGCAACGAAGCGCGTCGTGGCGCGCATTGGCGAAGCTCCCGGGAAGTAGGGCAGGCTGTCGGATTACGACAGTCACAAATCATTATTGCACTTTGGCGCCGGCTTGATTATACCGCCAGAAGCAACTCGCTAAGCGCCCATCGTCTAGCGGTCAGGACGGCGCCCTCTCACGGCGCAAACAGGGGTTCGATTCCCCTTGGGCGTACCACCTTTCTTACATCCATGTTTATAGGTTCTAGTCGCTCAGACGTGGACTTCGCCGTGCTCTTTTTCGTCCGGGTCGGTCAGCAGCGCGAGATAGCCGAGCCACACATAGAACATCACCACGCCGGCCACCACGAGCCAGCCGGGGAGCGGTCCAAAGGTGGCGTTGCGGACGATCTCAGCCAGTGACCCGGCCACATCATGTACCGCCCCGCCATCCTGCAGTTTCGGCGTCGAAATCTTCAATACCCAGGCGAGGAGGAGGACGAGGAACATCCAGATATAGTTGCGGCGCAGCCGCCGCGACATTGCTGCCCTGGTAGAGATCATGAATTTCGGTCTGCGCAAATCCTCGCCGATCAGATGGCCCCATTTCGTGTCCGGATCTGGCATCGGATCGAGGATCTGAGCGAAATAGTGCTTTTCGAGCTTGCGAACGCGGCCGCGATAAACATCGAAAAAGCGGTATCGACGGGCCTCGATCAGGAGCAGGAGCTGTACCAGGATCATGGCGAAGATCAGGACGCCATGGTGGGATGTCGGCGTTGAGAGGGAGAGCGAAAGCATTGCCGCAACGCCGGTGATGGCCCAGTTGGTTGTTCGGTCTATCCGGTCGCGCCAACCTGCCATGCGGCCCATTTCCGCGCGGTGATAGTGCGCGACAACGGTAATGTATTCAGCTGAAGTTGCCGGCAGCGGCGGCGCCGTCCATCGTGTCTCCCCGCCGGCTGCGGCATCTCGAAGGTCGTCCATATCAGCCTCCCAACCGATATTTCCCCCCCCTTCAGGAGAAGTACATCAAACCGACGGAATATGCTGAAAAATCATCGCCAAGCGGCGTTTTTCAATTGTCCAGAAATGCCGCCATGCCGTGCGCCGCGGCGCGCCCCGTGGCAAAGCAGGCGGTGAGGAGATAACCGCCTGTCGGAGCCTCCCAATCCAGCATCTCTCCGGCGGCAAAGACGCCCGGGATCGACTTGAGCATGTAATTGTCGTCGAGGCCCTCCCATTTTATGCCGCCGGCCGAGGAGATGGCTTCGGCGATGGGACGCGGCCGAAGCAGCGGCAGTTTCAAGCTCTTTATGCTTGCGGCGAGACGCAGCGGGTGGGCAAGATCGGCCGGACTTGCATAGGCCCTGAGGAGCGCCGACTTTACGCCGTCAATGCCGGCGCCCTTGCGCAGGCGATTGCTGAAACTTGCCTTGTTATCCTGGCGCGCAAGGTCGCGGGCAAGCCGCTCCTCACTGCGTCCGGGCGCAAGATCGAGCGCCAGTTCTGCCCGCCCCTCACGTTGAAGCCGGTCGCGCAGTGCGGCGGAATGGGCGTAAACCAGGCTTCCCTCGATGCCATGGGTGCTGATCACGAATTCGCCGGGCAAGGAGCCTGCATCCGATGTTGCCGTGACCGACTTCACCGGTACGCCTGCGAATCGATCGAGAAATCCCTCATCCCAAGCGACGTCGAAGCCGCAATTTGCCGGGCGGAGGCCAGCCATCGGCACGCCCTTGGCGGCAAGCAACGGTTGCCAGCATCCGTCAGAGCCAAGTTTGGGCCAGCTCGCGCCGCCAAGCGCCAGCAGCGCCGCATCGCTGTGGATGATGGTTCGGCCCTCAGGCGTTTCAAATGCGTAGCCGCCTTCGGCAAAGCCTGTCCAGCGATGACGCGACTTGAGCACCACGCCACGCTGTTGCAACCGGGCAAGCCAGGCGCGCAGCAAAGGCGAGGCTTTCATGACCTTGGGAAAGACGCGGCCCGACGAGCCAACGAAGGTCTCAGTGCCAAGTCCGGCCGCCCACTGGCGGACATCGTCCGGCGTAAACGTATCGAGCGCCGCGCGCAGGTGACCTGAGGCAGCGCCGAATCGCCCGGCAAATCGCGCGTAGGCTTCGGAATGCGTGATGTTGAGCCCGGATTTTCCGGCAAGGAGAAATTTGCGGCCAAAGGTCGGCATGCTGTCGTAGACGGTGACAGTATAGCCCCCCGATGCGGACAGAAGTTCTGCGGCCATCAGTCCGGCCGGTCCACCGCCGATGATTGCGACGGCCTTTCCGCTTGGAAGTTCGTTCGCCATTGAATTCCTTCAGAAATGTTGCACGCAGTGTGATATGTGGACTAGTGCATTCAACTACACCATGTTGACTTGCGAGAGTTCCCCGTACATTAGTCGTACAACGGATGTCCATGCGAGGCTGGCGATCAGCTTCATCAATCGGGTCGTTCACCCTCGGACGAGCAACACGAAACCATTAATGTCTTCCATTCCCCATCACAGCGAACGCAAGACGATGTTCATCGTCGGTAACGGTCCGATCAAGGACAATCTCTCCGAGGATGTCGATCGTGCAGATTGTGTGGTTCGCTTCAACGAGCCCAAGTCATCGAAGGGCATGTCCGGGGTCAAGACCGACATTCTGTTCGTATGCAATTCAGGCAAGCCGATGCAGCGCCGCCTGACCGATCCGAACTATTTCGGCTCTCCGATCGTCCAGGGCGCGTCCGAAGTCATTTTTGCCTATCACCCGCAGATCATCGCCGAATATTTCCGCCAGCCGCATCTCCTCTCGCGGCTCAAGGGCCGGCGCGGTGACTGGACATTGCAGGCAATCGACGCTTTCGGCGCTGCGGGCAAATCGGTCTTGATCCTGCCCCCCCGGTTTTACAAGGATGGCTGTGCTGCGCTCGGTATTCCCGAAACTGCGCGCCGGGAGGTGTTCCCGAGTACCGGCTATTTCGGCCTGACCTATATCCTCCAACATTATGACCCGGCGGAATGGAAGATCGTCCTTTGCGGGTTCAGCTGGGAAGGCTGGCGCCGCCACTCCTGGGGCGACGAGCGCAAATGGGTCATGGACAGGGTGGAACAGAACATCCTCAACGTCATCGTATGAAGCTGGAAGCGAGGTCATATGAACAGGGAACTTGATATCTATATTGGCTGGGATTCACGCGAACCCATTGCCTACGAGGTTGCAAAGAGCACTATCCTCAAACATGCGAGCATTCCGGTCAATGTGATCCCGATCAAGCTGGAAGAGCTTGTCGAGAAAGGCGCCTATACCCGCGACATCGACCCGCTGGCTTCAACAGAATTCACCTATTCGCGCTTCTTCACCCCGTGGCTTGCCGGCTACAAGGGCTGGGCACTGTTTTGCGATTGCGATTTCCTGTTCTTCTCCGACGTGGCCAAGCTTTTAGATTACCGCGACGAATCGAAGGCAGTCATCTGCGTCAAGCATGACTACACCCCCAAGGAAGGCACCAAGATGGATGGCAAGGTGCAGACCAGCTATCCGCGCAAGAACTGGTCGTCCTTCATGCTCTTCAACTGCGAGCATCCGTCAACGCGCCAGCTGACGCCGGAATTGATCAACCGCGAAACGGGCGCCTATCTCCACCGGATGCAGTGGGCGAAGGATGATGAGATCGGCGAAGTTCCGGTCGAATGGAACTGGCTCGAAGGCTGGAATGAAAAGCCGGCCTGCGGCTATCCCAACGCCGTGCATTTCACCAATGGCGGCCCCTGGTTCAAGAATTGGCAGAACGTCGATTATGCCGACGAATGGCGATCAGCGGCAGACGCGGTCGATCCCAACTGGAAGGCGATCTGAATTGTGAAAAAAGCCCCGGGCGACCGGGGCTTTTTGGGCTCATGCCTATGACGCGCGCTTGGTCTTGACTTCGGCCATGCGCGGTTTGGTTTCGAGCCCGCTCT
Source organism: Phyllobacterium sp. YR620 (assembly GCF_900104165.1). NCBI lineage: Bacteria > Pseudomonadati > Pseudomonadota > Alphaproteobacteria > Hyphomicrobiales > Phyllobacteriaceae > Phyllobacterium > Phyllobacterium sp. YR620. The sequence goes on from NZ_FNJP01000002.1 coordinate 820,868, forward strand.
TGTAGAGATTGTTGCGGTCAAGTTTTTTCACGTCGCGCTCGCCGCACAGCGCCATGGTGATATCGAGTTCCTTGCGGATGATTTCGAGCGCCTCGCTCACGCCCTGCTTGCCGCCAGCGCCGAGGCCGTAAAGGAAGGCGCGTCCGATAAAAGTGCCCTTTGCGCCAATGGCGAGGGCCTTCAGGACATCCTGACCGGAGCGGATGCCGCCGTCGAACAGCACTTCGATCTTGTCGCCCACGGCGTCGACGATTTCGGCAAGCACAGAAATCGAGGAGGGCGCGCCATCGAGTTGACGCCCGCCGTGATTGGAAACGATTATGGCGTCGGCGCCGGTCGATACGGCCATCTTTGCATCTTCGACGTCGAGAATACCCTTGATGATGATCTTGCCGCCCCAGCGTTCCTTGATCCAGGCGACATCGCTCCAGGAGAGCCGCGGGTCGAACTGTTCCGCCGTCCAGACCGAGAGGGACGAGAGATCGCCGACGCCCTTGGCGTGGCCGACGATGTTGCGGAAGGTGTGCCGTTTTGTCTTCAACATGCCGAGGCACCATTGCGGGCGCGTCACCATCTGCCAGATGTGCTTCGGCGTGAATTTCGGCGGTGCGGAGAGGCCGTTGCGAATATCCTTATGGCGCTGGCCGAGAATCTGCAGGTCGAGCGTCAACACGAGGGCGGAGCATTTGGCAGCCTTGGCGCGGTCGATAAGATTGTAGATGAAATCACGGTCGCGCATCACGTAAAGCTGAAACCAGAAAGGCTTCGTCGTCGCTTCGGCGACGTCCTCGATCGAGCAGATGCTCATGGTCGAAAGCGTGAAGGGAACGCCGAACTCTTCGGCCGCCTGTGCCGCCAGGATCTCGCCATCGGCATGCTGCATGCCGGTAAGGCCAGTCGGCGCCAGAGCCACGGGCATCGATACCTTCTGGCCGATCATCGTGCTTTCCAGCGTGCGGTCGGTCATGTCGACGGCTACGCGCTGGCGCAGCTGAATCTTGCGAAAATCCTCTTCGTTGGCGCGATAAGTGCTTTCCGTCCAGGCGCCAGAGTCGGCATAGTCGAAGAACATCTTCGGTACGCGCCGCTTGGCAATTCGCTTCAGATCATTGATTTCAACTGATTTTGACATTTTTCCGTCCCGAGGCCTTGGTCCTTGCTTTTCATACTAATTGATAGGGTGGCGCAAGCACCAGAACCAAATTACCGCGCCTGACGGTTTTAATCATATACGGGTGCATATTTCACATATAAATTATTGCGTAAGGGTTTGTGTTTGCGTCACCAGTTTCGCTATGGTCAGGAAAGCCCATTGAATTGAACGAACAGGATGTGACGAATGCCAAAGCAACCGCTTCTCGTACTCGGGCCGTTGATGCCCTATCTCCTTGAAGAACTCGAAAAGCGCTATGCGGTGGAAAAGCTCTACGAGGAAAAGGATGCGCTCGGTTTCCTCGAAACGAATGCAAGCCGGTTTCGCGCCGCGGTAACGAGCACGTTTACCGGGCTGAAGGCTGACATGATCGACCTTTTGACGGCGGTCGAGATTGTTTCGTCATTCGGCGTCGGCACCGATTCTCTCGATGTTGCCTATGCGGAGAAGAAGGGCATCAAGGTCGCGAACACGCCGGACGTGCTCAACGAAGATACCGCCAACATGGCGATCGTGCTCCTCCTCGCCGCAACCCGCGATCTTGTGGCTAATGATCGCTTTGTGCGCTCCGGTCGCTGGGCGAGGGGCGAGAATGCACCCCTTGCCCTCGGCATCGAGGGAAAGAAGGTCGGGCTCGTTGGACTCGGCCGTATCGGCAGCGTCATTGCCCGCAAGCTTGAGGCTTTTGGCTGCGATGTCGTGTATCATACCCGCAACAGGAAGCCGGACGCGCCCTATACCCATTATGATGATCTCGTCGCCATGGCGCGCGACTGCGCCGCCCTTATCGCCATCCTGCCCGGAGGCGCGTCGACGCAGGGGATTATTTCACGCCAGGTGCTGCAGGCGCTCGGTCCTGAGGGAACCTTCGTCAATATCGCGCGAGGCACCGTCGTCGATGAGGCGGCACTCGTGGAACTGCTGCAGTCAGGCGAACTCGGCCGCGCCGGGATCGATGTGTTCGTCGACGAACCAAATGTTCCAGAGGCGCTGTTCACGCTCGATAATGTGGTGCTGCAGCCGCATATGGGCAGCGCGACGGTCGAAACCCGGAAGGCAATGGCCGACCGGGTCGTCTCGAACCTCGAGAAATATTTCGCGGCTAACTAACTTTCCCAAGCCGGCTGCGGTAGCAGCCGGTACCGAGTCTGCCTAGCCGAAGACCACGGTCTTGTGGCCGTTGAGCATGACGCGGGATTCGAGGTGCTTCTTCACGGCGCGGGCGAGCACGCGGCTTTCGATATCGCGGCCGGTGGCGACAAAGTCCTCGGCGCTCATCGCATGGCTGACGCGCTCGGTCTCCTGCTCGATGATCGGGCCTTCATCGAGATCCGGCGTGACATAGTGGGCGGTGGCGCCGATCAGTTTGACGCCGCGCTCATGCGCCTGGTGATAGGGCTTAGCGCCCTTGAAGCTCGGCAAGAACGAGTGGTGAATGTTGATTACCTTGCCGTAGAGCCGCTTCGAAAGGTTGTCGGACAGAACCTGCATGTAGCGGGCAAGGACGACAAGATCGGCGCCGCTGTCCTTGACGATCTTCAGGAGGGTTTCTTCCTGGTCGCGCTTGTTGTCCTTCGACACCGGCAGGACGTAATAGGGGATACCCTCGTGCTCGGCGAAACGACGGCTGTCCTCATGGTTGGAGACGATGGCAGCAACTTCGGCATCGAGCCAGCCAACGCGAATCTGGTAGATCAGATGTTGCAGCGCATGGTCAAACTTCGACACCATGATGATGATCTTCGGCTTTTTCGCCTGATCGGCGAGGCTCGTCTTCATGTCGAAGCGGTCGATGGCGGGCTTCAGCCCCCGTTCGACATCGTCCTTGGTCGTCCCTTCCGCCGCGGTGAAAGCGATGCGCATGAAGAAGCGGTTGGTCTGCCGGTCCCAGAACTGGTTGCTCTCGGCAATATTGGCATCCATGCCGGCAAGTTCGGTCGTCACCGAGGCGACGATGCCGGGACGGTCTTCGCAGGTCAGGGTCAAAACGTAATTCTTGTCAGGCATGGTAGCTCCGGATGCAGGCATTCAGGTCTTGGCGGATCATAGTGAGCGCCATTGAAGGGCGGCGATACAAATGCGAAGTGCTCAGTCCTTTTTCCGGCATCGGTGGGCAGCGTCAAATGAACTTTCCTCACTCAACGATGAGTTTTATCGTGAAACGCCCCGCGGCACGTCAGGATTGCGGCTTCGTCCCATACCAACGCGGCGTATAGACCCAGCTGCCACCATCGGCGCGGGGGAAACTTACCGAATGGGACGATCCGACGATCACCACCGTGCGCATATCAACTTGCTCCGGCGTCAATTCGCCAAGCGTAATGGTCCGCAGCGTTTCGCCAGGCCTGCCTATGTCGCGGCCGAGAACCACCGGCGTCGACGCACCACGATACTGACGCAGAATTTCGATCGCGCGCGGCAGCTGCCATGGGCGCGGCTTGGAAATCGGATTGTAGAAGGCCATGGCAAGGTCCGCCTCGGCGGCAAGCGCGATGCGCTTCTCGATGATCTTCCAAGGCTTGAGATTGTCGGAAAGCGAAAGAATGCAGAAATCGTGGCCGAGCGGGGCGCCACTGCGGCTTGCCGCCGCCATGGCCGCCGAAACGCCGGGCAGAATTTCGAGCTTGACGCCATGCCAGGCCGGATCTTGCGATTCGTGCAATGCCTCGACCACTGCGGCGGCCATGGCGAACACGCCGGGATCGCCGGAGGAAATCATCACAACGGAGCGGCCGGTCGCCGCCAATTCGAAGGCATGGCGGGCGCGCTGCATTTCCTCGCGATTGTCGGTCATGTGGATCGTCTGATCCGGCCGGAAAGGCCCCGCCATCCGCACATAGGTTTCATAGCCAAGCACATCTTCGGCTCGTTGCAGCGCCTGCTTGACGGCCGGAATCATGAAGTCGGGATCGCCGGGACCTAGACCGATGACGGACAGACGGCCGCGCTTCCGAGGGGCAGGACTGTTCTGCGGCACTGACTGAAATACGAGTTCGCCTTTTCCGGGAGCGGCATTGTCGGAGGTCACGCGAATGAGCAGATCTGCGTTCTCATCGACGGGCAGGCGCGCCTGCTCGAGCCAGGGAGCATCGCCCTCGATCCGCACCGTCTTGCCGGCGAGCAGATCCGCGATGAAGGTCTTTGCATCCTCCGGATTTTTAAGCACATAGCCCGGCGGAGGATTGAGCAAGCACGTGCCGAAATGCAATTCACCGGAGGTGGTGATCGCCGGAGCAACATTAAGGGTGGCGGCGATCTGCCTCGCGAGGACGTTGACGCCGGTGGTGCCGCCGAGCAAGGGAACGACGGCAGACCCGTCGTCGGCGCCGGCAAGAACGGGGGGCTCGCCTGTCTTGTTGCCGAGAAGTGGCGCCAGCGAGCGTATGGTGATGCCGGCGGCGCAAAGGGCAAGAATAGCGTTGCCGCGCGAATGGTGCTCGCGGATCGTATCGCCGAAATTGGCGAATGTCTCGTCGGCACCCTCAACGCGGCCTTCGAGCCCCAGGACCGTTGCGCCTTCTATACCCGCTTTGATGCGCCGCGCCGTTTCGATGCCGCGTACGGAAAGCACGAAAATGCTGAGCGGGCCGGTCATTCGCCGCTGCCTTGCCACTTTTCGCCCGGGACGAGGATGAGCGAAAAATAAGGCGACGTCTCGGGATCGACTTCGGCGAGCGGAATGATCCGTTGCGCTTGCATGGTCGCCCGTTCGACGTAGAGCGCGCGGTCCGTGAGGCCAAGTTCCTCGATGACGCCCCGAACTTTGCTCAGGTTTTTACCGAGCTTCATGATTGCCGCTGCCTCCGTGGCGGCAAGGCGCATCTTCAAATCGGCCGCAGGCAGGACGCCGGACAAAACGGTAAGCGTCTGGTTACGGTAGACTAGCGGCGCGCCGAGCACCGCTGCGCCGCCGAGAATGGAGCAGACGCCGGGAACGACTTCGGTCTCGTAGTCTTCCGCCAGCCGGTCGTGGATATACATGAACGAGCCGTAGAAGAACGGATCGCCCTCGGCGATCACAGCGACGTCGCTGCCGGCATCGAGATGGCGGCGTAACAGGCCGGTGATTTCACCATAAAAGTCGCTGACGATCGCCTCGTAATTCATATGCGCCGGCAGGATCTCGGTTGTAACCGGATAGACGAGCGGGACCAGAAGTTGATTGTCCCTGAGATACTGTTCGACGATGGTCAACGCGTTGCCCTTCTTGCCTTTGGCGGCATGATAGGCGACGACCGGCGCGCCTTGCAGCAGGCGCAGCGCCTTCAGGGTGATGAGTTCGGGATCGCCGGGACCAACGCCCAGCCCGAAGAGCCGTCCCTTTTGCGGCATCATTCCTTCTCCGAGGCAAGCGCGTTGATGGCTGCCGCCGCCATGGCGCTGCCGCCGCGCCGCCCATGCACGACGACATAGGGTATGCCGCGGCTGTTTTCGGCGAGAGCAGCTTTCGATTCCATGGCGCCGACGAATCCGACGGGAAAACCGAGGATCAGCGCAGGCTTCGGAGCGCCGGCATCGATCATTTCGAGGAGGCGAAAGAGCGCGGTCGGCGCATTGCCAAAGGCCACGACGGCGCCAGGGAGATACGGGCGCCAGAGTTCTAACGCCGCGGCCGAGCGCGTATTGCCGAGTTCGCGCGCCAGTATCTGCACTGACGGATCGTTCAGCGTGCAGATGACATCGTTATCGGCAGGAAGCCTTGCGCGGGTGACACCCTCGGCCACCATGCGCGCATCGCAAAGGATCGGCGCACCGTTCAAAAGCGCGTTGCGGCCCGCGGTCCCGGCACCTTCGGAGAAGGCGAGGTCATCGATAACATCGACCATGCCGCAGGCATGGGCGACGCGCACGGCCAATTTTTCGAGATCGGCGGGGATGCGGCTGAGATCAGCCTCGGAACGGATGATGGCGAACGAGCGATCATAGATCGCCTGGCCGTCGCGAATATAATCTAGCATTAACTGGCCCCGAAATTCTTGCCGATCAAATCGGCCGCTTCCTCGATAGTGACATTGGCAGCCAATAGCTTGCCAAAACGCGACGGTCCATTGGTCGCTTGCAGAAAGATGTCATAGTGGCCGGGCGCTGTCGCAACCAGCGTAATGGGACGTGCCCCGGGCGATGCGCAGGATTTCATGCAGCCGCTCACATGTATCTGCGGGGAAGCGGATGTCGGGCCGAGCAGGGTGGCGAGCTTAAACCCGTCAGCCTGAGTGGCGGCGAGGGCGGAACTGCAACCGGCTGATCCTGAACAACTGATCATCGTGGCGAGCGGCGTTTCAGGGTCCGAATGCAGGCCCAACGCTTCGAGACGAGCGAGGACGCTCTGCGCCCCAGCCGTAGAAATCCCCGGCAATAGGATGCTTTGCCAGGGCGTCAGGCGCAGGTGGCCATTGCCCTGTTCTTGAGCCAGCGCAGCAAGGGCGACGAGCACATCTGGATCAAGACGGCCAAGGGGCGGCATGGCGCCAATGAGGAAAGTGCTTGCACTCTCAATAAGGACGCCGAGGTGTCCATGCGCCCGAGGCTGCCGTCTCAACCATGGGGCAGAAGCATCGTGTCCTACCGAATGGCCGAGCCCCCGCTCCAATTGTTGCAGAAAGTCTGCCTCTCCAATATCCGCAAGAAAGTGGCGCATGCGCGAGGCGGCGGGGTTGCCTCGGCTCCATTCGAGAAACAGGTCGATAATGCTGGTGACGACCGCAAAGACCTCATCGCCGTTGACCCTCCCGAGCGCCGGGCGATCGTCTCGCACCGTTGGGGGCACACCGGCAATGCCGAAGGCAAATTGCGATGTCTTGCTTTCGGGATCGATCGGGCTAACCCAGATATCGTGCGGGTGTTCAACCATCCCGACAGTCTCGCCGCCGTCCACGAGCACCGAGAATTTCGGTGATAGCGTCTGATAACCGGCATTGAGTTGCAAGGCCGTGAGCAGGCGTAAGGCGAGCGGGCGAACATCGACAAGCGCATGATCGACCCCGGCAACCGGACTGACCATGACGTTACGAACATCGTCACCGCGATCCGTCAGCGGCCCAAGTCCGGCATCGAGCAACGCCGCTATCAGGAGCGCTTCAGTTTCCGCGCGAACGCCGCGTATCTGCAGGTTTGCACGGTTGGTGATCTCGATGATGCCATTTCCGAACTTTTCCGCCGCTTCAGCCACCTGCCGTGCCTGTTCGGCGCTGAGTTCGCCGAAGGTGAGCTTTACCCGGCAAATGCCGCCATCAAGCGCCTTGGCCATGCGAAACAGGCCGGGACAGGCGGAACGCCGGTCTTCGATAGTAAAATTCGGGGCAATTGGCGCGCGCTGACTCATGGTTTGACGGTTTTACAGGATGGCCGGCAGCGTGCCAACAGCGATGACAGGAGCGGCAGGCGCGTTGGCCGTTTCGTTGACCTCACGTCTGCTTTCGGGCATGCATGGACCATGAACGACGAAGAAATCACGGCACAGTGGCTGACTGTAGTTGGAATCGGCGAGGACGGTTATGGCGGGCTTGGCGAAGCCGCCCGGCGCGCTCTTGCCGAGGCGGGAACCATTTTTGGCGGCAGGCGCCATCTGGAACTCCTGCCCGACAATCTCGAAGCAAAGCGCGTTGCCTGGCCGACACCGTTTTCCGACGCCTATCCGATGCTGCTTGCTTTACGCGGTCACCCCGTCGTGGTGCTCGCCAGCGGCGACCCTATGCATTTCGGCATGGGCGCGGCGCTGACACGCCATATCGAGCGCAGCGAGATGCGAATACTTCCTGCCCCGTCCTCGTTCGCGCTCGCAGCCGCTGCAATGGGCTGGCCCATTCAGGAAAGCCAGTTGCTGAGCGTTCATGGCCGGCCAATCGAGACGCTGTTCAAAGCCTTTGTTCCCAACGCCAAACTCATCGTCCTCAGCAATGACGGCGATACACCTGCCAATGTGGCGGGAATGCTCGCCCAGCGCGGATTTGCTGGCGCCAGGCTGACAGTGCTCGAACATCTCGGCGGACCGGTTGAGCGCCGGATTGATGGCGTTGCCGGCTCCTGGGATCATCCGCGATGTGCGAATCTCAATGTCGTGGCCGTCGATTGCGGCGTGGTCGGCCAGGAAACGCGAACCTTTCCACTGCTGGCCGGTTTGCCGGATGACGCGTTCGAACATGACGGACAACTGACCAAACGTGATGTCCGTGCCGTGACGCTCGCGCATCTCGCCCCGCTTCCCGGCGAATTGCTGTGGGATGTCGGAGCAGGCTGCGGTTCGATCGGCATCGAGTGGATGCGCAGCCACCCGATGTGCCGGGCGCTCGCAGTCGAACCCAACGACAAGCGGCAGCAGTTCATTTTGCACAATAGCCGCGCGCTGGGCGTGCCGGACCTTCATCTTGTTCGCGGCGAAGCGCCTGCAGCCCTCGCCGAACTGCCGGCTCCCGACGCGATCTTCATCGGCGGGGGCGTCACCGACCCCGATGTACTTTCCACCTGCTGGGCCCACCTGAAACCTGGCGGCCGCCTCGTCGCAAATGCCGTGACCATCGAAGGCGAAATGACGCTCGTCGATTGGCGCAGGAAGCATGGCGGTGACCTGACCAAGCTTGCAGTTTCGCAGGCACAACCCCTTGGAAGCTTCGACGCCTGGCGCGCTGCGCTGCCCGTTACGATCTATATGGTTCGAAAGACCATTTGACCGCCGCCTGCTCGTGGACGAGACAGGATTGAGACAGGTTTGTGGGGTTTAAAGACAGTGGGAGGATTGCAATCGAGTGTGAAATCATATTGAACGGCGCATAAACCCGCCTATGCGGTGGTTATGGCCGTTCTGAGTTCCCATCTTGATAGCAATCAGGGAGTTTCAAGCAGGAAACGCGCATGGCAACGTATAAATATTTCACCTGGCCCTTCATTTTTACATTTGTTGGTCTCGCGCTCGGTACTTGGATCGGTTTCATTTATTCAGGAACCGTACAGGGCGCACTTTCGGTCCTTTTCATTTGTGCTGTCCTCGGCATCCTCGAAATCTCGTTGTCTTTCGACAACGCTATCGTCAACGCCAAGATCCTGCGGGACATGACACCAACGTGGCAGCGGCGCTTCCTGACCTGGGGCATCATAATCGCCGTGTTCGGCATGCGGATTATCTTTCCACTGGCAATCGTCGCCATTGCGGCCTGGATCGATCCAATTTCGGCGCTGAAACTCGCCATCTCCAATCCGGAAGAATATGCCCGCATCATGCAGGACGCGCATGTATCCATTGCGGCATTCGGCGGCACTTTCCTGCTGATGGTCGGCCTGAAGTTCTTTTTCGATCACGAGAAGGACGTCCATTGGATCAAGGTTATCGAGGCAAATGCCTCCCGGTTTGCCTCGATCCAGGGTATTGAGGTCGCGGTTGCGCTGCTTCTCATCATATTCTTCTCGCGCCAGCTCGAGGGCGAGGAATCTGTGACGTTCCTGACGTCGGCCATTTACGGCCTCTTGACCTTCCTCTTCGTCGAAGGGCTGGGCGCGGTTCTCGATGCGACCCAGGAGCAGATGGACACGGTGCACAAGGGTGGGCTCGGCGCCTTCCTTTACCTCGAAATGCTCGATGCCAGCTTCTCGTTCGATGGCGTTATCGGGGCATTCGCCCTCTCGACAAATCTCTTCGTCATTGCGATCGGCCTTGGCATCGGCGCCTTCTATGTGCGGGCGCTGACGATCATGATGGTCGACAAGGAAACGCTCGGCCAATATCGCTACCTTGAGCACGGCGCCTTCTACGCGATCCTCGTTCTCGCCCTGATCATGTATTGCCAGACGCTGGTTCACATTCCGGAGGTGATAACAGGTGTGATCGGCGCAGCGCTCATCATGTTCGCCTTCTTCTCCTCGATCCGCTACCGCCGGCGTCACGGCGAGACCCAGGAGGCTTGAGGCGGAACGAAGGCGACGCTGTGGCATCCGGAACCAGGAGCATCTTCCAACGGTTGAGCCCTTCCCACCGAAACGGAGAACTGTCTGATGGAACTTGATCCTCAAAGCGCCTATTCCGCCATACAAACCGCGATAAGACAGGCGAGCGCGCTGGTTGTCGCCTATTCGTTTTCGGTGATCGGCGCGATCTTGCTCATGGTCATAGGGTTTCTTGTGGCAGGGCTCGTCGAGCGCTGGCTCTTTGCCGGTCTCGGCCGTGTCGGCGGCTTCGACCTTACCTTGCGTCGCTTCCTTTCAAAGATCGCGCGCTATTTCGTGCTCGGGCTCGTGGTTGTCATGGTGCTCGGCCAGTTCGGTATCCAGACAGCATCGGTCATTGCCGCCATTGGCGCGGTAGGTCTCGCTATCGGTCTGGCGCTCCAGGGAACACTGCAGAATATAGCCGCCGGTATTATGCTCTTGGCGCTGCGGCCGCTGCGGATCGGCGAATATGTCGAAGTCGGCAGCGTTTCCGGCACTGTTGAGGAGATAGGGCTCTTTGCGACGCGATTGCGTGCCGCTGATGGGATCTACATTCTGGCTCCGAATTCGACGCTCTGGACGCTGCCGGTCAAGAATTATACGCGCAACGGCGTGCGCCGGAACGATATCACCATCACGATTCCCAATTCGAATGACATCGAGGCAATGCAGAAATCGCTGATGAAGCTCGCCGAGCGCGATGGGCGCGTGAAAAAGGAACCGACTCCTGCCGCATTTGTCGCGGACCTCGGCGATAGCAGCGTGTCGATAACCTTGCGCTACTGGACCTCTGTCGGCGATTTCGCCGCGACCCAGGCCGAAATGAACAAAAACGTCCGCAATACCCTGAACCAAATGGCTTGATCATATCAGTGCTCGCCAAAGCGCCGCTGGACCACCGCTTCGGGGCGCCCAAGGGACGGGTGGATTTGGCGCCTCGGCTAATCTAATATCGTCTGGAACATCGCGCGAGGGCTAAGGATGGCGCGCAGGGGGATAGCCAGTCCGGACAGGTTTCAAGGCGTCGAGCGGCCTTCGTCACTCGAGATGAGCCATATAACGCTGCAGGACGCCACCTTCGGCAGGCTCAAATGGCGGCACGATGACAATGGCATTCCCGTCCAGCTGGAGCAGGCGGACGGCTACATGATTTGCTATCAAAGGAACCATCTTCCGGCGCGGCCACGTTGGATAGTTGGGAAGCCGGTAACGTCCGTGTCATTGGATCCAGGCGAATTTCTGCTCCTCGACCTTAGAAGGCGCTACACAGCGGTCGAGGCCGGGGACGTCGACTGCGTCTCGATGTTCGCGCCCCATGCCTCGATTAGCGAATTCCACCTGGAGAACGATCTGGCGCCCTTCTCGACGCTCCGGGATAGAGACGTGTTTGGTTATTCAGATATCATCGTGCGAAACTTGATGGAATGTTTCGTACCTGCATTCGAGCGGCCTGACGCTGCCTCGCGCCTCTTCCTTGACCAGCTCACTATAACGCTGCTGTCCCATCTGACGATGTTTTACGGGGAACAGACAACCGAGTTCCGTGCGGTCAAAGGAGGATTGGCTCCGCGGCAAGAGCGGAGGGTGAAGGACCTTCTGCTCGCGAACCTGAAAGGCGATATCGGGCTCGACGTTCTCGCCAAGGAAACCGGCCTTTCCCGCGCTCATCTCGCTCGATCCTTCAAGATCAGCACGGGTCGTTCGCCCATGATGTGGCTGCAGAACCAGCGCCTGGAGAAGGCGGTGACGTTGCTTCTGGGAACGAGCCTTACTATCCAGGCGATCGCCGACGATTGCGGCTTTGCTGACCACAGTCACCTCACCAAAGTTTTCCTCAAGCGCTTCAAGGCCTCCCCGGGCGAATGGCGCCGCAAGCACAAGTTGTGAGTGGACCGAACAGCCGACGACCGTGCCCATTCAAGCATATGTGATTTCGGCCGCTCTCAAATCAGCACTCCAGTACACAAAACAGCACGCACGTACCTCGCAGGATAATCGATGCTGAATATTATTCCTCCCGCAGTTGGCGTTGAGGGGAATGGCCATGCAGATCTCGGTTCATCAGGCGCGTTCGATCATTGCGGCCGGGGAAGCCCGTGCCCAGACGATCGGGATAGCGGTCAATATTGCGGTGCTTGACGATGGCGCCCACCTCAAAGCTTTCAGCCGCATGGATGGAGCATTGCTCGGGTCCATAGATATCGCTCTGGGCAAGGCCAAAACGGCCGCTCTCTTCCAGATGGCGACGGAGACCGTTGGTGAGTTCTGCAAGCCGGGAGGCGGATCGCCAGGGCTTGAGCAGACCAATGGCGTTCTCGTGGTATTTGGCGGCGGCCTGCCTCTGACGGCACCCGACGGAACTTTCCTCGGGGCGGTAGGCGTGTCGGGAGGGGCCGTAGCACAGGACATGGACGTCGCCCGGGCGGCCGTTTCAGGCCTCGACTGACGCTCTCAAAACTCACATCAACTAGGCCAACAAGAGGAGAATGGAATGTCCAGGACGATCCTTATCACCGGTGCTGGGTCAGGCTTCGGTAAAGCTGCTGCGATCGGGATGGCTAAAAACGGTCATAACATCATCGCCACAGCACACGTGTCTTCGCAAGTCACGCCGTTGCGCGAAGAAGCGGCTGCGCTCGGCCTCAACAACCTCCGTGTCGAACGCCTGGATCTCGACGATCCGTACGACATCAAACAGGCCATTGGATGGGAATTCGATGTCTTGTGGAACAATGCCGGCATGGGCGAGGCGGGTCCGGTCTGGGAAATCCCGATCGACCTTGTTCGCCGTAACTTCGAGGTCAATGTCATTTTGCCCCTTCAGCTTACGCAGGGCGTTGTCCAGAAATGGGTGAGGCAGGGCAAGAAAGGCAAGGTCGTCTTCACATCGTCAATGGGCGGGCTTTTTACCCCGGCCAACTGGGGCACGTATGTTTCGACCAAGCATGCGCTGGAATCGATCGCTGAAGCGTTGCAGCAGGAACTCAGTGCCTATGGGATCAAGATTCAGACGATCAATCCCGGCGCTTACTACACCGGTTATAATGAAACCATGGCCGATAACCCATTCCGTTGGCTGGACGATTCCACAAATTTCACCAAGCGCGCCGACCTGCGCAAGGGGTTCGACGATTTCTTCGCAACGCCCGAGGGTAAAATGGACCCGCAGGAAATGATCGATCGCATGATCGAGGTCGTGCCCGCCGACACCGGCAAATTCCGCAATGTGGTGCCGAAAGCGATCGAAAACATGCTGAAGGAACATCAGTTGGCGGCCTGGGAAAACCAAATCTAGGCGGTCCGGCCCGTGCACGGCTGCGACTGATTATTACCAGTGGAGGAGATAGCCATGGCAGGATTTGGCACATTGTTGGCAGTAGCGGTCTCAGGCTTCGCCGTGGCCGCGCTGGCTCCATTGGCGCACGCACGGGCAGACACGGCAGATGCGAACAAGGCGATCATCCAGCGCGCGTTCGATGCGTGGGCCGCGGGAACAGGCGGCCCATACGATTTGCTGGCCGATGATGCGGCGTGGACCATTACCGGCAATTCACTCGCTTCGAAGACCTATCCGAATCGCGAAGCCTTCATGAGTGAAGTGATCCGGCCATTCAACGCGCGCATGCGCGCCGGCCTGAAGCCATCAATTCGCAATATCTATGCAGAAGGCGACACCGTCGTCGTTTTCTTCGATGCGAGTGGCACTGCACGCGACGGCAAACCCTATGCAAATACCTATGCCTGGTTCCTCGATCTGAAAGACGGCAAGATCGGCAAGGCGCACGCTTTCTTTGACAGCATCGCCTTCAACGATTTCTGGACAAGGGTCCAGCCAGTTCCTTGAACTGGAAGGTGCTCGCCTAGGGCGGGTTGCGGCACGATGCGACGAGGCAAACATATTAACTCGGGCATCGGTGATTGGTGATCCCGACTGGATTCGAACCAGTGGCCTACAGATTAGGAACATTACTTCGTTATAATGATTTCAACGGCTTACATGCATATGTCGCGTCTATGTCGCGTTCATTGTAGAAGTGCTTGCTCTGCGGCAGCCAATTCCTCGGCGTCGTCGTTGCGCGGGAACAGATGCCCGTAGGTATCCATGGTCAGGGTTATGGATGAATGGCCGAGTCTCTCCTGCACCATTTTCGGCGGTAGAGCCAGACCTCCATCTTCCTTCCGGTTGATGCACCAGGAAGCATAGAAATGCCGGATGGCGTGAAAGCCCGTGTACTTCGCGCGCAAGACTGGCTTGCCGTCCTTGTCGTTCTCGCCGGTGTCGACTGCAATGCCCGCGGCGATTTGTACGGGCTGGAATCCCTTTTGCATGATCTTTGACAGGGACTCCACCTTGCCGAGGGTGTTGGGAAACACAAGCTGGCCGGATCGGATTTCCTCGATTAGGTGTTTGCCTTTGCTGTCCTTCTCTCCGGTGCGAGGACGTGGGCAGGAAAGACGCCAAGCTTTGAGCGTGTTTGCAACCAAGGGAGGGATAGGAACGGTTCTCTCGCCCGCCTCGGATTTCGGCCGGCCGATCTGGTTGAACCGGTCTGCACGCTGATGAACGCGGAGCTCTCGCTTATCGAGGTTTACGTCTGACCAGCGAAGGCCGCGGATTTCGGAGGCACGCAAGCCGGTGAATATCGCTGTCAAAAGCAATGGTCGCCATTTGCCCTCAAGTTGCCCGACAATCGCTTTCACCTCTTCTCGGGTGGGTATGTCCACTCCAAGCTTGAGCTTGCCCTTCTGGCGCCGTTCAAGACGCCTGTCCTTGCCCTTCTGTTTGGACCGGCTTTTCTCTCGTACTGCGTTCCGTACGACAAGGCCGCGTTCTTGAGCGTCGGATAGGAGAGAGCCCAGGCTGACGAGCACCTTCCGAACCATGGAAGCCGATCGACCACCATCGATCATATTGTCTTCGAATGTCCTCACTGCCGGCACCGTGAGGCGAGACAGCAATGTTGAACCAATCAGCGGGTTGATGTGCAGATCGAGATGCTGGCGATACTGGACGATCGTGCCACGCTCGAGGCCATTCTGCTCGCTGCGTTTGATCCAAAGGTCTCCCGCTTCCTTCACAGTGGCGCTGTCGCTGTCGGCAACGTGTGTGCCTTCGCGCACTTCCACACTCGCGGTCGCTGCGAAAGCGTCGGCCTGCTTCTTCAGTTTGAAAGTCTTCAGCCGGCGCTTGCCTTTGGTGTCGACATAATCGACCACCCAGGCGGTTTTCTCCTCGCCCTTGCCGTTGGTCCATGTGCGCTTACGCGTGCTCATCGCCGCGCCGTAATCTCTTCTGCGCTCAGGTATCCTTTCTCGACCAGGTGATCGACGACGAGTTTCGAGAGAGCAATGTCTCGATTGCTGATTTGTTGATCATCCATGAATTCGAAGAATGCCAGTTGGACGTTCCTCGGAATTGAATCGGACAGGAACTTCCATGTGACAACATTCCTTACGGCGTTCACGACCTCTTCAGCATCGTACTCGGAAACTTTCGGCTCGAATGATCTTTCAAGCCGGGAAACTATCTCCGCATTCATTGATCGATTGTTGGCCTGTGCCGACTCTTCAATCAGGCCTTTCAACTCCGAGGTCAGTCGCAACTTGAACTGCGGGTCGGTCTGTTTAGGTGTCGCCATGTCTTCCCCATTAACAAATCTTTGAAACTCAGTGTATGGACCAAAAAGGTCCTTGACGCCAGTGGTACCAATTAGGTACATGGGACCTGTTAGGTACATGGTTAAGAAAGGATGAACATGTCCGAAAAGGAAAACCTAGATCTTGTTTGGGGTGTGCGTGCAATCGGCGACATCATCGGCCGCAGCTATCGTCAGACTTATCACATGATCTCCACCGGCAAGCTCCCAATGGTGAAGCAAGTTGGCGAGCGATACTTCGCCAGCCGTTCGAAGCTGATCAAGTTCTTCATGGAGGACATGGCGTAATGGCGTTGAAAACAGAAAGGCCCGGAGAGGCGGCAACCTCGTCCGAGCCATTGTTCTCAATTTCCCAGGGAAGGAAAATGTCTATGAACGCCGCAATCTTTATCACAACGGGCCGGCCCATGGCAATCGATCCGTCCTTGAACGCGATTAACGCACTCATAGCGGCTCATCAGGCGGCATACGCCATCGATGAGGCCGCGTGGCTGGCCGTATCAAAGATTGAAGACTCAGAGGCTATACGGGGCATCAAGTTCCCATCGGTGCACGTAGGCAGGAAACTGCTTGGAAGGGATGGGCACCGCAACGACGTTTGGGAGCCGATCTACGTCTACTCCGTCGAAGATATCGACTATCACATCGACATTCATCTGTGCTCGGCATTGGCGATGTGCGGCAACCGCGAGGATTGGAAGGAACTTGAGCGCAGAAAATACGAAGCCAAGCGGGCCGAGCATAAAGCCAACTTGGCAATTCAGAAGGCTGAGCAGAAGCGCGTTGAAGACGGCTCTGGCTATACCGACGCGCTCGAAGCTGCACGAGCCACCAACGCCGAGGTGAAAAAAATAGAGAGGGCGATCGTGGCCTTCGTTCCGCAGTCGCTCGCCGCGGCTGTCAGGCTCGCCTCCTTCGCCTGCGAGAACTTGGATGGAAATTCCTATTTCGAGGAGAAAGACCTTCTCGCTGTACTTGCCTCGATCGGGAGGGCGCGGTCGTGCGATTGATGCGCTCCTACTATCTCCTTGCACTGCTGAAAATCTCTCATTGGTGCGCCTATCAGGCAGACGAAATCTTCGACCAGATCGATGAAGAACGCCGGCTGAAAGAACTCAATCGGAGGTATTTCTGATGACTGACCTCACTCCTCCGGAGCATGAGCACAGCGATATCGTCGACGAGGCGGCTCGCTGGTACGCCACCACCCCTCGCGACTTCAACACGCCGGGCGTCGTGTTGCTGCGCGAACGTTTCGGCCTCACGGCCCTGCAAGCATGTGAAGCGCTCAAAATGGCCAACCTGATCAAAGCGAGGTCGCTGTGAGCAACAAGCATAAGCGTAAGGGGAAATCCAAATTCATTATGCTCGATGGGTACGTGAAGCGCAGCACGGCTTGGAAAGCCCTAACGCCAATCGAGCGCAATGCCTACTTGGAGGTCAAATGGCGTTACGATGGGCTTAACAACGGGCGCATTGGTCTGGGCTGCCGCGAACTCGCCGACGAGCTTGGCATGAGCCGAAATACAGCAGATCGCGCACTCGATAGGCTTATGCAGATCGGCTTCATCACCAAGTCCAAGCCGGGCGCGTTCAGCGTCAAGAATCGCGCGGTCACGGAATGGCGATTGACCGAATACCAATGTGACGTGACAGGAGAACTTTCCACCAAGGACTTTATGAAGTGGGCCCCTGAGAAAAAACCACAGTCCCACCCACGGGACACACAGTCCCACCCACGGGACAGAACCACTGAAAACCGGGATGAAAATGCCAATCACAGTCCCATCAGCGGGACTGTGAAGCCAAATTTCGCGAAACCACAGTCCCACCCACGGGACACATATAGATATACCATAGGGGGTAAGACCGATGCAGCGTGACAAAGACCTTCCTCTTTTCACCTGGCAGCCTCCGGTGTGTTCGGTAATCCCATTCCCCGTCCAGAGACGTATTGGCGAAATTAGAAAAGCTGCTCAGTCGATAGCAGGCGCTAAGTCAGATCGTGACGGCGACTTCAAATGGAACCGGGCCCTCGGCGCCTTTCATCAGCGAATGAAGAAAGCGGGCTTGCCGGCCGACGTGATCGAACGTGAGATCAACGGCTTCCATATCCTCGTTTACACGGAATGCCTTCGCATTGGCTCTCGGCTGGCGCCTGCATTACCCGGTCAACAAGAGCAGCCAGGCGGCGCCGCTTGACCTCGCCACTCGCCAAGCTAGACGGGATCATTGCCGAGCTGCAGGTGCTACGGGCGTCGCTGACACCAGCTTTGCCCGAGCAACCGCAACGTGAGGATGAGATGATCGAAACCTGGTGCGCGGAGCAACGATTTGGCATTCCCCAGGATACGTTGCGCGCTTGGTGCCGTAGGTATGGCATCGGACAAAAGCGGCTTGGACGCTGGTGGATTAGCCCATCCCGGCTTCGGGCTCTCCTATCGTCGCAGTAAGAATCGTCGCGTTTATCGCGTTTCAAGGCATTTGGCCGTCACGTTTCCCGTCGCATTGTTTGTCTTCAGCGATTTCAAAAACGATCAGGAGGCCATTGTGGCGCCACAGCCCGAAAATGCAACGATACCCTGGATTGCTCGCGCACTGCTTCACGCCAAAGGCGACCTAATGTTAGCAGCCAAGTGGTCTGAACTGAACTCGGCACCGGATCGCGCCTTGCGCATTCTCAAGGCCGCCGCAAGCGCCGGAACCATATCGGATCCTGATTGGGCCGGTGCGCTGGCAGACTATCGCATAGCAATAGGCGCGTTTGTCGAATCCATGCGCACCCGCAGCGTGTTCTATCGGTTTTTAGCTGAGAATGCGTTCCGCAGAGTTCCGCTCCGGACTCGCATCGCGCTCACGACGATTTCGGCTACAGGCTGGATCATCGGCGAAAGCCAGCCGATGCCTCTTTCCGAGATGAACTTTGCCGGTAAGTCGCTCGAGCCTATCCATGCCGCTGCGTTGGTCGTCGTCACGGCCGAACTGGTCCAAAGTACAACCGCAGCCGGCCAGAGTTTGCTCGCCTCGGAGCTTAAAGGCGCTGTTGCTGATGTCGTAGACGAAAAGCTATTCGACATAGCACTCACCGGCATCACCCCTGTGGCTTCATCCGGATCGACCGCGGCGGCGATTGCGGCCGATCTCCGCAAACTACTGATGGCGGTAAACGTCGTCGGTCAGACATCGAATTTGGCATGGGTTTTATCCCCAGACGTAGCCAACGGCCTTGCAGCGCTAACCACACCCGATGGGATATTCATACACCAGAATATGTCCCCGACCGGCGGCGAGTTGCTAAACCTTCCTGCCCTCGTATCGAACCGCCGACCATCTGGGACGATCATGCTTCTGGATGGTCTCGGATTTGCTGCTGACAGCGATACGATTGTCCTGGACTCTTCCGGTCAGGCCACGGTCGAAATGTCCAACACGCCAAGTTCGGACCCCGTACTGACCAGCCTGTGGCAGCATAATAACGCTGGACTGCTCGCCCAGGCCTTCTTCGGCGCCGAACGACTTCGCGACAATGCTGCCGCAGTTCTTACCGGCATCGAATGGGAGGCGTGAACATGAGCACGTTTGATGGGGAGGAATTTGGCGCCAACGTTGTCGGCGCGGTTAAAGGTTACCTGGAGCGCAAGGTGACGCCCTTGATTGAGCGGATCGAACATCTTGAACATGAGATGCTTCTCATCGAACAGCAGCTTGGCGTCAAAAAGCAGAAGCCACGTTATCGGGTTCCTAGCGGGAGAATTGATCGATGAACAATAAGCAGTTCATTGACGAGGCCCTGCGAGTGGGCAGCCGGCACTTCGATGAGAGGTCGAAGGAAATGGTGCAGGCGTCCATCGATCGCATGATCGCAAATGGTCAAGGCCACGAGACCATAGCTGCAACGTCGGCCGAACTGCAGGCCTTTACCGCGCTCCAAAAGGCGCAGGTGATGATCGAGCTCGAGCGAAACATACGTCAATATCTCAAGGACGAGGGCATGCTCTGATGGTCAAGTTGCTCAAGCCCCGCCTCGGTACGCTTGCGCCTCGCCTCGGCCCCACGCCTGGCGACAGTAAGGCGCGGGACAGACATCGAGAGAAAACTCAACACTGGCGCGCCTGGTATCACTCAGCACGTTGGCAGAAGCTCCGCCTGCAGATCCTCATCAGGGACAACTACACTTGCCGGCAAACAGGGGTGTTGTTGATTGGCAAGGCCCGATCTCCCAACAGCCCGGTAGTGGATCACATCGTGCCTCACAACGGTGACGAGACGCTGTTCTTTGACCCTACAAACCTGCAAGCCGTGTCGAAAGAATACCACGACTCCGAGAAGCAGAAGCAGGACAGGCGCAGGTTCGTTTGCATGATCCCCCGGGGGGGTGGGTCAAAATCTCTGGAAGCCGTTTCAAGCCGCACCCGCGTCCCTGCAATGCGCACAATTTTTTTGCCCGAAACGAAATTTTGGCGGATACGGCAAAACGACCGAAAAACCCTGCTTTTCAGGGCATTTTAGTTCTGGATCGAAGGGGTTTTTTTAGTGCGTCGAAAGAGCAAACATTGCTGATTGATTTTATTTGCTGTTGACCTTTCGGGATGGTGGGTCAACCGAGCCGACCCCAAAAAAGAAGCGTGTGTGGAGGCCGGTGCTAGAATAGTCACACCATGAAGTCTTTGGAACTGTTCCTACGTCTTTCGTAGGATTTGGCCGTTCTTCATTTCGAACACTCCATCTTGGCCACCCTGTCTATTGAAGTCGCGTTCGAGCTCTCCCCAGTAGCCAAGGAATTGGCCGCAGGTCGAGCAATTTATCGGCGTGACGCCGCGCACATCGTCAGGAATTTTTAGATAGATCGTACCGCAGAATTTACAGTCTAATTTGTGATCCAAGCGTTCCATGGCAATCCCCGTACTGTCAGCAAAACACCACCACTAATGATATTGTTGGTCTCTAATCTTGTACAGTTAAACCTATCGGTAGAACGGCGCCGCGGCGATTGCCCGGAACCAATGCGGAGGGGAGTAAGTTACGGGTATAGGCTGGAGCGGAGGTGGCTTATGACTGGTGAGGACGAAAAACCAGAGCGCTCCGACGTCACACGTGTAAGGCCCGATTACACGGAAGCACTCCGCACATATCACAAGCCGTTACCCAATGATGAGAAGTTCAAGGAATTGCTGCGACGCCTGGATGAAGCGGAGCAGCGCAAAAAGAAATAGGCCAGTCTCAATTTTGAAGGCTGGCCTTCTTCTGGGGTGTATTTGGCGCCCCTGGCGGGTTTCAGGATTCCGAATCAATCAATTTATTTATTGAGGGAACAGTAGCCTGTCTGGACGCTTGTTGATTTGCGGTCATTTCAGCAGGAGCATAGGCACAATGCCAATCTTTCATTTCGCCTATCACGAGGGAGACGGGCTTCCCATCGAAGTGGTTGACATGGAGTGTGTCGACGGTGAAGCAGCCCTTCACGCTGCCGCAGAAGCCGCTCGCGACAATATCCATGAAGCTGTCGGGAAGAATATCGATCCTTCGAAGTTCTTGGTCCATGTATATGACGATACGAGCAGGCTTATGGGCACGATGCGCATTTCCGACGTTATGACCCAACCGGGCGCGCGATAGTGCTGACTGTTTTGTCTGAATGCGGTCAAAGATCGCGTTTCGTCATTGCCCTTCGCAATTGTGTCTCGACCGATACAAGCTGTTCCTGATGCATCGCGAGCTGCGTGGTGTCGGCAACCGAAACGATGGCAGCAAAGACTTCATCCTCGGCCCAACCCGCCGCAACTGCCTCACCGAAGAGTTCAAGCAACCTATCCTCGATCGCCATCTGGCAGTCGCTTAGTCGGTCCTTGTGGCCGGATGGCTTGCGTGGTCTTTCGATCGCCATGTGAAGCACTCCCATCATCCGTCACAGTACGACGTTTTCTTGCACGGTCCTGGGCCAGTATCCGCTCGCGATTTTTAGCATACCACGTGTTTTGCTGCTCCCTATATTTATCCGGATTTGCAAGCCGCCATTGTTTTGCTCGCTCGGCTTCTTTTGCTTTCTTCTCCGCGGACAGAGGGTTTTTAGCACGCCACTCCCTCATCTTCTCGGCGTTCTTCGCTTTGCGAAGGGCAGCTTTTTCGTCGGTACTTTTGCTCATGTCTTCCTGCGAATGCGCTCTACCCTACCGCTGCGAAGATCCTCGACGAGAACGACATATTGCTGCGGATTGTTCTGCCTCATCGATCGGAGTTCAATGGTGCGCTGATCATGCGGCCATTCCTGCGGATCACGCTTCCCGGCCTCGGTTGTCAAGAAGTGCGCGAACCTATGCTCCACCCACTCTATAGCCTCACGCCTGGTCAGGCATGAATCTGTGGCTGCATTTCCGATCTGCATGTTTACAGACCACACACTGAGGTTGTTCGAATCCGTGTTGCGAAAGATGCGCGCGACGGTGATGTTCTCGACGTAGGCACAAAAGTCGTGATGCAGCTCATCGCCGCCGATGACGGTTCGGAGCCAAGTCAGTTGAAGGCGCATTGCGAGTCTCCAAAAAGTAAGATTCGCAACACGCGTTTGACTTATCTCAAACAGTCGAGAGAGCGCAAGTTAGGAAGGGCACGCGGGAGTGTGAACAACCGTTGATCGCAAACGTTGGTGAACAGTAAACCTGATACTTAACTATTACGGTGAACAGTGATATCAAAGGGGTATCCCTTCATCAGGTGCCCTTCATGTCAAAAGCGAGTGTTGAAACGATCTGCTCCGAGTTCGAGATCGAAATCGTACCGGCGAACGTCTATCCGGAGCCTGGACAAACCCGGGCAGTTGCCACGATGCGCAACATCATGCGCAAATATGGCGAGGGGCATTTCCGCCTCGTCATGACCACCTTGGGAGAAACCAAGGGAAACAACGCCCTCATCGACGAAGCCTCGCTGTGGGCCACCAGTGACCTGATACGAGCCTGTCCTGATTGGGTGGAAAACCGCACCAGCGAGTGGCTGGAATGGTGGGATCGAATTCCCCTTGGCACGATCATGATCACGATCAATCAGCTTCGTGGGAAGGTGCACCAGCGTTACGCCTTGGCCGGCGCCATCTATTTCGTGCTTTCGCAATACAGCCGGGAGGGCATGAGCGAGCGAGTGCCATCTGCAGGCCTTATACGCCGGGCATTTGGCCGCGTGAAGCTCTCGCCCGACGAGGCCATCGAGGCCGGGCGAAAGTTGCTCAAGGTGAAGGCCTCATTGCCTCATGGTCAGTTTGGCCCCTGGCTCGAAAAGAAATCAGGCGTCTGCCACAGCACTGCGATGAAGTACATGCGGCTTGCCAAGCAGGCAGCATAAAGTTCAAAACGCAAGCTTAAGAGCTTTGACACTTATTCCAACGTAGACTTCGCCTATCTGCCTGGGGGAAGCTATGAAAGTCGAAAGCATCGATCCAATCCGGATCAAATTCGAAGGTCTTGACGCTGCAAATCATACTGTCGAACTGACTTCATTGGCCCTATCTTTGCAAGGAGCGGCGAAGATCATCGGAGCCAGTGGCCAGTTAGCCTTGGTCGGGAGAACTTCCAAGAAGGATAGAGCGAAAGCAATACGTGTGCTTGCGCTTCCACCGCAGCCGGGTTCCTACGAGTTTTGGGTGTTAGTGGCTACGATTACAGCATCGTATACTCCCCCGATGTTGCCGATAATCGAAGCTGCCGTGAAGACAGCAGCCACCAGAGTGACAGAAGCAGTGGTGAACGCAACGATTGCCAAATGGGCCGGAAGGAAAAAAGAGGTGGATATAGCCAACTCAGTTGCAATCAAGGCTCTGGAAGAGATGGGCCATACTACCCGTGCCGCAATTGAAATGGTGGAGAGGGTCGCTCTTGCGAATCATTCGGCTGCTAAGATGCTGGTCAATCCCATCGGCTTTTCGGCCGAAACTGTACAGATTGGAAGCGTAAGCAGCGGAGCATTTGCGATCACGGCTAGTGACCGAAGCGAGATTGAAAAACAGGTGGCCGTTGAAATTGGTGACGAGACAACCTTGTCACTGAAGATAACGGAGTTGGATCTCATCACTCACTCGTGCAAGGTCTCCGTTATCGAGAACCAGCAGGAAACGAAAAGAATTCCAGGACAAATAACCGATCCACAGATCTCGGTGCCGAATAACCCATATTCAAGCGCGTTTGACAGTCAGTCGGTCATATCTGTCAAATGTAAACCGCAGTATTCCAATGGTGAGATCGAGAAGCTCTTTATATCGGATATTGCCTCCGCTTGACCTAGCAGTGTGGTCGGTAGCTGGCGCATGGTGGCAATTAATCATTGGTGCCATACCGGCACTAGAATTGACCGGCCCGAATGGTCTCGGCCCTTAACGCTGTTCCCGCCAGTTTTCTACCACTATTTCGCAATGGTCGCCTGACAGCGCCGGTCGGGAGGTTCAGGCCTGCGGCGCGAGCCGAGACGCGCAGGAGCGCTTAAATACACATCAGTTACCTTGCCAATGCCCGGGATCGTGGCCGATTCCTTGTAGGGCACTGAGACGTTTAGATACGTGAAGCATCTCTTTAATCATGCCATCGTGGCCATCTACGACGCCCTTCGCCATAATGGCAGCAATTTCGGGCAGAACCTTTGGTAACTCGCTCTCGGGGTTCACGGAAACCTTGCCAAAGATAGAGGCCACGTCTCCTGCTACAGATGAGCCAAGCACTCCCAGCCTAGCAATGTTCGCCTCGAAAATTGGCGTCTTATAGCGAGGCCAATTGACAGGAACTTCGATGTTCTTAAATTGATTGTCGTTTGCTAACTTTTCCCAAACCACACGCTGCAACTTATAGAATTGTTGAACATTAAGGCACCGCTTTTCGAGCGCAACCAACTCACCGAACAACGCTGCGGCAAGGGTTCGCTTTTCGTGCTCCCGTTCTTCGGCTCTTGCCTTTTCCTGAAGCGTGTATTGATCGAGCCGCGCATTGCGATCGCGCTTGGCCTGCAATTCCTGAGAATGGATAAGATTTCGAAAACCGAAATAAGTCGTAAGCGCAACGCCCGAAAACCCGATAACGGCAGAGAAGATGGTCGCCGCGGCTGGAGATAGACCGCCGCTCAGAGCTTTTTCAACTAGAACAATAATGGGGCGGATGCTCAGCAGAATACCGAGCCCTAGCGCAGAAAAGCACAGCCAAGGCTTCAACCAAGTTTTTTCTGGCATATCTAATCCTGCTATGTTGCATCCATGTTGCATGGATTTGCCGAGTGTCACAGAAAATCGTTGGAAATCAATGGTAGCCCGTTGCAACATGGCGCAACATGGTTACCGAGGATAGTATAACCTAAGTTCTTGAGTTTGTTGGTGATCCCGACTGGATTCGAACCAGTGGCCTACAGATTAGGAATCTGTCGCTCTATCCTACTGAGCTACGGGACCATGACCTGAGACATACTGTTTTTCGCCGCGCGCGCCAAGCCTGAAGATGCGAGGAAATTGCGTTGCCGAGCCGCGTCAGGGCGAGGCGGGGAGGGCGCTTTCCGCAAGCGTCACCCAATAGCTGATTCCGTGTGGAATGGCGGCGTCGTTGAAGTCATAGGCCGGATTGTGCAGCGATGCGCTGTCGCCGTTGCCGATGAAGATGAAGGCGCCGGGGCGAGCTTCCAGCATGTAGGAAAAGTCCTCGCCGGCCATCATCGGCGCAACGTCTTCGTTGACCGCGTGATTGCCGGCGACCATACGGGCGGTTTGCGCGGCAAAGCTCGTCTCGCGGTCATGATTGAACGTCACCGGATAGTTGCGGGCATAGTGAACGCTGGCGCTTGCTCCAAGCGCGCCGGCAACGCCTTCGGCGACCTCGGTAAGGCGTTTTTCGGCAAAATCGCGCATTTCGGCGCGCAGCGTGCGGACCGTGCCGGCAAGCTCGGCGCGCTGGGGGATGATGTTGTGCGCATCACCCGCATGAAACTTCGTCACTGACAGCACAACGGAATCGAGCGGGTCAGTGCCGCGCGAGACGATCGTCTGCAGAGCGTTGACAAGCTGCGCGCCAATGACCACCGGATCGATGGTTCGGTGCGGCTGCGCCGCGTGCCCGCCCCGGCCTTCGATGGTGATGTTGAACTCGTCCGTCGCCGCCATGATCGGCCCCTTGCGGATGGCGAACTCGCCCACGGCGAGCCCCGGAATATTGTGCATGCCATAGACTTCCGAAATGCTGAAGCGCTCCATCATGCCTTCCTTGACCATTTCGCGCCCGCCACCACCGCCTTCCTCCGCCGGCTGGAAAATGACTGCGACCGTGCCCTTGAAATTGCGTGTTTCGGCAAGATATTGCGCAGCGCCGAGCAGCATCGCGGTGTGGCCGTCATGGCCGCAGGCATGCATCTTGCCGATGTTTTGCGAGGCCCATGGCTTGCCGGTGATCTCGGTGAGCGGCAGCGCGTCCATGTCCGAGCGCAGGCCGATCGTGGGTCCGTTGCCATGACGCCCCTTGATAATGCCGACGACGCCGGTACGGCCGATGCCGGTTTCCACCGTGTCGCAGCCGAATTCTTGCAGTTTCGCGGCGACGAAGGCGGCCGTCTCGTGCACGTCGAACATCAGTTCCGGCTTCTCGTGCAGCTTGCGACGCCACGCTGAAACCTCGTCCTGCATCTCGATGGCACGGTTGAGCAAGGGCATTCGTTAGCGACTCCAAATTCGCGTCTGACATTTTCGTGCACAGCATAAAGGCGCTTTGCCTTTTGCCTGCCACATAAGATAGATAAGGCCATTGCCGCCCGGCGTGAAGCGCGGCTTAATGCCTTATGCCCTCCCGGTTGCTTTTAAAAGGACAGGTCGGATCTCAGGAATGCGCAAAACTGTAGTTTCTTTTCTATCGGGTTGTTTGCTTGCGGCCATGGCCGGTACCACAGCATTTGCCGGCGCCAACATTACCGTGGACGCCAATACCGGTGAAATCCTGTCGCAGGAGGATGCGTTCCAGCGCTGGTATCCGGCTTCGCTTACCAAGCTGATGACGACCTATGTGGCATTCCGCATGATCGAATCCGGGCAGGTGACGCTCGACACGCCAATCCGCATCTCCGCAAATGCCGTCAAGGAACCGCCAAGCCGATCCGGCTACAAGGCGGGTACGGAAATGACGTTGGACAATGCGCTGAAGATCATGCTGGTGCGCTCGACCAATGATGTCGCCATGGCCATCGGAGAGACACTCGGCGGTTCGGAAGAGAAGTTTGCCGCGCTGATGAATGAAGAGGCAAAGCGGCTTGGCATGTACGGCACGCACTTCGTCAATCCGAACGGCCTGCATTCGGACGATCACTACTCGACGGCCCGCGATCTCGCGGTCCTGACGCTGCATTTGCGCCGCGAGTATCCGCAATATGCCCATTATTTCGATATCGAGGCGATCGACTACGGCGCCAAGAAATCGCAGGCCAACTACAATGCGCTGATCGGGCGCTTCCAGGGTGCCGACGGCATGAAGACGGGTTTCGTATGCCCCTCCGGCTATAATCTCATCGGTTCGGCGACACGCAACGGTCGGACGATTGTCACGGTGGTTCTTGGCGAAATGACCATTACCTCGCGGGTCACCAAGGCGGCCGATCTCCTCGGCAAGGCATTCGAAGGCAAGGGCAGCGGCCAGACACTCGATACGCTGGCGCCCTATGGCGGACCCACCCGGGATGTCGCGGTGAACATGCGTCCGACCGTCTGCTCGAAACAGGCAAATGCCTCCGACAGCTGGGACGGCAAGGATGCCGAGGGCCACCTGGTCCAGGGCTCGGTCTACCTCGCGCGGCTCGACCATGAGCCGAAGTCGGAACCGATCGTCGTCCTGCCGCCCAAGGTTAACTCCGAAGGCATGCCGCTGAGCAGCATACCCTTGCCGACGCCGCGGCCAGATCGGCCTTCGATGACGGATGCCAGCAATGTGCTGAAGGCCGTCAATTGATGGCCAGCAATGCGCCCATCCCGGTTTCGGTGCTGACGGGCTTTCTCGGCTCCGGCAAGACAACGCTACTCAACCGGCTCCTCAAGGATCCGGCATTGGCCGATACGGCTGTGATCATCAATGAATTCGGCGATGTCGGCATCGATCACCTCCTCGTAGAAAGCGCCAGCGACGGCGTCATCGAGCTTGCCGATGGTTGCCTTTGCTGCACCGTGCGCGGCGAACTGGTCGATACGCTTGCGGGCCTGATCGACCGTTTGCAGACCGGGCGGCTGCAGCGCCTGCGGCGCGTCATCATCGAGACGACGGGCCTCGCCGATCCTGCACCCGTTCTCCACACCATCATGGGCCATCCGGTCTTGCTGCAGGCCTTTCGCGTCGACGGCGTGATCACGACGGTAGACGCGGTCAACGGCATGGCGACGCTCGATGCCCATGAAGAGGCGGTTAAGCAGGCCGCCGTCGCCGACAGGATCGTCATCACCAAGACGGATCTGCCCGAAGCTGCGGCAAGTCTCGCGGCGTTGCGCACGCGCCTCGCGGCGCTCAATCCCGGTGCTGAACTGATCGATGTCGGCGATGAGCGCACGGGCTATGCGGCGCTGTTCGAATGCGGCGTCTATAATGCCGAGACAAAGACGGTGGACGTGCAGCGCTGGCTGAAAGCGGAGGCCTACAGGGACCGCGAAGGCGAGCGCCATGGCCTCGATGGTGATCACCACCATCATCATAGCCATGGGAACGGTCACGATCATCACCACCATGACGTCAACCGCCATGATGCCTCGATCCGTTCTTTTTCCCTGAGGCACGACCGGCCGGTGCCGTTGTCGAGCTTCGACATGTTCCTCGATCTGTTGCGCTCCGCCCATGGCGACAAGCTGCTGCGGGTCAAGGGCATCGTGCAGCTTGCTGATGATCCGGATCGTCCGCTGGTGATCCATGGCGTGCAACAAATTTTCCATCCACCGGCGCGGCTTGCTGCCTGGCCCGATGGCGCGCGCGAGACCCGTCTGGTGATGATCGTGAAGGACTTGCCCGAAAGCTATGTCAGGCAGCTTTTCAGCGCGTTCCTGAACCAGCCGCAAATCGATACGCCGGATAGTGCGGCGCTCATCGACAATCCGCTCGCAATCTCAGGCATGAAGTTCAGATAGGGTCGCCACGCTCGATGTGAAAGCGATGGCCGCCGACGATGCTGATTGTTTCGATCAGCTGATGCCCCTCGGTCTGGCAGAAGTTCGGCATGTCGATCACGGCGAGCGGATCGCTGGTTTCGACCCACAGACGGCTCCCTGCGGGCATGTCGAGGAGCTTTCGGCGCGTCTTCATCACCGGCAGGGGACAGTTCAGACCGCGTAGGTCATAGATTTCGTCAGGCACGTCCCTAGTTACCGATAATTTTCCACCAGGCCTTCTTGGCAGGTGCTGCCGCAGGCTGTTCGACAGGCGCGGCTGCCGGGGCGGTATCGATTGCGCCGGTGGTCTGCGGGGTGGCCTGCGCCGAGACGGCAGGTGCTGCCGCGTTGGAGGCGACCGACATCGAGGCGGAGGACAGTTGAACCTTCGACATGCGCGTGCGCTTGGCTGCCTCACGCTCTTCCCTGGCCTTGTCGGCAGCGACGGCGGATGCGAGGCGTACCATGACCTGCGGCTTCGAAGCCTTGTCCTTGTCCTGCGGCGAGAGGGACGGCGGGTCCATTGTAACGCGTTCACCGCGGGCGCGACGAGAGCTCCAGTCGGCGATGATCTTTGCTTCAGCGATGCCCTGGATCGAGCGTGCGGGCGGCTGAACCCGGCCCTTGCTTACCATCGATGAAAACGCCGAATCGTAGGTGCTCTGGTAGGACTGATAGGCCATCTTCAGCGAATCGGGCTGATCGGACGGCGGGCAGGCGCTCGTTGCGGCGATAGGAGCGTTCGGATCGCTGGTGTGATTGAAGACGTATTTCTTCTCACAGACATCGACCTTCGGCGGCACCTTGGTGATTTCGAAATGGTCGTAACCTTCCTTCAGGTTTTTCCAGAAGGCATAGTTCGGATCATCCTTGTAGCGCGCCATATTGGCTGCGGTCATGCGGAAGGGAAAGGCCTCGAGCTGGATCGAGTCCTGGCCGCCCTTGAAGGCGTCGCGGGCAAAGGCGTAAATCTGGGCGACCTGCGCGTCGGTCATCGAATAGCAACCCGACGACGAGCACGAGCCATGCACCATCAAATTCGCGCCGGTGCGTCCAAGGGAGCGGTCGAGCGCGTTGGGAAAGCCGGTGTTGAAGGAGAGGTAGTAGCTCGATTTCGGGTTCATCTGCGCCGGCCGCACTGCATAGAAGCCTTCAGGCGCCTGACGATCACCTTCGATGAATTTCGGCCCGAGCTTTCCCGACCATTTGCAGATCTGGTAGCTGGTGACCATGTCGTAGCGGCCATTGTCCTTGCGCTTCCAGACCTCAAGGACATTTTCTTCCTTGAAAATGCGGAACATGACAGGCGCCGTGAGGCTGATGCCTTTCGACTTCATGCTCTCGATCATTTTCGCAGGCAGCTGCGTCGACGCGCCGTTCGGGACAATGTCCTCGACGGACGATCCCTGGCACGCCGCAAGAAATGCGGTGAGCGCGAGGGGCACAAGGATTCGTGTCGATAGTTTCATCGCAAGCTGTTTCAGTTTGTTGTCAGTGTCATTGCCTGGACCCAAATCACGCGGATCCTTACCCACAGCACATGCATGCATCGGTTATGGTTGATAAAGCCTTACCGCAACTATGCAAATTGCTCAATCATGCAATCGTGATCTGCGACCAAGACAGGGCGGATTTATGGCAAACGCTTGGCGGTTGGCAAGGAGAGCGTATCTATGGTGAACGAAACGTTTCTCAAGGCTGCCACAAATGAAAAAGGCGGCACAACCGCGCCGCCCTTTTGAAGTCGATCGTGAACGGGATTAGCCGTTCAGCGCGTCCTTCAATGCCTTTGCAGGCTGGAACGCGACTTTCTTCGAAGCTGCGATTTTGATCGTAGCGCCAGTTGCAGGGTTACGGCCTTCGCGAGCAGCGCGCGACTGAACCTTGAACTTGCCGAAGCCCGGCAGCGATACTTCATCGCCAGCTACGACGGAATCGGTGATACCCTTAAGAACGCTGTCAACAATCGCCTTGGACTGAACTTTTGTAAGACCCTGATCAGCAACCAGCTTCTCTACAAGATCGGAGGTATTCATGTTGGCGGTTTCCTCAGTAAATTCGTTGATCGGAGGGGTCTGTATGGCATGCGATTCCCGCCCTGTCATCAGCAATAGCGCCCAAAATGCTGGTTTATACCCAGTGTTTACAGGGTTTTTTGCGAAACCGGCTACGAAAGGCGGGCAAGGCCGCCAAGGCGGCGGAAAAACCCCAAGAGGTGATTCGCGCAAGCCGAGGCCAATTCAGGCGGGCTCCTGGCGTAGAACATCGGTCATCTGCCATATAGGCGGATCACCGATATGGCGCACCAGATGATCGACGAAAGCGCGGACCTTCGCCGAGACATGACGCGTCGGCGGGTAGACGGCATGGATCCTGTAAGGGAGGGGCTTTGCCTGCGGCAGCACCGGAATGAGCGTGCCCGCACGCAGCGCTTCGGCCGCAATGAACATCGGCAGCAGGACGAGACCAAGCCCGGCAATCGCCATATCGCGCATCGCCTCACCGTTATTCGCAACGATACGCCCATGCATGGCCACGGAAATCGGATCTGATGGTTGGCCGGGGTTTTCGAATTGCCAGAGCTGGCTGGTATTTACATTGGAATAGTCGATGCAGGCGAAATTGCCGAGATCGTCCAGGGATTTCGGCAAACCGTTGGCTGCCGCAAAATCCGGACTGCAGCAGATGACGCGCGAATCGGTGCAGAGCTTGCGGGCAATAAGGCTCGAATCCTTCAAGATGCCGATGCGAACGCCGACGTCAAAACCACCGCGACCGAGATCGACCATGCGATCGTCGAATTCCACCGCCACTTCAAGTTCGGGGTACTGGCGGGCGAAATCGGCGATCATGCGCCCGAGATAGAGCGTGCCGAAGGTCATGGGCGCCGCGATGCGCAGCGTCCCCCGGATGGCGCTGTGCCGCTCACCGACCCGATCGGCTGCATCGATCAGTTCTCGCACCAGCGGCCGCACACGCTCGACAAAATCCAGGGCACTTCCGGATGCGACAAGCTTGCGCGGCGAGCGCTGGAACAACTCGATGCCAAGAGCCCCTTCAAGTTCGGTGATACGTTTGCTGACGACGGATTTCGATAGGTTGAGGCGAGCGGCGGTCGCAGTGATGCTGCCCGTTTCCACTACGTCGAGAAAGGTGAGAAGATCGTCGAAACGCCATTTCATGGTTGCAATTTATCGGACAGTCGGCTGCGAGGGAAGCCGATTTGATTGCTTTTGTTCGATACAGGCGAACATGGGTTGCGCAGATTGGCTCTTTATCAGGTGAGGGCAACGACAGATATTCAGCCCAACGGCAAACGGGCCGCAATTATCATCCAGGAGGCTTCAATGACCTTGCAACTTACAGGCATTCATCACCTGACTGCCATTACCGCAAATGCACCTGAAAACCTGCGCTTCTATACGCAGACGCTCGGCCTTCGCCTCGTCAAGAAGACCGTCAACCAGGACGACACCAGCGCTTACCACCTGTTCTACGCCGACGGCGAGGCAACGCCTGGCTCCGATCTCACATTCTTCGATTGGCCTGTCGGGCCGGAACGGCGCGGCACGCACAGCATCGCACGCACCGGCTTGCGTGTCGGCAGCAAGGAAAGCCTTTCCTGGTGGAAGGAGCGTTTTGACAAACTCGGCGTCAGGGCCGGCGAGATCGCTGTCGTGGGCGGCTATGATTCACTCGATTTCGAGGATGGCGAAGGCCAACGTTTCCGCCTTGTCAATGATGGCGGCGCCACTCCGTCGCATCCATGGGAGAGGAGCCCGGTTCCGGCCGAACACCAGATACGCGGCCTCGGGCCGATTACGCTGAGCGTGCCTGACATCACCAATACCGAGGCGATTCTCTTGCATGTGATGAACATGCGCAAGGTTAGCGACTATGCATCGCCGGAAGGCGTAGGGCATGTCCACGTCTTTGCCATGGGCGAGGGCGGTCCTGCCGCCGAACTCCATGTCGCCGTGCAGCCGGATCTTGCCGTCGCCCGGCAGGGTGCGGGCGCGGTTCACCATGTCGCGTTCCGCGTTCCCGACGTGGCAGCGCTGCATGAATGGACCGAACGGCTGAAGGGCTTCCGCATGCCGTCAAGCGGCGAGGTCGAACGCTATTACTTCCGCTCGCTCTACTTCCGCGAGCCCAACGGTATCCTGTTCGAGATCGCTACGGACACGCCGGGCTTTGCAGTGGACGAACCGATGGAAACGCTCGGCGAGAGCCTGTCCTTGCCGCCGTTCCTCGAACCGAAACGCGCATCGATCGAAGCGGGCCTCAAGCCTCTCGTATAAACTTCAAAAACGGGGCAGATCAGATCTGCCCCGTTTCCGTTTCCGCCAGCCATTGGCGGATCGCCTCGATGTCATGATCGCCGGTTTCATGCCCGGCCGGCACGCTTAATGAAGTCACATCGGCCCCGGCCTGCCGAAGTTCCGCCTCCAGTGCCGGCGCATGGGCGCCGAAGAGATCATGGTCGCCGGTGACGAACAGGATGCGCGCATCAGAAAGGTCGGATTGCGGGGTTTCATCGAGCACTTTCGTTGCCCGCAGGAGTATTGCGTTGCGCACGAGATGGGGACGCAGCTGCATCATCGCCGCAAGCAGATTTCCACCATTCGAGTAGCCGAGGAAGACCGTGGTTGTTAGGTCCAGCCCATAGGCTTCGACCGCGCCCTGGATAAAGGCAGCGAAGGCATCCGCCTCGAAGCCTATGTCCTTCTGGTCGAAGGTGAGCGGCGCAAACCGGCGGAACCAACGCGCGCTACCTTCTTCGGTGCTGCGGCCGCGCACGCCCATCAGCGTTGCGCGCGGTGCCGCCAATGCTGCGAGCGGCATGAGGCTCGCCTCATTGCCGCCCGTTCCGTGCAGGAGCACAAGAGTGGGTCCGCCGGCTTCTTCCGGCGTATAGACGCGGTGCACAAAGGGTAGCTCGCGATAGATGAACCGCCACTCGTTCGGCATGCTGAACTGCGGCAGCATCACTTTGAGGTTCTGCGCTTCTTTCGCAAAGTGCGGCGGAATGAACAGTGTCGAGCCGAGCTCGTTCTTCGCTTCGTCGATCAACATGCCCGGGCCGTCGGTCGCGAGTTCCAACAGCGAGCCGCCCGGTTCGCGCACATAGATCGAAGAGAAATATTTGCGGTCGTGCATGGCGGTGGCATCGGCGCCGCTTGCAACGAGACGATCGAATATGGCCGTCACTTCGGGAATGCCTGGGGAACGAAAGGCGATATGGTCGATCGTGCCGGTGCCGGGCGCCGAACTCCAGAAACCGGAAGCATCGCGGACATCGACGCAGTCGCCACTTTCTGCCACCATTCGCGTGATCGTTTCGCTTTCACCCATCGCCGCATAGCCGAAATAATCTTCCAGAAAGGCACGGGTGGCTCGTGGCTGCTCGGTGAGGATGGTCGCGCCGCGGATTCGGCGTATCGCGTCAGGCGAGGGTATCCCGTCCATGGCCCAGGCATCGCAGGCAGCGACAGCATCGGTGCCGACGAACTTGACGATAACGCCATCGGGATCCTTGAGCCGCAGCACGGGTTCGCCGAACTCTTGCGCCGGACCGGAGGTCGGTATGTTGAACTGGAGGGCCCGGGTCAGCCAGAAGCCGATGCTTTCCGGTGCTATGGCAAGCGCGATTTCGCTAGGCTGCCCATAGCCGACGCGGCCGGGCGAGCCGTCTTCCCAGACGAGGAAGGTGATAAGCGAGCCGGGTGTTCCGGTCGCATCGCCATACAGCAGATGCAACTGGGTCGCGTCTTCGAACCCGCCGGTCTGTTTGACCAGCCGCAGCCCAAGGAAGCCGACATAAAAGTCGACATTTGCCTGAACCTTGCGGGTAATTAGCGTGATGTGGTGAATTCCGCCCGTCATGTTCGCCTCCTCATGGTCGGCAGAGCGTTACAGGGAAACCGTCGAGCGAACAATCTGGGGATGGAGATGCTGAGGCACAAAAAACAACACCCACCGCGGGAGGAGCGGTGGGTGCTATTTGTAAAGACCGGCTGGGAGGAGGAGTGCCGGTCTTTATACGTCCGAAGCTTGGGAGGAGGAGTGCTCCGGACGCAAGTCGTAATCTATTAGCGAGCCGAAGCTGCGCGCTTGGCAACGAAGGCGATATCGCCGCGGGAGATGCCAAGGTCGTTCAGTTCGCGGGCAGAAAGGCGGCTCAGTTCCGTGACGGTGTCACGATAGCGGCGCCAGTTATTGTAAGAGCGGATCAAGTTCATTTCACTCACCTATGTAACTTCTTGTTTGTTGGATCATTTTCCGATCGTTGACGGTGATATAGGCAAGGCGGTGAGGAACTTGGAGTGACAGTTTTGCATAGCTGCAATGCAACAAATCATAGGTTGCATTGCACAATAAAAAGGAACGTCAGCGCGCCGCTGCGGCAGACCGGGAGGTACGGGCGCGACCAGTTGCGGGCTTGGCTGCGGTCTTGCCTTGCGAGCGCTTTTGGGCCTCGGTTTTCTTGAGTTCCTCAAGCTCCTTGTCGGCCTTTTTGGCTGCAGCTTCGCATTGGCGGCGGAATTTTTCGACTTCGTCTTCGGTCAAGTGCTCGATGCCGATAAAGGCATTTTTCGCCTCGGTGACCCGGACGAGTTCGTCAAGCTTCGCCTGAATGGCGATGCCGTCCCGGTTTTGGGTGTTCTGAATGAGGAACACCATCAAGAAGGTTATAATCGTCGTACCTGTATTGATAATGAGCTGCCACGTATCGGAAAAGCCGAATATAGGGCCGCTGATCCCCCAGACGACCACCACGACGCAGCAAAGAATGAATGTTACCGGCTTGCCGGCGGCAAACGCGACCTTATTCGCGATGGTGTTGAATAACTTCCCGAACATGGCCGTGCCTCCGTTGCGAGCCGGCATCGAGCGCCGGCTATCCATAACAGCGGCTGGTAAAATTTGTTCCACGGACCTGGGGCAGCGAGGCGGCGCATTGCCGATGCGCCGCAACGCAAGGCAATCTTTTAGTGTATTTTGCCGATGGCAGGGCCTGTGCAGCACTTTTCCATTAACGGAAAGCTGCTAGCATGGCTGCATTCTCGCTTGAATGAGTCGAACATGAAGATACGATTGTTCATTCTTGCATTCTCAGCCTGTGTTGCTTGCGCCGGCAGCGGACTGGCCGACAGCCAATCCTACCTGGTCAAATTTCGCCTTGGCATGCGCTCGACGACCATGTCGGGCGATATTCGCGGGCCTGAAACCACCACCTATATTATCGAGGCCAAGCCCGGCCAGGAAATGTCGATCGCATTCAGGTCCGATAATGAGAGCTGCACGTTCAACGTCTACGATCCCGAAAGCGATGGCGCGGTGGTCGAAGCCAGGGCTATCGGCGACGGATACATAGGCAAGTTGCCGCCGTCCGGCCAGTATCAGGTCAAGGTCGCCTTCATGAACGAGGCGCAGCCTGTCGCCGCGTGCCGCTACAGTATCACTTTCGACATTTCAGGGTAAACGCGCTCCTCCTCGCATACGCCGTTGACCTGGAGGCAAGTCGGCGCACGTTCCGGGGAGTTGCCATTCCGATACTCTTTATCAAGGCTTGAACCTGAGCGCGTCCAGAAGCAGCTGGAAAGCCGGCGATGATTGCCTGCGCGAGGGGTAG
Source organism: Phyllobacterium sp. YR620 (assembly GCF_900104165.1). Taxonomy (NCBI): domain Bacteria; kingdom Pseudomonadati; phylum Pseudomonadota; class Alphaproteobacteria; order Hyphomicrobiales; family Phyllobacteriaceae; genus Phyllobacterium; species Phyllobacterium sp. YR620. Next base: position 857,353 of record NZ_FNJP01000002.1, read on the forward strand.
TAGAGATGGTAGCCCGTGAATGACGCGCACCATTGGGGCAGTACGCGCTGCAGCCGTCCCTCGGCGATATGGGTGGCCGCCATGTCTTCTGGAATGAAGGCTAGTCCGTGCCCGGCCAGGGCAGCCGTCAATATCGGCAGGCTGCTGTTAAATGCAAGCTGCCCGTCCACCCGGACATTCAGCGGCTCCCCGTCGCGCTCGAACTCCCAGGCGTAAAAGCCGCCATATGTCGCCAGTCTCAGGTTGATGCAACGGTGCCGGGTGAGGTCGTGCGGTGATTTAGGCACGCCATGCTCCCGGAAATAATCGGGCACCGCCACCACCGCCATGCGCCAGTCGGGGCCGATTCGGACTGCTATCATATCGGCGGCTACTTCCTGCCCCAGCCGGACACCGGCGTCGTACCGCCCCGCCACGATGTCGGTATAGCCGTTGTCGATATCGACTTCGACCTTGATGTCGGGGTAGTGGCGCAGAAAGCGGTCGAGCTTCGGCCACAGGACGGAGCGGACGGCATGCTCGCCCGCATTGATGCGCAGCGTGCCCGTCGGCCTGTCGCGCGTGGCCATCAGCGTTTCGACCGCACGGTCGATATCATCGAAGTGATGGCCTATTTCATGCAGCAAACGCTCGCCCGCGTCGGTAAGGGCCACGCTTCTCGTGGTCCGGGCCAGCAGGCGCACATCAAGCACTGTCTCGAGACGGCGAATGGTGTGGCTGAGGGCCGACGGCGACAGGCCGAGTTGCGCCGCCGCCCGCGTAAAGCTGCCTTCGCGGGCAACTGCCCTGAACGCGATAAGGTCGTTGAAATCAGGCTTTTGCATTACTGAATCTCATTCATAAGGACATGCAGATAATATCATCTAGTTGAAAAATACTGTGAGGTCTATTTTGGCTGTGAAGCGTTGGGATCACCTTCCCCGGCGCAAGGAGTCAATCATGGAAATCATCCGCGCCGGAACGCAGCCCTCTGCCAAAGGACCAAGCGACTGGTTCACGGGCACGGTGCGCGTGGACCCGCTCTTCGCTGTCGCAGACCCCTCAAGGGCTGCAGCCAATGCCGTAACGTTCGAGCCCGGCGCCCGCACCGCGTGGCACACCCATCCACTCGGCCAGATGCTGATCGTCACCGCCGGATACGGGCGTGTCCAGCGCGAAGGCGGGCCGATCGAAGACATCCGCCCTGGCGATGTCGTGCGCTTCGCCCCCGGCGAAAAGCACTGGCACGGCGCGGCCCCCGATACTGCGATGACCCACATCGCTGTTCAGGAATCCCTGGATGGCAAGGCCGTCGACTGGCTGCAACACGTTACCGACGAGGAATACGGCGCGGGCAAGGGCGCGCCGCAATGAGCAAGGTCATTGTGTTCAGTGGCTCAGACAACAAGCAAGAAGGATAGAAACATGCAAAAGCGGATTTTGGGAAAAAGCGGCCTTGAGGTTTCGGCGATCGGTCTTGGCTGCATGGGCATCAGCCAGTCATACGGTCCGCCGCTGGCCTTACCTGATGCCATTGCACTGATCCGCGGAGCCTTTGAGCGCGGCATCACCTTCTTCGACACGGCTGAAGTCTACGGCCCCTACAAAAACGAAGACGTTGTAGGGGAAGCGTTGGTCCCCATCCGCGATCAGGTCGTCCTCGCTACGAAGTTCGGTTTCGACATTGCCGGGGGCGGTGCGATGAACAGCCAGCCCCAGCACATTCGCGCGGCCGTCGAAGGATCGCTCAAGCGCCTGAAAACAGACCGCATTGACCTGCTCTATCAGCACCGCGTCGATCCCAATGTGCCCATGGAGGACGTCGCCGGAACGGTCAAAGAACTGATCGCGGAAGGCAAGGTTCTTCATTTTGGTCTGTCGGAAGCGGGTGTTAAAAACATCCGTCGAGCGCATTCCGTTTTGCCGGTTGCGGCGCTGCAGAGCGAGTATTCGCTGTGGTGGCGTGAGCCCGAGGATCTGATACTTCCGGTTCTGGAAGAGCTTGGCATTGGCTTTGTGCCATTCAGCCCCCTCGGCAAGGGCTTCCTGACCGGCACTCTTGCCAAGGACACGACATTCGGGAAAGACGATTTCCGCAGCACGGTGCCGCGTTTTGCACCTGACAATCTTGCCGCAAATCACGTCTTTGCCGAGGCGTTTGCCAAAATCGCCCGCGAAAAGAAGGTGACGCCAGCCCAGCTCGCGCTGGCCTGGGTGCTTTCGCAAGCGCCCTGGATCGTGCCCATTCCCGGCACGACAAAGCTGGCCCGTGTTGAGGAGAATCTCGGCGCTGCAGCTATCACGCTTTCCCCCGCCGAGCTTGCTGCCATCGACGACGCGCTTTCCGGTATCGCGATCACCGGCGAACGCTATTCACCGCAGAACCAGGCGCGGATCGATCGATGACGCATGCTTCGCAAGCAATTTAAAGCGGGTGTGTCGATGGCTCGCCCGCCGAAAGTCCGCGGGCCAGCCGTGTTTAGGCACGTCGCCTGCATTAGAGGCTTTCGCCTGACATTCGCATGGTGATGGAGTACCCTCAGAACAAGAGTAGACGAAAGGACACGTCATGTTTGGAACGATGCTCTACGGCCCTGGCGACGTTCGCTTCGAGGAGCGGCCCGAGCCCAAAATCGAAAAGCCCACCGACGCCGTCATCAAGTTGTCGGCCAGCTGCGTCTGCGGTTCGGACCTGTGGCCCTATCGCGGTGCCAACGAGGTGACGGCGCCGCTGGCGATGGGCCATGAATACTGCGGCGTGGTGGTAGAGGTCGGTAGCGATGTGAAGACCGTCAGGCCTGGCCAGTTTGTCGTCGGCTCGTTCGTAATCTCCGACAATACCTGCCCGCAATGCCGGTTCGGCTTTCAGTCGTCCTGCGAGCAGCGCGAGTTCATGACTGGTGCGCAGTCCCCCTATGCCCGCGTCCCGCTTGCCGATGGCACACTCGTCGCCACTGAGACGCAGCCGGACGAAGACCTGATTCCAAGCCTGCTCGCGGTTTCGGATGTACTCGGAACCGGCTGGTACGCCGCGGATGCGGCGCGCGTGCAGCCGGAATCGACGGTGGTCGTCGTTGGCGACGGTGCTGTCGGATTGATGGGCGTGCTGGCCGCAAAGCAGATGGAAGCCGGTCGCATCATCATCATGAGCCGCCACAAGACGCGCCAGGACCTCGCCCTCGAATATGGCGCGACCGACATTGTATCGGAGCGCGGCGAGGAAGGTATTGCGCGGATCAAGCAACTAACCAAAAAGGTTGGCGCCGACGCCGTCCTTGAATGCGTCGGCACGCAGGAGTCGATGACCCAGGCGCTGCAGGTCGCGCGTCCCGGCTCGATGATCGGCTATGTCGGTGTGCCGCACGGCGTGCAGTTTGATGGTCAGTCGCTGTTCTTCGCGCAGGTCGGGATGCTCGGAGGCCCGGCCCCGGTCCGCCGCTTCCTGCCGCACCTGATGGACCTCGTGCTTACCCGCAAGATCAATCCCGGCAAGGTGTTTGACTTGACGCTTCCGCTTGCCGATGTCGCGGAAGGCTACAAGGCCATGGACGAACGCCGGGCAATCAAGACGATGCTCCGCGTCTGACCTTGCCATCGTTATCTTCGAGGCTCGCCGGCGCTGTTGTAATCAGAACCTGGGGGCTCGCGCGTTTCAAGGAGGGTTGTACGGACTTGCAGGATCGCGTGCGCGATAGCCGCGTCACCGAGCTCGGCGGCAAGAGTCTTTGTTGCCTTATCGATGAGAGCATTCACTAACCGCGACCGATCAGGCGTCCGAAAAATCTAAGGGGGCCCGTCAGTTTCCAAGACGTTGAATTCCGTAATTCTCGTAGTTCGCCGTCTTGCCGTGCTCTATCTAATTGCAATTGTTCTATCGCTCGCTCGAGCGAGGCGGCGTTTGAAACGAGGCCTTTCACTTGTTCGTTGCATTCACCAAGCGCCTTCCCAAGCGCATTGTTTTCTGCGGTTACCGACCCAAGTCGCTTTAATTGACAGATTGAAAGGCTTTTACGACGCGAACTTTTTTCACGAGATCGGTGTGATGGTGTGTCAAGATGGGGCAGCCCCTTTAACATTGGTATAGCTGGAACATCACAAGATGGGTACATTTGCGCGCTTGGAAAAAGGCTGAAAGCGGGTTGTGAATCGCGGGTCACCAGTGATTACGGTTTGACAGATGTGACGGGATTCGTCACTACGTTGAAAAATCGAGTAACAGTGCGGTCTTGTGAAGTATTGGCGACCAACCAAATAGGTTGTCGTTAAACGGTTCTTTGTGGTCTTGTGGAGATAGCTCAGTTGTCAATTAATGAATCACCCAGGCCGGACCTAGAGGAGACAAGCGAGCTTCCGGTCATTGTTATTTGCCATTGCCACTACGAGGAGGTGGTGGACGAACTCATCTGCGTACTCGATCGGGTGCCAGACACCGCCCAGATCTATGTCACGTCGTCCAATCCATTAGTGTTGTCGGCATTCAAATCCAGGTGGAAAAGATGCAAGGTCTCACTTGACGTATTGGCCACCGAAAACAAGGGGCGGGATGTCTTGCCCTTCCTCAGGGTGCTCGCTCTTCTCAAATTGCCCGACGATCTACCAATCCTGAAAATTCACGGGAAGCGCAGTCTTTATTCTCCATCCGGCGAGAAATGGAGACGCGATCTGCTAAATGAACTTATTCCCTCTGAAGCAGGCGTCCAAAAGATCGTTAATGAATTCGGCAATTCGCCTAAATTGGCGATGATTGGCGCGAGCGGGTCCTATGTCAGCGATCTGGGATATTGGGGCTCAAACCAGAGACGAGTATTTAAATTTATAAGATCGGCAGGTTCAGAGCCGGCCTCTGTTGACCTTGGTTTCTATGCGGGAACCATGTTCTGGATACGGTCGCAGTGTGCCAACAGCATTCTTTCCAATGTCGACCTTGATCAGTTTGAGAAGGAACGCGGGCAAAGGGACGGAACTTACGGCCACGTGCTTGAACGAGCAATCCCGATGATGCTCAGATCCCAAGGTTGGTCTTTGCGAGAAATTGGCGATGACACGGAATTGTTTCCGAATAAAGTCCGCCATCGAAAACTAACGTACTTTTAGACTATACCTGCAGCCGCGAAATTTTGTCCAGGTCGTGCCCTTTTGCGTAAGCCGCGGAATAAGGTCATTAGGGCGACGATCAATTTAAAACTGAAGGTTGGCTGGTCGAAGCAAAGGCGATCGTCGTGTATCCTGCTGTATGAAAGCAACAAGACGCTACCGTTCGTTACCGGCAAAGGCCCCTGCGAAATCGGGCTTGCGCCTACAGTGGCCATCACAACTATAATTGGATCATATTGAAAGTATGGCGCGCCCGAAAGGATTCGAACCTCTGACCCCCAGATTCGTAGGCGGATGCGGTCCATAGAAGCGTCTACAGAAATTTGCAAAACGGTCAATTTTGACCCCATCACATATCAATAGCTTAGCACTCGATTTCAAAATGATTTCGGGTGCTTTTCTACGTCACTTCCCGCTCAGCGGGCGCGCATTCTTGCGCCATAACAAAGGGACACAAATATGAAGATTCTATACTGCCACCCAACCAGAGAGTGCGGCAAGCGCGACTGTATCGCGTTCGTTGATGTCGAGCTTAATGAGCACATCCGTCTCTATGGATTGAGGTTGGTGAAGCAGCCTGACGGCAATCACATGCTGTATGCCCCCCAGGCTGGGCAGCGGCGATCGGCGACCTTCTCTACAGCCTTGGCCAAGCGCCTTACTGCCCTTGCAGTAGAAGCGCTTGAGGTGCGCCAGTGAGCGACGCTCCTCGCACAGCGGTGCCCGGGTCGCTCCTGTCCCAATGGTGGACTCTGGGAGACATCATTCTTGATCGACGCACGAACGGCTCCGGTCGGCACGTCAAAGTTGCCTGGGTCATCATCGACCGCTACATGCAGGCCAAAGGCAATGGCAGAGCCAGTGTTCGCTTCATCGAACAAGCCACCGGCCTTTCCAAGGGGATCATTATCAAGGCCTGCCGTGAACTAGTCGATTGGGGTTACATGACCCAGCGAATCGGCATTGGCACTCGGCCAACCGAGTATAGTCCAAATTGGTCTAGTGTTTCACCCACCTCTAACGCTAAGACTATTTCACCTAGTGTTCCACAGGAGTCGAACGCAAGTGTTCCACCCGAGTCGAACACTACAGATTTTAGCGTTCCACCCGAGTCGAACGAATCCTACTTACCTGAACCGGCCTACAAAGCCGGGTTACAGGTAGGTAGTAACTTTGATACCCATGGTGCCCCGCCTTCGGCTGCCCTTTCGGGCGCCGCGGCAGGCACACGGGTCCCGGAGAGTGCGTTCGATAAATTCTGGCTGGCCTTCCCCCGCAAATTCCAGAAGCCTAAGGCACGCTCAGCCTGGGACAAGATCAATCCAAGTGAAGAGCTAGCAGGGCGCATCATAGAAGCGGCCAGCCTTTGGGCTGCGCACTACGCCAGCCAAAGCACAGACAAGAAATGGATTCCGACTCCAGCCAACTGGCTTACTGGAGAGCGATACGACGAAGACTTGCCGGATGTCTACACGGATCCAAAAGAGGCCGCGATCGCCAAGGCAAACGAGCGCAAGCCCTCAAAGCCAGCCGTAGCCGCGAATGACAATGACGGCTTGCCGGCGTTGCCAGTTTATCAGTGGGATGTAGGCCCGTTCTCGCCGTTCGGAACATTCAGGGGCGAGATCATTGATAGCCATGTGGGATGGCCAAATCCGAAAGACCAACAAGCGGTGTTCACAATCGAACTAGACGGCAGGGAGGGAAACACAGTCGATCATACCTTCTTTGTGCAGGCCGCAGACCCAAAAAAGCAAGAGCGCGGACAGCAATTTTTGCGCGATATCATGCGTGCCGTTAGCTTTGAAGGCGCCCTAGACGACACAGACCAACTTCATTTCAGGCCGCTTCAGGTCACGATTGATCGCGGCCTAATCTCCTATGCACCAATAGAGGAAGCAGCATAATGCTAGAAGATATCTTTAGAGTTCTGGAAGAGCGCCTGCCTCAGCCGGCCGATCCCGACGAACTAACACGCGGCATGATCGCGATCGCGCCATTCGACGCAGAAGACATCGATGATAAGCCGCTCAAGGTTGTTGGCGTTGTCAGTAACGGCGTGATGCTGGATTTCATCGTCATGAAAACCGACAAGGATGATGGATCAATCTTTCCGTCGATAGAGGGAAATGTTTGGCCACTGAAACCAAGGCAGGCCGCTTGACTCCGCGGCCCTAGTCTTTTTTGTTGAGTAAATGCACCGCTTACACTGCATTTAGTGTTTAAGCTTACATTGAATACCAGCCACAGTATCAAGCGGCAATCAAGCTGGCAGTTTAGCAGGCAAGAAGGAACCCGCCAAATATGACCACACTCGCATGAGCACATATCGATTCCGTGGAGGCGCCCGCCTCGTTACCTGGCTATTAAAGCAGGACCCAGAAGCGGGCTATTTGCTTCGTCAATACGGCAGGCCGGCCAACGACAACGACCAGACTTTCGAGCAAGAAACAGACGTTGACGGCGAAACGCCAGCCAAGCCGTCTATCGAGTACCTGCACAGCATCAAACCCGATGCTGACTACATGGTTTCGCAGATGTACCGAACGCGGGCAACCAACACGGTCCCACGCAAGCGCGCACTAAAGAATTCCAAGCCATCCGTATGGATTGCCTATGAATATCTTCAGCAACCGCGTAGCAGTTCGGCCGTGATTGGCGATCTGGTATTCCGCGCCGGCGTGCTTGTGCAGTACGCCACAACGGCTAGCGGAAAACCTATCGAGCCTAAGGTTGAGACGGACAAGCCACGAGGTGGCAAGACTGCGAAGCGCATAGTTAAGCTGCCCGTTCCAAATGCAGAGCGTAACCCGCGCAAGCTTGGATACCTTGATTTACGCGGTGTGCCTATTGAACATCGGGCTGTGGCTGTTCGCGCCGCGCCGATCGGAATGCACAACAGGCCGCCTGCAGAGTCGCGAACTCCCGAGGACGAGGCGGTGATGGCGCGAGCGATAGTAAACGCCAAGGTACTAGCCGACGCCTATGCCAACACGACAGTGCTGCCACCCGTCCAGAAATGCCCTCCTGCGATTGCCAAAGGCGCCGTGTGGCTTGGAGGCATGGTTGGCGCTAAGCAGACCACATCAAGGGGTGCCATTCCATTGGCGCAGCAATACGAGAGGCCAGAATTGCCTGAAGCCGACGCGCGCATTCTCGAGGAAGCACTCTCAAATTCGACCTTTACCGATATCGGGACTAGACTCGGATACAAAGGAAGGTATGCCGATAAGGCCGGCAAACACGCCTTCCTCCGCGCAGTTTCGGCGCTTGTGGCGAACGACAATTTTGCAGAAATCTCAAAAAATATCGCAGCTTAATAAACGTATCTGCCAGTTCATCACCCTATATATGTAGGGTGCAGGGAAACTCTCAGACAAATGTTACAAACCGTGCCACCTGAGCGCGTATATAGTAGGACAGGATTTCAAAGGTCGCTCTCGAGCGGCCTTTTCTTTGCGCGATACCTCGGCGGGTTCTCGTGCGAAGGCTCAGCTTTCGTTCGCGATCTCTGAGCCGACCTTTTGGTGACCACGGATGTACTGGCACCGATGAATCGGCAGTTTGGTTCTCCTCCTGCCTGATCCGGCTGAGCGCAGTGTGGGCCGCACACCACGCTGCGCTCGCCTGGCCTTTCGTCGCCTTTTTTAAAAGGCATTCAATATCAATTTGCAACAAATGGAGGCGACTCATGCGGAAATCGCAGATTGTCGAAATACTCGCGCGTCGACTCAATATTTTGCCGAGCCGTGTGCATCACATCGCCGTAAGATTGGCTGACGATGGCCAGATTCCAAAAGCTGCAGGCTCGAGAAGGTTTCCGCCTGAGCTAGACGAAGTCGAAATAACCCGCCTAGTCCTCGCGACGTTGGCAGACCACGGCCTTGGTAATGTCCATTCGTCTGTTGAGGCGTTTTCGCACCTTACCAGCCATAATGGCTTAAGCTTCGGCGATGTTCTGGCAGAAGTCTTGTTTGGACCTCCTGTCGACGTTGGCCACGTCATTCTTAGACATGACCCACCAGGCGTATCGCTGACCATCAACGGCTGCCATCACGTCTACGGCACCGACGCGCCAGTCAAGACCGCAGCCAAAGCCTCGATCGTACCTGGATACGCGTTGATGGCGATTGCTGCCGAACTACAGGGGCAGGCTCCATCGCAAGCGGATGCAATGATTGAGCTCGCTCGGCTCCAGAGAGCCTTCCAGTAAGGAAATCAAAATGACACACCCATACAAAAGGCCAGATGGCCTTTGGAACATTCCCAAGAACATCGACGCAGTTGAGACTTACGACGCTTTGTTTCCACCCGAAAATAGACGTGAGGGATGGAATCCTAGTGCCGCGGAAAAACGTCAACGTGTTTTTGAACTGCTAAACGATACCATGGCCCGATGCGAATCTGGCGGGCACTCAGCAGTGGAATCCCATTCAGAAGAAGCCCTGTCTAAATTGTCCGCTGTACTGGGTATTTCCGCCAAACTGGATTCATCCAAACCTGTGGAAAAAGCGAACGCTACTGGAGCGGCACTATTCCACGCTCGAGACGCAGTCCGCGCAGCGATTGCTCGCGGCGACTACTAACCTAAACCACCCAACACAACCAACCTCCCCCCAAACGGCTTAACCGCCGAAAGGAACATCTATGTCTGAACTAGCTGCAAAAATTGGCGCAATCGCCGACTCCATCAATGATTTCAAAAGCGAATATAACGACCGAGTGTCTGAACTGGAGAAGCGTTCTGCGCGCCTGACCTTTGGTGACAACGACAACTCGTCATCTGCGTCTCTCGGCGATCAGGTGGCCAATCACGCTTCCGTCAAGGCCATGTCCTCCAGCTTCCGTGGAAAGTCTCTCATTCAGCTCGATCGCGCAGCGCTTACGTCTGGTAATACCACTGTGGGTGCCGGACGGTCTGCGACGACCTCCTTGGTGCAGGCAGATCGTCGTCCAGGTATCGTGGCGCCTCCAGAACGACGCTTTACCATTCGTGATTTGATCCCCAGCACGCCCACAACGTCGAACTCTATTGAGTATCCGAAAGAAACTGGCTTTACGAACAACGCTGCGCCAGTCGCTGAAGGCGCCCAAAAGCCAACGAGTGATCTGACTTTCGATCTGGTTACGTCGCCTGTCCGGACGCTAGCGCACTTGTTCAAGGCCAGCCGCCAGATCATGGACGACTCGCCGGCATTGGCTGGCTATATCAACGCACGTGGTACTTATGGACTGAAGCTTGTCGAGGAGACCCAACTCCTGAATGGCAACAATACAGGCCAGAACCTCAACGGCATTATGCCCCAAGCCAGCGCTTACGAAACCTCGCGCACGGCTGCAGGCGACACCGAACTCGACATTCTGCTGCACGCGATCAGCCAGGCAGAAGAGGCACTGTTGCCAGCGTCGGGCATTATCCTCTCGGTTCGCGATTGGCGCCGCATTCTCGGCATCAAGGACCTGGGTGGCAACTATCTGTCTGACGGTCCATTTGGTACCACGGCTCCACGCATATGGGACCTGCCCGTCATTCCTTCTATGGCAATGCCCGTGGGCAGCTTCTTGCTAGGTGGCTTCGAAACCGGTGCAGAAATCTTTGATCGACTCGAAATTGAGTTCCTGATCTCCTCGGAGAACAGCGATGATTTCGAGAAGAATATGATCACGGCGCGTATTGAGGAACGACTCGCTCTCGCTGTCTATCGTCCGGAAGCCTTCGTTAAAGGCTCGCTTGTAGTCGCGTAAAAATAGGCGGGTGTGAAGGCGGCTTGCTCGGTCGAAGGTGTGGGGAGGCCCGCCAAGTCCTATTTGACCCCTACACACTGTGAGCACGGCGCCGCGCGAGTCCCCTTTGCCTTTGGCATCGCGCGCGGCGCCTTTCTACGGGGGCGTATAGAAGTCAGGCCTCCTCCAGACCTAGGACCGCCGCCAAACACGCGCACGCGACGCCGCAGGTTTTAAGGTTAATTTTCGGTGAGGGGGTATACAAAAAGTCTAAGCATGTCTCCGGCCAGGACCCGTGGGCCCGCATTCTGCGCAAAAAACCAATTGGAAAAATGACCCTATGGCACGACCTCGCAAACCAAAGGCGATTGCCCTCGTCGAGGGCCGCGATCTAACTCACCCCACTCGCTACAATGGGCGCAACGACCCTTCGGCCGCAACATTGGGCCCGCCACCACGGTGGCTGACAGCCGAGCAGGCTGAGGCCTGGCGAGATTTTGACTCCGAAATGCCCTGGCTGCGCGAGTCGCACCGAGCTTTCATGGGGATTGCATCCATTCTACGTGCTCGGCTCGCAGCAGGAGGGGACGTGGGCGTTCAGGCAATGAACCTTTTGCGGTTGTGTCTAGGGCAAATGGGCGCCACGCCCGCGGACTTCGCAAAGATAGGCTGGTCCCCTGACACCGATAGTCCGGACGAAGACATATTCGATCGATGGTAATATCTAGGGCTGCTGTTGGGCAAAAACGAGTAACTGCCAAATGATGGGAGCACGATTCTTGTGCTGATGATGATTTTGCGGTGGCAATGGGTTGCCCTTGTTGGCCGCTATCTCGTCACCGCAATTTTTGCATCGGTATATGCCAGAATTTGGCGGCGTGCTTCCTGGTACCCACTCGGTGTCATATGCAACGCTGTCACCCTTAATCAGGTGATTGCCGTACTTGTATTCAGCCATCTTTATACGCCCCGCCCGCCGCTCGGTGTAAAACTAATTGGATTTTTTACCCTTGTCTGGTCGTTGCGATAGAGCCGACCCAGCGGCGGTTTTGGAGTCCGCTTTTGTGCCCTTGCCTCGAAGCACTTTCGACGCGGCTTTACCTGCCTTTGCACCAGTTTTCTCATTGCTAGCCATGTCAGCCTCCTTGGGGTTTGACTTCAAGTTTATAGCACATCTAGTGGCGCTAGTGCAACAAGACACAACATGTTCCCGTTTGTAGGAGTATTATATGCGATCCTCGATTCAAGCCCGAGTAAACGGGCGTGACCTAACCTTCGAAGTAAAGCCATCGGAAGCGTTTTGCGTGCCGTGGTTCGAAGCCTGCCACTCGCCTGTGGAAGTAACCATCTAATCAAAGGATCCAATATGAGCACCGAAGCGAACGCTGCGGACGATTCCGCACGCCTAAAAACAGCCAAATACCTCAGCCGCAAAGCTGAGTTCGAGGCCGCCAGCAACGCTGGCTTCGACGAAGCCGAACGCCTCGTCGCGGAATACATCGCAGGAAGGAAAGCCCAATAAATGGCAATTCGGAACGACTACCAGGCCGGCAACGCGTCGATCGTAACGGGCACAATCACCGTTACTGGTGCAGGCGGCGCCAACTGGACCGCTGCCGACTTACACCCTGGCGACACGTTCAAGGCACAAAACCTTGACGCCATCATCGCTTCGGTCGACAGCAACACACAGATAACGCTATCCGCCCCGTGGACCGGAACGACGCTGGTAAATGCTCCGTATGCCATCCGATACCAGCCAGACGGTTCGCGCTATACAGCGGCCCTGCGCGACCTGGTGGCGCTTCTCGGCAATGGCAACCTGACCGCCTTCTCTGCCTTGGCCGGGGCCCTCGATCTCATTCCGATCTTTACCGGCGCGGGCGCGATGACGCTTGTGTCCCGGCAGGAGCTTAAGCAGGGCATCGACGTCGACCAAAAGGTTGAAACCCTCGCGCAGCGCGCAGCATATGACGGTCAGGCAGCAGGCTACACCGTTCTCGTCGCAGACGTTGGTGACGGGCGGTCGGCGGTTTACTTCAAAGTCTCGAATACGCTGGCCGACTGGTCGGATCCTGCTTTCCTGACTGGCCCGAACGGCACGTTCCAGTCGAAAGGAAACTATAGCGGATCGACAACGTATCAAATCGGCGATGTTGTCCTGTACAACGGCTCATCGTGGATCGCGCGCGTTGTAACGACCGATAATCCACCGCCGACCTTGCCGACGACTTCAAACACGCAATGGTTCCTGCTTGCCGCTGCCGGCAATGGCTTTGTGTTCAGGGGCGACTATGCAGGCGCGACGGCGTATCTAAAAGATGATGTCGTTACTAACCAGGGCTCGTCGTGGATTGCGCTGCAGGCGACCACTGGCAACGCGCCTCCAACCCTGCCCACGACTTCGAACACCTACTGGAAAGCCATTGCCGTCAAAGGTACCGGCGACGTAAGTGGGCCGGCTTCGAGCGTAGACGGGAGCCTCGTGCTTATGAACGGCACCACAGGCAAGGTCATCAAGGATGGTGGCGTTGTTCTTTCTGCATTCGTAAAGACATTGCTCGACGACGCCAATGGTGCGGCATTTCTCGCCTCGTTGGGTGTGACGTGGAGCGCGCCGTCGAGTTGGAATGGGTGGGTCAAATTCCCCGGTGGGCTGATTGTTCAGTGGGGATCGACAGCCGGGCTAACAACGAGCGGGGGAGGTTTTGCCATCCCCATGCTGACGGCGTTCTCGAGCAACGTTAGCTGGAACTTCGTGGCGTACAATGGGGATAGCCAGACCGGCAATATCGTCGTGCATGCGTATAAGCAATCGGGGTATCCGACAGCCAGCACTGGCTACGTTGTCGCGCTGACTGGGCAGACGGGAGCCGCGCACGCGAGTACATCGCTGCGCGTTGATTGGATTGCGGTGGGAGTCTAGGTCATGGTTAAAAACACAATATATATCACGGTTAATCAGGACGGGTTTGTCACTGCTTTTTACCAGAGCGCGGCTTACGACAACCCGGAAGAGATAATCCCTGCATCGGCGATTGAGATCAGCGAAGAACAGTTTTCCGATCTTTATACGAATTTCCAGACGCGCAAGCTCGTTGACGGTGAAGTTGTTGTCTATACGCCTCCACCGCCACCGCCTGTTATTCCTGATCGCGTTACGCGCCGGCAGTTCCGCTTGCAGTTAATTGACGCGGGCCTGCTGTCAACGGTTGAAGGGTGGATTGCGACACAGGACGAGCGCACGCAGGCTGCCTATGCCGACAGCGGAACGTTTCTGCGCAGTGATGAAATGTTGCAGACGGGATTCGCGGCGCTCGGGTTTACGACCGAGCAGATCGATTCGTTTTTCACTGAAGCGGCGGGGCTTTAGTTGTCGATTTGGGCGGCCACACTTCGTGGGGGTCGCCGTAATCAATGCACGCGCTTTGCTGGCACCTTGTGTTCAGAATGCATGCCATCTTGTCGAAAATCGACACCCCTATGGGCTAGTGAGCTAAAGGGAGGTGACTGAGCATCGGCAGGGTCGCTTGTAGCTCACAATACCGCAGTATACATTTCGAATCATGTCGATTGATTTGAATCCGCAAAAAGCTTTCATCTTCAGAATAGTCCATAGGGACAACCTAGGAGAGACCTTGGATAACGGTTGCCATTGCAAATCTAGTACGCTTGAGAAACCGTACGTGGCCATTGGCAATCCGGAGTTAATAGGAAAGAGGCACTCTAGGGAGGTTACCTGCCCCCCTGGGGGTACACTTAGCGACTACGTTCCGTTTTATTTTACGCCGTTTAGCCCAATGTTGTACAATATAAAGACTGGATACAACGGCATTCCAAAGCGGCCGATGGAAGACATTCTCATCCTGGTGTCTTCGCTACATCATCTGATTGCAAAAAAGGTGCCGTTCGTATTTACAGATCGGCACGCATATTTAAGAGCTGCGCAGTTCTCTGATAATCTGGCCGATTTACAATGGATCATTTGGCCAACGTTGCAGGCTCGCGATTTTAAGAAAGACGATGTAGACAAATTCGAAAAGTATCAAGCGGAAGCGCTTGTGCACAAACATGTGCCTCTAGAGGCGCTGTTAGGCATTGCGTGCTATAACGAGAATGTGAGGGCTAACGTCGAATCCGAAGCCGATAGTAGAGGCGCCGGCATCAAGGTTTTAGCCAAAAGGGGATGGTTTCTCTAATGATTAAATTTGCCGAGGGAAATCTGTTAGAGGCTAAAGCCGAGGCTTTGGTCAATACCGTCAACACAGTTGGTGTGATGGGTAAGGGAGTCGCTTTGATGTTCAAAGAGGCGTTTCCAGAAAACTTCAAATTGTATGAAGACGCTTGTACGGCGAAAAAGGTGCGAGTAGGAGAGATGTTCGTAACAGAGCATCGCGATCTCTATGGGCCGAAGTGGATTGTGAATTTTCCTACAAAGGCGCATTGGCGGTACCCTTCGAAGATTGACTGGATATCTAAAGGATTGGACGATTTAAAGCGCGTGATTGTGTCCAAAGATATCAAGTCAATCGCACTGCCACCGCTCGGTGCAGGGAATGGCGGATTGGATTGGCGTGAAGTCAGGGAACTTATCTTGGACAAACTGTCATCAATGGAGGACGTTCACGTTATTGTTTATGAACCCACCAGGAAATATCAAAACGTTGCGAAGCGTGCCGGGGTTGAAAAGCTTACACCCGCGAGGGCATTAATTGCAGAACTCGTGCGCCGCTATTCCATACTTGGAATCGAATGCTCTCTGCTAGAAATACAGAAACTCGCATATTTTGCAGAACGTTTCGCGCTTATGCATCATCTTCCGTCTTTGAAGTTCGAGTTTGCGGCCAACAAATACGGACCGTATTCAGATAATTTGAAGCACTTACTAAATTCGCTGGACGGAAGTTATCTCCATTGTGAAAAGAGGCTCGGTGATGCAGGTCCATTCGAACCGATTCATTTCAACGATGCTAAGAAAGACATTGTATCTGCTTATTTTACTACCGAGGAGGCGAAACCTTATCGTGCTGTCTTAGACTCTACCAGCCAATTGATTGACGGATTTGAGTCCCCGCTGGGTATGGAATTGCTGGCGACTGTCGATTGGTTGGTGCACCGTGAGAACACTGCTCCAGAGGTTGAAGCCATCAAAACCCAACTTCCATTCTGGACGGGTGGTAAAGAGTCAGCCCAAAGGAAAGTGGAGCTGTTCGAAGACCGCATAGTAGGCATTGCCCTTGAAGCTCTGGGCGAAAACTCGCTCACTGCATCCTGACTAAGCCAAACCGTCGGGTTTACGACCGAGCAGTCCGATGCGTTCGTTACTAAAGGCGGCGGGGTTGTAGGACCTTAGAACGAATGACGCCCCAACTAAGGGGCGTCAAAGTCTTGTAGTGGAGGATGCAGGTTACTTCTTAGTGTCGCCATATCCCGGCTTCGGGACGCGCTCCACAGTCGTGTTGTCGGGGCGCCGATTGGCCTCCTCGATGGTGATGAACTGCCCAGACTTAGAGTCTCGGCCAGCATCAAATGTCTTACGTGTACTCATAGTTTAGTTCTCCAGCGACTTGCGTTGCTAGCCTCTGGGAGTTATCACTAAGCCTTCCACAGCGTTGAGTGACTCCCGGTTAGCTGAATGGCGCGCTGGACCACATCAACAAACACAAAAGGCAGGCCCGAACGATTCGGTGCCTGCTTTTTTGTGCCATGACCGTGTTTTGATGTCAATACTGGTTAAACTGCAATGCGTTACATTTATTATAACTATATACTGAGTCTTCGTCAACCGAGTCAGACCGACATTTTGTCGCACATCAAAACCTAAACCCGATACTTGTGCTGATCGCGTACCGGGTTGCCCCGTCCGAGGGTGATAGCAATAGTTTATCATCCAGAAAGATGTGGCGCAGTTCGCCTTCGACTCGAGCGAACATCTTCTCGAAATGGTACTCAGCCCCAAGCGCCAGGGTCGCCGTAGGGCGGAAGGAATCTCTCTCTTTTACCTGAACCTTACCGGCATAGGGATTTGAGCATCCGACCATATAGTTCTTAAAGTTTCCGAACTGATCGTAGGCAGTAAACGTTTGGGTCTGACCGCAGTAGACAGAACCGCTGTCGTCGTCGGTAATTTTCTCCGATATCAGCGCACCGCCCGCACCCGCCCTCGCGAATAGCAGAACGTTGTTGATCTGGTGTCCAACGCGAGCGCTCAGCGTCGGCGAAAATGTTTCCTCATAGCTATATGATTGTCGTCTGTCGGATCTCGACAGACCCCCCTCATAACTGGAATAGAAGCTGTGGCCCAGACCGCCAGAGCCATATCCATACTGTTGTGGATATATCGCCTCGTATTTTGAAAGGTTCGCGTCCTGCTTCTCTTTGGTAGTATCTGTTCGGACATCAAACTCGAGGCCAAATAACGTGCTCCCATCGATGAAATTGTAACCACCAAATGCCCCAACCTGCGGCGAATTTGGTCTGAAGTCATCAATCTCAGGATCGAGCCCATTGTTTTCCCATGTTTGAATGCTGGAGCTTGTCCCTTTGAGGAGGGTTCCGCCTAGATAGAATCCAGAGATGTCAATCGTATCTGCGCGAGACGGAATTGCCATAACCGTAAGACATGCGACCGCACCTAAAGCCTTGAATATCACAATTATTTCCTCGCCCCTTTGTTGCCGCAATTTAACTTCGCGTACATAAAGCGCAACTAGAACATTGCCATCAGTGGTTGCAAAACTCATGATACGCACAGGGGACGCCGTGGACATAGGCTTATTTGCTGGACCGCTAACCTGGGGGGACGCGGCAACGTGTGCTGGTCTCGCCTTTACGGCCTGGGGCGCATGGAAAACTGCAAACGCTGCAATCGTAACGATCGATCAGGCGCGTGAAATCGGCGTAGCAAGATGGGTTCCCGAAAAGCCCGAAGACCAAGACAAACTGCCACACGTTCAAAGCATTATGGCTCAATCGCGTGGAGCCAGGCGGGGATTGCAATTTATCCTGATCGGGGCATTGCTTCAATTTGGGCCGATTATTGAAAAGGTTGTGAGCGCATATAGCTAGCGATTCAACCTCCTTCTGGGCTTCTTCGCCGTCAGCTTCTTTGCCAGTTCCATCATTCGAATCTCAGATAAGCTGACGTGCGCTGGCCTGATGCTCTCCTTTGCCGCCACGCGCATGATTTCCCATAGGTCAACCAGATCCTGCTCGCTGAATAGGAGATTACGGCCGTTGGCGGAACACAGGCCGTGACGGCGGGCCAGTCTACCTAAGGCGTTTGGCTTCATGCGAAGTTTCTCTTCGGCTTCGGCGAGGGTGTAGATTTGGGAGAGTGGGGCGGTCATTCAAACGGCCACCTCCCATTCGTCTTCCTTCTTGACCCTGTCGAATAAGGCGTCGATCGCGTGCCGGTCGTAAACCAGCCTACCGCCCCATCTGATTGGTTGTGGCATTACGCCTGCTCTAACCAAGATGTCGAACAGGCTGGGACTGATTCCAGCGTAGCCAGAAGCCTGGGCGCGATTAAGTCCGCGGGGAGTGATGTCGGGTTTCGAGCGAAGGTTCATTTGTGCCTGCCAATCCTACTTGGCTGCTCTGCGCGCATCTCGCTCGCGCCTCCATTTTTCGAGGTCTGTCTCGGGTTTGCTCCTCTTGGCGGCCAGCCTAGTGTCAATGGTGCGCTCAATCTCATCAAAATTGTCTTTTTGATATGCCGCATCAGACTTTATCCCAGCAATCGCATCTAGCTTGCCATCGATCGCGCGCTTATCCCACCTCCTCGACCCGGCGACGGGTTTGGGCATCGTTCCGTTAGCCACCCACAGAGAGAAAGCCGAGGGCTTAAGGCCGCAGTATGCGGCGGCTTCTTGGCGAGTGAGGAGGCGTTTTTCGGTATCTGGCATGAAACGGATCGTAGGATGTGAATCCGCCAGGTGTCCAATAGGAGGACTTATATTCACAGGGATTTTTACACGCAGCTCTTACTGGAGAAATCTGTCTATCGATTGCAGAACTGCAGAGAGGGCTGCGGCTAGCGCTGCCCAACTTGCCCACTTACCCTGGCGGCCGATATCGGACGTCAAGTGGTTGATGGTCTCGCGAATTGGAAAGGTTGCGGCTCGCAATCCGAGGGCAGCGGCCAAAAGGCTAACCGAGATTGCTGCGTATGGAACCAATGACAGCAGTTTCGCGCACATCACTTGCCCGCCAACTTTTCGCCACCCGGAGCGGGAGACGGCAAAGCCAAGGCCTCTGCTGGTCTCTCTGCCTCCTTGATTTTTTGCTGCTTTTTTGGCACCGCAAGCTTTAGCTTTTCCATTTCATCTCGAGCGACAAAATGGAACTGGAGAAAGTGCTCGAGGCTAGACATCATTATATCAAGCTGCTCTCCGCTCGGCTTCCACCCCCTATGAGCCGCCGCGCTTCCCGCGTCAGTTAAGATTTCAAGGTGAATTTTCTCCGTCTCCCCTATCCATCCACCTACTTGAAGCTGCTCCAGCTTTTTAGCGAAGGGTAGTGCGGATTGGATCCCCAACGATTCCGATGCTTTATCGAACGCCGTGCGGATACCGATGGCTGCCAGAACTGAGAGATTTTGGTCAAGCGCAGTATAGATATCTTCGAAAAGGTTCATCAGTTCGAGGTCTTTTTTTCCAATTGCGAAAGCCCAGTTAGGGGGAGCCTTGGAAATAGGGGCCGGCC
The DNA here is from genome assembly GCF_900104165.1 of Phyllobacterium sp. YR620. Lineage (NCBI taxonomy): Bacteria > Pseudomonadati > Pseudomonadota > Alphaproteobacteria > Hyphomicrobiales > Phyllobacteriaceae > Phyllobacterium > Phyllobacterium sp. YR620. The sequence goes on from NZ_FNJP01000002.1 coordinate 876,856, forward strand.
AATGGTCAATTCTGTGACTATATTCGAAAACCTCCTCGCCCGTCATAGGATGGATGTATTGATCAAAATCTTCGGAAAAGACGTGATCCTTTTGATGATAGACTGCTTCGCAGCCGGCACACTGTAGGATGCGATGGTGGGTTACAGACCAAATGGGTTGATCGTCGGGCTCCCACCTTTCCTCGAACTCTGCGCGTGCGTCTGCCCATCGATTTTCACCGCATTTGGGACAATGCCCCTTTACTCGCTTGTTGTCTGACATGTGATCTTCCATCGATTTATCTGGGCTTATCGATCTTTCAGCCGAACGCCGGGTCCGTTGCCGTTTGCATCGATAAACATGACGCCAGCCTGCTCCAGAGCCGTTCGTACAGCCGAAACGTTATTGACCATTCCAGTGGCCGGTCCTTCGCTGGCCTCCATCCGCTTCAGCGTGGGAACTGAAATGTTGGCGCTGTCAGCTAAGCTTGATTGCGACAATCCAAGCAGAGCCCGAGCGGCTGCAATCTGGCGTCCAGTCAGAGTGAATTGATCCATAGGTATCAAAATTATCCAAAGGGGTTGACAATCGTATCTTGATGATCTAAATGTATCACACTGACCCGATTGAAGCAACGAGGAGCCTACCATGGCACAGACGCAGATTGCACCCGCTAGAATCCCAAGCGACTTTGTCATTCCCACCCGATGGGCTCCAACCAAGCCGAGAATCGATGTGGAAAGCGAACTTCTTATTCTGCAGCACCGCCTCGAAATCATGATTGACCTCGCAGAGATGGTTTTTGTGAATGTCGAAGCTCTGAACCTCCCCAAGGGCGTGAAGATCGGCCACTCGCTCATGGTCCACCAAGCCATGGAATGCAGCGACCAAGCTAAAAAGCTGGCATCCCTTCTTCCCTAGAACCACCACGAGGAGAACCACCAAAAATGGAAAGAAGACCCTTCGGCCGCGGCACCATCCGCGGCCATTTTTTTAGTTGCGTTACCGCGCGGAGTCTTTTGTTCATTTGGATTGGTCCACGAAATAAGGAGGAATGATGCTCGAGCTGAAAGAGAAACTGGTTCTAACCCGACCGGAGGCTGCCGCGCTTTGCCACATAAGCGCGGCCACGTTCGATTCTTGGGTCAGGAGGGGCGTCGTGCCCAAACCCATAGTCGGAACGCGTAGGTGGAGCAGAATAGCCATCGAGCGGGCGCTTTGCGGCGACCAAGCGCCCCCAATGGCAAGCAACGACAACCTATCGCCGTTTGAAGTCTGGAAGCGTCAAAATGCACACTAGGTTGAAAGGCATCAACAAAGCCACCGCCAAACTCGCTGACGGCACGCGCGTCACATACTATTATCACCGTGCTACCGCCACGCGCCTCAAAGGCGAGCCTGGATCACCTGAGTTTCTAGCTTCCATCGCAGCAGCAGAGGCTAAGGTCCAGACCCGTAACAAGGGAACGCTCTCCGGAGTCATCCGCGACTTTGAAAAGACAGGCAAATGGCGCAAGCTTGCCGACAGCACCCGCAAGGAATACACGCGCGTCCTGACGTTCTGGGATGGGAAATACGGTACCGTCCCGCACGTGGCTCTCGAGGATAAAAACTTCCGCAGGGATGTGCTCAAGTGGCACGACGATTTTTCAGAGGAGAAGCCGCGCGAGGCTGACAATCGCGTCACCATTCTGGCCCGCGTTCTGTCGTGGGCTGCGAAGGATGGCGACCTGAAAGTAAACGTGCTCGATAGCTTCGATCGCGCCTACGAGGGTGATCGGTCCGAAATGATTTGGTTACCTGAGCACGTAGATGCATTTATGGAAGCGGCGGACGAGGAGATGAAGCTCGCACTGGTTTTGGCTCTGCACACAGGCCAGCGTCAGGGTGACCTCTTAAAGCTTGCATGGGGTGCATATGACGGTGAGCGCATTAAGCTGCGTCAGGGCAAGACGAAGCGCTTCGTCAATGTGAAATGCACCAAGGCATTGCGGGAGACGCTGGACGGGCTTGCAAAGCGCTCCACGCTCATACTCACCACAAAGACGGGGCTGGCCTTCAAGAAGCGATACTTCGCCGCGAAGTGGGAGGAGACCTGCAAGGCGGCTGGCATCGAGGATCTGCATTTCCACGACATACGCGGTACTACCGTGACAATGTTGTTTCAAGCCGGCTGTAACCTGGGCGAGATTGTCGCCGTGACGGGGCACTCCTTGCGCCGAGCACAGGAGATTCTCGACAAGTATTTGGCGCGCACCAGCACAATGGCGGATAACGCAATCGCAAAGTTTGAGAACGTTCTGGAAATAGATTTTGCAAAACGCGATGCAAAACGAGATGGCTGAAAATCAGCTAAGTAATGGCGCGCCCGAAAGGATTCGAACCTCTGACCCCCAGATTCGTAGTCTGGTGCTCTATCCAGCTGAGCTACGGGCGCGTACCACTTATGCGCGTTCGTCTGCGCAGCGCGGTTCGTAATGGGTTGGGAAACGAATTGCAAGCTGCTTCGTAAAAAAACCGAAACTATTTTCGGCAGTGCGGTCGCGGCGCGGATTGTTCGGCGACTTAGCAAATTCGCTGCAGCATGCGGTGAAGCGCAGTACAAAAAAGCCCGGAGACAAGCGGCCGTTGCTCAATCAAAGGTCGAAGGCGAGGGGCTTGAGCGCCTACTGCTTGGAGAGCAACGCTCTAAAGATTGCGGCCGATCGAGAGATATTTATCGCGCCGATCCTGGCGCAGCGCGTCGCCGTCCATGTTGCCCATGGATTTGAGGGCGACATTGATGATGTTGCCGGTCGCTTCGATGGCGGCGTCCTTGCCGCGATGCGCACCGCCCATGGGCTCGGGGATGATGCCGTCGATGATCTTCAGTTCATAGAGATCCTGCGCCGTGATGCGCATCGATGTTGCGGCATCCTTGGCGCGCGTCGAATCGTGCCAGAGAATCGAGGCCGCCCCTTCCGGCGAAATGACCGAATAGATCGAATGTTCGAGCATATAGACGCGGTTCGCCGTGGCGATGGCGATGGCGCCGCCGGACCCGCCCTCACCGATGATGACGGAGACGACCGGCACCTTCAGGTTGAGGCAGGCCGCAGTGGAGCGGGCAATGGCTTCCGCCTGGCCGCGTTCCTCGGCGGCAATGCCCGGAAAGGCGCCGGCCGTATCGACGAGGGTCAGCACCGGCAATTGGAAGCGGTCGGCAAGTTCCATGATGCGCACGGCCTTGCGGTAACCTTCGGGCATGGCCATGCCGAAATTGTGCTTGAGGCGCGACTTGGTGTCGTTGCCCTTTTCCTGACCGATTACGGCGACTGCCTGGCCGTTGAAACGGGCAAGGCCGGCCTGCACTGCATCGTCGTCGGCAAAATTGCGGTCCCCGGCAAGGGGCGTGAAGTCGGTAAAGAGCTTGGAAATATAGTCCACGCAATGCGGACGGTCCGGATGGCGGGCGATCTGCGCCTTCTGCCAGGGCGTAAGCTTGCGGTAGAGATCGCGCAGGGCCTCGGCCGACCTTTTTTCCAGCCGTGCGATCTCGTCATTGGTATCGAGCGCGTCGCCTTCTTCGGCGAGCTTCTTCAGCTCGAGGATCTTGCCATCGAGATCGGCGACCGGTTTCTCAAAATCAAGGTAGTTGTACATGGACGAGATGTCTGCCTGCAAACGGTGAATTTTGCTCTAACTGGCTGTTGCCGAGGCGCATGTCAAGAAACATGGCCGAACGGCGCGCCGGCGGCGCAACTTATTAGGGGGAATTCAGGCGAAGGTGTGGTGCTACTTCGTCGCGGGCTTGCGCCTTGCAAGCTTCGGCGGCCTTGGCGGCGCGGCAGTCTTGCGCCGCCTCGGTTTCGGTTCTGCGTGTTGCCAACCGATCCAGCGACCTTCGCCAGCAAAATGGCGCGGGCCCAAAGCTGCGGTTTGCAACCCTTCACGCAACATGTCGAGGTCAAGGTCCGGCATCCGGTCGAGAAGGCCGGGAGGCAGGCGGTCAAGATCGAGCCAGGTGACATCGAAGTAGATGTGTTCCTTGCGCTCGCCGTCATCGACGGTAAAGAACCATTGGCTTTCCATATAGTCGCCAAACCACGGGTCGGGAAACATGGCAGGGGTAAAGGTAAAGCCGAAGGCGGTTACCTCGTTCCAGCTCCAGCTTTGCCGCCAGCCCATGGAGCGGGTGAGGTGGCTGGTGCGGGTGAAGCCCCGATCATGAAAATGCATCACTTCGCCGTCGGCCTCGGCGGGCGGCGGCTCCGGTCGGGTGATCATCTTCTTCAACAAGTGCCACATGGACAGACCTCTGGTTGAATGCTTTTTCGCCCTTCTCCCTAGTCTGCCAGAGGGTGATGCTCCGTGACAAGCCTGTGCAGGCGTTCTTCCATCACATGCGTGTAAATTTGGGTCGTCGCAATGTCGGAATGACCCAGCAATTGCTGGACAGCGCGCAAGTCGGCGCCATTCTGAAGGAGGTGGCTGGCGAAGGCGTGCCGCAGGACGTGCGGCGAGATCGCGGAGGTTTTTAGCCCGGCGCGGGCCGCCAGCCCTTTCAACTCGCGGGCAAAAACCTGCCGCGCCAGAAAGCCAGTTTCGGAAACAGCGGGAAAGAGCCAGGAATTGTCGGCAAGATTGGGCTGTGCATCACGGGCGGCGAGGTAGCGGTTCATCGCATCGCGCGCCTTTGTCGAAAGCGGTACCATCCGGTCTTTCGAGCCCTTGCCGCGCACCATCAAGAACCGGCTGTCCTGCCGGGCGACAGCCACCGGCAATCCGACAAGCTCGGAAACGCGCAGGCCCGTTGCATAGAGGATTTCGAGGAGAGTATGGAGACGCAGGGCCTGCATCGGCGATGCGCCGGAGGCTTGCGGATCGTTCGTCTCAAGCTCGGCGCGCCCAAGCAGTTTCTCGACATCCGCCTCGCTCATGATTTTAGGAAGCGCCCGCTCCTTCTTGGGGGCATCGAGCGTGCTCGTTGGATCATCGCCCCGGAGATTCTCGGTATACAGAAAGCGAAAGAACTGGCGGAGCGCCGAGAGCCGGCGGGCCTGCGAGGTCGCGGCGAAGCCACGGGCCGAAATATCGTCAAGATAAGCGCGAACCGTCGCATTGGCGGCATCCGTCAGCTGCTCGCCAGCCGCCGCGCTGAAGGCGGCTGCGTCTTCGAGATCGCGCCGATAGGATTCGAGTGTGTTCCGGGCGGCGCCGCGTTCGGCACTCATCATTTCGAGAAATGTTTCAATGGCGGCGGCAGCGCGCATGGCGTCACTTCTTCTGGTCGGGCTTCGGGTTGAGCTTCTCGCTTGGAATGCGAATGGTCATTTCGGTCTGCTTGGGATGCACGAAGGTCACGAGCGCGACCATGCCGGCATAGACGAGCCCGGCGAGGATCGCGAGGACAAGGATCAATCGTGTCAGGGTAGGCATTTTCGCTTCGTATGGTCAGATTTGAGGTTCCATAATCCTGCCGTCGAAACCTTATGATTTCATGAAACTGGCAAGAAGGGCAGGACCACTATAGTTTGCTTGACGAAAACAGAGTTTTCCTGTCGATACGCAATGATGAACACCACTGAAGACCAAGTAGAACATACGGACGTATCAGAGACTGCAAGGTCCATCCGCGAGCGCCTTGGGCACAAATCCATCGTGCTCATCGGGCTGATGGGCGCCGGCAAGTCAACGGTCGGCAAAAAGCTTGCCGCATTGGTCGAACTGCCCTTCTTCGACGCCGATCACGAGATCGAAAAGGTCTCGACGATGACGATACCGGAACTCTTCGAAGCCTATGGCGAGGCCGAGTTCCGCGACCTCGAGCGGCGGGTAATTGCCCGCATGCTGGAGGACGGGCCCATCGTGCTTGCGACCGGAGGCGGCGCCTATATGAACGACCAGACGCGACGGGCTATCGCCTCGGAGGGCGTTTCGCTTTGGCTGAAGGCCGAGCTCGATGTGCTGATGCAGCGCGTAGCGCGCAAGCAGAACCGGCCGCTTCTCAAGAACGACAACCCGCGCGGCGTCATGGAGCGATTAATGACCGAGCGCTATCCGATCTATGCCCGGGCCGATCTGACGATCAATTCGCGCGAAGAAAAGAAAGAGATCATTGCGCTCGAGGCAATGCAGGCAATTGCCGAGCACCTTGGCGGCGTGGTGATGACCGGTGAGGAATCGAGTAAATGACGGAAGCATCCGCCGCAGCGACAACCATCGTTCCCGTCAAGCTCGGGGACCGCTCGTATGATATTGTCATCGGCTCGGGGCTTATCGAGCGCGCCGGTCGTGAGATCGCCGATCGGACCGATGCCATGCGCGTTGCCATCGTCAGCGACGAAACGGTGGCCGGCCTGCACCTTGAACGCCTGACGCACAGTCTCAACGCAGCGGGCGTTCACGTGACGCCCATCATCGTTGCACCCGGCGAAAAGTCCAAGGGCTTTGCCACGCTCGAAACCGTGACCAATGCTATTCTTTCGGCGCGACTTGAGCGCGGTGACATTGTCGTTGCCTTCGGCGGCGGCGTCATCGGTGATCTCGCCGGCTTTGCCGCGGGCATCGCCCGCCGCGGCATGGGATTCATCCAGATGCCGACCTCGCTTCTCGCGCAGGTCGATTCCTCTGTCGGCGGCAAGACCGGCATCAACACCATCCACGGCAAGAACCTCGTCGGCCTGTTCTACCAGCCGCAACTTGTCCTTGCCGATACGGATGTTCTCGACACGCTGTCGCCACGCGAGTTCCGCGCCGGTTATGCAGAAGTTGCCAAATATGGCCTGATCGACCGGCCCGATTTCTTCGCGTGGCTCGAAAAGAACTGGCGCGGCATTTTCGAAGGTGGTCCGGAGCGGACGGAGGCGATCGCCATCTCCTGCCGGTCCAAGGCGGACGTGGTGGCCCGCGACGAGCGGGAAACCGGTGACCGGGCCTTGCTCAATCTCGGCCATACGTTCGGGCACGCACTCGAAACGGCAACGCACTATGATTCTTCGAGGCTGGTGCACGGCGAGGCCGTAGCGATCGGCATGGTGCTCGCCCATCAGTTTTCTGCCAAGATGAACCTGGCGAGCCCCGACGACGCCGCGCGGGTTGAAACGCATTTGCGCATGGTCGGCCTTCCGACGTCAATCCACGAAATACCGGGTGATTTGCCGCCCGCCGAAAGGCTGATGGAATATATTGCCCAGGACAAGAAGGTTGCGCGTGGTGCGCTTACCTTCATTCTCACGCGGGGAATCGGCCAGTCTTTCATAGCCAAGGACGTGCCGGCATCCGCCGTATTGAGTTTTTTGCAGGAGAAGCAGCAAAGATGACCCTGGAAATCTGGATCTTTTGCGGAGTCATCTTCGGTCTGATCCTGATCTCCGGACTGTTTGCCGGGTCCGAAACGGCGCTTACGGCGGCATCGCGGGCGCGCATGCATCGCCTCGCGAACCGTGGCGACAGCCGGGCGAAGATCGTTGCCAATCTTATCGAAAAGCGCGACCGGCTGATCGGCGTCATGCTGATCGGCAACAACTTGATCAACATCCTCGCCTCGTCGCTGACGACAAGCATGCTGCTTGATCTCTTCGGGCAGGCCGGTGTCGCCTATGCGACCGCGATCATGACGGTGATGCTTGTCATCTTCGCCGAAGTCCTGCCGAAATCATGGGCCGTTGCGAGCCCGGATCGGCACGCGCTTGCGCTCGTGCGTTTCGCCCAGGGCACGGTTTTCGTGCTCGGCCCAATCTCTGACCTCGTCAACTGGATCGTGCGCAAGATGCTGGGCGCCTTCGGCATCAACCTTGCTGCGGGAACATCCATGTTGTCGGCGCAGGAAGAGCTGCGCGGCGCGGTAGAACTCCTGCACAAGGAAGGCTCGGTCGTCAAAGGCGACCGCGACCAGATCGGCGGGCTGCTCGATCTGCGCGAGCTCGAAGTCTATGACGTCATGATCCATCGCACGGACATGGATTCGGTCAATGCCGACGATCCGGTCGAAACGGTGATCGGCGAGATTCTGGCGAGCCATCACACGCGTATCCCGGTCTGGAAGGGGGCGAGCGACAACATAGTTGGTGTCGTCCACGCCAAGGACCTCGTGCGGGCCATTCGTGACGCGGACCGCGACTTTGCGAAGATCAACATCATGAAGGTCGCGACCAAGCCGTGGTTCGTGCCCGATACGACCACGTTGCAGGACCAGCTCAATGCGTTCTTGCGGCGCAAGGCGCATATCGCGATCGTCGTCGATGAGTATGGCGATGTTCAGGGATTGATCACGCTTGAGGACATCCTTGAGGAAATCGTCGGCGACATTGCCGATGAGCACGATATCGACGTGCAGGGCTGCCGGCCGCAGCCTGACGGTTCAGTGCTGGTCGACGGTTCGGTGCCGATTCGCGACCTCAACCGCGCGCTCGACTGGAACCTGCCCGATGCTGAAGCCACGACTATCGCGGGGCTCGTTATCCACGAAACGCAGAGCATCCCCAAGGAAAAGCAGGCCTTCACCTTCCACGGCAAGCGCTTCACCATTTTGCGGCGGGAAAAAAACCGCATCACGCGTCTGCGCATCCGTCCCCTGGAAGATGACAAGGCCGAATCCCGCTAGAATCACGACAATCCTGACTATTCCTTCAGCGCGACTGGCGCGATCCGGCTACATGGCGCGAGGTCTGTGCCCCGCAATCGGGCGCGATTGCCAGGCCCGAAAGGCGGTGAATGGAGTGTTGAACGCTATTTACGTGTAGGCTCGCCGGGTGCTGCCGGCTCGAGCGCCAGCGCATGAACGCTCCCGTTCAATTCCTCCTTGAGGACATCGTTGATCGCCCGGTGGCGCTCGACGCGCGACAGTCCCGTAAAGGCGTCCGCGACAATACGCACCCGAAAATGCGTTTCGCCCGACCCGTCAAATGTGCCATGATGATCGCCGTCTGAATGATGGTGACCGGCGTGGAGGTGGCTTTCATTAATGACTGCCAAAGAAACGGGATGAAAAGCCTCGTTCAGTTTGTTTTCGATTGCGGACTGAGTGGACATTTCGTTCTCCTGCGCCCATATGGTAGTTTCACTTGGCAAATCCGTACATGATCACAAATTTACCGCCATTTCAGGCGTTAGGTCGATCCATGGGCAAATGTCAATTCATGCTTAGCAAAGATAGATGACCTCGAATTCGAAATATTTTGACAGCATCCGCATCCGGCCGAAGAAGGCGGAAGAGGAAAAATCGCGCACTCCGGTGTGTCAGTGGGACGGCTGCGAAAAGCCGGGCCCGCATCGCGCCCCCGTGGGCCGCATGAAGGAGGGAGAATTCTTCCACTTCTGCATCGATCATGTGCGCGAGTATAACAAGGGCTACAATTATTTCTCCGGTCTCTCCGATGCCGAAGTCGCGCGCTATCAGAAGGAAGCCCTGACAGGCGACCGCCCGACCTGGACCATCGCTGGCCTGCCTGGAACGGGCGCCGGCGCAAGCGCCCAGGCTGCAAGCGCTGGCGGCGCGCGCACATCACCGGACTTTTCCAAGCTGCGCTCGGGCCGCGCGGCTTATCTCAATCGTTTTCGTGATCCCAACAGCGTTTTCAATGAGGCGCGGGTTCATGTGCGCAAGCCAAAACCATTGGAAGCGAAAGCGCTGGATACGCTGGGACTCGGCGCAAAAGCCAGTAGCGAAGACATCAAGTCGCGCTATAAAGAGCTGGTGAAGCGCCATCATCCCGATGCCAACGGCGGTGACCGGGCTTCCGAGGATCGTTTCCGTGACGTAATCCAGGCCTATCAATTGCTTAAGCAGGCTGGTTTCTGCTAGGACCGCTGTCGGCTTATTTTTCGAGACCTCGCCGGAGGTTTCAGGGTGTGACTATCGTTTTGCGTCTGCGCGTGCAGTCGCGCTGGAGGCATGATGAACAAGGTTGATCGCGATATTGCGAATTTGCCGGATACAACGGTTTCGGTTTCCAAGCTCTTCGGGTTTGATTCGGACATGATGGTCCCTGCCTATAAGGCGGGCGATGCCTATGTGCCGGAAATCGACAACGACTATCTCTTCGACAAGCAGACGACGCTCGCGATCCTCGCAGGCTTTGCCTATAACCGCCGCGTCATGGTTTCCGGCTATCACGGGACCGGCAAATCCACCCATATCGAGCAGGTCGCCGCCCGCCTGAACTGGCCTTGCGTCCGCGTCAACCTCGACAGCCATGTCAGCCGTATCGATCTCGTCGGCAAGGATGCGATCGTCGTCAAGGAAGGCATGCAGATTACGGAATTCCGCGACGGCATCCTGCCTTGGGCCTACCAGCACAATGTCGCGCTCGTTTTCGACGAATATGATGCGGGCCGGCCCGACGTGATGTTCGTGATCCAGCGTGTGCTGGAATCGTCCGGCCGCCTCACGCTGCTCGACCAGAGCCGGGTCATCCGCCCGCACCCTGCCTTCCGGTTGTTCGCGACTGCGAATACCGTCGGTCTCGGCGATACGACGGGCCTCTATCATGGCACGCAGCAGATCAACCAGGCGCAGATGGACCGCTGGTCAATCGTGACGACGCTCAACTATCTGCCCCACGATAACGAGGCTGCAATCGTCGCGGCCAAGGCCAAGCACTACCAGAACAAGGAAGGCAAGGAGATCATCTCGAAGATGGTCCGCGTCGCCGATATGACGCGCTCGGCCTTCATCAACGGCGATCTGTCGACGGTCATGAGCCCGCGAACGGTCATCACCTGGGCGGAAAACGCCGATATCTTCAAGGATGTCGGTTTCGCGTTCCGGCTTACCTTCCTTAACAAGTGCGATGAGCTTGAAAGGCCGATCGTTGCGGAGTTCTACCAGCGCGCCTTTGGCAAGGAACTGCCCGAATCAACGGCCAACGTCGTCATAAGCTGAGCGGCTGTTGGAAATGGCAGGTCCGGGAGATAACTTACGTACAAATCCGAAAGGCCCGGTCGATTCCGAGCCCTTCAAGCGTGCCGTTACCGCCTGCATGCGCGCCATTGCCGGCGATCATGAACTCGAAGTCGGCTTTGGCAATGACAAGCCGGCGCTGACCGGCCATCGCGCCCGCCTTCCCGACCTTCCCAAGCGCCCGTCCGTCAACGACATTGCCGTCACCCGCGGTCTTGGCGATTCGATGGCGCTGCGCAAAGCCTGCCACAATGACCGTATCCATGCGACGCTCGCCCCCGAAGGCAAGCAGGCGAGGGCGATTTTCGATGCCGTCGAACAGGCGCGTGTCGAGGCGATCGGCGCCTTGCGCATGGACGGCGTTGCCGAAAACCTGACTTCGATGCTTTCGGATAAATATGCGCGGGCCAATTTTCCCGCGATCACCGACAAGGCCGAAGCGCCGCTCGAAGAAGCCGTGGCGCTGCTCGTGCGGGAGAAACTGACCGGACGCAAGGCGCCGGAATCGGCGGGCAACGTCCTCGACCTTTGGCGCGACTGGATCGAGGAGAAAGCCTCCGGCGACATCGACCACCTGGCCGCCAAGATCAACGACCAGAATGCCTTCGCCCGCGTCGTGCGCGAGATGCTCGCCTCCATGGAAATGGCCGAGGATCTCGCCCAGGACAGCCAGCAGGACGAGGACCAGGACAATAGCGAGGATTCGCCCGATCCGGAGGAGAACGAAGAGGGCGGTTCCGAGCAGGACGAAGGCAGCGATTCGTCCGAAAGCGATGATTCCGACACGTCCAGCGATGATAGCCAGGCCGGGGAAACCGAGGCCACCGATGCTTCGTCGGACGAGATGGAAGAAGATAGCGACGCCGACGCCGAAATTCCGGGCGAGGCGCGCCGGCCCAATCCGCCTTTCTCCAATCTCGGCAGCGAAAGCGGCTACAAGGTCTTCACCCAGGAGTTCGACGAGACGACTGACGCCGAAGAGCTTTGCGACGAAGCAGAACTCGACAGGCTGAGGGCCTTTCTCGACAAGCAGCTGGCCAATCTTTCCGGCGTCGTCGGGCGCCTCGCCAACCGGCTGCAGCGCCGCCTGATGGCGCAACAGAACCGCTCCTGGGATTTCGATCTCGAGGAAGGCTATCTCGACTCCGCGCGGCTCGTGCGCATTGTCATCGACCCGACGCAGCCGCTCTCCTACAAGCAGGAACGCGATACGGATTTCCGCGACACGGTCGTCACCCTCCTCATCGACAATTCCGGGTCGATGCGCGGCCGTCCGATCACGGTGGCTGCCACCTGTGCAGACATATTGGCGCGCACGCTCGAACGCTGCGGCGTAAAGGTCGAGATTCTCGGCTTTACGACCAAGGCCTGGAAGGGCGGGCAGGCGCGCGAGGCCTGGCTCGAACGCGGCAAACCCGCCAATCCCGGGCGCCTCAATGATCTGCGCCACATCGTCTACAAGCGCGCCGATGCGCCGTGGCGTCGTTCCCGGCGCAATCTCGGCCTGATGATGCGCGAGGGACTGCTAAAGGAGAATATCGACGGCGAGGCGCTGATCTGGGCGCACCAGCGTCTGCTCGGCCGTCCCGAGCAACGTCGCATCCTCATGATGATTTCGGATGGCGCGCCGGTCGATGATTCGACGCTCTCGGTCAATCCGGGCAACTATCTCGAACGGCATTTGCGCGCCGTCATCGAAGAGATCGAGACGCGCTCGCCCATTGAGCTGATCGCGATCGGCATCGGTCACGATGTCACGCGCTACTATCGACGGGCTGTCACCATCGTCGATGCGGAGGAGCTTGCTGGCGCCATGACCGAGCAACTCGCCTCACTGTTCGAGGAACCGGAACGGGCGCCGAAATCCGCGCGGAAGCGTTAATGCGGCGGCCCGCGCTGGCTTTCCGGCGCGCGTTGCTATCAGCCGCTATTCTCATTCCCCTGACTGCGCAAGCGCAGGACGAGGGCGTGTCACCCGCCGTCATCAAGGCATATCCGATCAGCAACTTTAAGATTGGATCGTCAGAAACCCGTTTTGGCGGATTGGAGTTCGTCGGCGGTCTCGACCTTTCTTCGACCAATCGCGACTTCGGCGGCCTTTCGGCGTTCCGCTATCTCGACAAAGGCGGCTCGTTTCTCGGCATTACCGATACGGGCTTCTGGTATGCCGGCACGATGGAACGCGACGAGAAAGGCAGGCCGGTCGGGGTCGGCAAATTCCGCCTCGCGCCGATCCAGAGCGAGGACGGCGCGCCTCTTGAGGGCAAATGGAATTCCGACGCCGAAGGCATGAGCGTTTCGGGCAGGACGGCGACGGTCTCGTTCGAACGTGTGCACCGGATCGCCGAATTCGATCTCGATCTTGAAAACTTCGCGTCAAAGCCGAGATTTCTGCCGCTGCCGATACCGGAGAACGAGCTCCGCAGTAATCGCGGCATCGAAACGATCGCCTATGCGCCGGAGACAGGGCCGCTCCGGGGCGCCCGCGTTGCGGTTACCGAGAAGAGCATCAACAAGGCCGGCGACATGTTTGCTGCCGTGCTTGAGGGGCCGCGCAAGGGGATCTTCTACGTCAAGCGCGTCGACGGTTTCGACATCAGCGATGGAGATTTTCTGCCGAACGGCGATCTCCTGTTGCTGGAGCGCCGCTTCAGCATTGCGAGCGGCGTTGCGCTGCGCATTCGCCGGATAGCCGCCGACGCCATCGTACCCGGCGCGACTGTGGAAGGTCCCGTCATTCTTGATGCTGACATGCGCTACCAGATCGACAATATGGAAGCGCTTGACGTCTGGCAGGCCGAGGACGGCTCGACGCGGGTGTCACTCGTTTCCGACGACAACCACTCGATCGTCCAGCGCAATCTTTATCTGGAATTCCGGTTGGCCGAATAGATCGCCGGCGCGAAGATGGCGAGAATGGCGCCATAGGGGACGAGCATCACCACGGCCATGACGATCTTGACCATGAGGTCGCCGAAGCCCAGCGACATCCACAGCGGGATCTCATGGCCGAAGAATGGAACAGGCATGGCGAGTGACGAGTCGGGACGGCCCGTCACTGCATCGATCCACGCAAATTTCGCGGCGAAGGCTATGGAGAAGAACAGCAGCGTGTCGAGGAGCGAGCCGAAAATCGCCGAGGCGAAGGGGGCCTTCCACCAGGTCAACTGCCGCAGCTTGTTGAAAACAGTGATGTCGAGCAACTGAGCTGTCAGGAAGGCAGTGCCAGAGGCGATCGCAATGCGCGGCGTCGCCAGCCAGATCGAGAGGACCACAGCGATCGTAAAGCCGACATAGACGACCCTGCGCGCAAACGCGGGGCCGTAACTGCGGTTGGCAAGGTCGTTGACCAGGAATGCAATCGGATAGGTGAAAGCCCCGTAGGTGAGTATTTCACCAAGGCCGAAATGGTTGAACGGGTACTGCACCAGAATGTTGGAGGCAGCGACCACGGCGCACATGGCGAGGACGGGAAGAATGAAATCCGAAGGAGAATAAGCGCTTTTGAGCGGCATTTTTTTATCCTGGGTAATGGAACCAGCCAAAACGATGATGACAACAATAAGGCCAGCCGAAGCTGGCCTTACGGCAATAAAAAGGAAGCCGTTGCCGGATCAGGCAGCAACCGGTGCCTCGAGAAGCTTCTTGGCGATCTGGCGCTTCAAGAGACGAGCGCGCTGCGACAATTCCTTCTCGTCAGCCTTGGCCAGGAACGCGTCCAGACCACCGCGATGCTCGACACTGCGCAGGGCATGAGCCGAGACGCGCAGACGGAAGCTCTGACCGAGAGCTTCGGAGATCAGCGTAACGTGGCAGAGGTTCGGCAAAAAGCGGCGGCGCGTTCTGTTGTTCGCATGGCTCACATTGTTACCGTACTGTACCGATTTAGCGGTCAATTCACATGTGCGGGACATTGGGTCTCACCTTCAAATTTCATTACCTATAGCCCGAATGTTTCTTGTTACCATCGCACGTCGCCGTGCAGCGGCGCGCTTATCGGACAGGCGGCCTATTGGGAAGTCGCGTTTCTATAGTGATATGAGCCGCGCGCGTCAAGTCTACTTCTGCTGCCGGCTCGAAGTTTGGCACAGCTCTTGCGTGGCAGGCCGTCAGTTCACATCTTTATCACAACTTTGCCTGCTTTCTACGTTCGAAACGCAGAAAGGGACGCGCACCGACGGGAATGACAGAATGAAGCCTACCCGGCATCTTGCCATCCGAAGACTAGCTCTCGTTCCGTTGGCCGCCGCCGCGCTTATCGGAGCCGTGCCGGCGCATGGCGCGCAATCGTTCAAGACCGACTACCGTGTGTCGATATATGGCTTGTCGATCGCCAAGGCGAGTTTTTCGACCAGCGTTGAGGAAAATGGTGCCTACAAGGTCACGGGCAAGCTTTCGAGTTCCGGCCTAGCCAGTATTTTCGACGATACGAATGGGAATCTGGACGTCACCGGGCACCTTGCCAAGAACGGACCTGTGCCGAATTCCTATGAGGTGAAGTACCGGCACGGCGACCGCGACAAGCTGACCTCGATTGCCTTCACCAATGGCAATGTGACCAACACAACCAATGTTCCGCCGATTAACAGCAAAAAGAAGAACTGGGTGGAACTGACGCCTGCCGATCTTCAATCCGTTGCCGATCCCATATCCGGAGTGATGGTTGCGGCGGATCGTCCCGATGAAGTCTGCGCCCAGACCTTGCATCTTTATGACGGGCAGACGCGCGTCGATCTCAAGCTGTCGCCATCAGGTGGTGTCGCCCCCTTCGCGACCCGCGGCTTCAAAGGCGATGCCGTAACGTGTGCCGCGAAATTCGTCCCGATCGCCGGCTATCAGGCGGGGCGCAAGGCGATAGAATATTTGAAAAACTCCAGCAAGATCAGTCTCACCTTTGCTTCGCTGGGCAAGTCAGCTATCTATTCGCCCGTGCAGGCGAGGATCGGCACGCAGATCGGTACGGTTACCGTTTACGCGACCCGTTTCGAAAAGACAAAATAGGGCGGCCGGGGGCGGTCGTTTCGAAATTGGGGGCGCCGCGTGGCCACGTTCGTCGGGTTTCTTGCGATCATCATGTGGGCAATGCTTGCCCTTTTCACCGATGTGTCCGGCAAAGTGCCACCATTCCAGCTCACAGCCATGACCTTCGCCATCGGTACGAGTCTCGGCCTGATTTCCTGGCTTTGGCGTCCCGGCGCTGCACGCAACCTGCGCCAGCCGGCAAAAGTCTGGCTGCTGGGTATAGCCGGCCTCTTCGGCTACCACTTCCTCTATTTCACCGCGCTTCGGAATGCCCCTGCGGTAGATGCAAGCCTTATCGCCTATCTCTGGCCACTCTTCATCGTTGTCGGCTCCGCGCTCATGCCGGGCGAGAAGCTGCGCTGGTTCCACATCGTCGGTACGCTGCTTGGCCTGTCTGGAACAGTGCTGATCATTACCAAGGGTGGCGGCTTCGGCTTTGATGCGCAATATGGCTTCGGCTATGCCATGGCCGGGCTGTGCGCGCTCACATGGGCTGCCTATTCGCTGCTGTCGCGACGCTTCGCCCATGTGCCGACCGATGCAGTGACAGGCTTTTGCGCGGCGACATCTGTCCTCTCACTCGTCTCACACCTGATGCTTGAACAGACGATTTGGCCGGAGGGCGCGGTTCAGTGGCTGGCGGTGCTCGGCCTCGGCCTCTTCCCGGTCGGCGCCGCCTTCTATGTCTGGGATTACGGCGTCAAGCACGGCAACATCCAGGTGCTGGGCGCAGCAAGCTATGCCGCGCCTTTGCTTTCGACCCTTGTCCTCATCATTGCCGGGGTGACGGAGCCGACCACGCGTGTCATGCTCGCCTGCCTGCTCATCACGCTCGGCGCGGTGCTGGCAGCCAAGGAAATGCTGTTCAAGCGCCGATAAAAAACATCAGGGTTCCCAGCCGGGCTCCGCAAGCTCGAACTGGGCAAAATCAAAGCCCGGTGCGACGGTGCAGCCGACGAGCGTCCAGTCGCCGGTTGTTTGTGCACTCTGCCATTGTCCCGCCGGAACGACCGCTTGCGGCCGTTCCCCCGCGGCAAGATCAAGACCAAGGCGGTGGGTTTCCCGCGCTCCATCGGCAGATGCAATCGCCAGCAGCAAGCGCGCGCCGCCATACCAGTGCCAGACTTCGGCAGCGTCCTTGACCCGGTGCCAGGCCGACACCTCGCCCTTTTCGAGGAGGAAATAAATTGCCGTCGAATGGCCGCGACCGCCGACCGGCCATTCCCTGTTATCGCGAAACGTCTGCACGTAGGAACCGCCCTCGGGATGCGGCGCAAGTCCAAGGTAGCTGCGGATGGCCTCGGGCGTCAGCGTCATCAGAACACGTCCTTGCGCTTGCGGATTTCGGCGAACACCGCCTCGTCGCTGGCGTTCTCCATCTTCAGGTTCTTGCGGATAACGGGATCATGGGCGCGCAGGAATGGGTTGGTCGCCATCTCGCGAAATATCGTCGTCGGCAAGGTCGGCAGGCTCGACTCGCGCAAGGCCATGATCTCCTTGGCGCGCTCCTTCAGCGCCGAATTGTCCGGATCGATGGTCAGAGCGAAACGCGCATTGCTTTCGCTATACTCGTGTCCGCAATAGACCTGTGTGTCGCCGGGTAGCGCCATCAAGCGCTGCAGCGACTGAAACATCGTCGATGGTGTCCCTTCGAAGAGCCTGCCGCAGCCGAGCGAAAACAGCGTATCGCCCGTGAACACGACCTTGCCGTTCGGTATGTAATAGGAAATCTCGCCTGCAGTGTGCCCGGGCGTCGAAATGACCTCGACCTCGAAGTTGCCGAACGCAAAGCGCTCGCCATGCTTCACGGCGCGATCAATCCCCGGTATTTTTGAACGCTCGTCGGCGGGCCCGATGATTTCGGCGCCGAAACGTTTCTTGAGGGCAAGGTTCGCCTCTACGTGGTCGCCATGATGATGCGTCGTAAAGATATGGGTTAGCTTCCAGCCACGCCGCTTCAGGGCATCGAGGATCGCCGCTTCTGCGGGCGCGTCGATCGAAGCAGTGAGGCCAGCGTCCGGATCGTGGATCAAAACGCCGAAATTATCGCTGCGTGCCGTGAATTGTTCGATTTGGAGATTGGACATGATCGTTCTCTTGAAGAAAGGGGAGCAGAAACAGGATAGCCTTGCTACTGAGCGGCGCAACCCACCTGTCCCTAGAAGTTTCATGTTCATGTTGGCGATACTCGTATCTGCTTCTATTTAAGGCAGGAACGCTTTAGGTTGCCCGCATGCATCTCGACATTATCGATCTCCGCGCATTCTACGCATCGACGCTCGGCCACCTGACCGAGCGTTCGATTACGATGGCAC
Source organism: Phyllobacterium sp. YR620 (assembly GCF_900104165.1). Lineage (NCBI taxonomy): Bacteria > Pseudomonadati > Pseudomonadota > Alphaproteobacteria > Hyphomicrobiales > Phyllobacteriaceae > Phyllobacterium > Phyllobacterium sp. YR620. The sequence goes on from NZ_FNJP01000002.1 coordinate 895,055, forward strand.
TCGCTTCGATCTGGCCGAAACTGCCGGGAGAAAGGCTCGTCGGACTTGGCTACGCCGTTCCCTATCTCGACCGGTTTCGCAGCGATACGGAGCGTACGTTCGCCTTCATGCCGGCCGGGCAAGGCGCCGCGAGCTGGCCGCCTGCGGAGCCTTCCGCCACGGCATTGATCTTCGAAGAGGAATTGCCGCTGCCCGATTCTTCCGTCGATCGGATTTTAATGGTGCATGCGCTGGAGCATGCGGAAGACCCGCGCGAAACGCTCAAGGAAATGTGGCGCGTGCTGGCGCCCAACGGCAGGCTGGTCATTGTCGTGCCGAACCGGCGCGGCCTGTGGGCGCGCTTCGAGCATACGCCCTTCGGCAGCGGCAGGCCCTATAGCGGCGGGCAGCTGACGCGGCTGCTGCGCGAGGCAAACTTCACGCCGGGTCCCTGGGCAGAGGCGTTGTTCTTTCCGCCGTCGTCGAGGCGCTCCGTCATGCGGCCGTCGCCGCTTTTCGAGCGAGCGGGTCGGCGCTTCTGGCCAATGTTCTCGGGCGTTCATATCGTCGAAGCGCAAAAGCGAATCTACCAGGGCCTGCCGGTTGCGCAGCGATCCTCGCGGCGCGTTTTCGTCCCGGTACTGTCACCGTCAGGTACGGCCAGTGCCCGGCGGGATGGGATCTAACGCTTGAGCAGAAATACGGCCTGCTGGCCGAATAGGTTCCAGAATCCCCACGGCATGTTGAAGCCGAGCCGTTGGCCGAGCGCATTGAGCGCGACGGCGGATTCCACCTCGGCCCCGACTTCCCTGGTCATGTCGACAAAGTCGCTGATCGTGCAGAAATGGATATTCGGCGTGTCATACCAGCTGTAGGGAAGATCCTTGGTGACCGGCATGCGCCCGTTAAGGGCAAGCGATGTTCGCACGCGCCAGTGACCGAAATTGGGGAAGGATACGATTGCGCGCTCGCCGATGCGCAGGAGTTCGGTAAGGACGTTTTTCGGATTGCGGGTCGCCTGCAGGGTCTGTGACAGGATCACATAGTCGAAGCCGGAATCGGGGTAGTATTTGAGATCGCTGTCGGCGTCGCCCTGGATGACCGAAAGGCCGCGGGCCACCGATTCATTGACGCCCTTTTGCGATAGCTCGACGCCACGGCCATCGACATTTTTTGCGCTCTGCAGCAATTCGAGGAGTTCGCCATCGCCGCATCCTACATCGAGGACGCGGGAACCGGGTTTGACCAGCGAGGCGATGACTTCGAAATCGACGCGGGCATTGGTGTTGACGCTCATTGGGCCAGGAGCCCCTTGGCGCGGGCCGCCGAACGAATGAAGCCGTTGATGGCCGAAAACATCTCCGGCTCATCAAGCAGGAAGGCATCATGACCGCGATCGGATTCGATCTCGACGAAAGACACCGAAGCACCCGCGGCATTCAGGGCATGGGCGACAGTGCGGCTTTCGCTCGTTGGAAACAGCCAGTCGCTGGTAAACGATACGATGCAGAAACGTGTTTTCGACCCGGCAAAGGCGTCGGCAAGGCGCCCCTCGTGCTCGGCCGCCAGATCGAAATAATCCATGGCGCGGGTCATGTAGAGATAGGAGTTCGGATCGAAGCGGTCGACGAAGCTCATGCCCTGATAGCGCAGATAGCTTTCGATCTGGAAATCCGCGTCAAAGCCGAACGTGACGTTCTGCCGGTCCTGAAGATTGCGGCCGAACTTTCGATGCAGGGCAACTTCCGAAAGATAGGTGATGTGTGCAGCCATGCGGGCGACGGAAAGACCCTTGCGGGGCACTGTCTCGGCTTCAAGATAACGCCCTTCCTTCCACTCGGGATCGGCCATGACCGCCTGCCGGCCAACCTCGTGGAAAGCGATGTTCTGCGACGAATGCCGTGCGCCTGTCGCAATCGCTACTGCGGCAAACACCCGGTCTGAATGGCTCGATGCCCATTCGAGCACCTGCATGCCGCCCATCGATCCGCCGATGACGGCAAAGAGTTGCTTGATGCCGAAATGGTCGATGAGCATGGCCTGAGCCCGGACCATATCGGCAATGGTTATGACGGGCAGATCGAGCGCATAGGGCTTGCCTGTTTCCGGATTAATCGATGCGGGGCCAGTCGATCCGAGGCAGCCGCCAAGGACGTTGGAGCAAAGCACGAAATAGCGGTCTGTATCGACAGGCTTTCCAGGTCCGACGAGCGTCTCCCACCATCCGGGCTTTCCTGTCATCGGGTGCACGTTGGCAACGTGCTGATCGCCGGTGAGCGCGTGACAGATCAAAATGGCATTGGACTTGTCGGCGTTGAGTTCGCCGTAGGACTGGTAGGCCAGGCGGAACGGAGACAGCGACACGCCGCTATCAAGATGCAAGGGCTTGTCCGCCCCAAAATCCACCACGGGACTATGGGGATTGGTCGCTTCTTGAATCTTCTGATCGGTCGTTGCTGATGCTCGGCTGGCTTTGGTCATCTTTACGCGAAAATTGAGCAAGATGCCGGTAGCTATGGTTGCGGTAGAGACAAAGTCAATGGTTACTTTGGTGCTGGCCGTCATCCATGGCGATCAAGGCCAAGAAGGTGAAATGCCATTTTTCTCGACATCCGCCCCGTGTGCGGCTATGTCCGCACGGTTGCTTTCCAGTGAACGACGAGCATTGCCCCTCGAAACGTACGATGCCACGGAACATAGAATCATGACGACGACGCTTAAAGACTTACGCCCAACCCCCAAAGCCGGTGTGCTCGACATTGAAGCCTACGTACCGGGCAAGGAACATGCGCCGGGTGTCGCGAAGGTCCACAAGCTCTCGTCCAACGAAACTCCGCTTGGCGCCAGCCGGCACGCGATCGAAGCCTATGGCGCCGCGGCGGAACGGCTGGAAATCTATCCGGACGGGCAGGCGACCGCACTGAAGAAGGCGATCGCCGAAATGCACGGCCTCAATGCCGGCAATATCCTTTGTGGCAATGGCTCCGACGAATTGCTCGGACTGCTCTGCCAGACCTATCTCGCGCCCGGCGATGAGGCGATTTATACCGAGCACGGCTTCATGGTGTACAAGATCTACATCATGGCGGCTGGCGCAACGCCTGTCGTCGCCAAGGAAAAGACCGAGCAGGCGCATGTCGATTCCATTCTTGCCGCAGTGACGCCGCGCACCAGGATCGTATTCCTGGCCAATCCGAATAACCCGACGGGCACCTACGTGCCATTCGAGGAAGTGCGCCGGCTGCATGCCGGGCTGCCGAAGAACGTTCTTCTCGTACTTGATGCCGCCTATGCCGAATATGTCCGTCGCAACGATTATGAAGCCGGGGTCGAACTCGTCTCGAACTTCGAAAACGTTGTGATGACCCGAACATTCTCGAAGATTCACGGGCTTGCCGGCCTGCGCATCGGCTGGATGTTTGCGCCCGCCCATGTCATCGATGCTGTCAACCGCATCCGTGGTCCGTTCAACATGAACTCGGCGGCGATCGCCGCCGGTGCCGCGGCCATCCGCGACCGCGCTCATGTCGATGCCGCCGTCGCATTCAACGAGAAGTGGCTGCCGTGGCTGACCGAGCAACTGACGGCGCTGGGGCTGCGGATCACGCCGTCAGTCGGCAATTTCCTGCTCGTGCACTTCCCGGACGATCCGGCGAAGTCGGCCGAAAAGGCCGACGCCTACCTGACGAGCAAGGGCTATATTTTGCGCCGCGTCGGCGGATACGGATTCCCCAACGCGCTGCGCCTTACCATCGGATCCGAGGAAGCCAATCGCGGCGTAGTCGCCGCACTCTCCGAATTTCTGAAGTAGACCATGTCCAAAATCCACTTTGACACAATCGCACTGATCGGCATCGGCCTCATCGGTTCTTCCCTTGCGCGCGTCATCAAGCGCGAGGGCCTTGCCGATCATGTCGTCATCTCCACACGCAGCGCCTCTACGCTTGCCCGGGCCAGGGAACTGGGCCTGGGTGACAGCTACACGCTCGACAGCGCCGAGGCGGTGAAGCAGGCCGACCTGGTGATCATTTCCGTGCCTGTGGGGTCGTCCGGCGAAGTGGCGCGCCAGATTGCCGGGTCGCTTAAGCCCGGCGCCATCGTCACGGATGTCGGCTCGACCAAGGGCTCTGTCATTGCACAGATGCAGCCGGAACTTCCCACAAGCGTACATTTCATTCCCGGCCATCCGCTGGCGGGTACGGAGTATTCCGGGCCGGATTCAGGCTTTGCCGAACTCTTCAACAATCGTTGGTGCATTCTGACGCCGCTCGAAGGTACCGACCCGGACGCGCTCGACCGGTTGACGAAGTTCTGGGAAGCGTGCGGCTCGCGCCTCGATACGATGGATCCTGTGCACCACGACCGGGTGCTCGCCATCGTTTCGCACCTGCCGCACATCATTGCCTACAATATCGTCGGCACAGCCAGCGACCTTGAGGAAGTGACGAATTCCGAAGTCATCAAATACTCGGCCTCGGGCTTTCGCGACTTCACGCGCCTTGCCGCTTCCGACCCGACAATGTGGCGGGACGTCTGCCTCCACAACAAGGAGGCGATCCTCGAAATGCTCGCGCGTTTCTCGGAAGACCTATCCTCGTTGCAGCGGTCGATCCGTTGGGGCGACGGCCATGCGCTCTTCAGCCTGTTTACGCGCACCCGCGCGGTGCGCCGCGGTATCATCGACGCTGGGCAGGAAATCGACGCCCCCGATTTCGGCCGCCAGAAGGCAAGCCAGCCGGGGAGTTAGAGCAATCACAAAACGGGCTTGATAACTATTATCGATTATTCATAATAGTCGAGAGGTGAGCCATGGCACATAGTGTTGAACTCGGAAATTTAGAGGCGGTCGTTGAGCGCCTTATAAAGAGCGGGCACTACAATTCGAAGAGCGAGATACTGCGCGAAGGTATTCGCCTTGTCGATGAACGCGAGAAGCGTCTGGCTGCGCTGGACGCGGCCCTGGCACGAGGTCTTGAAGACGTTGAGGCTGGCCGGGTCAGGCCGGCGCAGGATGTTTTCGACGAGTTGAAGGCCCGCTACACCGCCATGGCAAAAGAACGCGGCCTTTGAAGCTTGCCTTCACAGACGCCGCGCGAAGCGACGTATTGTCGATTGGCGATTACATCGCAGACGACAATCCGTGGCGAGCGGTTACGTTCCTTGAGGAGTTGGAGGCGCGATGCGCCAGCATCGTGGATTTCCCGAATTCGCATGCGCTCTAACCGGCCGAAAAGGTAGGGGAATCAGGTGCGCCGTCCACAATGGACCATGAGCGGGTACTTTTTGCAGGCGATCCGTCGTCCCAATAAAGTCACAGCGACGGCAGGCGGCCGATACTAATAAAGCCGACGGACATTTTCCCATTCTTCACGCTGATCGGCAGCGTCGGTGCGCCGTCAGCGTCGCGCGGCGCAAAGGCAAGCGCCTGCAGCACGGTCGAAATCGTATTGCCGGCCTCGGGAACTATGCCCTGGACGGCCTTGGCGAAGCCCTCCGGGTTGCGCAAAGTCACCCGGAATTCGCCGGTGATGCGTCCGTCTTCAGCCACCGAGAACGGCCCGGTGATGCCGACGCCGCTGCCGTCTTCAAAGGAGAGATCGACCTTGCGCAAAGTGCCTGATTGCCCGCGCAGGACAGTCAGGTTGCGCTCGGTTTTGCCCAGAAGCGCAAACCCGTTGGCAAGTCCGATGTCCGCAGCGCCGGTAAGTTCAGGCAGCGAACGGTTGGGAACGACGTTATCGGCGAGTTTGAGCTTGTTGAAATTGAGCGTGACATCCATCTGCGGATCATTGGCGCGAAAGTCGAGCTGCCCGCTTCCCACGACGGCGATTGGCGCCGCGCCCGGATCACGCCCGCTCACGACGACATTCTTCCCGTCGATCGTGATTTCCTTCGGAAGCGGCCGGTCGAGACGGATACTGGAGGTCAAGCCGTCCCACTTGGCATCAAGTGGAATAAACCCCGGCAGATCGAGCGCCGCAGGCCCTTCGATGACGCTGTTGATACGCATTGGATCGTAAAGCTGTGCCGCCGAGCGGAAGCTTCCTGCTGTCACTGAAAGATTTTTTGCCTTGTCGGCCCAGCCGACCTTGGTGCAATCGAGCCCGACGCGCAGCGGGAAGCCGCTGGCCCTTGCGTTCTCGCAAGTCGCGTCGATGCCTCTTTCCTTGAAGGCGGCGATGTTGGTCGCAACACGGGTCTCGAGTTCGCGGGCGAGATAATACCAGCCGGCTGTATAGATCACGCCAAGCACGACAAGCCCGCCGATCAGAAATTTCAGCAGTCTGCGCGGCTTCTTGACAGTTTCGGGGGTGCTTGACGGCATGGTCCGGCTCTCGCTATCGATCATGGGGAAGCTCCGCTGGGTGGGAGTACAGCTATCAGGATGGATATGGGCGATTTTTGGGTCTTTGGCTACGGATCTTTGATGTGGAAACCCGGCTTCGCTCATGTGGAGACCACTCATGCCCGCCTCCACGGCTATCGGCGCGCGCTTTGCGTGCGTTCCTACGTTCACCGTGGCACGCCGGAGCGGCCGGGCCTCGTCCTCGGGCTTGATCGAGGTGGGTCATGTCTCGGCATGGCGTTTCGCGTGCCTGGAGAGCTAGAGGATGAGGTTGTGGCCTATCTGCGCGAGCGCGAGCTTGTGACGCATGTTTATCTCGAACGCCGGCTCGGCGTGCGCCTTGCGGATGGCCGCAAGGTCGAGGCGCTAACCTACATCGTGGACCGCGACCATGTGCAATATGCAGGGGCACTGTCCGTTGAAGATGCGGCAACGGCGGTCCGCGGTTCGGTCGGAAAATCCGGCCGCAACGAAGACTATGTGCACAGTACGCTTGAACATATGCGCAAGATGGATATTCGCGACCATTGGATGGAGGCAGTCGCGGCTGCTGTCGACCAAGGCTAAAGGCTGGTCCTCAGGCGAGGCTTGAGGAAGTAGCAATCGTAGTATTGAATAATCAAACCTCGACGCCGAGTTCCTTCAGCCGCTGGACCGCCGTTGGCGGCATTGGCGGCGGGTTGTCGGATTTCGCCGTTGCGATCAATAGCTCGTCGCATGCAGCTTCCGTGACCTCTTCCAGCTTTTTGAGGAAGGCGTCGTTGTCGAGACCCGGCTGGATCGGCGGCAGGATACGGCAGCGGATTACGCCGGGGTAGCGCAAGAATTTGCGGCGCGGCCAGAAAAGCCCGGCATTATGGGCAATTGGCACCACAGGGACGCCGAGTTCGCCATAGATGTGGGCAACGCCGTATTTGTAATGCGGCGGAGCACCTGGAGCCGTTCGGGTACCCTCCGGGTAGATCATCAACTGCCGGTTGTCGGCAATCGCATCGCGAGCGCCACGTACGGCTGCTTTCATTGCCGCTGAACGCCTGCCGCGGTCGATCGGCACCATTTTCATCTTGGCGATATACCAGCCGAAAAGCGGGATCCACGTCAGTTCGCGCTTGAGGATATAGACTGGGTCGGCGATGTGCGGCAGGAAGGCATAGGTATCCCAGAACGACTGGTGCTTCGGCGCGCAGATATAGGGGCCGTCCGGGAGGTTTTCCAACCCTTCGATCAGCGGCTCGGCGCCCGCAATGACCTTCTGCAGCCAGAGATTGGATCTTGCCCAGTTCTTGGGGATGATCCAGGCCTGCTTGCGCGGGCTGAGGAAGTAGAAGGGCGTGAAGATGATCATCTGGATGATCAGGTTGAGATAGAAGGCGGTGTTGAAGAGAAGTGACCGGATGATCGTCATGAGGGTCTCTGGTGCTGTCGGCTTGCGGTCTTCGTTATACCAATTCAGCGTGGCCGTGAACCGGCAAACCGGCTCCTGCGAAATTACCCCTTGAAACGGTGCAGAAGCGACGCGGTGGCATCGGACAGACTGTCGGGCAGATTGGAGCGCAGGACAGCGCCGAGATATTTGACGTATTCGACGAAGAGTACGCGGACGATCAGGCCGCGCGATATCCAGTCGCCATCACGCAGGTTGGTGTTGATGATCGGATAGGGAATGAATTCGATATCCTGCGAAGCATGGGTGAGTTCGACCATGGTGCGCGGGATGTGGTAATTGTTGGTGACCACGATCACCCGCTTGTAATTGTTCGCATTGGCCCATTTGACGCTCTCTTCGGCATTGCCGATGGTGTCGAGTGCCGAACGGTCCAGATCGACGCAGCAGTCGAACAGTTCCGCATCGCCGCCCGTGACCCTTTGCAATTCGGCGCGGTTGGCCGAGGCATGAACGCCGCTTATGAAAAGCCGCTTGCCGCGCTTGTTCTTGAGCAGGTCGAGCGCCCCCTCGATACGCGAATAACCGCCCGTGAGAACGACGATGCCATCGGCCGGCTCGGTCAGGTCCGGTGGTTCCATCATCGTCACGCGATCGCTGAAAATGATGAAGCCACCGATGAACAGTCCGAGGGCAAGAATTGCGAGGACGAACAAAGGCAAGACGATGCGATTGCGGACGAACGTCACGACCCGCCCATCACGTCTCATATCGTCGGAATCCTGGTTGCCGTTGCTGTCGTTCACGCCGTTCATCTTGCGCGCAAATTGCCTTGTCTGAGATATGTCTTTCAAATGGAGGTCAACCGCGGCCTTGCAGGGGCCTTTTGCCAAATCCATGTTACTGAAACTAAATTAACAAAGTTAGGTTTCGTCGCGTCTGTCCACCTGTCTTAAATGTGCAATGACCGTCATTCGCGTTGTAATCATCGTGAGGACGCTGACCGCCAGAATAATAAGGACAACACCGGTATAGCCGCTCGATCCGATGGAAAAATTGCCGAAAAGCGCGGTCGCCTGATCTGCCTCAGGCGTGGCAAGATTGCGCGACGACCACCACGCAATCATCAGGAAAATGGCTATCGCGAGCGCGCCGCCGCAAAGTGCTCCCTTGAGCGCGGTCCAGAAGAAATGCCTCTCGAACTGGCGGGCAACGAACTTCTGTTCAGCGCCGATGAAATGCAGCACCTCGATGATATGGCCGTTGCCCGCCATGGCGCCGCGCGTTGCGAAGATAACCGTAAGCACTGTCGCCGCCACGACGAGGGCAAGGACCGCGGTGCCGATAAGCACGGTCGAGCGGGCCATTGAGACGAGGCGGTCCACCCAGTTGCGGTGGTCGTCGAAGCTTGCCCCCGGCACATCCTTGACGAGCGCGGCGCGGATGGCGGCAAAATCGGGCAGGGCGGCCTCGTCGAGCGTCACGACAACGAGGCGCGGCACCGGGAGTTCATCAATGTCGAGCCCGGTGCCGAGCCACGGCTCAAGCAGCCGCGCCGTCGCTGCCCTGTCGATGATCCGCGTTGCCTTTACGCCGGCGAAACCTTGCGCGATGCCGCTTGCCTTGGCGAGCAGCGCTTCCATGTCCTCGCCCTCGACGGGGCGTATCTGGATGGTGGCTTCAGTCGAAATCTGACTCTGCCAGGTGGCCGCAGTTGATTGAACAAGGCTGACGGCGCCTATTGTGAGGCAGGCAAGAAAGGTCATGATGGCAATCACGATCATCAGAGCATGTCCGACGACATTGCCTGCAGGAACGATCGGCGCCTGGCCGTTGCCGCCGCGCACACGCGCGACAAGGACGCCAATGGCGGAGAACGCCTGTTCCTTGAGGCGGGCGGCGTCAATCATAGACGTCGAGCCTCCCCTGATCGAGGATCATGCGCCGCGCATTGATCTGGTCCATCAGCGTGAGATCGTGGGTGGCGATGACAACGGCGGTGCCGGAACGATTAAGCTCGCCAAAGAGCCGCAACAGCCGCCGCGCCAGCGGCGGATCGACATTGCCCGTAGGCTCGTCGGCAAGCAGAATCTCGGGTTGGTCAATGAGGGCGCGGGCGATTGCCGCGCGCTGCTTCTCACCGCCGGAGAGAACGGGCGGGAGCACATGCATGCGCTCGCCAAGGCCGACCCAGTGCAAGAGTTCCTCGACTTCGGCGCGGTATGTCGCCTCTTCCTTGCCGCGCACACGCAGCGGCAGGGCGACATTCTGATAGGTCGTCATGTGATCGAGAAGGCGGAAATCCTGGAAGACGACGCCGATGCGGCGCCGCAGTAGCGGCATTTCCTTCGATGAGATGGTGGCAATGTCCTTGCCGAAAACCGTAATCAGACCGCGTGTCGGCTTCAGCGTCATGAAGAGAAGACGCAGCAGCGAAGTCTTGCCGGCGCCAGAGGGACCGGTCAGAAACTGGAACGAGCGGGGCGAGATATGGAGGCTGACATCACGCAGCACCTCCGGGCCCATCCCGTATCGCAGTCCGACATTCTCAAAGCGAATCAAGCGTAGTTTTCCAATCTCAAATCCATGCCCGTTTTATTTGGCGCGGACAGATTTGACCACCCATCAACATGCCTGAACAACAGCCGAAACGTTAATTTTTGCGCGCTAGGCTCCTGCGCATGATTCGGACAAACATGACTGCAACATGGCAGGGTGAGCGGGAAACCGGAAGAATGCACAATCTGCAGCACCGCTTGCGACCGATGCCATGAATATTGCGTCGGCGCAGGCATTCGCCATTTCCGAAATCGAAGACGCGTCGTTCGAAACGATAATGCCAGGTGGAAGCGCGATCGACGCACATGCTGAGGTGGCGGCAACGGCAGGCGGCTTTGCGATATTCACTCCTGCGGTTTCTCGCCGTCCAACCCTTCCCGGCTTTGGCTATTGGCTGGTCGTCGCTTTGGCGGCCCTGTCGGCATTCTGGATCGCTGGCGGGCACGTGCTTTTCATCGGACAGTAAGCCGCCCGCACATGTTCAACTTTGCTTTTTGCCTCAGGATCAGGCTATAGAGCGCATCTGCGCAACCACCCCGTATATGAAACCGGAAAGACACGCATGCCAAAGGTCAGCGGAAGAAACATCGACGTTCTATTCAGCGCCGAAACGATCGCGGAGCGGAACCTCGAACTGGCAAAGGCCATTGTCGGGCGCAACTTCCAGAACCTCCTCGTCATTTCGATCCTCAAGGGATCGTTCATCTTTGCAGCCGACCTGATCCGCGCCATGCACGATGCAGGCGCGGAACCCGATGTTGAATTCATAACGGTGTCAAGCTACGGCAAGGGAACCGAGAGCGGCGAAGTGCATCTTTTGCGCGATATCGACAGCGATGTGCATGGACGCGATGTGCTGTTGATCGATGACATTCTGGAATCGGGCAAGACTCTCAAATTCACGCGCGAATTGATGCTGGCGCGCGGCGCCCGCAGCGTTTCCATTGCCGTGCTCCTCGACAAGAGCGTCAAGCGCAAGACGGATATCGAGGCCGATTTCAAGGGTTTTGAATGCCCGGACTATTTCGTCGTCGGCTATGGCATGGATGTCGGCCACTCGTACCGGCAGCTGCCCTATGTTGGCGTCGTGACTGACGACGCTTAATCGAACTTCAATAGCCGCTCGAGATAGTCCTTTTCCATCTGCGGGCTCAGCGCATTGCCAAGCCTGCGGCGGATGGCGTCCAGGATCTCGCGCGCCCGCTGGATATCGATTTCGCCGGGGACCTTTGTGCTGGTGCCGTCGTCGATGCCGCCAGTGCGGCGCTCGCGGCCGAGCGGATCGAGCCGGCCGTTTTGCTGGCGTCCTTCCGGTCCGGTCTGGCCCTCCTGACCCATCGCCTGCTGCATCTGTTTCATCATGTCCTGGCCGCCGCGGCGCAAGGCGTCGAGCGCATTGCTTTGCTGGTCGAGCGCCTGACCCCCATCAGCTTCGCCGAGCGACTTGCCGGCATCGCCCATGGATTTGCCGGCATCGCCGAAGTCCTTGCCGGGATTGATGCCGAGGCCCTTAAGGTCGTCCATCATCTGGTCGAGATCGGATCTGAGCTTGTTCTGCCCTTCCTGCAGGCCGCGCAAGGCGTTCTCGATCTCCTGATCTGACATCTGGCCCTGGTTGCCCTGCTGGCCATTTTGCCCTTGTTGACCATTCTGGCCGTAGTCCTGCTGCATGCCGTTCTGGCGCTGCTGCTCAAGGCGGTGGGTCTGGTTCATCATGTCCTGCTGGCGCCGCATCAACTCGCCGAGCTTGTCCATCTGCTGGCGCATCTGACCTTGCTGGCCGTTCTGACCACGCTGGTTCTGCCCCATCTGCAGGTTGTTGAGCATGTTCTCCAATTCGGAGAGCAACTGTTGCGCTTGATCGCGCGAACCCTGCTTGGCAAGATCCTCGATCTGGTCGAGCATGCGGTCGAGGTCTTCCTGGCGCAGTTCCTGCATGTTCTGGTTCGGCGCTTGCGCCATGTTGGGATTTTTCTGCGCCTTTTCAGCAAACTCGCGCAGATACTGGTTCATCGCTTGGCGCAGTTCGGCCATGCGGCGTTCAATTTCTTCCTGGCTCGCGCCCCGTTCCAACGCCTGTTTCAACGCTTCCTGCGCTTCACGCAGCCGTCGTTCAGCGTCAGAAAGGGCGCCATCCTCGATGCCGCGCGCGACCTGCCACATATAGGCGACAACATCGCGCAACTGGTCATCGGTGCGGGCAATGTCGAGCCGTGTGTGGACGCTGCGCAAGGCCAGATAATGCGAGGCATTTTTGATGGTTTCTTCCGGCCACATCGTGATTGCGTCCAGCGTGTTGAGCACATCCTGCCGGGCGTTGGCATTCAGCGCCAGGTTGCGGCGCTGCTCGATTACCGCCCGGGCCAGCGGATTGGCGAACGGCCGCTCGGGCATGATGAGCGTCTTGGTTTCGCTGCGCGCCTCCTGCTTGGCGTCATCGGTGGCAACAAGCGTCATGCGGATTTCGGAGCCCGCCCATGGATGCTCCGTAAGGTCCTTGGTGGTCTTGGTCTCCTTTGCCGCTTCGCCGCGGCGGGGCAGTGCAAGCGGAAGATCCGGCGCATTGTAGAGCGGACGGGCGTCATTGTCGGCAGGCTTGGCCGGTTCCATCCTGGCGACGGCACTGACCGCGCCGTAATCATCCTTGATTTCGTAGGTCACCTCCATCGTCCCGTTTGCCGCGCTCGACGGGTCCTTGGTGAAGCGGATCGAAGGCGGCTCATCCGGGGTGACGGAAAAGGTCCATTCGGCGTTGCCGCGGCCATCGACAAACAGCGCGACGGTGCTGGTCGCGCCGAGCGACATTTCGAAATTGCGCGGCCTGTCCTTTACGGCCTCGCCTTCCGGTTGCTTGCCTTCCTGCTTGGCAGCAACGTCCGCGGCAATTCCGCCTTGTGGTCGCAGTGTCACCTTCTCCGTCCCGTTTCCGCCAATAACGCGGATAGTGAGGATGCTGCCTTCTGGAACCGTGAACTGCTTCTCGGCGGTGTTGGCTGCCGACGTCAGGAACAGCGGCGCGCGCCCGGTATAACGCGGCGGCGTGACCCAGGCATCGATCCGCGGCGGCGCCACGTTGCTACCCCCATGGCTGCGGAAAGCATCGCTGATGTGCCCACCCAAAGGCCCGCCAGAGAAGGCGAAAGCAATTACCAGAAACAGGCCGACGATTGCGCGCAAACCCCACGGGTCGATTTCGGGCACACGTGTCTGCGGCAGGTCGCTCTTGAGATTGCGAATGCGTTCCGCCATCCGCCGGCGGTGCTCGTCCCAGAGTGCGCGGGCGAAGGGGTCGGCGCTGCTCGTCGCCAATTCTTCCGACTGCACGGTGATTGGCTGATGGTCGAGGGCATTGACCTTTTCGAGCCGCGCATCGATCTCCTCCTGATCCGGCAGGCGGAACTTCAAAAGGAAATAGAAGCACGGCATGAGTCCGATTAGGAAAAGCGCCAGCGTACCGAGGCGCAAAAGATCCGGCATCAGCCGGAAAATTCCAAACCAGGAAAGGCAAAGAAAGACGCCGCCCAGCAGCAGGAACGGCAGCAGCAGCGGCCACAGGCGCTCGAAACTGATCGCGACCCATGTGGACAAACGGAGGCGATCGATACTTCTGAAAATATCGAACCTGACCCCTTCAGCGTCCCGTTGGTCGGGGTGTTGATCGGTCATACGCACTCCATCTCGGCAACATCGACGATGATGGCCCTAAAGAACAATAACATCCATCATGGCAAAGGCGAGGCCTTGGCCGAAAAAACCGATCATAGTTTTGTGTTTAGGTCTGTAAAAAACTCACAACCATTCAGGGATTGAATCAAGCCCGATCAGTTCCTCATAGCTCGTGCGTCGGCGGACAACATGAAATTGATCGCCACTGACAAGGACTTCCGGCACGAGCAGGCGCGTGTTGTAGGTGCCGGCCTGCACGGCTCCGTAGGCACCGGCCGTACCGATGGCGATGAGATCGCCTGGCGCCGGCCCCGGCAGGTCGCGGTCCAGCCCAAGATAATCGCCCGTCTCGCAAACTGGCCCGACAATGTCGGCGCGGATACGCGGCTGCGAAGCCGAAGCCTCCCTGACCGGCCGGATGATATGGAAAGCATCGTACAAGGTCGGGCGGATGAGATCGTTCATTGCCGCATCGACAATGACGAAGTTGCGCGCGTCGCCTTCCTTGACGAAGATTACTTCGCTGACGAGGATACCGGCATTGCCGACGATGAGCCGCCCGGGCTCGAAGATCGTCTTCAGGCCCAGCGGCTTGATGTGCCTCGCAACGATCTCGGCATAGGCATCCGGCAGCGGCGGCGGGTTGTTGTCGAAATGATAGGGGATGCCGAGGCCACCGCCGAGATCGACATGCTGGATGTCGTGCCCATCGGCTTTGAGCTGGGCGACCAGCTCGGCGAGGAGACGGAAGGCATTGTCAAAGGGCTCGAGATCGGTGATCTGGCTGCCGATATGCATGTCGACGCCGATGACCTTGAGTCCCGGAAGTTTTGCGGCCCGGGCGTAGACCTCACTTGCCCTTGCAAGCGGAATGCCGAACTTGTTTTCCGATTTGCCCGTCGAGATCTTCTTGTGGGTCTTGGCATCGACATCGGGGTTGATGCGGAGTGATACCGGTGCAACCTTGCCCGCGGCCACAGCCCTGCTTGAAAGCAGTTCGAGTTCAGGCTCGGATTCGACGTTGAAGCAGTGGATGCCGGCAGCGAGGGCATAGTCCATCTCGCCGGGCTTCTTGCCGACGCCGGAAAAGACGATCTTTCCGGCGGGAATGCCCGCGGCAAGGGCACGGCGCAGTTCGCCTTCCGAGACGACATCGGCGCCTGACCCCAGCTTTGCCAGCGTTTTCAGCACAGCCTGATTGGAATTGGCCTTGAGCGCGTAACAGACGAGCGCATCCATTTCGGCAAAAGCGGAGGAAAAGACCTTGAAATGCCGTTCGATCGTTGCGGTCGAATAGCAATAGAACGGCGTGCCCACGACCCGCGCGATATCGGGGATGCTGACGCCTTCGGCGTGTAGAACGCCGTCCTTGTATTCGAAATGGTTCACGGCAATGGCCTAGATCAATGGGTCGAGTATGAAACGCTTGTCCTGGGCGGGAGGGGCGGCCGTTTTCGGCTCGCCCGGCGCGGAGGTCACGGAGGCTGGCGGCAGTTCGAGCGGACCCTTGCGGCCGCAAGCCGAAACGGCGCTCGCAATCGCCAGTGTGACCAGAATTGTCGTCAGAATGGAACGGCTTGCCATAGGTCTTGATCCTGTCGTCCGGAAGGGCGGTTGTCCTTGTCTAGTGCATGATGGCGACTTAGGGAAGGGTCACCCGCTACCTAGAGTTTTGCAATTCGCTTTTGCCAGAACTTGATCTGCTTGCGAACCTGTTCCGGGGCTGTTCCGCCATAGGATTTGCGGCTGCGCACCGATTTGTCGACGGTCAGAAAGCCGAACACAGCCTCGGTAATCCCCGGGTTAATGCCCTGAAGCTCGGCGAGCGACAATTTACCGAGATCGGATTTCTTCTGCTCGGCGAGGGCGACAGCGCGTCCGGTGACGTGATGCGCCTCGCGAAACGGCAGTCCGAGCTCACGCACCAGCCAATCCGCGAGGTCCGTCGCGGTGGAATAGCCCGAGCCCGCGGCCTTCTTCATCGCCGCCACATTGATCGTCATGTCGCCGACCATGCCGGTCATCGCCGCAAGGGCAAGCTCGAGGGTTTCCGCGGCGTCAAACACTGCCTCCTTGTCCTCCTGCATGTCCTTTGAATAGGTGAGCGGCAGACCCTTCATCACGGTCAGGAGACCAACCAAAGAACCGGTGATGCGGCCGGTCTTGGCCCGCACAAGTTCCGCGGCATCGGGGTTTTTCTTCTGCGGCATGATCGATGAGCCGGTCGAAAACGAATCCGACAGCCGCACGAAACCGAACTGCGGCGTCGACCAGATCACGATCTCCTCGGCGAGACGCGAAAGATGCGTCGCGGCAATTGCGGCCACCGAGAGAAATTCGAGCGCGTAGTCGCGATCGGAAACGCTGTCGAGCGAGTTCCTGGTCGGTTCGCGAAAGCCGAGCGCCTTCGCGGTCATGTGACGGTCGATGGGAAAGCCGGTACCGGCAAGGGCTGCGGCGCCGAGCGGCGATTCGTCCATTCGGGCGATAGCATCCTTGACGCGGCTGAGGTCGCGCCCGAACATTTCGACATAGGCCATGCAATGATGGCCGAAGGTGACAGGCTGGGCGGTTTGAAGATGGGTGAAGCCCGGCATCAGTGTTGCCGCATGTTCTTCGGCGCGGCGAAGAAACGCGTCGATAAGCTTCTTCAAGGCGACCGCGACCTTTTCGAATTCCGCCTTTACCCACAGGCGAAAATCGACCGCGACTTGATCATTGCGCGAACGCGCCGTGTGCAGGCGGCCCGCCGCTGCACCGATGAGTTCAGCCAGTCTCGACTCGACATTCATGTGAATGTCTTCAAGTTTGCGTGAGAAATTGAACTTTCCACTCTCGATCTCTGACAAAATCGTGTTCAGGCCGCCCGCGATCTTGTCGTAATCCTCTGCCGCGATTATGCCGGTTTTCGCAAGCATGGCAGCATGGGCAAGTGAACCTTGAATGTCCTGGGCGTAGAGTTTCTGGTCGAAACCGATGGAAGCGTTGATCTCTTCCATGATCGCGGCGGGACCGGAGGCAAAACGGCCGCCCCACATTTCATTGCTGTTCTTCTTGTCGGACATGATGCGCCTTGGTGAGTAGCGAAAAGAGTAGAAAATGGCAGGCAGCGACGAGACAGGCAAAACCCAACGGAGCGGCAGCAGGAGGATCATTTCCCTTGCCGCGCTCGCTGGCATCCTTGCCGGTGCGGTTGCGGTATACGTGATGGAGCGGCCCTCTGGCAATATTGCCACCGCGACAAACACAGGCGATCAATGTGCGCTGAAAACCGCCAATGCAAAGACGATCGACAAGTCGGCAACCGGTGCCGTGGCGGCGATGCGCGGCGCCGATACGCCGCAATCCATGACGTCGCTCAGCTTCACCGGCCCCGACGGGAAGCCGGTACGGCTCGAGGATTTCAAGGGCAAGACTTTGCTGGTCAATCTTTGGGCCACCTGGTGCCTGCCCTGCCGCGAGGAAATGCCGGCGCTCGACGCGCTACAGGTGAAGAAAGGCGGCGATGACTTCAAGGTCGTGACGATCAATATCGATACGGGCGACGAAACGAAGCCGAGGACGTTCCTGAATGAAATCGGCGTCAAATCGCTGGAACTCTATCGTGATCCGTCGATGAGCGTCTTCAATGATCTGAAGCGCAAGAACCTCGCCTTCGGCCTTCCCGTCACAATGCTTGTCGACAAGGAAGGCTGCCAGATTGCCGCCATGAATGGCCCTGCCGAATGGTCCGGCGAAGACGCCGCCCGCTTTATCGACGCGGCAAAGGCTCTTTAGGTCAGGGCTAAATACTTCCCTGATCGCTATCGCGATCCTTGGGCTGACGAACAAGGCAGCCCCGGCGTATCGCTTATTATTCGCCCCCGCCGGCGGCGGCTTTGCGTGCCTTCTTGGCCTTGTACTTGTCAAAGCCATGCAACTCGCCGGGCTTGCGCTCCTTGGGCTGCTTTTTCGGCTTTTCGGTCGTCCAGCCTTCGGGCTTCGCCTTGGCCGGCTTGGCTGACCAATCGCCTTTCGGCTTGTCGTCGCGGGCGCGCGGCTTGTCATCCCAATCGCGCTTTTCGCCGAAGCTCTTCTTGCCCTTGTATTCGCCGCCATCGCTGCGGCGCGCGCCAGCAGAGCCCGGGCCCTCGCTGCGGGTAATGTTCACGCCCTTTTCGCCGCTGCCGTACTGCTTGATACGGGCGAGGAAATCGTCGGCCTTGCTTACAGTGATCTCGAAACGCGTTTCGGTGTCGAGAATCTTGATCGATCCCACATCGGTCTTGGTGATGTCACCGGCCTTGCAGATCAACGGCAGCAGCCAGCGCGGTTCGGCGCGCTGCTTGCGACCGACGCTGACGGAAAACCATGCGCCACTTTCGAACTCCGTATTGCGCGCCGAGCGCGTTCCACGGTCAGCGCGTTCACCCCGCTCCGGACGCTCGTCGAAACGGCCCCCTTTGCGCATTGGTTCGAGCACATGCGACGGCGTCGAAGACAGTTCCTCGGGAGCAGGGCGGGCGGCCATCTGCTGGCGCAGATAGGCGGCCGCAATCTGCTCTGACGAATGCTTTTCAAGGAGTTCGCGCACGAAATCCGTCTCGTCCTCAGCGACGGTTTCGGTCAATGACGGATCATTGAGGATACGTTCGCGATTGCGCTTGTTGATGGCTGCCGCATCCGGCGGCGGGACCATGGACGTCGCGAGCTTGGCACCCTGCAGCAGGCGTTCCGCCGTGCGGCGGCGGGATGGCGGCACGATCAGCACGCAGACGCCCTTGCGTCCGGCGCGTCCCGTGCGGCCGCTGCGGTGGAGCAAGGTCTCGGAATTATTGGGAAGGTCGGCGTGGATGACGAGGTCGAGATTGGGCAGGTCGATACCGCGGGCGGCAACATCGGTCGCAACGCAAACGCGGGCGCGACCGTCGCGCATCGCCTGCAAGGCGTTGGTACGCTCGGCCTGGCTGAGTTCGCCGGAAAGCGACACAACATTGAAGCCGCGATTGGAAAGACGGCTCGTCAGGTGCTTGACCGCTTCGCGGGTCGAACCGAAGATGATGGTGTTCTGCGCATCGTAGTAGAGCAATGCGTTTATGATGGCATTTTCGCGCTCGCGCGGCGCCACCGGCATGATGTGGTACTCGATGTCGCTGTGCTGTTCCTTTTCGCTCGTGGCGGAAATGCGCAGCGCATTGTTCTGGAACTGCTTGGCCAACTGGGCGATGGGCTTCGGCACCGTCGCCGAGAACATCAATGTCCGGCGGTCTTCCGGCGCCTCGCCGAGGATGAATTCGAGATCTTCGCGAAAGCCGAGATCGAGCATCTCGTCGGCTTCGTCCAGAACGACGGCGCGCAGGTCCGCCATGTCGAGCGAGCCGCGGGTAATGTGATCGCGCAGACGGCCGGGGGTGCCGACGACGATATGGGCGCCGCCCTGCAGGGCGCGGCGTTCCTTGGTCATGTCCATGCCGCCGACGCAGGAAGCAATGCGCGCGCCGGTCTGCTCGTAGAGCCATTCGAGCTCGCGCCGCACCTGCAGCGCAAGCTCGCGCGTCGGTGCGATGACCAGCGCATAGGGCGCGCCGATGGATTCGAAGCGCTCAGCGCCATCGAGCAGCGTCGGTGCGATGGCGATGCCGAAGGCAACGGTCTTGCCGGAGCCGGTCTGAGCGGAGACGAGAAGGTCTGCGCCTTCTGCCTCTGGAGCGAGCACGGCGGTCTGGACCGGGGTCAGGGTCTCATAGCCACGGGCTGCCAATGCACCGGACAACGCCGGGGCGATAGAATCGAAGATGGTCATTTATGAACTTTCAAGTATGGGTTTGGGCTGGTGTCTGGGCTCGGCGTCAATGGGAGCACGAGCGGCACGCATATAGCTTTGTTGCGTCCTCGTAGAACTTATCGCGCATTTCGTCAATGGCGGGAGGCTTGCCGCGCGGACAATCCGCCTCGGCCATCTCGGGAAATCCTGCGATGATCACGTTTTTTGCGTTGGCGGTAAAGCATTAGGGAAAGGCGCGCGGTGAAAATTGGTCGCACACGGACACTTTATAGGACTGTACTCAGAAGGGCCTATGGCGGTGATGATGCTGCGCTTGAAGCGCTGTAGCGGCGCGGATTCGTTGGCTAAACGAACCCCGCCCGCTTCAGACGCACGATGGCAAGGTCGAGCGCTGAAAGAAAAGCCGAGCGGTCCTTCGGCGAGAAGGGCCGCGGGCCGCCGGTGATCTGTCCCGCCTGGCGCAATTCCTCCATGAGATTGCGGGTCGCCAACGTGTTGCCGATCGAGGCCTCGGTGAAAGCCCGCCCCGTCGGCGAAATCGCGTCGGCGCCGGCCTTGACGCAGCGGCTGGCGAGCGGAATATCCGCGGTGACAACAATATCGCCCCGGTGGACGCGCTCCGCGATCCAGTCGTCGGCCGCATCGAACCCGTCGCTGACAATGACGCGCTCGATCATCGGATCGCGCGGGATCGCCATGAAGGAATTCGACACGACATAGACCTTGACGCCATGGCGTTCGGCCACACGGTATATCTCCGCCTTGACCGGACAGGCGTCGGCATCGACATAGATCGTGATCTTGTTGGTGTCGGTCATGGTTCAGCCGAAAATATGCAAGGCGGCAAGGCCCACGGAGGCGCCAAGGCCGATGGCAATGCCGGCAGCGAGCGCCGCAACGAGCAGCCCGGTGCCGAGCCACAATCCGTCCTGTTCGCCAAGCCCGATCGAAAGCAGAACGATACTCAGTGCAGGCATCTGGTTGATCAGGGGAAACGGCAAAATCACGATCAGTGACATTGCCAGCGCGACAATGCTGACGACGCGCTCGACAATGATCTGCGGCACCAGCCAGTAGCGCGGGCGAGCCAGCTTTTCGAACCGCAGCAGAATGGGCTGTATCCGGCCGATGAAGGCGCGGTAAGTTTCGATACGCATGGATTTGCGGCGGATGAAGGCGGGGAACCACGGGTTCTCGAAACCGATCAGCATCTGGATCGAGAGCAGCACGAGGGGAATGCCGAATATTGTCGATGTCCCGGGGGGGAGCGGCACCA
Source organism: Phyllobacterium sp. YR620 (assembly GCF_900104165.1). NCBI lineage: Bacteria > Pseudomonadati > Pseudomonadota > Alphaproteobacteria > Hyphomicrobiales > Phyllobacteriaceae > Phyllobacterium > Phyllobacterium sp. YR620. The sequence goes on from NZ_FNJP01000002.1 coordinate 916,029, forward strand.
GGTTGAGCGCCGAAAACAAGATCAGGAGCGCTCCAAAGCTGCGCTCCGAAAGTGCGGACAGGATATCTTCGAGCGATATCCTGTCCGCCTGTCTGTCGCCAAGATGGACAAGAACGCTAGAGAGGCGCCGTTCGTCAGCAGACCCGGTCGGGTCCCAGTCGGACGGTGTTCCGTCAGCGTTCATCGCGTCCTCCTGCTCGATGGTTCAGACTTTCCCCGACGTGTCAGCGGCAGCTGCGGCTGGGGAGGGTTTTCCATCATGTGACAATCCGGCCTTATGCTCGTGCCGGGTGCTCCAAAGCGAACCGAGGATACCCGCGAGCAGTATGCCAAGCGTGATCGACAGTGACCACATCGGCGGTATCTTTGCCAGCCCCAATGCGTCGGCAACGAAAATCTTTCCGCCGATGAAAACGAGGACGAGCGAGAGCGCGTATTTCAGGTAAACGAAACGGTGGATGAGGCTCGCCAGCGCGAAATAAAGCGCTCGCAGGCCAAGAATTGCGAAGATGTTCGACGTGAAGACAAGGTAGGGGTCGGTGGTGATGGCGAAAATCGCCGGGATCGAGTCGACCGCGAAGATCACGTCGGCAAGTTCGACCATGACGAGCGCCAGAAGCAGCGGCGTAATCCAGGTCTGGCGTTTCATTGTCAGTGGATCTGTGCGGCGCACGATGAACTTCTCGCCGTGCAGTTCCGGCGTGACGCGGAAGCGCTTGCTGATGAACTTGAAGACCGGGTTGGCCGAGACGTCATACGCCTCGTCGCTGGAAACAAGCATCTTGATGCCAGTAAAGACAAGGAAGGCTGCGAAGAGATAAAGGACCCAGTGGTATTCCTGGACGATGGCAGCTCCCGCGGCAATCATGATGCCGCGCAGGACGACGACGCCAAGGATGCCGTAAACGAGGACGCGGTGCTGATACTGCTTTGGAATGGCGAAATAGCCGAAGATCATCGCTATGACGAAAATATTGTCCATCGCCAGGCTTTTTTCGACGACGAAGCCGGTGAGATATTGCATGCCGGCCTCGGGGCCGAGTTCCCACCAGATGAACCCGCCGAAGGCGAGGCCGAGACTGATATAAAAAGCCGAGAGCAAAAGGCTCTGGCTCATGCCTATGTCGTGATTTTTACGGTTGAGAACGCCCAGATCAAGGACGAGAAGAACGAGTACGAGGGTGAGAAAGCCAAGCCACATCCACAGGGGCTGGCCCATGGCGTCGGTAAATAGAAGCTCCATGTTGAAAAAGATCCGCCGGCATCGGTTCCAGATTACAGCTCCGACATCACGAGAGAGCCGGTAACTCCCGCCAGAGGGGCCCGGTGCTGCAATTCTGCCTCAGTTGGGAAGAGGCGGAGACCAATGCAAGGGTTTGATCGAAATATACTTTTGCGGCAAGCGGCTGGCGGAGGATCAGCGTGTCGGCACGGGGTGTTCGCCGCGATAGTCGTAAAAGCCGCGTCCTGCCTTGCGCCCGAGCCAGCCGGCTTCGACATATTTGACGAGGAGGGGGCAGGGGCGGTACTTCGAATCTGCGAGGCCGTCATAGAGGACCTGCATGATCGACAGGCAGGTATCGAGACCGATGAAATCGGCAAGCTGCAGCGGCCCCATTGGATGATTGGCGCCGAGCTTCATCGCCGTGTCGATCGCCTCTACCGAACCGACGCCCTCATAAAGCACATAGATCGCCTCGTTGATCATCGGCAGCAGAATGCGATTGACGATGAAGGCGGGAAAATCCTCGGCGACAGTAATCGTCTTGTCGAGGCTGGCGACGAATTCCCGCGCGGTCTCGAAGGTCACGTTTTCGGTGGCGATGCCACGAATGAGTTCGACGAGCTTCATCACCGGCACCGGATTCATGAAGTGAATGCCAATGAAGCGCTCGGGCCGGTCGGTGGTGGCGGCAAGGCGCGTGATCGAAATCGACGATGTATTGGTGGCGAGGATCGCTTCCGGATTAAGATTCGGACAAAGCTGGGCAAAAATCTTGCGCTTGACGGTTTCGTCTTCGGTCGCCGCCTCAATGGCGAGATCCACGCCGGCCAGATCCTCCATGCTCAGGGCGGGACGGATATGCGACAGCGCTTTGACGCGGGCGGATTCCTCGAGTTTGCCATGGGAAACCGAACGAGCCATGTTGCCGTTGACCGTGGCGATGCCCTTCTCGATCTGTTCGGCAGACTGGTCATGGATCAAAACATTGTAACCGGCGACTGCGCAAACCTGGGCAATGCCCGAACCCATTTGCCCTGCGCCAATAATGCCTACAGTCTTGATCGTGCCAGCCATGTTTCCATCCGATTGTTATATGTACCATACAAACTAAATGGCCGGGGTAGTATCGTCTACCCCGGCCAGATAATTTCATTTCAAATTTTGAAGGATCTCAGAGCGCTTTTTCGAGTTCCGGCAGGATGGTGAAGAGGTCGCCTACGAGGCCGTAATCCGCCACCTGGAAGATCGGGGCTTCTTCGTCCTTGTTGATGGCGACGATGACCTTCGAATCCTTCATGCCGGCAAGGTGCTGGATCGCACCGGAAATGCCGACCGCGATGTAGAGGTCAGGAGCCACGACCTTGCCGGTCTGGCCAACCTGCCAGTCGTTGGGGGCGTAGCCGGCATCGACGGCGGCGCGCGACGCACCCACCGCTGCGCCGAGCTTGTCGGCAACCGGCAGGATCACTTCCTTGAACTTCTCGTTGGAGCCGAGCGCGCGGCCACCCGAGATGATGATCTTCGCCGAGGTCAGTTCCGGACGATCGCCGCCCGAAAGCTTGGCTTCGATAAATTTCGACAGGCCGGGATCGGCAGCGGCATTGACGCTTTCGACCGATGCCGAACCACCTTCACCGGCGGCGGCGAACGTTGCGGTGCGCACGGTGATGACCTTCGTGGCATCGGTGGCCTGCACGGTCTGGATGGCGTTGCCGGCATAGATCGGACGCTTGAAGGTGTCGGCGGAAACCACTTCGATAATGTCCGAGACCTGCATGACATCAAGCAGGGCTGCAACGCGTGGCAGGATGTTCTTGCCGTTGGTGGTGGCAGCGGCAATGATCGTGTCGTAGTTGCCGGCAAGCGAAACGATGAGCGCGGCGCTTGCCTCGGCAAGGCGGTTGGCCAGATCGTCGCTGTCGGCGAGAAGCACCTTCTTGACGCCGCCAAGCTTGGAGGCCTGCTCGGCGACGCCCTTGGCGCCTTTGCCGGCGACGAGCACATGCACGTCCGGGCCGATGGCGAGGGCGGCCGTCAGCGCCTTGGCGGTCTGGTCGGAAAGGGTCTCGTTGTCGTGTTCGGCAAACAGAAGAATAGCCATTTTATGTTCCTTTCCTAAATATCAGAGAACGCCGGCTTCGTTCTTCAGCCTGGAGACGAGTTCAGCGACGTCCTTGACCTTGACGCCGGCCTTGCGGCCGCCCGGTTCCTCGGTCTTGATGACCTTGAGGCGGGGCTTGGTGTCGACGCCGTAGTCGGCGGCGGACTTCTCGTCGAGCGGCTTCTTCTTCGCCTTCATGATGTTCGGGAGCGAGGCATAGCGCGGCTGGTTCAGGCGCAGGTCCGTGGTCACGATCGCCGGCAGCTTGATTTCAATGGTCTGCAGGCCGCCATCGACTTCGCGGGTCACCTTGGCGCCGTCGCTGCCGAGTTCAAGCTTGGAGGCGAAGGTACCCTGGCTCCAGCCGAGCAGCGCGGAAAGCATCTGGCCGGTCTGGTTGGCATCATCATCTATGGCCTGCTTGCCGAGGATGACGAGCTTGGGCTGTTCGGCCTCGACGACACCCTTCAGGATCTTGGCAACGGCAAGCGGCTCGACAATGTCTTCGACCTTGACGAGGATGCCGCGATCGGCGCCCATGGCGAGCGCGGTACGGATCGTCTCCTGTGCCTGCGCCGGCCCGATGGAGACAACGACGATTTCCTCGACCTTGCCGGCTTCCTTCAGCCGCAACGCTTCCTCGACCGCGATTTCGTCGAACGGGTTCATCGACATCTTGACGTTGGCAAGCTCAACGCCCGAACCGTCGCCCTTCACCCTGATCTTCACGTTGTAATCGACTACCCGCTTTACCGGTACGAGGACTTTCATGGGGACTCCCTCTTCAAAAAAGAAAGGCAGATTTAACTGCCTCAATATAGTACCCGCTTGCCGGATGCCGACATTGAGGTGAAAAAAACGACACGTCAGGTGCCGGAATTGCGCCGGACCGTAAATATGAGGGAAGTAAAGGTCAATCGGTGCGGCGGGCGATTTTTAAGTTCAAACGATTGAATAAATCTCATGTCTCGGGTGCTAACGCCCCCACCGGACCGGCGGCACATTTGAGGTTGCCTGCTCGGGCGCCTTTTCGGTTATGACTGCCTTTGGAGAGACAATCGCCCTGTCGAAAAGCGGCACGCCGCGGCGCTTCATGATGATGATCAGAAGCGCACCCGCAACGATGCCACCGACATGGGCCGGCCAGGAAACCTGTTCAGCGCCGCCGAGCCCCAACATGAGAAATTGCGTCGCCACCCACAGCGCGAGCGGGTAGATAGCGGGGATGCGCAACGGGATTCGCCCGAAGGCCAATACCCAGACGCGAACGCGCGGGTGGAGCAGCAGATAGGCCGCAACAATGCCCGCGATTGCCCCCGATGCGCCAATGAGCGGCATTTCCGAGGCAGGCAGAATGACGCCGTGCAGAAACGCACCCGCCGCCGCACAGAGAAGATAGAAGATCAGGAACTTCACATGTCCAAGGGCGTCCTCGACATTGTCGCCGAACACCCAGAGGAACAGCATGTTGCCACCGAGGTGGACGATATCGGCGTGCAGGAAGGCATATGTGATGTAGGTCGCATCCGGCGGCACGAAATCGTAATTCGCCGGGAGGTTGACCAGATGGTGGATGACGGCGGGGATGTAACCTAGGCCGATCGCGGCGGCTTGCGATACGTCGCCGGCAACGCTCATCACCGCGAAAACCAGGACATTGATGCCGATCAGGGTCAACGTGACATATTGGAGCTTGATGTATTTGAGGCTGTTGGCGTCATGCAGTGGAATGAACATCGGCGCCTCTATCCCCTCCGCACTCAGCGATTATGCCCGGGGAGCCATAGCACGTCCTTCGCGCCATTGTCATTGACGACCCGTGCGGCGACGAAGAGAAAGTCGGAAACGCGGTTGATGTATTTGAGCGCCGCCGGTGTCACGGTTTCGTCCGGTTTCCGCGACAGCGCTACCATGTGACGCTCGGCGCGCCGGGCCACGGTGCGCGCCAGGTGAAGTGCCGCCGATGCCGGCGATCCGCCGGGAAGCACAAAGGACCGCAGGGGTGCAAGGTTGGCGTTGAGCGCGTCTATATCTGCCTCGACGCGCTGGACCTGACTGTCGATGATGCGTAGCGGCTCGTAGGCAAGTGTCTCGCCGGTATCGGGCGTTGAAAGGTCGGCGCCGAGATCGAACAGATCGTTTTGGATGCGTGCGAGCATTGCATCAAGCTCCGGGAAGGTGCCCGTGTGGATGCGTGCAAGCCCGATGCAGGAATTCGCTTCGTCGACGGTACCGTAGGCTTCCACGCGAAGGTCATGCTTCAAGCGCCGCTCGCCACTGCCAAGACCCGTGCTGCCGTCGTCGCCCGTGCGCGTGTAGATCTTGTTGAGCTTGACCATTTGTGAAACCTAGCCTGCCGCACGATGGAAATAGAGTGCGCCGACGATGAGGATGATGGCGATCAACTGCAGGAAGATGCGCAGTTGCATCATCTTGTTGGAGAAGTTGGCATCGCCTCCCTTCATCATGTTGCGCAGTCCGATGAGAAGAACGATCGTGACCGCCGCAATGGCAACGACCGCCAGAAACTTGAAGATGATATCCATGATGCATTTCCTTTCAGACCGGCCAGACTATAGGCTGATCTCATTATGATTGGCGTGCAAGCATGGCGTATAGCGCACGTGCGCTGAGAAATCTGCTTGCGAATGCGCTAATTTTTGCCGGGCGAGTGACGATATAATGCGGCCTCGGGCGTGGATTTTCCAAGGCGTCCTTGAGCACCGTATAAACTGCGTCCGGACCAAGCTTGAAGCGGGATTTGGTTCCGCCACCTCCGAGCCTGCTTACGAGTTTGCGGTAGTCATCGCGATGCACCGATTTTTCCGCATCGATATGCGTCTCGAATTGCTTGAGCGCATTCAAGGGAAACCGTGTTGCAATAGGCCCCGGCTCGATGAGGGACACCTCGATGCCGGATCCCGCAAGCTCCATGCGCTGCACGAGCATGAGGCCCTCGACGGCAAACTTCGAGGCGACATAGGCGCCGCGCCACTTCATCGGCAACAAGCCGAGGATGGAGGAGCAATGGATGATCCGTCCGTGTCCCTGTCGGCGCATGGCGGGAACCACCATTTGCGTCAATTCGTGCCAGCCGAAGAAATTGGCGTCGAACTGTTCGCGCAAGGCGGCAATGGGCAAATCCTCCACCGCGCCGGGCAGCGAATAGGCGCCGTTGTTGAACAGGGCGTCGAGCTTTCCGCCCGTGCGGGAAAACACCGCATCGACGGTGGCGGCGATCGATTGCGGTTCCCGGTAGTCGAGGTAGAGGCCGGTGAGGCCGGCTGCATCGAGGGCTTCGATCTCGGCCGGTTGCCTCGCGGTTGCGAACACGGTCCATCCGTCGGCCTTCAGCGCCCTTGCGCAATGCGCACCGATGCCGCTGGAACATCCGGTAAGGAGAATCGTTCTGGAATCGGCCATGTTGCTGAATGTTTTCAAATTGTTCGTTTGATCCAAGACAAGAAAAGACTTCACATATTCGACCGCGCCTTGCAATCTTGGGCTTCACAGGGGGCAATCATCGCCGATGCGTAAAGTGTTTGGGTTTCTCCGGCGTGTGGTCGCCGATGCGCTGGGGCATTTCCTGACCGATGACGGTTGGGCGCTTGCCAGCCATGTCGCCCTTTCCGGCATCCTGGCGCTGTTCCCGTTCCTTATTTTTGCGACGTCGCTTGCAAGCTTTCTTGGCGCCAGCGCCTTCACCGATACGGCCGTGCACGTCATCTTCGATACCTGGCCCGATGTCATCGCAAGGCCGATAGCGCAGGAGGTCCGCAACGTCCTCAACGTGCAGCGCGGCGGACTGCTCACGGTCAGCGTTATCGCGGCGGCCTATTTCGCCTCCAACGGCATCGAAGCGCTGCGCGTTGCCCTCAACCGCGCCTACCGCGTCATCGACACGCGCTCGATCATTTTCTGCCGGCTGCAAAGTCTCGGTTTCGTCATGGTCGCGACGATCGGCATCATGGCGATCAGTTTCCTGCTCGTGCTTGCACCGCTCGCTCTGCGCATTGCAACACGCTGGATACCGGAACTTGTGCTCGTATCGGGTACGATTGTCTTCTGGCGCTATGTCATTGCTACGGCGGTTCTTGTCGTCGGTCTCCTCGTCGTGCACCTCTGGCTGCCAGCCGGGCAGAGGCGGTTCGTCGACATCCTGCCGGGCATTCTCATCACGCTTATCGCCTGGACGGTCGGCGCGACCATTTTCGCAAGCTATCTCGAGACCTTCGCCTCCTATGTGACGACCTATGCGGGTCTTGCCTCGATCATGGTCGCTATCGTCTTCCTCTATATCATCGCCGCGATCTTCATCATCGGCGCTGAGGTCAATGCGGCGATCATCCGCTACCGCGAAGGCAAGGCAGCGGAACGTCTCTGACCCGTCGACAGCGCCACTCCGAGCGTGGCAATCGCCATGCCGATAAGCTGAAAATGTGTTAGCGTTTCTCCGAACAATACATAGGCCATGAGCGCGGTGACGCCCGGCACGAGATAGAACAACGAAGCGACCTTGGAAACGGCGCCTTGCTTGATCAGGATCATAAGAAGCAGCACGGCACCGATCGAAAGCACGAAGACCAGCCAGAACATCGCAAAGGCAAGCGGGGCTGCCCAGGTGACTTGATGTGTTTCAAGGACCAGGGATAGCAACCCCATCAGCACCGCGGCACCGAAATATTGCAGAGCCGTCCCTGCCTTCAGGTCGATCGCGCCGACGAAGCGCTTTTGCCATACGGTGCCGGCGCTGATGGCGATAACCGAGACGATCGACGCGGTAACGGTGGCGGGCGTGATCCCGTCCGCCGCGATCGAGAGCTTCGGCCAGAGCACCATGGCGACGCCGGCGAAGCCGATGGCCAGACCGGCCCAATGGCGAGGCTGGATAGTCTCGCCAAGGGCAACACCGGCAATCATCGCGGTGATGAGCGGCTGCAGGCCGACGACCAGCGCCGACATGCCGGCGGGCAGGCCCTGGTGGATCGCCCAGAATACGGCGCCGAGATAGACGCCGTGGATGAGACAACCGGCAATGATCGCATGCATCGCCCCGCGCCTGCCCGGCCATGCATTGCCCGTGAGCGCGACCCAGACCCCGAGGATCGTGCCAGCAATAAGAAACCGCAGCGTCAGGAACAGGAACGGCTCCATATAGGGCATCGCATAACGCGCGCCAATGAAGCCTGTGGCCCAGAGCAGAACGAAAAGTGCAGGGAAAAGACGAACGGGCATGTCGGGAGACCGGCGGAACGAGGATGGCAGGGCTGTTTATACCCGAACGATGCGTAGCGAAAGGTCAGAGGCCGACCATGGCGAAAATCTGCTGACCCGTCACTCCCGCTTGGCGCAATTCCCGCAAGGACGTGTCCCTGCGGCTTTTCGACAGTTTCTCGCCGTCACGGTCAAGTATTAGTGCATGATGGTGGTAGACCGGCGGCTCAATCTCCAGCAAATGTTGCAGGATCCTATGGACGCTGGTGCTCTGGAAGAGATCCCTGCCGCGCACGACATGGGTTACTCCCTGCGCGGCATCATCGATGACGACCGACAGATGGTAGCTCGTAGGTACATCCTTGCGGGCAATGATGACATCGCCCCAATCCTGCGGCCGTGCTTCGACACTGCTTTCGCCAGCGCCTTCTTCGTGCCAGCTTAGCGGAGCCGGAATCGCCGCCAGCGCCCGCTCCATGTCGAGGCGAAGCGCGTAGGGCGAGCCGTCGTCGATGCGACAAGTACGTTCGTCCCGCGAAAGCTTCCGGTCATGGGGCGGATAGAGCAATGCGCCGTCCGGATCGTGCGGCCAATGCTCAATGCCGCCTCCAATCGTTTCGGCGATCCGCCTGACTTCACCGCGGCTGAGAAACGCCGGATAGACGAGACCCATGTCGGTCAACCGCTGCAACGCTTGCTGGTAGACCGGGAAATGCTCCGACTGGCGGCGCACGGGCTCCTCGAAGGTGATGCCAAGCCAGCGCAGGTCCTCGAGCATGGCCGCTTCGAGTTCCGGCGAACAGCGCTCGCGGTCGATGTCTTCCACGCGCAGGAGCAGGCGGCCGCCGCTTTCGCGCGCCATCTTTTGGTTGAGAAGTGCCGAATAGGCATGTCCGAGATGCAGGTATCCATTGGGGCTAGGCGCGAAGCGAAAGACAGGAAGTGTCATGAGCGTGAACTGGTGTCCTTGCGTGACCATATGCGCGGGTTGATACTGTGTTTTCCCGACGATTCAAAGTGACGACATGCGCAGGATAGATACGCTCGATGACGTGGCCGAAGGCCTGACGGCATTGCTCAAGGCTCACCCCGAGCTGGCGGCAGTTGCGGAACGGGCTGGGCCTTTGCCGCTGCGACGCTCCGAGCCCGGCTTTGCCAGCCTTGCTTCGGTCATCGTTTCGCAACAGGTTTCCAAGGCGAGCGCCGCATCGATTTGGTCGTGGCTCATAGGGCTCATCGATCCGCTGACGCCGCAAAACTACCTTGCGGCCGGCGAGCAGGCGTGGCGCGCAGCCGGCCTTTCACGCGCCAAGCAGGAGACCCTCGCGCGGATCAGCGAGGCGATCATTGCCGGGGACCTCGACCTTCTCGATCTTTGCGAGCGGCCGATAGAGGAGGCCATGGCACTGATGACGCGCATCAAGGGCGTGGGGCCGTGGACGGCGGAGGTCTACCTCCTGTTCTCGGCCGGGCATGCGGATGTGTTTCCGTCCGGCGATGTTGCCCTTCAGCATGCCTATGCCCACGCCTACAGCGAATCAGCCCGGCCCGATTCCAAGGCGCTGCAGCGTTTTGCCGAAAGATGGTCGCCCTGGCGCGGGGTGGCGGCCCGGCTTTTCTGGGCCTATTATGCCGCGACGCGTGGCCGCGACGGCACACCAATCGCATGAATTTGATATAGCGGCGTTTTTCGCTGCATAAGCGAGCAATTCGCTTCACATTCTTGTCACGTCCAGCTTACAATAATAGGGCCTGATGGTTGGATTGGAGTTGATTCCTTGACAATAGCCGTCTCGCCGGACGGGTTGCCGGCACTGGTGCTCAATGCGGATTATCGTCCGCTCAGTTACTATCCCTTGTCGCTCTGGTCATGGCAGGACGCGATCAAGGCGGTGTTTCTCGACCGTGTGAACATCGTCGCCGAGTATGAGCACGAGGTGTCGTCGCCTTCCTTCGCCATGCGGCTGCCGAGCGTCGTTTCGCTGAAGACCTACATCAAGCCGTCGCGCAACCCTGCCTTCACCCGGTTCAACGTCTTCCTGCGCGACCGGTTCGAGTGCCAGTATTGCGGTTCGGAAGAAGACCTGACCTTCGACCACGTGATCCCGCGTTGCGCCGGTGGTGAGACGATCTGGGAAAATGTCGTCGCCGCCTGTTCGCCGTGCAACCTTCGCAAGGGCGGGCTGATGCCAGACCGCGCCAAAATGTGGCCGCGGCAGAAGCCATTCCAGCCGACAGTGCACGACCTTCACAACAATGGACGGCTCTTCCCGCCAAACCACCTGCACGACAGCTGGATGGATTATCTCTACTGGGATGTCGAACTGGAGCCTTGAGGGTTCCGGCCGTCGGTCCCTGCGCCGCGCTATGCCATTTTTTGCTGAGCTCTCTGCATTGCCGGGGGTGACTCAAATGCTCAGCAGGTTACCAAGGGCTTAACCCCGCCTCATCGCTCCACGAAACGCCACGACAACCAGAATGAGGCTGGCGATGGCGTTCCAGCCGGCAAATGACAGGCCGAGCACGCGCAGGGCCGCAGTGTCGCATGCCGGTGGATGGACCGCGTTGAGGTCACTTAGCAGATTGCCGGCATCGGTGGTGATAGACATTGCGACCGCGGTGCAATCCGTCGGCCCCGCCCAGAACTTCCACTCGACGCCTGCATGGAAGATCGCAAGGCCAAGGCCGACCAACATGAGGATGCCCCCCAATGCGATCAGCAGCCGTGTCAGGCCTGACGGCCAGCGCAGGAGAGAGGCGACGACGGCAAGCGCCATGAGCGGAATGCCGGCATAGTAGGGATACCGCTGCTCGAGGCAGAGCTTGCAGGGCAGGTAGCCGCCCACATACTGGAAGGCCAGCGCCGACCCGACCGTCACAATCATTGCGGCGAGAAGGAACAAAGCGGTCCGGAAATGCGTCGAATTCATCGCGGGTGCCGTTGCCATTGTCATGATGCGCGAAGCGTCCTCGAACTATAGATGATAATAGTGGAATACGGCGTAGAGCAAAATCAGCACCGCGGCGGCTGCACCGGCGATGAGGCCGAGTCGCTTTTCGATGAAATGGCGGATCGGTTCGCCGTAGCGGCGCAGGAGCCAGGCGAGGAAGAAGAACCGCGCCCCGCGTGCAAGAATTGCCGATGCGATGAATACCCAGATGTTGATCGCGGCAGCGCCGGAGAGGATCGTTACCACCTTGATCGGTGGCAGATGCGCAAGGCCGGAGGTGATGAGCAGCAGGAGGATCGCATCGGCGCTGGTCGAGCCGCGCAGCGCCTCGAAAGCATCGAGCTTGCCGTACATTTCGAGAATGGGTTTTGCCAGTGTCTCATAGGCGTAATAGCCGAGAAGCCAGCCGGCAATGCCGCCGAGCACCGAGGCGACCGTCGCCACGAGCGCGTAACGATAGGCTCGCTCCGGCCGTGCCAGCGCCATGGGAAGATAGAGCACGTCGGCTGGAACGAGGAAGACGGAACTCTCCACGAAGGCGATGATGGCGAGCCAGACTTCCGCGGATTTGCGCGCGGCGAGCGACATCGTCCAATCATAGAGTTTGCGAAGCATATGGGGGTTCCTGTCCGGGGAAGTTGTTCGAGAAAGTCGGTGATCCTTAGAGCAAACTTCACCCAAATGGAATCGCTGCAGTCGATTTTTGCCAGCCAGGCTGCTTCGCCTCTACTTATGGCCTGCGCGACCGGCAACACACGAGTGCGTTATCGCGAGAAATTGGCGGAATGGTGTTGACCGCGGGCCGCTCCAGCATGTATTTGGCTTTGGACGGTGCGGTTCGCCGCACCCGACGCTTTTGCGGCCCCCTTGGCGGAATTGGTAGACGCGCCTGACTCAAAATCAGGTTCCGAGAGGAGTGCTGGTTCGATTCCGGCAGGGGGCACCAGAGACCCATCCACACCCGTCCATCTACGACTTCTCCCACATAATAATTAGTAAATGCTCGGTTTTTCGCGGATTGTGTCCCCACCTGTCAATAGCATTCCTTGACCAGTTAAGCCACGATTTTTGCGCAGTGGTCGATGGTAAGATCACATGGCGCACCTATCGAAGCCAGGACGCGGGAAGCCAGCTTGTTTGGCCTGTCAACATGCAGATCGACAATGCTTCCGCCGATACTTGCTTGATCCGCCTAGATGCCATTCAGATGGTTGGTTCACTTTTTTACGACTTGGAGGGCAAAGCCGATCCACGAGAATGGACGCATGATCGGCGCTCGGTGCACCTTGGATTATGCGGCAGAACAACCCGAACCAATATGCCATCCTTATCGAGGACCGTCGCAGCGGACGAGTAGAGCGCACTCATAGGAAGACATGAGCAAAAGTGACGAAGAAAATGCCGACCTTCGCCAACCCTGTTTAAATGTCGATTGCACGTCAAGAGAGTCCGAGGGTTCGCAGCAAGGTTTCAAATGTGACCTTTGGCGTCCCATCCCGCGGCATATCCGGTCGCTTATGATCGCCGAAGCTACGCTTTTGTATGTTGCTCGGGCTATACCCAAACTGCTGCGTAAAAGCGCGACTGAAGTTCGCTGCCGAATCGAAACCGATTGCCAAACCAACTTCGGCGATTTTTCGGGGATCTGAAGGATCCGCCAACATTGCGTGAGCTGCTGACAGGCGCCGGCGACGAATATAGTTCGCTACGCCACCGGACGTTTCGAAAAGTTCATAAAGGCGGGTCCTTGAGATCGCCAATTCCCGGCCGAGAGCATCCGGCGTCAGGGCCGGCGAGGCAAGATTGCTCAAAATGAATCGTCTCGCCCGCGTCATCAATCCCAACTGTGAAATCTGATCGTTAACGCCATCACGATCCACCAAAGGCGTAATCGTATCGAAAATCATTTCCCGCAAACGATCTTTGATCCCCGGAACATCCTCCTGCGCGAAGTGCTCGAGATTGGCTTCAACGCTGGATAGATGATCGATCAACAATTTGGCCCGGTGTCCACCCAAGACTACGTTGTGGCTTGCGGTGGTCAAACCACCTCGATCAGCAAACAGGTCGACCGGAACAATCAAACTGAGGGAATCTGTCGCTATCGCCCGACCACTGAACGGGTGCCCGAGCGAGCGAACTTCTATCCTACCTGGCTCATTTTGGGCAACCCGTCCATCCATACCGGTCCAAGTGCGACCGGCACGGAGAAGCGTGATCTGCCAATGATCAATTGGACTGAACCGCACCATGTTTGGCGAGCGTTCATAACTGAAAGCCGGAGCGGTTTGTTGTACAAACAACATACCGTCCAAATGCCAAACGGTCTGCTTTACAATAAAACCGTCCTTGGGATCGACGTCGTCCGGCAAACGTGTTTCCGACAACACCGCCATGTGCTCTTGCCAGGCTTGAAACTGTTTGTGTGGTGGAAGCTCCTCTGACGCGAAACGCAGCGGAACTAAGGCGGTCTTTACCGCCTTACCCTCACCAAGGGGATCTTGCGACACGCGCGGCCAACGACGGCGTTCTGTGGCGGCCGGGTTTGAACGATAGTCATAGTCTTTATCGGACATTAATACTCCCAGCCGGTGTCCAAACCGCCCACCCTACATTCGCGTTATTCCGCATCGCAGAACCGTTTCGGACATCTGCCAATCCTGCAAAGTTAAGAACTGCAATGAATGCCCCGCAACCGCTTGCATATCATGCAGACAAACGATGAATTCAAGAATATTGCGGGTTTAAAGCATGAGCAAATTTAGTAGAAGCATGCCGCCCCGCCGTCTTACTTCTGATCCCTCCCCTGTATGAAGGCTGACATTCCCCCGTAGAAGCTGTGCATTTTGTAGCACAACGTATGCTCTCCCATTGCCCACGCAGTCGGACGAAAACTGAATTTTGGGACATGCAGACAATTACTTTGGTTCTGACCTGCGCGTTAGCATGCTTCCAGCCTTTATTCAAAAAACCTTCAGGTGATGTGACCAGTTGATTTGACTGATGCCGTGGCGGTGCGTCTGCAGATGATCCTGCAGAAATGGACGTTTTGAATAGTTTTCCGGACAACTGGATATCGCAACGCAGCAAGGGGGACCGTATTAGAAGGGATGAATTCGCTTCAGGAAAAAATCGTAACATCTCTGTTAGTTTTCAGTGATTTTCGTACGCCTTCTTCCTTCGCAAGCATTAACGCAAATATGGTTGTTATAGGTGGGAGAGTTCTGTGAGCATTGTCTTCAATTCGTCTAACTTTCGTTCCGACGACGCTTCAAAGCCGCGCGTTCTTGTTGCAGGCGGCGCGGGGTTTCTTGGATCTCACCTTTGTGAACTACTTTTGGGCGAAGGCAGGACAGTAGTCTGCTTGGACAATTTTTCTACAGGGCGGATGGAAAATGTGCGTCATCTGCTGCGCTTTGACACCTTCAGTTATGTCCGCCATGACATCGTTGATCCGATCGATCTGCCTGTAAGCGAAATCTATAATCTCGCCTGTCCAGCCTCGCCGCCGCACTATCAGGCCGATCCGATCCATACCATGAAGACAAATGTGATCGGTTCACTCAATCTTCTCGAGTTGGCCGCACGGTATCGGGCGCGCATTTTCCAGGCATCCACCTCGGAGGTCTATGGCGATCCGCATGTCCATCCCCAGCCTGAAAACTATTGGGGCAATGTGAATTCGTTCGGTCCGCGCTCCTGCTATGACGAAGGCAAGCGTTCCGCCGAAACACTTTTCTACGACTTTCACAAGCAATACGGCGTCGATATTCGCATCGTGCGCATATTTAACACCTACGGACCCCGCATGCGTCCCGATGACGGCCGGGTTGTTTCAAACTTCATTGTGCAGGCACTTAAAGGCGAAGATATTACCATTTATGGCGAGGGATCGCAGACCCGGTCCTTCTGCTATGTCGATGACCTGATCCTAGGATTTCATCGGCTCATGTACAGTCCGCGAGCCATTCACACCCCTATCAACATCGGCAATCCTTGTGAATTCACCGTGCGCGAACTGGCCGAGCAGATCATCACGTTGACAGGCTCGCCATCGAAGATCGTCAATCACCCACTGCCTACAGATGATCCGCGCCAACGTCGGCCCGATATTACGCTGGCAGAACGAGAACTCGGTTGGGCACCCCGCATTGCGCTGGCGGACGGCTTGAAATCCACGATAGCTTACTTCGAACGACAGCTCGCGAGGCCCGATGGGAAACTCGCTGAGGTGGCATAATGAATGGACAGAACGTAATCGTTGTCGGCGGAGCGGGCTTTATTGGAAGTCACACGGCCAAGCTCTTGTCAAAGCAGGGGTATCGGCCTGTCGTCTATGACAATCTCTCGACTGGGCATCTCGCATCCGTGCGTTGGGGAACATTTGTTGAAGGCGACATTCTCGACACTCCACGGCTGATTAAGGTGGTCGAGGATCACAATCCGGTCGCTGTGATCCATTTCGCCGCCTCGGCCTATGTCGGAGAGTCCGTCGAGCAACCTGCTAAATACTATCGCAACAATGTCACAGGAACTCAATCGCTGCTGGAAGCTTGCCGGCTCGCTGGAGCGCGCAATGTCATCTTTTCGTCGAGTTGCGCAACGTATGGCATCCCACATCAACTGCCAATCCGCGAAGGCGAGGAGCAACGCCCGATAAACCCGTACGGTCGCACCAAACTGATCGCGGAGCAAATGCTTGGCGATTATTCTGCTGCTTATGATCTAGGTTATGTGGCGCTACGTTATTTCAATGCATCCGGAGCGGACATTGACGGCGAAATCGGCGAAAGCCACGATCCCGAAACGCACCTGATTCCGCGGGCCATGATGGCTGCCGCGGGCAGCATCGAATTTCTGGAAATCTACGGCAACGATTACAACACGCCGGATGGCACCTGCATCCGCGATTACATACATGTTGCCGATCTGGCGCGGGCACATGTACTGGCGGTCGAGCACCTCGTCAACGGCGGCGAGAATATGGCTGTCAACTTGGGTACAGGACGTGGCACATCAATCAAAGAGATTCTCGATGCGATTGGTCGCCTGACAGGTCGTAACGTGCCCGTCAAAATGCGCGATCGCCGTGCCGGCGACCCTCCGGTCCTTTTTGCTGATCCAGCACTTGCAGCGGCTAAGCTTGGCTTTCAGGCACTTTATTCCGATCTCGATACGATCATTCGTACCGCAGCTCCTTTTTTCGGGCTGGAGGTCAGAACATGACCAAACGCCTCGCCAAAAACGGCGTTGCCGACGACGGACCTTTGATGGTGCCGGTTTTCACCGGCTGGCGGCGCGTGGAATACCTGCTCGGCGCAGCACTATGGGTCGCGGCGCTGTTCTACTTTTGGCGCTGGTGGCTTGAACCTGCCAACCATGTGAATCTTGCGGGCTCCATCCTGGTTACGGCCATCCTAGCTTGGGTGACGTTGTTGCCGGCCTATTTCATCGTTCTTTTTTTCCGCGCCCGTCGTCCAAGCGGCCCGTTGCGACTTCCAGCGGGGAGCTGTGTTGCCATGGTGGTAACAAAGGCGCCGTCGGAACCTTTCGAGATCGTTGCCGAGACCTTGCGCGCCATGTTGGCCCAGGACTTACCGCACCACACATGGCTTGCCGATGAAGACCCTTCTTCGGCAACTCTAGATTGGTGTGAAAAACATGGTGTCTTCGTCTCCACGCGCAAAGGACGTGCAGACTACCACCGCCAATCTTGGCCGCGTCGTACGCGCTGCAAAGAAGGTAATCTAGCCTTTTTCTACGACCATTATGGCTACGATGTTTACGATTTTGTAGTACAGCTTGATGCGGACCATGTGCCAGAACCTGACTATCTATTTCAGATGCTGCGTCCCTTCGCTGATCCGTCCGTTGGCTATGTCTCCGCACCCAGCATTTGCGATCGCAATGCCCATGAAAGCTGGTCAGCGCGCGGACGTCTCTATGCCGAAGCGAGCATGCACGGATCTTTGCAGGCCGGCTATAACAACGGTCTGGCGCCGCTTTGCATCGGGTCGCACTATGCGGTTCGCACAGCGGCATTAAAGGAAATTGGTGGTCTTGGACCGGAATTGGCGGAAGATCATTCTACGACTTTGATGATGAATGCCCACGGGTGGCGCGGCGCGCACGCACTCGACGCCATCGCACATGGTGACGGACCGCGTACTTTTGCCGACCTCATCACGCAGGAGTTTCAATGGTCGCGCAGTTTGGTGATGATCCTGCTGCAGTATTCGCCCAAACTAGTCGGCAATTTGTCGCCACGACTGAAATTTCAGTTTCTGTTTTCGCAATTTTGGTACCCGCTGTTTTCTCTCTTCATGGCGCTGATGTTCGTCTTGCCCATCGCTGCGCTGGTTGCGGGTGACAGCTTTGTTGCCGTAACTTATCCCGATTTCATGCGTCATTTTCTACCCCAGGCGATCATACTGATCGTTCTGGCCTATCGCTGGCGCGCCTCTGGCACATTCCGCACGCATGATGCGAAAATACTGAGTGTCGAGATGACGCTGTTTTTGTTCGCCCGCTGGCCGTGGGCGATGGCTGGAACGCTCGCCGCGTTGCGCGATTGGGCAACGGGCTCATTTGTGGACTTCCGCGTCACACCGAAGGGGGCGTCGGAAGTGGATCCCCTCCCGTTCCGAGTCCTCGCACCCTACGGTTTCTTGGCGATTGTCTCGATCCTGCCGGTGCTGCTTATCCCAGACGCCAGCGACAGCAGCCGCGGCTTCTATGTTTTCGCCATCATTAACGCTGCGATTTATGCACTCCTCCTGTTCGTTATCGTTCTCCAGCATGCCCGTGAAAACACGGTTCGCTACCGCACTCGGATCTATCGCCCAGCGCTTGCAGCCAGCTTGCTCGCTCTTGTAGCTCTGCCGACCCTTGCAACGGCCGAGCGAGGCCGGGACGGAATTGAGGCGCTCGCATGGGGAACCCGAAGCTTTACCTTGTTCGAGGACCGCTTTTCGGTTGCTGGCGCGGGCATCGGTGGTCGCGATGTTCATAGGACAATATTCAATCCACGCTGGCGCACCAACGCTCCCAACATTTCAATGCAGTAAAAGGCAATTAAACAGATGAAGATCGCAGTCATAGGTACGGGCTACGTGGGATTGGTCAGCGGGGCGTGTTTCGCCGCCTGGGGACACGAGGTTGTATGCGTCGACAAGAATGCTCAGAAAATCGATGGCCTTGCCCACGGCGTCGTGCCGATTTACGAGCCGGGGTTGGATGAACTAGTGGAACGCCATTCAGCGGCAGGCCGCTTGCGCTTCACGTGCAATCTGGCCGAGGCGTTGAACGAGGCGTCCGTCGTTTTCATCGCAGTGGGCACGCCGCCGCGTGCCGGACACGGGGATGCTGATTTGTCGTTCGTTTACATGGCTGCGCGCGAATTGGCGCCACTCATTGACGACGATACCGTGGTGGTTGTGAAATCCACCGTTCCAGTGGGTACGGGCGACATCGTGCAGAAGATTATTGGATCGGTGCGCAAAACCGGTACATTCTCTGTTGCCTCCAATCCTGAATTTTTGCGCGAAGGCGTCGCTATCCGCGATTTCCTGGAGCCCGATCGCGTTGTGATAGGCGTCGAGGATGAACGCGCGAGAGAGATTCTGATGAAACTCTACGGTACGTCTCTTGATGCGCACAAGACACCCATCGTAATGACCCAGCGCCGGACGTCGGAACTAATAAAATATGCTGCCAACGCGTTTCTGGCGACCAAGATCACCTTCATCAACGAACTTGCGGATCTTTGCGAGCAGGTCGGCAGCAACGTCAGTGATCTGGCGTTGGGAATGGGTCTGGACAAGCGCATCGGGACAAGTTTCCTCAATGCCGGACCAGGTTATGGCGGCTCCTGCTTCCCGAAAGATACGATGGCGCTTTTGCGTACTGCTCAGGACCACGGTGTGGCGGTGCGGATCGTAGAAGAAACCGTAACGGCCAACGAAGCGCGCAAACGCCGCATGGCTTTGAAAGTCATGGACGCTTTGGAGAATGATGTGGAAGGCCGGACGATCGCCATTCTAGGCCTCACTTTCAAGCCCGATACAGACGACATGCGAGATGCGCCTTCCGTACCACTGATTGAGACCTTGCAGCGCTTCGGCGCGACTATCCGCGCCCATGATCCCGTGGGTATGGAGAATGCCGGCCGTATCCTCTCGGACGTCGAATTTTTTGAAGACCCGTATGAATGTGCGCACAACGCCGACGCTGTTGTCGTCATCACGGAGTGGGACAGCATTCGCAAACTCGATCTCGCGCGCCTGAAGAATTCCATGCGTCAAGCGCTATTGATCGATCTACGAAATGCTTTCGAACAGGGCGCAGCGGAGGAAATTGGCTTTCGTGTATCTGCGATTGGCCGACCGACAACGGCTCGGTACGAGGTGACTAACTCGGCCGTACTGCGAGGGTCGAAGCAAGTCCGTGGAGGACGAAATGCAAAGGGCGCTTCTTTTGAGATGGCAGGAGATTCAAATGACAATTTGTAAATCTGCAAGGGTCCGATGCCAGCGGGGCTTCCGCATGATAACGACCTTCGCTTGGGTCGCATCCTCGTTTATCGCACCGGCTGTTGCGGCGGCGCAATCTGTCGAACAGCCGTCGGGTACTCGCGCCATGACGGCTTTCGAAGTCTACGCACTCTATAAGAATAAGAGCTGGCAGTGGGTCAACGGAGCCGGATACATGACGGATGCCGGGCGGCAGTTCAGTGCATGGTCCGAGGGTGAGAAGGGCAAAACCTGGGCAGAAGGACGCTGGGTGATCTCTGACACGGGAGCATTGTGTCTCGATGCGACATGGCATTCTGAGCAGGGAGCTTTTCCGGCCAAGACCTGTTTCTCGCATCGTCTCGGCGGTGGAACGATCTATCAAAAGCGTGAGCCCGATGGTGAATGGTACGTATTCCGCCACGCCAATGCCCGCGAAGACGATGAAGCCCACAAGCTAGTTCCTTCCGATCTCGTATCTCAACAGCGCGATAGCATCAAAACGGCGCTGGGTATGACCCAGTTGCCTCAACAATAAGAAAAGGAGGGGGCGATGAAACGTCTCTTGAGACTAACCGCAGCTTTACTTTGCGGCGCATGTGTTTCCGGTGGTGTATATGCCGCCAGTGGAGTGTCAGGCGCGAGCGTCGACAGTCGCAATCGCTTTCATGACAAGCGGCCAGTCGTTGCTGCTGACGCCGTGACGCCGGGTGCCTATGATCCGCACGGAGACTTCACCAACGACTCCAACTCCAAGATCGAACACCTGTTCCTACCTTGGGAGGACGTGGACCTGACCACTCTCAGCACCGCAGACGCCTACGCGCGCGAGCGAGGCCGATCTCTTTTGATCACCATCGAACCTTGGTCATGGGCGCGTGACTGGCGCATCAGCCCGGATGACCTGCTCACAGGAATTCTGGCTGGGCGGTATGATTCCAACATGTCGGCGGTTTGCTCCGCCGCAGCTAAGCTGAAAAGCCCGGTCACCATCCGCTGGGCACAAGAAATGGAAGATAATGACGGGCAGTTCACGTGGGCCTTTTGGAAGCCAGAAGGTTACGTGAAGGCTTATAGACATGTAAACGACGTATGCCGCAAGCAACTTCCTTCAGCCAAATATATGTGGTCGCCGAAAGGCGAGGAAGGGCTGGAAGCCTATTATCCGGGCGACGAATATGTGGACATTATCGGTCTGTCGGTCTTTGGCTATCAGCCCTATGACAAACTGGAGGTCGGACACGACACGACGTTTGTCGAGCGGACAAAACCCGGTTACGATCGTGTGGCACGCTTCGGAAAGCCAATTGCTATTGCGGAGCTTGGCTATGAAGGCAGCGACGACTATGTTCGGGACTGGGCTGCAGAAGCAAACAAGCAGCATGCCGAGTTCCCTGCAATGACCGCGGTTGTCTACTTCAACGACCGTGAAGTCTATGACTGGCCGAGGAACGTGGGTAGACCCGATTGGCGCGTCGCCAACCATCCGCTGGATTAATCTTCGATTGTTCAGGGCGGTTTGTTTCCACCACGTAGCGAACCGCTTTTGTTTTTCACGCGATCCCATACACAGGACGCTGTGTCCTCTGGAATTGCATGTGGTCAGGAGTAATGAATGTACCCGATCCGTTTAAATATTATGAGCACGGCGCTGTCGGCGCTTTTACTCGCTGGCAACGCCAGCGCGGCACCGAAGACACAAGTAGATGAAGCGACAGCTAAGCTTGCCGCGTCCGCGACGCCGATGAAGGCTACAGCGCTACAGAAGCTTTACGTTGACCGTACCTGGAAGTGGAAGGACGGGGGCGGGTTCTTTTCCGCCGACCAAAGACAATTTACCGCTTGGTCCCGCAAGGGAGCAGCTTGGTCCTACGGTGAGGGCCGTTGGTATGTAACTGATGGCGGAAAACTTTGTCTCCAAGCTCTCTGGTCCAGCAAGATGGAAAGGGGTGGCGCGGTAACATGTTTCCTGCATCGCGAAAAGGATGGCGTTATTTATCAAAAGCCGAGTTTGGGCGGAAGCTGGTATGTCTTCCGGCACGATCCCGTTCAGAAAGGTGATGAAGCGCTTAAACTGGTTAAGGGCGATCGTGTGAGCAAAGAAGTATTTCGTCTCAAGGGCATGCGTCGATAAAGATGAAGAGCTGCCGGACCGGCAGCTCTTTTTTTTACGCTCTGTAGAGGCTCGGCCGCTTAAAAGCTCTGCGTATAGCAACGCGCCTTTTGCCCAAAGCCGCTTGGCGTGCAGACATAAGGATTGCTTCTCATATATTGCGAGGCCGACACCTTCACGATCTGGCGAGCCGGCTTCTTGGCATAACGAATTTCATTGTTGACGCGATATTTGACGAGGTAGACGGATCGTATCCCCTCTGTTTGGTTGCGGTTCTCTCCGGCTTGTGCGTCTGTGCAAACAAGGACGGAAACAGCGAGTCCGATTGCTGCTGTCGTTATGCTTTTCAGCCTTTGATGCGCGATAGAAAACGTCATGTTGCAACTCCAATATGGTTGTCTTGCAAAGCGTTTTAGTGATCAGAATTTAAAGTTCGGGTCGAACAATTCAGAGAATTTTATGCAAATTGTTGCTTCTCTGCGGCTCCTTGACGTATCAGGAAAACTCGCGAAATCGACCGACCTAGCGAGGCCAGCGCAAAACCGATGTACCCATCATACCATCAAAGCCACAGATATTCAGGACACTATTAACCCCCAACAATCGGTTGCTTCAATTCTACGATGACCCATTGTCAATTCGAGATAAGAATTTTCAATTTTTCTCCTTTGAGGACCGCACCGTCGAATATTCAAGGTGTCAAATGTCCACCAGCGGAGACAAGACCGAAGACGCAGAAACATTGGATAGGAAGATAGAGGCCCGGAACACCAAGCGAATGCACGATCCTACCCCCTTGGCGAAATCGTCCTCCACAAAATCGTCGAAGCTCATCGCAGCTAATGATGTTCGTTATCAGTGATATGTGTTAGCGCCTTGGATCCCGAAGGAACATTTCATTTAGTTTCCCCGTTTCCAACCATGAAACAAAATCACTTCAGACCAGTGACATTGCAGCGCCGAGGCAGACGGCCGAAGACCATTACTACAGTTGATGAAGCTTATGAGTTTCTAAAGCACAGCTGGTACAAGGCACGATGTGGGCCAGTATGTCAGCGCGCCAAAATGGCGTGTTCAGCGGCCCTCGAAGGATCGATTCCAGCCGAGGAGGCTCGAGGCGCGTTTATCGAAGCCGCAACCGAAGCAAACATGATCGTCGATGATGTCGGAGATTCGCTTATCATGGCCTTAATAGCGAAGACCCTTCCTAACAGTTTCAAATAGATGCAGCCCGAGGGAAGGGGGGAGCGTCCCCGCACAAAACTTAACCCATCCTCCAGAATTAGGAGTATAATATCGGTGTTGGTATCCCCCACCCGGCGGGGCTTGGCCAAAGATATTCTTCCGAGACGTAATGAGGCCAAGCCCTTGTGGAACAGTCCTCACTGTACACCGTTTAAAATCTACTGACGTTCGATTGTCAGCAGAGACTCGGGGTAGGCGGTCCGATTAGCCCCGCCAATCGTTTGGTCCCCGACTGCCGATTAGGCCATATTTGGTACAACTGACGGTCCAGTTTTCGACTTAATAGTTATATGGGAGGTAGACATGAAGCGGCTCAGATTCATTCTCATTGCGACCGCGTCTCTCGGTTTAATGGTTGCCGGCACGACGATAAACCAAATTAATTTCTCTGGCCCGGCCTTTGCCGAAAAGGGTGGCAACGGTAACGGTGGCAATGGACATGGGGGCGGTAATGGAAATGGCGGCGGCCAGGGCAATGGCAAGGGAAACACCGGCGCTAGCGGAAAATCCTCTTCCAGCCACGGCAGCGCAGCGAGTGCCCATAATAATAGGAAAACCGATTACGATAGGTCGAAAGTGCAAAGGACCGCCATCGACAAATCAAAAGTTCAGAAAACTTGGGCCAAAGTAGACGATGTCACCGATGACAACCTTGATGACAATACATTGGGCCCGTTGAATGCGGCGCATGCCTCTGCCCGCGCCCGGGAGCGCGCGGCCCCAAACTCGTCGGTTGGTAAAATAGCAATCTATGAGCGCGATCGCGAGGCAGCGCTGGCGCTGACCGATCCGATACTGCGCGACCAAGCTCTCGATAATGCCGTGACATCGTTGGAAGCAAATTTCGGTCGTACGCTGACAGACGATCAGGTTGATGAGGTCAACGCACTGCTGGATGCAAGGCGCTAGCACCCCTGGTCTGTGTATTGGGGGGAATACGAAGGTTCCGAGTCACCCCGAGATCACGCCGAACCTAATATATCGATTATACTGACCGCTACCCCCAAAAGCCGGCGGTCGGCCTTCCTCGGAGGAGAACGAAACGGCAGCCCTTCGGCGTTTCCCTCCTCCTCTTTTTGAGCGTCTATTAGCGGTTTGGTTGAAGCGAACAATCACCGCGAGACCCGTTCGGAACAATGGCGGATCGGCCCCATAACGCTTCATAAATAATTTTATTGAATCGCAACCCACAATTTGGCCCCTATATTTCCAGCCATGGTTTACGAGGATTCCAGGACATTTCAGCGAGTGCAGGTGTTCGGACGACAGCCCGGCCAGCTTGTCTGCGTGACGTCAGCCCGCGAGCTTTGTGCTCGAGCAATTGCCCGATGAGACCGGCCCGAAGCATCTTATGGCACGTGAGTTTCGAGAACGGTAGGAAGGGGATCAACAAAGTGTTCAACGCCAAGGTATTCAAGAACGTGCGCCTATCGCAGATTGGCCGACGATGGCTGTTGACATAACCACTACATATCGATAAATCCAGATGCATGGATCAATATGCTACAATCGAAGCCTTTGCTGCTCTAGCGCAACCCACCCGGCTTGACGCCTTCAAGCTGATCGTCACCCGTGAACCAGAGGGCATCGCGGCTGGAGAAATATCGCGGCTGCTCAGTGTGCCCCAGAACACGATGTCATCGCATCTTGCGGTCTTGTCGAGGGCGGGGTTGATTTCATCACAGCGGCAAAGTCGTTCGATCATCTATCGTGCCGACTTCGAGAGCTTGCGAGGAGCGATCAACTTCCTCCTCAAGGATTGCTGTGCTGGGCATCCTTCGATCTGCGCCCCACTCCTGTCCGATATCGTTCCTTGTTGCCCACCTTCGGAGCAAATCAATGCATGAGATTGCTCTGGAAATGCTTGAGGGACTTCAAGCAGAGCCCATCGCTTCGAGCGACGTGGACTTCAGATCGGCTTTGAGATCGTTGCACCTTCCAGCCGAGGACCTTGATCAATCGAGTGGACACTTCTTCCGCTTCTGGGACACTGATCGCACTACGGTTGGCTACGGTGGAACTGAGTTGACCGAAGACGGCGTGGCGCTACTTCGGTCCATAGTCGTCCTCCCAGAGCACCAGCATCACGGCAACGGAGGCAAGATCACGAAATCACTCCTACGCTACGCGAGTGGGCAAGGCGCGATGGCAGCCTACCTCCTTACAACCGATTGCGAGCCATTCTTCGGGAGGCTCGGGTTTCAGAGGATTGAACGTGCTGACGCCCCGAGCTCAATAAGCCAAAGCACTCAGGCAGCGGATCTCTGTCCATCCTCAGCGTCCCTGATGACGCGCCCCACTGGCGTCTGAGGCCCTCATGTCAGTCTTCGAACGCTATCTCACGATATGGGTTGCCCTTTGCATGGTGGTTGGAGTGTGGCTCGGTCACGCTGTACCAGAGGTATTTAGGGCTCTCGGTAACATTGAGACCGCCAACGTCAACATTCCAATGGCCGTACTGATCTGGTTGATGATCATTCCAATGCTACTCCGGATCGACTTTCGAGCTCTCAGAGAAGTCGGCACCTACTGGCGGGGCATAGGGATCACCCTCCTCATCAACTGGGCCGTGAAGCCGTTTTCGATGGCGCTGCTGGGATCGATCTTCATTGGCTGGTTGTTCAGACCTTATCTTCCGGAAGCTCAGATCAGCTCGTACATTGCGGGGTTGATCATCCTTGCGGCGGCCCCCTGCACAGCCATGGTGTTCGTGTGGTCTGGTCTGACAAGAGGCGAGCCACACTTCACCCTCTCGCAGGTGGCACTGAATGACGTGATCATGGTCGTAGCGTTCGCGCCTATCGTTGGGTTCTTGCTCGGTCTCTCTGCCATTACGGTGCCTTGGGACACCCTGATACTGTCCGTCGTTCTTTACATTGTCGTGCCGGTCATCGCCGCACAGGCGATCCGGCGGCGAATGTTGTCGTCAGGATCGCCTCAGCGACTTGAACGGCTCCTGAGCACCCTCCAACCCTTGTCGCTGGTTTCTCTTCTGGTCACGCTGGTGCTGCTGTTCGGCTTCCAAGGCGAGCAGATGATTGCACAGCCATTGGTGATTTTGCTCCTCGCCGTCCCCATCCTGATACAGGTCTACTTCACCTCAGGACTTGCCTATTTCCTCAACCGTGTCAGCGGCGAGCAGCATTGTGTAGCGGGACCCTCCGCCCTCATTGGTGCCAGCAACTTCTTCGAATTGGCAGTCGCCGCCGCTATCAGCCTCTTTGGCTTCAACTCAGGTGCAGCGCTGGCAACCGTTGTTGGCGTCTTGGTCGAAGTGCCAGTCATGCTGTCGGTGGTGTGGTTCGTGAATAGAACCAAGAAATGGTACGAGGACGGGGAGGCTGTACAGAAGCTGGAGCAACGACAGAGGATCGCATGATGAGTGTCACTATCTACCACAACCCAGCCTGTGGGACTTCTCGCAACACATTGGCAATGATCCGCAATGCCGGTATCGAACCAATGGTCATCGAATACCTCACGTCACCACCTACTCGCGCTGTCGTGATGGAGCTGATCCGCAAGGCAGGACTGACCGTACGCGAAGCTCTGCGCGAGAAGGGGACGCCATATGCAGAGCTCGGACTTGCTGACCCGTCTCTCACTGATGAGCAACTGCTTGACGCGATCGGGGCCCATCCGATTTTGCTGAACCGCCCATTCGTCGTGACAGACAAGGGTGTACGCCTCTGTCGCCCGTCTGAGGTGGTCCTCGACCTTCTACCTCCCCACTTCGCACCATTTGCCAAGGAGGGTGGAGAAGTCGTCATCGACGCGGGAGGAGTTCGAATTGTCTGATCTGCTCCACGTCGATCCGGAGGCGCTTCACATGCCTGATGCGTCACGATTGGTTACTCCTTCCTCCTCCCATCCACCACGTATCCTCTTGCTGTGTGGATCGCTGAGGAAGGTATCGTACAGTCGGATGTTGACCCAAGAAGCTGCCCGGCTGCTCCAATACTTTGGTGCTGAGACGCGCATCTACGATCCAGCAGGCCTACCGCTCCCTGATGACACAACTCCAGATCACCCCAAGGTGCAGGAACTTCGCGAGTTGTCGATCTGGTCTGAGGGTCAGGTGTGGACCAGTCCAGAGCGCCATGGTGCAATGACCGGCGTGATGAAGTCGCAGATCGATTGGATACCATTGGCAACAGGGTCCATTCGTCCGACACAGGGGAGGACCTTGGCCGTCATGCAAGTCTCAGGAGGGTCACAGTCCTTCAACGCGGTCAACCAGATGCGGGTGCTTGGCCGCTGGATGCGGATGATCACGATACCGAACCAGTCTTCCGTGGCGAAGGCCTACAATGAGTTTGACCCCGACGGGCGCATGAGGCCTTCTGCCTACTACGACAGAGTTGTTGACGTCATGGAAGAGCTGTTAAAGTTCACACTGCTCACCCGAGATGTTACAGGCTACCTGACGGACCGCTACAGTGAGCGTAAAGAGACCGCAGCGGAGTTGGAGAAGCGCGTAAATCTTACCTCGGCGGTCTGAGAACACCTCAAGCTCGATCACCGATCGAAGTTTACGGCAAAAGGACAAGCCAACCGAATAGCAATATTGCTCCGATCCAAATGGATAGGATTGCCACTAGTCCTGCACGACTAGAGCGGCGTCCCTCTCGAGCAATAGCCTCATCGCGAAACTCTTCCATCAGTGCTAGCGGAATGAGCGCGACCGCGACCAGGATGCCCGCCGGTACTATCAGAAGATCATCGAGGTATCCGAGTACAGGAATGAAGTCCGGGATCAGATCGATAGGAGAAAGAGCGTACGCGGCCACGGCTCCCGCTACGAACTTTGCGAGCAGAGGTGTGCGAGGGTCTCGTGCTGCGATCCAAAGAGCCACAATGTCCCGCTTGATCCTTCTTGCCCATAGCTTTATGTCGCCAAGCATGAAGCGCCCTGTTCAGTGATGGCCATGAATGCATTGGTCATGGTGGGCCAGCGTCTCGATCACGCGGCATTCCTTGACGCGTCCATGGCTGCATTCCTCGACCATCGTTTCCAGTTCAAGCTTGAGGGCATTGAGACTGCGTATTCGTTGTTCGACGTCACGAAGGCGATCCTTGGCGATGTGATCGGCCGTGGCGCATGACTGGTTAGGGTTGTCCTGCAGAACCAGCAATGTCTTGATGGCATCGATCTCGAAGCCAAGCTCGCGTGAATGGCGAATGAAAGCCAGTCGCTGTACCTCGTCCTTCCTATAGTTCCTTCGGTTGCCCTCGGTGCGTTCAGGCGCCGGTAACAAGCCAATCTGCTCGTAGTAGCGTATCGTTGGCACCTTCACTCCACTGCGTCTCGCAGCCTCGCCTATGGAAATTTGGTCCGACATTTGCTCTTGCTCCTCTAGTCGCTAGAGGATGTAGGTTGGTCAGTGGAGAAGTCAATGGAGCTGACAGATGGATACGGCATCAACGCAGACGAGGTTTCGCGTAGAGGGAATGGATTGCGCTGGTTGCGCGTCAAAGATCGACACGGCTGCGCGTAGGCTCTCTGACATTGAAGATGTCTCGGTGTCGGTCAGTGCTGGGACTATGACAGTGATGCATGGAGCAAAGGCGGACCTGCAGGAGCTTCAAAAGAGCATTGCAAGGCTGGGCTACAAGATTGCCCCAATCGGCAGCAGCGATGTTCGTAGAGAGAAGGCATCGCTGGACGACAGTTCTCATGACCACGCGGACCACGATCACTCCAAGCATGATCACGCAAAAGAGCAAGCAGATGGCTTATCGGGGCTGCATGGGCATGACCATGGACCTTCGTCAGGGCCTTGGTGGCGAAGCAAGAAGGCCTATCTGACCATCGCAAGCGGACTCGCGCTGGTGGCCGCCTATGGGCTCGGCAAATTGTTTCCTGACATTTCGCAGTGGGCATTTGCCGTCGCAATGCTCGTGGGTCTCCTGCCAATTGCTCGTAGGGCACTGATGGCGGCGCTTGCAGGTACTCCATTCTCCATTGAGATGCTGATGACGGTTGCCGCCGTTGGAGCTGTGATCATTGGAGCCGGGGAAGAAGGGGCCGCAGTTGTGTTCCTGTTCCTCGTTGGGGAACTTCTGGAGGGCGTAGCGGCTGGTAGGGCTCGGGCGAGCATTCAGGGGTTGGCCAACCTTGTACCGAAGACAGCTCTGGTTGAACGCGAGGGACAGACCGTTTCCATTGCTGCTGACAAGTTGGCTATCGGTGATGTGGTGCTTGCTCGTCCAGGCGACCGGATACCCGCCGATGGTGACATCACTGAAGGCACCAGCGAGATTGATGAAGCACCCGTAACCGGCGAAAGCACGCCAAAGCGCAAGACCGCTGGCGATAGTGTCTTCGCAGGTACCATCAATACGGATGGTTTGCTGCGTATTCGTGTCACAGCAACCTCAGCTGACAACACGATAGCTCGCGTGGTGCGTTTGGTGGAGGAAGCCCAAGAGAGTAAGGCACCTACGGAACGTTTCATTGATCGGTTCTCGCGCTACTACACGCCAAGCGTTATGGTCGTTGCGACCCTCGTCGCTGTTGTCCCTCCCATGGTGATGGGAGGCTCTTGGGTTGATTGGGTCTACAAGGGCCTCGCAATCCTGCTGATCGGCTGTCCATGTGCCCTAGTCATCTCCACACCAGCTGCAATCGCGGCAGGGCTGTCGGCAGGGGCACGACGCGGTCTTCTGCTGAAGGGAGGGGCCGTCCTTGAGACAATCGGGAAGATCACTGCGGTTGCATTCGACAAGACTGGAACGCTGAGCGAGGGCAAGCCGGTCGTCACGGACATCATCTCGTTCGGACATGCTGAACGGCAAATATTGTCCCTCGCGGCCGCCCTCGAAACAGGGTCAAGCCACCCGCTCGCCAACGCCATCCTCGCCAAAGCGACCGCAGAGAATGTACCCATTCCACCTGCAACAGCTGCGACAGCACTCTCCGGAAAAGGCGTCGAAGGCAACGTCGGTGGTCAGAGGGTCTTCTTGGGCTCTGCCCGTGCGGCAACGGACATGGTTCAACTTTCCATGGATCAGCGCCATGCGGTGGAAAGATTGAATGAAGCTGGCAAGACAGTATCCATCCTGATCGTTGCAGATGAAGTAGCGGGATTTATTGCGATGCGGGATGAGCCCCGTCAGGACGCCGCGCAAGGGCTGGAGATGCTCCGAAATAACGACATCAAGACCGTCATGTTGACCGGTGACAACCGGAGGACCGCAGAGGCAATTGCAGACGAATTGGGCATTGAAGCAAAGGCCGAACTCATGCCTGAAGACAAGCAACGCACTGTGAGCGAAATGAAACGCGAGGGGCTTATTGTTGCCAAAGTTGGCGATGGCATCAACGATGCACCTGCGCTTGCAGCAGCCGATGTTGGAATTGCAATGGGCGGGGGTGCCGACGTTGCACTGGAGACAGCAGATGCGGCCATATTGCACGGTCGCGTCATTGATGTGTGGAACATGATCGATCTATCGAGGCAGGTCATGGGCAACATCCATCAGAACATTACAGTAGCACTCGGTCTGAAGGCAGTGTTCCTCGTCACCACGATTGTCGGCATCACCGGGCTGTGGCCCGCAATACTTGCCGACACGGGTGCGACCGTCATCGTAACCGCGAATGCCATGAGGTTGTTGGGCTGGCGGGGGTCAAAATGAACTTAGAAGCGGGGTACTGATTTCACATAGTACGAGGTACTGTTCAAACGCGCAGACCTACCGGGCGAGCTTCCTGCAAGGTATTAATATTGTTGATGGATTTGCTGTTGGTGGTAGGGTTCGATTTTGCCCAAGATGGACCGGCAGGGCGCACCAATGCGCCACCCGAACAATCTGGAAATTGCGTGTGTCACCGGTTCTGGCATGCCCGACCGGGAGCCCCAGCCATGCGGCAGGTCACACCCTGTCGTCTACTCTCGGCGTGCAGTTCGTGAAGACCCGGGCATTGATGTCCGTCGGCCTGTCGCAAAATCTGAGGGGGCTTACATTGCCGCTCGACGTGCAACCCGAAAGGCCGATAAGTGTGAGTGCAAGGAGCATCGTCAAACGGATCATGTCTCAGGTCTCCTGCAATTTATGTGGACTTACTTTGTGAACAGGAACGTAACCACAAAGCGTGCACCCCAACCTTCAGGCCCATCTTTCGGGCTGGCGGCCCAATAGCGGACCCCGCTGCCGATGCTCACCGGCTGGTCGCCGATCTTCACCAGTTTGGAGACATCGAAGTTGATCGGGATGGACCACTCGCTGCTCTGCCAATCATAGTTCGACTCCGAGCCAAGTTCAAATGTCCATGCATCCTTGGTCGTATAGTCGATGAACGGCTGGACAAAGCTCGTGCTGATATCGGTTCGGTCCCTGTCACCGGCAAATGACCAGAGGTGGTTGGCAAGCAGGCCGTACGTCCAGTACTGAGACTGTTTCAGCACGACGACTGTTGGGCCGGCACCCCATTTTTCACCGCCGAGAAGGTCGTCCGTTGCCGTGGGTAAAAGGAAAATCGGGCCCGCGCCCCGGATAATGCCGTCATCCGTTGGCCGCGACGACGTCATCAAAACATCTCCAGCTCAAATAAGATCTTTCAGATCAAATCTGCTGCATGCAATAAGTGCAACCGTCATCGACGTGGTCTGTATTAGCCAGCCCGTCTATTTTCCCTTTGGAAACAGGAAAGTGACGACAAAGCGTGCCCCCCAGCCATCGGGGCCATTCTCCGGGCTCTCGGCCCAGTAGCGCACGCCGGCCGTGAAGCTTACCGGCTGCTTGTCGAATTTGACCAGTTTGGCGACCGTCAGGTTGATCGGCACCGACCACTGGTCTTCATCCCAATTGTAGGTCGACTCGGTGTTGACGCCGAATGTCCAGGCATCGGGGGTCGTATAGGACAGGAAGGGTTGCAGGAAAGTCGCGTTAACATCACTGCGGTCGTCATCGCCGGCAAATGACCAGATGTGGTTGGCGAGCGCGCCGAAGGTCCAGGGGCCCTCCTGCTTGAGCACGACCCCCGTCGGACCCGCACCCCATTTCTCGCCGCCGAGGAGATGATCGGTCGCGGTGGGCAAGAGGAAGGCTGGTCCAACGCCCCAGATAACGCCGCCAAGACCCGGCTTCTTTGGTGAAAAGAAGAAGCTCTGCGTGGTGTCGCCAAGGCCGAATTGATGGCCCGAAGGCCCGGCAATGTCGTCCTGCCAGACAACAGGCAGGATGGTGCGCGAAATTACGTTCCAATCCTCGTTGAGGGTGAAAGGAATGACCGGCTGGATGTTGATCGTATACTTGCTGCCGTCTTCAGGTCCGTAGCCGCCGTCGTAATTGGCCTGAAACGGCACGCTGATCATCGCGGCCACCGGATTGGAGAGTTTCTTGGCGAGATCGGCGGTCGATTCCTGCGCCTGTGCCCCCAACACCGTTGTTGTCAGAAGGAGCGGGAGGATCAGGCCATGCGCAAATACAGGTTTCATATCACAACCCCCAAACGCAATACGTTACTAGAAATGCAAATCAGAGGTTACATTAGGCAAGGCCAATGGATTTGCCAATAAGGTTCAAAAACGTTCGCGATAGGCTTGTGGCGTGATGCCGACATAGCGCAGGAAGCAGCGTCGCATTGTCTCGTCCGACCCAAAGCCGCAATGTGCGGCCACACGCCCGACGGAGTTTCCCTGTTCCAGCATCCGCCGCGCCGTTTCGAACCTGATTTGTTCGACCCCGCGTGCCGGCGTCAGTCCGGTCTCGCTCAGGTAGTGGCGACAAAAGCTGCGGGCACTCATGTTAGCTTGCTCCGCCAGCCGGATGAGCGAAAGGTCCGAGCGCAAATTTTCGAGGATCCAGGCGTGTAGGCGGTCGAAGCGCGTGGCGCTCTCCTGCAGGACAAGTGTCGCGCTGAATTGCGACTGACCGCCCGGGCGCTTGAAAAACACCACCAGTTGGCGGGCAACGGCGAGTGCTGCCTCACGTCCCAGATCGGCCTCGACGAGCGCGAGGGCGAGGTCTATCCCGGCCGTTACCCCAGCGGATGTCCAGAAGGCTCCGTCCCTGATGAAAATCGGATCGGGTTCGAGCCTGACATCAGGAAAGCGTTGCGAAAATTCGGCGCAACGCTGCCAATGGGTCACGGCTCGCCGACCGTTGAGGACGCCCGTCGTGGCGAGGAGAAAGGCGCCGCTACAAACCGAGACCGTGCGGCGCGCTTGCGCGGAACTCTGTCCGACCCATTCGACAAGCTCGGGGTCTTCGCAAGCGGCGTTGACGCCCCAGCCGCCGGGGATCACCAATGTGTCGAGGTGGCGGCAATGTTCGGGTAAGGGCTCGGTCGCCAGCACCAACCCTGAGCTTGTGCGTATTTGTGACGACTTTCCGACGATTGTCAGCGCGTAGGGCGCCGGGCCGCTGCGCGCGGCGGCGAAGTCGTTTGCGCTCGAAAACACCTGGAGCGGACCGGATATGTCCAGCACCTGAGCGTCGGCAAAAGCCAATATTTCGATATTGCGCGCGTTTGGCATGAAATGTGGGGCCTTTGGCAAACCTGCCAAAGTCTGATGTCGTAAACTGCCAGAAGTCAATAAGGAGTTTGCCCATGTCTTTTCGCTTTGGATTTCTTGTTTTTCCAAATGTCCAGCAACTCGATCTTACCGGTCCATATGAAATGTTCGCCTCCGCCACGGGTGCGCAGATGCACCTTGTCTGGAAGGATCTCGCCCCGGTACGCTCGGCAACTGGCCTCATGCTGACGCCGACACATACGCTCACCGATTGCCCTCAGCTCGATGTGATCTGCATACCGGGCGGGGCCGGCGTCAACGCGTTACTCCTGGATGAAGACGTGCTGCAATTTGTGCGCGAACAAGCTGCTGGCGCGCGTTACGTGACCTCGGTCTGTACGGGGGCACTCGTCCTCGGCGCTGCAGGACTGCTAAAGGGGAAGCGGGCGACAACGCATTGGAATGCAGTCGATTATCTCGCCCGTTTTGGCGCGACCCATGTAGAGGCCCGCATCGTCAAGGATGGAAATCTCATCACCGCCGGCGGAGTAACCGCAGGGATAGATTTCGGGTTGGCGGTCGTCGCAGAACTGATGGGGCAGCAGGAGGCAGAACGCGTCCAGCTTTCGCTCGAATATGATCCGCATCCGCCATTTTCCTCAGGCACCCCCCGGCAGGCTTCGCCGCAGCTCCTGGCCTTGGCGAGAGAGCGCATCGCTCCGTCGATTGCCGCGCGCGAGGCGATTGTCGCCGAGTGGGAGAAGCGGACGGCGACGGTCTGAAGTATAGCGGCAATTTACACGGCATGATTGTAACGCATTGAAAATGCGAAACTTTTCGAATTGGCGATTGAGGAATGGGAACGTCCGGGCGTATATTCGAGGTAAATGTCCTGGAGATTGCAGAGATTGAACGATTATTACAGATGCCTTAATTTCAAATCGCTTCGCCTCGCTGTGGCGGCACTAACTGTTGGTGTACTGGCATCCGCCGCCGCTGCCGCGCCGGAACGTCACGAGACGAAGCGGCCAGACGGCAGCACCATCAACTGGTACCTCGACAGGCCGGAGAATGCCAGGGCTGGCATCATCATCCTCGCGCAAGGCTCGGGGTGCCAGTCGGCATTGGCCAGCAAGAATCTGGCTGTTGCACGCGAGGCGTTTCCCGGCTTCGCCGCCCTAATGGTCGACAAGTATGGGGTTGGTCCGGGGGATGACCCCGCCGACCCGGGATGTTCGGAGGCGTTCCGTGCCCACCACACGATGGGGCAGCGCGTCGCGGACTATAAGCAGGTTTTGGCGCCGCTCCGCGACGAGACCTGGTGGGACGGCAAAATCGTCCTGTTCGGAGGTTCCGAGGGAGGCGGTGTCGCCGCCCGCCTTGCTCCGGAAATCGATGCCGACGCGGCCGTTCTCCTATCGACGGGAGGCGGCGTTACATTCGGTGAGATGGTGCGGCAGTCGATCATGGATGAAATGGCGCGGAATGCGGTTCCCAAGGACCAATGGCCGCCAGTCGATGAAGCTTTCAGAAAGGCGCGGGAGAAGCCCCAAAGCAGCGAAGTGTGGGCTGGGTCGAGCTACCGCTTTTGGGCTGACGCCATAGATCGCCGCCCTGTGGATGCAATGCTTCTGTCGAAGTCCGCGCTTTTGCTTATCCAGGGTGGCAAGGACGATTCAACGCCTGTCGCCAATGCAAGATCGGTGGCGGATCTCTTTGCAAAAAATGAACGGTGCAATCTTACATACTGGGAATTTCCGAGCTTCGACCACAGAATGGTGGATGTGGACGGCCGAAACCGGATGTCAGAGGTCCTGTCGCTGAGCGCCGCATGGGTGAACATCCAGTTGGCCCAAGGCAGGACAACGGCGTCATGCGCGGCTCCCAAGTAAGCGCCGGGCGGCACGCACTCGCAGCGAACTACTTCCGCCGGGTGAAATCCCGTATCCGCTCGCGCAGGGCGCGAGCGAGGTTCTGGGTGCGTCGGTAGAGGTGCAGTTGCGACGCCGCCTGGCGGGCGGCGCGGTCGGCTCCGGGCGTCAGTCCGATCACCAGCGTCCCGATCAATTCGCGCTCGCGAAAGAGGCGAGAGGCGACGGGGTGGTCGGGGATGGCGCAAGAGTCGGTCCGGTCGATGTTCGGATCGTCGAGGTGGTTCTTCAGCATCTCGATCATCAGGAGCACCCCTGGCGAATAGGCGCCGAGGCTTTCATCGTATGCGGTTTTCCAGGTCCAGGCTTCGCCGGCTTCGACAAAAACGACGAGAACGGCGATGGTCTTGCCGTCGAGTTCAAGCGCGTGGATGCGCGCCAGATCGCGTCCGGCAAGGTTGTTGACAGCTTCCCGGGCAAAGGCGGCGCGGAAACGATCGACGGCCATCGCCGAGCCGCGCTGGCCCTTCCAGCCGCTCGCTTCAAGGGCCAGAAACTCTTCGAGCTTGAGGCGAATGTCTTCTTCGCTGCGGCTGACAGTGTAGGTCAGCTTGCCCTTTTCGGCGAGGCGGCGCCACAGGCGCCGGTACTCCTTGGCGTGGCGGGTGCCGATGGCTTCGCGCAGATAATCGTCGCCGTCGAGCTTGCTTTCGATGAACGGGCGCTCGACCTGGTTGACGGTTTCGATCGTAAGGTCGCGGTCCATGGCAACCGAGCGGATCAACTGCGCAACCGGCCGGTTGAGCAGCATGTCGGGCAAGACCAGGATCTGCGGCAGCTTCAAATGCTTGCGGCCGAGCATGTCGAAGAAATCATTGAGCACGCCGATCGGGTCATCGCGGTCGATCAATGGCGTTCCCTGCGGGCCGAACGAAGTCGCCCAGCCGCGGATGATCGAGGCCGAAAGGGCAAAGCCGGGCCTTTCGATCGTATAGGGCATGACGAAGCGCAGCCGGCTCTTGGCGTCGTTTTCGTCGCGCACGACCATCAGGCGTACCTGCCTGTCATCAAGGCGAGGCATGGCCGGGGCAAGGAAGCGCGGATTGAAGAAGATATTCGGCTCGACGGTGCGGTAGGTCAGGTAGTCGAGTTCTTCGAGAAGTTCGAAGCCGGCGGACGCCGAATAGACCGAGATCTTGCGCGGCACGCCTCGATTGCCGAGCGATTCCTCGATCTGCTTTGCCGCATCCCCTGGATTGTCGAAGCCGGAAAGCTGCGCAATGATCTGTGCGGACGGGCCAGCGGCCAATTCTTCGAGAAGGGGTGTGGCTGCCATCAGATTTCTTCCTTGGCGGGCTTGGCTTCAGACCTGCCGGCAAAAACAAACATTGTTATGCCCAGGCGATAATAGACGGTCAGTGACAGGGTCGCCGCTTCAAACACCATTGAGAATGCGGTGGCGCAGGCGGCGCCCGCCAGGCCATAGATCGGGATCAAAAGTATGCTGAGACAGATGTTTACGACAAGCGTCACTGCGTAGACCGTCGCGCAGATGTTCTGTCTGCCGGCCATATTGAGAAGGCTCTCCGCCGGGCCGACCGATGCACGGGCTACGACGCCGATCACCATGATGAAAAGCAACGGATAACCATCGGTGAACTGCGCGCCGAAAAGGTAAAGAAGCGGCTTGCCGGCAACGAGCAGCAGCATCGCCATGACGAGGGACGGCCAGAAAGTCCAGCGCGCCGTATCGCGGGCGAATTGCCCGAGCTCCGCCTGGTTGTGGCTCTGCATCAGCTCGGAATAGCGTTGCGCCGCCCCGGCCTTTACCGAGAAATAGACGAAATGCACGAGCGCCAGAAGTTTCACCGTGGCGAAGTAGGTTGCGACTTTCTCGGGATCGAGGAAGCGGCCGACCATCAGGACATCGGCATTGGTCAGCAGGAAGAAGAAGCCCTCGACGAGGAAAATCGGCAGGGATACCGCAAACCAGTGGCCGAACTCTATGGTTTTTGGGCCAGGTTCCACCACCGCCTTGAACCGGTGCCGGACGACGAGGAACTGGAACAGGCTCGTCGCATAGGTGGCGATGATCGCCGAGATGATGGCGGTCATCGCGGTCGGCGCAAAACCCGTCACATGGCCGATGCTCATGACGATAAGGGTGAGGATGGGGCGGACGATATAGGTCGGCGTGAGGGCGACAAGCGCCCAGGAGCGCGAGCGCGCCGTGCCGTCGAGCGTGTCGCCAAGTGCAATCATCGGCAGGCAGATAAACCCCGCGATGAACGGCGCGACGTAGTAGGATTCGAGCCTGTCTCGGAAGATATAGACGCCGGCCGCGCCGATAACCGCAACCAGGGTGGTAAGGCCGACGGCAAACGTCTTGCTGGTGAATAGAATGCCGCGCAGATGGTTCATCTGGCCGCGCTCTAGATATTCCGGGACAAAGCGGATGACGGTGGTCTGGAAGCCGAGGCAGGAAAGGTTTCCAAGGATGACCACCGTCACCCAGACGAGCACGAAGATGCCGTATTCGAACTGGCCCATCCAGCGCGCGAAGATCACCTGCGAAATCAGGGCGATCATGGCGCTGACAATGCGAACGGAAAAAGCGATAAGCGAGACGCGCTGCGCAACGGCATGCTGGTTCGATCCGTCGAACAGCTGGTCGAGGCGTAAAAGCCACGGATTAAGCTGCTCCGACAGTCGTTTTGGCAATAGAAGGTCTGCAGTTCGTACCGCAGAAATTCGCAAAGGCCGCTCCACTTGTTCAACCCTGGGTATTAGTCCGTAAACGTTTAGAAACGGTTCGGAATGTCAACGCCCCGAAGGTGTGCGCTCACAGGAGAAAAAAGGCCGCGTGGTGAGCGCGGCCCTTTTCATAAGTCATTGATCGGGCGACTTCAGACGAAGGCGCCGTGGCAATGCTTGTACTTCTTGCCGGAACCGCAAGGGCAGGCCTCGTTGCGGCCGACCTTGCCCCACGTCTTCGGATTGTTCGGATCGCGGTCGGCGGGGTCTACCACCCGAAGATCCTCCTGCACCGCGAGGACGCTGCCTTCGCCAAAATCATCTTCGCCGGTGAAGCCGTCGATGTGATGGCCTTCCATGACCGGGAGCGCCGGTTCAGGGGCGGCTGCGGCTTCGCGCACGAGTTCGACACGCATCAGTTGCGAGGTCACGTTCTGGCGCAAGTTGACGAGCATCGTCTGGAAGAGCTCGAAGCCTTCGG
Organism: Phyllobacterium sp. YR620; assembly: GCF_900104165.1. Classification (NCBI taxonomy): domain Bacteria; kingdom Pseudomonadati; phylum Pseudomonadota; class Alphaproteobacteria; order Hyphomicrobiales; family Phyllobacteriaceae; genus Phyllobacterium; species Phyllobacterium sp. YR620. The sequence continues at coordinate 954,957 of NZ_FNJP01000002.1, forward strand.
TCTTGTACTCGTTGAGCGGATCGCGCTGCGCGTAACCACGGAAGCCGACGACCGAACGCAAATGGTCGAGATTGACCAGATGCTCGCGCCAAAGCGCATCGAGCGACTGGAGGATTACCGACTTCTCGACATAGGCCATGATCTCGGGGCCGAAACGCTCGGCGCGATCTGCCGCTGCCTTTTCGACCGCCTCGGTCAGGCGCTCGCGAATGTCGTCGGGCGTAATGCCGTCCTCGAGCGCCCATTCGGTGACGGGCAGGTCGAGATTGAGGATGTTACGGACGTCCTCATCGAGCTGCTTGATGTTCCACTGCTCGGCATAGGCGCCTTCCGGCGTATGACGGGCGAGAAGGTCGTCGATGACATCCTCGCGCATTTCCCTGGTGGTCTGGCTGAGATCGGTGCCATCCATCAATTCGATGCGCTGTTCGAAGATCACCTTGCGCTGATCATTCATCACGTCGTCGTATTTTAGAAGGTTCTTGCGGATGTCGAAGTTGCGCGCCTCGACCTTCTTCTGCGCCTTTTCGAGCGCCTTGTTGATCCAGGGATGGACGATGGCCTCGTCCTCCTTGAGGCCGAGCTTTTGCAGCATGCCGTCCATGCGCTCGGAACCGAAAATGCGCATGAGGTCGTCCTGCAGCGACAGGAAGAACTTTGAGCGGCCGGGGTCGCCCTGACGGCCGGATCGGCCGCGCAGCTGGTTGTCGATGCGGCGGCTTTCATGGCGCTCGGTAGCAAGAACGTAGAGACCGCCGGCGGCAAGCGCTTTTTCCTTCAGCCGCGCAATATCGGCGCGGATTGCGGCTTCCTTGGCGCTGCGCTCGTCGCCTGCCGGCATATCGTCCAGTTCGGCCTTGATCCGCATGTCGAGATTGCCGCCGAGCTGGATATCAGTACCGCGACCGGCCATGTTCGTGGCGATGGTCAGCGCACCCGGGACGCCCGCCTGCGCGACGATGAATGCTTCCTGCTCATGGTAACGGGCGTTCAGGACCTGGAAGTCCTTGAAGCCTTCCTTGCGCAGGCGTTCGGCAAGCAGTTCGGACTTCTCGATCGATGTCGTTCCGACGAGGACCGGCTGGCCCTTGCCTGTCGCTTCGCGGATGTCACGGATGATAGCCTTGTATTTCTCCTCGACGGTCCGGTAGACCTCGTCGTCCTCATCCTTGCGCTGGACGGGAAGATTGGTCGGAATTTCGGTGACTTCGAGGCCGTAAATATTGGCAAACTCTTCGGCTTCCGTCGAAGCGGTACCGGTCATCCCTGCTAGCTTCTTGTACATGCGGAAGTAGTTCTGGAAGGTGATGGATGCCAGCGTCTGGTTTTCGGGCTGGATCGTCACATGTTCCTTGGCTTCGAGTGCCTGGTGCAGGCCTTCCGAGAAACGGCGGCCCGGCATCATGCGGCCGGTGAACTCGTCAATGATGACGATTTCGTCGCCGCGGACGATGTAGTCCTTGTCTTTCTGGAACAGCTTGTGGGCACGCAACGCATTGTTGACGTGGTGCACCACCGCAACGTTCTCGATGTCGTAGAGGCCTTCGCCCTTGAGGTGGCCGGCATCGCGCAGCAGATTTTCGAGCTTCTCGGTGCCTTCTTCGGTGAAGATCGCAGTCTTCTGCTTTTCGTCGACTTCGTAGTCTTCCGGCTTCAGCGGCAGGATGAATGTGTCGATCAGATTGTAGAAGTCGGAGCGGTCGTCGAGCGGACCGGAAATGATGAGCGGCGTGCGCGCCTCATCGACGAGGATCGAATCCACTTCGTCGACGATGGCGTAGTTGTGCGGCCGCTGCACCATTTGCGCGCGCTCATACTTCATATTATCGCGCAGATAATCGAAGCCGAGTTCATTATTCGTGGCGTAGGTGATATCGGAATTATAGGCCGCTGCGCGTTCCTCGTCGTCGAGACCATGAACGATGATGCCGTAGGTCAGGCCGAGGAAATTGTAGACCTGGCCCATCCAGTGCGCGTCACGCGTTGCAAGGTAGTCGTTCACAGTCACGACGTGAACGCCCTTGCCTTCGAGGGCGTTCAGATAGACTGGAAGCGTCGCAACCAGCGTCTTGCCTTCACCCGTACGCATTTCAGCAATGCCGCCATGGTGGAGCACCATGCCGCCAATCAACTGCACGTCGAAGGGGCGCATGCCGAGGACACGCTTGGCCGCCTCGCGTGCAACCGCGAATGCCGGTACCAGCAGGTCGTCGAGCTTGGTGCCCTCGGCGAGCTTCGCGCGGAATTCCGCGGTCTTCCCCTTGAGTTGTTCGTCGGTAAGTGATGACATTTCCGCTTCAAGCGCGTTGATTTCCTCAACGCGAGGTTTGAAGCCTCTGACACGGCGCTCGTTCGAGGAGCCGAAAATCTTGCGGGCAAGGCCGCCGAAACTGACCATCCCTGGTCCTCTCTAATCCGTTTTGCCAGGAAACCCGGCATTTATTGGCGCCCGCCGCCCGCATGAAGCATGCCTGTTACAATACGGACACCAAGCCAAATCTATAAGCGTATGGTTGCCAAGCTATCTGGACGCAAAGCCGATGGACAGATAAGAGGGGTCCCGAATTATGTCAATGTTGAAGCAGCAAGCGATTGATCGCTTCGCCATAGCAAAATTCTGCCGCATTCCTAGCACGTACCGGTCCTTCCGAGGAGAAATTGACCATGACGCATATACGTAAAACCCTTTCATTGATGACTGCTGCTTTGCTTTTGACCGGTGTTTCCACTCTGGCCATGGCTCAGGACGCAGGAAAAACAGAAGCTCCGAAGCCCGATGCGACCCAGGCAGAGCCCGCGAAAGTCGATCCGAACAAGGTTCTTGCCACCGTCAACGGTGAGAAAGTTACCGTGAAGGACGTAGACCAGATCGCCGCCGATCTCGATCCGCAGTTTTCGCGCCTTCCGGAAGAGCAGCGGCGTTTGGCCGCTCTTGCCGCGATCATCGACATCAAGTCGCTGGCGGCAAAGGCGGAGTCCGAGAAGCTCGACCAGACACCGGAATTCCAGGCACGCCTTGAATTCCTCAAGGATCGCGCGCTTCACAACGACTATTTCAAGCAGCAGGTCGTCGACAAGATCACCGATGCCGACATCCGCGCTCGCTACGACAAGGAAATAGCTGCCATGCCGCCGCAGAATGAGGTGCGCGCGCGCCACATTCTGGTGAAGACCAAGGAAGAAGCCGAAGCCATCATCAAGGAACTCGATGGCGGCGCATCGTTCGAGGACGTTGCCAAGGCCAAGTCGACCGATGGTTCGGCGGCCCAGGGTGGCGATCTCGGCTATTTCGGACCGGGCCAGATGGTGCCGGAATTCGAAAAGGCAGCCAACGAGCTCGAAATCGGCAAGTATACCAAGGTGCCGGTGCAGACCCAGTTCGGCTTCCACGTGATCAAGCTCGAAGACAAGCGCGTGCAGCAGCCGCCGGCATTCGACCAGGTCAAGGAGCAGGTAAAGTCGATCCTTATTCGCGAGCGCTATCTTGATCTCGTCAAGAAGGACCGCGGCGACTTGAAGATCGAATATGGCGATCCTGAAACCGAAAAGGCCATGAAGGCCGCCATGGAAGCGCAGCAGCAACAGTAATTGATAGGGACCCGGCGTTCATGCGCCGGGTCCCTATGCTCTCCCACCTTGTCAAAAGCGCTTTTCGAGGTCGCCCAATGTCTACGTCTGTCTCGCCGCTGGCACCGAAACACTATCCTGCCATGCCGGATATCCATGGGGTCAGGATCGCCACTGCCGAGGCCGGAATAAAGTACAAGGGCCGTACCGACGTCCTTATGATCGTCTTTGACAAGCCGGCAGCGGTCGCCGGCGTTTTCACCAGGTCTAAATGTCCCTCCGCTGCGGTCGATTTCTGCCGCGACAGCCTCGAAGGCGGGAAAGCGCGTGCGGTTGTCGTCAATTCGGGCAATGCCAACGCCTTTACCGGCAAGAAAGGCCGCGAATCGACCAAACTGACCGCAGCAGCAGCAGCAAAGGCCGTGGGCTGCAAAACCGGGGAAGTGTTTCTCGCGTCTACGGGCGTTATCGGCGAGCCTCTGGACGCCGGCAAGTTCAGCCATCTCCTTGCTGATATGACGAAGAAGGCCGTGCCCGGCTTCTGGCAGGAAGCCGCAAGCGCAATCATGACGACCGACACATTCCCCAAGGTCGCGACGGAAACGGTCCTGCTTGGCGGCGTACCGGTCACCATTAACGGCATCGCCAAGGGCGCCGGGATGATCGCGCCTGACATGGCGACCATGCTGTCGTTCGTTGCGACCGATGCCCCGATCGAGTCGGATGTGCTGCAGAAGCTCCTGTCGAAGTCCGTAGGCAAAAGCTTCAATTCCGTTACCGTCGACAGCGATACATCCACTTCCGATACGCTTCTGCTGTTCGCAACGGGCTCGGCAGCCGAACGCGGCGCCGAGCTTGTCACCAAGGTCAAAGACAAGCGGCTGAAAGATTTCAAGAAGGCGCTCGACCGGATCCTCAAAAACCTCGCCCTGCAGGTCGTTCGCGACGGCGAGGGGGCACGCAAGATGCTTGAGATCAACGTGACCGGCGCAAAGTCCGACGGTTCGGCCAAGCGCATTGCTCTATCAATCGCCAATTCGCCTCTCGTCAAGACCGCTGCCGCGGGCGAGGACGCCAATTGGGGCCGTATCGTCATGGCCGTTGGCAAGGCAGGCGAACCGGCCGACCGTGACCGCCTTGCCATCTGGTTCGGCGACATTCGCGTTGCCCGCGACGGTGAACGCGATCCGGACTATTCTGAAGACGCAACCTCTGATTACATGAAGAATGAGGATGTCAAAATCCGAGTCGATATAGGCCTCGGCAAGGGCAAGGCAACTGTTTGGACCTGCGACCTGACGAAGGAATATGTCGCCATCAACGGCGATTATCGCAGCTAGGCGGGCTTGCTCATACAAGGATAGCGAATGCAACTGGCGAAGATCAGACAGATTGAGGCGGTTGGATTCAGGGCTTGGCCAGCGTCCTCGGTTCATTACGATGGAAGCTGGGCCATTCGCATTACCGCGAGTCATCCCTCGAAACGGCTGAATTCGGTCAATCCGCTCGATCCCGGGGATGTTGCCGATATGGAAAATCGCGTCGCGCGCGCAGCGCAGCGCTTTCGCGCCTATGGGAGGCCGCCAACCTTCCGGCTATCGCCGCTGGCGCCACAGGAGCTTGATACCTATCTTGAAAGCATAGGTTGGGCGCGCTTCGATGAATCGATGGTCATGGTTGCCGACCTCGCGCATGTCGATGTCGGCGACGCCATCGATCAAATACCGCTCAAGGACATCGGCAGGTTCATCGATGCTTCGATCAAGGTCCAGGGAGATGATCCTTCAGTGAAGCCCGGCCTTTTCGAAGTGATCAGCGGTATCAAACCTTCAAAGGGGCTTTTTGTCATCGAGGAGAACGCCGAGCCGGTTGCAACCGCGATCGGTGTTCAGGACGGCGCTCTCGTTGGCCTGTTCAACATCAGCACCGCAGCCGAGCGCCGGCGCGCCGGACTGGGGCGCGCGATCGTGCGCTCGGCACTGAAGTGGGCCGAACAGCACGGGGCAAAAAAGGCATGGCTGCAGGTCGAGGTCGAAAATACCGCCGCGATCGGGCTCTACGAACAATTGGGTTTCAAGGAAGCCTATCGGTACGTCTACAGGCAGGCGCCCGATCATGAGTGAGCGCGTGTCGCACCCGATCCTTCTCGTTACGGCCTGCGCCCTTGTTGACGCCGACGGGCGCGTGCTCCTGACCCAGCGCCCTGAAGGCAAATCGCTCGCGGGGCTCTGGGAGTTTCCCGGCGGCAAGGTCGATCCGGGTGAAACGCCCGAAGAGAGTCTCATTCGCGAACTGCATGAAGAGCTCGGCATCACCGTCAAGCCGGCCTGTCTCGCGCCGCTAACCTTCGCGAGCCATACCTATGAGACTTTTCACCTCTTGATGCCGCTGTTCATCTGCCGCCGCTATGAGGGTATTCCCCGTCCGATGGAAGGGCAGGCGCTGAAATGGGTAAGGGCAAGAGACATGCGCGACTATCCAATGCCGCCTGCCGACATACCTCTGATCCCGTTTCTGATCGATCTCCTTTGAACACAACTGTAAATTGCCAAGTCTTCCAAGTGTTAATGAATCCTTCACCTGATTGAGCGACTTTTAGCCGAATTGGGGCAATGAAGTTCAGGTGGGGCATGGCGCGCAAGGAAGACTATCGCGAGGATGAACCGCGGCTGTCAGGTACGCTGATGAATGCGGGTACCGGGCTGCTTCGCATCACTTTGCTATTCGGTTCGGCTGCCATTGCACTGGCGCTGATCATAGCGCCGCTGGCCGATCGCGGCTCGCAATCCGTCGTCGATTATTCCGCTGGCCGGTCTCTCGATGAGATGGCAACCGGCTCGATCCGGAAAGAGGATCCATCGACGAAGACCTATACGATTCACCGCAGCGTATTGCAGCGCTCGCCCAATGCGGTTTGCATTATAAAAAGCGACGGCTCGCAAAGCGGCGACTGCTGATCGCTATTTCTTCTCAAGGTTTTCGACGCTGGTGAGAAAATCCGCGAGCTTGGCCTTGGCCGAGCCTGGCTTCAGCGGCTTTTGCTGCGACTCATGTGCGGCCCACCCGGACATCCAGATGAACGAGAACGTCGCCCTTATACGCCCGTCCGGGTCACTGAAGCGTTCCGCGTAGATTTCCGCCACGCGCGCGAAGAAGCGTCGCGACACCGGCTTGCGCGAGCGCCCGAGGAGGACGTTCTGCATGCCCATGGCCCGCAAATCGCGCATCAGGTGAAACGCCGTGTCGTACCGGACCGTGTAGGTTTCGATATCGGTGACCGGCAGGGTGAAGCCGGCCCGCTGCAGCAGTGCGCCGACATCGCGCACATCCGCAAACGGCGCGACGCGCGGGGATGCGCCGCCGTAAATTTCACTCTCGGCCGCGAGCAGGCATTCGCGCAGTTCGCCAAGCGTGTTCTCACCCGCCATGGCACCAAGGAAGAGGCCATCTGGTTTAAGGGCGCGCCTTATTTGCAGCAGCGTGCCGGGCGTATCGTTGGTCAGGTGCAGCGAAAGCAGGGATATGATCAGGTCTAGGGACCCGGCCTTGAGCGGCAATGCCTCCTCGTCGGCGACAACCCCGGGAAACGACCGATCAAGAAAGCTTGCATCATGTTCAACGCGCAAGATGCACTCGACCTTGCCCGAGCGCAGCAGAGCCTGCGCCCCGAGGCCGTTATGGCCAGCGAGATCGACCGCCACGTCGAAGCGGCGCTCGACCGCCGAAAGACGTTCTCCGAGATCATCGGCTGCCCGCCCGAGCAGAAAATCGGCGGAGCTGCCGTGCTGGCGCAACGCCCGCAGGCGCCGTGTCAGCAACAATGCCCGATCGAAAACCTGATGACGTTCCATTCCGAATTACTCTGATCAATGTATAGTCAACGGGTAGATGCGTCGCCTTGGAACGAATTGCAATGAAAACCCGAGCGGAAACCTTCAAGCAGACGGCGCATGGGCTTGCGAAAGGGCTGACACGCCAGTTTGCCACGCTGTTGTTTCCGCCGGTATGTTCGGGCTGCGAGCGGCTTGTCGCGGAGCCCGGCAGTCTTTGCGGTGCATGTTGGGCCAAGGTTCGCTTTATCGAGAAGCCGTATTGTCCCGTTCTCGGGACGCCATTCAGCCACGATCTTGGCGCCGACATCCTCTCCGCGGAAGCAATCGCCGATCCGCCGCCTTTCGAGCGGGCCCGTTCGGTAGCCGTGCATGAGGGCGTTGTAGCCGAGATGGTGCAGGGGCTGAAATATAATGACCGAACCGATCTTGGACCATGGATGGCTCGCTGGATGCTGCGCGCCGGCACTGAACTGCTTGACGGTTGCGATATTATCGTGCCGGTACCGCTCCACGCACGGCGCTTCTGGTTTCGCCGCTTCAATCAATCGGCCGAACTCGCCCGGCATGTTGCGCGTCTTGCCGGCAAGACCTTCGATCCTGATGCGCTCAAACGTGTGAAACGCACGCGCCAGCAGGTCGGTCTCGGCTCGAATGCGCGCAGGCTCAACATGAGCGGCGCTTTCAAGGTGCCGGAGGCACAAGAAATCAAGGTCCGGGGCCGCCGCGTGCTTCTCATCGACGACGTCTATACAACCGGGGCTACCGTGAAGGCTGCGTCGCGCGCATTGCTGCGCGGGGGTGCGTCAAGGGTCGATGTTCTCACTTTCAGCCGTGCGCTTGCAAAAGAATTGCCCATCTGACGGCGAGATGTCGCAAAGTTCAGGTCTTTCCGCGTTGATTTTTCATGCCTATATAGGGAGCAACGTGGAGTATTCGAATGGTTGATGTAACAATCTATACGCGCAATGGTTGCGGCTATTGCACGGCGGCCAAGAGCCTCCTTGCGGAGAAAGGCGTCGCCTTCGTCGAACACAATGCAAGCCTCGAGCCGTCGGCCCGTCAGGATATGCTGGTGCGTGCCAATGGCCGCACGACATTCCCGCAAATTTTCATCGGCGAGACTCATGTCGGCGGATGCGATGATCTCTATGCGCTTGAAAACCAGGGCCGGCTCGACACACTGTTGAAGACCGGCGAACTCGCTTGAGGATGATCCAATGACGTCATTTCGTGCAGCCGCCATCCAGATGCGCTCCGGCGTCGATCCAGAGCGCAATGCCGCTGACCTTGCTGAATATGTGGGGGATGCGGTCGGCAAAGGCGCTGTCTACGTGCAGACGCCGGAAATGACCGGCGCGTTGCAGCGGGACCGCAAGACGCTGGCAAGCGTGCTCAAGGGCGAAGCAGACGATGTCATCGTGCGGACAGCCTCGGCGCTTGCCGCGAAACATGGCATCCATCTTCACATCGGGTCGACGGCGATCGCCCGTGATGACGGCAAGATTGCCAACCGCGCATTCGTATTCGGTCCAGACGGCAAGATGCTGACGCGCTACGACAAGATCCACATGTTCGACGTCGATCTCGACAATGGCGAGAGCTGGCGCGAGTCCGCCGTATATGCGCCCGGCGCTGATACCGTCCTCATCGATCTGCCGTTTGCTCGCCTCGGGCTTGCCATCTGCTACGACGTGCGTTTCCCGCAGCTTTTCCGCGCTCAGGCGCTTGCCGGTGCCTCGGTTATATCGGCTCCGGCCGCCTTCACCCGTCAGACGGGTGAGGCGCACTGGCATGTGCTGCAACGGGCCCGGGCGATTGAAAACGGCGCCTTCATGATCTCGGCTGCCCAGGGCGGCGTGCATGAAGACGGGCGCGAGACCTTCGGTCACTCGCTGATCGTCGCTCCCTGGGGTGAAGTTCTCGCAGAGGCTGCCCACGCCGATCCCGCGATCATTGTCGCCGATATCGATCCGGCACTCAGCGCCGCCGCGCGTGCGAAGGTACCGAACCTCAAGAATGCGCGTCCGTTCGGATTGATCGTCGAAAATGACGGCGAAAAGACAAGGCTCGACGTCGCATCATGATCCGGTTTTCGCTCCATTGCGAGCACGACCATGAATTCGAAGGGTGGTTCCGCAGCAATGACGACTTCGATTCCCAGGTGGGGAAGGGACTGGTAGCCTGCCCGACTTGCGGCTCGTATAACATCGGCAAAGCGCTGATGGCGCCATCGGTGACGACCGGGCGACAGAAGGAGAAGATCGCCGTTGCCATGAGCAAGATGGTCAGCGAGCTCAAAGAAATGACCAGAAAGGTGCGCGAGAATGCCGATTATGTCGGCAGTGACTTTGCAGAGGAGGCGCGCAAGATCCATTTTGGCGAGGTGGAAAAGCGCGGCATCTACGGCGAAGCTTCCCAGGAGGAGGTCAAGTCTCTTCTCGATGACGGTGTCGACGTGATGCCGCTTCCGGTCTTTCCCGAAGAGCGCAATTGATCTTGCTGCGTTGATGCCAATGGCTAAGGTTCACCTCTCCGGACCGAGGTGATTCTTCCATGCAATTATTGAACTCCGCTGCCGTTCTGCTGGTTCTGACCGGCGCCTTCCTTGGGCTGACGCTTCCCTTCGGCAAGCTCGCATTCGTGGCAGGTGTTGCGCCGTCGGTCTGGGCATTCGTCATTTCACTCGGCGCCGGAACCGTGCTGCTGACGGCCTTTCTCGTCATGGGCAAGCGGCCGCAGCTCAATGCGCACATGCTGCGCTATTACGTTATCACCGCGCTCGTTTCCTACGCCGTTCCCAACCTGATGACACTTTCGGCCATCCCGCATCTCGGATCCGGCTATACCGGCATCATGTACACGCTGTCGCCGGTCTTCACCTTGCTGTTTTCTGTCATGTTGAAGTTGCGCAGGCCAAGTCCACTCGGCCTCCTCGGCATTCTTGTCGGGTTTGTCGGCGCCGTCATCGTCGGCTTCACCCGCGGTCAGGTCGGGCAGCCGGCCGAGCCGCTCTGGGTTGCCATCGGTTTACTTATTCCGGTTCTGCTGGCGCTCGGCAACGTCTACCGCACGGTCGACTGGCCGGCGGGCGCCGATCCGACCGAGCTTGCAGCTGGCAGCCACCTTATGACGGCGCTGCTCCTGATCCCGATCATTTTCTATATGACTGGCGGCTTTCCGGTTGCGCCGCTTCGCGGCATTCCTTGGCTTGTTGTGGCGCAAGTGGTGGCTTCTGCCTGCATGTTCGCGCTGTACTTTCAGCTGCAGGCGGTGGGCGGCCCGGTCTATCTCAGCCAGATCGGCTATGTGGGCGCGGCAGTTGCGCTGCTTGCCGGGACGTTATTTCTCGGCGAAATCTACCAGCTTGCAACCTGGGGAGGCGCCCTCATCATCACAATCGGCGTGCTGATGACGACGAAGGCCCAGCGCATGGAAGCCAAGGCGCTGGTGGCAACTAAGGCCGCGTAGCCAGCACCATATAGTTGACGTCGGTATCGGGGGAGCGGTTCCAGCTATCGCTGAGCGGACTGTAAGTCACGCCTATCTTCTCGACGACTTCCAATCCGGATTGCCGCAGCGCGGCTTCGAGTTCTTCCGGGCGGACGAGCTTTTCATATTGGTGGGTTCCGCGCGGCAACCACCGCAAGACATACTCGGCTCCAAATATTGCGAGCCCCAGCGCCTTCAATGTCCGGTTGATGGTGGCAACGAAGGTTAGTCCGCCGGGCTTTACCATCTGCGCGCAGGCCGACATGTAAAGTTCGACATCGGCGACGTGCTCGACCACCTCCATATTGAGGACGATGTCGAACTGTTCGCCGGCCTCCGCCAGCGCCTCTGCCGTTGTCGCCCGATAATCGATGACAAGGCCGCTTTGGGCGGCGTGGATTTTGGCGACCTCGATATTGGTCTCGCCCGCGTCAGCGCCGACAACCGTTGCGCCGAGCCGCGCCATGGGCTCGCACAGAAGTCCGCCGCCGCAGCCGATATCAAGAATGCGCAGGCCGGAAAACGGCATCGGCGTATGAGGGTCGATACCATAATGGCCGCAGACCTTTTCCTTGATGTAGGCAAGGCGGGTTGGATTGAACTTGTGCAGGGGGCGGAACTTGCCCTGCGGGTTCCACCACTCGGCTGCCATGCGAGAGAACCGCTCGACTTCTGCGGCATCGATTGTAGTGCGCTCGGTTGTCGCCATGGCCTCATCCTCTTTGACTGTTTTCGAGTGGCCTGTTCCGGGAGGCAATGTCAAGGCGCAATCGGGGTAACAGTTCCTGGTGTCAATGAATGTCATTCTTTGGTATCTATTGTCACCGAGATCGACATCATCAAATATGACAGCTGAGGTGCCCCATCATGACAAGCATCGCACTCAATGAGCACTATGAACAATTTATCAAGAGGCAGCTTGATTCCGGCCGCTACAACAATGCCAGTGAAGTCGTGAGGGCCGGTTTGCGCATGCTTGAAGACTATGAGCAGGCCAGGGAGAACTGGCTCCGAAACGAAATCGCAGGGCGGGCATTGGAAATCCAGAATGACCCTTCGCTGCCTATACCCGCAGAGCAGGTGTTCTCAAGGCTCGAAGCCCATCTTCGACCTGCAAGCAATCTGAAAAAATGAACTATCGGATCCTGTTCCATCCACGGGCTGAACAGGACCTTATTGATCTTCACCGATATATTCAGGAGTCCGCCGGGACGGTAAGGGCGCTCGCGTATCTATCTGCCATTAAAGCCTTTTGCATGAGCCTCGCAACCTTTCCGGAGCGAGGCACAGTCCGTGACGATATCATGCAAGGCATTCGAATCATCGGCTTCAAGCGCACGGTCAGCGTTGCCTTTTTGGTCAAATCGGACACCGTCTTGATCCTCGGAGTTTTTTATGGCGGTCGCAACATAGCGCATGACACATTCGAAGATCGCGACTGAGCCTCCTCAAGAGGACGATCGCGCGTTTATTCCCATTCTTGCAGTCGGCTGATAATTTCGTTATGGGAGGCCGCATTCATTTGGCAAAGAGCCAGTTCATTTCAAACGACTCTTTTCCGACCCAGTTTTCAGGCCTTTCCAGAACGGTAATTTCCATGGCACGCATCGTGATGAAATTCGGCGGCACTTCGGTGGCCGATATTGACCGCATCCGCAATGTGGCCAGGCATGTCAAACGCGAGGTCGACGCCGGGCACGAGGTTGCCGTCGTCGTCTCGGCAATGGCCGGAAAGACCAATGAGCTCGTGGGCTGGACCCGGCAGACGTCGCCGATGCACGACGCCCGCGAGTACGACGCCATCGTAGCCTCGGGCGAACAGGTAACCTCCGGGCTCCTTGCCATCGCTCTGCAATCCATGGGTATCCATGCCCGCTCCTGGCAAGGCTGGCAGATACCGATCAAGACCGACAATGCCCATGGTGCGGCCCGCATCGTCGACATCGACGGCTCCTTTCTGATCGAGCGCTTCCAGGAAGGCCAGGTCGCGGTTATCGCTGGATTCCAGGGCATCGGTCCGGACAACCGCATAGCGACACTCGGGCGCGGCGGTTCCGATACCAGCGCCGTCGCCATCGCCGCCGCGGTGAAGGCCGACCGCTGCGATATCTATACGGACGTAGACGGCGTCTATACGACCGACCCGCGCGTCGAGCCCAAGGCGCGCCGGCTTTCGCGCATTTCCTTCGAAGAAATGCTCGAAATGGCCTCGCTCGGCGCCAAGGTGCTGCAGGTCCGTTCGGTCGAGCTTGCCATGGTGCACAAAGTGCGCACATTTGTCAGATCCAGCTTCGAGGATCCCGATGCACCGGGCATGGGCGATCTGATCAATCCGCCCGGAACACTTATTTGCGACGAGGAAGAAATCGTGGAACAGCAGGTTGTCACAGGAATTGCCTACGCCAAGGACGAGGCCCAGATTTCGTTGCGGCGTGTTGCCGACCGTCCCGGCATTTCCGCCGGCATCTTCGGCCCGCTCGCCGAAGCGCACATCAATGTCGACATGATCGTTCAGAACATTTCCGAGGATGGGTCGAAGACCGACATGACGTTCACGGTCCCGACCGGCGATCTCGACAAGGCCCTCGTTGTTCTCGAGAAGGTCAAGCAGGATGTCGGTTTCGACGTGATTCAGTCCGAAGCCGGCATGGTCAAGGTATCCGTCATCGGCATCGGCATGCGCAGCCATGCGGGCGTCGCTGCCACGGCGTTCCGCGCCCTTGCAGACAAGGGAATCAACATCCGCGCCATCACGACATCCGAGATCAAGATCTCGATCCTGATCGATGGACCCTACGCGGAACTCGCCGTACGCACTTTGCATTCTGTGTACGGTCTCGATAAGCATTAACGAGCGAGATTCTGTTTGTCGGCGTTCGTGCCGACTGACATGATGGATCGACTGATTTGGTGAGGTCCCGGCGGCCTTGCCACAATTGACAATGGGAGAAAGGCATCCAGTGCCTACACGCGACCCGATAAGTGGCCCTCGTGTGATGCTGAAGCGCCTCCGCGAACTGATGGCGGAGGCTCTTGAGCCGCAGGAGAGGCTCGACCGCATTGTTCGCGAAATTGCGCAGAACATGGTCGCGGAAGTGTGCTCATTCTACGTGCTGCGCTCCGATGGGGTCCTCGAACTATACGCAACCGAAGGTCTCAATCCCTCGGCCGTCCACCTGGCGCAACTGCGCCTTGGTCAGGGTCTCGTCGGCACGATTGCCGCAAGCGCGCGCCCGCTCAACCTGACCGATGCGCAAGCTCATCCGGCCTTCGCGTATCTGCCGGAAACGGGCGAAGAAATTTACAACTCCTTCCTCGGCGTGCCGATCCTGAGGGCAGGGCGCACGCTCGGCGTTCTCGTCGTTCAGAACCGCACCAAGCGGGTCTACCGCGAGGATGAGGTCGAGGCGCTCGAGACCACGGCCATGGTGCTTGCCGAAATGGTTGCGGCCGGCGATATCCCCCGCATCGCACGGCCCGGTGTCGAACTCGACCTTGGCAAGCCGATGAGCTTCAGCGGCAGCGCGTTCAACGATGGGGTTGGCCTCGGGCACGTCGTGCTGCACGAGCCGCGAATCGTCGTAACCAACCTCTTCAACGAAGACATCAATGCCGAAATCGACAGGCTCGAGAGCTCGCTTGGGTCCCTGCGTATTTCCATCGACGACATGCTGTCGCGGCGTGACGTGGCGTTCGAAGGCGAGCACCGCGAAGTGCTTGAAGCCTATCGCATGTTCGCTCACGATACAGGCTGGGTACGGCGCCTCGAAGAGGCGATCCGCAACGGCCTGACTGCGGAAGCCGCAGTCGAGAAGGTGCAGAGCGATACGCGCGCCCGCATGATGCATCTGACCGACCCTTATATGCGCGAGCGGCTGAGCGATTTCGACGACCTTGCCAATCGGCTGCTTCGCCAGCTGATGGGGCGCGATGTCAAGACGATGGCTGGAACGCTGGCGAAGGACGCGATCATAATCGCGCGCTCGATGGGCGCTGCGGAGCTTCTCGACTATCCGCGCGAACGCCTGCGCGGCCTCGTGCTCGAAGACGGGGCGGCGACCAGCCACGTGGTCATCGTGGCGCGCGCCATGGGCATTCCGGTGGCGGGCCAGGTCAAGGGCGTCGTTTCCATGGCGGAAAACAATGATGCCGTGATCGTCGATGGCGATGACGGGCGTGTTCATCTGCGGCCGCAATCGGAACTTGAGGCTGCCTATTCGGAGAAGGTGCGGTTCCGGGCCAAGCGCCAGGCCCTCTATCGCGAATCGCGGGACAAGCCGTCGATTACCAAGGATGGCATCGAGATCAAGCTGTTAATGAATGCCGGCCTGCTGGTCGATCTGCCGCAGCTTACCGAAGCCGGGGCGGCGGGCATCGGCCTCTTCAGAACCGAGCTCCAGTTCATGATTGCATCGACCTTCCCGCGCGCCGAGCAGCAGGAGCGGCTCTATCGATCCGTGCTCGAAGCTGCCGGCGACCGTCCGGTCACGTTCCGTACGCTCGATATTGGCGGCGACAAGGTGCTCCCCTACTTCCGCAGCAACGTAAACGAAGAAAACCCGGCGATGGGCTGGCGGGCTTTGCGCCTTACGCTCGATCGGCCTGGCCTTCTGCGCACACAGGTACGCGCCCTGCTCAAGGCCGCCGGCGGCCGCGAATTGCGCCTGATGCTGCCGATGGTCACGGAAGTGCAGGAAGTGCGCAAGGCCAGCGAACTGATCAACCGCGAGGTCCAGCACCTGTCGCGCTTTGCCTATGATCTTCCCACCCGCGTCAAGATCGGAGCCATGGTCGAGGTGCCGTCGCTGCTGTGGCAGCTCGACGAGTTGATGGCCGAAGTCGATTTCGTATCAGTCGGCTCCAACGACCTCTTCCAGTTCGTCATGGCGGTCGACCGGGGCAATTCGATCATCAACAATCGCTTCGACAATCTCTCGGTGCCGTTCCTGAGGGTGCTGCGCCAGATCGCCGAGGCGGGCGAGCGCAACAATACGAGTGTGACGCTTTGCGGTGAAATGGCGGGCAAGCCCTTGTCATCCATGGCGTTGATCGGGCTCGGCTATCGTTCCATTTCAATGTCGCCGGCCGCGATCGGTCCTGTCAAAGCCATGCTCGGCTCACTGGACGTTGGCGAACTCAGCGCCCAGCTTAAGGACGCGATCGACAATCACGGCGAGACCGGCACGTTGCGCAACTTTCTTACGAAGTACGCAGAGCGAGCTGGCGTTCCACTCTAGAGGTTTTGAATAATGTCCATTCCGCAGGATCGTATGGATCAGCTGCTGAAGCGTTTTTCCATGATGGAAACGCAGATGTCGAGCAATCCCGATTCCGAAACCTATGTGAAGCTCGCATCGGAGTATTCCGAGCTCGAGCCCGTTGTCGCCAAGATTCGTGAGCTTCTGGCCGCGCGCAGCGAGGCCGATGGGCTGCAGGCAATGCTCGATGATGCAGCGACCGATCGGGATATGCGCGAACTTGCCGAGGCGGAACTGCCGGAGATCGACGAGCGGATCGGCGAACTCGAAAAGGACATCCAGGTCCTGCTCCTGCCGAAGGATGTCGCCGACGAGCGCAACGCGATCCTCGAAATCCGTGCCGGGACTGGCGGTTCGGAAGCAGCGCTTTTTGCTGGCGACCTCTTTCGCATGTATGAGCGTTACGCAGCCGCCAATGGCTGGCGCGTCGAGCTCATTTCGGCAAGCGACGGTGAAGCCGGCGGTTACAAGGAAGTCATTGCCATGGTCTCCGGCAAGGGGGTCTTTGCCAAGCTCAAGTTCGAATCCGGCGTACACCGGGTGCAGCGTGTCCCCGATACGGAAGCGAGCGGGCGCATTCATACCTCGGCGGCAACCGTGGCGGTTCTGCCCGAAGCCGAGGAAATTGATATCGATATCCGCCAGGAGGACATCCGCATCGATACGATGCGCGCCTCCGGTTCCGGCGGCCAGCACGTCAACACCACCGATTCGGCCGTCCGCATCACACACATTCCGTCCGGCATCGTGGTCGTTCAGGCTGAAAAGTCCCAGCACCAGAACCGCGCGCGCGCCATGCAGGTGCTCAGATCGCGGCTTTTTGACATGCAGCGGCAGAAGGCGGACAGCGAGCGCTCGGAGGCGCGGCGCAGCCAGGTCGGTTCGGGTGATCGGTCGGAGCGTATTCGCACCTACAATTTTCCGCAGGGGCGTGTGACGGATCACCGCATCAACCTGACGCTCTATAAACTCGACCGCATCATGGAAGGCGATCTCGACGAACTGATCGGCGCCTTGATCTCAGATCACCAGACGGCCTTGCTCGCCCAGATGAACGATGGGCTATGACGACGGCGCGCCTCGCCGACGCACACAAGCACGCGCGCAACCGTCTTGCGCGTGCAGGAATTGACACAGCCACGCTGGATGCTCGCCTTCTGGTTGAATGGGTCACCGGAACCGATCAACTGGAAACGATCCGGAACCCCGGCAGGCAGGTGGATTCTGAAACGAATGCGCGGCTGGAAGTGGTCCTCAACCGGCGAATGAACGGCGAATCCGTACATCGGATCATCGGCAAACGGGCCTTTTTCGATATCGAACTGGCGCTGTCGCGCGAAACGCTGGAGCCGCGCCCCGATACCGAAGCGATTGTGGAACTCGTGCTGCCTTTCCTGCGCCGCCGCATTCAGGAATTGGGCGTTGCCGACCTTCTCGACCTCGGCACCGGCACCGGAGCCATCGCCTTGGCGTTGCTCAATCAATTGCAGCAATTGCGTGCCGTGGGTGTCGACATATCGACAGGCGCCCTTGATACGGCGCGCGAGAATGCCCACCTTAACAGGGTATCGGAGCGCTTTGCCTGCCTGCATTCGGATTGGTTTTCCACCGTGACGGGCGTCTACGATCTGATTGTCTCCAACCCACCCTATATACGGACGACCGACATCGAAGGCCTGCAACGTGAAGTTGTATTGCACGATCCGGTCCGGGCGCTCGATGGCGGGGAGGATGGTCTTGGACCATACCGAATCATCGCCGCCGGGGCCCGCCAGTATCTTCGGGAAGGTGGAGCGGTTGCCGTGGAGATCGGTTTTGATCAACGCGCCGACGTTGCAGCGATTTTCGCTGCTTCAGATTTGGTGCTGGAGGCCACAAAGACGGATATTGGCGGCCATGAACGGGCACTTTTGTTCACAGCCGCGTAAAAATCTTGAAAAAAGGCTTGGAATTTGCCGCGAAGACGGATAGTTTCCGGATACCGCTCTAAACCGAACAAAACTGGTTCTGCCTATCAAGAAGTTGGTAGGGAATTTCTGGGTGTTTGATCTTTCTTCGGGAAAACTTTGGAGAAGACGGTTTTTGCGGCAGCACAAAAGTTTTATGAAACTTTGGATGCGATTGAAGCGCGGGGCGCGCTTCAGGTCGGCACTTGAGAAGCGAAGCTTTTTGACTCAAATGGTGAGCAAAACAGCGCCCCTGATTTTCTGAAAAGAGATAAGTATGAGGCCAGTACAGCAGAATAGGCGCATGCGCGGACGCGGTAACAACAACCGAAAAGGTCCGAACCCACTATCCCGCAATTACGAAAGCAACGGACCCGACGTCAAAATTCGGGGAAATGCTCAGCACATCGCCGAAAAATATACGACTCTGGCACGTGACGCACAGAGCAGCGGCGACAGGGTAATGGCTGAAAACTACCTTCAGCACGCCGAGCACTACAATCGAATCATTCTAGCGGCACAGGCCCAGGCGCCCGTCCAGTTCCAGCGCGACGATCGCGATGACCAGGACGACGACATGGGCTATGACGACGACAACGGTAACGAGGTCGAACGTATCGTGCACCAGCCGATCAATGGGAGCGGACCGCAGCCGGTCATTCAAGGCACGCCCGCAGAGGTCGCCTATGACGATGATACGGCAAGCCAGCGCCAGCCGCAGCCTCAGCCCGAGGCACGGCCGGTGGAGGCCGAGGCATCTGTCGACGCGGAAAACGCCGAGGCCAAGTCCGCCCGCCGCGCACCGCGCGGTCGTCGCCCGGCCCGGCCGCGTGAACCGCGTGTGGCAGAAGGCAACAGTGACGCACCGAGTACAGCTGACGCCACGAACGATCTTTCGCCGGCAGGAATTGTCGCCGAAGTGAAGAAGCGCCGGGCCGCGGTCGAATCGGACGTCTGATTTCGGTTTTCTTGATATAGGCCGCCTGCGTTCATTCGCGGGCGGCTTATTCATTTTGTGAATGCGAGATCGCATAGACTCGCTCGCAACACGTGCCGACCGGTCGGCCCTAATCTCCGGCTTCGCCGAGGATCCGCGCCCGCTATTGCGCCGCAAGCCTGACTATTCGGCAAACTCCATCCATTTGCCGCAGATCAGAGCCCGCCGCCCAAATCCATCATCGCTTCTTCTGCGCGCGCCGGCATGCGCCATGATTCATATCGATAATTTGCTTTGCTTCTGGCATGATAAATCCTTCCGCTTCGACCTTGCGAGCCTAGGAACTGGTTCCCATATTTGCCTCGAGCGAATGGGTCCGCCTCTCGCAGGGGGCCCGTCACCAGACCACCGCACGATGCCGCTTAAGGGTCGTCCGGGAAAAGGAGACAGTAATGAATATTGAGAAGTACACCGAACGGGTTCGGGGTTTCATCCAGTCGGCGCAGACATTTGCCCTCTCGTCCAATCATCAGCAGTTTGCTCCCGAGCACTTGCTGAAGGTTCTCGTCGACGATGAGGAAGGACTTGCTGCGTCGCTGATCGAACGGGCCGGCGGCAATGTCGAAGAGGTTCGCCTCGGCCTTCAGGCAGCGCTTGACGCGATGCCAAAGGTAACGGGCGGCAATGGTCAGCTTTATCTTTCGCAGCCATTGGCCAAGGTTTTTGCCACGGCCGAGGAAGTGGCCAAGAAAGCCGGTGACAGTTTTGTTACCGTCGAGCGCCTCTTGACGGCCATGGCCATCGAGAAATCGGCAAAGACTTCCGAAATCCTGAGCCGCGCCGGCGTAACGCCCGCTGGGCTCAATGCCGTCATCAATGATATCCGCAAGGGTCGCACCGCGGATTCGGCCTCTGCCGAAAATGCCTATGACGCCTTGAAGAAATATGCGCGCGACCTTACCGCCGACGCGCGGGCGGGCAAGCTCGACCCGGTGATCGGTCGTGACGATGAAATCCGCCGCACGATCCAGGTCCTGTCACGGCGCACGAAGAATAATCCGGTGCTCATCGGCGAGCCCGGCGTCGGCAAGACCGCCATCGCCGAAGGGCTGGCACTGCGCATCGTCAATGGCGATGTGCCGGAATCCCTGAAGGACAAGAAGCTGATGGCGCTCGACATGGGCGCGCTCATTGCCGGCGCGAAGTATCGCGGCGAGTTCGAGGAGCGCCTTAAGGCCGTGCTTTCGGAAGTGACTTCGGCAAATGGCGAGATCATTCTCTTCATAGACGAGATGCACACGCTCGTTGGCGCGGGAAAGAGCGAAGGCGCAATGGACGCCTCCAACCTTTTGAAGCCGGCGCTGGCGCGCGGCGAACTGCACTGCGTCGGTGCAACCACGCTTGACGAGTACCGCAAGCATGTCGAGAAGGATCCGGCGCTTGCCCGTCGTTTTCAGCCCGTCTTCGTCGACGAGCCGACAGTCGAGGACACAATCTCGATCCTGCGCGGCCTCAAGGAGAAGTACGAGCAGCATCACAAGGTACGCATTTCGGACTCGGCCCTCGTTGCGGCCGCGACGCTGTCGAACCGCTACATCACCGACCGCTTCCTGCCGGACAAGGCCATCGACCTTGTCGATGAGAGTGCGGCGCGGCTGCGCATGCAGGTCGATTCGAAGCCGGAGGAACTCGATGAGGTCGATCGGCGCATCATGCAGCTGAAGATCGAACGCGAGGCGCTGAAGGTAGAGAAGGACGATGCTTCGCGTGACAGGCTTGAGCGCCTGGAACACGAGCTCGCCGAGCTTGAGGAAGAGTCGACCGCGTTGACCAATACCTGGCAGTCGGAAAAGCAGAAGCTCGGCCATGCGGCGGATCTGAAGCGGCAGCTTGAAGATGCGCGCAATGCGCTCGCCGCTGCCCAGCGCAATGGCGAATACCAGAGAGCCGGCGAACTTGCCTATGGCACAATCCCGGCGCTCGAGAAGGAACTTGCCACCGCCGAACAGCAGGACAACGCCACATCGATGGTAGAGGAGACCGTTACCTCCGACCACATCGCCCAGGTCGTTTCGCGCTGGACCGGCATTCCGGTCGATCGGATGCTCGAAGGCGAGCGTGACAAACTGCTACGCATGGAAGACGAGCTTGCCAAGCGCGTCGTCGGCCAGGGTGAGGCAGTCCAGGCCGTGTCGAAAGCAATCCGCCGGGCGCGTGCCGGTCTGCAGGATCCGAACCGGCCGATTGGCTCGTTCATCTTCCTCGGACCCACCGGCGTCGGCAAGACCGAACTGACCAAGGCCCTTGCGGCATTCCTGTTCTCGGACGAGACGGCGATGGTACGCCTCGACATGTCCGAATATATGGAGAAGCATTCGGTCTCGCGTTTGATCGGCGCTCCTCCCGGCTATGTCGGTTACGAGGAAGGCGGCGCACTGACGGAAGCGGTGCGGCGGCGGCCCTATCAGGTGATCCTTTTCGACGAAATCGAGAAGGCGCATCCGGATGTGTTCAACGTGTTGCTGCAGGTGCTCGACGATGGGCGCCTCACCGATGGGCAGGGACGAACGGTTGATTTCCGCAATACGCTGATCATCATGACGTCGAACCTCGGGGCCGAATATCTGACTGCGCTGGGCGAAGACCAGGACGTCGACGTGGCGCGTGACGAGGTCATGAGCGTCGTCAAGTCGGCGTTCCGGCCGGAGTTCCTCAATCGTGTCGATGAAATCATCCTGTTCCATCGTCTGAAGCGCAAGGATATGGGCAAGATCGTCGCGATCCAGATGGAGCATTTGCAGAAGCTGCTTACCGATCGCAAGATCACGATCAAGCTTGACAGTGAAGCAACCGACTGGCTTGCCGAGAAGGGTTACGATCCGGCCTATGGCGCGCGACCGCTGAAGCGTGTCATCCAGAAAGAGGTGCAGGATCCGCTGGCAGAGAAAATCCTGCTCGGCGATATTCTGGACGGCTCGACGGTGAAGATCACAGCGGGCTCGGATCGGCTGAATTTCAAGTCGGTCAAATCCGCGCCGGAGCGCGACAAGAGCGAAGCTGCATGATTGCGATTTCGCAACACTGAAAGAAAGAAGATGGCCGCCACAGCGCGGCCATTTTCACGTCTCGTTCATCTCATAAATGCAACGATAAAAGCGCGAAGGCATTAACCATAATGACAGGAAGTTCGGTCATTTATGATTAATGTCGCGTTATCGGCAATAACCGGAATCTTATGGCATGGCCTCTTATCATCATTCATTACTCGGATTGTTGCTCATGGCTTCAGCGGGCGTCACCGCCCCGGCGACGTCGAGCGCGGCCGGAATGATTGCGCCTGCCGCCAATGCCGACACGCCATACACTTTGGCGCAATGGTTCGAAGGCGAGCGTCGCCCGCGCCGGGAGGCCTATCGTTCCTACTATGATGAATATGGCCGCAGGGTTACGGTTGATCGCCGCGGCCGTGTCGTTTCGGTAGAAGAGCCGCGCAACGATCAGGGTGCGGATTACTTCCCTGACGCGCCGCAGGATCCCTATGACACCGGCGCCATCCCTAACGATCCCTATGCAGGACCGGGCAATGATCGCTATGAACAGCAATCGGCGCTCCCGTCCGAGCGCGACTATGGCAGCGTCGATCGGCAACCGCTGCCGCCCACAGGCGGCGAGGCCGATCTCAATCCGGCGGATCCGAATTTCAATCCACCGGACTCGCAAAATGACGGGTTCTACGACACGCCGCAGCAGGAGCAGATACCGGCTCATCCAAATCCCGCGCCGACAGTAGAATTACCGAAGGGGCAGGGCGCGAAGGCAAAGATCGCCGCAATCCAGGTCCTGCTCGATCGGATCGGCGTGTCACCCGGCGTGATCGATGGCCACAAGGGCGGCAATGTCGACAAGGCTGTCGCGGCATTCGAGGAAATGACCGGCCAGCAATTCGATCCGCTCAATGATGAGGGGATCAACGCCTCGCTCGAACAAACCGGCGGACCCGCTTTCGTGTCCTATACGATCACCTCGGAGGACGCGGCCTATCCGTTCGTCGCCTCCATCCCGGAAGATTACGGCCACAAGGCGCAACTCGAGCGCATGGCGTTTACTTCGGTCACAGAGATGTTGGCCGAACGCTTCCATATGGATGAGACTTATCTCAAGGAGATCAATCCTGGCGTCAATTTCAACACACCGGGCGTTTCCATCCAGGTGGCCAATCCCGGCCAGAATGCCGGCGGCGCGGTAACGCGGATCATCGCCGACAAGGGCCGCAAGCAGGTGCGCGGCTATAATGCCGAGGGCCGGCTTATCGTCGCCTATCCCGCGACGATCGGGTCGACCGATACGCCATCGCCTTCGGGCACGGTCCAGGTCGAGCGTATCGCGCTCAATCCGAACTACACTTATAATCCGAAGCTGAACTTCAAGCAGGGTGAGAACGACAAGGTCCTGACGATTCCGCCCGGCCCGAACGGCCCGGTGGGCACGGTGTGGATTGCGCTGTCGAAGCCGACCTATGGCATTCACGGCACGCCTGAACCGTCGAAGATCGGCAAGACCAACAGCCATGGCTGTGTGCGCCTGACCAATTGGGACGCAACGGAGCTTTCCAAGATGGTTCAGAAGGGCGTGACGGTAGAGTTCCAGGAATAGCGCGGGTGCTTACCCGCTCGCCGCAACCTTGGTGGCGTCGGAATTTTCGTCCTGAAGCAACTGGTCGATCCGTTCGCGCTCCCGCTGGAAGGCGACGAGATCATTGCCCTGCAGTTCGCCGCCGCTCGGCAGGCGAATGCGCATCGGATCGACTTTCGAACCGTTGACGATCACCTCGTAGTGGAGATGCGGCCCGGTCGAAAGACCGGTTGATCCAAGATAACCGATGACCTGACCCTGGCGCACACGCGCGCCCGCAACAACGCCGCTTGCCACGGCATTCTGGTGCGAATAGCTGCTCTCGTAACCATTGGAATGACGGATGAGCGTCTGGATGCCATAGCCATTGGTCCAGCCGGCGCGCTCGACGACGCCATTGCCGGCCGCGACGATGGGCGTGCCGCGGGGCGCTGACCAGTCGACGCCGGTATGCATGCGCGAATAGCCGAGGATCGGGTGGCGGCGCATGCCGAACGGCGAGCGGAAAGTGCCGTTGGGCACTGGCTTGCGCAGGAGGAACTGCTTGGAACTCTTGCCGTTTTCGTCGTAATAGTCGGTCGTTCCATCCTCGCCGTGGAACCGATAGAACTTCTTGAGGTCGCCGCCGAAGTTCGCGGCGACATAGAGAATCTCCGATTCGTCCCCGGCCTTGTCGGAGCCCGCCGGCAGCGAAAACAGCGCTTCAAGCTCGTCCGTGGGGCTCAGCTGCGACTGAAAGTCGACATCGGAAGCCAGCATGCGGATCAATTGCTTGATCATCGGATCGGTCATGCCATAGGCGATGCCGGCCCTGTAAATACCGTCATAGACGGTCGGCAGGTCTTCGGCGCGCCGCGATCCGGCGGGACTGTCATCGAACGCCACCTGCAGGCCGGGCGTCATTTCCGGCTCGTCGGCGGGGACATATTGTTCCTTGTCGTTGAGCGCGATCGTCAGAATATGCGTGCTGCCATTGTAGACACTGGCGCGCACGATGCGGTCGAGATCGTCGCGCGATTCAATGCCGAGGCGTAGAACACTGCCGCTCTTGAGGCGCGGGGAGTTCAAGAGCTTGCTGATCGCCCCGGACATGCCGGTCGCATCGTCGCTCTCATAACCGGCGTCCGCGAGGGCGGCGGTAATTTCCTTATCGCTGCGGAACGGGATCAGCGCTTCCGAATATCCGGTGCTCGCTGCATCCTCGGGCAGGCGCGGCGCAACACTCACATTCTCCTGGATGATCTTGACCGCGAGGGGACTGCGCAAATTGTAGGGGTCGTCATCCGTACCGAAACGCAGCGGATCGACATAATGCAGCGAAGCAACCTGAATGGCGCCATCGGTCAACAGCGAACCGGTGTTGCGGACGACTTCCTCAACTTCGTCGACGCTGAGATCGTCCGCAGGATCATATTGCGCCGTGGTCAGCGGGAAATCGACGGTGCGCAGGCTGACTTCGCTCTCGACCTTGGCGCCGTAAATCTGACCGGTCTTGGGCGTGGGGTCCGTATCCTCATTCGCTTCGGCAAAGACGTCGAGCGGATTGAAGTTTGGATAGCGGCGATTGGTATTGTGCACGTCTGCAAGTTCAATGTGCACGAACTCGAATGGCATGGAGCGAACGACATCGCGCTCGCCATCCTTGAACATGGTCGAAACGTCGAGACGGCGGCGGTCCCGGTTCTTCTGTATGGGGGTGGTTGCGACGACGCGCGATCCCTTGGTCACGCCGCTGGCGTCGGCCGGGGCGGGCATGGCATTGCGGCCGATCAGTTCCGGCGGTGTTGCGAGTTGTTCGCGACCGTCGAGCGCTGCAAACAGGGCAACGCCCATCAGCATGCTCGAGGTAATGCCGGTAAGAAACGTGCCGGCCAGCCAGCGCGCCGAGATTTCGCGGCGGTCAGGCGGCCCGCGGCGTCCGTCCGTGATAAGCGGCGGCTCATTGCCCGGATCGATCGATGAGTGCCCCTCGTACTCGCTCATACTTTAAAGTGTGATCCCGTCGCCGTTGTGAATGCAGGTTCCCGGCGCGTTTGCCGGCCAGGTTTGCCCTGGCATGAAATCAACGAGGCCGCAGTTTTGCCCCCGTGACTTCACTATGTCAACGCAGGCCGCCGAAACGGATGTGCGCATCGCTCATTCGATCGCGGTGGCTGTTTGAAAAAGCCCCGCATGTCGGCGCGAGCGCTAGGTCGCGATTGGGGCATGTTTGTGGCCAAGGCCATCACATTTGGATTTGCCCGGTCGGGATTCGCAGCCATCGCAAGGGCTGGGCAGGGCGGCGAAATCGAACCGTCATATTTTTCATAAATTCTTCAAAATCGGTGTTGACAGTTTTGTTGGGTGGGGTCTATATACCGGCACAACGAGGGCGGGGCGCCGCTGGCGGTTGCTGAATGCGCCCTAAGGTTTGCAGGAT